>CAWJXX010000009.1:0-231922 GCA_963846945.1 uncultured Gemmatimonadales bacterium | reverse complement strand
AGGAACCCCCGTCGGCGCGGTGCGTCGGCGGGGGTTTCGCGCATCGATGCGCTGCTGCTGGCGTCCTCCAGTGGCCCCCCAGCCATACTCCATACGCCCTCACACCCGGACGCTCGATGCTCCTGCCGTACCGCCGCCGTACATACCCGAAATTCCTCGCAACGCTTTGTATCGGCATAGCCGCCTGCGCCGGATCTACGCCGGCCGACCCCAACTCGCCCTTCGTCATCCTGGCCAGCGCGGGCAACAACCAGTGGGCGCCGCCGGGCAGTCCGCTGCCCGGCGAGATCGGCCTCTTGATCGGTCGCGGCGGCAAGGCCGAGGCGGGGGCGGTCGTTCACTTCACCGCGACCAGCGGCACCTTCACGCCGGCCACCGTCACCACCGGCTCCGACGGTATCGCGAAGGCAACCGGACTCCGCCATCAGGTGCGGATCCCCGCGCCGTCGGTGGCGCGATCACCGTGGACAACGGCCCCACGGTCTCGGTCAACGCCTTTGTGGTGCCGGCGGCCAACGCCGTCGTCTCGGTGGTCAACAATGCGTTCAGTCCCGTGCCGCAGACCATTCAGCGGGGGCAGACCGCCACATGGCTCTGGTACGACGGCGCGGTGGGTACAGCGTGACGCCGGTGGGGAGTCGAGCCCCCAGGGTCGGGGAGCCTCAAGGATGGACCGTTCGTCTACTCGTACGCGTTTCCGACCTCCGGCAACTACACCTTCTACTGCACGAACCACGGCGGGCCGAGCGGCACGGGCATGGCGGGTGTCATCGTTGTCAAGCCGATGATCGGCGCCGGCAGGGTGGCGAGCGGCCTCAGAAGGAGCTTAGAGAGGCGCATCGGGCCGACCTTCATCAGGTCCTCGCCTACGCCTCCGTTTTCGACGCTGATGACGTAACGGCTTCGTTAGTGTACCCTCTTCGCAGAACTACCTGGGAAGCACTGAGGGCACGCCGCCAAGAGACGTGGAAGGCGGAGGTGCTAACGGGCGGTAGAATGATTGTCTTGAGCTCCGGGGGCTTCCCTTCGGAACGTCGAGCTCCGTCTAGCCAGCGCGCCTAACCTGCCCAGACGGTTCGCTCCACCCGCTGAGCCGCGATGCAATCCATATCATTTTGATGGCAATTCACTCCAGTCTCGCAATTGCCGCACGCCACACTGCCGGGTCGCCGAGTCGTACAGCTGCATCAGCGCCGACGCTTCTTCGCTCAGGCAGAAGACCAAGGAGGGTGGTTCTGCTGCCCGTCATCCCAGAGATAGCTTGCCTTCACTCATCTCGAACTTCTCAGGTGTCAGTTGCCAGCGCGCCCTTGTCTCATTCGGTCCCCAGGTGGGCCCCCGCACGTTCAATTCTCCACTCATGAGGGCGCATCGAGTCCTCCCAGGCATTGTGTGGGAGTACACGGTAGGCTCGGCCGCCTCTCTCGGCAAGCAGGTACAAAAAAACGCGTGCCGGCTGCCGGATGCTCTGGCACAGGATGTGACCATTGAGGTACTGCACGTGCTTCGGCCGTCGATCGTCGTCATGGCGGGAACCGGCGAGTTATATCTGGCACCAGGATCGACGGAGGGGAGGGCTCGCGAATAGCCCGCCGGCCAGAGCGCGGCTTACGGAATCCTGTCGCCGCGCCTGGCACTGCTTAGCCAAATGCAGCGGGTGCAGCTGGTAGAAGCCAGAACGCCGCGCCGATCTGCAAAAGCGACGGAACTGACATCTGCGATGGCGTCGCCATCGAACTTGAGCGAGCCGCTGAACCCTTGATCCAGTTGGCGTAGAAGGTGATCGCCATCTGGGTGATCTTCAGGTCGTGGCCCGTGCCGACCTGGAAGGCGAAAGTGATTCGACGAAAAATCGTCGTACAATCGCCGATCGACGTGTATATGTAGCCGAGACCGCCCTTGAGATAGAGGGGCAGAGACTTGCCCGGATACCAATAGGTCGTGGCCATCAGCGAGCCCCAGGTGTACGTCGCCCCATCCTTGCGTCTTTAGCCAGCCGTTGTAAACTTCTGCCAATGAGCCAGTTCGGCTTCACATGACCGCCGAGCCGGAGCGTCCCCGAGAACCCTGATTGGTCGTGCCGTCGGTCGCATCACCATTGTACTTCGCCCAGCCGACGCCGCGACCGACGCCGAAGCACAAACTGTCCTGCTTGATGTTGCCTTGAGCGGCCGCGGGCGCCGCTGCCAGCAACAGCCCGAGAATGGCCAAGTGCGCGATTGCCGCTTTCTTCACGCTCGGCATGTGTCTGGCTCCCCTGAAGGATGAAAGGCTCGTTGCAGAAGCTTGCCTTTTCACCATGCGCTTCAGGGGTCAAGCAGGAATCAAGTGCGGTTCGCTGGAGTTATTGGCGTTCTGGTTCGCACCCCTCCTGCACGAACGTGTCGGCGATCGACACGATCCTCCAACCCTGCGCAGTCTTGAGCAGTTGCACCGCGTCCACCCCGCAGTGACTGAACTTCTGCCCGAGATGGAAGTCGTACTCCGCCCAGACTGTTGCGAGCGTGCCGCTAATCCGGACCTGCGGATTGAACGCGCGCTCCGTCCAGTCCCCCCGCGTGTCCCGGGCGATGAACGCCGCAAATTCCGCCCACGTGATACGCTGCACGTACGGCGGCTTCCGTCCCGACCAGGCGCATGCCCACCAGGACCGCCTGCGAGTCGAACACCTGGCGCATCGCCGCCGTGTCCTTGGTGCGCATCGCATCGAACAGCCGCTGCACCACGGCGAGCACTTCCTGCTGTCGTCCGCGTGCTGACCGGCCGCGTCGCTTCTCGTCATCTGGGTGCCGTGATCGCCACCCTCGCCTTCTCCTTCAGCACTCCAGCGCCGCCGAGTCGTACCACCCACCGGCCGCCACGCCAACGATCGACAGCGTGTTCGCGATATCGGTGAGCGGATTCGCGGAGAGCAGCAGCATGTCGGCCCGCTTGCCCACCTGAATCGTCCCCTGCTCGTCGGACACGCCGAGCCACATCGCCGGTACCACGGTCGCCGCGCGGAGCGCCTGGTACGGTGTCAGCCCCGCCGCCACCAGCGCCTGCAGCTCGCGATGGAGCATCCATCCGTACGCCATGAGCCCGCCCGGTCCGTCCGAACCGGCCATCACCTCGCCGCCCGAGTCCACGATCGCCTTCACCATCCGGTTCCGGATGCTGCTGGTAGCGCGCACGCTGCGCTGGCGTCGCCGGGTTCTTCCAGTAGAAGGTGCGTGAGCGCTCCCACGGTCCCAGGTAGGCTGCCGGGAAGTACGCATAGTCGGGCCGCGCCTTGATCTCCGCGTCGGTGTACTCGGTCGCAAAAAAGGTCTTGAAGAACGCCGAGCGTCGGCGTGACGTACACGCCTGCCCGCGCCGTGGCCCCCGCAAGCGCCTCGAGCTTTGCCTCATCGACATACGCGAGCGAGTTCCAGTTCTCCGCCCGGTACGCGCCCACGTCACTCACCGACACGCGGCTCGGCGCCGAGTCGGCGAGCACCGTCTCCATGTAGTTGTCGAGATGCTCGATCTGCTGGCCCGCGGCGAGCGCTGCCGGCACGCCCACCCGCGGGTCCACGTGCCCCGTCACCCGCATTCCCAGGGCCTGCGCTTCCGCCATGACGGCCGCGAACACCTCGGGCGTGATGTTGGTGGTGAGCTTGATGAAGTTGTACCCCTACGTGTTCGCCGCCCGCACCGCCGCGCGCGCCTCGGCGGTGTCGCGCACCAGCAGCGTGTTCTCTCCCGAGTCGCCCGAGAGCTGCGGCGACGACACCCAGAGCCGGGGACCCGGCAGCGTCCCCTCGCGCACGCGCGCTGCAGCTCGAGATGCTGCGGCCGGCCGATCTGGATGCGCGCGGACGTGGTGCCGAGCGCCAGGTAGAGTCCCAGCTCCGCCGGAGCCGCCGAGTGGGGCGCATACTCGTCGGAGAAGAGGTGCGCGTGCATGTCGGTGAGGCCGGGCATGAGGTACATGCCCCGCCCGTCGATGCGCCGGGCATCTGCGGGCACGGGAGTGCTCGCCGCCGGCCCTACCGCCGCGATCCGTCCACCGCGCACCACCACCGTCGCGTTCCGGAGCGGCTCCTTGCTCGTCATGGTGATCACGGTGGCGCCGGTGATCGCGAACGGCTGGGGATCAGGCCCGCGGCCGGACGGGAGCGTACCGCCGGTGGCCGCCAGGATGAGCGCGGTGAACAGGAGCATCGGGACCTCGCATGGAGAGCAGGGCAGGCCGGCGCGGAGCGTGCCGGCTTGATTCATTCCATACGGGGTTGTGGTAGGGAGAGTGTCGGAGGATCAACCATCCGCGACGTAAAACGGCGGCCCAACCGCCTTCTCGAACTTCCTCCTCCCGCGCCACGACAGCAGGTCCAGTGACAGGCAATACCAGCGGTCGGCGAAGGGCAGTGCCTCCAGCACTGCCTTTCGCACCCGGAGCACATCGGCCTTCCGGTTCAGGAACCTCTTCCGCATCCGCATGGCGACCACGTACACCGGCGACTCGGGGAAGTGCTGCAACTGCTTCCTGGCCAGGAAGGCACTCTGGACCTCGGGCAGCTTCTTGAGCGCGTCCCGCAGCAGCTGCAGGTCTTCCTCCGAAAGCCCGTGCGGCTCGATCGCATCACGTTCGGTGTACGTTGCCCGTTCCTGCCGCGCCGCCTGCTGCTTCTCCTGGTACGCGTAGATGACCTTTCCGTACGCCACGGCTTCGCTGGTGCGACCGCGCTCGTCGAGGTAGGCGTACGCCGCATGACAGGATGGCACCGGGTTGATTCCATCCGTGGCAATCGCACGGTCCACGTACTGCAGCCCCTCTTCCTCGCCCCGGTTGAGCAGATCACGCCCCATGCCGCCTGCGCTGACGGAAACTCGGGCGCGTCGGTCACCAGCTGCTGTACCATGCGACTGGTACTCGGTGACGCGCCCATCCAGCGAGAACAGGCAGGCGCGTTCCCAGCGCAATGCGGTGCTGAGCGGCTCCTTCGCCTCGAGCGCCTCCAGCTCCGCCATCCGCTTCCGCTCCGCAACCGCCTCCTGGTAACCAGTCTTCCAGTTCTCCGACGACCGCGTCGTGCCACCCACGCGTAATTTCCTTCTCGAACTCGGCGAGGTTGGGCTCCAGCAGTTCTTCCGCGGCGCTCCGGTGAAGCGGCGCCGGCGACAACGCCACTTCTCCCAGCGCGTCGAGTCGTGCCTTGAGGCTCGGGTGCGTGTCGCTGAGTGCGGTCTCGCGGGCCAATCCCTTCTCCAGCCGCGCCGAGACCTGGGCCGCGTCGGTGGGCACGCGTCCACGCTGGCCAATCTCGTGGTACAGGGCTGCGGATGGCTCGGGTTCCTCGCGGACGCGCCGCTGGATGACGGGCCAGAAGTCCTGGTCCATCCACATACCCGTGATTTCAACACGGGTGAGCGCATTGGCTGCGACCCGGGTCGACGTCACCTCCGCCGAGAGCCGGTCAGCGTGGTACTCGTGAGCCCGCCCCATGACGAAGGTGTGCGCGTTGAAGAGCGGCCCGTACCAGTCCGCGAAGGACTTGAAGACCGGGGCCGCCATTTTCTTCTCCGCGTGGAGCCGCTCGAGCAGCTGCATCCATGACTTGCGCTGGCGATGAATCCAGGTGCCGTAACGTCCGTGCGCACCCACGAGGTGCCCCATCTCGTGGGCAACAATGGCCCTGAACTCGTCAGCGGGGACGAGCTCCATCAACGGCAGCCCGATGAGCAGGTGGTTCTTCTGCCAGCCAAACGCGCCGAGCCGCGGCACCTGCACGATCGCCGCATTGAAATTGCCGTCCATCAGGACCTGGTGAACCCGCGGGCCCTTCACCTGCTTCCGCACCTCCTCGAGCATCTCGAAGAGACGCGGAGCCTGTCTCGCCGTCACCGGATACCCCACGGGCGGTGGTACCCGCACCCAGAGCGCCTTCGCCACCATGCCCATCAGGACGGCAACGGGCCCGGCGACATAGCGAGCGAGCGCCCCGGCCCGGAGCATTGCGAGCAGGGTGACGACCACAACGGTCAGGATCGCCAGCACGATCACGGCCCCGATCAGGAAGGCATATCCGAGCAGCGCGAGACCGAGGACCCGCAGCCGGTAGAGGCGTGGGCGCGTCTCCGACAGCACCTGGCATCTCGCGACCAGGGCCTTGAACCGGTCGCGTGCGGCCTCCTCGGCGGCCTGGGCGTCGTCGGCAACTGGAGAAGCGGCGTGAGTCATGGTTGCTTGACGGTATGAGCGCGGTACCTGTCCGCGCCACCCCGGTCAAACGTCCCACAACACCGATGCTGCCGCGATATTGGACAGGCCCGTTCCGGGCCCATACATTCACACCGCAGTTTGTCACTTGCCGTGGGCGCAGCGGCAAAACCAGAACCAGGGAGAAGATCATGGGTCATCGCGCTGATGCACTTGCCGCCCGCCTCGAGAAGGGCGCCGCAATGCTGGAGAAACTCGCGCAGGAACTCAGCGACAAGGAATGGAACTCGAAGGTGCGTGACGGGCGGACGGTGGGCGTGATCGTCCATCACGTGGCCAACATGTACCCCATCGAGATCGACGTCGCCCGCACCGTCGCCGGCGGCAAGCCGGTCGAGGGTGTCACCTGGGAAGTGGTGGCGGACATCAACGCGAAGCACGCCGTGGAAAAGGCCAGCGTCACCAAGGCCGAGGCGCTCGAACACCTGCGGAAGAACAGCAAGGAAGCCGCGGACGCGATCCGGAAGTTCACGGACGCCGAGCTGGATACGGCGGCAGGATTTTCACTGAGCTTCGACGCGCCGATGACCGCGCAGTTCGTGCTCGAGGATCACGCCGTGCGGCACAGCTACCATCACCTGGCGCGCATCAAGCAGTCGCTGGGGAAGCAGGGCTAGAGCGGCAGGGGCCGGTGCATCACCACCGCTGAGTCAGGGCACGACTCGCGGAACTCGATCGAGTCCCGGACCGGAAGCGCGACGTCGGCCCGGCTGATGCGAGTGAAGCCGAAGCGATGAAAGTAGAACTCCGCCGTGGTGGTGAGCAGGTACACCATCACGGCGCCGTGTGTTGCCGCATGCTGCAGGACGCGTCGTCACCAGCGCTGCCCCCATCCCGCTGCTCCGCACCTCCGGGTCCACCGCCACCGACCGCAGCAGCGCGTACGCGCCATACCGCTCCAGCCCGGCAACGCCCAGCACGCATTGCCCGTTCTCGGCGACAAAGAAGTCTGCCAGGGCGCGCGGCACCCCGGCGAGCGGCAGGCCGGCCGCCTCCAGCAGGCGGACGACCGTCGCATGATCAGCCGGCGTCGCCGCCCGCACCGTGTGTGATATCATCGTCCTGGTCATGGTATTGGTGCGTAGCCGTCGCTTTTCAGGTGCGCGTTGATCCAGTCGAGTGCATCGGGTGCCGGCTTCACGATCTTGATATGCGCGAAGTATACCTTGGCGCCGCGCACCTCCCGCGACCACCAGACCTCGCGCGACACCTGGCAGTTGCAGACGATGAAGTCCCTGGCTGTGGCACGCCAGGTCTCGCTCTTCGTGAGGTCGGCGTTCTGTCCCGCGGGCAGGTAGATGCTCGACGGCCGGTTGGCATCGGTGAACACACCGAAGCTGGGCCGGTCGAAGATGGCGGCCATGTTCGGCGTGCTCTGGTGCCCCGATCCGTTCCCCTGGTCGAGATAGGCATTCCGCTGCTCGTAACGCCCCATCGGGAACTTCGGGCTGTCGGTGTGCCAGTGGATGTCGCTGGTGTTCGTCGTGAGCGGGTAGGTCTCGGCGGTCCAATCGGTCCGCCCGGGCAGTGGCGGCGCGCCCACGGAATCCAGCCCCGGCAAGGCCTGGCCCTGCGGCGAGATCCGTTCCCGGTAGAGGAACTGCACGATATGAGGGTTGGGGCAGCGGCCCCGGACAATGATTCCGTGGTCCATGCTGTTCGTCTTGACGGTACCGGTCGAGTCGTATCCCGACTGGCCCGCGGTCGCGTCGGTCCACACCTCCGCAATCGAGTCGGAGATAAGCACCTTGTTGTCACTCAGGGCGTGGACGCCGCCGATGAAGAATGCGTCGTGGCTGGTCTGGTCGTTGAGCACGATCGGATCGAGTGAGAACAGCACCCCGTTGTCGTACGTCCCGCCCTGATAGGTGAGGCCGTAGAGCAATCCCTTTGCGCCGCGGACCATTGCGATAACCGGCGTACGCCCCGTCGTATACAGGTCGAAGTCGTGCAGTACCCTGAGACTGAGGCTGTCTCCCTCGAGGGGAATGCGGAAGAGGATTCCGCGCCCGCCTTTCCCGCCGTACTTGGTCGTGCCGTAGAGGAAGGGTTCGACGCTTCCCGGCGGCTGCACTTCGACCAGGCCGCCGACCGGGTTGAGCCCCTGGAGGGAGGTTCCGATGTTGACCCCGTTGACGACGATCCCGACGCGGAACGACGTCATCATCGTGAAGCCGCCACCCAGTAATCCGTCGCCGGAAGTCTCCAGCCGGAACACGGTCCCGGCGCCCATGCCGCCACCATTCGAGGTGGTGCCGTAGAGCTTTCCGTTGCTCGCCAGCATGAGGTTGTAGGGCTTGGAACCGTGCGCCAGGTCGAACTCGTGGATGCTGGTGACGTCGCCACCCGTCGTCGCGCGAATGATGCTGCCGTTCCCGCCGAGCGTCGTGCCATAGAGCGTCGAGCCATCGGGCGCGAGCAGCAGGGCATTGGGGAAGTAGTCCTTCGTCTTGCAGACGAAGGGCGCCATCGCCGTATCGGCCAGCAGCCGCTGGTCGAAGATGCACAGCGCGTGAAAGCTGGCGGAGTCGTACGGCGGCGCGGTGCGATAGAGCACCCCACCATACTGGTTGTTGCTGTAGGCGGTTACGCCGTAGATCACCCCGCCGGCAGCGATGACCGGTGGCGTTGTGGGATAGCCTGCCGAAATGTCGGCACGCTGCCGCCCGGTGAAGGGACAGCGATGATTCGGGCAATCGGGGAGCATGTTGCTGGTGCTGCCGTTGCGGAACCGAAAGAGCAGCTGCGGCTTTGCCATCCCCGGCTTGAAGCGGAACAGCGTGCCGGTGCCGAGTCCGCCGCCGTACGTGGTGCCGTAGAAATAGCCGTCGTGCCCGTCCACCAGCCCGCTCTGCGGGCCGGCGCCATCCAGCGTGTCGTACCTGATGAAATCATGAAGTACGGTGAGTTGCCCTGCCGGAGACACTTCGAAGATTGTGCCGACGCCGTACTTCCCGCCGACGTTGCTCGTGGAGTAGAGGTTGCCCGCGCTGTCGGTGATGATGTTACCGGTAATGGTGAACAGGATCGGCTCGGCGCGACCAGCCGTTGCGAGAGGGGGGCCGAAGTTCCTGACATTGCATACCCGGCCGCTCGGGACCACCCCTGGCGTCTGCAGCGCGGTCTGCGGCACGGGCCGGTCGAAGGCCACCACGCACAGCAGGGCGGCCAGGCCGGTCACAAGTCTCTGGGCGAGTTGTTGCGTCCGGAGGCGAGGCACGGCGCGCTAGAGTCTTCCCGTGCCCCCACATCCTCCCATGCACTGCAGCGTCCCACTGCCATGACACGCCGTGCATTGCTCCCAGTGTGAGGTGCCATGCTCACCCTGCGGCTGGGTATTCTGGCCGCCCTGCCCATGACAGCGCGAGCACGTTTCCTTTCCTGCTCCGTTGCAGCGCGGGCACAACGGTCGCTCCGATGGGGTTGTGCGAAGCGTCACCCCCGTCGCCAGCCGTGCCGCCATGCTCCCCGGTGACGCGACATCCTGGATCGCCAACTGCATTGCCACCCACCATCCGTAGATGGTCCAGCCGAAAATGAGGTTGATGAAAAAGATTTTCGGGGGCGGGAGGAGCGTTGGTTTGCCCTGGCTCCTGCGACGGAAGGCGACGATCGTCGGCAGGTAGTACAGGCCGAACCAGAAGCAGAGGAGGAAGGCTGCTCGGATCAGGGCGAACATGGAGCTGTCTCTCAGTGGGATTTTTTCAGGAGGACATCACCCAACCAGCAATACGGTCCGGTTCCGGGGCGCGCAAGATGTTGCAGAATGAAACGCCCTATGGGCGGCTCGTGAAGCTTCGCGCTTCTGATGTTGCGGGCTCGCGCGCGGCGCCTGCAGATTGTCGAGCAGTTGCTGGTAGAAGGCTTTCGCGCCCGTCGAGTCGCCCGTGGCGCGCGCGGCCCGCGCCGCTCCCAGCAGGCTGTTGAATCGTTGCGGGTAGAGTGCGAGCGACCGCTGGTAGACGCGAGCGCACTGACCGCACGGTGCTGTCCATCACAGGTCGCCCAGCAGTTCTTCTGCCGGCAGCGTCGGAGCCGGGGTGACCGCGTGCTTTGGCGTCGCAAGCTCAAGCGCCGCCGCCTGGCGCATCAGTGCCACGCTCGAGTCCCGCGCGCCCGAGGCGAGCGCAAGCCACGCATTGAGCTCGAGCCGCAGGATCTCGATATTCCTCGCAAACCCTCGCCACCCTCCCGTGCACCGGACTCAGCTCGGCGAGCCGCGCGCTGGCCGACGTCGCCGCATTGACGTGCCCCAGGTGCAAAGCCCCGAGACCGTGGCCGAATGTCGCGATGGCCTCGGGCCACGCAAAACGATCCCAGTCGATGGAAACGGGCTCACGCGGGACGATGGCTGCAGCCTCCTGCCATGCCTGGCGTTCGAGGGCATAGCGCGTCCGGGTGGACGCGAGGTTGAATGCGGTCTTGAATGTCGGCTCGAGCCCCCTGGTCTCCTGCAACCGGTGCAACTGCGACGCGGCTGCCGAATCCATCCCTTTCTGGAGGTAGGCGTACACCAGGAACTCGATCGCGTGGGGAAATTCATCCCAGACGTATTCACCATGGTCACCCGCCGGATACTCGAGGGCTGCGTCGGCCGCGAGCAGGTTGCCGCGGATCACCCCATCCCAGTCTCCCAGCCGGACGAAAATGTGCGTGGGCATGTGCAGCGCATGCGGATTACCCGGCGCTTCTGTTTCGTACTTGCGGGTGATCTCGAGCGACTCATGCTCGCGACCAGGCACGTCGTTGGCGTGGATGAGGTAGTGCATGGCCGGGTGATCCGGGTTCTGTGGTACACCGCAAGCAGGATCGCCGCTGCCCTGTCGGCCGCGGACCGCGCGCCGGTGTCGGCCGGAGCCGTCGCCAGCAGCGCCAGCGCGTGAAATGCGGCGGCTTCGGGATCATCCGGAAAGGCGGCGTGCAGTGCGGATTGAGCCTGCTGCCACCGCCGGATGCGAAGCCAGTAGTCGGTCGACGCCGGCTCGGCGAAGAAGGCCTCGACGGCATCGATGTACATCCGCTCGCGTTCGGTAGGCGGAGTGAGCGACCGCGCTGTCCGGGTTTCGTCCCAGCCGCGCTGCAGTGCAGCTGACTGGGGACGCGTAGGCCAGAGCGGCTGAAAGAGCGTCATCGCGATGCCCCAGTGAGCCATCGCGCAGGACGGATCGGTCACCGCCACATGCTCGAATGCCTGTCGAGCCTGCGGATACGTCATGTTGTGAAGGAGGGCGACTGCGGAATTGAACTCCTGCTGCGCAGCGGCGGAGCAACTGACGGGGAATACGACCGATCCCGCAGGTTGTGCAGAATGCGCCGGCGCCTGGCCTGTCGCGCAATCGGTCAGGCAGAGAAGCAGGGCCAGGGTGAGCCCTGCTTCCCTCACCACCTGAAGCTATTCGCTGACCGCACCATGGTGCTCCACGAGATAGGTCGCCTCCCCGATACGCACCAGGTAGCTCGCGACCGATTCGCCTTTTGCGCGCTGCGGAAGCACGAAGTCGAGGTCATCCGGTTCGGTGGTCTTTCCGCCCGGCCCTTCATCGACCATCAGGTCGCCGCCCTTGGCCTCCACTGCCACTTCAAAGGTCTCGACTGCCTCGAGCAGTGTCACAAGCTCCTTGGCGGATTCGTGTCCGGTCAGGGTGACACCACGATCATTCAGGCGATCACGCGATTCCTGCATCGCGCGCTGGAGTTCGTCGTTGTTGGGCACGGCACTGTCTCCTTATCTGGGCGGCAAGAGCTGAAAGAGGGGCAGGAGCGGCCAGAGCGGCAGAAAACCGATGCGGACCGAACCAATTTTCTTGGGTACACCAGTCTCTGCTGGTTCGATCCGCCGGCTGCATGTCGTCCCGACCAGGCTCACGCTTCCGGGGTACTACCGTCGATCACGCTCCATTGCGAATACGGAGGGACCGATGCTCGATAAGTTGAAGCAGAACTGGCGCACGTTCAAGAGGAGCGCTGCGGGAGAGCGATTTATCTGCCGCTACGAGGCCAATCGACACGCAAGCCCGTGGGTGAAGGTCGGGTCTACCGTCGCTGGAATCGTGCTGATTGCGGCAGGTGCACTGCTGCTCGTGATTCCAGGCCCTGGCATTCCAGTCGTGGCGATCGGGGCGGCCCTCATTGCGCAGCAATTCCGCTGGGCCGCCACATTTCTCGATCGCACGGAACTGTTCCTGCGGAAGCAGTGGGCAAGCCTCCGCAAACTCTGGAAGCGCAAGACGGGGGAGACTACTCGCGCAGCGGCCGATTGAGGCCGGTCTTCCATTGCGACGCATCGGGCCCTGATTCGGGGCCCTTGATGTAGCACTCCCAGAGACCCTCGCCGGGCGCATGCCCGTTCGCCTTGATCCACTGCTCGAGTTCGCCCCACCCGGTACGGATGTCCTCGTACGGCCCCTGATAAATCGCGCGCGCCACCAGGCGACCGGGCAGCTCGCCGGCCTTTACCCGGCCGGTCGGTTCGATCGCGCCGGCAATCGGTATCCCCACCTCGAAGTCGAATGTCTCCTTGTCCAGCTTGAGGTGCCGCGAGAAGAGGCAACCGGTCGGCTTGATGCCCTGTGTCGACCACCGCCTTCATCACTTCTTCAATGGCAGGTCCCATGAATTTGCGGATCTCGGATCGCGGCATTGTGAGGTGAATCACCGCCGCGCCCTGGGCCGTTGTCCGGTGGATTTCTGGCGTTCCGAGCATGAAACAACTCCTTTCCGGGCGACCCGGCGCGAGTGTTGCAACTGTGTGCCGCAACCTTACCTTGAGCCGTGCAACTTCAATGGAATCACCCGTGAGCGCCAAGTCGTCCAGCGCACATCGCAAGAACCTGGGGCAACCCTGGCCCAACACCTATTGGGTGCCGGGCGGGCGCCTGCTTGCCGGTGAATACCCGGGGGCCTTCGACTCGGTGCTCGCGTCGAAGAACCTCGAGAGCCTGCTCGACGTCGGTATCCGCGCGATCCTCGACCTGACGCGCGAGGGCGAACTCGAGCCGTACCAGGACCTGCTCAAGCGACTGAGCAAGGCCCGGCTGGCCCGCGTGCGCTACGAGCGGTTCCCGATCATCGATGCCTCAGTGCCGGACCGGGCGCTCATGAACAGTATCCTCGATACCATCGACGCCGAACATGCACGCGACCATCGGGTGTACGTGCACTGCTGGGGCGGCATCGGCCGCACCGGCACCGTCGTCGGCTGCCACCTGGTGCGCAAGGGTGCCACCGGTGCCGACGCACTTGCGCGCCTCGCCGAATATTTCGCGACCACGGAGAAGTCCAGCCGCTGTACGTCGCCCGAGACACATGAGCAGAGGCAGTTCGTGCTGGACTGGGAGCAGGTGGAGAGGCCGTAGAAGTCGTCAGTCGTCAGTCGGCAGTGAGTCGTCAGTCGTCAGTCGTCAGCCGTCAGTGAGTCTTCAAGCGTCAGTCTGAGTGCGGTCCGCAACGCGACTAGACTGTCTTCAGAGCATCTGACGACTCACGACTGACGACGACTGCCGACCATGTCCCAGGACAACCCCATCATCAGCATTGCACTCATGGCCGCCCTGGCCGACGGCAATGCGACCACCGAAGAAAAATCCCGCCTCCAGTCCTCCCTGTCACAACTGGGTCTCAGTGATCTCGATGCACTGACGACGCGCATCGTGACGGGGCAGCTTACGCTCAAGGACGCAGCCAGCCAGCTGTCGAGCGATGACGCCCGTCGCCTGGCATACGAGACCGCAGTCTCGGTCTGCTATGCCGACGGGGCGCCCAATGCCGCCGAACTGTCCTTCCTGAAGCAGCTCCAGGGCGTGATCGGACTGCCGGCCGCCGTCATGAGCACCATCGACCACGGCGCCACCGCAGCGAGCGCGGCGCTCGCCTCGTCCAGCGCGGCGCCCATGGTACCACCCGGCACGGCGCAGGTCGGATCCGGCGTGCCCGCGTCGCCTGCCGGCCTGGACGACCTCATCCTCAAGCAGGCGATCATCACCGGCGCCGTAGAGCTGCTGCCCGACGGTCTCGCCAACATGGCGATCATACCGCTGCAATTGCGGCTGGTCTACCAGATCGGACAGGCGCACGGCCAGCAGCTGGATGGCAACCAGGTGAAGGACCTGGCAGCGACGCTCGGCCTCGGCGCCGCGGCCCAGGTGATGGAAGGCGCCGTGCGCCGCCTGCTCGGCGGGGCGGTGTCAGGGCTCCTTGGGGGCCTGGTCGGGGGTACCACAAGCATCGCGGCTGGCGCCGCGGTCACTTTTGCTTCAACCTATGCCTTGGGACATGTGGCGAAGCAGTACTATGCCCAGGGCCGGCGGATCAGCGCGGACGACCTGAAGGCACTGTTCGCACGGTTCCAGGAAGAGGCGAAGACCATCTATCCGAAGGTGCAGCAGCAGATCCAGGCGCAGTCGAGGTCCCTTAACCTGCAGAAGCTCCTGTCGTCGGCTGCAAGCTGACTGACGACTGACGACTGACGACTGTTTTCACCATTCTCGACTGAAAGCACGCCCATGGCCAGAACCATCGCTCCAGCCCGTCCCGCGGCTCGTCGCGCTTCCCGCAATGGCAGCGCCGGCATCCGATACGAAGATGTACGAGACCAAGAACGACCTTCCGCAGGCGACGCGCGTCGAGGTCATCGCCCTGCTGAACCAGCGCCTGGCCGATTGCATCGACCTGCAGACGCAGTGCAAGCAGGCGCACTGGAACGTGAAGGGCCCGAACTTCATCGCCCTGCACAAGCTGTTCGACGAGATCAACGAGGCGGTGGAGGAGTACGTCGACCTCATCGCCGAGCGGATCGTGCAGCTCGGCGGCATCGCCGAGGGAACGGTGCGCGCCGTCGCGGCCCGCTCCGCGCTCATCGACTATCCGCTCGCCCTGAGCACCGGCGCGGAGCATGTGGCCGCGCTGTCCGACTCGCTCTCGCAGTTCGGCCGCACGGCACGCATGGGCATCGAGGAGATGAACGACCTCGAGGACGCGGACTCGGCGGACATCCTCACCGAGGTATCGCGCGGCGTCGACCAGTGGCTCTGGTTCGTCGAGGCCCACCAGCAGCAGCCGGTGCGGGAGTCATGATGTCGAATACGGCCCTCAAGGCCGGCACTCCGGCTCCCGATTTCTCGCTGCATGCGACGCCGGACCAGCTGGTTTCGCTCTCCGATTTCGAGGGAAGGCCGGTGATCCTGGCCTTCTATCCCGCTGACTGGAGCCCGGTCTGCGGCGACCAGATGGCGCTCTACAACGAGGTGCTGCCCGAATTCCACCGGCTGGGCGCCGAGCTGCTCGGCATCTCGGTCGATGGCGCCTGGTGCCATGCGGCGTTCAGCGGAGGCGCAGGCACCTGCATTTTCCGCTGCTGTCCGACTTCGAGCCCAAGGGCGCCGTCGCCCGCAAGTACGGGGTCTATCGCGACGGCGACGGGACCAGCGAACGGGCCCTCTTCGTCATCGACGGGGAGGGGATCATCCGCTGGAGTTATGTCTCGCCGGTCGGGGTGAATCCCGGCGCGGACGGCATTCTTGCGGCGCTGGAGGGGATGACCGCGAGGCTCATGGCCGACGTGAGCAACCTCACTCCGCCGGTCGGTCCCCAGCGATCACGCGCAGGGCGCCCGACAATGCACCGGTCACGCTGGTGGAATACGGCGACTACCAGTGTCCCTACTGCGGCCAGGCGTATCCGATCCTCAAGGAAATAGTCAAGAAGATGGGCTCGAACGCTTCGCTTCGTTTTCCGGAATTTTCCCCTGAGCGAGATTCACCCCGACGCGCAGCATGCGGCGGAAGCCGCCGAGTCGGCGGCGGCGCAGGGGAAATTCTGGGAAATGCATGACGTGATCTTCGAGAACCAGCGCGACCTGTCGGACAAGGGGCTGGAGTCGCTGGCCAAGAAGGTGAAGGTCGACGTGAAGCGGCTGCGGAAGGATCTGGAAGAAGAGACCTACGGGCCGCGGGTGCGGAGCGACTTCATGAGCGGGGTGCGGAGCGGCGTGAACGGAACGCCGACGTTCTTCATCAATGGGGTGCGGCACGAGGGATCGTGGGACCTGCCGTCGCTGCTGGCTGCACTGCAGGCGCCGGCTAGGCGCGGGTTGCATTGCGCGCGGGGAGCCATGTCGCTCCTCGCTCACTCGCTCGGGACCGGCGCTCAGGACCTCGGGCTCGCTCCGACTTCGCGCGGTTGGACTAACCATTCCGCGGCCCGGTCCTTGAGCGCCGCCACTCGCTCGTCTCGCGAGCGACATAGCTCCCGCACGCTGCCGCTCTACCGCTCACCGCTCCTGCCGCCCTGCCGCCCTGCCGCCCTCCGCTTCGCCTCACCGCAGTTCACTGCAGCGCAAACGCCATCACCATGTCGCCCTGCGTAAAGCCGAACAGGGCATTGCCCCCGACGGCCACCGCGACGTACTGCCGTCCGCCGACCGCATAGGTGACCGGCGGCGCATTGACGCCGGCATCGCACTGCCAGTTCCACAACTCGCGCCCGGTTGCCGGAGTCGAAGGCCGCGAACTTGCCCTTCCCGGCACCCGAGAACACCAGGCCGCCCGCGGTCGCGAGCACGCCACCGATCAGCGGCTCGTCGGTCTTCACCTGCCAGTGCCGCTTGCCACCGGAAGACAGGTCGAGCGCCGTCAGCGTGCCCCACGACGTACTGGTGTTCTGCGTGCTGGCGTACTCCAGCACGCTGCCGTCGGGTCGCTTGGCCGTCGTGCGCGATGTAGCGCGTCGGCAGGTGCAGCGCCGCCACGAAGAAGAACTGGCGCTTGGGGTCGTACGCGGAGGGCGACCAGTTGGCGCCGCCCGCGATCCCCGGCGCGATGACGACGCCCGAATCCGGCTGCGGCGGGGTGAACATGTTCCGCTGCGGCACGAACGCCTGGGACTTGAAGAGCAGCTTCCCGGTCTCGCGGTCATGCACGTAGACCCACCCGGGCTTGCTGGCCTGCGCCACCGCCGGAATAGTGCTCGCTGGCCGAACTTCACCTCGAGCAGCACCGGCGAGCTCGCGACGTCGTAGCCCCACCGGTCATGCGGCACCTGCTGGTAGTACCAGACCAGCTTGCCGGTGCGATAATCGAGCGCCACCAGCGATGAGGTGTAGAGGTTGTCGCCGGGACGCGAGGCGTCGGCCATCTGCGGCGACGGATTGCCGGTGCCGAAGATGATGCAGGTGCCGCTCGGGATCGATGACCGGCGTCGAGTAGATGGAGCCGCCGCCGTACTGCCACGCCTCGACGTTCTTCGCCGCCGCCGGCCCGTTCGGCCGGGATGTTCCGGTTGAGCGGAAATCCATCGGGCGTCTTCTCGCTGAAGCCGCCCTGCCATCCGGGGCCGGTCACGTCGAAGTGCCATACCGGCTTCCCGGTCTTCGCATCGAACGCGGCGAACAGTCCGGGTCGCCCGTACTGGCCCGATACCCCGACGACGGCGAGTCCCTGGTCGGGATGCAGTCCGTATCCCACGCCGGCGATCCCGACGAACACCTTGCCGTCATATACCAGCGGCGCCGCACTGATCCCCACCCCGGTCGACCCCGTCTTCGCGACCTTGGACAGCGGGTCGTCGGAGTTGAGCTGGCTCGTCGCCTCGGTCGTGCCGGCGTACTCGGCGACGGTGATGTCCCACTGCACCTTGCCCGTCTTCGCGTCGAGCGAGATCAGCCGTCCGTCCATGGTGCCCGACATAGACTCGTCCCTCCGCCACCGCGACGCCGCGATTGGCGGGGCCGCAGCACGGCTTCTCTACCTTCGAGATCGTGGGTGTAGCGCCAGAGCTCATGGCCGTTCTTCGCATCGAGCGCCACGACGCTGCTGTAGGGGAGCGAGACGTACATGACATCGCCATCCACGATCGGCGTCGCCTGGAAGGTTGCCGTGACACCGCTGTGGAAGGTCCAGGCCGGCTTGAGCCGGCCCACGGAGAGCGTGTCGATGCTGTTGAGCTGGGAGTATCGCTGGGCGCCGAGGTCGTGGCCGTGGAGGGGCCAGTCGGCATTGGACTGGGCGGCGGCTGCCGCCGGGAGTACCAGGGCGAGTGCCGCAGCACTCAAGCCCCTGAAGCCGTGCGAGAGTCGGGTCACGCCGGGAAATATATGCCCGGCGTGACCGTTTCTTCTATTGGTCGGCTACGACGCTCGCGTGGTAGACTCCGCCGGCGTCCCGCTCGAGGATGACGGCCTTGGCCTCACCGGCGCCAACGTTGAAGGTCAGCTGGGTCAGCAGGGTCGGATCGCCGGTCGGGTAGTAGCTGAAGGTGAACGCGCCGGGATCGAAGTACATGAGCGTTCCGTAACGGGCGATCTTTGTGTCCACCCCGAACGTCATGACCGAGTCGACTCCGGGCGCAGTCACCTTCACGTCCAGCAGGGTCGGATCGGCGGTGTTGCTGCTGGCGACGTTCACCATGCGGATGTTGGCACGGCTGGTGATGACGGCGCCGGTGTCCGGGACCACGTCGGTGGCGAACTGCACGCTCGACGCGCTCACCAGCAGGCTGTTGACGATGCTTCCCGAAATGTTGGCGTCCAGTTCAGCGAGCATCTGGCCGCCGGAGTTGACCACCACGTGCTGCATGCCGGAGGGAACCTGGGCGACGGCCGAGGTATGGCCATAGGAAATTCCCTGCAGCACAGTCTTGCCGGCCACGACCACATCGATGGCACCGGCCGCGGCGTCCGCATGCACCAGCCGCAGGTCGGCGTTGGCCGTGGGCTGTGTCATCGGTTCCGGGGAGCACGCGGTGATGCCAACGGCGAAGCCGATGGTGCCGAGTGCGACGAGTATCGGTAGTTTCACGGGGTTAGTTCTCCTTGACAGGTGCAGGACCTACGCGCCTTTTCCTGCTTGGTTTCATCATCCCGCCGGACAGGACATCCGAATCATCGCCATGGCATTTCGTCTCGATGAACTGAATGCGGCGCTTGCAAACCGCTACGACGTTCAGCGACCGCTGGGCCAGGGTGGCATGGCGACGGTGTGGCTGGCGCATGACCGGAAGCACGACCGTCCGGTGGCCATCAAGCTGTTGCGCCCGGAACTGGTGGGGCCGATTGGTGCGGATCGCTTCAATCGCGAAATCGCGATCGTCGCCAAACTTAATCACCCGAACATTCTCGGCGTCATCGACTCCGGGCTGGTCGAGCTCAACGGGCTCGCCGTCCCGTACTACGTCATGCCCTTTGTCGAGGGTCCGTCGCTTGCGACCCGCATGGAGCAGGGCGAACGGCTGACCGTCACCGAGTCGTTACGGCTGGCCGCCGAAGTAGCCGATGGCCTCGAGTTCGCGCACAGTCGCGGAGTGGTTCATCGCGACATCAAGCCCGGCAACATCCTGATCCAGGCCGGTCATGCCCTGGTATCCGACTTCGGCGTGGCGGTGGCTCTCGATGCCGCGACGGGCAGCCGGGCCACGACGGCCGGTTCGAGCGACGTGCTGGGGACGCCGCTCTACATGAGCCCGGAGCAGGCGTCGGGTGCGCGCCAGCTCGATGGCCGGAGCGACGTGTACAGTCTCGGCTGCGTGCTGTACGAGATGCTGGCGGGCGACCCTCCGTTCAAGGGAATAACGCCGCAGGCGATGGTGGTTGCACATCTCACCGAGCCGCCCGCCTCCCTCAGCTCGAGGCGCCCTGACATTCCGGGCGACGTGTCCCGCGCGGTGCATCGCGCGCTCGCCAAGCTGCCGGCCGATCGCTATTCGACCGCGGGCGCGTTCCGCGACACGCTCGAGTCACTGCGGACCTCGCTCATGCGCCGGCAGCGCTGGTGGCCGACGGTGGCCCTGGTCGCGGCGGTCGCGGCGGTGGTCTGGTGGCGGCCATGGGAAGCGAAGGCCGGGATCGCGCCGCGCACCGAGACCGTGGTGGTGCTCTCCGGTTTCCGCGATCGCACCGATAGCCTGCGACCTGAAGCCGCGGCACTCGACGACACCCTCCGGATGGAACTGCAGGCGGTGCCGGGCCTTCGCGTCATTGATGCGACGGACCAGCCCGAGGTACCGGTCGACAGCCTGCGTCACCGCCACGGTGCCGACATCGTGATACGCGGCGCGCTCGACCGGGTCGGCGACAGCGTGAGCGCCACCGTGCGGCTCCTCAATGTCAGTAACGGCGCAGAGATGCGAAGCAGCGGGGTGCGCGTGGGCCGGGCGTCGTCACTCCAGGACGTCGCCACGCGACTGGGCAGGGAAAGCCTGTTCGGGAGTGTCCGGTATGCCATCGACTCGGTCCTGCTCGAGCGATGGAAGCTCTCGCTCGGCACTGACAGCGCGACGGCTCAACTGCGGTCACGGGCCGGGATGCTGCGTGCGCAGTCGCAGGGTGCGATGCTCAGACGTCGGGCCGCGGCGCATGCTGGGCGACCTGGCGACGGCGGATTCGCTGATGGCGCAGGCGATGGCGCAGAGCCCGCGCAGTGCCGTGCCGCTCAACGACCGGGCGTCGCTCGGTGCATTCAGCGGCTTCATGCTGATGGTGGTGAAGCAGTTCTTCCCCGATTCGACCTGGATACCACCGGCGGTGCCGCGCCTGCAGCAGGCGCTGCCCTTTGCGACCGCGGCCATCGCCAAGGCTCCGCAGTCGGCCGATGCCCGGCTCACGCGGGCGCAGATCTACCTCTGGCTGCTGGCCGCGACCCAGGGAACGGCGCTGGCGCGACAGTGCCCTCGCGGACCTCCGGGTCGCCAGTTCGCTCGCCGGTGGACGTGCCGATATCTGGAGGGTGCGGGCCGTCACGGAGAACGCGGCGGGCCTCGCGCGGGACGCGCTGTTTTCCAGCCAGCAGGGCCAGCAAGCCGACCACCTCTTCACCAACGCGCGGGAACTGCTGTACGTGCAGGCGATGTCCCAGCTGCAGCTGCAACAGGAAGAGAATGCCCTGGAGAGTTGTCGCGCCGGGGCTGACCGGTTTCCCGGTGATGTCTACTTCCTCGATTGTGAAGCGGATGTGCTCGGCCGGCTGTCGCGTGACCCGAAGGCGGCGAGCCACCTCTTCGCGCTGGCGGACACACTGCAAAACCTGAAGGTGTCGGACATGGCCGCGACCACTCCGGACGAACTGCGCCTCTTCGCCGCGGCCATTTTCGAGCGGGCCGGCCAGCACGAGGACGCAGCGCGCATTTATGACGGGGTGACGTCGCGCTGGAAGGGCATGATCGATCCGGTCCTGCTGGTGAACGCGGCGTATGTGCGCCAGGAACGCGGCGACCTGGACAGCGCGCTCGTACTGGTCGCGCGGGCGGTCCGGCAGGACTCGTCGGTGGCGCGCACCCTCGAGTATGTGCCCTGGTATCACCAGTTGCGACAGCATCCGGGATTCGCCGCCGCCATGCAGGGCGTCCCTCCAGCGGGCCGTCGCTGAGTCAGGCCGGTGGTGCCAGCGCCATGATCACGAAGGGCTCACCCGGCTTCACGTCCGGGTGCAGCAGCAGCTTCGCAGTCTTGAAGAAATCGCCGCCCTTTCCACTCAGTGAGCCAAGTGCGCTCGCTTCGACCAGCAGCCCGGCCACGGCTGCGGCAAGCGCCACCGGATCGTCGAGTTCCTCTTCGCTGCTGGGCGCTGGCAAACGGATCGGCGGTGCCGAGCTTGCCGCTGCCCTGGCAGCGCTCGATCGGGGACGCAGTACACAAGAGACCATTCATGGTCTTGAGGCAGACCTGGCGCGTGGTCATGCATTCCTCCATTGGACAGTAGAGACTGTCTGGGAGTTAGCATGCCACGAGCGAGGGCGGAAGTCCCCCTGTCGACCCATGGTCGACAGGGGGTTGCTGCTCTTGACCGTGTTATCCGACCGCGAGGGTGGGCGTGACGGCGGCCATGTCGCGCTCGCCGGTGCGAATGCGATGCACCTGCTGCAGGTCGAGCACGAAGACCTTGCCGTCGCCCACCTCACCGGTCCGTGCGGCAGCCATGATCGCATTGACGGTCGGCTCGACATAGGGTGCCGAGACGCCGATTTCCAGCCGCACCTTTTCCTGCAGGGCCACCTTTACCGTGGTGCCGCGGTAGGTCTCCGCTCGCTCCGTCTCCCCTCCGTGCCCCATGACCCGGGACACGGTGAGCCCCCTGACTTCGGCACGGTAGAGCGCCTCGAGGACCGCGTTCAGCTGGTCCGGGCGGAAGATCGCAATGATGAGATGCATGATCGTCTCTCCGGTCAGCGCGCAGTGAGTGGAACGGCCGTCGGCATCCGCGTCGCGACCGCTTCGACTTCGGGCAGCACGAGGATGGACCCCTCGCCGTTGCTGTAGGCTTCCTCACCATGCTGGGTGACGTCGAGACCCAGTCCCTCCGTCTTCGATTCGATGCGCAGCTTGAGCACCAGCCCCAGCAGCTTGAGGATGACGAAGGTCATGACGCCGGCATAGACGAAGGACGCGCCGGCGCCGATGGCCTGCTTGCCGAACTGCGACGCGTTGCCCTCCAGCAGCCCTGCCGTCCCGCCCCATTCCTTGGCCGCGAACACCCCGGTGAGCAGCGCGCCGGTCAGGCCGCCGATGCCGTGGCCGGCAAAGACGTCGAGCGAGTCATCCAGCCGCGTACGGGCGCGCAGGATGATCATGAAGTAGCTCGGCAGGGCCGCGATGGCGCCGAGTGCGAGTGCGCCGGCCGGGCTCACGAAGCCCGCTGCCGGCGTGATCGCCACCAGGCCCACGACGATGCCGGTTGCGGCACCGACAGCAGTGATGTGACCGGTGCGCACCGAGTCCAGGATCGACCAGACCACGAGCGTTGCCATCGGGGCCAGGAAGGTGTTGGTGAACGCGAGTGCCGCAGAGGCATTGGCCCCGAGCGCACTGCCCCCGTTGAACCCGAACCAGCCGAACCAGAGGAGGCCGGCCCCCAGCAGCACGAACGGCACGTTGTGGGGCAGGATCGCCTGACGGCCGTAATCCTTCCGGCTGCCAAGCACGGCTGCGGCGACGAGGGCAGAGACGCCGGCATTGATATGCACGACGGTACCGCCGGCGAAGTCGAGCACGCCCATGGTGCCGAGCCAGCCGCCGCCCCAGACCCAGTGGGCCACCGGCGCGTACACCAGCAGCAGCCACACCGAGATGAAGACGATGTACGGCCAGAACCGCATCCGTTCCACCACCGCGCCCGAGATCAGTGCCGCCGTGATGATGGCAAACGTTCCCTGGTACGCCATGAAGAGCACGTGCGGGATCGTTCCCTTGGGCGCCAGGTCCACGCCATTGAGCAGGCTGTTCCCCAGGCCGCCGAGCCAGGGCGATCCCTCGGAGAAGGCGAGACTGTAGCCGACCAGCGCCCACAGGATGCCGACAAACCCGAGCGCGATGTAGCTCATCATCATCGTATTGAGCGAGTTCTTCGAGCGGACCAGGCCGCCGTAGAAGAACCCCAGCGCTGGGGTCATGAGGAGCACGAGTGCCGTCGACGCCAACATCCAGGCGATGTCGGCTGGCGCCAGTGCAGGGGGCGCGGCCTGCAGGGCGAGAAGCAGGTGGGGGCTGGTCACGTTGCGAGACCTCCGAAACGGATGGATTGTGGGGGCTGTCGAGCGCCCTTTTCCAAGTAAGTGCGTGGGGCAGAATGGCGCAAGTAGTTTGCACCTGATTTTGTGCATATTTGGCATATTTTGTCGTGCAGCATATGCGATTTACGGGATTTATTTGGGGAAGTTGATGGGAAATGCACGGCAATGCCGCGCAGAAGATGGGCAGATTGTCCGGAAGAGGGAGACGGGAGACGGGAGAGGTGAGACGGTGAGCGGTAAGCGGTGAGCGGGAGTAAGCGAGAAAGCGGGAGCGGTAAGCGGTGAGAGGGGTAAGGGGTAAGGGGTAAGCGGTGAGAGGACGTGGCGAGGTCGGTGAGGCGGGCGGCCCCTCGAGGCCACCGTCTGCGGCGGCATGGAGGGCGAGCCCTGGCATTGCGGAGGTATTTCCAGCCGCAGCCGTGTGGTCGAGACGGGACCACCCATCCCCACCTCGCCACGTTCTCTTCCCGCTCCTCGTCTTACCGTCTCTCGTCTCCCGTCTCCCGTCTCCCGTTTCCGTCTCGACCGGCGCACATGTTGCGGCGATTTTCACCTTTGCCTTTTCCCAGGATCGCCCGTGGCCGTTCTGTCCCACCATCCATGCCGGTCCATGCGAAAGACCGCATTGGCTGTCGCCTCCCTCCTGGGCATGGTGGGGTGTACTGCCACAACCGATTCCTCATCCAACCGGCCACCCAAGTCGCGGTCATCGCGGAGCCAGAGGCGGGCGCGGTCTATCATGGCGGCGACAGCATCGCGTACGCCGGGAGTGCCACCGATCCCGAGGACGGCGCCATACCCGCGTCGCGGCTCACCTGGTGGGCCGAGCTGCATCACGACACGCATACCCATCCCTTCCTGCCGCGGACGACAGGCGCGAGCGGCAAGGTCTACGTGCCGCCCATCGGCGAAACCTCCGACAATGTCTTCCTGCGGTTCTACCTCGAGGCCGCCGACGCCGATGGCCTGATGGACACGGTGTCCACCGACGTCCTGCCGGTAAAGGTGGAATTCACCCTGGCGACGGTGCCCGCCGGGCTCGCCCTTACGCTCGATGGACAGCCGCAGGTGACGCCGGTGACCATCACCGGCGTGGTCGGGATGCAACGCGAACTCGGTGCAACCAGTCCACAGACCATCTCGGGCACGGCGTACCAGTTCACCAGCTGGTCGGACCGGGGCGACGCCGTTCACGACATCATCACCCCCGCGACGGCCACCACCTACACGGCCCGCTTCACGGCGGTCGCCAACCGGCTGCCGACCGTTTCCCTGAGCGCCGGCGGGTCGACGTTCACGGTCCATACCGCGGTGACCCTGACGGCCACCGCGAGCGATCCCGACGGGACGCTGAGCAAGGTCGGGTTCTATGACGGAACGACGTTGCTGGGCGAGGACACGGCGACGCCGTATGTCTGGAACTGGACTCCCGACGACCACCGGATCGCATTCGCTCACGGCCAAGGCCACGGACAACCGCGGTGGCGTCACCACCAGCGCCACGGTTCCAGTGACGATCAATCCGTCACCCAATGTCCCTCCTACCGCGACGCTGACGGTCCCCTCATCCCTGACCGTGGGCGTGGCGGCGAACCTGACGGCGACCGCTGCGGATGCCGACGGCAGCGTGGCCAAGGTGGGCTTCTACGACGGGAGCACGCTGCTGGGCGAGGACACGTCGTCGCCCTACAGCTTCGCCTGGACGCCGTCGACGAGCGGGTCACACACGCTGAGTGCGCGGGCCACGGACAATCGCGGAGGCGTGGGCACCTCGACCGTGACCGCCACCGTGAATGCACCACCGAGCGTGTCGATCACCGCGCCGGCGGACGGGACAACGATCGAAGTGGGCTACGGCCGTGTCGATCAAGGCGAATGCCGCCGACGCCGACGGCACCGTTGCGCACGTGCGCTTCCTCGACGGCACCACGCTGATCACCGACGACACCGCATCGCCCTATGCAACGACCTGGACACCCGCGGCGACCGGCACGCACAGCCTCACCGCCGTGGCGATCGACAACAAGGGCGCACAGAAGACGTCTGCCGCCGTCTCGGTGACCGTGAAACGCGCACGGCCCCGACATACAGTTGCCCACGCTGAGGCTCACCAGTCCCACCACCGGCACGGAAGGCATCACCGGGACGCTGAGCGCCACGGTGACCGCAACCGACAACCGCGGCGTGACCCGGGTGGATTACGAGGTAGACGGCGACGACGTGGGCCACGCGACATCGGCACCGTGGAGCCATTCGATTACCACGGGCAACTACACCACCGGCGTGCATGTCATTCGCGCACGGGCACACGATGCCGCAGGCAACCTGTCGCCCTGGTCGCAGGCACGGGTCACCTTCGGCGGGAACGTGACGCTGCAGGCGGGATTCACGCGAACGACGTACATCTCGGGGCTCAAGGGACAGGCGACGCTCATGGCGTTCGCACCCGATGGCCGGCTCTTCATCTGTGAGCAGTCCGGCGCGCTGCGGGTCGTCAAGAACGGCGTGCTGCTGTCGACACCGTTCGTCACCGTGAAGACGAAGGCCGAGGGAGAGCGTGGCCTGCTGGGCGTCGCCTATCGATCCCCACTTTGCGACCAACGGGTTCATCTACGTCTACTACACCGCCACCCTCGGCGGAACGCACAACCGGATCAGCCGGTTCACCGCCAGCGGCGACGTCGCCGTAGCGGGCAGCGAACACGTGCTCGTGGACCTGCCGGCGCTGAGTGCGCAACCAACCACAACGGCGGCCGATGCTGTTCGGCCCCGACGGCAAGCTCTACGTCGGCGTGGGCGAGAACGCGACGCCGTCCAACTCCCAGTCGCTCACGACTCCGCTGGGCAAGATGCTGCGCTTCAATGCGGACGGCACCATCCCGTCGGACAACCCGTTCGTCTCGCAGACCACGGGAATCAACAAGGCCATCTGGGCCATGGGACTCCGGAACCCGTTCAGCTTCACGTTCGACCCGGCGGTGGGCGGATGCTCATCAACGACGTCGGCCAGAACACCTGGGAGGAGATCGACGTCGGTCGCGCCGGCGCCAACTACGGCTGGCCCACCACCGAGGGCGCCACCACCAACCCGGCGTTCGTCACGCCGCTGTTCACCTATGCACACGCCGACAATCCGACCCTGGTGGTGGGGCGTGCGATCGTCGGCGGCAATTTCTATCGCCCGGCCACGGTCAAGTTCCCGGCCAACTGGGTGGGAGACTACTTCTTCGGCGACTATGTGGAAGGATGGATCGACCGGATGGACACGAACAACGGGAACGCGGTGTACGCCTTCGCGCGCATGAGCTATCACACCGCGATCCTCACCGGCAACGATGGCGCGCTCTATGTGCTGGCGGACGTGGGCCCGAGCTGGGGGGTGTTTCGGTTTAGTAAGCCGTGAAGAACGGTGAGCGGTAAGCGGTGAGAGGGAAGAGGTAAGAGGTGAGAGGTAAGAGGTAAGTAGGAGGTTGTAAGCGGAGGAGGGCTGGGGTGGGTGGTCCCCATCTCGACCACACGGCTGCGGCTGGAAATACCTCCGCAATGCCGGGGCGTCCTCCTCCGTGCCGCCGCAGACGGTGGTCTCGACGGGACCACCCACCCCAGCCCTCCCGCTCACCGCTCACCGCTTACCGCTTACCGCTCGACCCTCGCACCTCTCACCTCTTACTGACTCACCTCATTGAACAATCAGGGCCAACCCCGCATCCAGCACCCCCGCCCATTCCTCCTGCGAAACCTTGCCCCTCGTCGTATTGATCGTGTTGTACACCACGATGATCGACTCCCGGGTCACCGGATTGTTCATCACGAACGACGTGAATCCTGCCTGTTCTCCCGTATGGCCGACGATCCTGGCCGATCCCTTGGCCGACACGAAGAACGACAGTCCCACCGGCCCATCCTTCCCGTCGTTCAGCCTGGTCGGCACCCACATCTCCTCCAGGCTCGATCGCTTGAGCACGGCGTCATAGCGCCGCGCCAGCGCCGTGTCCCCGCGCGTGGCGCCGGTCAGGAACGACACATAGAGCACCAGGTCGCCCAGCGGCGCATTCCATCCGCCATTGGGGATGGTGATCCCGGGATTGAAGTCGCGACCGTACGCGATGGTGCTGTCGTGTCCCAGGCTGTCCCGCACCAGGGTGTAGCTGTTGGAGCGATCGGCCGCCAGCGTGTACGGTGTCGTGCCGAAGTAGCTGTGCAGCATGCCGAGCGGAGTCCAGATGTTTTTCTGGATGTAGGTCTGGTACTGGTCGCCGGTAATCGCCTCGATGATCCGGGCCAGGTAGATGAAGCCGGGGTTGCTGTAGCCGTACTGTGAACCGGGGGCGAACAGGATCTGCTGGTACGGCATCATCGCCACCAGCTGCTCCCAGGTCGTGGGCTCGAATGGCTCCCAGCTGTTGCCGTCGGTATAGGGCCAGGTGGGATTCTGGAAGCCGGAAATGTGCGCCAGCAGCATCCGGATGGTGATGTCGTCCATCGACCCGTACTGGTTGTGCACCATCCGGAGCTCGGGCACCCACTTCGTCACCTTGTCGTCGAGCGACAGCTTGCCCCGATCGCGCAACTGCATGATCGCGATGGCGGTGAGCGTCTTGGTGTTCGAGGCCCAGTGATAGATGGTCCGCTCGGTCACCTTCTGCCCGCTGTCCACGTCCGCCAGGCCGTACTCGATATGACGGATCACCTGGCCATCGCGCACCAGCACGGCGCTGGCCCCGGCGGTGGCGTTCGCCGTCACGTGCGACTGGAATGCCTGGGCGAACGCATCCCAGCCGGGAACGGCAGGTGGCGCGGCGGCAGTCCGTCGCTGGGCATGGAGCAGTGAAGCGTTGAGTACGGTGATGACGAGGAACGCAGCGGTGCGGCGCTTCCAGTGGCGCATCGACTATCCCTGTGGAGTGGTGAGTTCCTTGAACGCCGGATGTCCGCGCAGCGGCGCCAGGTCCGGGAACCAGTGCAGGTTCTGCCGCACCTGCCAGGATTCGCCCCGTGCGAAGGCGCCCTGCAGGTAGTTCATGGCCTTCTCGACATTTCCCTTGACCGACTCGATCAGCGCCAGCTCGAACAGCGCCGCTGCCTCTGCGCGTCCCCCGAGTGCGGTCGCCCGCCGCTCGAGCCGGCGCGCCAGGCTGTCGGCCGACTCGGGATGCTGCTGCCGGACGTCGATTCGCGCCAGCAGTCCCTGCGCCGACAAATAGAGCGAGTCGCGCGCCGCCAGCGCCACCAGCATCGGACGCGCCTGGTCATAGCGCTTGAGGTGATACAGCAGCAGCGCATGCTGGTACAGCGTGTTCTCGTCCTCGAGCACCCCGGGCGGCCGTCCCTCGAACCAGCCGAGCAACTGGGCCCGGACCTTGGCGGCAGCCTCGGGATGCCCGAACGCATCGAGTTCACCCGCCGCGCGGCCGGCGAGATTGGCTGGATTCTGCCCTGGCTCGCCGGTGGCGGGAAGCGACAGCAGTCGCCCGATGCCGTTCACCAGTGAGTCGGTGGTACCGAGCGCGGCCCAGGCATAAAGTTCGGCGGCGAGTGCCGCGGGAGACTGCGGGGCAAGCTGGTAGGCACGCTGTGCCGCGGCGAGCGACGCCTTGTGGTCACCGAGGGCGTGCTGAATATCGGAGACGGCGATCCAGAAGGCGGGATCCTCGCGGCCCGGCTCATAGCCCGGCATCCATGGCTGCAATTGCGGGCCCCGGCGCTGCAGCGTGGCCAGCGCCTCGCGCGGCAGGTTGAGCCGGAGCATCGCAACGTACAGGTCGCGCGCGAGCAGGGAGCCCGGCGCCACCGCCGCTGCGCGACGGTGCGCTGCGAGCATCCGGGTCGGGTCGCCATCCACTTCGGCCTGGCCGTAGTCGAGCAGCGCCTGCTCGTAGTCGGTCATGTCATCGCGTCGCGCGGCCAGTGCCCGGTACATCGCCTCGAGGCGCGGCAACTGCGACGGCGGGAGGACACGGCGCTGGTCCATGAGGTAGCGCATGTCGTCGGCGAGGAGCACTCGTGGCAGGATGAGGCTGCTGTCGAGCTCGATGGCGCGCTCGAAGTGGCGCAACGACTCGAGGCTCCGCGCGGTGTCGTTCGCCGCCATGAGTTCGAGGCCGGTGAGGATCTCGCGTGCCGTCTCGAGCGATGGCAGCGTGGCGGGCAGGGCACTCGGTCCCAGTTCGGGAGCCGAAATGAGCAGCAGGCCCCCAAGCATCCGGTCGCGAAGCGGCGCGAGCACGTCGCGCCGCTGTCCCTCGACCGGTGCCTGCACCAGCGGCAGCGGGCGCAGGACATTGCCACTCTGCGCATCCACCAGCTGGGTCTGCACCAGTACCGAGTCGCCCAGCCGATAGAGCGACCCGCGGACCAGGGTGGTGACACCGGCCCCCTTCGCCGCATCCCGCAACGCCTGGTTCCCGTTCGGGGCCCCCCGATTGTCCGCCTCCCAGCGACGCACGGCCTGGCGGTCGACCACGTCGACGCCCGCGCTCGCGATCGCATTGGTCAGGAGGTCGGCGACCAGTGAGGCGGGGCCCGCCAGCGCAGTGTCATTCGTCGGTACATCGAGGGTCGAGACCGCCACCCTGAGCTTCGCCGGGACTGCGACCGGTGCAGATGGCGAGATCGGGGTGCTTGCGTGCCGCGCGGCCGCGACCGCGTGTCCCCGCATCCAGAAGGCCGCGCCGACCAGGACCACGAACACAAGTCCCGCGATCATCACCGTGAGCGACCGAGTCGTGCCGGGCACGCGCAGGGCAGGGAACCGTCCACTCAGCGGAATCGCATCGAGCCGCGAGAGTACTTCCGCGGCACTGGCAGGCCGTTCGTTCGGCGCCTTGCTCAGGCACTGGTCCACCAGCTCCACCAGCGCCGGGGGCACGCCACTCACCCGCGATGCCAGTGGCGCCGGCTGCTCCGTGAGATGCGCCACCAGCAACTCGTGCGGCGTGCGGTGATGGAACGGTGTTACCCCGGTGAGCATCTCGTATGCGGTGACGCCGAGCGCGTACAGGTCGGCGCGGGCATCGGTATTCGGGTCGGCCGCGGCCTGCTCCGGCGCCATGTACGACGGGGTGCCCACCGCCATGCCGATGGAGGTGAGCGAACGCCCGCGCACTTCGCGCGACGAACTGAGCGCCTTGGCGATGCCGAAGTCGGTCACCACCGCGGCGCCGCCGGTCAGCATGATGTTGCCGGGCTTGATGTCGCGATGGACGACGCCGTGTTCGTGCGCGTAGGCCAGTGCACGCGCCACGTCACGGAGGATCTGCACCGTCTCGCCGGTCGTGAGCGGTCCCTTTTCAAGCCGCTGCTCGAGCGACTCGCCCTTCACGAACGGCATGACATAGTAGGTGAGCCCGTCCACCTGACCGGCCGTGAGCACGGGAACGATGTTGGGGTGCTGCAGGTCGATGGCGAGCCGGATCTCGCGACGGAAGCGCTCGGTGCTCATCTCGGCCTCGAGGGCCGGTGGCAGGACCTTGATGACCACCTTGCGATGGAGCTCCAGTTCCTGCGCCACGAAGACGATGGACATCCCGCCGCCACCGAGTTCCCGCTCGATGGAATAGGTCCCGCTCAGCGCCTGCTGGAGCCTCTCCTGGAGGCTGACTGGCGCCTCGGCCTGGTCCGTCATGGGGGGAACATAAGGCCGCGCCGGGCGCCGCCGACGGCCCCCAGCGCCCGGGTGTGGCGCGGGCGGACGGGAATGGCTATGTTTTGCGGCTTCCTAGGCTGGCACAAGTGCCCGCCCGTCCGATGTTTGAGGGGGATTTACAATGATCGAAGTGCGACTGAGTGACACCGACTCGCTGGAGCGGGCGCTCAAGGTCTTCAAGAAGAAGCTGCAGAAGTCCGGTCTTCTCCGGGAACTGCGCCGCCGCCGGCACTATGTGAAGCCGAGCGAGGCCCGCGCCCTCAAGACGGCCGCTGCGCAGCGCAGGGCCCGAAAGAAGACCGACACCAAGGAAACCTGGTAACCACTCCTACCGCGGCCAGAGCCACCCGAAGGCTCCCGCGGTAACCAGGCCGTAGATCAGGCCGTCCAGCACTTCCTTGGCGGCAATCGACCACGGCTTTCCCATCCATATCGAAGCGGGAAGCTGCCCCGCAGCGTAGCTGAGGAACGCGACCGTTCCGGCCACCTGAAACACCTTCAGGTAGGCGGTTCCCTGCGGCAGTACCCGCGACGCTACGTACGCCACGAAGAACGAAACTACCAGCGAAAAAATGAACCACTGGGCGAGGTTCGGACCCATCGTAAAGGGCCCGTTCCGCTTGAGGGTGAGGACCGCCACCGGTCCCTCCTCATATTTCCGCTTGGTCTCGCGCTACCCATCTCCTTCATGTCGCCGATGTGCGGAAGGATGTACTGCGCCGGGGCCGGTGGATTGCCGGCACGGATCGCCGCGCGAACCGCTTCTTCGTTCGGGAGCGCCCGATAGTCTGACGCGTGGTACTTGAGCACCATGTGCACGAACGTACTGGCAAAGAAGACGAGGATGGCTGCCAGGAGCACTGGAAGCCAGAGAGCGGTCAGCGACACCATATGATCCACCTCAGGAAAGTTGGGATGGCTGTGAATGGACGCTACGGCGCGGTACATGGGTGCACAAGACTGCTGGGGCGATCGCCCCATTCAATTACGAATCGCCCCGACGACCCCGTGTGACAACAGCCCGAACTGCGCCCTGTAGTCGCCCGGATCGCCTGGTCTGCCGTGACGATGGCGACCAGGTCCAGGTCGGGAATGACCAGGACGTATTGCCCGCCGTATCCGGCCATGTAGGGTGCCGCGTGGCCATTGATTTCGGTGATCCACCAGAGATACCCGTATCCTTCCCCAGGTGGTCCCGGGGCCGCCGCATTCACCTGTTTCTGCATGGCCGCGCGAACATAGGCAGCGGGTACGACCTGCTTTCCCTCCCAGCATCCCTGTCGCAGGCCCAGGAGCCCGAGTTTCCCCAACTCGCGCGAGGTCAGGTGCAGTCCGCCGGCGCCATCACCGCTCCCGTCCGGCAGGAGCGGGGGCCAGCGCTCGGGCAGGTCCACGTCGTCGATGCCCAGGGGATTCATCAGGTACCGGTTGGCAAACTTCTGGAGCTTCAGGTGGCTGGTGGCGACGAGGACGCGCACGAGGAATCCGACGCCCTCGTTGCTGTAGTGAAAGCTGGAGCCAGGCGGCGCGAGCACCCGCAGCATCGGTGGCTGGAGCTGGTACCAGTCATCGTTGATGCCGCTCGTCATGGTGAGGAGCTGCCGGATCGTCATCCGGTTGGCCGAGCTGGGTGCGGGCGCCTGGAATTTCGGGAGCAACTGGACCACCGGCACGCCGAGCGAATCAATGAGCCCCTGCGCCAGCGCGATGCCCACCAGGTAGGACGTAATGCTCTTCGTGATCGACGCGACGGACGCCGCGCGTCCCCTGCTGCCGCCGTGAAAATACTCCTCGTACGCGATGCGGCCGCCGCGAATGACCACCAGGCTGGTCACGGCCCGCATCTCCCGGGCTCTCGCGGTGAGCGCTGCCAGAGAATCCGGGTTGAACCCTGCCTCGGCCGGCTTGACGGTAGACCACTGGCGTGTGGGCCAGGTCCCCGTGGCCGCACACGAGTCGGCAGGTGACGCCATTTGCAGGAGCGCCAGCAGGGTCGGCAGCAATGTCACGGGAAGCTCCGGAAAAACACCCTCGCGGTGCAATGACGCGCAGGTTTTCGCACGTCGTCACGCAAGACCGACTGGCGCTCTGCTGATGCACCTACGTGCACTCGGGGGCCGGAGTTTTCAGGGAATCGGCCAAGGCATTGCGCCCCAAGCGGCTGCGCAACCGGTACCTGAATCGCGGCCGCGGTGCGCGTCGTGCAGCCTGAAAGACGGTCTCCAGCCCGTCGTTGGTACACGTGACCCGAGCACGCAACGTCTTGCAGGAGCCGACCGTCCACTTCGGCCGGCGAATCGCCGCATCACTCTCGTTCGGTGCCGCCCTCGCGACCATCCTCGCGTCGGCGCATTCGTGCGGGCTGATCGGTGACGCCTCTGCCAGTCGTCGCACCTTCCTGAATCTCGGCGTGCACTGGGTTGGTATCCTGCCCGCGGTCGACACCCTTGTCTCCCTGGGCGACACCGCACGCTTCGTCGCCTCGATCACCGACGAGCATGGCACTGCACTGCGGGGGGCCGCGCTCGAGTGGATCGCCGAGGACCCCCGGATTGCCACCATCGACAGCGCGGGCATTACGGTCGCGCATGCTTCCGGAACCACCTGGGTCATGGCACGGGTGGGCGAGAAATCGGCCCGCGCCAGGGTCGTCGTGGCGCCGCGGATGGCGCGCCTCGAGCTCGCCGACACGGCCATTCAGCTGGGCGAGGGCCAGAGCCGCCGGCTCGCGGTGCGCGCGCTCGATGCGCGCGGCAACGTGGCGTCGCCGGTCGCGGTCACATGGAGTTCCTCCGACACGGCGGTGGCGAAGATCTCCGACGCGGGCGTGCTGGCCGCTGTGGCCACGGGCGAGACCGACATCTCCGTCCTGCATGGCGAGGCCATCGCGACGACGCACATCACCGTGACCCCGATGCCGGGCCGGCTGGTTGCCGTGGATGGTGACGCACAATCGGCTGAGTCAGGCAGCAAGCTGGTGCATCCGGTGCGCGTGCGACTCGAGTCGCGCCGCGGACAACCGATGGCCGGCGTGAACCTGCGTTTTGTGCCGGAGAACGGCGGAATCGCCGACCCGGCCTACGCCACGACCAGCGCCGAGGGGATCGCAAGCACGACCTGGTCGCTCGGCGGCTTCCCGGGGCTGCAGCGGCTGGCGATTTCGAGTCCCGACCTGGACACGGCACTCACGGTGACCGCTGAAGCGGAGCCGGTCGCCACGAATACGCGCGTGACGCCGGTGGGATATCCCTGGAGCGGCACGGCGGGGAGCAATGTGCCGATCGCGGTGGCGGTGCAGGTGACCGATACTGCGGGGCACATGCTGCCCGGCGTCCCGGTCACCTGGGTGGCACTCGATAGCGGCAGCATCACGACCCGCGAGTCGCGGACCGATTCATTGGGTCAGTCGCATGCGTCGTGGACGCTGGCGCGCCGCGCCGGCGTACAGCGTGCCCGGGTGCGCGTGGGCCCCGGTCACGGCATCCCGATCGCGCCGGTGGTCATCACGGCGCTTCCGGGGTCGCCGGCGTTGTTGCTTGGCGGCGATGGCAATGCGCAGCGCGGCGTCGCGGGCGAGGCGCTGCGGCATCCGCTGGTGGTGGAACTGCGGGATGAGGCAGGCAACGGGGTGGAGGGCATCAGTGTCGCCGCATCGGTCGATGCCGGGACGCTCAGTGACAGCAGCGTGATCTCCGACTCGATGGGGCGCGCCATCTTCCGCTGGACCCTTGGCCCCAAGGCGGGTCGGCAGCAGATGATCGTGCGCTCGGGCAAGCTCCCCCAGCTCACGGCCACCGTGACCGCTGAGCCATCCACGCCGTCCAGGATCGAGTTCCTGTCGCCGCTGACCGTGGCCGCAGCAGGGAAGCCCCTGGGCCGGCCGGTGCGCCTCATCGTGACGGACGCGTATGGGAACCGGGTGACCGATCGGCAGGTCACGCTGTCGGTCACATCCGGCAGCGTCAACCCGACGCACGTGATGCCGGCACCGGATGGTTCAGTTACGGCGGCCTGGAAGCTGGGAATGAAACGGGGAAATCAGGTGCTCACGGCCGAAGTGCGGGGCATGGCCGTGCGCAGCAAGCTTGTGGTCAAGGTTCGATAGGGCGCGCCAGGACGATATCCGTCTCGATGGTGTCACCGAAGAGGTAGGGCACCGTCCCGACTTCCACGAAGCCGCTTTTCCGGTAGAACGCCAGCGCCCGGAAGTTCTGGTTCCACGCGATCAGCCAGATGGTATCCCCACCCAGTCGCGCCGCCTCGGCGATCGTCGCGGCCATGAGCTCCTGTGCCAGCCCGCGGCCCAGCCACGCCTGGTCCAGGTAGAAACGCTTGATCTCGAACGGCGACTCCCCGCGCACGGACGAAGGCGGCGGATGCACTCCCAGCAGCGAAAACCCGATCGCGACGCCGTCCTCCTCCACCAGCAGCGTGGTCTTGGTGGGATCCCGCAGCTCGGCGAGTTGCTGCTGCTCGCCGTAGTAGCGCGCGATGTGCAGGTCGATGTCGTGATCCGAGCTTCCGCCGCCCTGGTAGGCATCGCGGAATGTCCGGCGACCCACTTCCGTCACGGCTCCCCGGTCAGCCACAGTGGCGATGCGTATGGTCGGCATGCCGGTCAGCGGAAACGCTGGGCAAATGCCTGGGCGAGTTCGGGCCCGGCCGTATCCGTGTCGTGCTTGAAGTACACCCAGGCCTCTTCCCACGGCTGGTTCGCGATTTCGCTGGCCCACTTGTCGAGCTCACCGGCCTCATAGGCCGGCTTGTGCAGCCGCAGGTAGCCCCACGCCGCCGTCGGGATGAGGGGCACCGCGCCATCCTCGCTCTCGGCGATACAGAGCGCCACGTCGTTCTGCCGCAGAAGCTGGTAGACCTCCTCCTCGAACCAGCTCGCATGCCGGAACTCGATGGTCGCCTTCCATCGCTTGGGGATGAGCGGCAGGAATGCGGCGAGCCGATCGAGTCCTTCTTCATGTTGGGCGGCAACTGGAACAGCGTCGGCCCGCGGCGTTCGCCCAGGGCGGTGCAGACCCGGAGCAGGTACTCCATGTGGTCCTGCACATCCTTGAGCCGCGCATGATGGGTGATGCGCTGCGATGCCTTGATGGAGAAGGAGAACCCCTCCGGCACCTGCGACGCCCAGTCCATCACGACACTTTCCTTGGGCATGCGGTAGAAGGTGTTGTTGATCTCAACCGTCGAAAAGCGCTGGGAGTAGTAGCCGAGATATTCGCTGGCGGGCAGCGTCTTCGGGTAGAACGCTCCTTTCCACTCAGGAAAGGAATAGCCGCTCGTGCCAGTGTGAGTGAGCATGGGGGAAGCGTAAAGCGGGAGACGGAAGGGGGAGACGGGAGACGGGAGAGGTAGAGGAAGGGGTGAGCGGTAAGAGGTAAGAGGTAAGAGGTAAGAGGTAAGAGGTAAGAGGTGAGGGTGAGCGGGAGAGGTGAGCGGTAAACGTGAGCGGTCGGGAGGGGGCGGGTGGCTCCCTCTCGACCACACGGCTGCGGCTGGAAATACCTCCGCAATGCCAGGGCCTCGCCCTCCGTGCCGCCACAGACGGTGGTCTCGAGGGAACCACCCGCCCCCGACCCACGACTCACCGCCTCCCGTCTCCCGCTTCCGTCTCCGTTTGCCGTCTCCCGTCTCCCGCTATTTTCAAGCATGCGTGACTTGCGGATAACGGTCGGCGACGAATCGGTCGGTGCAACTCCTCCTCGCGCCCGACCGGGCCCGCGCCTGCTATGTCATGGCGCATGGCGCGGGCGCCGGCATGCGGCATCCCTTCCTGACCGATGTCGCGACCGGCCTTGCCCGGCACGGCATCGCGACGCTGCGTTACCAGTTTCCCTACATGGAAGCGCGCCGGGGCCGGCCTGACGCGCCCGCGGTCGCCATGGCCACCGTCCGTGCGGCGATCGAGGCTGCTGCCGTCGAGCTGCCGGGCATGCCGCTGTACGCCGGTGGCAAGTCATTTGGCGGCCGCATGTCGTCCGAGCTTGCGAGCCGCGAGACGCCCCGCGGCCTTCGTGGCCTGATGTTCCTCGGGTTCCCACTGCATGCGCCGGGGAAGCCCGACGTGAAGCGTGCGGTACACCTGCAGCTCGTAAGCGTCCCCATGCTTTTCCTGCAGGGGACGCGGGACGACCTGGCCGAGGCTGGGCCGGATGCGCATCGTGTGCGCCGACCTGGGCGCGCTGGCAACGCTGCACGAGGTGCAGGACGCCGACCACTCGTTTCACGTGCTCAAGCGATCGGGGCGAACCGATTCGCAGGTACTCGATGAGTTGTGCGATACGATGGTGCAGTGGGTGTCACAGCAGGACGCCAGCTTTCCCGGGTGACCTTCTCCCCCAGTGACAGCCAGCGGCTGGCGATCGAGGCGCCAGCCGGCCCGGTGCTCGTGCTTGCCGGCCCGGGTGCAGGCAAGACCTTTTGCCTGATCGAGCGCATCCGCTACCTGGTCACCCGATCCGGCATTGCGGCAGAACGCATCTGCGCCGTCACCTTCACCAACCGCGCGGCCGGTGAAATTGCGGGGCGACTGCACGAGGCCCTCGGCGACCAGGCGGAGGGTATCACTCGCGGCACCATCCACTCCCTCTGCGTCAGTCTTCTCCGCGCAGCATGGCGAGCGTATCGGGGTCCCGCGCGGCTTCGGCATTGCCGACGACGCCTACCAGGTGCAGCTGCTCCGCCGGCTGGGCGTGCCCAAGGACGAATACGCCCGCTCGCGGCTCAACGACTTCAGCCGTCATCGCATGGCCGAAGAGGAGCTGCATCCCAACAGCATCGAGTTGCTCCGGGCCTATCGCGCGGCACTCGCCAAGCGGAAACTCCTCGACTACGACGACCTGGTGCTTCGCGCCGCCGAGCTGCTCGCCATTCCGGAGGTCCGGGAGGCGATCGCCGCTCGGTGGGATTGCATCCTCGTAGACGAGAGCCAGGACCTCAACCCGGGCCAGTACGCCGTCATCAATCACCTGGCACAGGGTCACCGCCATCTCTTCGCGGTGGGTGACGACGAGCAGTCGATTTTTTCCTGGACTGGCGCCGATCCGCGGGTGCTGCAGCAGCTCATGAACGACTATGACATCCGGCAGCCGATCGTGCTGGTGGAGAATCGCCGGTCGGCGCGCAGCATCTTCGAGCGGGCGCGGCGCCTGCTCAAGCGCAACCCGGTCCTCTTCAAGAAGGAGCTTCGCTCCACCCGCGAGTCGCCGTTCGAGGTCGAGGTTCGGCTCTTTCCCGATGACGAATCCGAGACCGCGTGGCTGCTGGAAGACATCCGGCGGGACCGTACGGCGTCCGGCCTGCCCTGGGGCGAGTACGGGGTGCTCTATCGCACGCACGACATCGGCTCGCGCATCGAGGGCATGCTGCTGCAGGCTGGCGTACCCTGTCGCCTCGCGTCGGGTCGGGCGCTGCAGGACGATCCGGTCGTTCGCTATCTCGTGGCGGCGCTCCGGGTCTGCGCCATGCCCGGCGACCCGGTCCCGGAGGAGGCGCTGGCGAAGGTGGTCTTGCCCGACATGCTGTACCAGCGGCTGCGTGCGGAAACTGCCAGGGAGGATCGCGACCTGCTCGACTGGCTGCGTGTCTCCGCGCGGCGCGGCAACAGCGAGGATCCCGAAGTCCGGAAGCTGCGCCGCTTCCTCTTTCTCCTCGACAACCTGAATGGCCTGGCACGGCGGCACGCCACGGCGGCGGGGTCTCGTGAATGAGCTCCTGTCACACCGCGTCGGCGAGTTCAAGACGCTGCTGGAGGAGCGGCACGACGAGCTCACCGACCCGCTCGACGATCCCGATGCGAAGGCACTGGCCGTCGAGCTTGTCACGGCCTTTCACGGGCGCCGCCGCGTCTGGCTCCGGCGAGCCGGCGGGGTCGAGATCCCATTGGCGGGCATGCTGCGCGCCGGCAATGTCACCAGCGTGGAGTTCCTCGACGTCGGAATGGAGCCGGGGCCCGAAGACCTGATCCTCGATCCATCGCGCCTGGGCCGGCTTGGACCCGGGCTCACGACATTCAAGGCGCTGCAACTGGTCCACAGCCGTACGCTGCCCGACGCCTTTCGCGATTTCGTCACCTTCGACCTGGAGACCACGGGGCAGGGTGTCCACCACACCGAAATCGTGGAGATCGCGGCGGTGCGGGTGCGCGGCGGTGTCGTGGTCGATCGCTTTCACCGGCTGGTGCGCCCCCGCGTGCCGATACTCCCGGGCGCCACCGCAGTGCATGGTTATACCGATGCCGACGTGGCGGGCGAGCCGCATTTCGAGGATATCTGGCCCGACTTCCGCGACTTCGTGGGCGATGACCTGCTCGTGGCGCACAACGGTCACTGGTTCGACTTCCCCATCCTGCGTCGCATGGCAGAGCCGCTCGGTGGCGCCTCGCACTTCGCCGTCTATGACACGCTGCCGCTCGCGCGCGACCTGCACCCGGGCAGCCGACGGCTGGGCGACCTCGCCCATGCCTTCGGCGTTCCGCTGTCCCACGCGCACCACGCACTGGACGACGCCGAGGCGCTGGCCCTGGTCTTCCTGCGCCTGGAGCATGAAAAACTGGCGCGCGCGAGAAAGACCGGCCTGGTCAACCTGCTCGACTGGCTGGGCCTGGCACTGGTGCTGGGCGACCTGTCCACACTGTCCGAAGAAGCCGGACTGCTCCTCCGGCTGACCCGATCATGGGCGCTGGGCCGCTACAGCACGGTGCTCGATGAATACGCCGTCGAGCGCGAGCGTCCCGGCGCGGCCGGGGCCCCCGATCATGCCGAGGTCATCGAGCGTCTCGGTGGCCGGGCGAAAATGCTGCAGCTGCGAGCCGAGATGTCGGCGATCGATCGCTATCCGGCGGCCATGGAACGGCTCGGCCGCATTCTCGATTCGCTCAGCGGAAACACCCTGGAGGAGCAGCTCGCCGAATTTCTCGAGCGAGTGGCCCTGTCGCGCTCGGACGGGGTCGAGACCGACCACGACCGGGTCAACCTGCTGACCCTGCACGCCACCAAGGGGCTCGAGTTTTCCCGGGTCTACATCGTCGGCGTCGAGGACGCGGAAATGCCGGGCCTGCGCGAGCGCAAGAAGATCACCACGCCGATGGAGGAAGAGGCGCGGCGGCTCCTGTACGTGGGGATGACGCGGGCGGAAGATCGACTGGTGCTGACCCGGGTGCTGCAGAGGAACGGCGAGCCGACCGGCGGCACGCAGTTCCTGGATGAACTGGGACTGCAGGAGCTATGACGCCTTGCGCTTCTTTTTCGGCGCCGGCTTGGCCACGGCCGCTTCGGCCGCCACTTCCTTGTTCTTGGCCAGGCTCGCCTTCAACGCTTCCATGATGTCGATGATCTTGGTCTGCGACTGCGCCGCCGGCTCGGCGGTGATCTCCTGGCCATCCACCTTGCCCTGGATCGCTTCCATGACCCGGTCACGTACCTGGTCGTGATACTTGGCGGGATCGAAGTCGTCCGTCGCGGTCTGCTCGATGAGCTGCTTGGCCAGCTTGAGCTCGCCTTCCTTCACGGCTGAGTCGGGAACCGGTACGTCCGCAGCGCTCTTGAGCTCGTTCGCGTAGTGCAGCTGCTCCATGACCAGCAAGCCGTTCATTGGGCGTACCAGCACCAGGTTCTGCTTGCCCCGCGCTGCATATTGTCCCAGCGCTGCACGACCTGTCTCTTCCAGCGCCTTGGTGAGCAGCTGATAGGCCCGCTCCCCGCCCTTGTCCGGTCCCAGGAAGTAGGCCTTGTCGAGGTAGATCCGGTCCACCTTGTCGAGCGGCACGAATTCGGCGATATCGATGGTGTTGGTGGCCTTCTCGTCCAGCGCCTTGAGCTCCTCGGGCGAGAAGATCACGTACTGCCCCTTGGAGAACTCGTATCCCTTGACGATCTCGTCCTTTTCCACCACGCGGTTCTTGTCGGCGGGGACGATGTATTGCTGCTTGAGCTTCGTGCCGGTTTTCTTGTCCAGCATGTTGAACGACACGGTGGCGGAGGATTCGGACGTGGAATACAGTCCCACCGGGACGGAAACCAGGCCGAACGAGATCGTGGCTGAGCCAATGGAGCGTGCGGGCATGGCTGGAAGTAGACCTCAGGATTGGATGTCGTCAAGCCGAGCAATGATCGCGGCAAACCTCGGGTTTGACGCTGACGCGCTCCGGGGGCGGCTCTTCGGCACACGGCCAGCGCGCCCGATGCGGAGTACCATCCGATCACCGCGCGAGCACTGTGCCTTCAGAGCCGCCCAGGTGTCGCGTCGGGCCTGCCGCCAGGCGCGCCGGATGCGGAGTACCATCTGAAGCGCGCCGGGCACGGTGCCTTCGGACGATCCCCGGACGACGCGTCGGCACCCTTTGATCGTGAGCTCATGCCACGCGATCTAACCAAGTACCGGGAAAAGCGCACCGCTGATGCCACGCCCGAGCCCGCCGGCACCGTTTCCGCGCCGCTCGGCGGCGTGTTCGTGGTGCACCAGCATGCCGCGCGGAACCTGCACTGGGACTTGAGGCTCGAACTGGATGGCGTCCTGCTGTCCTGGGCGGTGCCGAAGGGGCCCTCGCCCGATCCCGCCGACAAGCGCCTCGCCGTCCAGACCGAAGACCACCCCATTGAGTACTCCGATTTCGAGGGCGTGATCCCTGCGGGGAACTACGGCGCCGGGTCGATGATTGTTTTCGACACCGGCCGATGGATCCCGCACGAGGATCCGCATGAAGGCCTGGTGAAGGGCAAGCTGCTCTTCGAGCTCAAGGGCTACAAGCTCAAGGGCATGTGGACCCTGGTGAAGCTCAAGAAGGGCGAGAAGGAGTGGCTCCTGATCAAGGAGCGCGACGCCTACGTCGAGAAGGGAGGCAGCTTCGCACCGGAGTCGGTGCTGTCGGGGCTCTCGGTCGAGCGCCTGCGGGACAGCGCGGAGATGGTTGCGGCGCTCGGCGCGGAGCTTGCGAAGCGCAAGGTACGGAAGGCAGAGCTGCACGCCGCCGACATCAAGCTCATGCTGTGCGAGCCGCGTGATCACGCGTTCACGAAGGAAGGGTGGGTCTTCGAGCTCAAGCTCGACGGCTGGCGGCTGCTGGCCGAGCGGCGGGGGACCGCGGTGTCCCTCACCTCGCGCAACGGACATGACCTGTCGGCGAGCTTCCCCGAGGTCATGCGCGCGCTGCGGGCGCTCCCGGTCACCAATGCGGTGATCGATGGCGAAGTGGTGACGCTCGATGACCAGGGACATCCCAACTTCCAGCGCCTGCAGCAGCGGGCGCGACTCAAGCGGCCGCTCGACATTCGCCGCGCCGCGGTGGAATCCCCTGCCACGCTGTATGCGTTCGACCTCCCCGCTGTCGAGGGATATGACCTTCGTGCGCTGCCGCTCAGCGAGCGGAAGGCGCTGCTGCAGCAGGTCGTGCCACCGACCGGTCCGCTCCGCTACCTCGATCACATCGCGACGGAAGGCGAGGCGGTCTTTGCGCAGGTCGAGCGCCTGGGACTGGAGGGCATCATCGCCAAGAAGGCTGATTCCGCCTACAAGGGCGGCCGCACACCGGCCTGGCTCAAGATCCGCGCGGCGCGCAGCGATGACTTCGTGGTCGTGGGGTTCACTGCGCCCAAGGGCAGCCGCACCGGATTCGGCGCGCTGCACCTGGCGCAGTATGTCGGCGACCGGCTGGTCTACTCGGGGCGGGCCGGCAGTGGATTCGACGACAAGCAGCTCGGAGACGTGCGGGCGGAGTTGGAGGGAATGACGCGGAAGGACGCCGCCGTGTGATCCCCCGGCGGCAGGCTTCGCGGCGCGAGGCGGTCGACCCCACTCGGGACGCTCTCGACGCCCTCCCACTCCACCCCACCCAGCCCCTCGCGTTCGCGCCCTCGTGGGGCCGACCGCCCCGCACCCCGGATCCGGCCACACACACCGACTTCGTCATGACCGCGACCGATTTTGCCGCGACCACGTGGGTCGAGCCGAAGCTCGTCGCCGAGGTGCGGTACACCGAGTGGACTGACGAAGGCCTGCTGCGGCATCCTGTCTTCCTCCGCTTCCGCGACGACAAGAAGCCCGAGGAGTGCATCCGGCAGGATCCCGGTGGCGAGGCGGAGCCCGAGGGCGAGGCGGTGCCGCCAGGCGCACCCAGCTCCGGGCGCATGACCCCCGACCCGCGGCGGAATCTGCTCGCACGACTCACGACCCGCGACCGGCCGTGCCATTCTCGAACCTGAAAAAGATCTTCTGGCCCGAGGAGCGATACACCAAGGGTGACCTTGTCGAGTACTACCGCATGGTCTCGCCCTGGCTGCTGCCCTACCTGAGGGACCGGCCCCTGGTGCTGACCCGCTATCCCGATGGCATCAAGGGAAAGTCGTTCTTCCAGAAGGACGCCCCGGACTTCGTGCCGGAGTGGGTGCGGACGGTGCGTCAGTGGAGCGAGGACACCTCGCGGGACATCGACTACATCGTCTGCGAGGATGTGGAATCACTGCTCTACGTGGTCAACCTGGGGTCGATTCCGCTCCACATGTGGGCCAGCCGGGTGGCGGCGCTGGAGCGGCCCGACTGGTGCATCCTGGATCTCGATCCCAAGGGGGCGCCCTTTACCGACGTGGTGAAGGTCGCGCGCGCCGTTCATGCGCGCTGCGAAAAGATCGACCTGCCGCACTACATCAAGACGACGGGCTCGAGCGGCCTGCACGTGCTCATTCCCGCTCGGGCAGCAGCTCACCTACGACCAGTGCAAGAGCTTCGGCGAGCTGTTTGCGCGCCTCATCGTGGCGGAACTGCCCGAGATCGCGACGATCACTCGCGCGGTGGAACGGCGTGAGGGCAAGGTGTACGTGGATTTCCTGCAGAACGGCCGGGGAAAGACCATCGTGGCGCCCTACAGCGTGCGACCGCTGCCGGGAGCACCGGTCTCGGCGCCGCTCGACTGGAGCGAGGTCACGGCCAAGCTGGATGTGAGCAAGTACACCATCGCCACCATGGCGGCGAGGCTCAAGAAGAAGAAGGAAGATCCGATGGTCGCGGTGCTGAACGAGGCGCCGGACATTGTGGCGGCGATTGCGAGGCTAGTTGAGAACGGTAAGAGGTAAGAGGGAAGACCTCGGTTCCGTTCCCTGCTCACCTCTCACTCGCTCACCTCTCACGCTTCTCAGACCCCGTCCTCCTCCCGCAGCGCCACCACCGCCGCCCGCACCCGGTCCGACAACTGCCGTTCCTCGCGCAGCGCCTCGATGAGCGCCTCGGCCTGCTTCATGTTGAGCGCGAGGCTGCCGGCCTTCTCCAGCGCCTGATCGAAGACGGCCCGCTGGGTATGCAGGGTCTCCAGGCTGGCGCGCAGGTCAAGTGTCATCGCCTCGGCGCGTGACAGCCGCGCCTCGGCCCGCTCCACTTGCACCCGCCGCTGCTCCAGTTCCTCCACCGCACTCGTGGCCTGGCGCAACTGTGCCTGCGTCTCCTGTATCGCACGTGCCGTATCCTCGATCTCGCGCCGCGCGTCGGCGATCGAGCGTGCCGCAGCAAGCGTCTGGCCCGCCTCGGCGTGCACCTGCCGTACCTCGCGCTGCAGTGTGTCCACCGCGTCCTGCCGGGCCAGCACGGCCTCGGTGGCGCGGGCCATTTCGCGTTCCGTCACCTGCCAGCGGCTGAGCTGCTCCTCGAACTGGCGCAACTGCACCTGCACCAGGTTGAGCGCCACGGTCCGCTCGCCCACCTCGGCCCCGGTCCGTTCCAGTTCGCGCGTCCGTTCCTCGGCGCTGGCCAGTGACGCGGTCAGGGTGCGGGTCACCTCTTCCAGGCGGTCCGCTGCTTCCGCGCCTTCGCGGCGCAACTCGGTGACGCGCGCCAGCTGCTCCATCGCCCGCTCGAGGCCACCCTCACGACGTGACAGTTCGTCCTCCAGCTGGCGCAGCCGGTCCTTCAGCTCCTCTGCTGCGCGCGCCTTGCCCGTCATGCCCTCGAACGCGTCGCTGAGCGTCGCCAGGCGGCGATCCGCGTCACCGATCCACGAGGCGACCTCGGCGACCCGATCGGCCACCTGATCCGCCTCGTCGGCGCGTGAGGCAACCGACTGGAACTTCTGGTCCGCGCTGTCCATGCGAGCGACCAGCGCACTGCTGCGCTCCTGCATCTCGAAGCCGAGCGCGTGGAGATTGGCCACCCGCTGGCTCAGGTCGTCGATCTGGCTCACCCGCGCATCGGCCTGGTCGAGCGACACCGTCACGCGGTCGACTTCCTTCCGCACCCGCTCCACCAGCGGCTCGAGCGCCAGCAGTTCGGTGACCTGCTGCTTGAGGGCCCGCGTGGCCTCGTCGTTCCGGCTGAGCCAGGTCTCCGTTTCCGCCTGGTTCTCGCGCAGCCGCGCCAGTTCCTGCTGGGCACGACCCACTTCCTCGAGCGCATCACGCACGGCGCCTTCAGAGCCGCGCAGGACACCGAGGTCGCGGGTGGCGTTTTCGATGGCTGGACGGGCGTCCTCGATCTTCTGAACCCGGAGGCCCAGGCCGGCGAGCAACTGCTCCAGTCGCGCCGCTTCGGCCTGCAGCAGGCGGGCCCGCTCGGCCTTCTCGCCCAGCTGCTTGAACTCGGTTGTCAGGCCCGATACCTGGCTGTAGAGGTGCTGCGCCTGACCCTGCAATCCGACGATGTGACGGCTGGACTCCTGCAGCGTGCCCAGCTTGGTCTCGTACTCGCGCGTCTCGGCGCGAAGTTCGGCGATGCGCTCGGCGAGCGAATCCATGCCGCGCCGTTCCTGCTCGACCAGGGAAACGCTCCGGTCCATGTCGGTGCGCAGCAGGTCGAGCGCCTCGCGCAGCGCGGACTCCTGCGCGCTCAGGCCCTGGTGCCGGCCGCTCAGGGCCTCCGTCTCGCTCGAAATGCGATTCTGGAGGTCGTCGACGCTGTTGACGCGGATTTCGAGGTCGCGCAGCAGGCGCAGCACTTCGTCCTGCCGGCGGAAACCGGTTTCGAGCTGGGGCAGCATGCCAAAGAGATGGGTGACCTGGCCGCTGGTGCGGTCGATGAGGTCGCGCTGCTGGTCCAGTGCGGAGAGCTTCTGGGTGGTCTGTTCGGCGAGGGAGCGCAGCACGCCGATCTGGTGCTGGACCTCGGGTACCCGGTCGCCCTGTTCCCGGAGGGCCGCCACGATCCCGGTGGCCTGGGTGGTCCGCTCCTCGATGGCGACCAGCCGTTCCTCAGCCCTGGTCCACAGTTCATCGAAGGCATTGAGGCGCCCCATCGCACGTTCCAGTGTGGGAGCCAGCGCGTCGATCGCCCGGAGCTGCTGCTCCAGCGTCGCCACCCGCTCACCCAGCACCGCAGCCATCGCGACACTGTCGCCGGACTGAACCGCCTGCAGTTCGCCAGCGGCCGATTCGGCGCGGGCCACGAGGGTCTCCAGGCTGCTCTTTTCGCGCTGAATGGCGGAGAGGACCGTCCGGATTTCACCGACGGTTGGTCCATCGTCCTGGCGCTTGAGACCCTTGAGGAACGTCATGCGGAACTCCTTGGGCGTGTCATATCGTGATGCGGCGGTTGCACTGGCGGATTTGCAGACAGTTGTTGCAATGCACATGCCCGTCGCTCCGTGTCGAGGACGACGGCGGCGACGTTCTTGACAGGGATTCCCAAGCGCTGACTGGAGCAGAAGATGAGGCTCCGCGAGGGGCTGAAATCGCGGGCCATCGAGGCAGGGGACTATATCGGAGGGGAGGAGCCCGGTCGCGCATCGCGACAGCACTGGCATTGGACGATGCGGGATGCGCAGGTGCCGGATTCTGCACCGGGCCGTAAGGGTGAGAGGTCAGAGGTGAGGGTCAGGGGTAAGTGGGAACAAGTGGAACTACATGTCGGCCGGGTCTGGAGTGGGGTGGCCCCATCGAGACCACCGTCTGCGGCGGCAAGGAGGAGGAAGCCCGGCATTGCGGAGGTATTTCCAGCCGCAGCCGTGTGGTCGAGATGGGACCACCCCACTCCAGACCTCAACTCATATCGCTTACCGCTTACCGCTTACCTCTTACCTCCTTACCTCTTACCTCTTACTTCTTACCTCTTACCTCTTACCTCTCACCTCTCCCCTCTGTTCCGGCGGCCCCGATCCAGGATCCTTCAGCATGACTCGAAATCGACGGGCTTCACCAGGTGAACGTCGAATCCCGCGGCGAGCCCGCCGACCGGTCACCGGCCTGCCCCCAACCGGTCTGCGCAATCAGGAACATCTCGCGCAGGTCGGGATTGGCACGTATGGCACGCGCGAGGTCATATCCATCCATGTCAGGAAGTCCGATGTCCAGGATGGCCACGTCCGGCCGGAATGTGGCCGCCAGTTCGAGTCCGGCGCGACCATCTCCCGCCGCACGCACCTCATATCCTGTCAATTCGAGGAGCGCCTGCAGGGTCGAAGTCTGATCCTCGTTGTCGTCGACGAGGAGGACCTTGAGGGGCGCTCCGTTGCTCGATGGCTTGCCGGGCGGTGACTCCATGTGCGTCTGCTCCGTCGGTACCGCGGACTCCTCATTGTTCACGTTCTGCACCCCCTGGCGGAGTCATCCGTCATGGAAAACTCGCTGCACCTCTGGTCCGTATAGCACAATGCGCGGATTTCCCCGTGCGGGAAATCACGCGCATCTCTCAGGGGCCCTGGCGGCACCCGCGAACGCGACCATTCGCTGTTCCTCTCTTGATATACAGGTGGGGTCACCATAGGACAAGCCTCGCGTGGCCCCGGGGCTGGCGATCCGCCACCTGGCCGCGCAAACCATGAACTGGTTTGCGCGGCGCGCAGTCGGGCACGCTAGGGCACGCGCTTGCCGGTAAAGACGTGCATCAGGAACGTCACCACCGCGACTACCAGGAACAGCAGGAAGAGTGTCTTGGCGAAACCGGCCGAGGTGGCCGCAACGCCGCCATAGCCGAAGAATGCCGCGACCAGCGCCAGCACGAGAAACGCGAGTGCCCAGCGAAGCATGGCTTGTCCCTTTCAATGGGTGTGAACTCAAAAAGGCGTGGCGGGGGCATCGAGCCCCTGCCACGCCTTCACTGCCGGACCTGCACCCCGGCCATAAGGCCTTGCCCCGCCACCCGGCGCGGGCGCTGTTACAGCCACCTCGTTGTACCAGCCAGTGCGGGGATTGTTCGTTCAGCCCCCGACCGTCTGCCCCCCAAGCAGCGTTATGACTCACCCGTCATATACGATGAAACTGCCGCGGACGCCAGAAACATGGACTGGTTACCGCCAGCAACTTCACGGCACGTCAAGGGTATTCATTGCAACAGATTCGATGCCGGCAGCAGCCGGCTGGCTGAAGCGGGGGATGCTGCTGATCCCTTGTTGGCGGCGCTGACATGCCTCGACGGCATGCTGGGCCGCCTTTTTTTTCGGAACCATAAGGATAGGGCCCAATGAACATCGACGATTTCGGCGCTGACACGCCTGCTGCCCGTGCCAGAGTGCATCGTGGAGGAGAGGGTCTGGCTGCACGGGGCTGAGGTGGTGAGCCACCTGAACTACAGCCAGCTCGCGCGGGTGCGCAGTTCGCGCGCGTTGCCCTGCACCGGATTCACGGCACCGCTGGCGTTGCCGTTTTCGCATGATGAGCCGGAGCACGATCCACCGGTGGCGAAGGTCGCGTAACGAAACTCCAGGCTGAATCCAGGCGGGAATGAGCAGCGAAGATGGAGAAACCTCCATCTTCGCTGGCCACTCCCTGGGGGCGACGCTATTGCGTCGGTGCTGCGGTACCCGGCGTCGCGGGATTGGCCGGGGCGACCGTGCCTGACGGCGGTGGAGCGATCGGTGGTGGTACCGCGCCCGGCGTCGGGACGGGAGTTCCGGGCGTCGGCATGGCAGGCGTTGCCGTGGTCGTGCTTGGATAGGCCGTTCCCGGGGTCGTGGTGGCTCCCGGGGTCGTAGGCGTGCCATATGCTGGCGCAGTCGTGGTTGTAGCGCCCGGCGTGGCCGGACGGGCCGCGGTCGTGTCAGTAGCACGGGTGGCACTGCTATCCTGCTGCGCGTGGGCGGCGACGGCGAGGAGCGAGAGTACACCGACCGTGGCGATGATCTTCCTGTACATGAGTAGGCTCCGTCTGTGTGTGTCGCGTTCTGGAAAAGCAACAGAGCGCGAACGGCCTCTTCGCCATTTCGCGCCCGCCCGGACGGAGCCAGTGCGCTCCTCCGTAGGCCTTCATTGTGACAAGCAATTAGGGAGATTCCAGGAATACCTGCTAGGACCTGGATCACATTTTGAAAACCCCTTGCGCAAGAGCTCTTCGACCCGGTAATTGGGGTAGTTCAAATGGCAGGCATTCGGGCCGTCGGAAAGTGCATTGGTGCTTTCAGAGTGGCGCTTCTCCTCGCAACGCGAGGGAGCGCCTTTTTGTTTTTCCGGAGGAGGTGCTGAACATGACCGATCAGGAGAAGTCACTCAGCAACTACGTGAGCGACCTGGCCGCGCTGGAAGAGCACATCAGGAAGGCCACCGAGGCAGAACGCGAAGCGCGCGCACCCGGTGCATTCTCCCGCGCCTCCGGTCAGGCGAATGACCGTGCCGAAGGGGCGTGCTAACCACTTTCGTCCTTTCCCCGGCTCATGTCGGCGGTCGCCGCGCGCAGCAGTTGCTCGCTGCGTCGGCGGGCTTTCCGCTTGCGCGCCGCCTGCAGCATGGCGAAGGCGCGCAACTGGGCGAGGTGTTCAGCTTTGTCAGTGGACTCTATTTCCGCGGGAAGCTGGCCTATGCCACCCACTTTGCGCCGGCTGGTACCGCGCCGCTGGTTATCACCACTGACCGGGGGCTCATGCCATCCGACCGGTTCATCAGTGCGCATGACCTCAGGGAGTTCAGCGCCAGTCCCATCGACGCCGACGATCCGGCGTATCGGGCGGCGCTCGAACGCGACGCGCGGGCGCTGACAGGCGACCGCGTCGTCTTTCTCGGGAGCATCGCCACCCGGAAGTATCTCGCAGTCCTTGGCGAGATTCTCGGCGACCGGCTGTTCTATCCCGCGGCATTCGCCGGCGTTGGTGACATGAGCCGCGGCAGCATCCTGCTCAAGGCGGTGCGGGGCAACGAGGAACTCGAATACCTGCCGGTCAACACCCTTCCATTCGACCTGCGACGGAGCCGGCGTGCCTGACTCCGTTCGTGCGGCGACCTTCGCGCTCCCGGCCGGGGACAATGAGGTGAAGGTGCGACTCGGCCGCCGGATCGCCACCCTCACCAACCTCGACAAGGTGTTCTGGCCGGGGCTCGGGCTCACCAAGCGCGACCTGCTGCAGCACTACATCGACATGGCGCCCTGGCTGCTGCCGCATCTTCGCGATCGTGCGATGGTGATGAAGCGCTATCCCAACGGGATCGATGGTGACTGGTTCTTCATGAAGCGAGTGCCCGAGCCCACTCCGCCCTGGCTTCGCACCTGTCGCATCACGCACAAGGGCGGAAACGTCATTGCCTTCCCGATGGTGCAGGACCTGGTCTCCCTGCTGTGGGTCGTGAACCTTGGATGCATCGACCTGAACCAGTGGTATGCGCGCTGCGATGACACCAACCGCCCGGACTATCTCCACTTCGATCTCGATCCCGTGAAGGGCACGCCGTTTGGCCGGGTGCTGGAGACCGCCCTGCTCGTGCGCGAGGCGCTCGAGTCCCTGGGGATGGAGCCATTGGCCAAGACCAGCGGCGCATCGGGGGTGCATGTATATGTCCCGATCCGGCGCGGACCGGAACAGAAAGCAGTGTGGACCGTGGCGAAGGAAATCGCCCAGGAACTCGCCGCGAAGCATCCGAAGCTGATGACGGTCCAGTTCCGCGTCGCCGATCGGCCGCGCAACACCGTGCTCGTGGACTACAACCAGAACGCGTGGGGTCGCACGCTGGCCTCGATCTATTCGCTCCGGCCCGAGCCGCTCGCGACCGTGTCCGCACCGGTCACCTGGCAGGAGGTCGAGAAGGGCTTCAAGGTCAGCGACTTCACCATCGCCAACATGCCGGCCCGGCTCCGTCGCCGCGGCGACTTGTGGAAGCCGCTGCTCGCCTCACGTGGCCGCTTCAACCTGGACAGCCTCTCGTGAAGCTTCCGTTGCGATTTCCGTATCCACCCATGGAGGCGGAGACCGCGGCAGAATTGCCGCGGGGCGCTGAGTGGCAATACGAGCCCAAGTGGGATGGATTCCGCTGCATTGCGTTCCGTGATGGCGATTCGATCCGGCTGCAGTCGAAGGCCGGCAAGCCACTCGAGCGCTATTTCCCGGAGCTCGTTGACGAGTTGCGAGCCCTGGGTGCGCGAAAGTTCGTGCTTGACGGCGAAATCGTGGTGGAGCGGGAGGGAAGGCTGGCGTTTGACCACCTCCTGATGCGGATTCATCCCGCGGCGAGCCGGATCGCACGGCTGGCGCGGGAAGAGCCGCCAGCGCTCAAGGTGTTCGACCTGCTTGTCGACGAGCGCGGCATGCGGCGCACCGGCGAGGCCGCTGGCAGAACGGCGTCCACGGCTCGAACGGTTCGCCGCGACGGTTCTTCAAGCGGGCCTCTTCGGTCGCGCTTTCCCGCGTCACGCGCAGCAGGGTCACGGCCATCCCGCTGGCTTGCCGGATCCGGCATCGATACCGACGGCGTCGTCGCCAAGCGGCTCGACCTTCCGTATCAGTCGGGCAATCGCCACGGCATGGTGAAGGTGAAGCGGATTCGCTCCGCCGATTGCGTGGTCGGCGGATTCCGCTACGCCTCCAAGGGGCAGGAGCATCGGCTCGCTCCTGCTTGGCCTGTACGATGACGAGGGTGCGCTCAATCACGTCGGCTTCTGCTCCGGGCTCGATGCCGCGGTACGGAAGGGACTGGCCGCGCGCCTGGAGGCGCTCATCAAGCCGCCGGGGTTCACCGGACGCGCTCCCGGGCGACCGAGCCGGTGGAACGAGGAGCGTGCGCCAGCGTGGGAACCCCTGGCCCCGAAGCTGGTGGTCGAGGTTTCCTATGATCACGTGACCGACGGCCGCTTTCGCCATGGCACCCGCTTCCTGCGCTGGCGCCCGGACAAGGCGCCGCAGCAATGCACCATGGACCAGGTCGAAAGGAGCTGACATGCCAAGAAAGTCGGCCACCCCGCTGGCGGAGTACGATCGCAAGCGTGACTTCACGCGTACCGCCGAACCGAAGGGGGTGCGGAAGGCGAGCACAAAGAAGCTTGCGTTCGTGATCCAGAAGCACGACGCCAGTCGCCTGCACTATGACCTCCGGCTCGAGCTCGATGGCGTCATGAAGAGCTGGGCCGTCCCGAAGGGCCCGAGCCTCGACCCCTCGGTGAAGCGCCTTGCGGTGCAGGTGGAGGACCATCCAGTGGACTACAACAGCTTCGAGGGAACCATTCCCGAGGGCGAGTACGGCGGCGGGACGGTGATGGTCTGGGATCGCGGCACCTACACGTATGCGGGCGACGCAACGTCTGGAGTCGAGGGGCTGCGTCGCGGCCTGGAGAAGGGCACGCTCGAGTTCACGCTGGCCGGGAAGCGGCTCAAGGGTACCTGGGTGCTGGTCCGTACCCGGCGCGTGGGCAAGGCACAGCAGTGGCTCCTGATCAAGGAGCGCGATCGGTTCTCCTCATCCACCGTCGATGTGACCAGCAAGTTCATGAACTCGGTTGTGAGCGGGCGGACGATGCAGGCAATCGCAGACGAGTAGGCCGGCATCCGCAGCGACGCGCGCATGCGAATTCCTGCACTCGCCGCGGCATGAAATCGGCTCTGGTTTCCCGCGCATGCGCGCTATCTCATGGCGGGAGACCAGCATGTCCCGGACACTGCAATCAATTGCCGTGGCACTCTGCCTTGTCGGTCTCGCCGCCTGCAGCGGATCGAGCACGGCCGGCAATGACCCGCCGCCTTCTGGTGGCGATCCACCGGTCCTGCCGCCAGCCAATCCGCCTGGCACTCCCGACCTGGGCGTGAATGCGAGCCTGAACGGCAAGATTCCCTTTCCGGCCGACAATGCCTGGAACACCCGCATCGACACGGCCCAGGTCGATCCCAATTCCGACGTGCTGATCACCAGCATCGGCAAGACGACCGTACTGCATCCCGACTGGGGCACGACCGAGACCGACTACGGCATCCCGTACGTGGTTGTCTCGGGCACGACCGCCAAGGTCGCGGTGACGTTCGACTATGCCGACGAGAGCGATGCGGGACCGTACCCGATTCCGCCCAGCCCGCCGATCGAGGGTGGCAACGCCAGCAGCGGTGACCGGCACATCCTGATGATCGACCGCGACAACTGGATCCTGTACGAGCTCTACGCCGCCTATCCGCCATCGGCGGCGGGGCAGCCATGGACCGCGGGGTCGGGCGCGATCTACGACCTCAACTCCAACGCGCTGCGGCCGGATGGCTGGACGTCGGCTGATGCAGCAGGCCTCCCGATCTTTCCGGGACTCGCACGCTACGACGAAGTCGCGAGTGGCCAGATCCGCCACGCACTCCGCTTCACGGTGCAGCACACGCGGAAGGCATACATTGCGCCCGCCCGGCATGCGGCCAGCTCGAACACCAGTTCGAGCCTCCCGCCGATGGGCATGCGCGTTCGCCTCAAGGCCGACTTCGACATCAGCAGCTACCCGGCACAGGTACAGGTCGTCCTCCAGGCCCTCAAGACCTACGGAATGATCCTGGCCGACAACGGCTCCAACTGGTACGTGAGCGGCGTCTCGGACACGCGCTGGGACAGCGCAATCTTCGACGCGTTCCGGCAGGTGCATGGCAGCGATTTCGAGGTGGTGAAGATGGGGGCCATGGTTACGCCCTGAGCCCTCCGCAACATTCCCCAGGGCGGCTCCGTAGGGCTTGGCACCACCAACAGCCAAAGCCCCAATCGGAGGCCCGATGTTTTCCCAGCGGCAGAGCCACGCGTCCGTCATGTCCGTGCTGTTTGTCCTTGCCATGCCCCTCCTCGCCGTTCCCGCACATGCCCAGCAGTTCGTCCTGGCGGTCCCGAGCGAAAGCCAGCGAGCTTCGGTGATGCAGACGGTCGGGCTGACCCAGATCTCCCTCACCTATGACCGGCCGGGCGTGAACGGGCGGAAGATCTGGGGCGGGCTGGTCCCCTACGACTCGGTCTGGCGGGCCGGCGCAAACGTCAACACCGTGATCGATTTCAGTTCGCCCGTCACGGTCGGTGGCACGCAGCTTCCCGCCGGCCGGTATGGCGTGTTCATGATCCCGACGCCGACCACCTGGACCGTCATCCTGAGCAAGGAGGCGAACGCGTGGGGCCACTTCAGCTACAAGCAGTCGGAGGACGCCCTGCGCATCACGGTGACGCCGGCGCCGGGACCCATGGTGGAGAAGCTGGAATACACCCTCGATGACCCGAAGCAGGATGGCGTCACGGTGACGCTCCGCTGGGAACAGCTGACCATTCCGTTCCCGGTCAGCGTCAAGAGCAACGAGGTGGTAATGGACAGCCTGCAGCAGCAACTGCGCGGCCTGCCTCGTTTCTTCCCCGATGCATGGCGCATGGCATCGGCCTGGGCGCTGCAGCATGGCGATCTTGCCATGGCCAGCAGCTGGGCCGATTCGGCGATCAACCTCGCGCCGACGTTCGGCAACCTGATGCTCAAGTCGCGTGTGCTGGCAAAGCAGGGCAACCAGGCCGGCGCAGATTCGCTGACGGCCCGGGCGCTCACGATCGCCAACGAAGCCGACATGAACATCTACGGCTACGGGTTGCTGCAGGCTGGAAAGGTCGATTCAGCCATCGTGGTCTTTACCAACAACACGAAGAAGTACCCGCAATCATGGAATGTCTGGGACAGCCTGGGTGAGGCATATGGGGTGAAGGGCGAGAAGAAGCTGGCGGTCGCCAACTACAAGAAGGCGCTCGCCATGGCACCGCCGGGACAGGCCCAGCGGATCAATGGTGCGATCGCGGCATTGCAGTAGGGCGGGTTCGATCGATGGTGCTGAAATGACGAAGGGCGGGTCAGTCGACCCGCCCTTCGCTGTCAATGCAATTGAGTGGCTGGATTCCTAGAAGCGGAACCCGAAGATGAAGGGCACATAACCCGAGGCGAGACCATCGACCCACACGCGCTGGTAGCTGACCTCGACATAGAACCGGCGCGAGTCGACCCCGCCACCGATGCGCGCACCGTAGAGCGGACTCCGCGAATAGCCGGTGAACCCGGCTGGTGGTGAGACACTGCGCGTACCACCCAGGCCACCGATCAGGCCGTACGGCGCAATGAACCTGGGGCTCCTGCGGCCCACCAGCAGGTCGAACGTACCGGTGACGTCGTAGAAATTTACGTCCAGGACATTGTCGCTCCAGTAGCTCCCGTTGGCGCCGATTCGCACCTGCGTCATCGAACCCAGGCCGGCTGCATACGCCAGCATGCCAGCGTATCCGATGCCGGCGGAAGAGCCGTCCGTCCCGGTGTACGCCGAACCACCGCCACCCACATACCAGTGGGGAAATTTCGTGGACCGCGATGCCGATGTCGGTTCGGCCTTCTTGCTCTCAGCGGGAGGTGGTGCCGGCGCGATTGGAGCGGGTGCCGGTGCCGCCTGCGCCGCCTCCGGCGGCGGATCGAGTGCGTCGACTGTCGCCGCGGGCGGGGCAGTGACCTTCGGTGCCGGCGGCGCCACCGGTGCGGGCAGCGGAGCAGGTGCGGGGGCAGGTGCGGTCACCGACTTCGCTGCTGGTGGCGTGGCGGCGACGGAGACGGGCGCTGCCTGCACCTGGGGCGCGGTAGAGGGAGGCGTCGAAGTCGGCTTCACGATGCTGTCGATCCAGGAACTCTTGAGCATGAACGTCGTGCCGGACTTGAGGCTCTTGATCCGCACGCCGCTCGGGTCCGCATCGTCGAGGACCTGGCCGCGAATGACGCCGCCTTCCTTGAGGTAGATCGTTGAGACTCCGGCGGAGGCCTGCGCGGCCACCGGCGCGCACCGGACCCCGGCGCTCAGCGCCAGTACAACGGCGAACACGCGAGGCGTGACTGTCGGCATGGGGAATCGCTCCTCTCGGGAAAGGCCCGCACCGCGCGGGCATCGACACTGGAGCGGCAATGCAGGTGCCAGCGGAGACGGACGGGCGGCGCGCAATTGTGAACGGTGACGCGATGCGATTCAGGGGGCTAACGACTTGGGGTGGCGTAGCTTAAGCCAAATGAAGATGCCGGCCTTGGGGGCCGGCACGCGGTAGTGCAATTAGCTGCGAAAGCGCGAAAACGGAGGGTGCCCGAATAAGGGCGGAATCCAGCTATTGAGCGATCTGCGTCAGGACCCACAGGTTGCCGCGGCGCTCGAGCGCGATCTGCTCGTTGACGACACGCGTCGTGCCGAAGACGCCGGCATGGATCTCGGTGGTCGAGCCACTCAATTGTGCCTCGGCGTGCATGCCGTTCACGCGCAGGTCGGTGATCTTCCAGCGGAGGCTGTACCGCCCACCAGCACCGAAGAACGCAGTGATCTGTTCCTGCCGCACCGCGGGAATCCCGGGATAGCGAGCCACGGCCTCGGCCACATCACCAAGCACAAGCGCCTGTCCGTAGTTCTTCACGGCGCGCTCGATCGCGGCGCGCGTATCCGGTGCAACAGCACCTGGCGCGCCGACTCGATTGAGCAATGCATCGCTTCCGGAGATCTCGTGCTTGCTGCTGTCGGCGGGCGGCTCTTCCATGTCCACGATGGCGACCGCGACCGCTGGTATCGCGGTCGTGGCGGGCGCCGGGGCCGGTGCCGGCGCCGCCGATGCTGCAGCGGGCCCGCTATCGGCCTGCTTCGCCGACTTGTGAGCACCGGTGGCGGCGGTCCCGTTCGCGGTGCCGGGTGCCGGCGCAACCGGTGCCGGGATCGCGGTCGTCGCACCATTGCTGGCGCCGGTGCTCGTCGCGGGAATGGTCGGCACGGCGGTCGGCTCTTCAGCCCGTGCGGCGCGACGCCACGGTGCGAAGTAGACGGCGGACGCGAGCAGCACGCCGACGAGCGCCACCACCACCGCCATCGTGCGGAAACTGTTTGCCGGCTTTCCGATCTGGACGGTCTTCGCATCGGACGACAGCGCCAGGTTGCCGGCCTGGAATGGAATCGGGCTGCGTGGCGTGGTGTAGCGCACGGTCAGCGGACGGGAGCCGGTCGTCGCGAGCGTGATCAGCTGGTTGCGGGTCGGCTCGTCCTGCGAGGCCGTCACCTGTTCCGAGCGCAGCGACCGCTTCCTCGATCGAGGGCCACCGCTCCGTCGGCTCCTTGGAGAGCATGCGCATGACCGCGGTGGCCAGGTCGGGCGGGCACTCCGCCCGCAGGTCGGCGATCTCCGGCACCGGCACGTGCACATGCGCGTACATGACCGACATCATCGAGGTGCCGGGGAAGGGCAGCCGCCCGGTCAGCATCTCGTACGCCACCACGCCCAGCGCGTACTGGTCGGACGCCCCGCTGATGTTGTTGGAGAGGCACTGCTCCGGGCTCATGTATGCCGGCGTTCCAACCATCATGCCCGAGGTGGTGAGCCCCTCGGACTCGGCGACCTTGGCGATGCCGAAGTCGGTGACCACGCACCAGCCCTCATCGTCGATGATGATGTTGCCCGGCTTGATGTCCCGGTGCACCACACCATGACGATGCGCATACCCGACCGCGCTCGCGACCTGGCCCAGCACCGCCTGCACGGTGGGCACCGGCAGCGCACCGGTCTCGCGCAGGATGCTGTCGAGCGGACGCCCCTCGACGTACTTCATGACGAAGAAGAGCAGCCGGTTCGAGTGCCGGACCGAATAGATCGGGATGATGTTGGGGTGGCTCAGCGAGGCCGCCGTGCGGGCCTCCCGGCGGAACCGCTCGACCAGGGCGGGACTGGCCCCCAGGGAAGGCGAAATGACCTTGATCGCTACCCGGCGGTCGAGTGCAATATCGTGCGCGGCATAGACCGTGGCCATGCCCCCACGACCCAATTCACCAAGGATCTCGTACTCCCCCAGCGTGCTGGCCCTGAGGAGCTCGAGTTCTTCGGCGTTAGCGGCGTCCACGGGGACCGCCATCTCGTCGGTTTCTTGTGCGGAACTCACCGTCATAACGTGGCCCTGAGGGTGGTTCTACGCAAGGACGTTTTTTCATGCGCTCCTGAACCCTGTCCGGGCATGACTTCCATCGCAAAACGGCTTGGTACCGGAGTGGCCACAGCGACAGAAAACTGCCCTGGTGGCCGTGCCCGCTTCAGTGCCTGTCGCGTCGAGCACGCGGATGGTCCCGCGCAGCAGCAGCGGGCCATCCGGCAGGGGTTCAATGCGAAGCGGGCCACTGACTTCCGTGGGCCGGGCCTGCAATTGTGCATCGGGCACGCGCATGCTCTCATCGTGAAAACCGGTACGCGAATGTGACCCATCGCAGAGCGGCTTGTGGGCAGACGCGCCGCAACGACACAACGCGAGCCGCGTCTCCAGCCGTACGCTGCCATCCGGGTCCGTCAGTTCCAGCTGCCCGCGAATGAACAGCGGGCCGTTCCGGGTCACGCGCAGGCTGTTCTCGCGATCGGGCTCTTCTGCCGGTCCACCGTCCCTGCGTTCATAGTGCAGCGCGCCCGTCGGACACTGCTGCACCGTAGCGGCGATGCGTTCGGCCGGCCCGTTCTCCGGCATGCACCCATGGCCTGTTGCCGGGATCGAAGACGCGGGGCATGCCCCTCACGCAGGCGGCGAAGTGAATGCAGCGGTCCTTGTCCCAGGTGACACGGATCGCCTCGCCCTCGTAGATGTGCAGCTTGTCGCTCACGCGGCCTCCTGCTGCTCAGACCCGCAGTTCATCCGGCCGCCAGTTGGTGATGGCGCGCTTGATGTCCCGCGTCGCGGGAAACTCGCCGGCCCTGGCTCGCCGCAGCAGGTCGGGCAGCTCGGCATCACCCGCAAACCGGATGGCCACCACCTGCCTGGGCGACAGCTCATCCACGAGGTGAACGAGGTCGGGCGCCACCGACTGCAATCGTACCCGCATCTCCAGCCGGATGATTCGATCCTGCAGCCGTACCGCGTTTCTCCGGATGATGGAGAGGACCAGCACCATGCCGATGGCGAGGACGACGACCCACGCCGACTCGAGCGACGGCTGTCGCGCAAACCGCATCGTCGTGATGATGAGGTTGATCCAGAAGATCGGGACGGCGATCAGGTGATGCGGCACGTGAACGCGCCGGTGATTCTCGTACCTCTGCATGGCAAATCGGATCCTTGATATGATGTGACGACCAGCGAGCCCTGCTGCGGTCAGGCCAGTGCGCGCTCCAGCTCGACGAGTGCGTGGTCCAGTGCCTCACGCGACGGCAGGGTGCCCTGGGCCATCCGGGCGGAGCCGCCGCCGCGACCGCCAAGCCCGCGCAGGATCGGCCCCAGGATCGCACCGGCGTCGACCCCACTCGCGGCTGAACTGGCCAGGAGCAGGGTGACGGGATCATCCGAGGCGCCGATGAACACGGCATGATCGATGGCCTGCACCGCGGTCGCGAGCGGCCGGACCGTCTCGAGGGACCCCGAGGCAATGCGCTGGTGCACGATCCTCCGTCCCCTCGCGTCGGTGGACCGTTCCATTCACCAGGTCGCGCGCCTGCTAGGCCGCCAGCTGGGTGATACTCCGGTCGCGCGCGGCCAGTGTCTCCCGCAGTTCCCCGCGCAGGCCGTCCACCAGGGCCGGCGCCTCATCGACGCCGGCGGAAAACCCGCCCGCGACATGCGAAAGTGCCAGGTAGTCGGCGCGGGCCCGGCGTGCCGCGCGCAATCCGCAGACGAACTCGAGACGCACCTGTTTCTTCATCCGTTCCAGCCGGCGGAGCAGCACCGCGCCGATCTCACCGGTGTGGCGAACATGGGTTCCACCGCAGGCACTCCGGTCGAGCTCGGCGATGGTCACGATGCGGAGGGTCCCGCTCCGCGCCGTCGCCTTGCGAAGCCCCTCGACCGTCGCCGAATCCTCGAAGCTGATTGTGACCGGGCGATTCTCCGCGATCACGGCGTTCGCCCGGTCCTGCAGGTCGGCCAGCTCTCCGGGAGAGATGTCCCCGGCCGCAAGGTCCACGGTGGACGTCTCGGACCCGAAGTGCACGCTCGTGGTCTCCGCGCCGAGCAGCTCCGCGCATACCGCGGAGAGCAGGTGCTGTCCGGTATGCTGCTGCATGTTGTCGAAGCGCCGCGGCCAGTCGACGATGCCCTCGACCTCGTCGGTCGTGAGCGGTGCCGCGAGCAGGTGGGCTACGCGGTCCTCTTCGTCCACGACATCGAGCACCGCGATGCCGTTGAGCACGCCCGCGTCGTGCGGCTGGCCACCGGACGTCGGGTAGAACGCACTCTGGTCGAGATAGACACGACGGCCGCCCTCAGCGCGATCACTGACGACGGCCGAAAAGGACGCGAGATAGGAGTCGGTGTAGTAGAGTCGCCGGGTCACCCAACCAAATTAGCGATCCCGCTTCTGCATCGCCTCGATGGAGGCCTTCACGGCGAGCGCGGACAGGGTGGCCATGCTGATCTGCACCGTGATGAGATCCTGCCAGATCGCGTGACGCCCGGCTGGATCGATGGCGTCGCTGCGCCGGAGCAGGGTGCGGCGATCGTTGGGCCGCGCGCACCCGGTCGCGATGGCCGCGTTCATCTCGGCGGCAATGCGGCGGGCGCGGTCCATCAGGCTCTCATTCTTCTCGGCGGCGGTGCGGCACTCGAACACCGGGTCGCGACCATAGCGCCAATCCCAGCACCAGAGCAGCCGGACGTCCTTCAGGTAGACGTGACCGTCTGCGCCGTAATGGATGATGCGATAATCGTGAACCGCGCCGCTCTTCACAGGTCCTCGCCCGAGTTGGTGCGGACGAGAAATGCATTTCGCGCGCCGACTGTTATTGCGACGGCGACCTGATCGCGCAACCACTATGGGATCAATTGAGTTAGCCAAGCAGAATGGGGTGCTGCAAGTGACTGCAGCACCCCATGTTCGTGGCGGCCAATAGACAACCGGCGGCTACTTCACCCGCTCCAGATACTCGCCGGTGGTGGGATTGACCCGCACCTTTTCACCGCTGCCGACGAACTCCGGCACCTGAATGGTGGCGCCGTTGATGAGGGTCGCCGGCTTGCTGCTCGCCGTCTTGGTGGCGGTCTTCATGACCGGTGCGGTATCGGAGATCTCGACCTCGATCGCCGCGGGCAGCTTGATCGAGATCGGCCGTCCCGCCAGCCACTCGGCCTGGAAGACCATCTCGGGCTGCATCCAGGGCCGGAGCTCGCCCACGACCTCGGAGTCGAAGATGAACTGCTCATAGCTATGGGCGTCCATCACGTGCAGGTCGGTCCCGTCGTCGTAGAGGACCTGCATTTCCTTGGTGTCGAGCCGCGCGGTTTCCAGATCCTCGGTGGAGCTGAACCTGGTCTCGAAGCTGTTGCCATTGGACAAGTTACGCATGCGAACCTGGACGAACGCGCGCAGGTTTCCCGGCGTCCGGTGCTGAAAGTCCATTACCCGGCAGGGCTGGCCGTCATGCATGACCACTATGCCCTTCCGGATGTCATTTGCCTTCATCGATCTCCGCCTTGCTCTTTAGGTGAGGCGGCGCTGGTGCGCCGCCGGTGCGAGCAGCAAAATAGGCGTGAAGAGCGGTAAGCGGTAAGCGGGGAGTCCTCGGGCGGAGCCCCCGCGCCTGGCGGTCTCCCGGTTCCCGGGCCACCAGTTTCACCCTGAAACCCCACCAGGTGCTGTCCGTAGTGCCACGCGCGACACCAACCCGCCCCTAGCGGAGATGCACGATGTCCAACGAACTCACGAAAGTATCGAGGGGAGAGGTCATGACCACGACGGATGAGAAGGTCCACACCGAGGAGCACAAGGTCGCGGGCGACCGCCTCGTAGAGCGGATCAAGGAACTGGTACGGCAGGGCAATATTCGCCGGATCAAGGTCAAGAACGATGACGGCAAGACCCTGCTCGAGATTCCGTTGACCATCGGCGTCGTGGGCGCTGTGCTGCTGCCGGTCTGGGTGGCACTCGGGGCCATTGCCGCCATGGCGGCGTCGTACACGATCGAAGTGGAAAAGACCGAGGAATAGCCCCTCTCGCCCGTGGCCCGGTTTCGACGCATGATGTAGCGGGTGCAGCCATCGAAACCGGAGGGCATCATGCCGACCCAGGCCGTTCAATGGACCGACCTGGCCCGAGAAATCGGGCCAGGTTTTGCCGCGCGCGCCGCAGACCACGACGAGACCGACACTTTTGTTGCCGACAATTACGTCACCCTGAAGGCAAGCCGGGTCTTTTCGGCCCAGGTGCCGGAGGAGTTGGGAGGCGGAGGCGCGAGTCACAGTGAAGTTTGCGCCCTCCTGCGAGGCCTGGCACACCACTGTTCATCGACGGCGCTCGCGCTCTCCATGCACCAGCACCTGGTGGCGGCCGCAGTCTTCAATCACCGTCACGGGCGGCCGGGACAGAAGCTGCTCGAGGCCGTAGCCGCGCGCGAACTGGTGCTCGTGAGCACGGGCGCCAACGACTGGCTCGCGTCGAACGGCCAGGCGACGAAGGTCGAGGGTGGCTACCGGGTCAATGCCACCAAGCCGTTTGCCAGTGGGTCCCCGGCCGGGGACATGCTCGTCACGTCCGCACCTTTTGAGGATCCGACGGAGGGGTGGCAGGTCCTGCATTTCCCCGTGCCGATCAGCTCGGAGGGCGTCACCGTCAACCTCGACTGGCTGGCGATGGGCATGCGAGCCACGGGCTCAGGTACGGTGGTACTGAAGGACGTCTTTGTTCCCGAAGCGGCAGTCTCGCTTCGCCGGCCAAGGGCCAAATATCATGCGGCGTACAACGTCATCATGGTCTGCGCGCTGCCACTCATCATGTCGGTGTACGTCGGCGTTGCGGAACTGGCGGCCGAGCGTGCGCTGGTCGCGGCGCGGAAGCGTGGCGTCCTGCCGCAGCTGCTGGGTGAGCTGGAGAACAACCTGACGGCGGCGCGGCTGGCGACCGACAGCATGGTCGCCCTGGCCGACGACCTCAGTTTCGAGCCGTCGATCGAACTCTCCAGTGCCATGCTCGTGCGCAAGACGCTGGCGACGAACGCCGTGATCGCGACGACGGCGAAAGCACTCGAGGTGGCCGGCGGTCCGGGCTACCTGCGTGACAGCGGGATCGAGCGCTTGCTGCGCGACGCATACGCCTCGCAGTTTCATCCGCTCCCGGAGCGGAAGCAGCAGGAGTTCACGGGACGGCTGGCGCTGGGCCTTGATCCGGTGGCATGAAAGCGTGAGCGGTAAGCGGTGAGCGGTGAGCGGGAGGTGCGTAAGCGGTAAGCGGTAAGCGGGGGTACCCGCACGGCGCTCAATCCGGTTACGCCCTCACTGCATCCTGCTCACCGCTCGTCACTCACTTTATTTTCACACTCACGGTCGTGGCCGCTGCATCCACCTTCAGTCCCATCCATTCCCCCGCAATCGCGTGTCCCGGCACGCCGCAGACCATCCAGTACCAGCCCCCTTCGTCCACCTCGAACTGGTGTCATCCGTTCCGCCAACCTGGAGGCCCGCCTTGAGGCTCGCTTGTCATGGCGTTCGTGAATACGGCCTAGGTCCCTTCCTGCGGTAATTTTTCCCGCTCAGCGACGACGACGAGGCTGTGAGCCGCGGTTGAGTCCTGGTTGATCCAGTGCCACTTCACGGTCCACCCCTTGGGAACCGTGATCACGATATTCCCATCATGCCCCTGCTGATTTGGGCGCTGGGTGCACCGGCGGGGTGCGTGACGGTGAGATCCAGCATGACGGTCCGGGCCGAAGAATCGGCGTGGATCCATGCCGGCAGGGCGCTCGTCTGGGCCTGGACCAGGCCGGCTGGCGCGGCACTCAGGGCAGCCAGGATGAGGCAGAATCGCATGATTTACAAAACCTTAGGCGCTTGGGCCGGGGCGTGTCGCACCTTGACACTTGGGCGCCAAGCCTGAAGTTTGGAGTACTCAAGCCACTCAGAAGCTATTCGAATGTGAGGCGGGCCGGGCTGTTGGGGAGCAGATCCGGGCGTCGGTCCTATCCGGAGTGACGCGAACAAACACCACGATACGGGAGTGCAACGCAGATGAATCTTCGTCAATTCGCCTGGGTGCCGGCGCTGTGCCTGATTACCGGCACCGCTGCCGCGCAGAAGCCCGCGGGGGACGACTGGACCACGTATGGTGGCAACGCGTGGAACCAGCGCTACTCCGGACTCAATGAGATCACCACGTCGAACGTTGCGCACATGGTGCCGCGTGGCATGCTGCAGACCGGCATCGCCAAGCTCGGCTCGTTCGAGAACACGCCCCTCGTGGTGGGCAACCGGGCCTACGTCACGACGCCATTCAACACGGCGATCGCGTACGACCTCGACACCGGCAAGCAGCTCTGGCGTTACGAGCACAAGCTCGGCACCACGATCTATTGCTGCGGCCCGAACAACCGCGGCATGGCCATCCACGGCCCGCACGTGTACATGGGGACCCTCGACGCCCGGCTGATCGCATTGGATGCGCAGACGGGCGCAGTCGTATGGGACAAGGAAGTTGCCGATCCCACCTACGGCTACAGCATCACGCACGCGCCACTCGTCATCGACAACATGGTGGTCGTCGGCGTATCGGGCGGTGAATACGGCATCCGTGGTCACGTGACGGCGTACGACGCGGTGACCGGCACGCAGATCTGGCGCTGGTACTCCATCCCGGCCCCCAAGGGCGATCCGACGTTCGACGAGAAGGCCCCCAATGGCTGGTGGGGCACCTGGGAGCGCAGCACGCCGGATGGTGCGAGCCTGCACCGCGATATCTCCAAGGAAAAGGGCGACAGCGCCAAGGCCGCTGATGCGTGGACCCGTGGCGGCGGTGGCGTGTGGATGACGCCGGCCTACGATCCAGAGTCCGGTACCATCTACGTGGCAGTCGGCAACCCGTCACCGGACCTCGACGGTGGCAGCCGTCCGGGCGACAACCTGTACACCGATGCGGTCGTGGCGATCGACGCCAAGACCGGCAAGACCAAGTGGTACTACCAGACGGTGCCGCACGACGTGTGGGACCTCGACGCCGTGTCGCCCCCGGTCGTGGCGACGGTTGGCGGCAAGAAGGTCGTCGTCCATGCCGGCAAGACCGGCTGGGTCTATGTACTTGATGCCGCGAATGGCAAGCTGGTGAAGCGCTCCGATGCCTTCGTGCCGCAGGACAACATGTTCGCGCTCCCGACCGGTGGCCAGGGCACGCGCATGCTGCCGGGCGCCAACGGTGGTTCCGAGTGGTCGCCGATCTCGATCGATCCGGGCCTCGGGTACGCCTACGTCGCGGCGCTGCACCAGCCGATGTGGTACCGCACGAACTACGCGCCGTGGGACAAGGGTCGTCTCTGGCTCGGTTCCGCGTTCGTGGCGATCCCGGGCGAGGAGCAGTACGGCCTCTTCTCGGCAGTCAACCTGAGCACCGGCAAGATTGCGTGGCAGGTGAAGGTGCCGCAGCCGATGATGGGTGGCGCACTCTCGACGGCGGGTGGACTCACGTTCACCGGCGAGGGCAACGGCAACTTCAACGCGTATGACTCGAAGACCGGCAAGATGCTCTGGACCTTCAACGCCGGCGCCGGGTGCAACTCGGCCCCGATGAGCTTCAAGTACAAGGGTCAGCAGATGATTGGTGTCGCCTGCGGCGGCAACTATCAGCTGAACTACCCGCTGGGCAATACCATCGTGCTCTTCGGCCTTCCGAAGACGGTGGCGGCGAAGTAATTATCGGCAGGGTGCTTGCTCTGCTGGCGGGCGGGAATGCCTCACGGGCGTTCCCGCCCGTTGGCTTTATTCATCATGACGAGGAGCCACAATGACTTACCGTTTGCTCGCCGGGTCGCTCCTGGTGCTCGCGAGTGTCCCCGCCGCATGTCAGGGACAGGGACAGACGGCCACCACGCCCAAGATCAACCCGACGTGGCTCAAGTGGGACGCGGCCACCAGGACAGTGACCTTTCAGCTGATTGCGGGTGCACCGGGCGCGCAGACGCCGTTCAACTTCAACGGCTTCGGCAACGGAAATCTCACGCTGGTCATTCCGGCCGGCGCTACCGTGAACATGCCATTCGTCAACGAGGACGGCGTGCCGCACAGTGCCGAAGTGATCTCGGGCACAGCGCCGATTCCCAACAGTGGCGGTGATCCTGCCATTCCACGAGCGTACACGATCAACCTTCTCGAGGGACTCCCGCAGGGCGGGAAGGACAAGATCAATTTCACGGCGACGCCGGCCGCGACGTATCGCATCATCTGCGGCGTTCCAGGGCACGCGCTTTCGGGGATGTACATCGACATGCGGATCGATGCGACGGCGCAGGAGCCGCGCCTCGAGACCGGTCCCGCGAAGAAGAGCTGAACATGCGGTCCGGGCGCGTGGTTACGCTGGCAGCAGGGCTCCTGTGCGGGGCGGCCTTGACCACGGCGTTCATCGGCGCGCGCCAGGATCGCCCGTGGTACGTGCTCGATGGCCGGGACTGGGCCGCGATGGACGCCAGGCAGCGCACCGCATGGATGCAGGGCTTCGTGGCCGGCCGTGCCGTGGGACAGTTGCCGGATGCGGTGGTGCGTGACACGGCCGCGCTCATGGCGAGCGTGCCGACGATGCAGAAGAGCGGGGAACTGGTGTTCCCCTTCGCGCCCTCGCTCTACGCGTCGCGGATGAACGACTACTACCACTGGGACAACAACCAGCCGACGCCACTGTGGCGGGCGATGCTGGAGCTGAATACGGAGCTGAAGCGATGAATGGTGTGACGCGTGCAATGCGGCGAGGGATTCTGGGCGTGGTTGCCGGTCTCATGCTGACCCTGTCGCCGCTCGCGGCCCAGACCGCGACCCCGGCGGATTCGAGCCACGCGATGACGTATCCGCTGCAGTTCGACAGCGTGAACGCCTACCTGGTGCAGCTCATTCCGCCGGCGCAGCGGGAAAACGTGCGCAACATCACGCTCTCGGCCCAGGGTGAGCTGCTACGGGTCGATGCGGACGTGCGCATCGGGGCCGTTCCGGGTTTCGAGTTGTTCGGAGGGCTTGGGTTTGCGCATGTCACGGGAACGGGACCGGTCCTGCTGCTGCAGCCCGGGCTGGTCGGCTGGAATATCAGGACGATGGTGGTGGCGGGACAGCCGATTGCGGAGGGACTCTGGGCGCCGCTGGTGCACACGGCCACGCATCGCCAGGATACCGCCGTGCCGTTCAAGGTGGGTACCTGGGTGAAAGGGGTCGCCGTCGAACCCACCGGGATTCGCCTGTACTGAGATAATCCGCGTTGCCTCCCGGCAGAAAAAGCGTGATCGGCAACACTGCCGATCATTGCACTCAAGTCGAAGTCATGAACGAACCTGCACCAATCGCGTCCCGCCCCGAATAGCCCGCTTCTTGCCCCCTGCAGCGTCGAAGTTTTCCAAGTAACCGCGTGTCATCACGTTGAGTTCAATCGACCCCGCATCCCGAGGTCAGTATGCAAACGTCTCGTGCGTTCTGCGCTGCAACCATCGCTGCATTGTTCCTGTCACTCTCCGGCTGCTCCTCCGTGTCCGAGCCGAACGGTCCCGGCAACGGCGCGCCGCCGCCACCGGTTGCGAATGCCAAGTGGTCTGACCCGGCTACCTGGGGCGGGACGCTGCCTGTGGCCGGCGCCGATGTGGTGATTCCGGCCGACAAGAACGTGCTGCTCGACATGGACACGCCGGCACTTGGTGGATTGACCATCAATGGCTCGCTCACCTTCTCGACGAGTGCCGACGTTGCCCTCTCCGCACGCTATGTCATGGTGGCCGGTACGCTGCAGATTGGGACCGAGGGCGCCCGCCGCACGAAAAAGGCGACGATCACGCTCACGGGGGCGGGTGATGGCGACATCATGGGAATGGGAGACAAGGTGCTGGGCGTGATGAGCGGTGGGCGCCTCGAATTGCATGGCGAGCAGCGCACCGCCTGGACGCACCTCAATGCCACGGCATCCAACGGTGCCACCAGCGTCGAACTCGATCAGCCAACGTCGTGGCGTGCCGGGGACCAGATCGTCATCGCATCGACCGATTTCGACCCGATGCAGGCTGAGGAAGCGACCATCGTCGCGGTCAACGGAGCACACATCACGCTGGCGCAGCCGCTGGCCCACACCCACTGGGGCGTGATGCAGTCGATCAGCGGTGTGTCGGTCGATGAACGGGCCGAGGTCGGCCTGCTCTCGCGGAACATCGTCATCCAGGGAGACAGCGCGTCGACGGCGACCGGCATCGGCGGGCATATCATGGTGATGCAGGGCGCCACGGCACACGTCGAAGGCGTCACGCTCACACGGATGGGGCAGAAGGCCCGCCTCGCCCGCTATCCCATGCACTGGCACCTTGCCGGCGCGGTCGACGGCCAGTATTTCCGCAACAACGCCGTGTGGCGGAGCTTCAACCGCTGTGTCACGGTGCACGGAACCGACAATGCACTGGTGGACGGCAACGTCTGCGAGGACCACATCGGGCACGGCTTCTTCCTGGAGGACGGCGCCGAGTCGGGCAACACCTTCACCAACAACCTGGCCATGACGGCACGCACTCCGGCAACGGGCGAGCAGGTCATCCCGTCAGACACGCGGCCGTCCAGCTTCTGGATCACCAATCCGGACAACACTTATCGCGGCAATCATGCGGCTGGCTCCAAGGGCGTCGGCTTCTGGTTCGCCCTGCCCGCATCACCGACCGGCCTCTCGGTGGGCCAGCCGGACCTGCCGCGGCGTACGCCGTTGCGCCAGTTCAAGGACAACGTGGCGCACTCGAACCGCTCGGTCGGCGTCAACGTGGATGATGGCCCCACGATCGACCTCACGACCGAGACCACCAATTATTCCCCGCGGCAGGACCCGGCCAACGATTCGCCGGCCGTGCCCGCCAACTTCGACGGGCTGCGGGCCTGGAAGAACTCGGGGCGCGGCGTCTGGCTGCGCGGGAGCAACCTGCGGCTGGTCAACGTCGTCATGTCGGACAACGGCATTGGCGCGACCTTCGCGGCCAACGAGACGTTTGTCCAGAACTCCACCTTCATCGGCGAAACCGACAACGTCGGTTCCGGCCTTGGTTTCTACCGTGGCTACGAGTTCTACGACGGGCGTGTGGGCGCGGACAACGTGAAGTTCATCAACTTCAACAAGATGGGGACCATCCCGTCGAGCGCGCTCGGCTACAATCGCAACAACGCATTTCCCATCAGCACGATGAACTTTGCGGACGGCGTCTCGTTCATCAACTCGAACGAGGTGTACCTGGAAGACCCGCATGCCGACAAGGATGGCGACAAGGCGGCGGCCTTCTACGACTCGACCGGGTCGGTGACCGGCGTAGGGGGCGCGTACGTGGTTGCCAATGTCGGCATCATGGTGGACAACTCGTGTACCCAGCACTCGAGCTGGAACGCGTGGATCTGCACCGGCCGCCGGGTCAACTTCCGCGATCAACGAGAACGGCGCCGAACCGGTGGGCCCGTTCACGCTGCAGCGTGACGACGGCCAGAGCCTGACGCTGGTGGGCGTCCCCAACACGCAGACCACCGCGTCCACCACCATCGTGCCGGCGCGCGCCTATACCGTCACCTGGGGCGTCACCGTCCCGCCCAAGCCGCGGCTGTTCCTGAACCAGGTCCGGACGGGTGACTGGGCCCGCTTGACCGTGCCCTATCCGACCGCGAACATCCGCATCATCCGCGACTACGACAGCGGGCATCCGATGGCGCAGGCGGCCAGTGCCGCCGCCGTCGATGCGGCGACCGACGCAGCCTGGTTCTACGACACGGCAACCGGCCTGGTGCACCTCAAGCTGGTGACGCAGGCGAACCGGAACTATGCGGGGATGTTTATTGAGCCGCTTTAACGACGGTAAGAGGTAAGAGGTAAGAGGTAAGAGGTGAGAGGTAAGAGGTAAGAGGTAAGAGGTAAGAGGTAAGAGGTGAGACGGTGAGAGATCAGAGGTGAAAGGGCGCGTTCATCCCTCTTACTTCTTACCTCTCACCTCTTACGCTTTTTCCTACGCCGCCACCTCCACGCTTACCCTGCGAACCGTCCCCCGTAACAGCTTCCGGGCTCGGGCAAAGAGGATCAGTGCGACAACCGCCAGCGCGGCAGCGAGACCCCACCAGAGTCCCACCGGGCCGAGCGAGGTGCGGAACCCGAGCGCCAGGCTCAGCGGTATCCCGAAGATCCAGAAGCCGCCGAGGTTGATGAGCATCGGGATGCGCGTGTCACCCGCGCCGCGGAGAATGCCTGCCGCGACGGCCTGCATGCCATCGAACAACTGGAAGACGCCGGCCACCGGCAGCAATGCGCTCGCCAGCGCGATCGTGGCCGGATCCGAGGTATAGCAACGCGCCAGCAGCCCGGGGAACCCGAGGAAGATCACGCTGGTGATCGCCATGAAACCGACGCCGAACACCAGGGCCGCGCGTGCCGCGCGACGCGCACCGCTCGCGTCACCCGCCCCGATGGCGTGCCCCACCAGCACCGCCGCCGCCTGCCCCACCCCGAGCGGCACCATGAAGGTGAGGGACGCCAGGTTGATCGCGACCTGGTGCGCCGCCACCGGGACCGTGCCGAGCCGTCCCATCATCAGGCCCACCGCGCCGAACGCCGTGAACTCGAGTGCAGTCTGCACGCCGATCGGCAGGCCCAGCTTGAGCATACGGCCGAGTGGTGCAGTTTCCAGTGCCGCGCGCTGCAGGGGGCGGAGCGCCGGACCCAGCTCGCGCCATGCGAGTAGCAGCAGGATGGCGGGGAGTGCCCAGCGCCCGATGGTGGTCGAGATGGCCGACCCGGTGATGCCAAGCGCCGGCGCGCCGAGATGGCCGTAGATCAGCACCCAGTTGAGGAAGAGGTTGATCAGGTTCCCGGCCACGATACAGATCAGGATCGGGCGCACCTGTCGCATGGCCTGCAGGCTCTGCCGCAGCACCACGAACAGGTAGAACGGCAGCACGCCGGGCGCGCTCCAGCGGGTGTAGGCACCCGCGAGCGGGACGACCTCAGGGGGCTGGCCCATGGCGCGGAGGCCTGACTCGCCGGTGAGGAGGACGAGCGTGACCGGAATGGAAAACAACAGGGCCAGGACCAGTCCACGCTGGACCGCGCGGGCCATGGCATCGTGGTCCCGCGCGCCAAGCGCTTGCGACACCACGGGATCGAGTCCCATGAGTGCGCCCATGCCCAGCACGGCGCAGCCGAAGAAATAGAGGTTCCCGAGCGCCACGCCGGCGAGTGCCTTGGCGGAGAGATGGCCCACCATGATGGTGTCCACCACGCCCATCAGCATCACCCCCACCTGCACCAGGACCACCGGCAGGGCCAGGCGCAGCAAGGCCTGCCGCTCGCTGGCGGTCGGCATGGCGCGGGTGACTAGATTTGACATGACGTTCCGCTCGTGGATTCCCGGGTTTTGAGCGCGTCGCGGTTGCCCTGAGGCCCACGGATCGCGGCGCGAGGAAAGGTACACAGGTACTCTGTGGCATCACCGGACAAGAAGCGCCGGATTTCCGGCGAGGTCGTGTGGCGCGAGGCGCGGGAACTGATCTGGCAGCACCGCGACAAGCTTGGCAGTCGGCCTGCTGCTGATGGTCGTGAACCGCCTCGCCGGCCTGGTCCTTCCGGCCAGTTCCAAGTTCCTCATCGACAAGGTGCTGCCCCAGCACCGGCCTGACCTCCTGCTGCAGCTGGCGCTCGCCGTCGGCCTCGCGACGCTGGTGCAGGCGACCACGTCGTTCGGCCTGTCGCAGGTCATGAGCATCGCCGCACAGCGAGCCATCACCGACCTGCGCCGCTCGGTGCAGGAGCACATGCTGCGGCTGCCGGTGAGCTATTTCGACTCGACCAAGACCGGCGTGCTCATCTCGCGGATCATGACCGACGCGGAGGGCATCCGGAACCTCGTGGGCACCGGCATCGTGCAGCTGGTGGGCGGCATCCTCACCGCGACCATCGCGCTGGGTGTCCTGTTCTGGCTCAACTGGAAGATGACCAGCATCACGCTGGTCATCCTCTCGGTATTCGGCGGCGTCATGGCGGTCGCGTTCAGCAAGCTCCGGCCGATCTTCCGCAAGCGCGGCGCGATCAACGCCGAAGTGACCGGCCGCCTGGCGGAGACGGTCGGCGGCGTGCGCCTGGTCAAGACGTATACCGCGGAGCGCCGGGAGAAGCTGGTCTTCACGCGTGGCGTCAACGAGCTCTTCCGGAACGTGGCGGCGACCATTACGGCCATCTCGGTGGTCTCGGCCGTGACGACGGTGATCGTCGGCATCGTGGGCATGCTGCTGATCGTGATGGGTGGCCATGCCATCCTGAGCGGGCAGATGACGCTGGGCGACTTCATCATGTACGTCTTCTTCATCGGGCTGGTCGCGGCACCGCTGGTGCAGATCGCATCGATCGGCACCCAGGTGAGCGAGGCGTTCGCGGGGCTCGATCGCATTCGCGAGGTGCGCGGCATTCCCACGGAGGATGCCGGCGACGCTGGACCGGCGGCCGGTGCCGGTCATCGATGGCGACGTGCTGTTCGATGACGTGAGCTTCAGCTACGCGGCGGACGTCCCGGTGCTGCGGAACATCAGCTTCCACTCGCCGGCGGGCTCCACCACGGCCCTCGTGGGTTCGAGCGGCTCGGGCAAGAGCACCATGCTGAGCCTGATCCTCGCCTTCAACCGCCCGGGTGAGGGTCGCGTGCTGGTGGACGGCATGGATCTCACCACCCTCCGCCTGCGCGAGTATCGCAGCCAGCTCGGCGTCGTGCTGCAGGACAACTTCCTGTTCGACGGCAGCATCGCCGAGAACATCGCCTTCTCGAAGCCGGGCGCGACCCGGAACGAGATCCTCGATGCCGCACGCCTGGCGCACTGCGACGAGTTCGTGAGCCGCTTCCCCGAAGGGTATGACACGGTCGTGGGCGAGCGGGGGGTGAAGCTCTCGGGCGGGCAGCGGCAGCGGGTGGCGATCGCACGGGCCATCCTGGCCGATCCTCGCATCCTCATCCTTGACGAGGCGACCTCGAGCCTCGACAGCGAGAGCGAGGGGATGATCCGGGACGGGCTGCGCCGGCTGCGGGCGGGACGCACCACCTTCGTCATCGCGCACCGGCTCTCGACCATCGCGAGTGCCGACCAGATCCTGGTGCTGGAGGAGGGGCGCATCGTGGAGCGGGGAACGCAGCCGGAACTGCTGGCACTCAACGGTCGCTACCGGCAGCTCTACGACAAGCAGTATGGCCTGGAGGTCGATCGCTTCATCAACCCCGGCGAGGATTTCACGCCCGAACTCGAATCGCCGCGGGCTGAAGTCTCGGCCCGGGCACCTGCGGGCGGCGCACTGTAGCCGCCGAAGAATCGGCGGGAAGCGTCAGGCGGAGGCGGACATGACCGTCAAGTCGGCCCGGGCGCTCTCGACACGATTGCGGCCAAGCGCCTTGGCCCGGTAACAGGCGGTATCCGCCCGGTGCAGCAGGTCGTCGGCCAGCTCCGGTGCCGGTTCGGCAGTCGCGGAGCCGATGCTCACCGTGAGCTCGATCGGGTCACCGAGCAGGTCGTGCTTCAGTGGCTCTTCAGTGACCGCGCGGCGAATCCGCTCGCCCACCGCTGCGGCTTCCGGCGCCCGCGTATGCGGCAGCATGACGAGGAATTCCTCCCCACCCCAGCGAAACAGCACGTCATGTTCGCGCAGTGCGCCTTCCACGCGCCGCGCGAGCAGGTGCAGTGCCTCATCGCCCACCTCGTGGCCGAAGCGGTCGTTCAGCTGCTTGAAGCGATCGATGTCGAAGAAGAGCAGCGATATGGGGCGGGAGAGACGGCGGCTGCGGTCACCTTCGCGGCGGTAGAGGGCGGCGAAGGCGCGTCGATTCAGGCAACCGGTAAGGGCGTCCCGCTGGGCCCGCGAGTGGTCGCGCTCCCCCAGCCGTGCCAGCGCCATCGCGAACGACATGGCCAGCGCCACTGCAATGAGCAGCAGCAGGCCCATGAACTCGAGGCCCTCGCGCAGGCGGTGCATGATGACCTCGCCCTCGGGAGAGGCCCAGAGGGGATGCGAGGACACGCTGTGGAGCATCAGTGCGACGCCGCGCGCCACCATGACCGCCAGGAGCGCGATGATGGCGACGACCAGGAGGGTCGCGCGCGTATAGCTCACCGAGAGGCGCGGCGGTGCCGGCACCTGTTCGTCGATCCAGGATCGCACCCGGGGCCCGGCCAGCCGCATCACCACCGGCGTCAGGACGGCCATCGCGAGGAAGTCGCCTACCAGCCACCCCTGCCAGATCCGGTTGCCCGAGAGCACGTCCAGCCGCCGGACCTCGATCCAGATCAAGCCGCCCAGTGACGACGCGGCCGCGGCCACCAGCGCGATCCCGGCGAACAGCAGCAGGTCCCGTGTGCGCGGCAAGTCGGGATGAATCTGGAGCAGCACCATCGTGCCCCAGACGATCATCACTTCGACCGGCGTGGCGCAGGCGAAGATCAGCGCCTGTGGCACGCTCAGTCCGCCGATGATCGCGCTCACCAGTCCCGCGATGTACCCGGGAATGATGCCCCACATGGGGCCGAGCCAGATGGCGAGAAGAAGGGCAAGGAAGAGCGGAGGATAGATCGTGAGGCCGACAGTGGCGTCGCCGAGGGCGATGGGAATGCCACTCCAATTGTACCGGGCCTCGAGGATGGCGAAGAGCAGCGCCAGCAGTCCTGCGCCAAGCCATACCGCCCAAAGCCTACGTACCCCTCCATGACTGGTGTCACGGAGCAGCTTGATGGGCCACCAGCTTGGACCAGCGTATTCACCAGCGCGCATCTGTGTCTCTTGTCGGGCGGGTCAGGGGGCCGCGGAAAAGCCCCGGGGGATTATCGGCGTTCCGGGGCTCGAAGGCAAGAACGAATTTCCGTATCCAGTTCAGGGGTGATCCCGACCAGTTCCACATCAAATACGAGCGTCGCGCCCGGAGGGATGGCACCAGGATAGCCCTGGTCGCCATAGGCGAGATCGGGCGGCACCACGAGGCGCCGCTTGCCGCCTGCCTTCATGCCGGCAACCCCTTCATCCCAGCCGGCGATGACCTGCGCCTGTCCAATCGCGAACTCCAGAGGTGCACCACCCACGCTGGAATCGAACTGCTTGCCGTCGACGAACCAGCCGGTGTAGTGGACCTGGGCCTTCTGTCCCGCGGCAACCGCAGGCCCGCTGCCTTCCTGAATATCCAGGACATAGAGGCCGCTCGGCGTCTTCGTCATCTTGCTGAGGTCCACCTTGAGCTCCGGGGCGTAGGTGACGGATTCCGGGCGTCCGGATACCTGGGCCACGCCCGCCTTCCGGCAGCCGGCGACGGCCAGCATCAGGACGATAAGACTTGTTGTGCGCAAGGGTTGCCCCCCATCAGGTTCACGGTCAATCCAGCGGCTTGACGCTCCCACCCAACGCCCCTAGCATCTTCTTCGCTCAATGCGACTTCATCCCTTCCAGGCCCTGCGTCCGCCACCGGAACTCGCCGCCCAGGTGGCGTCCGTTCCGTATGACGTCGTGAACCGCGACGAGGCTCGCGCGCTCGCGGCTGGCAATCTACGCAGCTTCCTGCACGTGGGCCGCCCCGATATCGACCTCCCCGCCGCTATCGATCCGTATGATCCCTTAGTGTACTCTCAAGGCCGGAAGGCCCTCGACGGATTCCTGCGGGATGGGACACTGCTCCGTGATGCCGATCGGACGCTCTACATCTATCGGCAGGAGATGAACGGGCGGGGCCAGACCGGCATCGTCGGCTGCGTGCACGTCGATGACTACGAGCGGAACATCATCCGCAAGCACGAGAAGACCCGGAAGGACAAGGAAGACGATCGCACCCGGCATGTTCTGACGCTCGATGCCAATGCCGAGCCGGTGTTCCTGGCCTACCGCGACAAGGCTGCGATCGACGCGCTGGTGACGGCCGCGACCGAGGCGCCGGGCCTCTACGATTTCCATGCGCCGGATGGCGTGCGGCACATGGTGTGGAAGGTGGCTGACCCGGCGCCGCTGGTGGCCGCCTTTGGCCAGGTGCCGCTGGCCTACGTTGCCGACGGCCATCATCGCTCCGCCAGCGCGTGGCGTGCCGGCCAGGAGCGTCGCGCGGCGAACCCGAACCACACCGGCAATGAGGAGTACAACTGGTTCCTCGCCGTGTTGTTCCCGGACAACCAGCTGGCCATCCTGCCCTACAACAGGGTGGTGAAGACACTGGGCATGACGCCCGATGCCTTCCGCGCACGGCTGGCGCGACTCGGCACGCTGGAGCGCACGCCCGATCCGCGCCCCATGGCACCGGGTTCGTTCTGCTTCTTTCTCGAGGATGCCTGGTGGCGCCTGGTGATGGATCCGTCGACCATCGATCATCGGGACCCGATCGCCTCGCTCGATGTGTCGCTGCTGCAGGAGCGGGTGCTGGGCCCCATACTCGGCGTGGGCGATCCGCGGATCGACAAGCGGATCGACTTCGTGGGCGGGATCCGGGGTCCGGACGAGCTGGAGCGGCGGGTGCGAAGCGGTGAGATGGCCGTCGGGATCTCGATGTATCCCACGACCATGGACCAGTTGCTGGCCGTGTCGGATGCGGACGAGATCATGCCGCCCAAGAGCACGTGGTTTGAGCCGAAGTTGCGGAGTGGGTTGTTTGTTCACGATTGAGTTAGCAGTCGGCAGTCGACAGCTGACGGAGTCATCAGCTGGTGCTGATGACGACGACTGACGACTGTCGACTCACGACTCACGACCCGGAACCCATGCGCGTCCTCATCGCTGACAAGTTCGAAAAAATCGGCATCGACGGGCTGAAGGAGCTTGGCTGCGAAGTCGAGTCCCAGCCCGATCTCGGCGCCGACACCCTTCCCGGGGCACTGGAGCGCGTCGATCCGCAGATCCTGATCGTGCGCGGCACCCGGGTCTCGGCGGCGGCGCTCAAGTCGGGCGCGAGCCTGAGCCTCGTGATCCGCGCGGGCGCCGGGGTGGACACCATCGACGTGCCGGCGGCCTCGAGTCTCGGCGTGTTCGTGGCCAACTGTCCGGGCAAGAACTCGATCGCCGTGGCCGAGCTGGTGATGGGCCTCCTGCTGTCCTGCGACCGGCGTATTCCGGACCAGGTGATCGACCTGCGCGGCGGCAAGTGGAGCAAGGGCGAGTACTCCAAGGCGCGCGGCCTCTACGGGCGCACGCTGGGCATCGTCGGGCTGGGGCAGATCGGGCGTGAGATCATGGTGCGCGCGCACGCCTTCGGCATGAACGTGGTGGCGTGGAGCCGCAACCTGACGCTCGCCGAGGCCAACCGGCTTGGCATCGCCTACGCCGAGACGCCGGTGGAAGTGGCGCATCGCGCGGACGCCGTGACGGTCAACGTTGCGGCCAACTCCGAGACGAAGCACCTGGTGAATGCCGAGTTCCTCGCCGCGATGAAGCCCGGGGCCTACTTCATCAACACTTCACGCGGGTCGGTGGTCAACGAGGCAGCCCTGCGCGATGCCATCCGGACGCGCGGCATCCGGGCCGGTCTCGATGTGTATGAGGGGGAGCCGGCGGGCGCATCGGCCGAGTTCCTGACCGAGCTGGCCCAGCTGCCCGGGGTGTACGGCACGCATCATGTGGGTGCCTCGACCGACGAGGCGCAGGTGGCGATCGCGCACGAGGTGATTCACATCGTACAGCAGTTCCTGCATGCGGGCGTGGTACCGAATTGCGTCAATCGCCTGGCGCGCAGCTCGGCGACCCACGTGCTCTCGGTCCGGCACCACAACCGGCCCGGCGTCCTCGCGCACGTCTTCAAGGTGCTGTCCGACGGCGCCATCAACGTCGAGGAGGTCGAGAACATCATCTATCACGGCGCCACGGCGACACTGGCCCGCATCCATCTCGATGGACGGCCGGCGCCCGAGGCGCTGCAGGCGATCCGCAGCGGCAACTCGCACATCATCTCGCTGGACCTGACGGAGATCGAAAAGTGAGCGATCGTATCTGGAACTTCGGTGCCGGTCCCGCGGTGCTGCCTGAGGCGGTGCTGAAGAAGGCCCAGCAGGACATCTGGAACGTGGCGGGCAGCGGCATCGGGATCGCCGAGCACAGTCACCGCGGCAAGACGTACGACAAGATCATCAAGGAAACTGAACAAAGCTGCCGCGACCTTGCCGGGATCGATGACGGCTACCGGGTGCTCTTCCTGCAGGGCGGCGCATCCCTGCAGTTCAGCATGATCCCGATGAACCTGCTGCCGCGGGACCGCACCGCCGACTACCTCGTCACCGGGGTCTGGTCGGAGAAGGCGGTGCACGAGGCCAGGCGCTATGGCGGCGTCAACGAGGCGGTGAGTGCCGCGTCCACCAAATTCGACCGGATCCCGCCGGTGGCCGACATCAAGTACTCCGCCAACCCGGTGTACGTCCACTTCACCACGAACAACACCATCTACGGCACCCAGTGGACCACCGAGCCGCCGGTGCCATCCGGCGTGCCGCTCATTGCCGACACGTCGAGCGACATGTACAGCCGCCCGATCGACGTCGCGAAGTACGCGATGATCTACGCCGGCGCCCAGAAGAACCTGGGCCCGTCGGGTGTGGTGCTGGTGATCATCCGGAACGACCTGGTGGAGGCGGGAGACCGCGACCTCCCGACCATGCTGCAATACCGGACGTTCGCCAAGGAGAACTCGCTGTACAACACGCCCAACACGTTCGGCATCTACATGATGGGCGAGGTGTTCAAGTGGATCAGGGCGGAAGGCGGGCTGTCGGCAATGGCGGAGCACAACGAGGCCAAGGCCAGGATACTCTACGACCATCTCGACCAGAGCAAGCTCTTCAAGGCGCGCGCGCTGCCGGGCAGCCGCTCCCTGATGAATGTCTGCTTCTACACGTCGAGCGAGGAGATGGACAGCAAGTTCGTGTCGGAAGCGGCCAAGCGCGGATTCGAGGGCCTCAAGGGGCACCGGTCCGCCGGCGGCCTTCGCGCCAGCATCTACAATGCGATGCCGGCGGCCGGGGTACGGCCCTCGTCAAGTTCATGCAGGAATTCGAGCGCGCCAACAGCTGAGCTGTTCGTCCTCAGTGCACCGGTCCCGCGGCGGGACTGGTGCGCTGGGGATCGTCGAGGTTGATCGTCCACTCGTCCGCCATGAACGATTCCCGGTAGTACAGCAGTTCGTCGCCCTCCGACCCGCCCGCCAGTTTCCAGAAATAGCTCTCCAGCGGCAGCAGTGCCGACGACGTCCCGGTCAGGAAGGTGATTTCCCCGCCGGCATCCTCCTTGGGATCTGGCGTCTGGAACTGCCATTCCGCGTGCGTGAAGACATAGCTGCTGTCGATGCGGAGCAGGCCCGCGATGCCCGGCCGCCCGCCGCGCTTGGCGCAGAACCCGATGGTCCATCCGGTGGGTCCCGACGAGACGGTGTACAGCACATTGAGCTGGCCGAATTCGGGCCGGGCGAAGTGGTCGGCGTTCCAGGTGTGGAGCTTCGGGTACCACCAGGGTCCCCCGGTCGGTCCGACGAGGCCGCCCGAACGTCCGGGCTTCCTGCGGATGGCATAGCCCGAGTCGCGGATGAACTGGGAAGTCTGTGCCCGGACCTGGCCACTCACTCCCCAGCGCGTCGTGTCCCAGCTCTCGGGAGACGAGACCTTCGAGAGGATCGCCGTCTCCTGCGTGCCGCGCCCGACGGCCCAGTATCGGCGCTCGGTGGGCAGGAGGTTGTAACGCATGGTCGCTGCCTGCCAGATGCCGCGCGCCGTGTCGTCGTCCTCACGACACTCATAGCGCGGCGGAGCGACTACGACGATTTCCGCGATATGCGGAATGACACCCGCGAGCCGTACCTCGATCGTGTCGGCCCGACCCAGCGGGACCGAGGCAGGCCGATAGCCGATCGCCCGCGCAGCCACCGACGTGAGTGATGATTGCTTTCCGCGCTGGGCAAGGGCGCGCCCATCCTCCCGGGTGCTGAGGGTGGCCACGCGCCGGGTGCGGGACCAGAGCTCGACCGCGGCATTCGGGATTGGGGAGCCATCCTCGGCGAGCACCCGCACGACGAGCTGCTGCCCGGCGAGGGGGCGGGCAAGGACCGTGGTGATTGCCAGGGATGTGAACAACAGGGCTTTCACGGGAATCGGAGGGCCTAGCTCCGCGCTCCAGCCTTCGCAAACGACGCGATGAACTCCGCATTGGTCGGATAGCGCTTCAGCTCATTGACGAGGCGCTGCATGGTGTCGGCGGGTGCGAGCGCCCCGAAGCCGCCGCGCACCTGTCGCACCGCTTCCAGGGCCTCGCTCGACATCAGCAGCTCCTCGCGCCGGGTGCCGCTCGCCCTCAGGTCGATGGCCGGGTAGATGCGCCGCTCGGCCATTTCGCGGCTCAGCACGATCTCGCTGTTGCCGGTTCCCTTGAACTCCTCGAAAATCACCTGGTCCATCTTGCTCCCGGTGTCGATCAGCGCCGTGGCGATGATCGTCACGGAACCCGCGCCGCGATTGGGATCGACCTGGCGCGCACTGCCGAGCAGGCGCTTGGGTATCTCGAGCGACTGGGCATCCAGGCCGCCGGACAGCGTGCGGCCCGTGCCCTTGTCCACGGTGTTGAAGGCGCGCGCCAGTCGCGTGATCGAGTCGAGGATGATGACGGCGTCGCCCCCTTCCTCAGCGCGACGACGGGCCCGTTCCACGGTCAGCTCGGCGATGGCGACGTGCCGCTCGGCGGGATGATCGAAACTGGAAGCGATCACCTCACCAACACCGGCCAGCTCCATCTCGCTCACCTCTTCCGGGCGCTCATCCACCAGCAGGATCAGCAGCTGCGCATCCGGATGGTTGTGCGCGATGCCCGCGGCGATCGTCTGCAGCACCGTCGTCTTGCCGGCCTTGGCCGGTGCGACGACGAGGGCACGCTGCCCGAAACCCAGCGGCGCGATCAGGTCGATGAGGCGACCGGTCATGTCGCCCTTGCGCCCTGGCGCCTCGGCGCCTTCCAGCCGAAGCTGGCGGCTCGGGTGCACCGCCGGGAGCCGGGTGAACTCCGGACGCTGGCGCGCCTCCTCCGGATCGTTGCCATTGACCGTCGTCACCTTTCGCAGCAGCGGCGGCTTGCCACGACTCGCAGCCAGGAACTCCCCCGTCAGTTCGTCACCGACGCGAAGGCCATAGTCGCGCACGGTGCGCTCGTCCACCCGTACGTCATCGGGATGTGCATCCCAGCCGTTGGCGGCGCGTCGCAGGAATCCCTGGCGTCCATCGAGTTCGAGGACGCCAAGACTTTCAGGTGCTGTGGTCATGTGATCAGTCAGGGACGCGGCTGCGCCGAAGGGTGGGTGGTCGGGTGCCCCCGAGCGCCCGTGCAATGCGCCGGGCCGTGGGGGATGACGATGAACTTTCGGTCTCGCTCTCGAACTTGGCGATATGGGTCTGGAGCCAGCTGGCCAGCTCCTGGTAGTCCTGTGCGCTGGCGGCATTGTCAAATCCGACGGTGCTGCCGCTCAACTCGTACTGGCCCCAGTCGCCGAGGAGCAGGGCGTACAGGTTGTCGGTGTAGGTCAGCAGGGAATCGGTGACCTCCGAGCCCTCGTAACTCTCCTTGAGCTCGGCGCGCGCCTTCCAGTCTTCCTGTTGAGTGCGGGACCATCCCATCCGCGCCACCTGGAACGCCACGGTGTCGCGGTAGGCCCGCTCGATCTGGACTTCGTCCGAGTGATAGACACGCACCACGTTGCGCGCGGCCGTGATGAGCCGTCGGCCACTGCGAAGGCTGTCGCGACTCGACAGGCGCGCCGTCGCGAAGAGCTTGGAGACGCCGGCCAGGGCAAGATCGGAATCCATCGCCGTGCGGGCCGCTGCGTACGCCGCGGCATAGCTGCGCCGCAACTCGATCGGCGTCATGGGACGGAGTCCCTCGACCGCCCGCGTCGGCGCCGTGCTGCCGGGAATGAGCCGCCCCGGACGCCCCAGTCCGCGCGGGCCCACGCCGGCTGTCTCCGCCGCGGCCAACGTGGACAGCGCCGCCGCGAGGTCGCGATCGGAGACCGAGTCAACCTGCTGCCGGGCCAGCGCGGTGTCGCTCTGTGCCACGGGCTTTTGGACGACAACCGCGGTCCGGCTGGGACGCGACGACCACCATTGCCAGCCGAACCATCCTGCCGTGCCCAGCAGCGCCACCGCCGCAATGACTCCGCCCGCCAGTGCCAGGCCGCGAAAGCGCGGCTCCGGCTTCCACTCGAGCGGCTTGTACTCGGTGGTGTCGAGGTTGTCGTCCGGCAGCGGCGCGAGTTCGCCATCGAGTGGCAGCGGCTCCGGCAGGTATGAAGCGGGGAGCGGCGTTGGCGCGCGAGTCGGAGTCGGGGGCGGAGGCGGAGGCGGGGACTTTGGGGCGGCGGCCGCGGTGACGACCGGTTCCGGCGCCTTTGGTGGGGCAATTGGCTCCGGAGGGCCGGACGACAGGAATTCGACTGCGGGTGCCAGTCCCTCGGCGGCCGGAATCGGCGGCGCCGCGGCCTGCTGCTGCGCGGTCTCGACCGAGATGTCGGTGAAGATGAGCGGTGCGGGCGGCGGAGCCTCGGATGCCTTGGGCGCCAGGTCCTTGATTTCGTCGTCACTCAGCAGGTCAAAGTCCAGGCCCACCTCGTCCGCCTGCCCCTCCTCGCTCACGAAGCGAGTGGCCAGCTGCGGGTGCCTGGTGACCTGCACCCATTCCTTGGTGTTTGGATGGAAAATCCTGGCGTCGCGCGTGATCACGCCAAGCTCCACGTCCCAGACCATCTCGTCGACGGTGCGGTACGTTTTCTCGTCGCCTGAGGGCAGCCGAACGTAGTACACGGTCAGGCTCTCCAGGCGGAACGGGCGGCGACGTCCAGCGAGGGCAATCGCATTCGGTGCCGGGAAAGGTAGGTAGTTCGCGCGTGCAAGGCTATGTGCGGCCTCATCCTAGGGGGCCAGCCGGGCAATCGCAGACGCCAGGTTGGCGCGCGCAGCGTCCGTGTGTTGCTGCATGATCGGCGTAAAAAAGAGTGGCTCCCGGCGGGCAAAGCCAGACAGGATCCGCGCCCGGCCTGCCCGAAACTCCTGATCCCGCACCATGGCATACTCCCGCCGGATGGCCTGTTCGTACGCCGCGAAGACTTCGGGTGAGGCGGCCAGGATGGCGAGATCGGCATCGCGCACCACGGCAGCGTCAGCGTCTACCGCCGCGACGGGGAGGTGGCGCGTCTCGAGGACGAGGTGCTCGATCCGCCGACTCCGTTCCTGGTCGAGTCCGGCGCGCGCCATCACATCGCGACCCCATGCCGCGCTCCGCTCTTCACAATCGTCGGCCAGCGCCTCCCAGATGACATCATGAAACCAGAGAGCCAGTTCGGCCTCGTCAGGGTGACTGGCGAAGTCGCGCAGGGTGTCGAAGGTGCGGAGCACGGCGTCGAGGTGCTCCAGCGTATGGTAGTGCCGGCCCTGCAGGGCATACTGCTGCTCCAGGCCCGCGAGGTCGCTCACCGAACCCGGCTTGCCGAGGCGGCTCCAGAGCGCCTGCCAGCGCGCGAGCCGCGGCGGGCTCACGACGAGCAGCTGAGCTCCAGCGTCCCAGCCCAGGCCGGCGGCACGGCACTGGCCCATGCGTCGCACCCGGCGTGGGCCTCATACGGGCGCCGCAGCACCGTCATCAGCCGATCCACCACCGAGAAGTCGCCCGACTGGGCCGCAACAATGGCCTCCTGCGCAATCCAGGTACGAAGCACATACATCGGGTTGACGGCATCCATGCGCGCCTGTCGCGCGGCGTCGTTTCCCGCCTCCGTCGCCACTCGCGCCCGGTAACGGAAGAGCCAGGCGTCGCACCGCGCGCGATCACTGAAGAGCGCTGCGAAAGCGCGCTGGTCTGCCTCACCGGCGATGGTGATTCCGCCCAGGGCGCGCCAGGTGACGGTCCAGTCACTGCGCGCGCTGTACATCAGCTGGAGCAGGTCGTCCAGCAACGCCGCGTCGCCCGCTTCCGCGCGCTGCAGGCCCAGCTTGCCGCGCATTACCATGGCATAGGCCTCTTCCCACGCAGGGACATACGCGTCGAAGCCGGCTATCGCCTCTTCTCGCGGGATGAGCGGGAGCAGCGCCTGGGCCAGTGCGCCGACATTCCACTGTCCCACCGCAGGCTGCTGGTCGTACGCATAACGTCCGGCGCTGTCGGTGTGATTCGGCGTGAACCCCGGGTCGTAGCCTTCCATGAAGGCGTATGGACCATAGTCCAGGGTGAGCCCGGAAATGGAGAAGTTGTCGGTGTTCATCACGCCGTGCACGAAGCCGACGCCCTGCCAGGCCGCCATGAGACCCGCCGTGCGGCGCGCCACCGTCTCCAGCATGCGCAGGTACCGATCGGACCGTCCGGCAAACTCGGCGAAGTGCAGGTCGATGGTGTACTCGGCCAGCGTGCGGAGGAAGTCCGGCTGCTGTCGCGCCGCGAAGACCTCGAAGCTCCCGATCCGCACATGGGTGGGCGCCATGCGAATGATGCTCGCGGCGGTCTCCGCCGTCTCGCGCTGCACCGGCTCGGGGCTGCCCACGACGCAGAGGGCGCGGGTGGTGGGGACACCCAGTGCGTGGAGGGCCTCGCCGCAGAGGTACTCCCGGATCGCCGAGCGCAGCACGGAACGGCCGTCGAAACCGCGGGAGAACGGCGTTGGCCCGCTGCCCTTGAGGTGCAGGTCCCACCGGTCCCCTGCCGCGTTCACCACTTCGCCAAGAAGCATGGCGCGTCCGTCACCCAGCTGCGGTACGAACACGCCGAACTGGTGCCCGGCATAGAGCATCGCCACGGGATCGGTTCCCGCCAGCTTCTCGGCACCGGACGCCCATCGGAGAAATGGAGCCTGCGCGCCCTCGGCGGGATCGAGATCGATCAGCAACGCCGCATCGCGATTGAAATGGACCAGGACCGGGTCGGGCAACGGCGTGGGCGTCACCGACACGCCGAAGGGCAATCCAAGGCGCGCATAGCTGTTGTCGAATGCGAGTCCCGAAAGCGGGCGCAGTGAGTCGGTGGTGCTCAGGGTCGAAGACATGGGGAGGTCAGCCGTGCACGATGCCGCGGCACTCGCCGAACCCGATGCGCGCGAAACCCTCGCGCTCGCAGCTGCCGCGCATGATCACCTCGTCGCTCATCCTCGAGAAACTTGCGGGTTTCACCCGTAGGGAGCGTGAGCGGCTCGGTGCCGCGCCAGGTGAGCTCGAGGAGGCAGCCGCGGGCATCCTTCGCAGGTCCGGAGACGGTGCCGCTGCCGAGGAGATCACCGGTGGTCAGGTTGCACCCGTTCGAGGCGTGGTGCGCAAGGATCTGTGCCGGCGTCCAGTAGAGATCAGCGAGCCGTGATCGGCTGAGGCGCATGGCCGGAACGCCCTCGGCCCGCATGCGCCCGCTCGAGAGCAGCACGTCGAGCACCACGTCGATGCCGCCGCCGCGCTGGTCCTGCTCATCGGCGAGGTAGGGCAGCGGCGCGGGATCGCCGGCCGCACGCGCAAATGCCGGCACGCGGTACGGTGCCAGCGCTTCCATGGTTACTACCCAGGGTGAAATGGTGGTGCAGAAATTCTTGGCGAGGAAGGGCCCGAGAGGCTGGTACTCCCAGGTCTGCACGTCGCGCGCCGACCAGTCGTTCAGGAGACAGAGGCCGAAGATGTGGTCGCCGGCCTCGCCAATCGGGATCGAGGTACCCAGGGCATTGCCCGTTCCGACGAAGAACCCGATCTCGACCTCGTAGTCGAGCCGGCGCGTCGGCCCGAAGACCGGCGGTTGCGTGGCATCGTCGCGGATCTGCCCCGCCGGTCGCTTGACCGGCGTGCCGTCTGGGCACCACGGAAGATGCGCGACCGTGGTAGCCGATCGGGACGTACTTGTAGTTCGGGAGCAGCGGGTTGTCGGGCCGGAACATGCTGCCGACGTTCGTCGCGTGAAAGAGCGACGCGTAGAAGTCGGTGTAGTCGCCGATATGCGCGGGCAGCAGTTTCTCGGCGAGGGCCATGGGCGACAGGAAGTCACGCACGCGCGGCATCATCTGGTCCCCGGCTTCCGACCGGAGCAGGCGGCTCAGTGCGCGCCGGAGTGCCAGGCGGGCCGGACGCGGCAGCGCCATCAGGGCGTTGAGCGTCGACGCCCTGCATGCCTCGTGCGCCACTGCAGCATCCCCCAGCAATCCTGCCTCGACAGCGGCGGCCAGGTCGAGGATGGCATCGCCAATGGCGACGCCAATGCGAGCCGGCCCCGTTGCATTGCGGCGGAACACGCCGAAGGGAAGGTTCTGCACCGGGAAGTCGGTGCCGGCGTCGTTCGCCGACTGCACCCAGCTGGTCAGCGCGCGGTCGTGGGTCTCGTCGATCGGGAAGGGCATCACAGGAGGCCGATATGGCGAAGGTCGTCCACAGGTTCGCCGAAGGAACACGACCCAAACGCGAGCGCGACGTGATGCCGCAGGCCGGTGAGCGCGCTTGCGGACAGGGTGGCGCCGCGCCACGTCACCGCGTCATCGGTGAACGTGAGTGAGCGCGGATCCCGCTCCTCGAGCAGGCGGGCGACATCGGCTGGAGCGAGGCCCGCGCGTGCGTAGCCGGCCGCAAGAAAAACATTGAGGAACCCGAACATGGTGCCGTTCGGGCTTCCGGGTTCGTAGGTCAGCCGGTATTCCCCGCGCAGCGGGTGATGGAGGCCGGCCGTCGCCTTGAAGGGCACGCCCACTGCGGCGCAGGCGCCGATGAATCGCGCCAGCATCTGGCTCGTGGGAAAGGCTTCCGCAGTCACGCCGCCCGTCCGGACCTTGGCGCGTCCCTCGCCACGGGCCACCGCTTCCAGGCGCGCCTCCACGTCTGCCCCGATCGGGATCTCGACGTAGGCCGTCAGCTCGGGTGGAACCAGTGCCAGTGCGGCTTCAATCTCGTCGGTGCGGTTGAGGCGCATCTCGAGGGTGTCGATGCGGGCATCAGTGCCCTGGGTGGAGTTGAACAGCTCGATCGCGCTGAGGGAACCCGAGAGGTCCGCGCTCGGCAGGACGCTGAGCAACCACGGCCCGGCCGGGGCTGCCGACCGGGCCGCAGTGAACTCCTCGAGGCGGCTCACCGGGACAATGAATCGTCCCAGCATCCACGATTCTGCCGTCGCGCGATGCGTGGCGTACTCCGCCACGGAGGCCGGCATGTCGAGCGCGGCCGGCGGAAACAGGCCGGCGTAGTCGATCAGTCCGGCAAGCAGGGTTCGTAGCGTGGCAGCTGGCACGCTGAAAATCTACTACCGAACCCCCACCTCGCCGTCGGTTGCCGCACCGCCCAGGCCTCGCGCGACCTCGGCCAGCCGCAGGAACTCCGCGCGATAGCCGCCGGGATCCGTCCCGATATTCTGCCGCGCCAGCGCCAGCACGTTGTCCCAGCTGGACTGGGCCCTGTATTCCGAGCCGCGCAGCAGCATGCCGTACTCGGCGACGGCGGCCGCGAAGCGAAGGGTCGGCGTGCCCCGCGACTCGTCGTCCCGCGCCACCACCTGGGTGATCAGCCGGCTCGGCCCTCCTGCGGGCGGCTGGTAGCGCAATTTCACGGTGAACAGCTCACTGGTGCGCTGCTGGTCGCGCGCGGTGCCTGGTACTTGAGCGGGTCGACGGTCGCGCTCGTTCCCGGCTTCCCGGCCAGCACCACTTCGTACAGCGCCGTCACGGCATGACCGGCGCCGAGCTCTCCGCCATCCTTGGCGTCGTCGTTGAAATCCTCGGCGGCCATCAGCCGGTTCTCATAGCCGATGAGCCGATACTCGGCGACCTGGGCCGGGTTGAACTCGACCTGGACCTTCGTGTCCTTCGCGATCGTGAGCAGCGTGGCACCCAGTTCCTGCACGAACACCTTCCGCGCCTCGAGAATGTCGTCCACATAGGCGTAGTTGCCGTTGCCCTTGTCGGCCAGCGCCTCCATCCGGCTGTCCTTCAGGTTGCCGGTGCCGAAGCCGAGCACCGTGAGGTAGGTGCCCTGCTGCTTCTGCTGCTCGATCAGACGCACCAGGTCGCCCTCGCTGGAAACGCCGACGTTGAAGTCGCCGTCCGTGGCAAGAATGACGCGATTGTTGCCGCCCTCGAGGTGGTTCTTCCGGGCCACTTCGTACGCGAGCTTGATGCCCTCGCCACCGGCAGTCGACCCGCCCGCCTGCAACCTGTCGAGCGCGTCGAGGATGGTGCTCTTCTGGTCGCCCGGCGTCGAGGGAAGAATCAGGCCGGCGGCGCCGGCATAGACCACGATCGCCACGTGATCGCGCGGTCCAAGCTGCTCGACCAGCAGCCGGAAGGCGCGCTGGACCAGGGGCAGCTTGTCCGGCATGTCCATGGACCCCGAGACGTCGAGCAGGAAGACGAGGTTGCTGGGTGGAAGCTCGCGCGCGTCGATGCGACGACCCTGCAGCCCGATCTGGACCAGGCGATGCTCCGGCGCCCAGGGTGCCGGCATCTGCGCGGTCGTCACGGAGAACGGATCGCTGCCCCGTGGATCGGGATAGTCGTAGGGGAAGTAGTTGATCAGTTCCTCGACTCGCACCGCGTCGGCCGGTGGACGCTGGCCCTGCGTCAGGAACCGGCGCACGTTGGCGTAGGCTGCGCCATCGACATCGATCGCGAAGGTCGAGAGCGGGCTGGTCGACGGCCGCAGGAAGCCGTTGTCCTTGAAGTAGTGGTAGTCCTCAGTCTGGAAGTCGCCCGCGAGCGCGGTGCTGCTGCGCATGACGTTGACGCTGCCCTGCCACTGCTTCGCCGTGTACTCGCGCGCGGCCGGCGCCACGCTGACCTCGTCCCGCGGCTCCTCGTCCTTTCGGCCTGGCTGCATCCGTATGTCGACGGTGGTCGTGCGTCCCTCATTCACGGTTGTTGCCGCCATCACCGTGGTTTTCCAGCCAATCAGGGTGGCGCGAAGGATCCAGGTGCCGACCGGAACGCGCTCGAGCTGGTAATGACCGTGCTGGTCGCTGATCCCGCGCGGGCGCTGGCCATCGAGGGTCACCTCGACTCCCTGCACGGGCGCCCCGGAGGGATCGCGCACCATTCCCTCGATGCGCCCGACGCCCGCCGTCGGTTGCGGTGGTGCCAGGGCCGGCAGGAATGCGCACGCCAGCAGCAGCGGCCTCGCGCGCCGGAAGAGATGAACAATGGGGACGAACGACACAGGCACCTCCGCGTAATGCGCGCGGTCGCGCGCGGCTCAACCCGACTGGGGTGATGGACGCGGGGAGATGTGCGGGGCAGGAATTCGTGCACGGCCGTGTGGCCGCGGTCAGACGCTGCGTTCGGGCGAGACGATGTCGGCGAAGAGGAGGCCGGCCACGAGGGCGACGGCGGTGAGGATCATGCGGAAGCCCGTCTGCACGGCCGGCACAACCTGGGCGTCGAGCAGTGACGAGAGACTGTTGAAGCCGATGGTGCCGGGCACGAGCATGAGGATGCCGGGCACGAGCATGACCGCCGACGGCCGGTTCCGCAGACGCGTGAAGAGGTTCGCCGCCGAACCCGCCACGACGGCACCGACAAAGCCGCCCAGTTCGAGGCCGAGGACCTGTGCCCCGATACGACCCGCCACCACCGCCAGCACGCCGGCGACGACCACCCAGGCGATGTCGCTGCGCTCGGCCTTGAGAATGATGGCGAACGCGACGCCGGCAACGACCGTCGCGAGCACAAAGGTCCACGGCGGGAGCGCCACGATCTGCGACTCGTGCGTGGGTCCCGCGATGACCGTGACGAGGCGGGTGCCAAGCGCCACGCCGAAAATGATGCCGAGGAACGTGATGCCGGCGCCCGCCAGGCGGGCCGTGCCGGAGGCGAGGTGACGGGTGGAGAGTTCCCGGATCGCGATCGTGAGCATGAAGCCCGGAATCAGGACGATCAGCCCGGCGAGGCTCGCCGTATACGTGGAGAACGGCCTCCAGTACACGCTCAGGCATCCGGCAAGCAGGCTCGCCATGCACGCAGCGACCGGCTCGTACACCTCGCCGAGCGCATCCCAGTGCCTGGCCGCAAGGGCGAGCAGGCCCGTCATGAGCCCGATGAGGACCCCGACCCCGATCTCGATCAGGCCGCCACCCAGGAAGCGCGCAACCGCACCCGAGGAGCAGGCGAAGGCCACCAGGGTCAGCAGGTCCCCGTACGGCGGTGACGAGGCCTCGATGTCATCCAGCAGGGCCAGGCCGGCCTCGGGACTCAGGGTTCCACCCACGACCTGATTCACCACGCGATCGAGGCGCGTCAGGTGGCTCAGGCTCACCGAGCCCGGTTCCACGCGCAGCAGGTGCGTGCTCTGGGTTCCGAGGGACCCGAAGGCGGCGTAGATCGCGGTGGGTGTGGAGAAGACCTGCGGCAGCGGAAGGCCGAGCTTCACCGCCAGGCGGCCCATGACGCGCTCCAGGCGACTGGCCGAGAATCCGTTGCGATGCAGCGCGCGCCCCATGCGCAGCACGAACTCGATGGCGAGTGGCGAAAGCGGCTCGGGTGTCGTCACGCCGCGAAGATTAACGAGGCGCGCCGCACCGCGCGTTAGCTTTGCCGGTGATGCAGAGCCCCTTCGCCGGACAGCCCGCATGAGATCCTCGTGATCGGCGCCGGAGCGGCCGGCATGATGGCGGCGATTGCTGCTGCCGAGACGTTGCGCGCTGCCGCGAGGCCGGGTCAGGTCACGCTGCTCGAGCGAACCCGTGATGGCGGCCGCAAGATCCTGATCAGTGGCGGTGGCCGGTGCAACATCCTGCCGTCGCGTGCCGACGTAGCGCGGTTCGTCACCGACTCCTCCCGCAACAGCCTGCGCAACATCCTCAAGACCTGGCCCCTCGCGGAGCAGCAGAAGTTCTTCAACGAGCGCCTGGCTCTCGACCTCACGCTGGAAGAGGAGAGCGGCAAGCTTTTCCCCCGCTCGAATCGCGCACGCGATGTACGCGACGGCCTGCTGGCACTCGCGACCGGGCTCGGCGTGCACGTGCGCCTCGGCGTGAAGGTCGAGGACCTCGAGGCGCCGTCGGCGCCAGGCAACCGGTGGATCGTGAAGCTCGACGGCGGTGAACGGCTCGAGGCGGATGCCGTAGTGCTCGCCACCGGCGGGCTTTCGGTGCCGGCCACCGGCAGCGACGGAACCGGGCTCCGGGTGACACAGCACCTGGGTCATGTGGTGCACGCGACCTATCCGGCGCTCACCCCGCTCACCACCAGCGACGCACGACACACGGTGCTCAGCGGCGTCTCGCTGCCGGTGACGCTCGAGGCGCGTGCAGGTGGAACGCGGCATCGGGCGCAGGGAGGGTTTCTCTTCACGCACCGGGGCTACAGCGGGCCATCGGTGCTCGACATTTCCCATCTCGCGGTGCGATCGCGCCTGGCGGGTGATGCCCGGCAGGAGATCACGGTGCAGTGGGGTGCGCTGGACGCGACGGCGTGGGACGAACGGCTCAAGTCCTCCGGCGCGGCGCAGGTGGGCACCGTGCTCAAGCGTGAACTGCCGGAGCGGCTGGCCGGGATGTTGCTCGAGTGGTCCGGCGTCGACGCTGGCATGACAGGGTCACAACTCAGGAAGGAAGATCGCCGCCGGCTGGTCGAGGCGCTGGTGGCGTTGCCACTGCCCTGGACGGGTGATGAAGGCTATCGCAAGGCGGAAGTCACCGGGGGCGGCGTCGCGCTCAGCGAGATCGATCCCGTCACCATGGAAAGCCGGCGGTGCCCGGGGCTATTTCTCTGCGGGGAGTTGCTCGACGCGTTCGGGCCGATCGGGGGCTACAACTTCATGTGGGCCTGGGCGACCGGTCGCGCGGCGGGGATTGGCGCCGCGCGATGAGAAGGTAGGCGCTACGGCTTGGCCTGTCCGTGGATCACGGCATATACGTAGTCCGCCACCTGAACAGTCTGGGCGTCGTCGATCCCGCTGGGGTATGCCACCATCGGCGTGTTTGGCACGCCGTTCCGAACCACATGCAGGATGGCCTCGAAGCTGCCGTCGATGTTCTTGAACTTCGGTCCGGTAAGAGCTGGAGCCACCGGCCCGCCCTCGAGCTTGCCTCCGTGACATGCGAAGCACCCACCCGCGCCGTGGAAGATCTTGCGCCCGGCCTGGATCACTGCGGCGGCGGTGTCGGGCATGGCGGTGCCTTGCGGCCCCCCCCGGCAGGCGCAGCCTGGGCCCACCCCAGGGGGGCGGCAGCGAGCGTGAGCAGGAGAAGCATGAGTACCCGACGCGCGAGGGACATGCGGCACAGCCTGAGGAGAGTCTGACAGCACCATACTCACGGCATCCCCCGCAGGATCATGAGCGACGCATGAAGAGATCATCACACGGCAGCGATGCGCGGGGAAAGGAATTCTAGAGAAACTCTTACCAATACTTCATGCTCCTCCGCCGCAATCAGCACACTGTTTCAGGGACCGCACCAGGTCGTGGCGCACGTGACCGCGTCTCGCCGGCGGTTCCCTACAGCAGGAGTGCCGGCCATGCGATCCCCGCTCGTCATGCTTTCCCTCGCGGTATTCACCTGTGCCCGCGCACCAGCCGCGCGGGCCGACGACGTGACCGGCCTCGCCGTCGCGTACGTTCGAGATCATGCGGCCGCACCGAACGCCGCCCGGGCGCCGGAGCGCGTCCCACCGTACTCCCGCCAGACCGGATCGCCTGCAGCTCCTGCCACTACCAGTTCCTGTCCCTCAAGCCGTTCGGCCGCGAGTTCAAGGCCAGCGGGTACACGCTGACGACGCTGCAGATCATCAGGGAGAAGGAGAAAGAGAAGGAGAACGGCAATACGCTCGCACTCTCCCCCATTCCGATGATCGGCTTCATGGTGCAGGCATCGTTCACGGAGCTGAACACGACCATACCGGGGACGCAGAACGGTGATGCGTCGCTCCCGCAGCAGCTCAGCCTGTTCCTCGCCGGGGCGATCTCGCCCAGGATCGGGATCTTCTCCCAATTGACCTACAGTGGCGCCGACAACGCGATCGGTATCGACAACATCGACGTGCGCTACGCCAACCACATCGACGGGTCGGTCGGCGCTACTTACGGTGCCACCCTCAACAACAACCCGACCGTAACCGACCTCTGGAATACCACACCGGCATGGGGCTGGCCGTTCGCAGCTTCCGACGTCGCTCCAACACCTGGCGCCACCACCTTGATCGATGGCGGGCTGGCCCAGCAGGTGCTTGGCTTGTCGGGTTACGTATTGGTCGGTAAGACGGTGTACGGCGAGTTCGGCGTCTATCGCAGCGCGCTGCAGGGGCTGGCGCTTCCCGACTCGTCCGCGACCGACCTGATCAGTGGGGTGGCGCCGTACTGGCGCCTTGCCATACAGAAGGAGTGGAAGGCCGGCAACATCGAGCTGGGCACCTTCGGCCTGCACGCCTCACAGTTTCCCGTGGGCGTATCCGGGCCGACCGACTCGCGGACGGACGTCGGCGTCGATGCCCAGTGGGAACAGCACCTTGGCCCGGGATACCTCGTGACCCGCGGCACGTGGATTCACGAGGACGACGACCTGCAGGCGACCTTCGAGAGTGGAGGCGTGACCACAGCAAAGAACTCGCTCAGCACATTCAAGCTCAATTCGTCGTACTACCCCAGACAGTGGATTGGTGTCACGCTCGGGTACTTCGAGAGTACGGGCACGACGGACGCGTTGCTGTACCCAGCGGACCCGGTGTCGGGGAGCGTCACGGGCAGCCCCAACTCCGACGGCGTGACCATGGAGGTCGATTACAACCCCTGGCAGAACGTACGCCTCGGCCTGCAGTACACCTGGTACGGGAAGTTCAACGGGTCGACCACGAACTACGATGGGACCGGCCGCAACGCCTCGGCCAACAACACCCTGTACCTGTTTGCCTGGCTCGTGTTCTGAACCGGAACGGCTGGCGGGATTGCCGAAACGCGCTACGCCGTCAGCACGAAGGCGTAGCGTAGCGCGACTTCACGCAGGGAGTCGTATCGGCCACTCGCGCCACCGTGGCCGGCCCCCATGTTGGTGCGCAGCAGGAGCCGGTTGCGGTCGGTCTTGAGATGACGCAGCTTGGCGGTCCACTTGGCCGGTTCCCAGTACGCCACGCGCGGATCGTTGAGTCCCGCGGTGACCAGCATGTTCGGGTAGGACGTCGCCACGACGTTGTCGTACGGCGAGTACGACAGGATGTAGCGGTAGGCCGCCTCGTCGGCCGTGGGATTTCCCCACTCGTCATACTCGATCACGGTGAGGGGCAGCGTCGGGTCCAGCATGGTATTGACGACGTCGACGAAGGGCACGTCCGCCACCACCGCATGGAACAGGTCAGGTCGCAGGTTCGTCACCGCGCCCATGAGCAGGCCACCGGCGCTGCCACCCGTAATCGCAAGCCGGTCCGCACTGGTGTAGCCGCCGGCGATCAGGTGCTCGGCGCAGGCGATGAAGTCGGTGAAGGTGTGCTGCTTCTTCATCAACTTCCCGTCGTCGTACCAGCGGCGACCAAGCTCCTCGCCACCCCGCACGTGCGCAATCCCCACCACGAAACCACGATCGAGCAGGCTCAAGTAGTTGGGCGAGAAGGCGGGATCGAAGTTCACCCCGTACGAACCGTAGCCCTGCAGGTAGAGCGGCCGGGCTCCATCACGCTGCAGCGGTTCTTTCCAAACGAGTGAGAGCGGAACCTGGGCGCCGTCCGGCGCGGTCGCCATGAGGCGCGCCGAGCGATACAGCGTGCGGTCATAGCCACCCAGGACCACCTGTTCCTTGCGAAGCGTCCAGGTACGCGCCGTCACGTCATAGTCGATGACCGATGCCGGCGTGACCAGGGACGTGTAAGTGAAGCGCAGCGTGGCCGTCCGCCAGTCCGGGTTGCTGTGGCGCCGAATGCTGTACACCGGCTCGGGAAAGGCCACGCGATGCGTGCTCCTGCCATCGTGCGAAATCACGCGCAGCTGGGGCAGGCCGGCCTCGCGCTCATACACCACGAGGTGATCGGCAAAGACATCGATCCCGTCCAGCTTGACCGAGTCCGACGGCGCAATGACCGACTCCCACGGCTGCAGCCGGGTCGGCGACCGGAACCGTCACCAGCTGGAAGTTGGTTGCACCCTCGTTGGTGACGAGGTAGAACCGGTCCTCCCGGTGCCCGACGTCGTACTCGACGCCGCTGCGCCGCGCCCGCACCACCCGAAACTCGGCATCGGGCTCGTCGGCCGGCGCATAGCGCGTCTCCGACGTCGCATGGCTGCTGGCCTCGATCAGGATGAATGCCTTGCTGCGCGTGAGCTCCACGCCCACCCAGAATGCCTCATCCCGTTCCTCGTACACCAGCGCATCGGCAAGCTCGGGACGATCGATCACCCGGCGGAAGACGCGCGACGGGCGGTGGGTCTCGTCCAGCGTCACGTAGAAGAGCGTGTTGCCATCGGCCGCCCACGCGACGTTGCCACTCGTGCCCTCCACGGGAGTGCTGAGCATGGCCCCGCTCACCAGGTCCTTCACTCGCAGCACGTACTCCTCCGAGCCGGATACATCTTCGCCCCAGGCCAGTCGCCGATGATCGGGGCTCACGCTCATGCCGGACGCACGGTAGTACTCGAGGCCCACCGCCTGGGCATTCTGGTCCAGTACGACCTCCTCCGGCGCGTCCGTGAGGTTGCGGCGCCGGCAGACGATGGGGTACTGCAACCCTGTCTCGGTTCGGAGGTAGTAGAACCAGGCATCGTGTGGCTCGGGTGCGGTGGTGTCCGTCTCCTGAATGCGACCCACCAGCTCCGCATAGAGGGTTTCCTGCAATGCCGCACTCGAGGCCATGACGGCGCTGGTGTAGGCATTTTCGGCGTTCAGGTACTCGATGACCGAGGGGTCTTCCCGGTGCCGCATCCAGGCGTACGGGTCAGATCGTTCATCGCCATGTACCACAACGACTTGCGACCGCCTCTCAGCACGAGGTGGCGCTGGCGCCTCGGGAAAGGCGGCGGGAATGGGCAACGGGCTCACGGTCGTCATGGGGGCCGGAAATAGGGGGGACCGGGCTGGGGCGTCAAGCGGCACGTTTCCGGGGCAGCGGAAAGGGGAATCTGGCTGTAGGTTATCAAGACGGTATCAACGGCCATGACGATCCCGGATCGACGGCTGACCCCTTCCCAACTCACATTGTACCAGAGGTTTACGCCATGAGACGGTGCATCATCCTGATGCTCCCGGTGCTCGCGGTGGCGGCCTGCGCAACGAATCCAGTCAGTGGGAAGAGCGAACTCTCACTGGTTTCCGAGTCGCAGGAAGTCTCGATCGGGAAGGAACAGTCGGCGAAGGTCGTGCAGACGATCGGGGAGTATCCCGACCCGGAGGCACAGGCCCTGGTGCGGCGTATCGGCATGGGGATGGCCGTCAAGTCGGAGCGTCCCAACCTCCCGTGGGAGTTTCACCTGCTCAACGACGAACAGGTGAATGCGTTCGCGCTGCCCGGCGGGTACATCTTCGTCACGCGTGGCATCATGGCGTACATGAATGACGAGGCAGAGCTTGCCTCCGTCATCGGGCATGAGATCGGCCACGTGACCGCGCGCCACTCGGCGCAGCAGATGACCCAGCAGGAGCTGGCCCAGGTGGGTCTCTTCGCCGGCATGGTGCTGTCACCCACGGTGCGGGACATGGCCGGGCAGCTGCAGCAGGGCATGCAGCTGATGTTCCTCAAGTTCAGCCGCGATCATGAGGCCCAGGCCGACCAGCTCGGGTTTCGCTACATGCTGAACGACGGCTACGATGTGCGCGCGGCGGCCGACATGTTCAACACGCTGGCACGAGTGAGTGGACCGCCGGGGCAGCGATTGCCGGAGTGGGCCTCCACCCATCCGGCACCGGAGGGTCGTGTGAAGCACGCCCTGGAGCGATCCGATTCGTTGAAGGCGTCTGGTCGCAGCATGCAAGGCGCCACGCTCGGGCGTGACTCGTACCTGCAGCTGCTGGATGGCATGATGTTCGGCCCGGATCCGCGGCAGGGGTACTTCAAGAACGGGACATTCTACCACCCCGACCTGAAGTTCCAGTTGATGTTTCCGGCCGGATGGCAAACGCAGAATGCACCGGAAGGCGTCCTGGCCGCCGCACCGCAGCAGGATGCGGCCATGCAACTGCGCATTGCGGGCAAGGGAACGGCCGCGACCGATGCTGCGCGCGACTTCTTCGGCCAGCAGGGCCTGCAGAGTTCGGGCACGAACACCGACCGGATCAACGGCCTTGCGGCCGCCTCGGGCGACTTCGTGGCGCAGCTGGAGGACGGAACGCATGTGACCGGCAGCGCGGCGTTCATCGAGGTGGGCGAGTATACCTACATGCTGATGGGGTATGGCGGCGTGCGGAGCCAGAACATCGCGGCGATCAAGCCGGCCATCCACAGCTTCAAGGCCCTCACCGATCCCGCGTACATCAATGTCGAGGCGGCGAAGGTGCGGCTGGTAAAGGTACCGCGCGACATGACGGTCGAGCAGTTCAACAAGCAGTATCCGTCCAGTATCGACGTCACCCAGGTGGCGGTCATCAATGGCCTGGACGGCGCCAGTGCATCGCTCAAGTCAGGGCAGCTGGCGAAGCGGGTGGTGGGAGGCGTGAGGTAACTGTCCCCTCGGAGCCCTGGCGTGACTGAGCCGCAGCAGCCCAACGTCCGGCTTCCCATCCTGGTGCCACCGCGTCCCGCGTCGGTGCACGAGGTGGCGTCGCGCACGGACACAGGGCGCCAGATCCGCCGGAACTACGACGCCGTCAGCGTATTCGCACTGAGCCTGCCCGCCGACGACCTCGATCTCGTCGTGCTGGCAGTGGCCGACGGCCTGGGGGTCCATGCACGCGGGTCGACTGCCAGCGTCGTGGCGGTGGAAGCGTTCGGCGATGCATTCACCCGGCACGCGGCGACGCTGGCGACCGGCCCGCGGTGGCAGCGCAACCTCGCGGCCATCCTGGAGGCTGCCTTCGCGGACACCAACACGGCCGTCCTGCGGCTCGGCGGACGCGGGGTCGAGGACCCTGCGACCACGCTCACGGCCGCCGTGATCATCGGTGACTGGCTCTGCGCGGCGCACGTGGGCAACAGCCGGGTGTACCGGCTGGCGGATCATGAACTGGAGCAGCTCACCGAGGATCATGCGGCGGATCCCGAGGCGCTGCTCACGCCATTGCAGGAAGACATCCTGGCCCCGACCGACGGCGGCCACCTGGCGTGTGCGCTGGGCGTCACGGAATCGACGACGCCCAGCATCCTCTTCCGGCACATCGCGACCGGCGACGTCATCGCGGTGACGAGTGACGGCCTGCACGGTCTCCTGGAGGGCGATGACCTCGCGCGGATGCTGAACGCCAGCCGCCCGCTCGAGGAGATCGCGGGGAAGCTGGTGGCGGCGGCGCGGTCGCGCGGTGGTGATGACAACATCAGCGTGGCACTCGCACGGGTAGGCGCGCTCGACGCCACGCTGCCGGAGCCGAGTGTCCAGGCCGAACGCCTGTATGGGTCGGTCGCCGCCTCGCTGCTGCCGAGATACCAGGCGGAGCCGCCGGCGCGATGGCTGCCGGACCGGATCGGCCTGGTCGTCGGCCTGCTGGTCTCGCTGGCCCTGCTTGGCGGCTTTGTGTGGTGGGACGACTATCGTGCCGCCACCGCCAGCAAGGCGCCATCGGTGATCGTGATGGCGGATTCGACTTGGCGTACGCGGGGCGATGCGGCGGCGCCGGTGACCGTGCCGGCGAAGCGGCCCGACACCCTGGTCCGCGCTGGTGCGGGCGACTCCGGCACACGGGCACGGCCCGACACCGTGGCTCCGGTCGTTCCCCTGGCATCCGCCGCACCTGCTGCTCCGCCGGTTACCCCGCCCGCCGCCCCGCCCGCGAGCACGTCGGACAAGAGCGACACTGCGCGCGGCGGCGACAATCGATGCCGCGACGCGACGGCGCGAGATCCGTGACTCGATCGCGGCAGAACGGCGCGCCGGCTCGGATGAGCAGCATCGCATCGAGTCGCTCACTGTCGCCACGGCCACCGCCGCCCGGCTCGCCCAGGAGCAGCGGGTGCGTGATTCCGTGGCGAATGCCGCACGGCAGGCGCGGGAGGAGCAGGAGGCGCGGGACCGGCAGGCGGCTGAAGCGCGGGCGGACCAGCGCACACGCGAGGAGCAAGCCGAGCGCGAGCGACTGCGCGACACCCGGGTCGCCTCCGGTCATGCGGCACTCGCCGCCTGGCTGCAGAACCTCGTGCGGGCGATCGATGCAGGCGACGAGAAGGCCGCCGCGCTCGCGTCGGGGCCACCGCGGTTCGCCGAGTTTGTCGGGAGCAACCATCCGCGGACGACGGATGCGAGGATGGTGACCGACGACGTGGACGAGGCTTCAGGGCAGGCAACGGCGCAGTGGACGCTCCGCTGGCGCACGAATTTTGGCACCACGTCCCAGCGCCAGATGCGGGCGCAGGCGACCGTAACGCGCGAGGGCGAGAACTGGCACGTGGTGGGCTGGACGATTCTCGAGGGAGCGCCCTGAGGCGCCGGAAGGGAATGGAGTGTCATTCATGAACGGGAAATGGCCCGGGCGACCTCTCCGGGGAGTCGTCGCCATGCTCCTGCTGCTGTCGCTGCCGGCCATGGCCGCCGCCCAGTCGCGCGAGCTCGTTTCCCTGCAGCTCTCGGGTGAGCTCGTGTTCCCCACGCAGGACTACGGCGGACTGGAGAAGGGCACGACCCTGGGCTGGGAGGGGCAGGTGCGCTTCACCTTCAGCCGGTTCTCCGTGGGCGTGGGTTACGAGAACAGCCGCGTCTTCGAGTCCAACACGCCTGGCGGCGACATCACCGCCAACCTGTCGATCGGCTTCGTGGAACCGCGCTACGTGCTCGGCGTATTCGGCAATATCGCGGCGCCATACCTTGCCGCACGCATCGGCTACGGGAGCCTGCTGGTCCGGTCATCGGACGAGTCGGTGAACACGAGTGACGGATCGTTCATCTTCGGCGGCGGTGGGGGCGTGATCTTCCAGGTGGCCAAGCGCGTCGGCATCGACCTGGGGGCGCAGTATTTCGTCGCCGATTTTGCGAACAGTTCAGGGTCAGCCGGCTACTTCCTGCTGCGGCTGGGCGTCTCGGTGGGACTCTTCTAGCCATGCCAACCATGCGCAGGACCTGTCGTGGTGCCGGCCGCGCCGTCATCGTCATGACCGGACTGGCGCTGGTCCTCGCCGGATGCGGCGGCGGCGGCGACACGGGCAACTGCGACCCGATCGCGGCGGCGCTGGTTGATCGCATCGTCGTTGCGCCGGCCGCGACCACGGTGGCGACGGGAGGCACCCAGCAGCTGACCGCGACTGCCTACTCCTGCAGCGACGCGGTGCTGACGATGCCGGCCGCCACCTGGTCGAGTGCCGATCCAGCCGTCGTGGCGGTCAACACCAGTGGGCTGGTGCAGGGCGTCAGTGCCGGCGGCCCGATCAGCGTGACCATCACGGCCTCAGGAAAGTCCGCCATTGCCAAGGTGACGGTGGCGCCGATCGGGGTGGCGTCCGTGCAGGTCCAGCCGCCGACCGCCACGATCGCGGTGGGGCGTACCAGCACGCTCACGGCGCACGCCTTCGATGCGCAGGGTCACGAGCTGACCGGCCGCACGGCCACCTGGTCGGGCAGCGACAACACGATCGCCACGGTGTCACAGCAGGGCGACGTGACCGGCGTGGCCGTGGGCGGTCCAATCACCGTGACCGCGACGATCGAGGGACAGTCGGGCACCTCGGCCGTCACGGTGACCGCGGCGGCGGTCGCGAGCGTCGTCGTGACGCCACCGACGGCCAGTGTTCCGGCCGGCACCACGCTGCAGCTGGCGGCGACCCTCAAGGACGATCAGGGGAATGTGCTGACGGGGCGGCCGGTTCTCTGGACCACGACCGATGCGACGCACGCCAGCGTGTCGTCCACCGGACTGGTCACCGGCCTCGTGACGGGCGGTCCGGTCACGATCCTGGCCACCTCTGAAGGCAGGAGTGGCAGTTCCGTCATCACCGTGACGCCGGGATCTGCCGCCAGGCTGGGCTTCGTGGTCCAGCCCACCAGCGTCGTCGCCGGCGCGGCCATCGCGCCGCCGGTGCAGGTCGAGGTCCTCGATGCTGCGGGCAATCGCGTACCCGGCTCGAACGCCAGCGTCACTATGGCGCTCGGGGCGACCCCGGGCGGGGGGACGCTGGGCGGTACACTCACGGCCAATGCCGTGAATGGCGTCGCGACGTTCAGCAACCTCACGATCAATCATGCGGCGAGCGGCTACACCCTCATCGCGAGTGCGACGAACCTCACCGCGGCCACCAGCACTGCCTTTGATGTGACGCCAGGGGCCGCCACGCGCCTGGCGTTCGTGGTCCAGCCCTCTGCGGTTCCGGCCGGAGCGGATATCACTCCGGCGATACAGGTCGAAGAGCGGGACAGTCACGGGAACGCGGTTACAACCTCCGGTGACGCCATCACGATCGCCTTCCAGGCCAACCCTGGATCGGGGACGCTGAGTGGCACGCTCATCGTCAATACGGTGAACGGCGTCGCCACCTTCAGCGGCCTGAGTGTCGACAAGGCCGCGCCGGGGTACACGCTGCGTGCAACCGCCAGCCGGCCTCACGGGAGCGACCAGCACGGCGTTCACCGTGACTCCCGGAGCTGTCGCCTCGCAGGTGTTCCTGGTGCAGCCGTCCGACGTGAAGGCCGGATCCAGCATCACGCCGGCGGTGAAGGTGCAATTGCGCGACGCACAGGGCAACGTGGTGACCACCGCGTCCGGCAACGTCACGCTGTCGATCGACAACAACCCTGGCGGGGCCACCCTTGGCGGTACGGTGACGGTGGGCGTCGCCAATGGAGTGGCGACCTTCAACAACCTGTCGCTGGATCATCTGGGGACTGGCTACACGCTCAAGTCGAACGCCCCTGGCGTCCCTGATGTGAGCAGCAGCGCCTTCAACGTGCTACCCGGGGCCGATGCCGCCCTGGTGTTCATCGTGCAACCCACCACGACGCTGTCAGGACTGGCCATCACGCCAGCGGTGCAGGTCCAGGTACGCGACGCATTCGGGAATGTCGCGACCGGGTCGACGGCCATGATCTCCATCGCATTGAAGACCGGCCCGGGAGGCAACCTTGGCGGGACACTCTCGATGCCGGTCTCGCAGGGTGTGGCGACATTCGCCGACCTTACGGTCGACCTGGCCGGTGGCGGCTACTCCCTGGCAGCGAATGCCTCTGGCCTTCCGGAGGCAGTAAGCGACGCCTTTTCGATAACGGCGGGCCCCGCGAGCAAGATCGGCTTCCTTACGCAGCCTCCGAACGTGGTGCCGGCGGGTGGTCAGATATTGCCGGCGCCACAGGTCGAGATCCAGGATGCCCACGGCAACCGCGTCACCACCTCCAATGCGACGGTTTCAGTACAGCTCCGCGCGCCGGATGGACACGGCCCGCCGCCTGGAATGGCCACAATGCTTTCGGGAACGACGGTCGTCAATGCGAACAGCGGGGTCGCGTCGTTCGACGACCTGGTCATTTCCGTGACCAAGAAGCATTCGTTCACATTGCGAGCGACCGCGTCCGCGCTTCCCAACCCGGATGCCGTGAGCATCGTCTTCTCGGCATCGCCCGACTAGCTGTTCCTCCCGCCCTGCCGCCCTGCGTCAGCTCACCCGCCGTGTCTTCCGCTTCATGAAATCCATCAGGATGAACTGACCGAGCGACATCGTATTGGTGAAGTACGCCTTGCCACGGCAGATCTCCGAAACCCGCTTCACGAAATCCACGAGATACCGATCGCGCGCCAGCATGAAGGTGTTGATCATGATGTCGGAGCGGCGGCAGTTGGCGACCTCGAGGTAGGTGGCCTCGAGGATCCGGGGATCGAGGCCCATCGAGTTCACATAGACCCGGCCATCGGGCAGGGTGAGCGCGCTCGGCTTGCCATCGGTGATCATGATGATCTGCCGCATGTCCTTCTTCTGCGACAGCAGGATGCGCCGTGCGAGCTTGAGTCCCTCTGCGGTATTCGTGTGATACGGCCCGACCTGCACGTTGGCGAGCCCCGCGAGCGGAATCTCCTCGGCAGAGTCGTGGAAGAGCACCACCCGCAGCGAATCCCCCGGGAACTGGGTACGGATCAGGTGCGTGAGCGCGAGCGCCACCTTCTTGGCGGGGGTGAAGCGGTCCTCGCCATAGAGGATCATCGAGTGGGAGCAATCGAGCATCAGCACGGTGGCCGCCGAGGAGCGATACTCGGTCTGGCTCACCATGAGATCGGGATAGTCGAGCTCGAGTGGCACCTTGAGCCCGCCGCGCGCGATCGCGTTGGTCAGCGTGGCCGGGACATCGAGGTTGAGTGTGTCACCGAACTCATAGGGTCGGCTGGCTGACTCGGCCTCGATGCCGGTCGCCAGGAACGGCGTGTCATGCGCGCCGAAGTTCGATTTGCCGATGCTGCCGAGCAGGCCCTTCAAGGTCTTGTAGCCGAGGAAATCCATGCCCTTCCCGGTCAGGCCGAACTGCACCCGCTGTGCAGCCTCGCGGGCCTGCCCACCGGGACCAAAAAGCGACTGATAGCCGGACGGCATCTGCGGCGCCTGATCGAGCTTGAGGAAGCCCTCATCAACCAGCCGTTGCACGATCTGGTCGAGCATCGCGGACAGCTGCTTTTCTACTTCAGCATCCCGCTCCGGATCACCGGTGGAATCGCCCCGCAGGACCTGCAGCATTTCCGGGGTGAGCTGGCCCGACTCCATGAGTGCGCGGAGGATCGCATCGCGGAGCGCCTCCATCGACCGGTCCGGCTCGCCGACGTCGTCATTCCAGAAGCCGCCACCGGAAAAACCAGACTGGAGGAGGAAGTCACCCAGCTGGTCGAGCAGCGCCTGAAGGTTGACCTCATCGGCCAACTCGGGGCTGTACTTGGAGTAGGTGGTGAAGCGCATGTACCAAACAGCGTAAGAGGTGAGGGGTGAGAGGTAAGAGGGCCTGCAGGATGCTACCCCAACAAGGCGTCAAGTTCAAACCGGCGCCCCTTCTCACCTCTCACCTCTCACTTCTTACCGCTTCCCTCTCACTTCTCACCTCTCACCTCTTACGTTTGTTCTCGTGTCCGGCCCCACCACCCGAATTCTCGAATCCCTTCCCGCGCTTCGATCGCGCAATTTCCGCCTGTTCATCATTGGCCAGCTGGTTTCCTACACCGGCACATGGCTGCAGACCGTGGCGCAGGGCTGGCTGGTGCTGCAGCTCTCCAACTCGGCCTTCATCGTCGGCCTGGTGACGGCCCTGAGCGCGCTGCCCATCCTCCTCTTCACGCTGTACGGTGGTGTGCTGGCCGACCGGGTGAACCGGCGCAAGACGGTCATGCTGCTGCAGGCGCTGCTGGCGGTGGAGGCATTGCTGCTCGCGATCCTGGTGGTGCTGCACCAGGTGACGGTTGGGTGGGTCATGGTGCTGGCACTGTTTGGCGGGCTGGTGACGGCCTTCGAGGTGCCGGTGCGCCAGTCGATGGTGGCGGAATTGTCCGGGCGGGAATCGCTGATGAATGCCATTGCCCTGCAGTCGTCGGTCTTCAACCTTGCGCGCGTGCTTGGTCCGGCCCTGGCCGGGGTGATCATCGGCATCTGGGGGGTGGCTGCCTGCTTTTTCCTCAACGCCGCCAGCTTCCTGGCGGTGATCTGGGGACTCTGGCGAATGGACCTGCCACATCATCCGCCGCCGCCGGGTCGCGTGGAGGTGATCACCGCGTTCAAGGAGGGCGCCCGCTACGTGCGCCTCGAACGCTGGCCGCGCGCACTCATGATCCTCATCGCGAGCTCGACCATCTTCGGCTTCTCGTTCCTGGCCATGCTGCCGGTGTTCGCGCGCGACGTGTTCGGGTCGGATGCGCGCGGATATGGCCTGCTGGTGTCTTCCGTGGGTATCGGTGCGCTGAGCGGCGCACTCTTCCTGGCCGCGTTCGGCGGCAGCCTGCGCAAGCGGCGACTGGCGCTGCTGTCGGCCGGCGGGTTCGGGCTCTCGCTGATCGCGACGGCGCTCGCGCCGAGCTACTGGGTGGCGTTCGCCTTGCTGGCCGTGGTCGGGTGCAGCATGGTATTGCAGAGCATCAGCGCGAACACCCTGTTACAGCAGGAAGCACCTGATCACCTGCGCGGCCGGGTGATGGGGTTCTACTCGTTCGTCGTCCTGGGCATGGCGCCGTTCGGGGCGCTGCAGATCGGCTGGGTATCGCAGCACTTCGGGTCCCGCGTGGCGTACGCGCTCGGAGGGACCGCGTGCATGCTGGTGGCGGCAGGGGTGGCGCGCGGAGTTCGGCGCGAGGCATTGGCACGGGGGCAGCCATGATCATCACGATTTCGAGGCAGTTCGGCGCGGGTGGGGCGGAAGTCGCGCGCCGGGTTGCCGATCGACTCGAATGGCGGGTCGCCGACAACGAGTTCATCGACCTCGTGGCGGCGCGCGCCGGGCTCACGCCGGACCAGGTCGCTGAGCGGGAGGAGCGGGTGCCCAACTTCCTGGAGCGACTCGCCTGGGCCCTGGCGTCGGCGTCGGCGGAGTTCGCCGTGCCGACGGGTGCCTCCATGGAGGGCCTGTCCGAGCCCATGCTGGTGCGGGTGACCGAGAGTGTCGTCGCGGAAATCGCCCGTGAGGGTCGCGTGGTCCTGGTGGGCCGGGGCGCGGCCGCCGTTCTCGCGGAGCGGGAGCGCACGCTGCACGTGCAGGTGGTGGCGTCGGTTCCCATTCGCGCGGAGCGCATTGCCGGGCGCCTGGGAGTCACCGTGGATGAGGCACAGCGGCTGATCGCCGAGACGGATGCAAGACGTGCGAGATACCACAAGGAGTACTACGGCCGCGAGTGGGCCGACCCCGTCAACTATCACATGGTGATCAACACCGGATACCTGGGACTGGATGGGACCGCCGACCTTGTGGTGCGCGAGGCCGGCAGGAGGGGATGGGTGTTCCGTTCAGCCGAACGCTAGGCCACCCTTGCCCTGTCCCCCGTCCCTGCGCTCCGGGCGCACCCGGGTGTAGCCCAGCTCCTCGCTGCGGCTGATCTTCTTCTGCGCCGCCAGCCCCTCCAGGACCAGTTCACATCCGGACACCACGCGCGCAGACTGGTCCCGCTCGGCAAGCTCACCGGCGACCACCGCGTTGACCAAACCGGGAATGACCGAGAATCCCTTGAGACAGACCTCGGTCCGCTCATCGCCCGCGATCTTGAGCGCGCCACCGGCGTCGAACCATGCCACAATGGAAGCGAGGTCGATCCTGCCCATGTACTCCTCCAGGGTGGCCCCCGCCGCCCGGCGCACGAGCTCGCGGGCGATCGTGTCCGCGCCCTGCAACTCACCCTCGTACTCCAGCTCGAGCTTGCCGGTAATGGACGGGAGTGCGGCATAGATGTCGGTGACGCGCGGTGTCACCACCGCGTCCCGGTGGGCCAGTGCGCGCCGCTCGGCGCTCGAGATCGCGTGCTCGAGGACGCTGATCGGCAGTCGCTGACTCACGCCCGAGCGTCGATCGACGCGCTTGTCCTGTCGTGCCTCCACCGCGATGCGCTCGATGACCTCCACGATGAAGTCCGGAAGGTCCACTGGCAGGCCACCCCGCTCGATCCAGGCCTCCTGCCGGGTGATCTGCATCCCGAGCTCGACGGTGCGGGGATAGTGCGTCAGGATCTCCGAGCCGATGCGATCCTTGAGCGGCGTGATGATCTTGCCGCGCGCCGTGTAATCCTCGGGATTGGCGGTGAAACACATCAGCACGTCCAGTGGGAGCCGTACCGGGTAGCCCTTGATCTGGACGTCGCCTTCCTGAAGGATGTTGAACAGGCCCACCTGGATCTTGCCACTCAGGTCGGGAAGCTCGTTGATCGCGAAAATGCTTCGATTGGCGCGCGGCAGCAGCCCGAAGTGCATGCTCAGCTCGTCCGAGAGCAGATGCCCACCCCGGGCGGCCTTGATCGGGTCGAGGTCACCGATCATGTCCGCGATCGTGACATCGGGCGTCGCCAGCTTCTCGACGTAGCGATCCTCCCGCGCCAGCCAGGCAATCGGGGTTGCATCACCACACTCCGCCACCAGGTCACGGCCGAACTTGCTGATCGGCTGGAATGGATCGTCGTTCACTTCGCTGCCGGCGATCACCGGGATCACCGGGTCGAGCAACTCGACCAGCGCACGAAGGATCCGCGTCTTGGCCTGGCCTCGCAGGCCCAGCAGGATGAAGTCATGCTGGGCCAGGAGGGCATTGATGAGCTGCGGCAGCACCGTGTCCTCGTAGCCCACCACGCCAGGAAACAGCGCCGTTCCGTGACCAAGCGCCTGAATCAGGTTGCTGCGCACTTCTTCCCGGACGGTGCGACCGCGGAGGGGGGCGTCATTCCAGGGACTGTGCTTGAGTTCGTGGAGCGTTCTCGGCTGGGTCATGATGGATAATACCCGCCGAAGGCCTGTGGGGGCCCGAGACGCGCCTTGTTTGTGCGCAAGCTCACATTTCCCATCAACTTATGGCTTGACGCCGGGTATTTTGTTCGTACCTTGTCGCCCGGCAGCGGAACTCCATGCGTGGCCGGGGGATCCGTTGGGTTGCAGGCATGAGGGTCATTCAACTTCGGGGGAGTTTACGAGATGCGGAAGTTCCTGGCAGTCGTTGGTGTGCTGGCGATCGCGGCCTGTGGTGAGAAGAAGGCGCCGTCAGCCGAGGCAGTTGGTGCCGCAGCCGGTGCGGCGGTTGATACGATGGCGCAGCAGGCTGGGCAGGCGATGAACGCCGCCGCCGATTCGACCAAGGCTGCGATGAACTCGATGTCTGATTCGGCCAAGAAGGCTGATACGACGAAGAATGCGGTGCAGAAGGCCGCGGCCGCCATGAGCGCGCCGAGTGACACCGTCAACGAGAAGATGGAAGCGAAGCCGGCCGCTCCCAAGAAGCACTAAAGAGTGGGGAAGGGCAGGGCGACGACACTGGCAGGCAGTCCTCCAGCCGTCACGACCTGACCAGTTTCCACCTCGCGGCGAATCAGCGCGAGGCCAAGGCGTCCAGTGGGCAGCGTGAGGCTACTTCTCACGCTGCCCACGTCCTTTTCGCCGGCAATGATCCGGTCATTGATCATGGGCTCACCAGCAGTCCAGAGCAGTCCGCGCAGGTCGCGATTGGTATGACCGCGGAAATGGAGTCGCGCCACGGTCTCCTGCCCGGTGTAGCACCCCTTGTCGTACGACACACCGTTGTTCTCGTCGAAGCGCACCTCCTGCACCAGTGTCCTGTCGTCGATCTCCGCCCCGTATTGCGGCCAGCCGGCCACGATGCGGGCGGCCTCCCACTGATTCCGGCTTCGCCGTGTGGACGCCGGCAAGTGCCAGGTGCTTGCGCGCGTGCTCCAGGTCAGGTCCATCGGGCCCGAGCAGGAGCGCGACGAACGGCGGCCGCGCACCGATGGGAGGTGGCGCTGCGAAGATCGCCGGTTCGAGGGAGCCACTGGTCGTGGCCTTCTCCAGCGCGGCTGACGCCGCCTCGCCGAGAAGTGCAGCTGCCGACCACTGCCCGGTCAGGTCGGTGACGCGCGCAAGACGTGGCGGAAACTGCTTCCTGAAGATGTCCGCCGCCGTGGTTCGCGCGTCCGCATCCGTGATGAGCAGGAAGCTGCCTGCCTGCGTGAGGACCCAGCAATCGAGAATGATCAGGCCCTTGGGGGTCAGGAGCGCGCCGTAGGTGAGCGCACCAGCCGGTGGCTTCGCCAGGTCGTTGGTGAAGATGCCCTGCAGGCATTGCAGGGCCCCGGGGCCTTCGATCCGGAAAAGCGCCGTCGCGAGGGGAAAGAGCAGCGCACCGTGCCGGAGACCCTCGAGTTCATCGGTCGTGAGCGTGACGTCAACCATGATCGCTCCATGGCAGGTCCGCTCGGTCCGCGTCCAGTGAAGTCGGGCCACACCGCATCAGCGGAGCGCAACGCATCGGCGCTGTGTGACGTCGTCAGCATGGCACAACGGAGTCCGGCCGCGCGCGCCGCCGCAAGCCCCGGGAGGGAATCCTCGATGGCGACGGCATGGCCGTTGGTGAGCGCGAGCGCCTGGCGCGCGCGCAGGTAGCCAGCCGGATCGGGCTTGCAGGCCGGGACATCCTCCGCTGCGACGATGAGCTCGAAGTATCGGGAAAGATTCTCCTGCGCGAGCACGAACTCGATTTCACGACGCAGGGCTCCGGAAACAATCGCCATCCGATGTCCCGCCGCGGCCGCGGCGTGCACGAATGCCGCGGCGCCCGGCACCATGGGAATCCCGTCCCGAAGCAGGCGCTGATAACGCGCGTTCTTCCGGTCGGTCGCCTCCGCGATGCTGGCGCCATCGGCGGGCCGGTTGAAGCGCACGAAGGTGAACCGGAAGCATTCCCGGTCATCGAACCCGAGATACTCGCGGTAGTAGGTCTCCTCATCGATCTCGATGCCGTATTCCGCCAGCGTGTGAGTCAGGGCCTGGCAGTGCAGCGGCTCATCGTTGACCAGGACGCCATTGAAGTCGAAGAGAATTCCGGAGGTCACGAGTAGATCCCGCCCTTGCGATAGGACTCATCCAGCAGCTCGACCGGATGCATGACTCGCGCCGGCATTCCGGCGGCACGAAGGCCGGCGCCAATCTGCATGTGGCAGCCTGGATTGCCGGTCGCGATGACATCGAGCGCCGGCGACGCCGCGGCAATCTCGGCGACCTTGGCGGCAAGCACCGCGCGTGCCATTTCCGGGTGCATCATTGAATAGATCCCCGCGCTCCCGCAGCACTTGTCCGAGCCCGGCAGCAGGCGGAGTCGCATGCCCGGTATGGCACCGAGTACGGTCAGCGGTTCTGCCTGCACCTTCTGCGCGTGCTGCAGGTGACAGGGCGCATCATAGGCCACCTCGAGCGTCAGCGCTCCGCCCCGTCGTGGCCCCCTGGCCGCGAGCAGTTCACTGACGTCCCGCACCCTGGTGGCCACCGCCAGCGCCTCCGGCGTGCCGAGCAGGTGGCCATAGTCCTTGAGGATCGCGCCGCATCCAGCGCTGTTGACCACGATGAAGTTGGCCCGGATGGCGAACGCCCTGACGTTCCTCTGCGCGAGCGAGACGGCGCCGGTGCGGTCACCGGCATGCTCGTGCAGCGCGCCGCAGCAGCCCTGCCCGTCGATTTCCACCACGCGATAGCCGTTCGCCTCCAGCACCCGACGGGTCGCGTCGTTCACGTGCCGGAAGACGGTGTCCATGACGCACCCCCGGAACAGCGCGACGGTAGGCGTCGACGGGGACGAGGGAAAGAAGGGGAACGGCTTGCGACCGCGACTTGCTGGTGCGGTCGAGGCAAGCATGCCCATGCCGAAGCCGGCGCGAGTGTCGCTTGCGCCCCGGGCCGGAATGCCGGTGCCGCGGAACCAGCGCGCCAGCGTCAGCAGGACACGCCACACCGGACGGAAGCGGAAGACACCGAGAACCGCGCGCGTCGCGGGCGCCAGGCCCCGCTGCGCCGTGAGCATTTCGCGTGTCGCCTCGAGCCCGCGGCCATACCCCACGCCCGAGGGACAGGCCGGTTCGCAGCCCCGGCAACCGAGACAGGCGTCGATGTGCTGCACCAGCGCGGGATCATCCGCGCCGATTTCACCGCGTTCCAGTGCCCGCATCAGCACGATGCGACCGCGCGGGCTGTCGGCCTCGTCGCCAGTGGCGAGATAAGTCGGGCAGGCAGGAAGGCAGAAACCACAGTGAACACAGGGATCGAGGGCGGAGAATGCGGATGGCGCGGCCTGCGGCATTACTCCGTCCCTTCCAGGGCGACGCTGAGCAGCGACCCCGGATCGAACGTTTCGCGCAGACGGCTCACCAGCTGGCCAACCCCCTCGCGGTAGGCGCCGAAGTGGCCGAGCTGCTGGCGCACCGCCCATGGCGCGCGCTCGAGCGTCATGGGGATCTCGCGCGATGCTGCGGTGCGGCGCAGCGAGCGCAGGGCGTCGATGCGCGCCTCGCCACTCCAGCGCACGCCTCCAGCGCTGCCCGCCCCGGCCGCGATCAGTCCCTCATCGAGCGACGCGGCGAGCATGTCCAGTGCGTCGTCGAGCCCTGCATGCAGCACCCCGAGTCGCAGGGTGACGGCTCCGCCCAGGACCGCGCGCGCGGCCAGGTGCCAGAACGACCCCGCGCGGTCCACCGGCAGTGGTTGCCAGACGAGCTTGGTGGCCGCCGTCAGGCGACGCACCTCCGCCGCGACACCATCCTCGGTGCCCATCGAGCCGGGCGGCGAGGACCCAGTCGGGCTCGGCGGCGAGGGCGGGGGAGAACAACTCGAGTGCCTGCAGGCTGAGGCGGGCCTCGACCAGGTCGCGCGCGGCATTCGTGAGGTGATCGCGCGACGCACGGGCAATCAGGGTCTGGTCGGCACGGGGCAGCGCGCGAAGGCGCAGGTTGATCTCGGTGACGATGCCGAATCCGCCGAACCCGCCGATCTGCAGCTTGCCGAGGTCGTAGCCCGCAACGTTCTTGACCACGCGGCCGCCGGCGCGCACCGTGCGCCCGTCGCTGGTGACGACGGTGAGCCCGAGGACGTGATCGCGCACCGGGCCGAAGCCCTGGCGCAGTGCGCCGGCGGTACCGGTCGCGACCACCGATCCGATGGTGCGTTCCGGGCGGCCCGGCGGGTCGATTGCGAGCCACATGCCGTCGTCGGCGAGCCGCCGCCGCAGCGAACCCAGCACGACGCCGCTTTCCACGGTGGCCACGAGGTCAGCAGGGCTGACCGAGGTGACGCGATCGAGGCCGCGGGTGCTCACCGCAAAATCGGCCGGTGCGTCGGAGGAGAGCCAGGTGCCCTGGCCCTCGATGCGCACGCGCCAGTTGCGCCCATGTGCCAGGGCCAGGAGCCGCGCCATGGTCTCGGTGCCGTCCGGGACCACTCGCGGCAGTCCGGTCGGGTCGCGTTCGACGCTGGACGCGCCCACCACTTCACGCAGGCGCGCGAGCATGCCGTCGGTCATGCCACCTCCTCGGTGACGGGGCGATCCGGCCGGACCGCGGGCGTGGCGCACCACTCGCGGCAGGCATGGATCGGTACGACCTTGCCGGGATTGGCCCGCTCGCCGGGATCGAATACCCGGCGCGTGGCCTGCATGGCACCCAGCGTCTCTGCATCGAATATGAGCGGCATGTAGTCGATCTTGTCGCTGCCGACGCCGTGCTCGCCCGTAATGCTGCCGCCGGCAGCGACACACGCCGCCATGATCTCGCGGCTGGCATCACGCACGCGTTCCGCCTCGCTGTGATTGCGGCGATCGAAGCTGATGTTGGGATGGAGGTTCCCGTCACCGGCATGAAAGACGTTGCTGATACGCAGCCGATAGCGGTCCCGGATCTCATTGATGCGGTCGAGCACGTCGGGCAGGGACGAGCGGGGCACGACCGCATCCTGCACCACCAGGTCCGGGGCCACCCGTCCCATCGCACCGAATGCCTTCTTCCGGCCCTGCCAGAGGCGCGCGCGCTCTGCCGGTGTGTCCGCGGTCAGCACGGTGCGGGCACGGTGCGCGCGCAACAGCGGCTCCACCACGGCATGCTCCGCCGCGACACTCTCCGGCTGCCCGTCGAGTTCCACGAGCAGCACTGCCGCAGCGTCCACCGGATAGCCGGCCGCGTAGATCGAGGCCTCCACCGCCTGGACGCAGGCCTGGTCCAGCATCTCCAGCGCCGCAGGCACCACCCCAGACGCGATGATGGCGGAGACGGCGCTGCTCGCGTCACGCACGGTCATGAAGTCGGCGAGCATGGTGCGCACCATGGCCGGAATGGGCTCGAGCCGCACCGTGATGCTGCACGCGATGCCGAACATTCCCTCGCTGCCCACGAAGAGTCCCACCAGGTCAGGACCCCAGGCATCACCGTGCGGCGAACCGAGGTGCGTGATCGAGCCATCGGGCAGGATGACCTCGAGATCGGTCACGTGATTGGTGGTGACGCCAGCCTTGAGGCAGTGCGGGCCGCCGGCGTTCTCGGCGACGTTGCCGCCGATCGTGCAGGCGGTCTGGCTGGAGGGATCGGGTACGTACTGCAGGCCATGGGGCGCGACGGCCTCGGACAACCGTGCATTGACGACGCCGGGTTCCACCACGGCCCGCCGCTGCACCGGGTCGACGTGCAGGATGCGATTGAGTCGTGTCAGCGCCACGAGCACGGCCGTGCCGTCGGCGATCGCTCCACCCGAGAGGCCGGTGCCGGCACCGCGCGCGACGAAGGGAACCCCGTGCGCATGCAGCAGCTGGATCACGCGCACCAGCTCCGCGCGCGAAGCCGGCAGCACCACCATGCCGGGATACGACTCATGCGTCGGCAGGCCGTCCATGGTGTACGTCGCCAGCTCGGCGCGTCGATGGCGCACCCAGCGCGTCCCGACAATCGCGCCCAGGTCGGCCAGCAGCGAGGCGTTCATCGCTCACCCTCGCCCTGCAGGTCCGGATGATGGTGACCCTTGCCGTTGGTCGGCGCCCGCCGGCGGGTGCGCAGGCCGGCCTCGATCTCGCTCGTGAGCGGCGGCAGCAGCTCGAGCAGGCGATCGATGCGCTCCACCGTGGAACGAATCTCCAGGAGTTGCTGCTTCTCTCCCGGGCCGCAATCCAGCGCCGCCGCCACGTGAAAGGAAAGGTCGGTGGCGGCCGTGGGCAGCGCGCGCTGGTCGCTCTCGAGGTCGTTCAGCTCACGCAGGGCCGGGGCGTAGCGCGCGAACCCCAGTGCCAGCGCCTCGCACTGTGCCGTGGTGGGTGCCGTGTCGTCGCGGTCGGCGAACTGCTCCACCATGGCGACGAGATATGGCGCGGGATCGTCGACGTACCGGGTGATGAGGAACCGGCTGCCACCCTGCACGATGATGTTGGAACGCCCGTCCGGAAGGGCGTGCGCGCCGCGGATCTCCGCCGTGCAGCCGATGGCGCCGGGCGACGGGGCCTCGTGCGACACGCCCGGGAGCGCCAGGCCGAAGGGCGTGCCCTGCCCAAGGCAATCGCTGAGCATCCGCCGGTAGCGCGGCTCGAAGATGTGCAGCGGAAGGAGGGCGCCCGGGAACAGGACGACGCCCAGGGGGAATAGCGGCAGGCGCAGCGTCATGCAGGGAAGATAAGGCGGTCGGGCGACGCCGCCTTACTCTCCGAGCAGCGCCGCCGGCTCCGAGCGAATGGCGCGATGCAGCGCCGGCAACGCGCCAGCCAATCCGGCCCCGAGCAGCAGCATCGCGGGCAGCAGTGCATCGCCTGCCGGGAGCGGTGGCATGTCGCCCAGGATTTCGGAGAGCACCGCGCGGAACGAGGGCGCGATGGCCCAGAGGGCGACGGCGATTCCGGCCACGACGATCGTCATGGCCTGCGCCAGCATGCCCAGTACGATGCGCCGTCGCGTCGCGCCCAGTGCACGCCGGATTGCCAGTTCCGGCACCAGCGAACTGGCCCAGAGTGCCATGCTGACCATCACGCCCAGCGCGCCGACCAGCAGCGCCATCACGGCCTCGACGCGGAACCAGCGACCGAACCAGGTCACTGGCCGGGTGAAGGCGCGCCGCACCTCGGACTCGAGCGTCCCGCCGTCATGCGTGACCGCGGCGCGCTGCGCGAGCACCATGGTTGCGGCCCGCTCCGCCGCAGGGCCGCCGCGAACCAGCAGGTCGGCACCGGCAATCGGATGCTGCAGCGAACTCAGGTAGATCGCGAAGCGCGGCTGGACCCCGCCCGAGAATCCGCCGGCCTTGCCGTCATCCACGATGCCGACCACGGTGTAGGGAACGCGGTCCCGGCCAACGTAGATCGTGCGGCCGAGTGGCTTGCCATTCTCGAAGTGATGGGCCGCCATCTGCCGGTTGACGATCGCCACGCGAGGCGCCGCCCAGTTGTCCTGCAGCGTGAACGCGCGCCCGGCCACGAGCGGAATCCCCAGCACCGCGAAGGTGTCCGGGCTCGCGAGATGGTGCGTGACGCGATCGTCCTGCCAGCGCACGAACATTCCGCCGGTGAAGCACTGCCCACAATCGATCTGTACCCAGTCGACCGTACCGAGCCCCGACGAGGGTGCCGGGACTCGTCAGGCTCGCGCCCTTCACGTCGGGCGAGTTCTCCAGGGCCTGCAGCAGGTCGGCATACTGCGCCGAGCGCTCCGCTCCACTGGCCGTGCCGAGTGCCACCTGATATACGGTGCCATCACCGTCGGCATCGTGCCGTGTGAGGAGGACCGTCGCTTGCCGGCTCACGAGTGTGGCCGCCAGCAGGATGGCCAGGCTGGCGCCGACCTGCACGACAGCTGGCACCAGGCCCAGGGGATTCGGCGGCAGGTCGACCAGTCGCCCGTGCGCCAGGCGCAACGGCAGCAACGCACTCAGCAGCAGTGCCGCGGCGGTCACGATCGCCATGGTCGCGGGAGCATAGGTCCAGGGGCCGACCTGACCGGGCCATGCCGCCAGGGCAGCGCGCAACGCGCCGTATCCGGTCGCGAGCCCGAATGGAATGGCCGTGAGCGCGATCACGGCGCCCTCCAGCAGAAGGCTCACACCGATATCGCGACGTGATGCCCCCACGGCGCGGCGAACCGCGGTATCGAGGCCGCGCGCGCCGGCGCGGGTCCACTGGACGACGACAGCGCTGACGGCAGCGACGGCACAAGCCGCGCACGCAATGATCAGCAGGAGCAGCAGGAGGCGGGCAATCGCATCACCCTGCAGGGTCGCCGGCTCCTGCGCGGTGGCACTCCAGGCGATGCCCTGGTCGATGGTGCGAATGACGGAGGGCGTAAGGACGGGCGTCGATGGCGCATGGCCGAGGGCCAGGACCGGCAACAAGGTGGCAATTGCGGCCGCCGATGCGAGCGCCAGCCAGGTGGCGCTCTGCCAGTGCTCGCGAAGCGCGTCACGAAGCGGGGTTCCCAGGCGGACACCCGCTCGACTCGAGCCTGGATTGTTTGGGGAGTGAGCTACAGCGGCTGGTCCACCGTTGCGGTGCATTCGAGCTCCATCCGCGCCCCCCGTGCCAGGCCGGTAACCCCGAAGGCACTGCGGGCGGGAAAATGCCTGGTGAAGTAGGTGGCGTAGACCGCGTTCATCGCCGGCCACTCGCTCATGTCCTGCAGCATCGCCGTGCACTTCACGACGTTGTCGATGGACGATCCGTTTCGGGCCAGCTTCGCCTTGATGTTGTCGAGCGCCTGGCGGGTTTCTGCCTCGATGCCGCCCGGCACCACGGTTGCCGGTACTGTCCGTCCCGAGCTCGCCCGAGAGGTAGAGCATGTTACCGACGCGCACCGCTTCCGCGAAGGGGAGTGGCGGGCCGCCGGGGGGACGGGGGATCCACGTCGCCTGCGGTGCCGCAGCAGAAGGCCGGCTGCGATCGCAGCCGGCCAGCAGGAGAACGGCGAGACCGGCCCCGATGTACTTCAGGCGGCCACCCACCGGCCCTTGAGGTGCTGGATATCCGGGCAGTGCCGCAGCTTCTCGAAGGCCCGCTCACGGATCTGCCGGATGCGCTCGCGCGTGACGCCGAGCCGCTCGCCGATTGCCTCGAGCGTCAGCGCTTCACTGCCTTCCTCGAGCCCGTAGTACATCGAGAGGATGGCGCGTTCACGTGGCGTCAGGTGGCGGCGGAAGAGCCGGTCGACAAACTCGCGGGTGAGATGCTGGTCCGTGATGGACTCGATTTCCGAATCGGAATTTCCGGCGACGCGCTCACCAATCGTGGCGCCGTGCCGGTCGCGGCCGTCCACCGGCGCGTCGAGCGACATCTCGATGGTGGACATCTGGCGCGCCTCGCGCACCGTCTCCACCTGCTCGCCCAGGGCCCGGGCCAGCTCGCCGTCGGTCGGTGCGCGGCCCAGTTCCTGGGCCAGCAGCGCCTGTACGCGGCTCATCTTGATGAGTGACGAATTCTGGTTGAGGGGAATGCGAACACTGCGAGTCTGCTCTGCGAGCGCCTTGAGGACCGCCTGGCGCACCCACCACACCGCGTAGCTGATGAACTTGACTCCATGTTCGGGATCGAACTTCCGCACCGCCTTCAACAGCCCCTCGTTGCCGATCGCCACCAGTTCGCCGAGATCGAGCCCATGCCCCTGATACTTCTTCACGTACGCGATGACGAACCGCAAGTTGGCCGTGACAAGTCGCTCCGCCGCCGTCTGGTCGCCGCTCAGGGCGCGCCGCGCGAGTGCCCGCTCTTCGGCGGGATCGGTAATCATCGGCAGGCGCTGAATGTCGAGGAGGTACTGGTCGAAGGATCCCTGAGCCGTCGCGCGGCCCACGGTGCGCGGACGTGCCGCGGCGCGAGAAACAGGTCGAACGAGGCTGGCGCGGGTGCGAGCCATGCAGACCCCCTTAGGGGAGCTTCGAGTTGTCTTGATAACACGGAACAGCAGAGCGGGGAAGCGCGACAATATAGGAAAGGCCGGAAGGGCGGTCAAGCAATTTAAGTTGTCCACATCACAAATATTATGGCGGTATCAGCTTACCACGACTGTGCACCTTTCCACTTCTCCACAGCAGCCGCTGTCGATACGCTGCTGCTGGTCCTTGGTATGGGACGTTCGACCTATACGAGGCATCCTATTTCAGAGAATTGACCCAAGTCCTTCGTCGATTTTCTCGTCGTCCAGGCCCACCGTCCACCGGTCGTGCCGCGGCCCCATTTCACCCGGCGCGATCGGAATCGCAAAGCGGATTTCGCCGGCCACATTCTTCTTGTCGCGCAGCATCGCCTGGCGAACGCGCTCGCTGTTGCTGCGGAACGGCACGCGTACCGGGAGCCCGAGGGACCCGAGCACGCCGCGGATCCGGGCACTCGTCCCGGCTGGGAGCAGTCCCGCCGCCTCTGCCATGGCGCACTCGGCGATCAGGCCGAGTGCCACGGCCTGTCCGTGCAGCAGGGTGTAGCCGGAGATCACCTCGAGCGCGTGGGCGACGGTGTGTCCGGCATTCAGCATGGCGCGCGCACCGGCCTCCCGCTCGTCGCCCGCGACCACGGCGGACTTGATCTCGACGCTGCGCCGGATGAGGACTTCGAGGGCACCCAGGTCGCGAGCCAGCAACGGCGCCGTGTTCGCCTCGATCCACGAGAGATAGCCGGCGTCGGCGATGAGCCCGTGCTTCACTGCCTCGCTCAAGCCGCTGCTGAATTCGTCCGCGCGAGAGCGAGCGCAGCGTGGCGGGATCGGCGACGACGGCGACCGGCGGATGGAAGGCGCCGATCAGGTTCTTTCCATGCCTGGTATCGACACCGGTCTTGCCGCCGACCGACGCGTCGAGCATCGAGAGGAGCGTCGTGGGCACCAGCACGAAGGGCACGCCACGGTGATACGTCGCGGCCACGAACCCGGTGAGGTCCCCCACCACGCCACCGCCCAGCCCGACCAGTGCGGAGTCGCGGCCGAAGCCCTGGTCGAGCAGGGCATCGGTGAGCACCGCCCAGTTTTCCCGTGTCTTGGATTTTTCGCCGGGTGCGACGCTGAGCCGTGTCGCCCATTCATGCGCGGGCCCGGCCAGGCGACCCGGCGTCTGCCACGCCTGGTTCGCACCGCTCTCCCAGGCTTCGTACTGGCGACCCACCGCGGCATCGGTGATGAGCGCGATGGCGCGTGCGCCGCAGTGGACCTCGACGATGTCGGGGAGGTCGGACAGCGCGCCCGGGCCGATGTATACCGGGTACGTGCCCAGGGCGTGGCGTACGAGAATGGGCTCCACGACTACCAGGTCACGTCGCCGGTCCCGGCACGATGGTTGGCGAGCCGCGCGAGGGTGAACAGCAGGTCCGAGAGCCGGTTGAGGTATACCAGGAACAGCTCGGGCACGGCCTGCTCCCGGGCGAGATGCACTACCTGTCGCTCGGCGCGGCGACAGACCGTGCGAGCGAGGTGCAGAATGGCGGCCTTGGACGTTCCGCCTGGCAGCACGAAGGCGCGCAGGGGTGTCAGCTCGCGGTCGGCATCGTCGATGGCATGCTCGAACTGGGTGATGCGATCGACCGGCACGCTCGCCTTGTCCAGCGCGGTGCGCACCTTCGCCGGGTCTGGCGTCGCGAGATGGCCACCGATGGCAAAGAGGTCGCGCTGGATCGATTCCAGCAGCTCATCCATGAAGTCGAGCGGAGGCGTGGCGCGCACCATGCCGAGCACCGAATTGAGTTCGTCCACGTCGCCGTAGGCCACGACCCGGATGTGGTCCTTGGAGACCCGGCCACCGCCAAAAAGGGCTGTCTCACCGGTATCGCCGGTCCTGGTATAGATCTTCACGTCCGCAGTGCCCCCAGCATCTCGTCGATCCGCGTGAATTTCTCGCGCGGTGCCCCGCGCGCGGAGCCCCTGGCCTGTTCCAGCTTGTCGAGCCGCTGCCAGTCGGCAAAGGTCACGATCTGCACGCCACGGGACTGCAGGAGCCGGTCGACCGCGGTGCGATCACCGCGTGCGCGGGCATGCACGGCACCGCTTGCGACGTCCTCGAGCAGGCGCTCCACCGTCTCGGACGAATCCGGCTTGTTGGTGCCGATCACACCGCTCGGGCCGCGCTTGATCCAGCCCACCACGTAGACCCCCGGCAGCGCACCGGGCGCGCCCGGTGCCACGAGCACGCGTCCCTCGTCGTTGGGAATGACCGCCGCGCGCTGGTCGAACGGGACGCCGGGCAGCCCGATGCCCTTGTATCCAACGGAACGGAGGATCAGCCCGGTCGGAACCGTCTCCGTCTCGCCGGTTGCCTCCGCCCGGAGCCCGCCGCCCGGGGCGCGCACCAGGCGATTCTTCACCAGCGTCAATCCTTCCACCCTGTTCCCCCCGGTGATCGCACTGGGCGACACCATGAAGCGCAGGACGATGCGCCGGCGCTTTCCCGCCGGCTTGCGCGCCGCGAATTCATGCAGTGTGTGAAGGTTCTTCTCGATGGCGCGATCCTCATGACCCGCGAGCTGGTGCGCGCTGTGCTCGTCGAGGGCCAGCTCCTGCGGGTGCACGATGATGTCGGCGTCCGCGAGCTCGCCGAGTTCCTTGAGCTCGGGATTGGTGAAGGCGGCCTGCGCCGGTCCGCGCCGTCCCAGCACATGGATCGTGTCGATGCGGCTCGCCGCGAGGGCGTCCAGCGCGTAATGCGCGATGTCCGTCGGCCCGAGCTCGTCGCGCTGCTGGCGAGGATGCGGGTGACGTCCATGGCAACGTTGCCCATGCCGACGACGCAGGCGCTGGTGACGCCCAGGTCGAATCGCCGGTCGCGAAAATCGGGGTGGCCGTTGTACCAGCCCACGAACTCCGTGGCGGCGTGACTGCCCGACAGTTCCTCGCCCGGGATGCCGAGATGGCGGTCGGTTTGCGCGCCGGTGGCATAGATGACGGCGTCGTAGAGCGCCATCAACTCGCCGTGCTCGAGCGTCCCGCCGATGCGCACGTTGCCAAGGAAGCGGAAGCCGGGATGCGCCGCGAACCGCTCGTACATCCGGGTGACCGACTTGATCTTGGGATGGTCGGGGGCGACGCCGCCACGCACGAGCCCATACGGCGTCGGCAGCCGGTCGAACATGTCGATCTCGACCGAGGGCACGAGTTTCTGCAGGTGTTCCGCAGCGTAGAAGCCCGCGGGCCCCGACCCGACGATGGCGACCCGCAACGGGCCGGAGAGCGTCGTCACCACGTCAGCGTCCCTTTGCCATCTCGACCACGACACTGTCGAGCTGGGCCAGGATCTGCGAGCCCGGAAGTGTGTGATGATTCGCCTGCACCGAGAACGTCAGCACCTTGCCGCTCTGCAGTTCCACGAATCCCGAGAGGGTGTTGACCCGCGAGATGCTCCCGGTCTTGGCGCGCACGCGTCCCTCGAGCGGTGTCCCGATGAATCGATTCTTGAGCGAACCGCGCTCACTCGCATGGGGCAGCCCGGCGGCGAATGTCGGGTAGTGCGGGTGGTTGCGGATGAATCGCAGGATCTGCGTGAACGCCAGGGGACTCACGAGGTTGGATGCCGACAGCCCCGACCCATCGCTCAACGCAATCTGGGTGGAGTCCACGCCGACCGAGTCGATCAGGAAGCGACGCTCGACGCGCAGCCCTTCCTCCCAGCTCCCCGCGTGCCCGAACTGGCGCCCCAGCTGCTTGAGCGTCATTTCGGCGAACCAGTTCTGGCTGGTGTTGAGGATCGGAAAGATCCAGTCCTTGAACGGCCGACTGGTGACCTCCGCCAATGGCGCCCCGTGCGCGCGCGAGTTCGTACGCCATCGAATCGGTGGTGGAGCGGGTGGTGCCGCTGACCGAGATGTTCTGGGCCGCCAGCGCCGCGCGCAGTGCGCGCGCCGCGAAGAGGTTCGGGTCCGGCAGTGCCAGATACTCGGTGCGCGGTCGGTGGCCCGCCTCGACGCTCCCTCGGCAGAGACCATCATCGACCCTGGCGCCCGGAAGAAGTCGATTGTCTCGTCTCTCGCCCTTCGTGACCGTGCGCGTCTGGTTCTGCAGCATCACGTCACCGAAGTCAGGCGAGAACGTGACCTGGGCCGGCGGCCCCACGACGTCGCCACTGGTATCAGACAATGTCGATGCTGTTGTCGTTGTAGCCGAGCCCGCTCACCGGCGCCGCGTACCACCAGTTGAGGTCGTAGTTCTCCCATTCCGGGTGCACCAGCAACGGCTCGAAGTAGCTGCCGTCGCCGACCAGGTCACCGGCAACGCGAAGTAACGCCGGCCCTGGCAAGCTGCGCCGCGAGCTCCTGAAGCCTGCCGGACGCGCTCGTGTCACACGCACCCGCTGCCGTCGTGTCGATGGCGTAGCACCGGACGCTGAACGTGGGATCACCCCGGCCATAGAGCACGAGGTCGCCCTGCAGCACCCCGTTCACCACCGGGCCACTGCCGTAGATGCTGGTCTTCACGGTGAAGTCGGGCGCGAACAGCGCCGACGACACCGCACTCACCACGATCTTGGTGTTGCTCGCCGGGACGAACATGCGATCGGCATTGCGGCCGAAGAGCAGTGTGCCCTTCTCGTCCACCAGTGCCACGCCCCAGAGCTGTCGGTTGAATGGCGGCGCGTCGAGGCGGGCGTCCACGCGCTTCTGGAGTGACCCTGACTGCGCGGCAAGCCGCCAAGCCGGCAAGAGCGGCAAGAGCGGCAGGAGAGCGCCAAGCACAGGAGCGCCGCCGACGGCACAGTCGCGCCGACGCCTGCTCGCCGTGCCGCTCCTGCCGCCCTGCCGCCTTCCTGCCGCTCCGTCATCAGTCATACGCAACACGGGGATCCGCCTTCGCATAGAGCACATCGGTAATCAGGTTGACGAACACGAAGAGCACGCTCAGGAACAGGATGCTGCCCTGCACGGCCGGGAGGTCACGCTTCTCGATCGCGCTGAGCACATAGCGTCCGACGCCAGGCCAGGAAAAGATCGTTTCTGTGAGGATCGACCCGGTAAGGTAGCTGCCGAAGTCGAGCCCGAGCACGGTGATGATCGGCAGCAGCGCATTGCGGAGGCCGTGGCGCAGGATCACCCGGCCCTCGCCCAGTCCCTTGGCGCGGGCGGTCCGGATGAAGTCGCTCTGCAGTGCCTCCTGCAGGGCCGCCCGGGTCATCCGCGCGATGACCGCGATCGAGCGCATGCCCAGCGTGTTGCCGGAAGGATCAGGTAGATGAATCCCCAGGACCCGGATGGCGGCAGCCAGCGAAGCTGGACCGCGAACACCAGGATGAGGACGAGCCCGACCCAGTACACCGGGAACGATACGCCGAGGTACGCCCCCAGTGTGAGGAACCGGTCCACCGGGGTGCCGGGTCGCCAGGCGCCATAGGCGCCGATCGTCAGCCCGAGCGTGGTGGCGAACAACATGGCCGCGCAGCGCGAGGCGAAGCGTAGCGGGAAAGCGGTGCCGCAGTTCCGACACGATCGAGCGGCGGGTGATGTACGAGACGCCAAGATCACCCCTCACGATCCGCCCGACATAGGCGGTGAACTGGCGGTACAGCGGCTCATCCAGGTGCAGCTCCTTCCGGAGCCGCGCGAGAGTCTCGGGATCGGCCCGCTCGCCCACCATCGCCTGCACCGGGTCGCCCGGTGCCACGTAGAGCAGCATGAAGGTCACGGCGAGCACGCCGAGCAGCGTCGGCACCAGGAGTGCCAGGCGAACGCCGAGAAAGCGCATCACGGACGCACCTGGACTTCCTGCCACCGCTGGCCATTGAAGATCGCGGGAATGTGCCAGCCCTCGACGCGGGGATTCTCGGCCCAGACGTCAACCGGGTACCAGAGAAAGATCCACGGTGCCAGGTCGAAGATGCGCGCGTCGGCCTCGCGGGCGACGCGCGCCTTCACGCTGTCCACCGTGGTGGTGCGGATCAGCATCGGCGAGACTGTCCACGACCGCGGTCGTCCAGGAACGCGTAGTTGCCGCCGGTGCCGGCGTTCTTCGAGTAGAACAGCGGATAGGTGAAGTTCTCCGGGTCGGGATAGTCGGCATACCAGTCCGTGAGGAACAGGTCCGCCTCGCCCTTTCGCACGGCAGCACGCGCGCTGGACGCATCGCGCTGCACGATCTCGACCTGTATCCCCACTGCGGCCAGGCTCTGCTGCACCACCTGGGCGACACGCGCGTACTCGGGCCGCTGCGACCGCCACAGCTTGAGGGTCAGTCCACTGGCGACGCCGGCCTCGGCCAGGAGCGCGCGCGCCTGCGCCGGATCGTAGGCATAGGAGGCACGCGCCGAGTCGTAGCCCACGACACCCGGCGGGATGACGCCGTTCGCCCGGAGGCCGCGACCGGCCATCACGGTCTGCAGCAGGGTGCTCACGTCGATCGCATGATTGAGCGCCCGCCGCACCCGCACATCCGAGAGTGGCCCCCGCTTCGTATTGATGGCGATGTACAGGTCCCGGATGGCCGGGCGACGCTGCAGTTCGGGGCCATGGCGCTCGTCCCAGCGGCGACTCTCGCCGAACGGGATCTCCACCACGCTCAGGCCGCCCCGTTCGTATTCCGCCGCCTGCGTCAGCGGCTCCGGGAATGATGCGAATCCGCAGGCTCTCCGCCTTTGGAACGACGCCCCAGTAGTCGGGATTTCGTGCGAGCACGATGGCGTCGTCATGCGACCAGCTCACGAAGCGCCACGGGCCGCTCCCGACCGGGTCCTGGTCGAACCCCTCGGCGGTCGGCGTCGGCACGATCGCCGTGGCCGGCATGGCCACCAGCTTGGGGAAGATGTTGAGTGGTTCCTCCAGCGAAATCTCGACCGTCGAGTCATTCCGCACCACCAGTCCGCTCACGCCGGTGGCGTCACCCTTGTTGTAGGCCCGTGCACCGGCGATGGGAAGAAGCGGCCAGGGACGCCCGCCCAGGGACCGGGGCGAGAGAACGCGAAGGAACGATGCCTCGACATCGGCGGCCCGGACCGGCCGTCCATCGTGAAACTTCGCATCGTTCCGGAGATGGAAGGTGTACTTCGACCCGGTGGCGTCGACCTCCCAGCGCCGGGCCAGTCCGGGAACCAGGTGACCGTCCACATCGAAGTTGGTCAGGTTGTCGAACAGGAGGGCGTCGACCTCGCCGGTCGGCACATCGGTCGAGAAAGCCGGATCGAGCGACCGGGGATCGTACGTGAAGTAGTACTCCAGGGTCCGGCTGGGCGTATTTGGCCCGCAGGCCGAGAAGCCCAGAATCGCGCCGAGCGCGAGGAGGTAACGTGGCTTGGGTGCGGGAATCGAGGCGCTCCGGGGGCTCAGGCGCTGGGCCCGAGTTCCGCTACCGGTCAAAACATTGACACCGTGGTGTAAGGCTGCAAAAATACATGGGTTAGCTAAGCTCGTCAATTGTCGCTCTGGCTCCGTTCGCGGGATGCGGAGCGCTCGCATGCGACTCAGGAGTGTCGTATTTCTTTGCAGAACCCCTGCACTCTGCCTTCGAGGCGAAGCGCGTGAAGTGTGCGTTGGCCGGACTCCTCATCGGGGTCCTGGTCAGTGGCGCCTTGCTCCTGCCGTCGGCCGCTCATGCGCAGGACGGCGAGCGGGCGGTGCAGCAGGTCAAGTTCGAGGGCAACAAGTCGATCGATGCGGCGACGCTCTCTGCCTCGATCGCCACCTCGAACTCGAGCTGGTTTGCGCGCACCGGCCTGGTGAAGTGGATCGGGCTGGGGGACGTGAAGTACGTGAACGAGCGTGAACTGCAACGCGACGTGCTGCGCCTGGAAGTGCTCTACCGGCGCAGCGGATTTCCGGCCGCGACCGTCGACACGATCATCAAGCGCACCGAAAAGGACATCTGGATCACGTTCAAGGTGAGCGAGGGCCGGCCCATCGTCCTGCAGCACCTGGACCTCACTGGTCTCGACTCGCTCTCGGCCAGCGAGCAGAAGGAAATCGCGCAGGACCTTCCCCTGCGCGTGGGCAAGCCGTTCGACCTGTTCCTGCTCCAGGCGAGCATCGACACCGTCGGTTCGCGCCTGCGGAACAAGGGCTATCCCCTGGTGGACATCTTCCGCGAATTCAACTCGGACAGCGCCACGCGCGCCGCCACGCGTGAACCTCACGGTGGAGACCGGTCGTTCGTTCGTGTTCGGTGATGTGCGGGTGACGGGCCTCCGCCGCGTGGACACGAGCGTCGTGCGCGCGCTGCTGGTGGTGCGCCCGGGACGCACGTTCGCCTCGCGCGACATCACGGCGAGCCAGCTCAACCTCTATCGCTCCGACCTGTTCCGCCTCGCGCAGGTGACGCTGGACACGGCCAACTTCAATCCACAGGACAGCGTGGTGCCGGTGCTGGTCGACGTCGGTGAGGCGCGCCGCCGCACGGTGAAGGGCAGTGTCGGCTACGCCTCGCAGGACTGCTTTCGTGTCAGCGCCGGCTGGGCGATGCGCAACTTCCTCGGTGCGGGGAGGATCCTCGACATCAGTGCGCGCGCCTCGAAGATCGGCGTGGCGGACCAGCCGGGCTTCGTGGACTGGAACCTGGAGAACAGCCTCTGTCCCGGCGTCAAGGAGAACGGGGTCGTCGAGATCGGTTCGCGGAAGCTCAACTACAACGTGACCGTGTCGGTGAGGCGCCCCGCGTTCCTGTCACCGCAGAACTCCATGACGCTGTCCGGCTTCGCCGAGCGGCGGAGTGAGTACAGCATCTACCTGCGCGAGGACATCGGCGCCGGCATCTCGCTCACGCGCGAGTCGCCGGTGAGGCGCGACCCGCTCACGGTGGCCTACACATTTTCCTACGGTGCCACCCAGGCCACGGCCGCGGCGTTCTGTTCCTACTTCAGTGTCTGCACGCCCGAGGTGCGGGCCGCGCAGGAACTCCGCAAGCCGCTCGCGATACTCAGTGGCACCATGACATTCCCCCGGGTCAACAACCCGGTCGACCCGACCCGGGGCCAGCTCTTCACCGGCGAAGTGGCCTGGAGTTCCTCCCTCATCGGCTCGGCGGAATTCCAGCAGTTCACCCGGCTGGCCATCGAGGGGCGCTGGTACCGGACGATCTTTCCCGACGTGGTGCTGGCGTGGCGCGCGCGCGCCGGGCGGGTGTTCGGCCGCGGCCAGGACAACGCCACCGCCGCCAACATCAACTTCGTCCCGGTCGAGCAGCGCCTCTATGGCGGCGGCCCGAACGACATCCGCGGATTCCCGTACAACCAGCTGGGCCCGATCGTCTACGTCATCTCCGACGCCGATACGGCGGGCTACCAGACCAATCCCAGTGTGCTCAACCAGTCCCTGCCGTTCGCCACCGGCGGCAACGTCCAGCTGATCGGCAATGTGGAAGTGCGGTTCCCGGCGCCGGTGCTGGCACCACGCCTCCGCATGGCCGCGTTCATGGACGTCGGTGGCGTCTGGCAGACCCATGATCCCGTGAACCAGGAGACGCGGATCGTCGCGACGCCGGGGCTCGGCCTGCGTTTCATGACGCCGGTGGGTCCGCTCCGGTTCGACGTTGCCTACAGCTGGGACAAGCTGCAGCGTGGCATCGTGTACGTGAGCAACACGGAGACCGAGGACCTCACGGAACTGCGCCCGGTGCCAGGCGGTCCCCCGGTCCTGTTCCAGCCGGCCAAGCCCGGTGGCTGGCAGCTCAACCTCACGGTCGGGCAGCCTTTCTGATGCGATACCTCGTCCGGGTGCTCGTGCTGCTGGTGGTGGGCGTGATCGCGTCGCTGATCGGCGTGCTCGCCGCCCTCACGGAGACGCCGCCTGGCCGGACCCTGCTCGCCCGCAACGTCTCGCACCAGCTGGAGACGCTGCTGCGGGGACAGGTCTACGTCGGCAACATCGACGGGTCGTTCCTGCGGGACCTCGTGCTCTCGGATGTGGTGGTGCGGGACACGGCGGGTGTGCTGCTGGTGTCGCTGCCGGCCGTGCGCGTGCGCTACCTCATCCCGAGTTTCCTGGCGCGGCGTTTCGTGCTCGAGGCACTGGAGGTGGACAACCCGATCATCAATCTCGTGCGCCACGCGTCGGGCCGGTGGAACTACGAGGAGGTCCTGCGCCTGAGCGAGGGGCCGCCGGGCAAGACCGTGCCGCCGCTCATCGAGTTCCGGAACCTCTTTGTATCACACGGCGCGGTCATCCTGGCCTACCCGTGGCCAACCGGCCCGATGAGCGATGCGGAGCGGGCCCAGGAGGTGCGCGAGGTGCGCGCCATTCCCGGTCGCATGGTGGAGGACACGCGCGAGGGCACGCGCCGCATCCTGACCTTCTCGAACGTGACCGCGGGAATCAAGCGGCTCCGGATCCAGACACCGCAGCACGATCCGCTCCTCGTGGTGGTCGATACCCTGAATACCGATGCCAGCGAGCCGGCGATGCAGGTGCGCCAGTTGCGGGGCACCATCCGGCAGCAGGGCGACAGCCTGCAGTTCGCACTGACGCAGGCGGCATTGCCTGGCACGGTCGCGGTGGCGGAGGGCATGGTGAGCTGGCCGCGCGACACCCTTCTCTGGGATTTCCGCGCCGAGGCGAGCGCCGTCGATCTCGTGGACCTGCGATTCATCTCGCCCGAGTTCCCGGCGATGCGGGGGCACGCGGTGGTGGAGGCGCACTCGCTGAGCGGGCGCCGCACCGAGTACGCCGTCAACGACCTGCTGCTCACCGATGGCCCGGAACGGATCGAGGGCCATCTCGTTGCGGCCGTCGACGCGGTGGATGGCCTCGGCGTGCGCGGACTCGTGCTCAAGGTGACCCAGCTCAACCTCGACAAGGTGCGTCCCTACATCGATTCGCTGCCGTTCGACGGGCGCGTGACCGGCGACCTGCAGGCGGACGGCGACCTGAATGACATCGCGGCGCGCGGCAGTATCGTGTTTGCCGACCTGGCCGTACCGGGCCTGCCGACGACCAGCATGAAGTTCGACGGACGGATCAAGACTGGCACGGACCTGGTGTTCGACTCGCTGCAGGTGGCGGAGAGCGACATCGACCTTCGGACCGTGCGCCACCTCGCCCCTGCCGTCATTCTCGATGGGCGGCTCGAGGCGGTCGGGATGCTCGATGGCGCGCTGCACGATGCCACCTTCACGGGAACGGCGCATCATCACGACGGCGACCGTCCGGTGAGCACCGTCGACGGCGTGCTGCGCCTCGACACGCGAGCCGACTCGGTAAAGGTCGCGGCGGACCTGACCCTTGCACCCCTGAACTTCGATGGCATACGCGGTTCGTTCCCGTCGATCCTCGCCGAAGGCGAGCTGCGGGGCCGCGTGAAGCTGAGCGGGCCGGTCGAGCGCCTGTTCGTGGATGCCGACGTCGAGGGTGACCTTGGCGCCGTGAGCGGTTCGGGTACGGTCACGGTCCTGCCACCGCACTGGGGATTCGACACGCTGTCGCTCGATTTCCGGGATGTCGACCTGCAGGCACTGGCAGGAATGGGTGGGCGTACGTCGCTCGCGGGCCACCTCGACGCAACCGGCACGATCGATTCCCTCATTGCACCGGAGGGTGAGCTGTCGCTGGTACTCGGGCCCGGCAACGCGCGGGGTGTCGACATCGACACGCTGCGCCTGCACGCCACCGCGCGCGACAGCCTGCTCACCTTCGATTCGCTGCTGGCGCAGGGATCGGGTCTCACGCTCGCCGGCGGCGGCACCATCGGATGGGCCCGCCCGCACCGCGGTGCCATGACGCTCACGCTCGAGGCGGACAGCCTGGGCCATCTCGACTCGCTCGCGATGGCCTTGACGGGATTGACGCGCGACACGCTGCCTGGCTGGCGCACCCTGAGCGGTGTCCTCCGCGCGCAGGCCACGCTGTCCGGCAGCCTCGACTCGCTCGAGGCGAGCGGTTCGGGCACCCTCAAGGGGCTGGCCCTGGGCCACCTGCGGGCCAACCAGTTCGGCGTGTCAGGCACCTGGACCGGCGGTCAGCGTCCATTCATGAACCTCAGCTTCACGCTCGACTCGGCGAGCCAGCAGGACCGATACCTGCGCGACGTGCGGCTGACCCTTTCGGGTCCGGCCGACTCGGTCAACTGGGGACTGAGTGGCCGGGACGGCGACCTCGTCTCGCTCGCAAGCGCCGGTCGGGCGTGGCAGGACTCGACCGGCCGCAGCGTTGCGTTCGATTCGCTGCGGCTCAACCTTCCGACCCGTGCGTGGCGCCTGGAGAAGCCGGGCGAGGTCCGCCTGGCCGATTCGGCCATGACCATGACGCCGATCCGGCTGGCCTCCAGTGATGGCGGCGGCTACGTGGCCGCGTCCGGATCGGTGCCGTGGACCCGCCCGGGCGAAATGACACTGGACGTGATGGGCCTGTCGGTGCGCGACCTGTACGCCATGGTGCAGTTCGACACCTCAGGGACCGGTGGATGGCTGGGACTCCACCTGGAAATGGCCGGCACCCGCGCTGACCCAGGCATGAACGGCACGGTCGTGCTCGAGAACCTGCACCTCGGTGATTCACGCGGACCCATGATGCAGAGCGTCTTCACCTACGCCGATCAGCGGCTCGACGGCGGCCTGCTCATGTTCCGCACCGGCGATCCCGTCATGCAGGTGCGGTACTCGCTTCCCATGGACCTGTCGCTGCAGTCAGTGAAGGAGCGCCTGATCCCCGGCCCGATCAGCATCCAGGCCACCGCGGACAGCGTGGACCTGAGCCTGCTCGAGCCCCTGACCCGCTCCGTCCACCATGTAACCGGATTGCTGTCGGCGGACGTACGGGTGGAGGGCTCGTGGGACGTGCCGGCCCTCGGAGGCTACGTCGCCATGCAGGATGGCGCGCTGACGATCGACGGGCTCAACGTGCCGTTCACCGGCACGACCGGCCGCGCCGAGTTCAAGGGCGATTCGGTATTCCTGCCGACGCTGACCATCAAGAGTCCCAAGGATGGGACCATGACACTCTCGGGCACGGCACGGCTGAATGGACTGACCCGTCCGGTGCTCAACCTCTCGGCGGAACTGAGCCAGTTTCGCGCGATCGAGCAGAAGGATTTCCTGCAGCTCACCGCCTCCGGTCGCGTGAAGCTGCAGGGGCCGATCGACAGCCTGGTCCTGAGCGGGCGCGTGACGGCCGACCAGGGCGTTCTTTACTTTGCCGACCTGCTCAACAAGCGCATCATCAACCTGGAAGATCCGGAGAATGCGGCATTCATCGACACGACGCTGGTGCGCCGCCGCAACCTGGGCTCCGACCTCACCGCGCGGGTAATGCAGTCGTTGCGCGTGCGGGACTTCAGCCTGACGATTGGCGACGACTTCTGGCTCCGCTCCTCGGAAGCCAACATCCAGCTGGACGGCCGCCTGCGGGTCGAGAAGCTGGCCAATGACTACCGGCTCGATGGGACGCTGCACGCCGTGCGCGGCACGTATCGCCTGAGCCCGATCCCGGGCTTCAGTCGCGACTTCGAGGTGGTGAAGGGCGATGTCCGCTACTTCGGGACCCCGGACCTGAACGCGCAGCTCGATATCGAGGCGCGGCACGTCGTGCGAACGACCAAGGGCCAGGAGTTGCCGGTCACCGCCTTGATCACGGGTACGCTGTTCGACCCGAAGCTCAAGCTGGAGAGCTCGCAGCGACCTCCCCTGCCGGAACTCGACATCGTGTCATACCTGGTCACCGGTGCGCCGGCGAGCGAGGCGACGGCCGCCGGTGGCGCGCAGGCCGCCCTGGTGTCGAACGCCATGGCGTATGTCCTCAGCGCCTCGGCCAGCGTGCTGGAGCAGAGCATTGGCAGTGAACTCGGCATGTCGATGCTGCAGATCCGCCCGGTCGTCAGTGGTGGCGCACAGGGGCAAGCGTTGACCACCGCATTCGCCCTCAACGCAGGGTGGCAGGTGAGCCGGAAGGTATTTCTTACCTTCAATGCCGGCTTCTGCCCGAGCCAGTTGAGCACCTTTGACTACCGGAACTTCGGCGCCGGCCTGGAATGGCGCGTCTCGCCGGAGTGGAAGATCCAGGGCGTGCTGGAGCCGCTCCTGCGGCTGTGCGGCGTGACCGCGGTGGGGCAGAACGTCTCGAGCTCGCTGCGCTACCAGATTGGTATGGACGTCCTCTGGCAGAAGGAATTCTGATGCCTCGTGCCCTGGTCATCACCAACCCCGCCGCTGCCCGCACCGATCCCATCGCGGTCGAGCAGGTGCTGGGCACGCTGCGCACCGCGGGCTGGGATGCCGAGGTGCTGGCGACAGGTGGGCCAGGTGATGCCGGTCGTCTCGCCGCCTATGCGGTCGAGCAGAAGATGGACGTGTGCGCCGTCTTCGGTGGGGACGGCACCACGATGCAGGCCGCGGCGGCGCTGGTGGGAAGTGACGTCGTGCTGGGCCTCATTCCCGGGGGCACCGGCAACCTGCTCGCCGGCAACCTGCGCATTCCGCCGAACCCGGCCCGCGCCGCACGGGTCCTGGTGACGGGCGTCCCCCGCCGGATCGACCTGGGGCGCCTCGACCGCAGCACGGGCAGGGAATACTTCGCCGTCGCGGCCGGCGCGGGGTACGATGCGTTGATCATGAACCGCACGCCGTCGGAACAGAAGCGGCGCTGGGGCATGCTGGCCTATGTCGCGACGACGCTGCGATACATCAACGAGATCCGGAGCCGAGAGCACCAGATCACCGTGGACGGCATCGAGTACGAGGCGCATGCCTCGATGGTCGTCGTGGCCAATTGCGGGGAAATATTTCCGCCGCTCATCAAGCTGCGCACCGGCATCGCCTTCGACGATGGCCTTCTGGACGTGCTGGTGCTGCGGGCCAACAGTTTCGGGGATAGTGTGCGCGCAGTGTGGGACCTGCTGCGCGAGGGGCATGGTGGCGACGCGTTCGTCGGCTATGCCCGCGGGCGGGAGATCCGGGTGGAGACGCACCCGGTGCAACCGGTACAGCTGGATGGCGATGGTGGCGGGTTCACCCCTTTTACGGCAACCTGTGTCCCGGGCGCAATTCGCGTCATGACACCGGCGCCATAGCGCCGGGATTCCCGGGGCAATGACGATCAACCTTCCGGACCGGAGTGGCAGGCATGGCTGACGCGGTGCTCCTCATCGATGATGACGTAGACGTGCTGCGCGCCGGCGGTGCGCAGCTCGAGCGCGCGGGCTACGAAGTGACGCGCGAACTGAGCGGCGAGGCGGGCCTGGCTACATGGGACCGCATCAGGCCGGACATCGTGGTGCTCGACCTCGACCTGCCCGGCATGCAGGGCACCGAGGTCCTGGCGCACCTCCGAGAACGTGGTGCTGCAGTCATCGTGCTGGCACCCGCCGGCAGTACCACGGCGGTCGGTGCCGTGCAGGCTGGCGCGGAGGCATGGGTGCTCAAGCCGGTGGATCAGGGTCACCTCGAGGCGGCGATCGGGCGACTCTCGGATACGCTCCGCATGCGACGGGTGGCCGAGGCGCTGCTTGGCCCGGCGCCGGGACAGAACCTCGAATCACTTGGTGCCTCGCAGGGCATGCAGGAGATTGCCCAGCAGGTGCGACTCCTGGCCGGCAGTGAGCGCACCACGGTGCTGCTCGAGGGCGAGGTCGGGAGCGGCAAGCAATGGGTGGCCCGCCTCATTCATGCCCTGAGCCAGCGATCGCGCCAGCCGTTCGCCGCGATCAGCTGTGCCGGGGTGACGTCGCAGCAGCTCGAGGTGGAGCTCTTCGGGCAGGAAAAGGGCGGCGACGCCAAGGAGCGAAAGCAGGGACTGTTCGAGATCGCGGACCGCGGCACGCTCTACCTGGGCGAGATTGCCGACCTGCCGCCGGAGCTTCAGCCCAAGCTGCTCAAGGTGCTCGAGACCCGGTCATTCCGCCGGTCGGGTGGAACCCGGGAGATCTCGGTGGACGTACGGCTCATTGCCGCGACCAGCCGCACCCTGGCTGCCGAGGTGGAGGCTGGCCGCTTCCGCGAGGACCTGTACTACCGCCTCAGCGTCATGCCGCTCCGGCTGCCGCCGGTCCGGGACCGCGCGCGCGATGATCGTGCGACGCTGGTACAGCGACTCCATCATGAGCTGGGGCGTGAACTCCCCGAAGGGCCGATGGGAATGGCGGGCGAAGTGCTCGAACGCTTCCTCGCCTACAACTGGCCCGGCAATGCCCGGGAGATACGCAATGTTCTCGAGCGCGCCATGATCCTGGGGCAGGGACTGCCGCAACTGGCGATCGAGCACCTGCCGGGCGAGTTTCGCAATCGCCCCGGTATCGGGGACCGTCGTCACACCCCGATGACGCTGGACGAGCTCGAGCGGCAGCACATCGAGCGCACGCTGCGGCACCACAACGGCAATCGCACGCGTGCGGCGCACGAGCTGGGCATCTCGAGAGCGACGCTGATCAACAAGATCAAGCGGTATGATTTCAAGATGTGAGTCCGCAGTCGGCAGTCGTCAGTCGACAGGGAGTCGACAGCTGACCACTTACTGACGACTCACGACTGTCACTGACGCGAGTGAGGCGGTACGTATGGCACAAGAACGAGACGCAATGATCTGCCGCGCCTGCGGGCGTGAGGAACGCGCGTCCGAGGGATATCCATGCACGTCCTGCGGGACCTTCATCTGCCTGATCTGCACCTTCCAGGGTGTGACGCAGTGCGCAAAATGTCGCGGACAGGCCGTTCCATCGCCGCCCGCGCCGGGCGTCGCGGGCGCTTGACCCTCGTGGCTGGTCCCGGCCAGTTTGCGCGGCCATGTCCGTGATCTGCCGCGCCCCGGTGGCGCCCATCCAGGCTGACGCCTCGTTACGCGCCGAACAGGTCACCCAGCTGGTGCTGGGTGAGACGGCGCGCGTGGTCGAGCGTCGCAAGGAATGGCTGCGCGTGCAGGGTGATGTGGACGAGTACGAGGGCTGGGTGCACGAAGGCTACGTGCTTACCGTCGCGCGACCCGATGCTGCGGCGTGGCGCGCATCTGCCACCGGCTGGAGTGATGGCGCGATCGTGCGTGCCGGAACGGATCATGTCCGCCTGCCGCTCCGCGCACGGGTCCGGCTCGAGCCCGGCGGCGTCCGCCTGCCCGACGGGCGGGCGGGAAGCGTGATCGAGGGTTCCGTACGCGACATGGAGGACGTGAAACGCGAGGCGCGGACAACCGGCATTACCCAATGGGCATGGACTGCGTTCGCCGGCGCCCCCTATCAGTGGGGCGGGGTGACACCGCTCGGTGTCGACTGCTCGGGTCTGGTGCAGACCACCTTCGCCGCGCGGGGCGTCGCGCTGCCGCGCGATGCCTGGCAGCAGGCGGCGACGGGCACCCCGGTCCCGGTGGAGGAGATCGTCCCCGGCGATCTCTGCTTCTTTCACGGCGAAGCGACCGATCGTATCACGCACGTCGCCTTGTACGCCGGCGACGACGCCATCGTGCACTCGACCGTGGCGTGCGGAGCCGTGGTGAACGAGCGCTGGGGTACGGGATCGCGGGCGGCGAAATTGCGTGCCCGCCTGGTGCAGGCGCGACGCGTGACGCCACCCTGATGCCGCGGCGGCTCGTCCTCTTTGATATCGACGGCACGCTGCTGCTGACGGCGGGCGCCGGACGTCGCGCGATCACCGCCGCCATGGCTGATGTCATCGGCACCGGCACGGCGGCATTCGACGGGGTGCGTTTCGACGGCAAGACCGATCCGCAGATCGTGAGTGAGCTGCTGAGCGCTGCCGGCGAACCCGATCCCTCCGACGCCGATCGCATCGCGGCTATCTGCGAGCGGTACGCCGATCTTCTCGAAGTGGAGCTGCGGCAGCCCGGCACGCGCGTTACCGTGATGCCGGGCGTCCACGAGCTGCTTGCGCGGCTGGAGCAGGAGCCGGAAGCGATGCTCGGGCTGCTGACCGGCAACGTGGTACGCGGTGCCGCGCTCAAGCTGCGCGCCGGTGGCATCGATCCTGATCGCTTCGCGGTCGGCGCGTATGGGTCCGACAGTGCACACCGGCCTGCGTTGCCGCCGATCGCGGCCTCGCGCGCGGCCGCCCGTTTCGGCCGCGTCCCGGACGGACACGAGGTCGTGATCATCGGCGACACGCCGGCCGACGTGGCCTGCGGTGCCGGGATTGGCGCCCGGGCCCTCGCCGTGGCGACCGGGGGATACACGGTGGACCAGCTCACCGCCTGCGGTCCACACGCGGCCTTTGCCGACCTGCGCGACACCGACGCCGTACTGCAGGCGATACTCACCTGATGCACCGACTCTTCGACAGCCGGTGATGGCAACCGTTGCCCTTCCGGAACTCGGTCCATGGCTCGGCCGGCTGTGCAATGCCAGCGCGAGCACCACCGAATTGCATCCGTTCACGTCGCTCGATGACATCAGGCTGTCGCTGGCCACCGGTGTGCTGGACCTGGCCGGCGCCGCGCGCGGATTCACGCTGGATGATCGCGCCGCCATCGTCGGCTCCCTGCACGCGCGCTCGTGGCGGCAACTCTGGGACAAGGCGCTGACGGCGGCCGCGTCACGGACCGCCGACACGATCGACGCCGGGTTTGCTGCTGCCGCCCTCGAGTCACGCTTCCCTGGCCGCCAGCTTGCGCGCCTCAAGGTGAATCCGGCCGAACGCGCCGCAATCGCAGCGCGACTCGGTGCTGGTGCCGTGCCGCTCGAGGCAGCACTCGCGCGCCTCGATGAGCTGGCCGGCCGCGCAGGCGCACCAGGCGCCACCGGGGATGCGGCGTTTGCCGCCTGGAGCGACGGTCTTCGAACGGCGGCGCGCCAGCTCGAGGCGGCGTGGATCGCGCTCGAGACGGCGGTCGATCGCGAAGGCGCACGATGGCAGGCGGAGTTTGCCCGCGTCAGGCACTGGAAGCGGCCGCTGTGGCCGCTCTGGCTCGCATCGGCCGTGTTGATCGCGCTGGCGGCCTGGTTCGGGCTGATGCTCGGTGGATACCTGCCGGTGGCCGACTGGTTTCGGCCGGTCGCCGAGTACTGGTGGACTCACTTTCCGTTCGCGTGAGCCATCCGTGAGCGTGATCGGCGTGGGGATCGACCTGGTCGACATCGAACGGGTTCGACAGATGTGGGCCCGTCATGGTGAGCGCATCGAACGCCGGATGCTCACGGCTCGCGAGGCAGCGTACGTGCATGGCTGCGCCGAACCGGCTCGCCACACGGCGGCCCGCGTGGCGGCGAAGGAGGCGGTCTACAAGGCGATGCAGTCGCTTCCCGGTGCCCGCGCCATTGCCTGGACCGACATCGAGGTCAGGCGCACGACCCTGGGGGCGCCGTATGTCGAGTTGCATGGCCGCGCCGCTGCGATTGCCGCCGCGACGCCCGGCCTGCGCATCCATCTCTCCCTGACTCACGCGACCTACGCCGCGAGCGCGGTCGCCATCGCGGAATCCCTGCCTTCCAATTCCTAGGGTTTTACTCTACTTTAGCTCGTCCTTTTCGCAAATCGGTTGATAATGATTCTCATTAACGCGGTCACCGCGTTTGCCCTGTTGGCCCAGGCAGTTCCGGTGTCGTCCGACGTCGCACCGGTGGTTCGCCGGGTCGCGGCAACGACGCAGCTCGCGGCGCAGGAGTACGCGCTCGGGCGTGGTTGACGGCAAGGTGATCGCCGCAGAGGAAGTGAGCGAGGCGCAACTCTTCCTGCAGGAGGCGAAGAAGAGCGCCGCGCAGTTGCCGCCCGAGTGGTCGGGCGCTGCCGTCCGTGAAATCGATGCGGTCCTGTTGCTGGTGTCGCACCATGCGCCGGCCGACGAAATCGCGTCGCGGGTCCGTCGACTGACCACCACCCTGTCGACGGCACTCGGTGTCTCGCTGGACGACATTCCCGCCGCCCCTCCGTCACTGGCGCGCGGCGCCGAGATTTTTCATTCACAATGTGCGCAGTGCCACGGCAGTCTCGGCCGGGGCGACGGGCAGGCAGCCGCGGGCATGAAGCCGGCGCCCGCCAACCTGGCCGATGCGGCGGCCCTGCAGGATCAGTCTCCCCTCGATTTCTATCGCCGGATCACCATCGGCGTGGTCGGCACGGCGATGCCCTCATTCGAGGGCTCGCTCTCGAGTGCCGATCGCTGGGCCGTCGCATCGTACGCGTCGCTCCTCCGGTTGCCCGCCGCCCGCGGGGACGTGCCGGCATCACTCAGCGTCTTCGGGACGACCGCGCGACTCTCCGACACGGCGCTGGCGCAGGCACTGGATGCCGGCGCACCGGGTGCGAGCGCGCTCGCACGGGTCGCTGCCGTACGCAGCTACCAGCCGCCGCAGGCGCGTTCCAGCGACGCCACCACTTTCACCACCGCGCGTACCCAGATCGAGGAATCGCTCAAGCTCGCGTCGGCCGGCCGCAGCGATGAGGCCAGCGCCAGGGCCTTCGATGCGTACATGACCTTCGAAGGGGTCGAGCCGCAGGTGCGCGCCAAGAATCCGGCGCTGGTCAGCACGCTCGAGTCGTCATTCGCGACGCTGCGCACGCGTACCGCCGCGGGCAGTCCGGCGGCGGAACTGGCGCAGGTGCAGGCGACCATCCTGGCACAACTCGAGAGCGCCGAGCGCTCGCTGGGCGACGCCCTTACGCCGATGGCCCTGTTCCTCCAGTCATTCTTCCTGCTGGTGCGCGAGGGACTGGAAGCCATCCTCATCATCGGCGCGCTGCTGACCTTCCTGGTCAAGACCGGCGCCACCGATCGCAAGCGTGACATCCATATCGGCGTCGGTGCCGCAATCCTCGCGAGCCTGTTTACCGCCGTGCTCCTGGAGACGGTCTTCGAGCTCTCGCCGGCGCGCCGCGAGCTGCTCGAAGGCGCCACCATGCTGGTCGCGTCGGGTGTGCTGTTCTACGTGAGCTACTGGCTGCTCTCGAAGATCGAAGTGGCGCGCTGGACGCGCTTCGTGCAGAGCCGGGTGCAGGATGCGGTGACGAGCGGTTCGGCGCTGGCCCTGGCGTCGGCCGCGTTCCTGGCGGTGTATCGCGAGGGCTTCGAGACGGTGCTCTTCTACAAGGCGCTGGTGCTGGCGGGCCCGGTGGGAGCGACGTTCGCGCCGGTCACGGCCGGTATCGGGCTTGGCAGCCTCGTGCTGGTGGCAGTGTACTACGCGATCAACCGGTTTGGTGTCCGACTCCCGCTCAAGCCGTTCTTCGCCGTGACGGGATTGTTCCTCTATTACATGGCCTTCCTGTTCGCCGGCCGGGGCGTGGCGGAAATGCAGGAGGGAGGCGTCATCGGCACGACGGTGCTGCCCTGGGCACCGCGGCTCCCCGCGCTCGGCATGTATCCCACGCTCGAGTCGATGCTGGCGCAGTCGGTTCTTGCATTGCTGCTGGTTGTGGCGCTGCTGTGGACCTTCGTGATTGCGCCGCGCCGCGAGCCGGTGATCGCCACAGGTGGTGTCGCGCCCGCGCCGTCGGCGCCGCACACGACAGATGGCTCGACGGTGGATCCGGCCGTGGTCGAGGGTCATCGGGAACTGGCGCCGGGTGAGCGACAGGGATTGGTGCGCTCGCTCGAGCGCATGGAGGGCGACCTGGCGGCGCTGCGGGCCGAAGTGGAGCGGATGCGGGACCAGTTGCGCCAGGAGAAGTCGGCGCGGAACTAGCACGTGTAGCGGGCGCTACAGGTGCGGCCGCGGCGAGTCCGACCCCGCTCGGGCGCTCTCGACGCCCTTCCACCCAGCCTCGCCCAGCCCCTCGCGTTCGCGCTCTCGTCGGGGCCGGCCACACCTTGCCTCACGTAGTGCGAGTTGCGAATTCGTGCTCCTGCCGCTGCCGCCCTGCCGCCCTGCCGCCCTGCCGCCCTGCCGCCCTGCCGCCCTGCCGCCCTGCCGCTTACCGCTACTGCTTGCACGGCGCGTGCGGATCCCCCTTCGGGCCGTTGAGCGCCGGTCGCCGGTCCGCGTTCCCGATCAACTGCACTGCGTCATAGACCATCTGCGTTACCCGCGCCATGTTCACGTAGTCGATGTACTGGGGCTCGTCTGTCACCTGGTGATAGTCCAGGTGCTCACCCCGCGAGAATGACACGGCCGGGATGCTGTAGCGCGCATAGCTGTAATGATCGGCGCGACAGTAGTACTGGAGCGGATGCCCGGGCGTGTCGAACGTGTAGTTGAACACGAATGGCGTCGCCTGGGCCGCATTGGCCTTCTCGAGTTGCTCCCCGAACTCGGTAGATACTCGCTTGGCGCCGATGACTTCCAGGTAGGTGGGGCCTCCGCCGTCCACATCGGACGCACTCCCGCGCCCGATCATGTCCTCATCGATATCGGCCACGATCGAGTCGATGGGCACCTTGGGGTGATCGGTGAACCAGGCCGACCCGACCAGCCCGTATTCCTCACCGGTATGCGACACGAAGAGCACCGAGCGCCGCGGGCGCGCGCCGGGGCGGCTGAGCGCCTGCGCCAGCACGATGAGGGAGACGGTGCCACTCCCGTCATCGTCCGCACCGTTCCGGATGGAATCGGCGCGCGGGGGCCGGAGCGCGCGCAGGCTGTCGAGGATGTGTCGCACCTTCACCGATTCCGCCGGAGTCTCCGGACGTTCGGGACTGTCGGCGCCCATGTGCCGCACGATCTCATTGTGCGCCCGGAGCGAATCATGATCAACCGGCGAGTGATCGAAGCCGACGTGATCGTTGTGCGCCGTGAGTGCCACGTACTCGCCGCGGAGCGCCGGGTCCGTTCCCCGCAGGATCGCGACGACGTTTCGCGCCGGATATGGAACCGGCGTCCGCAACAGCGAACTGGTGTGCGCAACGCTGGACCCCAGGGTGCCCGGGGTCATGCGTGTCATGTCGCCGCCGAAGAGGGAGTCCGCGGCCGCGGGCGTGACCCAGAATGCCGGTGGCATGGTCCCGGGCTGGTGCAGGTCGACCATGACACTGCCCTGCATCTGGCCAGTCCGGACGCCCGCGTCCAGCAGGTCCAGCTCCGCCAGCATGATCGCGGTCGCGTCGTGCCACCGGGTGTTCGGCACGGCGGCGAACGTGCTGAGATAGCTGCGAGACTCGCCAGCCTTGCCGACGCTCAGCACCACGACCTTGCCCTTCGCCTGATCGGACGAGATCCAGGTGGAGCTGTCACGGGCATTGCCGGCATAGATCACCGGCGTGGCCGCAAATGCCCACGAGCGCGCCGGCACCCAGCCAATCGGCAGGAAATCATTGCCGGCGTGCAGGGACACCTTTCCCGCCTTCAACACGGCCGCCGGGTCGACCCCCTGCCTGACAAACGGCACCACCTGGAACCAGGTGCCATTGTCGCCCGCGGGCTCGAGACCCGCGGCCTTGAATTGCGCTGCGACGTATTCGGCGGCCTTGTAATCACCCTCCGAGCCGGGCTGGCGTCCCATCATCGAGTCGTCGGCGATCCGGAACAGGTGGAGCTTCAAGCTGTCAGGCGAGATGACTGAAGGTGCTGACTGCGCACGAGCGGCAGGAGCGGCAAGCACCAGCAGGATGGCTGTCGCAGCAAGACGGCGGACGGTGCGATGCAGCTGGTCCGTGAGAAGCGACTTCTGGATGTGTGTCATTCCCCAAACTGACGAAGATGGTGATCGAAGTGTTTCCAGGTGATGCGACCCCATTCGGCGGGGGAGAGGGGGCCGAATGCGGGGTGGCGCCCGATGCCCTTGCCATGGCCCACCTCGTTGATGAGCCGCTCGCAGGTGGCCATGTCAGCCGCCCAGGTGGTGGGTGCCGTGCTCAGCATCTCGGCGACGGTCCGCACCTTTCCTGGTGGCGGCTGCATCGGTGCATAGACCACGAACCACTTGAGCAAGGTGCGCCGGAAGAGCGAGTCGCGGTGCCGCCCGATGATGACACCGGTCGCCACCCGAAGCTGGTCGGTGACATGACAGAGCATGCGTGGGGCGTCCAGTGAGCCCCAGAGTGGCTGCCGATCCGCCGTCACGCGCCGAAGCCGGGCCACGATGGCGGCGCGGTCACTATCAGATCGGAGTGTGGGCATCCTGGCTAAGGGGTGATCGCCCTGGGCAGGCCAAGGCGACGGAGCAGCACGATGTGACTCACGATGATGAGGGGCACCAGGAAGGTCGGCAGCAGGCTGAGCGGCAGTTGCAGCAGCGCGCCCATGCTCGCCGGGTTGGCGAGACCGAGGCGCGCCGCGGTGAAGACCACGAAAATGATGTCCGCGAATCCCAGGAGGTTCCACGCGGCATAGGCACGGCCGCCTTCGACACCGGCAGCCGCATGAGGAGGAGCATCGCCGCGAGCACCGCCACGATGACATCGCCCCAGCCGGCGGGTACGCGCGAAGGCCCCTGGCAGGAGGCCGCGCATGTACATGATCAGGAACGCCAGGCCGGCCACCAGCCGAAGCACGTGGAACGCGACGATGGACCTGGTATCGAGTGCCTCGACCCAGTCGCGGATGCTTCGGTTCAAGGTGACCAATGCCAGCGCCAGGAGCGTGAGGCCGAGCAGGACGAGTTGCGGGGCAGGCGGCTCGAGGCGCGCCACCCGCCCCGTTGCTCCCGCCACGAACGCGAGCACGAACCAGCCTCCAAGAAGTACCGGGACCGGCGTCGGGCGGGCAGGCGACATGGGCCCATAGTGCACCCCCGGCTGGCGCCGGTCCAGCCCCCCATGGCAGGCGGCAGGGGCCGGGCCACCTTGCCGCCGGTCGCCGCGATATCTTGGAATGGAGTCGTGAGTCGTGAGCTGTGTTCGTCGCGTCGCGGATCACCAGGTAGTACAACCGCACGACTCACGACTCAGACCCACGACCACTCACGACTGCCTCCAGGAGAAGCCATGCCCGTACCCAGGAATGCCAGCCTCGCGGTGGTGCTGTCGCTTGCCCTCTGTCCGGCGTCCGGGCTGCGCGCCCAGGCCACCGGCCCGGAGGCGCGACAGGCCGCCGGCATGGTGGCACCCTCTACCGTACGCCTGGCGTCCGGCCGCCCCGGGCCGCAGTACTGGCAGCAGCGCGCCGACTATCACATCGATGCGATCCTGGATCCGGGCACCGAAACGCTGCATGGCACGGAGCGCATCACCTATCGCAACAACGCGCCGGAGAGCCTGCCGCATCTCTGGATGCATGTGGAGCAGAACATCTGCGCCAGGGAAAGCGTCACCAACCAGCTGCACCAGCCACCGCTCGCATTCCTGAGTGCGACCTTCGATTTCTCCTGCCAGGGATTTGACGGCGGGCTCACGCTCGAATCGGTGAAGGTGGGCGGTGCCGACGCGAAGTATCTCGTCACCGGAACCACCATGCGGGTGGACCTGGCCCGCCCCCTTCCATCGGGCGCGACACTCACGATTGAGATCGCCTGGCACTTCCGGGTGCCGCCCTATGGTGCCGGCCGGATGGGTCACGACGGTGCCCTGTACGAGCTCGGGCAGTGGTATCCCCGGATGGCGGTCTATGACGACGTGAAGGGCTGGAATGCCGATCCATATATCGGCGGCGGCGAGTTCTACCTCGAGTACGGGCGGTTCGATGTCACGGTCACCGTGCCATTCGACTACGTGGTGGCCGCTACCGGCGTGCTGCGCAACCCCGATGAGGTGCTGACGCCGGCGCAGCGCGAGCGGCTGGCGCAGGCGCGGACCAGTGCCACGCCGGTCGCCATCATTGGCGACGAGGTCGGTACCGGTGCCACCCGGCCGGAGACCGTCGGCACCCAGACCTGGCGCTTCAGTGCCGACTCGGTGCGCGACTTCGCGTTCGCCGCCGCGCCCAACTTCCGCTGGGACGCCAGCAACTACGACGGCATCACGATCAACACGTACTACCGCGCAAGCGCCTCACGCTGGCCCGAGGCGAACAAGATGGCACGCGAGGCGGTGAAGTACTTCAGCGAACAGTGGCTGCGCTATCCCTATCCCCAGATGACGAGTGTCGAGGGACCCATCGAGGGAATGGAATACCCGATGATCACGTTCGATCCGGCGGCCCCCAACCGGGAGGAGCTGCAGTGGGTGGTGGCCCATGAGATCGGGCACCAGTGGTCGCCCATGATCGTGGGACCCAACGAACGGCTGTATCCGTGGATGGACGAGGGGTTCAACACCTTCATCGACCTGGCGAATGCCGCGAAGTATTTCGCGGGAACGCCGTACGGCGACTCGATCGAGGTACACCCGCTGCACCTGTACCGGGACAATGCGATCGCCGGCCAGGAGCAGCCGATGATCACGCGGCCGGTGGAGAGCCGGAACCTCTTCTGGACCGGCTACCAGAAGCCGGCGCTGATGATGCAGACCCTGCGCTACTACGTCCTCGGTCCCGACGTGTTCGACCCCGCGTTTCGCGACTATCTCCGCACCTGGAGCTTCAAGCACCCGACACCGGCTGACTTCTTCCGCATCATGCGGGACGACACCGGTGTCGAGCTCGACTGGTTCTGGGCCGACTGGATCTACAGCACGGCGCGCCCGGATGTTGCCGTGGAATCCATCGACAACACGGACAAGGGAGCCGAGGTCGTCCTCCGGAACCGGGGTGCAATGCAGCTCCCGATACTGCTGCAGCTCACCTATGCGGATGGAACGAGTGAAATGGTGAAGCTGCCGGTGGCCGCATGGAACCTTGGCCCGGTGTTCACCTATCGCGTCAGCAACGGGAAGAAGGTCGTGAAGGCCGAAGTGGATCCGGCCTACCTGCTGCCGGATACCGATCGGAGCAACAACAGCAGGGAAGTGCGCTAGCGATGAGCGTCAGCGCAACGCGGCGGTCGTCAGCGCGAGCTTGTTGAACGCAGCCAGCACCACCGCCGGCTGCTCCTCGTGAATGTACTGGCCGGCGCCCGCGACGAGCTCGACCTGGAAGTCGGGAATCTGGCTCGTCATGAGCGCGATCTCGTCTTCCTTCACCGAGCTCTTGTGCGGCGCCGTCCCCACCAGCAGTCGCACGGGTACCCGGGTTTCGTGCAGTCGCGAGCTGAGAGACTCGGGCTCGTCGGTCTTCGACATGCGGCGGAGAGCGTCGATCGTGCCATCGACGTCGGCGGACTGGCCCGCCGTGTACTCATCCACCACGTATTCCGAGACCCATGTCGTATCGCCAGAGTTCGCGATCATGTCAGAGCGCACCTTCCCGTGCAGCACGCCCCTGGTCACGAAGAGCTTGGTGAGGAACCCGCCGTAGCGGAGCGAGCGCTTGAGGCCCGGCGTCGCCGGAGTCTCGGCCGGACCGCCGCTGATGGAAAGAATGCCGCGCACCATCTCCGGATGTCGCAGGGCGAGGCGGAATGCCATTGAGGCTGCGGTCGACTGTGCGACCACGATGGCATGCGTCGCACCCAGCGTGTCCATGACCTGGTTGATGCGGTCTGTCTGGGCCGTGAAGGAGTAGTCGGCCTTGGAGGGATGGGACGAGAAGCCGAAGCCCAGCGGCTCGACCACAATGCAGCGAAAACCAAGTGCGGCAATCGGCTCGGTGAGGTGGCGATAGCCAAATGCGCCGCCGAAGATTGCCGCAATGAAGATGACGGACTCGCTGCCCTGGCCGATCGTGGTGGTGCGGATCGTCTCGCCGGGGGCAACCGTTATGTCACGGACTGAGCTTGTAGTATCGGCAGTAGCAAGCTGGAACAGCACGAAGAGAACCATTGGGAAAGATAGCACAATCGGGAGACGGAGACGGGAGACGGGAGACGGGAGACGGGAGACGGAGTCGCGAGTTGTGAGTCGTGAGTCGTGAGTCGTGTGGTAGGTGGTCCCCTCGAGACCACCGTCTGCGGCGGTACGGAGAACGAAGCCCCGGCATTGCGGAGGTATTTCCAGCTGCAGCCGTGTGGTCGAGAGGGGACGACCCCACCACTGGACTCACACTCACTCACGCAATCGCGAATGCGCGGACCGGAAAGGTCCCGAAGCCCTTCACCTTGACGGGGACCGCGAAGAAGCGCGCGCCGCGCTCCGGAAGTGCCGCAAGACCGCACATGTGCTCGACGATGGGAATGTCGTGGCCGAGCAGCGTGGAGTGAACCGGCCGCTCGCCGGTGTCGGTGCAGTCGATGTTGTGAGAGTCGATACCAACCAGCACGGCGCCCGCGCCGACCAGCCATTCCGCCAGCTCACCCGTGAGATACGGGTGCGCCTCGAAATACTGGTCGGTGCGCCAGTGCCGGTCCCATCCGGTTTCCACCAGGACGGCCCGGCCCCGCACGGCATCTTCGTGGAGCCCAAGCCGGTCGACGGCACGTTCTACCCGCGGCCCGATGCGGACGACGACGCACTCGAGGTTGGCCAGCGACGTCAATGGCAACGCGGCGAGGTCCTTGCCATCGGGGTAGCGATGGAAGGGACTGTCGATGTAGGTGCCGGTGTTGGCCACCATGTCGATCCTGCCGATCTGGAACTCGGTGCCCGCAGCGTAGCGCGCGCGGGAATCCGCGCGGCTCAGGTAGTCACAGATGATTGGTGCGGGCAGACCCTTGTACGTCACCATGCCATGCTCGACGGTGTGACTGACGTCGATAAGGCGTGGCACGGTGGCTCAGTAGCCGGTGTTGTGGAACGCCTTGATGCGATCCGGCAGGTCGGAGGGATCGACTTCGAGCACTTTGCCGACGGGCGAGAAGTACATCGTGACGCTTGGCGCACCAGGAATGTGCGTTCCGCTGAAGGCGAAGCGCCACGCCCTGGGGTGATCGCGCCGCTTGGGCATGCCATCCCAGAGGAACGTGACGCTCCGCTGCCCCATGTCGGGTGGCGGGGCACCGAGTACGGTGCCCGCGCCATAGATCGCCGCGAGGAACGAAGCGCCGAACGAGGAGTCCGCCGACAATGGCGGCCATCAGGAGGAGCCACACGAGACGTGCCATGCCCCAGTTTACCGGATCGTACAGTGGGGCGCCATTGCCGGCCGGCGACTACTCGAGTGGGATCTTGTGCTTGTGCTTCGCCAGCCACTGCCTGAAGGTCTGCATCGCCGGGTGGAGCTTGCGCGAGTGTGCCGTGTCCCGTGGCGCGGCAAACTCCTTGGCGAAGTCGTGGTTGACGTGAAACATGTTGCCCAGATCGTCCGCGCCGGGAAAGCCGAAGCCGCGATAGACCTCCCATGGCACGGAGTGGTGCACCACCGGCTGTCCCAGCGCATCGGTCATGGCCGCTGCCATCTCTGCGCCGGTCAGATGCTCACCCGCGATCCCCACCGTCTTGCCGATGTATTCCTTGCCGGCCTTGAAGATCCCGTACGCGGCCGCACCGATGTCTGCCGCGGCGATCGCGGGAAGCTTCCGGTCGCCCATGGGGAGCACGAAGGACAGCTTGCCGTCAGCGCCCTTCTTGGGTCCCATCCCGAAGTAGACCAGGTTGTCCCAGTAGAACGAGGTGAGCAGGAAGGTGGTGGGAACGCCCAGCTTCCGGAATACTTCGTCGGCCTCGCCCTTCGCATCGAAATGGGGAACCTTGTACTTGCCCTGCAGGGTCGGCATGCGATCGTCATGCAGGGGTACCCAGCGGCGCGTATCCTCCAGCGTCGACCAGATGACATGCTGCACCCCGGCGGCCTTGGCCGCCCGGGCCATGTTGGTCGCCTGCTGCAGTTCGCGCTCAGGCGACATGTGCTCCCAGAAGTTCGTCACCAGGAAGGCGCCGTAGGCGCCGCGGAACGCGCCCTCGAGGCTCTTCTCGTCATCGGCATCGCCGGCCACCACCGTGGCGCCGGCCGCGGCAAGCGCCTTCGCCTTGTCGCCGTCCACCTTCCGGGTAATGGCGCGCGCCGCAAAGGACCCGTTACTGGTCCTCGAGGATGGCCTGTACCAGTCCGCCGCCCTGCGCGCCCGTCGCACCAACCACCGCGATGATCTTGCGGTCACTCATTGGAGTATCCCCTCGTCATGTGTTGGATTCGCAATTAGGCGTGTGCAGGGCAGCAATGCTAGCCTCGCGCGCTGTCCGGCGGGGGTGCACGCCGCACGATGGCCCAGAGCATCGAAAGCAGGTTGAACGCCGCCGTGGCCGCGCCCATCATGATCAGGATCCTGGCAACCCGGCGCAGCAGACCCAGACCGGTTGATGCCGATGCCGACCAGCAGCAGCTTGGCGGTGAGCAGCGCCGCGGCGGTGGAGAAGAGCAGCAACTGCAACAACAGAAGCGGCCGGGTGCCAAAGCCGGCATACAGCCAGTAGAAGGCGACGCCGACCATCAGCCATGCCAGCAAGCTCGTCCGCGTCGTCTGGCCCAGCGGCAATTCCTGGATCAGGGGCACGACGATCAGCGCCAGTGCCGCGAGCGACAGGACGAGCCAGAGGCTCCTCCGCCACAACGTCGCGCTCCAATTGGCGCCGCCTGGTGCTGCACCCGGTTCGATCATTGCGATTGTGTCTCGGCTCAGCGCACCGCTGGTATCCCCAAGGATTGGCCCAGGAACTGGCAAAGTGATGGCGCCAGTCCAGAGGCCAGCAATTGATTTGCCCTTGCGTTCGGATGGGCATCAAGCCGGTTTACGAACAGCGAGGAAGCGGTCATGCCCTTGAGAACGGAATCCTGGCTCAGGGCATGAATTCCCGCCGTCTGCATGGCATTCACCACACGATCGTACCGCCGCTGCACCGCACTGTCGACGAGGGTGCCCAGCTCGACTGGAATGACGACGAAAGGCACGCCGGCCGCTGTTGCCTCGTCGGACAGCATCCGTACATCCTTGAGGTGCAAGCTCAATAAACTGTCCACCATGTAGGGGTCGATGGCAGGCCGCTCAACACCTCCTTGATAGGTCACTGCCAGCCAGCGGACGAAAAGTTGCTGAAACAAGAATGAGTTGTGAAAGAGCAGACGACGTGGTGCAACACGTTCGCGAAGAGTGGGTGCTGCATCAACTGGTCCTTCGTGTGTATAGGTCGGGGCGAGGTAGTCGATGTCGTTGAAGACATACTCAAGGATCATCAAATCCGGGTGATACTTCAGGGCCGTCCGGACAAATGCTGCATGATCGAGAGTATTGGTACCGAGCTGTGCAAAATTGAGTGCGTCCCACTCGCCAGCACGGCAGGCCGCGGGCAGTTCCGTCGCCAGAATCTCTCCCAATCGGCCGCTCTCCTCGGGCACGCCCAGCCCCAAGGCGAATGAATCGCCGATCAGTGCCACTTTGTGCGTGTTGGGGCGTGCCCCCATGCCTGCAGGCTCAGGGCCTCTAAAGCCAAGCGAGTTCCGGTGTACGTGGCGATTGAGCCAGATCTGCTGGGAAATTGTGGGATAACCCTGGGTCTCTGGCCACAAGAATGTGGCCAGTCGCGCTGCACCTTCCGCGAGCCACAGGAACGCGAGCAGGCCAAAGACAACGCTGGCGATGCTTCTTGCCACCTGACCCTTCAGGTGCGGCAGAAGGGCGCCCAGGATTGCGGCAATGATTGCGCCTCCACCCAGCCATCCCAGAAATGCTGCCAGCGGTGACGAAGTGGTGAAAAGTGCAGCCGTCAGTAACCTGCCAGGCTCATCGCCACTCACCGTGCCGACGAGGTAGCCAAGTCCAATCAGGAACGAGCCCGCGCCGAACCAGTGCCTCCATTCCTTTCGCGCCGCGCGGTCACCTCGATGCACCCAGGAAATGCCCAGGGAGACCAGACAAGCCAACAGCAATACTGTCAGCGAGACCGCGAATGCGGGCGACCACCTTCCGAGCAGGCGATGGTCCTGAAAAGAGCGGTAACGCGCCAAGCCGGCGACCAAGGTGATGCCACCCAATCCAACACCCAGCGAAAGTGTCGAGGGAAAGGAGCGCGGCAATGCTCGTTGGGCGATAGGGGGGCTGACGAGGGGTTCATGTCTCATTCGGGTAAGTCAATCTGCATTGCTGGGGCTGCGTACGCCAACAACATCGATCGCAGGGATACGGATGAAGGCGGCGAGCCAACTACCGCGGCGGCCCTTGCCCCGCTGTTCCATTTGAGCTGTTGCGATAGTCTGGAGGTGCTGCTGCTGGAGACTCGTGCCCGGGACGGCGATCGTCAAGCCGCACGGCAGTTCCATGTACTCCATCCTGTGGTAACTTGCGGGTCATCGGAGGAGAGTCGCGTGTCGCGTGCGTTCGTGAAGGAAGATGGTCCCGATGGACCTGTGCCGGTGTACACCCTGCCGTCACGGGAGGATCCATCGTACCCGCTGGCGGCGGCGCGCGTGCTGCTCGCGGCGGCGAACGCGGGTGATACTGCGTCCGCCGAGTCGGCAACGGGCTATTTCTGGGGTGACCCCGCGCTGGTGGCGGAAATGAACCAGCTGGTGGACGAGGCAGCGGACAGGGGTGACGACCGGCTGGACCAGCTTGCGCGCCGCTTCCTTCGGGCGGCCGGCGCGGAACGGGAGGATTGATGAGCGAGACGGAGCGAATAGCGCAGCAGCTCGAGGTCACCTGGAAGGGTGATGCGTGGCACGGGCCGGGGCTCAGTGAACTTACGGATGGCCTGACAGCGAGGCAGGCGGCCACGCATCACGTGAGCGAGGCTCACTCGATCTGGGAACTGGTGCGGCACGTTACCGGCTGGCTTCGCGAAGTGGAACGTCGCCTTGACGGCAGCGCGCCGGCCGAGCCGGCGGGTGGCGACTGGCCCGACACCGGAGAGGTGGTCGAGGAGCGGTGGGTGTCAGTCCGGGCCGCGCTCGGTGTTGCGGTCGCTGAGCTGGCCGCTCGCATCCGCGGCTTCGACGAGAAGCGGCTCGAAGAGTACATCGGACCTCAGCGTGATCGTGCGCTGGGCACCGGGACCACCTACTACGTGATGCTCCACGGTGCGGTGCAGCACAACCTGTATCACGCGGGGCAGATCGCGCTGCTCCGCAAGCTGGCCTAGATCGCGGTCAGCAGCAGCCAGACAATCATGGCGACCAGGGCGACGGCGCCCCATCGGATGGCCACGTGCTGGTTGCGGAAGCGCTCGACGATGCCGGCTCCGGCTGGTTTTTCGTGTTCGGTCATTTGGTTGTCGCTGGTTGCATGTCCCGGTTGAGCGCGAGGTAGGTCCCCGGCTCGGCGTCTGGGGCATTCTTCAATTTCGCGTAGATCACCGCTCCCGCCAGCACCACCAATACGCTGGTCAGCTGCGCGATGGTAAAGCCGGCCAGGAAGCGGTCGTCCTTGGCACGGAGGATCTCGACCAGGAATCGCTCGGCGCCCGCGAACATCAGGTACAACCCGAATATCGCACCGGTGCCGCCACTCGTGCGCCGCCGGGACCAGAGGAAGGCGAAGACGGCGAGCATGATGACCGTCTCGTAGATCTGGGTCGGGTGCACCGCGAGCACGGTCCCGGGCGGGAGTCCCGCCGGCACCTGGACGCCGAACCGCTGCAGTTCTTCAACGGTCGAGGGCGGCAGTCCCTCCGGAAACTTCATCGCCCAGGGCAGGGTACTCGGGCCGCCGTAGTCGTCGCCCACCAGAAGGCAGCCGACCCGTCCCACGGCATAGGCCGCCGCGAGCGCGGGCGCCACGACCTGCATGGTCCAGCGCGCCGGAACCCGGTGGCGCATTCCAGTGATAAGGACCGCAATAACCCCACCGATGAATCCGCCGTACCAGACGAGGCCGCCTCGCGTGAAGAGCGCCGCGGGATCCCGCGTCAGCACCACGTACCAGAGCTTGGCGCCGACAATGCCACCGATGACGCCGGCCACGATGATGTCGCCGGAGAAGCGGGGGTTGAGCCCGCGCTGCTCCAGGTCGAGGCGCATGATCCATCCCGCCACGATGAACGCGAACATCATCATCAGCCCGAAGCCGGTGATGGACAGGAAGTGCAGGTCGATGACAAACGGGTAGATGGTCACGCCGGGCTCCCTGTCGTGCCGGCCAGCGCCAGGCCGGGAAGCGGCTGCGCGTCGCGTGGTTCGAGGTCCCAGCCACTCCGTTCGCCCCGCGCCAGGCGCCAGGCACCGGCGGCGGCGATCATGGCGGCGTTATCGGTGTTGAGTCGCGGCGAAGCGATTCCCACGCGCACCGGGGCGACGCGCGCACGCATGCGATCCCCGAGCATCCTGTTGCAGGCCACGCCTCCCCCGATCACCACGGTGTCATAGCCAAGCCGGTCCACGGCATGCGCGGTCTTCTCTACCAGCACGTCGATGGCGGCGTCCTGGAACGCACGAGCCAGGTCGGCCCGGTCGCGGGCCACGTCGTCGCTCTGCTGCACCGCGCGCAGCACCGCAGTCTTGAGGCCACTGAACGAGAAGGCATACTGCCTCGGGCCGCCACGATCGAGTTCCTTCAGCATTGGGCGCGGCAGGCGGAACCGGTCCGCGCGACCCTCTCGGGCCAGCCGCTCGACATGGGGACCACCCGGATACCCGAGTCCCAGCAACTTTGCCGCCTTGTCGAACGCTTCGCCCGCTGCATCATCGATGGTCTGTCCCATGAGCCGGTAGTCGCCCCATGCTGGCACATCGAGCAGCATCGTATGGCCACCGCTCACCAGCAAGGCCACGAAGGGCGGTGCAATCGACGGATCCTCGAGCGTGGCGGCGAACAGGTGTCCCTCGAGGTGATGCACGCCGATGAGGGGCAGGTCGAGGCTCCAGGCCAGCGTCTTGCCATACATCACGCCGACGAGGAGTGCGCCTACCAGTCCCGGTGCCGAGGTCACCGCGATGCCGTCGAGGTCCCGCATCGAAAGCCCGGCATCCGCCAGGGCCCGGTTCACCACCGGTGCGATCGCCTGTACATGGGCGCGGCTGGCGAGCTCGGGAACGACGCCACCGAAGATGGCGTGCACGTCCTGCGACAGGATGACGAGGCTTTCGAGCACGCGCTTGTCGCCGTCAGCCCCGACAACGGCGGCCGATGTCTCGTCACACGAAGTCTCGATGCCGAGGATGTGCTTAATGGAGGTAGCGATCGATCAGTTTCCGGTTTGCCTCGGAGGCCCAGTCATGTGCGCCAATGACGCGCTTGACGATGGTGCCGTCCCGGTCGAGCAGGAAGCTCTCGGGCACGCCGGTCGTCTGGTAGAGCTGCTGGATGTTGCCGCTCCTGTCCTGCAGGATGTCGAAGGTGATTCCCATCGCATCGGCAAACTTGCGGACGTTCTCGCCATCGCCCGGGTCGATGCTGACGGCCAGGATGCGGAATCCCTTGCCGGTGAGGCCGGCATAGGCCTTCTGCATCGCCGGCATCTCTTCCTTGCACGGCTCGCACCACGTGGCCCAGATGTTCACCAGCGCGACGTTGCCCTTGGCCAGTGCGCGGAGCGAGACCGAGTCGCCCGAGGCGAGGTCGAGCACGCGGTAGTCGGGGGCCTTCTTGCCGATCTCCACGCCGGTGTTTTCGGGGCCGAAGCGCACGAGCGGCGTACGCGCCCGCCAGCGAGCGCCGCCACCACACCAAGCACCGCCATCCACTGACGATTCATTCGCTCCGTTCCATTTCCCGATAATGCATCAGACCCGGATCGTGCACTGCGCCTTGAGGGCGCGGACCGCGGCTGCCGGGTCCGGCTTGCCGAACACCGCGGTGCCGGCCACAAAGGTATCGGCACCGGCCTCCCACACCGCCCGGATCGTATCGACGGTGATGCCGCCATCCACCTCGAGCGCGGCGGGAGAGCGACGGACATCCAGGAGCTCGCGGACCCGGCGAATCTTGGCCGTGGACGCGGGAATATAGGACTGGCCCCCGAAGCCCGGGTTCACGCTCATCACCAGCACCAGGTCGAGGTCGCCGACCACCTCCGCAACATGGTCGATGGGCGTGCCGGGATTGAGCGCGAGCCCGGCCATCATGCCGCGCTCGCGGATGCTGACGAGGTGGCGCTGCACGTGGTGCGTGGCTTCCGGGTGAAAGGTGAAGACGGAGACGCCGAGCTCCGCGTACTCGCGGATGTAGCGCTCCGGACGCTCCACCATGAGGTGCACGTCCAGCGGATGCGTCGTGATTTTCCTGAGCGCGGCGATGAGCGGTGCGCCGAATGTCAGGTTGGGTACGAACTGCCCGTCCATGACATCCACATGCATCCATTCCGCGCCACCTTCTTCGGCCTGGCGCACCTGTTCGGTCAATCGACCCAGGTCGGTCGACAGGATGCTCGGCGCGATGCGGACGATCATCGTCTCTCCTCGCTGAGGGGTGCCGGTGCTGCCCGATGTGCGCTGACCACGAGCTGCACGCTCGTTCCAGCAGGTTGCACGGTGCCGATGCCGGGCCGTACCTCGACGACCAGTCCCTGCGGCTCAGCCGACATGGCGGTGTCCACCTTGCTCATCCGGAAGCCGCCGGCTTCGAGCACGCGTGCGGCAAGCTCCAGGGGCAGGTGCGCCACATCCGGCACCACGTAAGGCGCGATCCCGTCGCTCAGCGTCAGCGTCACCGACGTGCCCTCGGGCAGCACGGTGCCGGCGGCAGGATCCTGCCAGATAACCTGGCCCTCCGTGTAGAGCGGATGCTGCCGTGAATCGCCCCGCTTCATCCGGAACCCCGCCTGCTGCAGCACGGTTGCCGCCTGGTCGCCCGGCATCCCGACGACATCGGGCGTGGCGTGATCGGTGACGAGGAGCGGTCCCGGCGACAATACGATGAAGGCGATGCCGAATCCCACCACGAAGATCAGCAACAACAGTCCCAGGTCGCGCGCGATGCTGCGGCCGGGGAAGGATGGCAGCTTCAGCTTGAATCCCGGCTTCAGGTGGCGACGAAACTTCACGCGCGCCGCCTGAGCCGCGCCGCAAAAGCGCCATCGGTGCCATGCCGGAAGGGGAGAAGCTGCAGGTCGCCACTGGGGGTACGGAGTTCAGCAGGCACGGCGGGTCCGGGGTCTCGTTCGAAGCGGGCGTCGCGCGCCAGCAGCGCGTCGACCTGGTTCTCGTTCTCTTCGGGCTCGAGAGAGCATGTCGCATAAACTAACCAGCCGCCCGGCCGGACGACGTTGCTCAGCGCATCGAGAAGCGCAGCCTGCTGGCGGGCCAGTCGCGCCAGCGCCTCCGGCGTAACCCGCAGCCGGGCATCGGGGTGGCGGGCAAAGGTGCCGGTCCCGAGACAGGGGGCATCGAGCAGCACGATATCGGCCGATGCAATGCACGGGTGCATCGCGTCCGCGATCACGGCATGCTCGCGGCCACTGCCGGCCCGCTCGAGGTTCTGCGCCAGCCGGACAACCCGGTCGCGCTTCTGGTCCGCACTCACCACCACCGCCGCGCGCCGGCCCAGCGCAATTGATTTTCCGCCGGGCGCGGCGCACGCGTCGAACACCGTCATTCCGGGTTCCGCTCCGGCGAATCGTGCCACCAGTGCATGGGCAGGATCCTGAACGACGAACGCGCCTTCCGCATAGCCGGGAACGTCGGTCGGCCGCCGCGCCGGACTCATCCAGCCGGTGCCGAACGCCACCGGTTCCGGCGTGATTCCGGCGGCTCGCCACCGCGTTTCCAGCTGCCGCGGATCCTCCCTCGCTGCCTGCAGCACCAGCGCAGGGGGCGAGTTGTTCCACTCCATGAGTGCCACCGTGTCATCCTGGCCGTATCGATCCAGCCAGCGCGCGACGAGCCAGTCAGGATGGGAGTAGAGTGCCGCGAAGTGCGCTGCAGGGTCGAGCGCCAGTGAGGGGGCAGCGCTGCGGCCACCGAGCTTGCGCAGGAGCGCGTTGACGAAGCCGGCGGCCTTGTTGCCACCGCGACTGCGGGCCAGGTCGACCGACGTAGACACAGCGGCGTGGGTCGGCACCCGGTCAAGGGCGGTCAGCTGGTAGGCGCCGATGCGCAGCACGTCGCGGAGACTGGGCTCGACATTGCCCCACCCGTGACGTACCAGCGGGATCAGGCGTGCGTCGAGCTCGGCCTGACGCCGCAGTACGCCGGCGGCCAGTTCATGCGTCAACCGGCGGTCGGCATCGGAAAGCGAGCCAAGCGCCTCGTCGAGCGCGCGGTCGAATGCCTCGCCCTGTCGCACCGCGAGGAGTACCTGCAGCGCGGCCTGGCGCGCCCCGCCGGCGGTCACTTGTCCAGCTTCCCGTGCTCCGGAGAGGAGGGGATCGCGACCTCGCGCCGCGGCATGCGACCGGCCAGGAAGGCTGCGCGCCCTGCGTCGACGGCGCCTCGCATCGCGTGCGCCATGCGCACCGGGTCCTGCGCCTCGGCCAGCGCCGTGTTCATGAGGATGCCGTCCACACCCTGCTCCATGGTGAGGCAGGCATCGGAGGCCGTACCGACGCCCGCGTCCACGATGACGGGCACCGACAGGCGTCGCTTGATGGTGCGGATGCTGTACGGATTGAGCAGGCCGAGGCCGCTGCCGATAGGCGAGGCGAGAGGCATCACGGCGGCGCACCCCGCATCCTCGAGGCGCAGCGCCGTGATGAGGTCGTCGTTGGTATAGGCAAGGACCTTGAAGCCCTCCCGGACCAGCACGCGTGACGCCTCGAGCAATCCATCTGCATCGGGCAGCAGCGTCTCGCGATCGCCGATTACCTCCAGCTTGACGAAGTCGTTGAACCCGGCCTCGCGACCGAGGCGCGCATATCGTATGGCCTCATCGGCACTGTAACAGCCCGCCGTGTTCGCGAGCAGGAAGTAGCGGTCGGTCGCGAGGTGAAAGAGGACGCCTTCCTCCTTGCGGCGATCGAGATCCACCCGGCGCACTGCGACGGTGACCACCTCCGCGCCCGATGCCTCGATCGCGGCGACCATCTCGGCGTTGCTGCGATACTTGCCAGTGCCGACCATGAGCCGCGAGCGGAACGTGCGGCCAGCGATGGTGAAGTCGGTATCCGCACGATGCGCGGTTTCGATTTCGGTTTCGATCTGCATTTGCCTTCCTCCTGGAACTGCCAACTGCCTTTCAGCCGCCACCGACGAAGTGCACGATCTCCACCACGTCCCCCGCTCCCACCGGGACGCCGGCCAGCTCATTCCGGCGCACGATCCGCCGGTTGTGCTCCACCACGACCGTCTCCGGCTGCAAACCCAGGTGGGCGAGCAGCGCCGGCAGGTCGAGTCCCGCCGGAATGTCGCGTGCATCTCCGTTGAGCGTGATGGTAACACTTTTCATGTTGCATCCCATGCTTGCAGCATCTGCCCCGCGGCGATCGCCGGATCGGGCGCATCCCAGATTGCGCTGATGACGGCAACCCCGTGCGCCCCGGCATCACGCAGGCCTGCCACGCGATCGAGGGTGACGCCGCCGATCGCGATCACCGGCGAACCGAACAAGCCCGCCTCGGACACGAAATCCAGCCCGCGCGCCTGCCGGGCGGGGTGCGTCGCACTCTGGAATATCATGCCGGCGATCAGGAAATCGGCATGGTCGTCGGTCGCCGCACGCGCCTCGGTCAGGTTGTGCACGGAGCAGCCGATCCAGCCACCGGCAAACACCCGGCGCGCATCCGGGACGGCGAGGTCTCCACTTCCGAGCTGGACGCCGGCAGCACCGACTGCCCGCGCGATGTCCGGACGAGCGTTGATGATGAGTGCCGCGCCGGTATCCGCCATCGCGTCTCGCAGCGCAAACGCGAGATCGCTCAACAACCGCCCACCAGCAGAACGGTCGCGCAGGTGAATCGCCACGCCTGCGCCCAGCATCGCCACCCGGCGCGCCTGCTCCAGGAAATCACCCCGTGCGAGAACGTGGGCATCGGTGACGGCATGGACACGAGGAATGCTCAGGCGAATCGTTCCCCGATGGCCGCATTGCTGCCATGACTCCATTCCGCCGCAGCTTGCCGCTTCCTTCCGGACACCTGTACCTCACGCACTGCCACTGTGCCACGTCCCGCCGCGACGACGAGTGCATCGCCCTGTCGCAGCACGGTGCCCGGTGTCTCCGCGGAGACGACATCAGCCGCGGTCGCGCCGAACAGCTTCATTTCCGTCCCTCCGAGAAGCGTCCACGCTCCGGGCCCCGGGTCGAAGGCCCGGATGTGCGCCGCAACGTGTTCCGCCGTGGCACTCCAGTCGATGCGTGCGCCGGCCCGATCGACCTTGGGTGCCAGGGTCACGAGCGCGGGGTCCTGTGGCCTGGGCCGCGTTGCGCCGCTGGCGATTCGCGGAAGTGCATCGAGCAGGGCGATTGCGCCCAGGTGGCTCAGCCGGTCGGTCAGGGTCCCGGCCGTGTCATCCGGCGCAATTGGGATACTCAGCGCGTGCCACGATGGTCCGCTGTCGAGCCCCGCCTCCATCTGCATGATCGTGACGCCGGTCGCCTGGTCTCCACTGCGGATGGCCCACTGGATCGGCGCCGCACCGCGCCACCGCGGAAGGAGCGAGGCATGCACGTTCACCATACCCAGCCGCGGTATGGCGAGCACGGCCGGGCGGAGCAGGTGACCGTAGGCCGCCACGACGGCGAGGTCGGCGCCGAGTGCCGCGAGTGCGGCGGTGAATTCCCCTCCCAGCGGCTTCTCAGGTTGCAGTACCGGAATGCCGGCGCCTGCCGCGGCAAGCTTTACTGGCGGGGGAATCAGGGTGCTGCGAGAGCGGCCCTGCGGACGATCCGGCTGCGTGATCGCGACGCACACGTCATGACCTGCGCCGAGCAGCGCCTGCAGTGACGGGACAGCGAAGTGCGGTGTGCCGAAGAAGGCGATGCGCATCGCGGGATCAGCTCCCCCGCGCGGCCTCGGGCTCCACGTCACTGACCTCCTTCACGTAGCCCTCACCTGCGTGCTCCTTGCGGAAGCGCTTGAGCAGCATTGCGCGGCGCAACGGGCCCAGGTGATCGAGGAACAGGATCCCATCGAGGTGGTCGATTTCATGCTGGATGGCGCGGGCAACAAGCCCGCTGGCCTCGAGGCGGAATGCCTTCCCGTCCCGGTCAAGGGCCTCGAGAATGACCTGCGCGGGACGGGTCACGTCGCCGAAGACGTCCGGTATGGAAAGGCAGCCTTCTTCGGATGTCTCGCGGCCCTCGGTCGACACGATTCGCGGATTCACCATGGCGAAGCGCTGTCCCTCGGCGTCGATGACGGCCACGCGTCGGGCGACACCGACCTGGTTCGCCGCCAGCCCCACGCCCTTGGCCGCCGCCATGGTCTCGAACATGTCGTCGATGAATCGACGCGTCTCGTCGTCGACACGCTCGACGGCCGCGCTCTGCTGTCGCAGCACCGGCGACCCGAGCAGGTGGAGCGGGAGCAGGCTCATGCCGGTGCGGCGGTTCCCGGCGCGGACTCATTGCCCACGCGAATGATGCGCGACCGCTCGACGATCACGGTGGAGGTGCCGGTCTCGATCGTGACCCGGATTTCCCCACCGCTCTTCGCCTCCTTGATGTCCTTCACGGTGCCCATGATGCCACCCACCGTCATCACTTCGTCGCCCTTCTTGAGCGCCGACAGCAGTTCAGCCTGCTTTTTCCGCGCCTGACCCTGGGGGCGCAGGATGAGGAACCAGAAGACCAGGCCGATCGCGACCACCTGAATCAGGAGGATCGGCAGCCCGAACGGGGTTCCCGAGGCGGGGGCCTGCAACATCGAGATCAGGGCAGTTGTCACGCAGCTTCTCCATTGCCGTTGTGGCGCGCGAGCCAGTCGCGGCGCCAAGCATCGAACGTACCGTCCAGGATCCGGCGCCGGGCCTGCTCGCCCAATCGCACCAGGAAACGGACGTTGTGAATCGACACCAGTCGCAGCCCGAGCATCTCCTCCACGACGAACAGGTGCCGCAGGTAACCGCGCGAAAAGGTCGCGCAGGTCTCGCAGTCGCACTCGGGATCCAGCGGTCCATCGCTGGTGCGATTCTTCGCGCCGCGCACGTTGAACCGGCCCGAGGCGGTCCAGGCCGTCCCATGCCGGCCATTGCGTGTCGCCGCAACGCAGTCGAACAGGTCGACCCCGCGTGCGATTCCCTCGAGCAGATCGGCCGGAAATCCGACGCCCATAAGATAATGTGGCACGGCGGGCGGCAGGATCGCCGCGAGGTCATCGAGCACCCGGTGCATGACCGGCTTTTCCTCACCCACGGAAAGCCCGCCGATGGCGATCCCGCTCCAGTTGCCCCGCGCGAGGATGCCCTCGAGTGAACGCTGCCGGAGGTCGGCATGGGTGCCGCCCTGAATGATGGGCCACAGCGCTTGTGCTGGCGCCAAGGCGCCCGGGCGCCCGGGCGGCATGGCCTCCTGGCGGCCTGACGCCGCCAGTTCCTCATGCCTCCGGGCGCAGCGCTCCAGCCAGCGCAGCGACCGCTCCATCCCTTCCTCGGCCAGTTCCCACGATGATTGGCCCGGCACCACGTGATCGAACTGCATCGCGATGTCGCTGCCGAGTGTCCACTGAATCTCGGTCGCCTTTTCGGGCGTGATGTGGCGGGTGCTGCCATCGACGTGGCTGGCGAAGGTGACGCCTTCCTCCGTCAGCTTCCGCAGCCCTTCGAGCGAAAAGACCTGGAATCCACCCGAATCGGTGAGGATTGGCTGGTCCCAGTGCATGAAACGATGGATGCCGCCCAGCGCCGCGACGGTGTCCTCGCCGGGACGGAGATGCAGGTGGTAGGTGTTGCCCAGGATGATCTGGGCACCGGTACGGCGCACTTCGTCCGGGTGCAGTCCGCGCACCACGCCATGTGTCCCGACCGGCATGAATGCCGGCGTGCGCACAAGTCCACGCGGCAGCGCCAGCGTGCCGGCGCGGGCCAGCCCGCTCGCGCCCTCCAGCGTGAATTCAAACACGCGCGAGAATACGGTCGATCTGCCGCCGATGAACGAGGTCGTGCCCGGCCGCGAGGCGAAGATAGAGGCCGCAGCTTTCCGGGCCGCGTTCCGAGTGGTGTCCAATGCGCGCGAGCTGCGCGGGCGTAAACGCACGCCACAAGCGCACGTTCGCCTCCCGCATCGCCGTGAACATCGCGAGCGTAACCGCCAGGTCGGCCTCGGCGTATCCGAATGTGAGGGCCCAGCCATCCTGGTCGTAGCCGGTGAGGGGCGGCTCACGCTCCGCGACGATGTAGCGGGTACGAGCGCCGTGCACGAGTTCGGCATCGGTGAGGTGCGCCACCACCTCGATGACGGACCACTTGCCGGGCGCCTCCGGGCGGCGAAGGCGGGCGTCATCCAGGCCGCGCAGCTTCTGCTGCAGCCAGCCGCGTGTCTCGCTCAGCACCTCGAGTGGCTCCCGCTGCCCGAGCAGGGCAATGACCGCGTCGCGATACCGCTGGCCGCTGCCGGGTTCGGCCCCAAAGGGATTGGAATAGGTCATAACACCACCATGGCGTCGCCGTAGGAGTAGAAACGATAGCTCGCGGCGACCGCATGCCGATAGGCAGCCATCGTCCGGGCATGCCCCGCGAACGCGGCCACCAGCATCAGCAGCGTCGAGCGCGGCAGGTGAAAGTTGGTGATGAGCCGGTCGACGACGCGGAAGTGATAGCCGGGCGTGATGAACATTGCCGTCTCGGCGCGCCCGGAGCGGACGATGCCGCCGTCGTCGGCCGCACTCTCGAGGGCGCGCACCACGGTGGTGCCGACCGCCCACACCTTGCCGCCGGACGCTCGCGTGCGTGCGACCGCCTGCGCCAGGGTGTCGGGAACCTCGAATCGCTCCGCGTGCATCACATGATCGGCGAGATTTGCCGCTTCGACGGGCTTGAAGGTGCCAGGCCCGACTTCGAGGTCGAGATCAGCGACGGCCACCCCACGCGAAGCAACGTCCCGCAACAGGGATTCAGTGAAGTGGAGCCCAGCGGTCGGCGCGGCCACGCTTCCCTCGCGCCGCGCATAGACGGTCTGGTAGCGCTCCTCGTCATCGGGCCCTGGCGGGTGCGCGATGTATGGCGGCAGCGGCAGCCGGCCGAAACGCGCAATGGCCTCGGCGGCCGTGCTGCCCACAAAGTGCACCAGCCGGTTCCCGTCCGGCAGCACCTCGAGCGTTTCGACGAATACCTCCGGTGCAAGCGTGATGCGCTTTCCAGGCTTCATGGCGCTTCCCGGCCGGCCCATCGCGACCCAGGCGTCGTCAGTGGCTGGATGAATCAGCAGGACTTCGGCGTCGCCGCCGGAGGGGCGCGTTCCGAGCAGCCGGGCATGCCGAACGCGGGTGGAGTTGAGGACCAGCAGGTCGCCGGGTGAAAGGAGCCCGACGATATCGGTGAACGTGCGATCCTCGAAGGGCGGTGACGATGGAGTCATGACGAGCAGCCGGCTGTCACCCCGCACGGACACCGGCTCCTGCGCGATCAGTTCCGGTGGGAGGGCGTAGTCGAAGTCAGCGAGCGAGAGCGGGCGGTCAGCTGCCAAAGATCGTGGTCTGCTGGGCCGGGGGGGCGAGGCCGAACCGCTTGTAGGCGAGTGCGGTCGCGCAGCGGCCGCGCGGCGTGCGCTCGAGAAAGCCCTGCTGGATGAGGTATGGCTCGTAGACGTCCTGCAGCGTGTCGGCATCCTCGCCGACCGCGACCGCCACGGTGCCGAGCCCGACCGGGCCGCCGCCAAACTTCTCGATGATGGTCATCAGGATGCGCGCATCCATGTCATCGAGGCCGAACTCGTCGACATTGAGGCGGCTGAGCGCCTCGGTTGCCACCGTGCCGGTGATATGGCCGCCTGCCTTCACCTGGGCATAGTCACGCACGCGCCGCAGCAGGCGATTGGCGATCCGGGGCGTCCCGCGGCTGCGACGCGCCAGTTCTGCGGCGCCCTCCTCATCGATCGGCACACCGAGAATGGATGCCGACCGCAGGATGATGCGATGCAGCTCTTCCGGCGCGTAGAAGCCCAGCCGCTCGACAATGCCAAAGCGAGCCCGCATGGGCGGGGTCATCAGGCCAAATCGGGTGGTGGCACCGATGAGCGTGAAGCGCTCGAGCGACATCGGAATGGTCTGCGCATTCGGTCCATCGCTGATGCGCACGTCGACGCGGTAGTCCTCCATCGCCGGATAGAGGAACTCCTCGAGTGTCGGCTTGAGGCGATGAATTTCGTCGATGAACAGCATGTCACCGGGGCCAAGTCCGGTGAGCAGCCCGACCAGGTCGCCGGCCTTCTCGAGGACCGGGCCGGAACTGGTCCGAAGTTGCACCCCCATTTCGCGCGCCATCAACATGGCGAGCGTCGTCTTGCCCAGCCCTGGCGGCCCGAAGAAGAGGGTGTGATCCAGCGTCTCGCCCCGCTGCTTCGCGGCGTCGATCGCGATCTGGAGCGACGAGCGCACCTGGTCCTGGCCGACGAACTCGTCGAGCCGCGACGGGCGCAGTGCGGCGTCCGCACCCGGCTCATCGGGCAGCGCGTCCGGCGTGGTGACCTGGAGCCGCGAGGAAGTCATGCCGAAGAGTAAGCCCGTGCGGTCCAGCGCACCGGACGCTCGCCCGGTTCCAGCACATGCCTGGTACCACAGGTGACGCAGCGGTCGGTGGTCCGGGTCGTATCAGCGGCCACCAGCTTGCGATTGGTGGATCCACAACGGGTACACAGCCATTCGGCGGTTACGGCAGCCACCGGCATTCAGGGCGTCTCCGCGTTCAGGAAGTGGTGATCAGGCGCGCGCCAGCAGGAAATACTCACCCGACTGGGAAAGTGCATAGCCGCCGGCCCGGACGATGTCATTCATCGCCTGGGTGCAGCCGGGGCGATACCGGTCGTGCAACTCCACCATGATCATGCGGACACGGGGCAGCCAACGCTCCGGTTCCCGCGTAAAGACCTCGAGTTCGGCTCCCTCGATATCGAGCTTCAGCAGGTCGAGCGTCTCGAGTCCCAGCTCGTCAAGCAGGTCTGCCAGCCCCACTGCATCGATGGGTCCATCGGCCCGCTCGATGCAGCGGTACCCGTCCGTTGCCGCCGTCGGGTTTTCGATCGCCACGCGCGCGCGTCGACCCCAGAGCGCCTGCGATCGCACTTGCGCACCGGGAACGCTACCGACGTTGCGTGACAGGAGCTCGACATTGCCGCGGTCCACCTCGAGGCAGACGATGCGGGCACCCGGAAATCGCTGTGCGAGGTAACGTGCCGACACACCGATATTTGCGCCGGCATCGACGATCGTCCGTACGGCCCCGGGGAAATCGGCCTCGAGTTCACGCCACAAATAAATCTGCCGGATGACGGCGCCGTCATGTGTCCGGGCACGTCCCACGAGGGCTGGCCCACCGGGCACCGGCACCGAAACCAGCGTCCCGCTCACCCCCGCGTAGTCGAGGCGGCGTATCGCGAGGCCGATGCGGGTTCCGCGTACAAAACCGAATCGCTCGATGTAGGGCGAAAGCCAGTGAGCGAAGTCGCGCAGCCGGTTCATCATCGGTCAGGGCGCCAGCGCACGCAGTGCGCCGCGGATCAGTGCCGCGGCATCCGCGGCGCCGGCGGCCAGTGCCGATTGCACCGCCTTGTCCGCCTGTGCGGGCGCATAGCCCAGCGCCATCAGCGCGCGCACGGCTTCCTCCGCCGGACCGATCGAGGGAATGCCGGGGGCCGACGTCGCGATATCATCGAGCTTGTCCTGGAGTTCGAGGGCGAGTCGCTCCGCCTTCTTCTTGCCGATGCCGGGCACGCTGCCGAGGATCGCCAGGTCGCGGCTCTTGATGGCGCGCACGGCACGATCGGCGCCGAGCGTCGAGATCAGTGCGAGTGCCAGGCGCGGACCGAAGCCGCTGGCGCCCAGCAGTCGCTGGAATACATCGCGCTCGGATGGACGGTCGAACCCGAACAGCGACCAGGCATCCTCCCGCACCACCAGTTCGGTGTGAAAGGTCACGCGGGTTCCCAGCACCGGGAGGCGTTCGAGCACACCAAGGGGCACATGCACTTCATACCCCACGCCGCCGTCGGTTGCCACCACGAGTGTCTCGCCGGCGCGCGACGCGAGGGTGCCGGTCACGAGCGCTATCATGCGCGGACCCGGGGCTGCGCGATCACGGTCCGGGCTCCCATACGCGGATCCCGCGCCGCGTGATGCAGCAGCAGGTGCGTCAACGCGATGGCGACACCATCGGCCGCGTCGGCAGGGGACGGCGGTGTCCGAAGGCGCAGCAGCTGCGCGACCATGTACGCCACTTGCGGCTTGAGGGCGCTTCCGGTGCCCACGACGGTCTTCTTCACCAGGCGGGGCGCGTACTCGGCGATCACGACCTGCGCGGTCTCGGCGGCCAGCAGGATGACCCCGCGCGCATGGCTGAGCACGGCAGTGGTCCGGACGTTCTTCGCATAGAAGGCGGTCTCGACCGCCACGCAATCGGGCTGGTGCCGCGCGATCAGCTCGGCGATGCCATCGTGGATGATGCGCAGGCGGGCGGGAAGGGACTGGTCGGCCCGGGTGCGAAGGATGCCGCACTCGACCAGGCGAAACGGATCACGTGGTGACGCGTCGACGACACCGTAGCCCAGCGTCGCCGTGCCCGGGTCGACGCCGAGAACGCGCACCGCGGCGATCTCAGACCTCGGCGGCCGCGAGCTGGGCCGCGTCGATGTCGAAGTTGGAGAAGACCTTGGACACGTCCTCCAGCTCCTCGACGACCTCCATGAGCTTGAGCAGGCGCTCGGCATCCGCGCCTTCCACCTTCACCGTATTCTTCGGCACCTGGGCCAGTTCCGCCGACTCGGCGGGGAAGCCCCGCTTCTTCAGGGCTTCCAGCAGGGCGTGCATGCCGGTGGTGCTGGTGGACACCACATACTGCTCACCTTCGCGGGCAAAGTCCTCGGCGCCGGCATCGAGTGCCGCCTCGAGGGCCTTCTCCTCGTCGAACTTTCCGGCATCCAGGTAGATCAGCCCCTTGTGGTCGAACATCCACGCGACCGAACCCGTCGCGCCCAGGTTGCCATGATTGCGGCTGAACGCGTGGCGAATCTCGGCGACCGTCCGGTTCGGGTTGTCGGTCGTCGCTTCGATCAGGATGGCTGCGCCGCCCGGGCCATACCCCTCGTACGTGAGTTCCTGGTAATCCACGCCCTCGAGCTCGCCGGTGCCCTTCTTGATGGCGCGCTCGATGTTCTCCTTGGGCATGTTGACGGCGCGGGCGCCATCCATGGCCAGCCGGAGCCGCGGATTGCCATCAGGATCGCCGCCGCCGGCGCGCGCCGCCACGGTGATTTCGCGAATGATCTTGGTCCAGGTGGAGGCCCGACGCGAGTCGGTCACCGCCTTCTTGCGCTTGATCTGTTTCCACTTGCTGTGACCAGCCATCGCGGGGATCCTGTCGGGTCGGAATTGCAGCGTCGAACACGGGACCGGTCGGGAGCGCGGCCCAATGGCCGAAACATAAGCCGGGCCACAGGTTGCAGCAACGCGGAAGTTGACCAGCGAGGGCGCTCTGGCTACTCTCCTCGCCCTATGCGACGTCCCCATTTGCTCTCGCTGGCAGCCGTGGCCCTGCTGCTGGTAGCCTGCGAGAAAAAGCAGCCCAAGATTCCGCAGGCGATCGACGTGTTCAGCCAGATCGTCCTGCCTCCCGGCGCCTCCATGGTCTCACAGAGTGGCAGCGAAGACGCCCTCGCGCTGCTGATCCTGGCGCCGGGAACCGTCCAGCAGGCGGCCGATTACTACCGTCGCATGCTCGCGCCCCCGGCCTGGCGACTGGTGAGCGATGCCACCGAGAAGAATGCCCAGGTGCTGTATGCCCAGGAGCAGGGGGGACGGCCGCTCTGGGTACGTATCTGGCCCGACACGGCCAATAACGGCACGTATATCCAGCTGACCGGTGCCGTGCAGAAGCTGAACGACAGCACCAAGGCACCCGAGCCGGCCGCGACGTTCAAGCCAATGGCGCCGCCGCCGGGGTTCATGCCGAAGAGGTAGCAGGGCGGCAAGGCGGCAGGAGCGGCAGGAGCGGCAGGGGCGGCCGGAGCGCGCAGGAAAAACGGCGGTCGGGAACTTGCTGACGTGGGGCGAGGCGTGGTCGACCCCACTTGGGCGCTCTCGACGCCCTTCCACTTCATCCCCACCCGGCCCCTCGCGTTCGCGCCCTCGCGGGGCCGGCCACGCCTCGCCCCGTACCGAATTTCCCGCTCACCGCTCACCGCTCACCGCTTACCCTTCTCACCTCTTACTTCTCACCTCTTACCGTTCCCTTCGCCTGCCGTGCGGCGCGCGCAATCACGTCCCCGGCTTCCGGCCCCACCGTCTCACGCACCGGTACGACAAGCTGGTGCAGCGCCATGGCCGCCTCCCGGCTCCCGCCGTCGCGCAACAGGGCGAGCGTTCCGGCCAGCGCGCGCCGCAGGGGCGCCGCAAGGCTCAACCGGGCCAGTCTGCGCTCCAGTGCATCGACCCGGCGTCGCTGGGCGCGCTCCGGGAGCGGCGGCGTGAGTCCGTGATCGAGTGCCACCCGCATGGTGAGCCACACTGCAAACAGGCCCTCCCGCCGCTGGCCCCGGTCCGAGGCCGACAGCAACTCGAGCAGCGGGTCTTCCGATTCAATGGGGCTCATGCGGTAAGCGATCGGATCGCCGCCAGCGCGATGTCCGGTGTGATCTCCCGCAGGCAGTGATGGTGGCCCAGCGGACAGCGGGGTCCGCCCTGGGCGCTGCAGGGGCGACAGGCAAGTTCACGCTCCAGGATTGCCGTGCGCGCACGATAGGGGAAGAAACCGAAGGCCCGCACCGTGGGGCCGAAGAAGGCCACGACGGGCGCGCCGACCGCGGTCGCCAGGTGCATGAGGCCAGTGTCGCCCGCGACGACCACGCTGCTCGACCGGCAGATGGCGGCCGTTTCCTGCAGGCCCAGCGCTCCTGCGGTCGATGCCGCGTTTGATCCTCCCGCCGCCGCGATGGCGGCGCCGGCCGCTGCGTAGTCGGCGCCGGTCAGGACCGCGACGTCGAATCCCGTATCGGTCAGCAATTGCACCAGCCTCTCCCAGTAATCGACCGGCCAGCGCTTCGTCTGATGGGCCGCTCCCGGTGCCACCGCGACCATCGGCCGCGACCCGAGCGCGCGACTGGCGAGCCACCCGGCTGCGCGACTGGAGGCGTCCGCGGCAATGCCGACCTCGGCGGGGCGTCCATCAGGAACGACGTCGAGCTCCCTCGCAGCCTCGAAGAAGCGCTCCGGCTCCGGCACGTTGTCCCGATAGAGATTGCGCTTGAGGTGCACCAGCGTCCAGCGGGCCAGCCGTCGCTTGCTGTAGCCGCGCCAGTTGCCCCGGAGCAACGCACGGAGCATGAGTGTCCGGGTGACGCCATGGAGGTCGAGCAGGTGCGTGAACTGCCGGGGCCGCAGCCGGTCGGCGAGCTGGCGGAGCGACTCGGTCGCCGGATTGAAGGTCAGGACGTCGGGCCGGGCGGGGTGGTCGGCCAGAAGTGGCGCAAACGCCGGGCGGGTGAGGTACGCGATCTCGGCGTCGGGGTGCCGCGTCCGGATGGCGCGGAGCAGGGGCGTGGTCAGGATCACGTCCCCCAGGGAACTGAGCCGGACCAGCAGGATGCGAGGTGCCATTGGCTAAACGGTAACCTCGCGCGCCCCTCACGCTTAGCTTTCGGCCATGCCACGCCCCAAGTCCATTCTCTGGGTCGACGATGAGATCGAGAGCCTGACCTCGCACGTGATGTTTCTCGAGGAACAGGGCTTTGTCGTCGACACCAGCGCCCACGGCGACGACGCCCTGGTCATGCTGCAGCGCCAGCCCTACGGAGTCGTCCTCCTCGACGAGCAGATGCCTGGTCGCCGCGGTCTCGAGCTCTTCCGCGCCATTCGCTCGCTCGATCAGTCCATGCCCGTGGTCATGGTGACCAAGAGCGAGGAGCCGGAAACGTTCAAGGACGCGCTCGGCGCCGAGATCTCGGACTATCTCGTCAAGCCGGTGAATCCGCGGCAGATCCTTACCGTGATCACGCGGCTGCTCGAGGGTGACCGGATCCGGCAACAGCGGCTGTCGCGCGACTTCGCCTCGCGGTTTCGCGAGCTCGAGGCGCGCCGTGGCGCCCAGCTCGGCTGGCGTGAATGGATCGAGTTCGTGGTCGAGCTGGCCGAGTGGGAAGTGCGCCTGGGGCAGGCGGACGAACCCGGCCTGCAGGATGCGCTTCGCACGCTGCAGGAAAGCCTGCGGCAGGACTTCGCACGCTTCCTCCAGCGGAGCTACGCCGGATGGTTGCGCGAGTCGCGAAGTGACCGCCCGCCGCTCTCGGTCGACATCGGCGCCGAGTTCCTGCGGCCCGCGCTCCAGGCGCATGGCAAGGTGCTGCTGGTGGTGGTCGACTGCCTCCGCCTCGATCAGTGGGCGATGATCCGCCCGCTGATCGGCGAGTTGTTCGACATCGAGACGTCGCACTACTTCTCCATTCTTCCCACCGCTACTCCGTATGCCCGGAACTCCATTTTCAGCGGGCTCTTTCCGGTGGAGATCAAGGAGCGCTATCCCCGCTGGTGGGCCGACCAGGACGAACAGAGCCTGAATGCGCACGAGGGACAGCTGCTGGTGGAGCAGCTGCGCGACATCTGCGGGACGCCGGTGCCGGTGCGCTACGAGAAGGTCTTCAGCGCGCAGGACGGCGAAGCCCTGCTGCGGCGCCTCCCCGCGCACCTGCAGCAGCCGGGCGTCACCGCACTGGTGTTCAACTTCATCGACCAGCTGACGCACGGCCGGTCGGAAAACTCCACCCTGTTCGAGGTTGCGCGTGACACGCAGGCGCTGCGCGCCCTCACTCGCACCTGGTTCGAGCGGTCGCCGCTGCTCGACGCGCTCCGCGAGGCGGAACGCCGCGGCGTGCCGGTGCTGCTTACCACCGATCATGGCTCGATCCACTGCCATACCCCGGCGACCGTCTACGCCAAGCGGGACGCGACCAGCAACCTGCGCTACAAGTTCGGCGACGACCTGCGCCCGCAGGACGGCGACGCGGCACTCGTGATCGACGACCTGCCGAGCTACGGATTGCCGGCGCGTGCGCCGGGCACCCGGCTGCTGCTCGCGACCGGTGACCGGTTCTTCGTCTATCCAACCAAGTTGCGGGAATACCAGGCCCGCTATCGCGGCGCCTTCCTGCATGGCGGCGTGGCACCGGAGGAAGTGGTGTTGCCCATCGCACTCCTGACACCGAGGCGCAGCGCGAAGTGACGACGGAGACGCGGCGGCTCCTCGCCCTGGCACGTCCGTATCGGTGGCTGCTCGCCGCGGCGCTCTGCTGCTCGTTCATCGCCTCGGCACTCGACGGGCTCAACGTCGTCATCCTGGTGCCGCTGCTCAAGCACCTGTTCGGCACAACCGGTCCGCTGCGGGCCGGTGCAACGCAGCTGGAGAAGTGGCTCTCCGATGCCTTCAGCCCGATCCTCGAGAATGCGACGCCGGGCCAGGCCGTGGCACGGATGGCGCTGGTCCTGGGCCTGGGGCTGGTGCTCAAGAACGTTGCGGAATACGGCGCGTCGCAGCTGAACACCCGGGTGCAGGAGGGCCTCGTCGCCAACCTGCGGAAGAAGCTCTACGATCACCTGCTGCGCCTCGACCTCGCATTCTTTCATCGAACCCGCACCGGCGTGCTGGTGACGGCGCTGGTGAATGAGACGGACCAGGCGAAGGGCATCGTCACCGCATCGATGGTGACGCTGATCCGGAACGTCTTCCTTCTGGTAACGACGCTGTTCATCCTGGCGAGCATTTCGCTGCGCCTCACCCTGCTCTCGCTGGTAGTCGTGCCCCCATTGGTGCTGGGGCTGCGGGCCGTGACCCGGCTGATCAAGCGGCACTCGCGGGCGCGGGCCGACGAGCGAGGGGAGCTCGCCGCCCTGGCCACCGAGCGGCTGGCGGGAATCCGCCTGGTACGATCGTCCGATGCGACAAAGTCCGAGGAGGCGCTCTTCGATGACGCGGTGGAGCGCTACCGCAAGCGGGTGATCCGCACCGGTCGTTTTGCGGCGCTTACGTCGCCGATGAGCGAGACGGTGGCGGCGGCACTCGTGCTGATCGTGGTGTACGCCGGTACTCACCCGTCCATTCTCGGCATGCAGGCCTCACTGGGCCCTGAAGTGATCATCGTCTTCCTGCTCTCCACACTCCGGCTCACGTCGCCGATCAAGGCCATCTCCCAGTTCCCTGCGATCTGGGCGCAGGGCATGGCCAGCGTGGAGAAGGTGTTCTCGCTGCTCGATGAGCCAATCCTGGAGCCCGACGACGGCCCGACACGGCAGGCCACCTTCCGGAGGGAACTGACCTACGAGCACGTTGGTTTCTACTATGAGAAGGGCACGCCGGTGCTGGAGGACATCACCTTCCGCGCCGTGCCGGGACAGGTCGTCGCGCTGGTGGGGCCGTCCGGGGCGGGGAAGAGCACGCTGGTGGACCTCCTGCCGAGACTGCGGGAACCCACCGCCGGTGCGGTCAAGCTCGATGGGGTGCCGCTGCCGGAACTGAGCCGCTCATCACTCCGCGCACTCCTCGGGGTCGTGAGCCAGGATACGGTCCTGTTCCACGAGAGCATCCGTGCCAACATCGCATATGGACAGCCGGGCGCGACGCACGCCGAGGTCGAGCGCGCCGCGGAGGCGGCCAACGCACACGAATTCATCGCGCGGATGCCGCAGGGCTATGAGACGATCCTCGGTGAGCGCGGCATGCGGCTCTCCGGTGGGCAGCGCCAGCGCATTGCCATTGCCCGTGCCCTGCTTCGCAATGCGCCGATCCTGATTCTCGACGAGGCGACCAGTGCGCTCGACACGCAATCAGAGCGCCTGGTACAGGAAGCGATCGATCGGCTCATGGCCAACCGGACGGTGCTCGTCATTGCCCACCGCCTGGCCACGGTGCGCCAGGCGGACGAGATCCTCGTCCTCGACGAGGGCCGTATCATCCAGCGCGGCACGCATGCCGCGCTGCTGGAGGCCGGTGGGCTCTACCGCCGGCTTTACGACCTGCAATTCCGTGACGAGGTGGAACCTGCGATGCCAATGACCGCTGCCAGGATCCGGGCGTGAGCGGGCCCTACACCGGAACCCGCGTCCTCATCGTCGACCTCGAGAACGACCCCAGCGGGCACTCGGGGTTGCGCAAGCGCGCACTCGAACGCCTCGGCTGCGATGTAGCGACCTGCGATCTCAAGCCGAAGCAAGGCCTGCTCTCGCGCTGGCGTGGCGGAAGCCTGCAGGAGCGGCTGTCCAAGGCGATCCTGCAGCACCGCTCTCAGCTGGTGCTGGTGGTGGAAGGCGCCGAGCTGACGGCCGGGATGGTGGCCAGCCTCCGCAGGGACGCTGATGCGGTGTGGGCCAGCTGGTTCATTGGAGAGACCCGCTCCGTTCCGCTGATGGAGGCGGTGAGCGTGGCCTACGACGCGCTGTTTGTGCCCGGCACCGACCTCGTCGAACAACTGCGGGGACCGACCCGTCCGCCCACGGCGCACTTGCCTCCCGGATGCGACCCCTCGGTGCATCGCCCGATGAAAGCGCGGGACCAGTTCCGCTCGAATGTGGTATTTGTCGGCGCCGCGACGCCGCGGCGGGAGCAACTGCTCGCCGAGCTGGCCGAATATGGACTTGCCATCTGGGGACCAGGCTGGCGCAAGACGCCGCTCAAGGACTATTGCCGCGGCGAAACCCTGGGGCTCGACGACTACGTGCGGGCGTACGCCGGCGCCTCCGTCGCCGTCAACATTCATCGGGAAAACGAGGGTGGCACCGCCACCGGCTGCAACCAGCGCACCTTCGAACTGGCCGCAATCGGGGTTCCACAGGTGGTGGACAACCGCCGCGACCTGCCGCTCGCGTTCGATCAAGGCAAGGAACTGGTCACGTTCGACAGCGGCACGGACTTGAAGCAGCTGGTGAAGGAACTGTTGCAGGACCCGACGACTGCGGACCGGCTGGCGCAGGCCGGGCGTCGCCGGGCGCTCGCGGAGCACACCTACATGCATCGCCTCGCGACTGTCCTGGCGGCGGTGCGGAAATGAGCGGTTTCATTCTCCGCGCAACGTCGCCTCGTAGATCTTCAGGTAGCCCTCCGCCATTCGAAGGTGCGTGAACTGCTGCTCGACCCGGAGGCGACAGGCGTCCGGGTCGATGTGCCCGATGGACGCCACCTGCTCGACCAGCTCATCCACGGTGTCGCCCATGAAGCCGACGTCCGGCGTGATGATCTCCGGAAGGGCGCCGCGATGGGTGCCGAGCACCGGTGTACCGCTCGCAAGCGCCTCGATCAGGGTCAGTCCGAATGGCTCATCCCATTGCGCCGGCATCCAGAGGCATCGCGCGCCGGCCAGGAGCTGGACCTTGCGCTCGCCACCCACGCTTCGGATGTAGCTCACACGCCGGCCCAGCGTGGGCCGCCACCCGCCGGCTATGACCAGGCGTCGCCCGGTGCGACGGGTGGCTTCCAGCGCGAGGCGATGGCCCTTGACCGAGTGCAATCGCCCGATGAAGAGATCGTAGTCATCCTTCTCGCGGCGAAAGCGATAGTCCGCGAGGTCGAGGCCGTTGTGCACATATCGCAGGCCACCATAGCGCCTGGCGTGGTTGGCGCTCACGAAGATCGTCTGCGGTGGAAGGACGGTGCCGGCAGGCGGGTTGCCGTGCAGGGTCCAGACCCAGGGCACTGAGGGTTCTATCGGCAGGTCGCGGTGGCTGTGAAGGATGTCGAAGGCCGACGGTAACAGCGGGCGCACGTCGAAATCGGGACGCCGGAGCGTCGACAGGTCGGTAGTGATCACCGTCGCTTCCGGCATGCGTGTGCCGTGCGCAGCGATGAGCGTGAGGCGGTGGCCCATTTGGGCCAGTGCGCGCGCAAGCCAGGTGACGACTCGCTCCGTACCACCATAGCCGTGCACCGGCAGCCTGAAATCGGCGACAAGTACGATGTGCATGCTGGAAAGTGTAGTCGCGGGTCACCGCATGCGTGCCCGGAATGGGTGAGGAGGCGGATTGGTTCCAATTTCGGGGTTCACCATCATCCGCAACGCGACGCGGCTCGACTTTCCGGTGGTGGAGAGCATTCGCTCCATCCTGCCGGTCTGCGAGGAACTGGTGGTGAACGTCGGCCGCTCGGACGACGATACCCTGGACCTCATTCGCAGCATCGGGGACGCGCGTATCCGCATCCTCGAGACCGAATGGGACTTGAGCCAGGGTTTCGCGATGCTGGCACACGAGACCTTGCGGGCCATGCGCGCCTGCCGGTTTCCCTGGGGGATCTACATCCAGGCGGACGAAGTCCTGCACGAGATGGGCGCGCTCGAGCTGCGGGACCTGGTGCAGCATGTGGACCGGGATGCGCGGGTCGAAGGGCTGCTGGTGAACTACCTGCACTTCTACGGTGATCCGGGTACGCTCGCGCGGCAGCGGACGTGGTATCGCCGGGAGGTGCGCTGTTTGCGACTTGACCCGGCACTCGACATCCGGCCGTATCGCGACGCGCAGGGATTCCGGGTCTGGCCTGGTCCGCGGAAGATCCGCGTGCGGCCCACCGGCGCCTGGATGTTCCACTACGGCTGGGCGCGTCCGCCGGCGGCCCTGGACCGGAAGCGCGAGTTCAATCGTGTGGTGGACCCCGGGGCGTCGTCGTCCGATGCCAGGCTGCTCCCCTGGCAGCCTTTTCTCGAGCCGTTCACCGGTGAGCATCCGGCGGCGGTCCGCGACTGGGTGACGGCCCGCATGCCGAAGACAGGGGAACGCCGGGTTGGTGCTCCGGCATTCAGCGTCGGCCTGCCACGGATGTACCTGTCGCAGTGGTGGGAGGCCTTCACCGGACGCGTGCCCTTCGAGTTCCGCAACTACGAGACCTTGTAGCAACCCCTTGGCCCACACTCCGGCTCCGGGCGACATTTCAGCGTCAGAACCGGGCACGACCCGCACGCCGGAGCGTCGCATGCGTCCGCAGCTGTTGCTCACCTACGACTTCCCGCCGACGGATGGCAGCGCCGCGCGCTGGATGGGTGCGCTTGCACGGCACTGGCCCCGCGGCGAACTCGTGGTGAGCACCGGCCAGGTACAGGAAAGCGAAGAATTCGACGAGCAACTGTCGAACCGGGTGGACCGGCTTGCGGTACCGGTCCGCCGGCTCAAGACATTGCAGGGAATTCTCGCGTGGTCCCGCCATGCCTCGGTGCTGACGCGCGCGCTCGACCCTGATTTCATCTGGTGCGGTGCGCTCAAGCCCGCCGCGTACCCGGCCAAGTGGGTGCGCGAGCGAATGGGCACGCCGTTCGGCGTCATCGCGCACGCCCCGGAGTTGCTGCTCCTCCGGCACCAGACGCATCGCTCCGTGATCCGTCGGCGCGTGGCGCGCGGCCTGCTCGATGCGGCGTCGGTGGTGGTCACCAGCAACGCCTGGACGCGCGAACTCTGTCTTTCAGTCCTTGGCGAACTGGGCGTCTCCCTCGCCGAGGATCGTGTGCGCATAGTGCCACTTGGCACCGATCCCGAGTTCTTTCATCCGGGCATCGATACGAGCGGTGTGCGGGGGAAGTACCACCTGGAGACGGGCCGCTGGCTGCTCACCGTGACGCGGCCTCCCTGGCGCGGGGTGGAAGCGGTACTGCAGGCGGTCGCAGCAGCGCCGGCCGGCCTCGATGTTCGCTATGCGGTAGTGCAGGCAGGTGATCCGTCGGGTGAACTCAAGGCATTGGTGAAGAAGCTCGGGATCGTGTCGCAGGTGCGGCTGCTCGGCAACGTACCCGACACGGATCATCCGGCGCTGTTCAACGTGGCCACTGCATACGTGGGCCTCACGCGCCAGCCGGGACTCGATGTCGAGGGGATGGGAAGTCCGTTCGTCGACGCGGCGGCGTCAGGATTGCCGATCCTCGCCGCGCGCGGCAGCGACATGCCCGACCTGGTTGTCGATGGCGAAACCGGGCTGCTGGTGGATCCCGATCGGCCGGCCGAGGTGCTGCAGGGGATCACGCGGCTGCTCGATGCGAAGGTGGCGACGCCGATGGGTCGTGCGGCGCGCGCGCGAGTGGAGGCGTTGCAGAGCTGGGAGCGGGTGGTGGGCAGCCTTCGGTCGATCGCGACGGAGTTTGCGACGGACATAGCCCGCTCCGGCTGAGCGCGCGGAAGCCACGCGCACCTCGCTCGCTCGCTCGGGACCGGCGCTCAGGACCTCGGGCTCGCCCGCAGGTCTTGAAGATGGCCAGCGCGTTCGGCGGCCCGGTCCTTGAGCGCCGCCACTCGCTCGCTCGGAGCGACGTAGCTCGCGCGCGCCTTGCCGGCCTTGCCGCCTGCCGTCCTGCCGCGCCGTGCCGCCTGCGCTTGCCGCCCTGCCGCTCCTGCCGCTCCTGCCGCTCCTGGCGCTGCCGTACCCCGGCTCCGCCTCGATATGAATGGCGTGCGTGGGACAGTGCGACACGTAGGTTCCGTCCGCGGGCGACCAGTGATGCACCGACGTTTTCACCACCGCAATGCCATCGGGACCCATGGCGAACACCTCCGGCGCCCAGAGTGCGCACGCGCCGCACCCGACGCAGCGTTCGCGCTGCATGCTGATGCGTACCGGGCGCCGCGGATGGATTCCCGGCGCGAGGTCCGCCAGCGAACCGCCGGCGGCGTCGAGGGCCGCACTCATCGAGCGATGTCCTTCGGCGATCAGTTCCTCGGTGCGGTCGAAGGCGAACATCGAGATGTGCCCGACGCGCGGCTGCACCAGCACCAGCGGCGGCCGCTGCCAGTAGCGCAGGCCCTCCGCACTCTGCGCCTGCATCACCATCTCGAGTCCGCGCATGTAGGTTGCCGCAAACCCCTGTGATTCAGCGTCGGTGCGCTCGAGATCGAACGGCCCGAGCGGATTGAGGTTCACGGCGACCACGGGGCCACGACCGGCGCTCGCCGCGATCCGCAGCGGGAGATTCTCCACCACCGCCCCGTCCACGTAGTGCCGCCCGCGGATGAGACGCGGCGGCAGGATGCCCGGCAGCGCGCACGACGCAAATACCGCGTCGGCGACCCGGACGTCGTCCAGGCCGGGCAATCCCCAGAGCACCTGGGCGCCCGAATTGAGGTCCACCGTGTTGACCAGGAGCCGCCGGGGCAGGTCGCGGAACGTGAGGCCAGCCGACCAGCCCGCCGAGCAGCAACTCCAGCGGTTCCCGCCGATAGACTGCGGGTGCAAGCATCCGGCGCAGTGCCATGTCGGCACTGGCAACGGCGAAAACGTGACGGCGCTTCACCTGCATTGCGCGCTGCCGCATCTCCTCGTTCGGCATGCCGGTGGCCCAGGTCGCGGCGACCATCGCGCCCATGCTGGAGCCGATGACCAGGCTGGGTACCAGGCCGCGCTCCTCGAGCGCCATCAGCACGCCGAGATGGGTCAGCCCCTTCAGTCCCCCACCACTCAGGACCAGCTTGAAGTCCAGATACTGTCTTTCCGTTGCGTAAGCGCCTCAGTCAATGCGATGCAACCTATTTACTGGCATACACTTGTGCGAACGGTGATCCGCGTCCAACTTTTGCTCTCAAGGCGTTCACACTCCTTCGTCATCCGTGAACCGAGTCTCCATGAAACCCCTGCATATTCTGGGCATCTCCGCCTTTTATCACGACAGCGCAGCCGCGCTGCTGCGTGACGGGGAGATCGTTGCGGCAGGCTCCGAGGAGCGCTTCACCCGGAACAAGGGCGACCCGGATTTCCCGGCGCGCGCGGTGGAGTACTGCCTGAGGGAAGCCGGCATCCAGATGGCCGACCTGGCGCACGTCGGCTTCTACGACAAGCCGCTCCTCAAGTTCGAGCGGATCCTCGAGACCTACCTGGGCGTGGCGCCGAGGGGCTTCGGCTCCTTCCTCAAGGCAGGGCCACTCTGGATCAAGGAGAAGCTGTACCAGGACCGGACCCTGCGTGAATCGCTCGGGCGGCTACGAGGGTTCGCTGCTCTATGCCGAGCACCACGAATCGCACGCCGCCAGCGCCTTCTACCCCTCACCGTTCGAAGAAGCTGCCATCCTGACGATGGATGGCGTCGGGGAATGGGCCACGGCGTCGATGGGCGCTGGACGTGGCAACGACTTCCGCCTCCTGAAGGAGATTCGCTGGCCCGACTCGCTCGGGCTCCTCTATTCGGCCATCACGTACTACACCGGCTTCAAGGTGAATTCCGGCGAGTACAAGGTCATGGGCCTGGCTCCGTACGGGGAGCCGAAGTATGTCGAGCTGATCTACAAGGAGCTGATCGACCTGCGCGAGGATGGGTCGTTCAGGCTCAACCAGAAGTACTTCAACTACCTCTCCGGTCTCACCATGACCAGCGCGGCCTTCCACGACCTTTTTGGCGGTCCGCCGCGCGAACCCGAATCGAAGCTGACCCAGAAGGAGATGGACCTCGCGCGGTCGGTGCAGGTGGTCTGCGAGGAGGTCATGCTCCGCATGGCACGTACGGCCCATCGTGAAACCGGCCTGGAGAACCTCTGTCTGGCGGGCGGTGTCGCGCTCAACTGCGTGGCAACGGCCGGCTCCTGCGGGAGGGACCGTTCAAGCGCCTCTGGATCCAGCCGGCTGCGGGCGACGCCGGCGGCGCGCTCGGCGTTGCGCAGCTGATCTGGCACCGGGAACTCGGCAAGCCGCGCGTCGTGGTCGGCCGGCAAGGATTCGATGAAGGGGGCCTACCTCGGCCCTGCACTTCGAGCGATGCGCAGATCGAGCGATACCTGACTTCCATCGGCGCCGGCTACCAGCGGCTGGAGCGCACTCGACTTGACCAGTGAGGTGGCCGGGACTGCTGGCGGATGGCAAGATCATCGGCTGGTTCGACGGGCGCATGGAGTTCGGCCCGCGGGCGCTCGGGCAGCCGCAGCATCATCGGGGACCCGAGAAACCCCCGGATGCAGGCGGACATGAACATCAAGATCAAGTTTCGCGAGGGATTCCGGCCGTTCGCACCCAGTGTCCTTCGGGAGCGGGTCAGCGACTATTTCGAGCTGGATTGCGAGTCGCCCTACATGCTGCTCGTCGCCCCGGTGAAGAAGGAGCGCCAGATACCGCTCAGCGCGGAGCAGCGGACCCTGTGGGGAATCGAGAAGCTGAACGTTCCGCAAGTCCGACATTCCGGCGGTGACGCACATCGACTATTCGGCACGCGTCCAGACGGTCTCGGCAGAGACCAACCCGAACTACCATGCCCTCATCCGTGCCTTCGAGGGCCTTACGGGCTGCGGCGTGATCGTCAATACGTCGTTCAACGTTCGCGGCGAGCCGATCGTCTGCACCCCCGCGGACGCATACGCCTGCTTCATGCGCACCCACATCGACTACCTGGTGCTCGGGTCCTTTCTCCTGGATAAGGCGACACCAGCCGGAGTGGAAGGAGACCACGGATTGGCGACAGCAATTCCAGCTCGACTGAGCCCGCGCGAGGGCCGCAAGTTCGGCCTTCACCGTTGGCGGTGCGTTCCTCGTGCTTGGGGCGGTGCTCTGGTGGCGCTGGGCGCTGGACGGCGCCGATCTTTGGCGGGCCTGGGCTACCGCCTGGTCCTTGCGGGCGCTCCTGATACCCACGCGGCTTGGCCCGGTGAATCGCGCGTGGATGGAGCTCGCCCACCTGATTTCCCGGGTGACCACGCCCATTTTCATGGGCGTGGTGTATTTCCTGGTGCTTGCGCCGATCGGACTCCTGATGCGCACATTCGGCCGCAATCCAATGGTTGCTCCGGACAAGGACGGCAGTTTCTGGGCGATAAGGTCACCGGCGGAGCAGCGCGCAGCATGAAGCGGCAATTCTAGGACGGGGAGCGACCTATGGCGGGCACGGGTCTGATGAGTGAGCTCTGGGCCTTCATGAAGGTGAGAAAGAAGTGGTGGCTGCTCCCGATCGTCCTGGTGATGGTCGCGGTCGGTGCCCTGCTCGTGTTCGCCCAGGGCTCTGCGCTGGCACCCGTTCATCTACACCATCTTCTAGTCGCCGGACCTCTCGTTGCCTGTTCGAGCCAGTCGGAGGCATCGCCCCGGCCGGCGGTGCGCGCGATGGCGGTGTTTCTGCTCGTTGTCCTGCCGCTCGTGGCCGCCGTGCTCATCGCCGAGGGTGCCGTGCGCTGGCGCGAGCGTCACCGTACGACCCCGCCCGGCACCTGCCCACGCTGTTCTACCTGCACGAGCGCCTCCAGCCGGCGCTCATCCATGACCGCCACTATTTCGGCTGGGTCAACGTGGATTCCTCGGGGCTGCGCGGACCCGCAGGTGACAGTCGCGCACCGCCCCGGCACGATCCGCATCCTGGCGGACGGCGGCTCGACCACCTTCGACGCGGCGGTGACGGCGGACGACAGCACCTGGCCTGCGCAGCTGGAACGCCAGCTGAACGCCAACCAGGGCGCGGGTGCCGGTCGAGGTCCTCAACGCCGGCGTGCCCGTCGTATTCCGTGCTCGACAACTTCATCAGGCTGCAGTCCGACCTGTATCGCCTCAAGCCCGACATCATGGTCCTGCTGCAGGGGCACAACGACCTGTACTACGGCCTGGTCGACTCTCCGCCCGGCAACCCCGACACGCCGGATGCGCAGATTCCCATCGCACCCTGGGACACCTGGCTGTCGCAACATTCGCTGCTCTAGGGAAAGCTCGACCGCGGCGCGTCGCGCGCTTGTCGCCCGAATCTGGCCCGACTCGGCTATCGTGCCCGGACGCGATCCGGCCAAGGTCGATAGCCGCATCGCCGCGGCAGCCGACCAGTTTGGTCGCGATCTGACCATCTACGTCGCTGACCGCGAAGCTGGGGGGAGCAAGCGTGGTGCTGCTCGAGCCGGTGCACGTTTCCGGGACGCCGAGGCGCCCCGCGATTCCGTCGAGCGACAGGCGTGGGAGCACTATTTCAGCGGCGTGCCGGCGGACGTACGTTGCGCAGGGCTACGCGGACTACCGGAGGGTCATGCGCCAGGTGGCCGAAGAGCAGGGAGCCGTCTTCATTCCCACGGCAGCGTGGGGTGTTGCAGGGTGCCGAGTACTATGATCCACGGTGATCCCGATCCATTTCGACGACCGGGGGGCGAGGCGGTTCGCCGAGCAGCTTGCCGGCATGCTCGACTCGCTCGTCCTGCTGGAGACCGCGCCCGCACCGTGACGACGCCCGTTCGCGACCGCCTTCGTCGCGACCCGCTCTTCCAGCTCGGGGTGGCGCTGGTGGCGCTGGTCGTCGCCTGTGCGCTGCTGGCGCCATGGATCGCGCCCGACAGCCCGATTCTTGGTGACCTCCAGAAGGCCTACCTCCTTCCGCCCGGTGGCCACCACTGGCTCGGCACCGATACCCAGGGCCGCGACATCCTGAGCCGCGTCATCTACGGTGCCCGCATCTCGCTCGGCGTGGGCCTCATCGCCCAGTCGGTCGCGACGCTCGCTCGGCGTCACGCATGGGCCTGGTAGCCGGCTACTACGGCAAGTGGATCGACGCGGTCGTCATGCGCCTCGCCGACATCACGCTGGCCTTTCCGACCCTGCTGCTGCTGATCGCCGTGGCCGCGGCCGTCCGCCCGTCACTTCCCGTGGTCTTCGTGGTCATCGGCATCGTCGGCTGGGCCGCGATGGCGCGCCTGGTGAGGAGCCAGGTGCTGGTCCTCCGGAGCGCCGACTACGTACTCGCCTCCCGGGCGCTCGGCGCACGCGACGGCCACATCCTCTGGCACACCTGCTGCCCAACATCCGTGGCCCGGTCATCGTCGCGGCCACGCTCGGCATCGCCGGGCGCGATCATGGCCGAAGCGGCGCTCTCCTTTGTAGGCCTGGGCGCGCAGCCGCCGACGCCCAGCTGGGGCGCCATGGTGGCCGACGGTCGCGACCTGCTTCGCGTGGCGCCGTGGGTGTCGGTGGCTCCCGGCGTCGCGATCGGGCTGGCCGTGATGGGCTTCAACCTGGTGGGAGATGCGCTGCGGGAACTGTACGACCCGAAGCTGCGCAGTCAGGAGCTAGGATGCCATGGCTCGATGACGGGCGACGGATGACGTGAGCGGGAGACGAAGGATCGGCATGCCCTTTGACCCGACCGAACTCCGCAAGTCCGACTTCCCCTGGACCTCCGAGACCGCGTATCTCGACAGCGCGAGCATCGGCCCGCTCCCGACGCGCACCCGGCCACGCTCGACGCCTTCAACGCGATGCGCTCGACGCCGCACCGCATCCCGAAGGACGTCCAGTTCGGCGCCCTCGACCCGCGCGCGCTCCCTCGCCGCGCGCCTGCTCAACGCCAGCGTCCGACGAGATCGCGCTCGCCACCAACACCAGCTTCGGCATCAACATCGCGGCGCGGGCGCTGCCGCTCGGACCGCCGGCGACATCGTGCTCGTGAGCGACCGGGAGTTTCCCGCGAACGTGTATCCATGGATGATGTCGGCGATCAAGCGGCGCGACGCTGGAGCTCGTGCCGGTCACCGCACGAGGGCTGGCCCGACGAGGCGCGCCTGCTCGAACGGCTCAGCGATCCGCGGGTGAAGGTCCTCGCCGTGTCACTGGTGCAGTTCAGCAACGGGCTACACGGTCGACCTGGCCGCGCTCTCGCAGGCGACCCGCGCCACCGGACCTGGCTCGTCGTCGATGCCATCCAGGGCCTGGGCCAGCTGCCGGTCGACCTCGCAGGAGACACCGGTCGACATCCTCGCGACCGGCGCGCAGAAATGGCTGCTGTCGCCGTGGGGAAGCGGCTTCTTCTATGTGCGGAAGGAGATTCTCGACAGCTCACGCCCCCGTTTGCCGGGCTGGCTCGCGTTCCAGGGAACGGACGACTTCAGCAAGCTGACCGACTACAACCCGACATGGCACGATGACTCGCGCCGCTTCGAGCTGATCACGCTGCCGTTCCAGGATTTCGCGGCGATGAACACCTCGCTCGAGCTGATCCTCGACATCGGGGTGGAGCGAGATCGCGGCGCACCTCCAGCGGGTGCAGGCAGCCCCTGCTCGACCTCGCAGCGCGGCGGGACATCCCCATCACCTCACCGCGCGGCGCGCACGGCTGCTGCCATCGTCTGCCTCAAGGCGCCGGGCGCCGCGAGGCTGCACGGCGTGCTTCGGCAGGAAGAGGTGATCTGCAGCTTGCGGGAAGGATCGCTCCGGTTCAGTCCCCACCTGTTCAACAGCGTGGACGACGTGGCAGCGGGCTGCGGCCGAAATCGAAAGCCACCTCTGAGGTTCGAACCGCTCAGGTGACCACCAGCATCGCGTAGTTCTTCTTCCCCTTCTGCAGCACGACGTACCGGCCGGCGAGCAGGTCGCCTCGCTGAGCGAGCGGCCCGGCGTCTTCGACGGCTGCGCCGTTCACCGAGAATCCCTTCTGCTCCACGCCCCGCCTCGCATCGGCCTTGGAGCTTGCCAGCCCCGCCAGTCACCAGTGCGTCGACCAGCGACATGCCCTTCGAAAGATCGGCGAGTGCCAGCGAGGACGCCGGGACCTCGCCCTCCAGCACCTCCAGCACGTCCGGGCGTCGGCGGCCACGAGCGGCTGTGCCGCCGAACAGGATCGCGCTCGCCGCGATCACCCGCCTCGGCGGTATCGGCCCCATGCACCCGGCTCGTCACCTCGAGCGCCAGGCGCCGCTGCGCCGCGCGCTTGCCCCGGATCGCGCGCCTGCTCCGCCAGCAGCGCGTCGATCTCCTCCAGCTCCATGAAGGTGAAGAGCTTCAGCCATCCCGCCACGTCCCGGTCATCGGTGTTGAGCCAGAACTGGTAGAACTGGTACGGGCTGGTCTTCGCCGGGTCGAGCCAGACGTTCCCGTCCTCGCTCTTGCCGAACTTGTTGCCGGCCGCCGTCGTGAGGAGCGGGAAGACCAGCCCGTGCGCCTGCTTCTGCTCCCGCCGCCCGATCAGCTCGATGCCGGCCGTGATGTTGCCCCACTGGTCGCTGCCGCCCATCTGCAGCTCGACACCCGTCGATCTGGTGGAGGTGCCAGAAGTCGTACGCCTGCACCAGCATGTAGGTGAACTCGGTGAACGAGATCCCGCGTCTCCATCCGGCTCTTCACCGAGTCCTTCTGCAGCATGTAGTTGACCGTGAAGTGCTTCCCGGTGTCGCGCAGGAAATCGAGCAGCCGGAGGCCGCGCAGCCAGTCGGCATTGTTCACCAGCCGGGCCGCGTTGGCGCCCTCGAAATCGCAGGAACCGCTCCAGCTGGCGCCCGGATCGCCGTCGGCGTTGGCGTCGACCTGCGCCTGCGAGAGCATCGGGCGCTCGCTCCGCTTCCCGCTCGGGTCGCCCACCATCCCGGTGCCGCCGCCCACCAGCGCGATCGGCGTCCCGCCGGTGCGCTGCAGCCAGGCCAGCCCCATCACCGGCACCAGGTTGCCGACGTGCAGCGAGTCCGCCGTCGGATCGAACCCGACGTACGCCGTGATCGGCCCGCGGCCAGCCGTTCGGCCAGACCCGGTGTGGCGTCGTGGAGGAAGCCGCGCGTGCGTGCCAGGGTCAGGATATCGGTCATGGCGGGCAACAGTAGCCGCTCGAGCCGCGGGTCGGCAAGCGATCGGCACCACCCTGATTTCGCTGGACCCGCGTCAGCGGCGCCCTTAAGCTTCTCCCCAATGTCTGACCCTGCTCCTTCCCGAACGCCCCGCTGGCGCTCGCCGGGCGTCATCCGTGCCGTTGTCCTCGGAATCCTCGGTGTCCTGACCCTCGGTGCCGCCATCCTCCTGGCGGCCTGGCTCACGGTCTGCCGGAGCAACGCCTGCCCCTCGCTCGACGCGCTGGGCGAGTACGATCCCGCCCAGGCCTCGAAGGTCTACGCCGCCGACGGCCGGCTGATCACCGACCTCGGCCTCGAGCGCCGCACCGTCGTTCCGCTCAAGCGAGATCTCGCCGGCGGTCGTCCAGGCCTTCCTGGCCACCGAGGACAAGCGCTTCTACGAGCACCACGGCATCGACTGGATCCGCGTCTTCGGCGCAGCCAAGGGTGCCGTTCTCGGCGGGCGGCGTCACCGGCGCGTCCACCATCACCATGCAGCTCGCCGGCAACCTCTTTCCCGAGGACATCAACCGGCGGACCGCAGCCTCGGCCGGAAGCTGCGGGAGATGCGCGTCGCGCTCGATATCGAGAAGCGCTACCCCAAGGACAAGATCCTCGAGCTCTACCTCAACCAGATCGACCTCGGCAACCGCGCCTACGGCGTCGAGGTCGCGTGCCAGCGCTACTTCGGCAAGTGCTGCCCGCGAGCTGAACATCGCCGAGGCGGCGACGCTGGCGGCGATCCCCAAGGCGCCGACGACCGTACAACCCGCGGCGGAGCCCCGCGCGCAGCGTCCAGCGCCGCAACCTCGTGATCGGCCTCATGCGTGACGAGGGGCTGATCGGCGACCAGGAGACCGAGCGCTGGAACGCGTATCCGCTGCTGCTGTCGTCGCGCTCCGACTTCAGCGGCACCGCGGAGTACTTCGTCGAGTACGTGCGGCAGCAGCTGCAGGCCCGCTTCGGCGAGGACCTCTATCGCAAGGGCCTCCGCATCTACACCACGCTCGACCTCGACATGCAGCAGGCCGCCGAGCGGGCGCTCGAGGGCCAGCTCACGGCGATCGAGGCCGGCGGGCCGCGCTACGGCAAGTTCCCGCACCAGACCTACGCCCAGTACCTCGAGCGGCGGGAGGACATCGCCGACGCCCCGGCGGTGTCGCCCTACCTGCAGGGGCTGGTGCTCACCCTCGAGGCCAAGACCGGCTACATCCGCGCGCTGGTCGGCGGCCGCGACTTCGACGACAGCAAGTTCAACCGGGTGACCAGTCGCGCCGCCAGCCGGGCTCGATCTTCAAGCCCTTCGTGTACACGGCGGCACTCGAGGCAGGGCATCCGCTGTCCGAGATCATCGTGGACGACTCACTGTCCATGGATTTCCCGGGCCAGCCCACGTGGACGCCGCAGAACTACGACCTGAAGTTCGAGGGCCGGATGACGCTGCGCCGCGCGCTCTACCAGAGCCGCAACATCCCGGCGATCAAGCTGGGCATGGAGGTCGGGCTCGAGAACGTCATCGACGAGGCGCGCCGGTTCGGCGTCACCACCGACGTGGCGCCGGTACCGTCGATCAGCATCGGTTCCGCCGACGTGGTGCCGCTCGAGATCATCTCGGCCTACACCGCGTTCGCCAACGACGGCCAGCGCGCCGAGCCGCAGGCGATCCTCCGGGTGGAGGATCGCGACGGCAACATCCTGTGGCAGCCCACGGTGCGCCGGATCCAGGTGCTGGAGCCGTCGGTCGCGTGGCTCATGACCGACGTGCTGCGCGACGTGGTGCGTCGCGGCACGGCCGCCGGGCACCGTCGGCGCGCAGATCAACTTCACCGCGGCGGGCAAGACCGGCACGACCAACGACGGCTTCGACGTCTGGTTCGTCGGCTTCACGCCCGAGCTCGTCACCGGCGTGTGGATCGGGTTCGACCAGCCGAAGAAGATCATGAACAACGCGCAGGGTGGCCGGCTCGCGGCCCCGGCGTGGACGGCGATGATGAAGGAGGTCTACGACCGGCGCTCCACCACCTTCGCGTGGACCCGGCCGGAGGACCTGCAGGTCGCCGAGATCGACAGCACCACCGGCTTCCTGGCGACGCCGTTCTGCCCGCGGCCGCTGCGCTACGTGGAGAGTTTCGCGCCGGGCACCGTGCCGACGACGTATTGCCCGGTGCATTCGCAGATGCTCGGCGTGCCCGGGCATGACTCCCAGCGCCGAGGCCATTCCGGGCACTGGCCGCAACGGGCGGCGCGCCGCCTGCCGCCCTGCCGCTCCGCCGGTGCCGTGCCGCCGGCGGCGGCGCGCGGCCGGCGGGTCCGGCGCCATGGGCGGCCAGGGTCCCCCCGCCGCCACGCACCGCAGCGCTGATGCCGCCGCGGCGGCTCGCGGCGGACTGGGTATTCCCGGTCAGTCGCGCCGCCGATCGCAGGATGGCGCGGTCCTCATCGATGATGCAGGGCTGCGTCGCCGCCATCGGTCCGGACGTCGGCGGCGAAGTGCCGACGCCCGCCGGGCAGTCCCGCCGAGTATTTCCCGGACGCCGCGCTCCTGCCCGGTCTCATCAACGCCCACACCCACCTCGAACTCACCGGGCTCGGCGCGGCAGCTCGACGAGCCCGACTTTCCCTCGTGGATCCGCCGGCTTCGCGCGCTCAAGGCGGAGCGCACGCCGGAGCAGTTCCTCGAGGCGGCGAAGCAGGGCATTGCGCGAGTGCTGGGCGGCGGGCGTCACCACCGTCGCCGATACCGGCGACACCGGAGCCGTGGCTCGCGCGCTCGCCGAGCTCGGCGGTCGCGGCGTCGCCTACCAGGAAGTCTTCGGTCCGCGACCCGGCGCAGGTCGAGGAGAGCATGGCGGGCCTCAAGCGTGCGATGGCGCTGCTCGCTCCACTCGCGTCCGGGTCGCCTGCGCTTGGCGTCTCCCCCCACGCGCCGTACACGGTCAGCGGGCCGCTGTATCACGAAGTGATACGTGGGCCCGGGAGCGGCGGCTGCCGCTGGCGGTTCACCTCGCCGAGTCGGCAGAGGAAACGGCGCTTCTTCGAGGCGAAGGAGCTTTCGCCGAGGCCTGGCAGCGCAGGGGCATCGATGTACCGGCGCCAGCCGGGCTCACTCCGGTCGGTTTCGTCGATCACTGGGGAGTGCTGGGCCCGGACATGCTCTGCATTCACGCTGGTGCGGGTGAATGACGACGACATCCGCATCATGGCTGCGCGCGGTGCGGCGGTGGCGCACTGCCCGCTCTCGAACCTGGCGCATGGGCACGGGACGCACCACTGGCCGCACTGCGCCGAGCGGGCCTGCGGATCGGCATCGGCACCGACTCAGTGCTGAGCGTGGGCACGCTCGACCTGCGGGCGGAGGCGCGCCGGGCGCGAACGGCTGGCCGGACTGAACGCCGACGAAGCCCTGCGCCTTGTCTGGCTGACGCGGCGCGTGCGCTCGGGCTTTCGGGCGTCGGAGCGATCGAGGTGGGCGGCTGGGCTGACTGTGCGTATTGCGCGCCCACGGACGCCGATCCGGTCGAGGCGATTCTCGCGGCCGCAACTGAGGTTGTGGCGACGTTCGTGGCCGGGCGGCCGGTGTATCGTGCGACCTGAGACCCTCGAGGCGACCGGGACAAATGAAGCTGCAGCGACATGCCGCAATACTCCGGCTCGTGCAGAACCAGCGGATCTCGAGCCAGGACGAGCTGGGCAAGGCGCTGGCGGCGTCGGGATTCTCCGTGACGCAGGCGACGCTTTCGCGAGATGTGCGCGAGCTCGGCCTCGCCAAGCTGACGGACGGACGCGGCTCTCACTACGCGCAGCCGGGTGCGTCCGGCGTCCGGCCGGATTTTCAGGCTGTCCTGGGCGCGCTGCTGACGGGCATGGACGGGGTGGGGCCGCTGCTCGTGTTGCGGACCGCCAATGGGTCGGCGGGTGCGGTTGGCGTGGCGATCGACCAGGCATCGTGGAGCGAGGTGATCGGTACGGTCGCCGGCGAGGACACGCTGCTGGTGATTACCCGCAGTGAGCGGGCCCGGGAGCGAGTGGCCGGGCGATTGCGTGGGATCATTGGCAGGTAGGCGTTCCGTTCCAATGCGGTAACGCCTTAACCCGGTGGCCTTGCTCCATTTCGGGTGCTCTCGTTACGATCCATGAGTAGAACTACAGGGGGTTGGAGCGTTGCGCTGCCTGGCCTTGAATGCCTCATTCGAACCGCTGACGATGGTGCCCATGCGTCGGGCGCTTCGGCTCGTCATCGAGGGCAAGGCCGAGATCGTCGAGGCGGATGCGCTGGACCTGGTTCGAAGTGCCAGGCTTTCCCTTCCTAAACCTGTCATCATCCGCCTCGTCAAGTTCATCCACGTTCCCCGCCGCTTCCGTCGCCAGGTCACCAACACCTTCCTCTTCGCTCGTGACAGCTATCGCTGCCAGTACTGCCATCGCAGCCACGCTGAGCTCAAGCCGCGGGAGTGCCTGACCCGGGATCACCTGATCCCGATTTCGCGTGGCGGCGGGAACGAGTGGACCAACGTGGTCACGGCCTGCAGTGCCTGCAACACCCGGAAGGGCAACCACCTGCCGCATGAAATCGGCATGTTCCCGCTGTCGCCACCGCATGAGCCGCACTTCGTGCACCTGTCCTGGGCGGTGCGCCGGCTCACGCCGATCCAGGCGAAGTACATCAGGCTGTTCTACGGCGAGGAAGCGCTGCGGGCGCTGGGCGGTTAGCCGGGCATGGCCGGACTCCGTGCCCGGATGTACCAGTGGTCGAGTGCACTCGAACGGTTCATCGCCCCCGGTAACAGCAACGCCCAGAGCGCCTATGAAGAGGCGCTCGAGTCAGCGCACCAGCCCGAGGAACCCTGGCTGGACATCGGCTGTGGCCACCAGCTCCTCCCTTCGTGGCGTGCGCGCAAGGAGCTGGAGATCGTGCGGGGCACCCGCCTGGTGGTGGGTGCCGATCTCGACCTGGATGCGATTCGTCGTCACCGGAGCTTCACCTGCCGCGTGCTCGCCGGCGTACCTCACCTCCCATTCGCATCGGGGACCTTCGGACTGGTGACGGCGAATGTCGTGGTCGAACACTTCGATAATCCCTCTCTCCAGTTCGCTGAAATTGCCCGAGTGCTGAAGCCCGGTGGGGCGTTTCTATTCCACACCCCCAACGCGCTCGGGTATACGGTGCGGGCATCGAAGGTCATGCCCGAGGCACTCAAGGTCGCCATGGCGGTGATGCTCGAGGGGAGGACTGCTGCGGATGTGTATCCCGCCTACTATCGGGCGAATACTGAATCTGACATTGCAAGCGCCGCCTCCGAAGCGGGCCTCGTCGTAGAGAAGCTGGCCTACCTGTCATCGCCTCCGGTTTTCAGCGTGATCCCGCCGCTTGCCGTGTTCGAGCTGGCCTGGCTACGCGCCCTGCGGAGCCCGGCAAACGCGAGCCTGCGAAGCAACCTCATTGTGCTTCTGCGCCGACCGCCAGTCGATATTTGAGGCGTGGCGCCTGCGCGCCAGGGCCAAGTGAGACAGCGGCAGATTGCTCAAAGGAGGCGACCGATCGGTCGCCTCCTTTTTTTGAGACTGCAAAGAATGTCACGTTTCTTACAGTAGGCAGAGAATATAGGACAGTTGGTTACAAGAACGGCCAAACTGTCACATTACAGATTTATTACGTTGTGATCTGGAGCACAAAAAACTGTATAACTCTTTGCAAATCAAGCTGTTACACTATTGTCGGTTGCGCGGTCAACTAGTGTAGCCCAATTTGGCGCTGCTATGCACCAAGTGCATGGTCGACACACTCGTTCGCCCACCGCAGCCCCAATGCTGCACAGGGCCCTCTGTTCGCTGGACTTCAGGTTAAGGACCTCAACGTGCAAAAACTCAATCGCACGCTTGCCGCCTTCATGGCGGTGGGCACCCTCATTTTTGCCGGGTGCAGTACCGACAAGACCACTACTGACGGGTTGGCCGGCCCTGGCGACAATGAGCCGACTTTGTCCGGGACATTGCTGGTCAGTCCCGATACCGTGATCGTCGAGCCGGGGAGCGATGTTCAGTTCGTCGCCACGGACAGCGCGGCCTCAGGCGTCCTGGCAACAGCGCTGGTGAGCTGGTCCGCCACGGCCGGCACGGTTGACTCGACCGGCCTCTTTCACGCTCCGTCAGCTACCGGTCCTGCCCTGGTCAGTGCGCGTGCGAACAACGGCACATCGCGGAGCGCGGTGGTGTCGGTTGAGAATGGGGTGTCGCAACAGATCGCGTACGCGGTGAGCACGAGTTTCTGGATCGAGGTGACGCCGGGCAGCGTGACGCTGGCCGCGGGCAAGACCACGCAGTTCTCGGGCGCGATCAAGACCAGCGACGGCAAGTCGTATGGCATTACCCCGGTGTGGTCCGCCACGGGTGGCACCATCACCTCGACCGGCTTCTATACCGCGCCGGCCACGGCGGGCACCTACAAGGTGATCCTCATGCGGACCGGCGACTCGATCGCGGACACCGCAACGGTGACCGTGACGTCGGGTTCGTCATCCACGTCGGCACCGGCACCTGCGCCGACAACGCCCACGGCACAGCAGAAGCGTTCCACTTTCTGGATCGAAACGCAGCCAGCGACGGTCAGCCTGGCGCCGAGCGCCAGCAAGCAGTTCACCGCCGTGGGCAAGTCGCTCAACGGCAAGACCTATGGCGTCATGGTGAACTGGCGGGCGACGGGCGGGACGATCTCGAGCAGCGGCATGTACAAGGCGCCGAGCACGAACGGGACCTACCGGGTAATCGCCACGCGCCAGGGTGACGTGCAGACCGACACCTCCATTGTCACAGTCGGAAGCGGCGGCACGGGTGGTGGCACGACGCCGCCGCGACGCCGCCTGCGACGCCGACGCTCTCGTCGGTGGTCGTTACGCCGGCCACCGCGGGCGTGGCTGCCAAGGCGACGCAGCAGTTCAGTGCGGCGGGGAAGATGAGTGACGGGTCGACGGGGAGCGTGAGTGTGACGTGGAGTGCGACGGGCGGGAGCGTCTCGACGAGCGGGCTGTACACGGCGGGGGCGACGGCGGGGACGTACCAGGTGATCGCGGTGCAGCAGGGCGGGACGAAGGCGGACACGAGTGCGGTGACGGTGACGGCGAGTGCGCCGCCGCCGCCGCGGCGGGCTCGATCGCGTTGACGGTGCAGCGGGTGGGGAGTGGGTCGGGGAGTGTGCTGGTGTCGAACGGGATCCCGTTGCGGCCGGGCGACGTGCGGCCGACGGACCTGGGGAGCGTGGCGGTGTTCCTGAACGGGGTGGAGCAGCCGAGCTACGTGGAAGCGCTGGAAGGGCGGTTCCCGGACGGGTCGGTGCGCGCGGTGCTGGTGCAGTTTACGGCGACGGTGGGGAGCCGCCGTGAGCGCGACGCTGCGTGGGGACGCCGCGGGGAACGAGCGACCGGGCGAAGGGGGCGATCCCGGGGATCCCGGCGGCGGTGGCGTTGCCGACGTCGGCCAGTTACCTGGTGTCGACGCAGCTGGTGGGGCCGACCACTGTGGCCGCCGGCTCGGCGTTCCCGCAGTATGAGAGCTTGTTCGTCCAGTATTCCGATGCGCAGTGGGCGACGTACGGGGCGGACTGGTCCATGATGGACTACTACGACCGGGCGATGAACCACTATGCGTACTGGGTCCGGATGGGCGACCCGAAGTACTGGGATCGGCGACCCGCTTCGCGGTGGACTATCGCACGAACTATCTGGAGCCGAATAACTATGGCGCCCCGCCGCACCAGGCGCAGATGGAGGGGGTGGCGCTGCACTACTGGCTGCGAGGGATGAGCGCTCCCGGGTGGCGGTGCCGGGCTTCATGGGGCGGCAGGGCGGCTTTCCCCCGGCCTCCATGGCGGATCCGACGTTCCAGTACAACGAGGGGCGGATCATGCAGCGCCTCACGCTGGGCGCCCTGCTGGCCTGGGAACTCGAGGACACGTCGCAGGACTGGGCCACGATGCTGCGGGGCTACGTCAATGCGGCCATCGGGCTGCAGCAGCCGGACGGCTCCTACCACTGGCCGAACGCCTGTAACTACACGAAGAACTACATGCTGGCGCTGCAGAACGACGCGTTGATCAAGGTCTACACCTCGTTCCAGGCGGATCCGCGGATCGTCCAGACAGTGAAGAAGGCCATCGACTGGCAGTGGGCCACCCAGTGGCTGGCGGGGAGTCCGGGGAGCTTCAAGTACCTGAGTGGGACCTGCAGCGATCCGGACACCGGCGGCGACCCGAGTCCCTCGCCCGACCTGACCATGTTCTTCCCCGCCCAGTGGGGCTGGATCTATCGCCAGACCGGGGATGCCACCTATCGGACCCGGGGCGAGACCCTGTTCCAGGCCGGCATTGATGGCGCCTATCCCCAGGGCACCAAACAGTTCAACCAGATGTACTACAACTCCTTCAACTACCTCGGCTATCGCTGAGCCGGATGCACGACGTGCCGGGCCCCACCGGGGTCCGGCACGGCCGTCGGTTCATTGCGACCATGAAGCAATCACGGCGGCACGTTGCAACATGCGCCATAGAAAATTGAGTGACAATTTTATCAGCAGTACATGAGCAGCGCTTTCCGCACAAGATATATTCCCCTAAGGCTTTATAGCATAGGCGGTTCACAAACATAAATGTGACCTAAATCACACTATACAGTGTCTAGAAAACGAACGTTGGTGTCAGCACATCGTTAGCGCTAGCTTAGTCCTCGCTGCTGCCGCACGACACCATGCGCGGCGCAGTGAAGGCACGCTGCTTCAGAGCAAAACCGTCGAAAGGCGGTGACGCAGAGCTACGGGGCTACGGATCCGTTCTCAGGAAGCCACGCCAGCCGAGCCGCCAGCGAGCCGATCTCGATTTGAGATCGTGCCCTTGGCGGCTCGGTCCATTCGGCTGGTTTATCCGCGCTCTGAGGATCTATGTCACTCGCCGCGCTCCGATCGTCCATCGCCCGCACCAACGTCTCGCTGCTCATCGCAGCGGTTGCCAGCGCCTGCAATCTGCAGGAACCAGCACCAGTCGACGGACTAGGGCCAGATCCGGCGCTCGATACTCTCGTCATTACGCCACAAGCCGTCAATGTACCGCCTGGCGATTCCATTGCCTTCGTTGCACCCGACGAGACAATAGAAGGCACGGACGTATCTGGACCCGTGGAGTGGACCGTTTCAGGCGGGTCCGGGGCATCTATCACCACCACTGGCCTGTTTCGCGCGACAGCGCCTGGTGACTACATCGTCAAGGCCCTTCGGTCCGGTCACACGGGCCGTTCGCGGGCAACGGTTGCCGGTTCCGTGTCCGCGCTCACGGCGATCACCATTGCACCAGGCTCTGTGACGCTACAGCCCGGAGGCGCGTTCACCTTCGCGGTCAGCGGCGTACGTGCTGACGGCACGACTGTCCCCGTTTCCGCGACTTGGACCGCCACGCGGCGGCACGGTTGCGGCCGACGGAACCTTCCGCGCCGGGAATACGACCGGACAATTCCGAGTGATAGCTGCGCAGCAAGGTGGCATATTCGCCGACACTGCCGCGGTAACCATCAGTCCGGCCGTCCCAACTCTTCAGGCGGTAGAAGTGACGCCCGCGAGCGTCATGCTCCTAACCGGTGCTTCACAGCAGTTTTCCGCGGTCGGACGCATGAGCGACGGCTCCACCTCCGCACTGCCGGTAACTTGGAGCGCAACCGGCGGCGCGATTGCCGCCTCCGGGACATATACCGCCGGCAGTACGACCGGCGTATTCCGGGTCATTGCGACGCAGCAGGGTGGGACGAAGGCGGATACTTCCACGGTCACAATCACGGCACCGGCGCCGACCCTTCAGGCGGTCGACATCAGTCCTGCGAGCGTGAGCCTCGCACCTGGCGCCGCGCAACAGTTCGTGGCCGTTGGTCGCATGAGTGATGGCGGCACTTCAAGCGTCGCTGTGACTTGGTCCGCCACCGGTGGAACGGTAACGCCGGCTGGCGCATATACAGCGGGTGCTACCGGCGGCACCTTCCGCGTGATTGCAGTTCAAACCGGCGGCACCAAGGCCGATACCTCAGCCGTCACGATTGCAACTCCGCCACCGCCATCACGCTTCAAGCGGTCGAGGTCTCACCCGCCAATGCCAGCCTGGTCACCGGTGGTGCCCAGCAGTTCTCTGCTATCGGCCGGATGAGTGATGGGAGCACCGCAAATGTCGCGGTGACCTGGACGGCCACCGGCGGCACGATTACCGGCAGTGGTGCCTATATCGGCCGGTAGCACCGCTGGCACGTTTCGCGTGGTCGCTACGCAGCAGGGCGGCGGCGAAGGCTGATACGGCGGCCGTGACCGTCTCTGCGCCCGCACCGACGCTTCCGCGGTCGAGTTTCGCCGGCGGCCGTGAGCCTCGCGACCGGCGGCACGCAGCAGTTCAGCGCGGTGGGACGCATGAGTGACGGCGAGCACGGCGGGCGTGTCGGTGAGTTGGAGCGCGACGGGCGGTGCCGTTTACGACGGCAGGGCTGTACACCGCCGGCAACGCGGCGGGCACCTTCCGGGTCATCGCGACGCAGCAGGGCGGCACGAAGGCAGATACGGCGGCCGTGACCATTGCAACGCCGGCGCCGACCCTTGACAGCGGTCGAGCTGACGCCATCGACTGTGTCACTCCAGACGGGGGCCACGCAGCAGTTCACGGCGGTGGGCCGGATGAGCGACGGCAGCACCGCGGCGGTCGCGGTGACGTACGCGGCTACAGGCGGGACGATGACGAGCGGCGGGCTGTACACGGCGGGAGCGACGGCGGGCAGCTTCCGGGTGATCGCGGCGCAGCAGGGGGGGACGAAGGCCGACACCGCTGCCATCACCATCACGGCGCCGGCGCCGACATTGACGGCGGTCGAGGTGACTCCGTGCGACGGCCACGGTGGCGGCCGGGCGCACCCAGCAGTTCACGGCCCTGGGCCGGTTGAGCGATGGCAGTGCCTCGAGCGTGAGCGTCACCTGGAGTGCGACGGGCGGCACGATCACGAGCGGGGGGCTGTACACTGCGGGCACCACGGCGGGGACCCGCTATCGGGTGATCGCGGTGCAGCAGGGGATCACACAGGCGGACACGAGTGCGGTGACGGCGGCCGCGCCGACGCTGAGTGCGGTGGATGTGACGCCGGCGACGGCGGCGTCGTGGCGGGGGCGACGCAGCAGTTCAGTGCGGCGGGGAAGATGAGTGACGGGTCGACGGGGAGCGTGAGTGTGACGTGGAGTGCGACGGGCGGGACGGTCTCGACGGGCGGGCTGTATACGGCGGGGGCGACGGCGGGGACGTACCGGGTGATCGCGGTGCAGCAGGGGGGGACGAAGGCGGACACGAGTGCGGTGACGGTGACGGCGGGCCCCGCCGCCGAGTGGGGGCGCGGTGGCACTGACGGTGCGGCGGTTGGATGGGGGGTCGGGGAGCGTGCTGGTGACCAACGGGATCCCGTTGCCACCGGGGAAGGTGCGGGACGCGGACCTGCCAACGGTGCGGGTGCTGCTGGGGGGCGTGGAGCAGTCGATCTACGTCGAGGCGTTGAAGGGGAAGCACCCGGACGGCTCGCGGCGGGCGATCCTGGTGCAGTTCCAGGCGACGGTGGGGAGCACGCCGTTGAGCGCGACGCTGGACGTGGGGACCCCCCGGGAACGAGCGACCGGGCGAAGAGTACGGTGCCGCTGATCCCGGCGGCGGTCGCGCTGCCGACGTCGGCCAGTTACCTGGTGTCGACGCAGCTGGTGGGGCCGACCACTGTGGCCGCCGGCTCGGCGTTCCCGCAGTATGAGAGCTTGTTCGTCCAGTATTCCGATGCGCAGTGGGCGACGTACGGGGCGGACTGGTCCATGATGGACTACTACGACCGGGCGATGAACCACTATGCGTACTGGGTCCGGACGGGCGACCCGAAGTACTGGGATCGGGCGACCCGCTTCGCGGTGGACTATCGCACGAACTATCTGGAGCCGAATAACTATGGCGCCCCGCCGCACCAGGCGCAGATGGAGGGGGTGGCGCTGCACTACTGGCTGACGGGGGATGAGCGCTCCCGGGTGGCGGTGCCGGGCTTCATGGGGCGGCAGGGCGGCTTTCCCCCGGCCTCCATGGCGGATCCGACGTTCCAGTACAACGAGGGGCGGATCATGCAGCGCCTCACGCTGGGCGCCCTGCTGGCCTGGGAACTCGAGGACACGTCGCAGGACTGGGCCACGATGCTGCGGGGCTACGTCAATGCGGCCATCGGGCTGCAGCAGCCGGACGGCTCCTACCACTGGCCGAACGCCTGTAACTACACGAAGAACTACATGCTGGCGCTGCAGAACGACGCGTTGATCAAGGTCTACACCTCGTTCCAGGCGGATCCGCGGATCGTCCAGACAGTGAAGAAGGCCATCGACTGGCAGTGGGCCACCCAGTGGCTGGCGGGGAGTCCGGGGAGCTTCAAGTACCTGAGTGGGACCTGCAGCGATCCGGACACCGGCGGCGACCCGAGTCCCTCGCCCGACCTGACCATGTTCTTCCCCGCCCAGTGGGGCTGGATCTATCGCCAGACCGGGGATGCCACCTATCGGACCCGGGGCGAGACCCTGTTCCAGGCCGGCATTGATGGCGCCTATCCCCAGGGCACCAAACAGTTCAACCAGATGTACTACAACTCCTTCAACTACCTCGGCTATCGCTGAGCGCAAGCCATTCCAACGAACAAACCGCCCGCAAGGGGGGCACCTATTGAAGCGATTCCATCCGGCGGAGTGAAGTTCACTGGCGCGGTGCTGAAGGAGAGGCACGAGGAGAACCGCTGATCCGGGGCTGCCTCAGCGCCAAACGTCCCACTGCCTTCGTACCCCAAGTAACACGCCGATGCTTGCGGCCGACATCATATATGCTCCCCAGACGAACGCCTGCCGAAGCACACGAAGCGCCGGAAGCAGTGCAATCGCAGCCAGTGCCAACGTCAGGACAAAGATCGCAAATGTGAGGTTGACTCCCACGTATCTCCAAGCCAGCGCTCCTAGCCAGATGCCGGTTACCGCCGCCAATACCGGAGTCGCAAGCCGCATGAGCTTGTGGAACACGAACTGAAACCAGATCGGGTTGAGATCGGGGCGAAGGACTGCAGGAAGCCACATACAGAGTTGCACGTTGCCGGCGAGCGTCCTGACCTTGCGCTGATACTCGAGCTTGGGAGTGGTCTGCCGCGTTTCCAGGACAACGGCCTCGGGGCAGAAAATGACACGCCGGCCGTCGAGTACCAACCGCATGGGCGTGTAGAGATCATCGAGAATGAGTCCGGCAGGTAGTGGTGCCCAGAGCGCCCTGCGCATCGCATAGAGAGATCCGCTAACCCCCACGGTGGAGTGCCAGCGTGCCTCTGCCTGACGAAGACCAAGTTCAAGTTTCCAGTACCAGCTGATGGGTGAGGTACGGTACTCGGAATCAAGGGTGAGCGCACCCGAGACGGCGCCCACCGACGGGTCGAGCAGTGGGAGCACGATCTCCGGGATAGCGTCGCGCGCTAGCGCCTGCCGAGTGTCCGTGAAGACCAGCACATCACCGGTTGCACGACGCGTCGCTGCGTTGAGGGCAGCCGCCTTACCGCCGGGCGCATCGCCGGAACGATCACGACGCGGGGATCACTTGCATGCCGAAGAGCTGGGATTTGCCGATGGTGAGACAGATCGAAAACCACTACTATTACTCGAGTTGCTCGCTGGGGTAGTCGGAGGCGAGGATCGAAGCAATTTTCGCGTAGACGGCGCGGCTCGTCTGTAGTCGCGACTAGAACCGATACCTTCGGGGTGAATGGTCGGAAGGGTGTCGAGCCGCGACGGGCAAGGCGCGCCATGGCATGTGCGAAAAGCGGGTATCCGAGCCAGGTCACACCAAGAAGGGAGGCGGAGACAAAGCCGAGCAGGCTGAGCACTGTCATGAACTCATGGGCCAAACGTCCCATGGTGCAGACGACCCGATCGCGCTTCGTTGCTGCTGCATGGAGTCGCCGAATGCCCATAGAAGCAATGCCAGTCATTTCTTTAGATAAAGAACTGCCAGTGAACGACTTGGAGGTTGCGTCCGGCTTGGTGATTTCGGCCGCTCGCTCGCACCACGCTTGAGGGAAGCAATTCTCCTGCCGAGTTGGGATGGCCCCTTCAAGGCTCGCGCGCCAGTTGACTCACCCATGCTCGCCAACAAATGCGGACCGCGGCCAGACTAATGGAGCCATCGGCGCGGCTCTTCGCACCGCGATTCGCGGAGTACTTCACGCGCGTTTTTGCCTCGAACTCGGTCGGGCGAACACCCGTCTTCTTTGCATGGTCTAGAGGTCCCCCAAATCGCACTTCCCGGCGCAGGTTCGGGGATGAACGAGTGGATGGTCCAGGGGGTTCACGGCTTTCGCCGACGGGCTGGCCCGTCGGGGGTGTTGATTCACATCAGGTGCAGATCGTTGCATCAATGCAACATTCTTGTACGGAGCCACGTGGTCCGAAGACAGCGGTTTGCTCGGTTGGGCGGACGCTGGACCTGCCCGCAGTGCCGCAATAGCGACGCACGGGGCAGGCCGGACCGATTGATGCATGGAGAGTCTGCCCTCGCAGCCAGCAGGGCTTTGGACCGGGAGGGCACTACTGAACGTGTCAAATTCAAGTCGCACCAATGAGGACATGACCAAGGTTCCAGTTCGACCCGCCACTATCGCACTGTGGTCGCTCGCGGCAATCGCGTGCGGAATGACAGCATTTGAGGGTATGACTCGCGCCGATGACGCAATCCGGTTTGGAACCCCGATCTTCTCTTCGCGAGCAGATATGCTTGTACGCGATGCAGATGGTCTGCACGGACGACCCGGGGCGCGCTTTCGCCAGTTTGTTTTGAACAACCTGGGAATGAGAGGACCCAATGTTTCTCCCGTCGCCGACGCGTCGACGACACGGCTAGTGACGCTTGGCGCTTCGGAGACTTTCGGGCTCTATGAGCCCGAGGGCATGGAATTCCCACGTCGACTGGAAGCCTGTTTGAACAACCGCCTTCAGCACGTCAGCGCTTCCGCCACGAAGCGGGTGCAAGTTCTGAATGCGGGCCTTCCCGGTTTCACGATTCCTACGGGCCTCCAAGATCTCGCACTTCGCCTGCGCCGGTTCGGTCCGAGCATCGCGCTCCTGTATCCGAGTCCGCCTCAATATCTTGAGGAAGAGCGGCCAAGAGCCGCCAAACCCGACAGTTCCTTTTCGCGCACAACGGTGAGCGAGTGGTCCTGGCTCCAGCCGCGCGGTGTGGAACGAATCCATGACGAGCTCAAGGCCATGATCCCGCCGTTCTTGGCAACCTGGCTGCGGAGGCGCGAAATCGAGCAGTCCCTGAAGGCGCATGGCAGCGACTGGCGCTTCGTTGAGTTACCGAAAGACAGATTGGAGGCACTGGACCACGATCTGCGTGAGTTCATCGGGACCGCACGATCCTCGGGGATGACGCCCGTTCTTATGGTGCACGTCAATCGCTTCTCGCCGAACCTGCCTCGTGACGCACACATGCTCACCGCATGGGAAAAGTTTTATCCTCGCGCAACCGGGGAAATGATTGTGGCCTTTGATAGCTTGGCACGTGAAACGACCCTTCGTGTCGGTTCAGATTCGGGCGCGATCGTTGTTGATCTTCCCGCAGAGTTTCCAGTCGCGCGAGCTCCGTATTTTGCTGATTTCTCACACTTCACTGCTGAGGGGGCGGATAGGGTGGGGCGTGCAGCGTGCAATGCGTTGATCAACGTGGTGACACAGCCGAATTCCGGAAGGAAGGTCGGAGATCCCAACAGGGGGACGTCCCAACGACCCTCCGGGCCGCTCTCCGAAGCGATGCGGTAAGGGAGACGTCACGCTCAATTCGGAGCGTCAGTCGGCGAGAATTGGTTTCGTTGCGTTGCGGCGCCCGCCGGGACTTGGCGCCCTGCGGCGGCACAGGCTTCCGAAGCTCACGGCATGCGCAAAAGTAGACTCCTCAGTTTTCGCACTGGCAATGCGATCAGGCAGCGCAGTAGCCGGTGCCGATAGCGGGCAGAGGTAGGCGCGATGCCTGCGGCAGCGGCCAGGCAACGCAACTCCCCTAACAACGTGCCCTCGCCTCCATGGGTGAGGGCTGCGATGTAGTACGCCTCTGCCCTCGCTGCCTGCGCAACCTCTGGAAGATGCGCGGCGAAGCTAACAAGAGCTCGATCCAGCACACGGAGGTGCGAGGCAAGCACTCGGTCGGCTCCGCTTCCGTGACTGCCTTCTCGGCTCGTGAGAATCACTGTTGGTTCCGGGTCGAACGCGAGTGGATACGTAGCCGCGACGCGAAGCCATACATCCCAGTCCTCCGCATACAGCAATTCGGGGTTGAAAAGCCCCGCCTTTTCGAGCGCATCGCGCCGCACCATGGCAGACGAGGCACTTCCGGTAATCTTGTTGCCCAGGAGGAGTTGCGGCAGGCAGTGCCCGGTTAGTTGAGGCAGCAGGACGCCGACCCGATACCATCCTCAGTCTCCTGTAGAGCCGCAGAGTACACGAGCCCGGCATCCTGGTTCCGGGAGGCAATGTTGAGTTGGCGTCCGACCTTGTCCGGGGTCCAGCGATCATCTGAATCCAAGAAGGCGATCCAGCGTCCCCGAGCTGACGAGATCCCGCGGTTGCGTGCAGCACTTGGTCCTTGATTGGGCTGCCGCAAGTAGCGAACGCGTGAGTCGTCCGCGAACTTGGCGACCACCTCCGGCGTGCTGTCTGTGGAGCCGTCGTCAACGACCAGGAGTTCCAGGTCCTCAAATGTTTGCGCGAGGACACTCTCGATGGCGCTGCCCAGGTGCCGAGCCGCATTGTATGCGGGAATGACGACTGAGACCTCCGGAATAGCTTCACGTCTGGCTGACGGAGTCGCGGTACCGGGAAGCGGTGGTTGCATTGGCGGCAGCATCGTCAGGGCAACCTTTGGTCCCTCGTTAACCCGATGTTTCTCGCAGTAAGTTCTTTTGTGTCAGCCAGCTGCATTTGACACTACCATCGCCCGGCACGGCACTTGTTGCCCGATCACAACATGTCGCGTCTTCGTTGTCGCAGCATTTTAGCTCTGTCCCGACGGATGCTTCCCATCGGGCGAGCCCAGGCGCCTTGAAGCCGCTCGAAATAACATCTCAAGTGATCGCTTTGGGTTCAGCGCCATGTCCGCCACCTGGGCTGCTATGGCACGGAGGAGCCGGTTCTTCTTCAGCGGATATCCATTGCCAGCAAGACTTCTGCTGTGATAGTCCAGAAGGTACGGTCCGCGCGGCGAATGCACTCGACGCCAGAAAATCGTAGTAGCGGTCCAGGCCTGATGAGGCACATGCTCAAACTCATCTCGCTCAGGTATGTCGGCCCGTAGTGCACCAGGTCATGAAGGTCGCCAGCGATGTACGTATGGTATTTATTGGAGAAGGTACTGACACTCTCCTTTTCCTGCGGCCTCGTGTATGTCAGCACCTGATGAACAAATCCAAAATCGCACTCGCGAAGAAGGTCGAAACATGCCTCAGCATCAGCATGCAGGTTTGCCTCGTTGAACAACTGCTCGCGATGCCTGACCAGTTCACTGCGGAAAAGCAGCGACGACGCGCTGCCAAACAGGTAGGGTCCACCAAGCAGTCTCGCGCGGCCAATGTCACGCCCAGCAACGGTGGTCACCGTATAGGGGAGGCCGTCCAGCTGCAGTTGGGTGCCGACAAGACGATAGGCACCCACGATGCCCACTTGCTCATGCGCCTCGGCAACTTCCACCATCCGCCGTATGCATTCCGGAAAGATCCAGTCATCTGCAAAGACAAACTTGCAATACTTACTTTCGGGCGACATCCGACGGAGCGCAAGATTGTGATTGCGCAGCGCGCCGGCAAATTCCTGGTTGCTGTAGACCTTGATGCGCGAGTCGCTCGCCGCGTACTCCTGCGCAATCTCGAGTGATTCATCAGTGCTGCAGTTGTTCAGGATAGTGTACTGCCAGTTCCCGTAGGTCTGGGCCTGAACACTTTCGATGCACTCACGGAGGAATTTCGCGCCGTTGTAGACGGGCGTGAGAATGCTGACGAGTGGCTCGGCCTGTGGCGTCATACGCTTCGTGCCGCCTTCTTGTACGTCACGCGATTTCCATTAACTGTGCTGCCACCCGTCGACCGATGGCAAGCGATGCGGTCGCCGCAGGGGATGGTGCGTTCAAGACGTGGATGCTGCGGCCGTTCACGCGTATTCGGAAGTCGTCCACCAGCTTGCCCTGACGGTCAATCGCCTGGGCGCGCACCCCCGCTGGTCCCGGGGCAATGTCGGCGTCCGCAAGGCCCGGCACCAAGGTCTGCAGCGACTTGAGAAACAGGGGCCGGCTGAGTGATCGCCGCACCTCGCCGAGGCCTACTCGCCAATGGGCGCCCGCCATGCGCCAAAACCCGGGGAACATCGCCCAGTCCGCGATGTCGCGCGCCGAAATCGCCGCCCAGGAATACCCTTCACGTTGCAGCGCAAGGACTGCGTTGGGGCCAGCCTCCACCACATCATCGATTCCGCGCGTGAAGTGAACACCGAGGAATGGAAGCGCCGGATCTGGCACCGGGTAGATAAGGCCCCTCACGAGATGCGCGCTCTCGCTGCGCAGCACATAATACTCGCCCCGAAACGGAACAATACGCACACCGGGATCGACGCCGCACATGCGTGCCACCCGGTCGGAATGCAGTCCTGCACAATTCACCAGGCGCGTGGCGCGGACTTCCCGCGATCCCGCACGCACCACGAATTTGTCCCCGTCATGGTCCACACCGTCCACTCGCATTCCAGTAAGGACCTGACCACCGAGGCGCTGCAGGCGATTCGACATGGCCTGTGCTACGCGCGCATAGTCAACAACGCCCGTGTCGTCGACCCAAAGAGCGGCGGTTGCACGGACATTGGGTTCCAGTTCTGCCAGTTCGACGAGGTCGACAGGGCGCACCCGGACACCGTTTGCGAGACCACGGCGGGCGAGTTCGTCCAGTCGTGCGTGCTCGCGCTCATGCACCGCCACCACAACTTTACCTGTTCGCCGGTGCGGGACGCCTTCCTCCTCGCAAAAGCGATACATCTCGAGCATGCCCTCACGGCACAGCTGCGCCTTCATGCTCCCGGGCTTGTAGTAGAGACCCGAGTGGATGACGCCGCTGTTGTGGCCTGTCTGGTGGGCTGCAACCCGCGTTTCTGCCTCCAACACAGTGACGCCGCACCGGTGGCTCTCCGCGAGGTTCAATGCGGTTGCGAGCCCTACGGCGCCTCCGCCGACAACCACGACATCCGAATGATTCACCAGGATTCCCGGTCAAGTGGAGTAACACGACCGAGCATGATCGATGCCATTGCCGCGTGGCAAATTGCTGTCAACGACGAGGTTAGGCCGTTCCGTCGGCATACGGCCGGTGCTGGTTCGGACCTTGGACAGGAGGCATCCGGAACTGAAGGCCGTCGGCTACGAGGCTGATGTGGCGTCAGCGCAACACTTGTCGTGCTCCTAGTGCAGGGATTGGCGTCATGTCACGTTGTCCCGCGGCGGCCCGCCATGGCAGCCGGAGCCCGCACTCATTTCGCGGGCACTGAGCTTGCTCTGATGGCCCATTGGGGTTCGCCGCTCAATTCAACCAACAAGGTCCTGATGCTTTTTACGGAGACGCGACTCAAGGGCGCCTTCATCATTGACATGGAGAAGCGGGAAGATTCGCGCGGCTTCTTTGCGCGCACCTTTTGTCAGCACGAATTCGCCAAATATGGGCTCAAGACCGTCATCGCCCAGAGCAACGTTGCGCTCAGCAGAACAGCTGGCACGGTGCGCGGGATGCACTACCAGTATCCCCCGTTCGCGGAAACCAAGCTTGTGCGGTGCACGCGTGGCGCGATCGTAGACATCATCGTCGACCTGCGCCCGGAAAGCGTGACTTATCTGCAGAGTGTGTCGGTCGAGCTCTCCGAGGACAACTTCCGGGCCCTCTACGTTCCTGAACGATTTGCTCATGGGTACCAGACGCTCGTCGACGACACCGAGACGAGCTATCAGGTGGGAGAGTACTACACGCCCGAGTCGGAGGGTGGGCTCTTGTACAATGATTTGCGATTGGCGCTTGCGTGGCCTCGACCAGTCACCATCATTTCCGACAAGGATCTGGCGTTCCAGCCACTTTCGAGTATCGAGCCTGCTGTTCGAAAGCGAATGACCGCGGCGGTCAACTCATGATCCTCGTCGATAACGCCCTCCGAGCGCGAGAGGAGCAAGGCCTTCCCATCCGGGTGGGTATTCTCGGCGCCGGTTTCATGGCGCAGGGACTCACGAACATGATCGCGCATAGTGTGCCCGGGATGCGTGTGGTCGCCATATTCAACCGTCGCGCGGAGCGCGCGCTGGCGGTCTTCCGGTACGCCGGCGCCGACACGGCCGAAGTCGCTGAGACCCAGGCGCGCTGCGACGCCGCGATCCAGGCTGGTCGGCCGGTCGTGACGGAGGACGCATTCCTGCTGGCCAGGTCCGATTATGTTGACGTTCTTGTGGATGCAACTGGGTCGGTGGAATTTGGAGCGCGTGTGCTGATGGAGGCGTTCGAGCACGGAAAGGATGTCGTGCTCTTGAATGCCGAGGTTGATGCCACGATCGGACCAATCCTGCAGGTCCATGCTGCAAAGGCGGGCGTCATCCTGTCAGCCTGCGATGGCGATGAGCCTGGTGTCCAGATGAACCTGTACCGCTGGGTGAAGGGGCTGGGCCTGACTCCACGTGTCATGGGCAATATCAAGGGATTGCAGGATCCCTATCGCACGCCGGAGACGCAGAAGGCGTTCGCGGAGAAGTGGGGCCAGAATCCTGCAATGGTGACGAGCTTTGCCGACGGTTCCAAGATCAGCTTCGAGCAGGCGGTGGTAGCGAATGCGACCGGCTTCACGACGCTCGCGCGAGGCATGTCGCGCGGACGGGAATATCGCGACGACGTCTGAGGATCGGGCAACTCTATGACATCGATCAGGTGCGTTCGCTGGGCGGAGTCGTCGACTACGTGGTAGGCACTCCGCTCACCAAGGTTTATTGCCTGGCTGAGCATCCCGATCCGAAGCAGCAGCACTATCTCAATCTCTACAAGATGGGCGACGGCCCCCTGTACTCCTTCTTTGTCCCATATCACCTTGTCCACTTCGAAGTACCGAGCGCGATCGCACGTGCCGTCCTGTTTCGTGATTCGGTCGCCAAGCCGCTTGGCTGGACCGGTCGTCGAAGTCTGCGCGGTGGCAAAACGTGACCTCAAGCGCGGTGATGTGCTGGATGATTTTGGCATGTTCATGACATATGGGGAGGCCGTCAGCGCCGACGAAATGAGCCAGCGACGCTACCTGCCTGAGGGGCTTGTGGAAGGGTGCCGGCTGCTTCGTGACGTGCCAAGGGATCAGGTCCTGACTGTACGAGGATGTGCAGCTTCCGCCTGATCGGCTGGCGGATCGATTGCGAGCCGATCAGTACGCGCACTTTCGCGGCGAAACCTGGCTGCAGGAACACTCTGAGCGCGGCGGCCTGACGGGGCTCTTATCAGGAGGTTGTAAATGCGTGTGCTGGTTACGGGGCACAACGGATACATCGGCTCCGTCATGGTCCCGATGCTTCAGGCTGCAGGGCACCAGGTTACTGGCCTGGATACATATCTCTATTCAGAATGCACATTCGGCCCGGGTGTGACCGACGTTCCTGCTCTTCGGGTGGATCTGCGCGATGTTACCCCGGGAGATCTGCGCGGCTTCGACGCCGTGATACACCTGGCCGCGCTCTGCAATGATCCGCTTGGCAACTTGAATCCGGACACGACCTACGAGATCAATCACCGCGCGTCGGTGCGGCTGGCACGAGCCGCCAAGGAAGCGGGCGTGCCTCGATGGCTCTTCGCATCTTCCTGCAGCCTGTATGGCCTTGCCGGCGATGATATGCTGACTGAAGAGGCTGGCGTTCAATCCGATAACGCCGTACGGCGAATCGAAGATCCTCACCGAGCAGGACGTCCGGCCGCTTGCCGACGACGAGTTTCGTCGCCGACGTATCTCCGCAACGCGACCGCCTATGGCGTGTCGCCACGGCTGCGCGGCGACATCGTGGTCAACAACCTGGTGGGCTACGCCTTCACTTCAGGGCGACGTCCTGATTCAGAGCGACGGCAGCCCGTGGCGCCCGCTCGTGCATATCGAGGACATTTCGCGCGCCTTCCTCGCCGCGCTCGACGCGCCGCGCGAGGCGATGCACAACCAGGCATTCAACGTCGGGCCGCAACGAAGACAACCTGCGTGTCAGCGAGATCGCCGACATGGTCAAGGCGGTCGTGCCGGGCTGCACTATCCGCTATGCGGAGGGCGGCGGTCCCGATCCACGCTGCTATCGCGTGGACTGCAGCAAGATCGCCCGCCTGCTGCCGGCGTTCAGGCCGCAGTGGACGGTCCGGAAGGGCGTCGGAGCAGCTGTACGCGGCTTATCGCGCCCACGGCCTGACGCGAAGCGGAGTTCCATGGCGACGCTACTTCCGCATCCGGCAGATCCAGAAGCTGCAGGACGAAGGCCGCCTTGGACGAGGACCTTCGCTGGAACGATCGCGACAGGCTGCGGACACGGGCGCGCCATGAGCCAGCGCGCTGGCACAGGGAGGGGCAGGTGAAGGTCGTCCTGTTCTGCGGCGGCCTTGGGATGCGTCTGCGCGACTATGCGGAAAACGTCCCCAAGCCGATGGTGCCGCTGGGATATCGGCCGATCCTCTGGCACCTCATGAAGTACTATGCCCATTTCGGGCACCGGGACTTCGTCCTGTGCCTCGGGCTATCGCGGCGACTTGATCAAGAACTACTTCCTCAATTACGAGGAGGGCTTGTCGAACGACTTCGTTCTCAGCGAGGGCGGCCGCGCCGGCAGCTGCTCACGAGCGACATCGAGGACTGGCGCATCACCTTTGTCGAGACCGGCCTGGCAAGCAACATCGGGCAGCGCCTTCGCGCAGTGCGGCCTCACCTCGAAGGCGAGGAGATGTTCCTCGCCAATTATGCCGACGGGCTGAGTGACGTCAATCTGCACGATCAGGTCGCGGCATTTTCCGCGATCCGACGCGTCCGCGTGCTTTCTTTCCGTCAAACCAAGTCTGAGCTATCATTTCGTGGCAGCGGACGATCAGGGACGGGTGCTTGGTTTCCGTGATGCGATTCAGTCCGGCCTCCGAATCAACGGGGGCTTCTTTGTCTTTCGCGAGGGCATCTGGGAGGTGCTTGGGGACGGGGAGGAACTGGTGGAGCAACCGTTCACCCGGCTTGCGGAGCGCCGCCAACTCATCGCCTATCAATACGATGGCTTCTGGATGCCCATGGACACGGCCAAGGACAAGCAGCGCCTGGACGATCTCCACGCCTCGGGCAAGCCTCCATGGTATGTCTGGGACTCGTTGCCTGGGCGCCGTGGCCGGGTCGAGTAGCAATGGGACCGGCTCTCGAGTTGCCGACACCTGCGGGGCGCCCGCTCCGCATTCTGTGTCTCGGTGCGCATTCGGATGACATCGAGATCGGCTGTGGGGGCACGTTACTCGCGCTTGCGCGGAGACAGTCACTTGACGTGCGCTTTACGGTATTGAGCGGCACGCCCGAGCGGGCGAGCGAGGCACGCCGAAGTGCCACGCGGTTTCTGGCTCGCGCCAAGGCCTGGACCCTGGAAACGCATGAATTCCGCGATGGCTACTTTCCGGCGCAATGGCATGAGATCAAGGATGTCATCCAGCGCGTCGCAGCGGGGTATGCGCCGGACCTGGTGTTCACACACTACCGTGACGACCGGCACCAGGATCATCGAGTCATATCCGACCTCACGTGGAATGCCTTCCGTCGCAACCTCATTCTCGAGTACGAGATCCCGAAGTGGGACGGAGACCTCGGGACCCCGAATGTACTTGTTCCCTTGGATGCCGCCTCTGCCGCGCGAAAGGCACGACTGCTGCTTGAATGCTTCGAAAGCCAGCGCCGCAAGGACTGGTTCAGCGCTGACACCTTCATGGGCCTGATGCGGCTTCGAGGCATCGAGTGCGGTGCTCGAGTGGCCGAGGCCTTCTACGGGCGGAAGGTCATGATCACTCGGTGCTGCGACTCGGGTCGCAAGGCGCAAGGGTCGCTGATGTGGGCGCGCAGGTTTCGGCCGGGTGAGCTCGTGGAAGTGCGGAGCGAAGCGGAAATCCTGGCGACACTCGATCCGCGCGGGATGCTCGACCGGCTGCCGTTCATGCCCGAGATGCTCAAGTACTGCGGCATGCGTTTTCGCGTATCCCGGCGCGCGGAAAAAACCTGCGATACGATTGCGGGCTCCACATCGCGTCGCATGATCGGAGCCGTCCACCTGGAGAACCTTCGCTGCTCTGGCGAGGAACATGGAGGGTGCCAGGCCCGATGCCTGCTCTTCTGGAAGGATGAGTGGCTGAAGAAGGTTGACGAGTCCCGGATCCGGTGCTCGTCCAGCGGAAGGGCGTCTTGTCGGTGACGCGCGACGGCCTGCGCCGTGCCACGCAACGAGCCAGCGCCGTGGAGGGCAATGACCTCCTGTACATCTGCCAGGCCACGGAACTGCCGGGCGCGACCATGAGCCTCGCCTGGTGGGACCCCCGCCAGTACCTGCGAGAAGTGGCGGTCGGCAATGTTTCCCTGCGCCGACTGCTCCGGGTGCTTGGACGCGCTGCACTCAATGCCATGGCACGTCGATTGACCGCTTTCGGCGTGCGGCCAGTACCCTCCGTCGAGGGCGTGGCCGCTCCCACGCCGACGACGCGGCTCGACCTCGAGCCAGGCGAGCGTGTCCGCGTGCGACCCTTGCCTGAGATCCTTCCGACGCTGGATACAGTCTGCCGGGCGAAGGGCCTGTCATTCGATGTGGAAATGGTCCGCTTTTGCGGCCAGGAGTTCACGGTGTCCCAGCGGATCGATCGCCTTATCGACGAGCGCAGCGGCCGCATGCTCAAGGTCACGAAGGACTGCATCGTGCTCGACGGCGCAGTGTGTTCGGGCTGCCTGAGCCGCGAACGATTGTTCTGCCCACGCGAGATCCCCGCGTTCTGGCGTGAGGGCTGGCTGGAGCGAGTCCAGAATGGCGTAACGGGCACAGCACCAGCAGGCGAAGCCCAGTGAAACGGAACATGCGCGACCGCCTGCAGGAGCTCGCCGATCGCCGGGATCTTCTGTACATGATCACGCGCAGAGAAGTCACCGTGAAGTACAAGCAGTCGGTGATGGGAGTTCTCTGGGCAGTCCTGATGCCTGTCGTCGTGGTGGGCGCCGGCATTGTAGTACGCCTCGTATTTGCAAAGCTATCCGGTGTTCCGCTTCAACGTACTGACATCGCGCTCGTGGCGGTCAAGGCAGTTCCGTGGTCATTTTTCGTCGCGGCTCTCAGGTTCGGCACCACCAGTCTCATCACGAACCCGTCCCTGGTCACCAAGATCTACATGCCCCGGCTGGTGTTTCCGCTGGCCGCCATCGGATCGCAGCTGCTCGATTTCTGCGTGGCATCGGCGATCACAATCATCCTGCTCGCAGCACTGGGCGTGGGTGCAAGCATTCAGCTACTGTGGCTGCCGGCATTGATCATCTTGCTGGTGCTCCTCGCCACAGGCTGCGCCGTCCTCCTCTCTGCCGCGGCCCTCTTTTACCGGGACTTCCGGTATATCGTCGAGGTGCTGCTTACGTTTGCGATCTTCTTTACGCCGGTCTTCTATGAGGCATCGCTGCTGGGGCGCGCCGCAACTCTTGTCATGCTGAACCCGGTCGCACCAATTATCGAGAGTTTTGGAGCCGTTGTTGCGCGGCACCAGCCACCTCCGCTGGGCTGGCTGCTTTACAGCGCGGGATTCACCGTGGCGTTGCTGGTCGTTGCGCTGCGAAGCTTCTGGGGCTTGAGCCGCGCTTTGCCGAAAGCATCTGAGTGCCTTCATGACTGAAAATGTCGTCGAGCTCAATGGTGTGTCGAAGCGCTTCACGCTGGGCGAGGCCCATCATCACTTGCGTGACCTGGTTCCGGCCCTTACTCGGCGGATGCTTCGAGGTCGTGCGTGCGCAGTTCGAGCGATCCCACGCGAGTTCTGGGCACTGGATGACGTCGTTTCCGTTCCGCGAGGCGAGGCGTTCGCGATTATTGGTGGCAATGGTGCTGGCAAGAGCACCATGCTGAAGACTCCTGTCCGGAATCATGCTGCCGACGCGGGGAACCATGCGCGTAGGGGCAGGCTCAGCGCCCTTATCGAGATCAGTGCCGGGTTCCACCCGGACCTGAGTGGCCGTGACAACATCTACCTGAACGGTGCGATCTGGGAATGAGCCGCAGCGAGGTCGCGCGGCGCTTCGATGCTATTGTCGCGTTTTCCGGCCTGGAGAATTCCTCGACACCCCGTCAAGCGCTATTCCTCCGGCATGTATGCGCGAATGGGATTTGCGGTCGCGGCTCACGTCGATGCTGACGTGCTGCTGGTTGATGAGGTGCTGAGCGTTGGAGACTACCTGTTTCAGCAGCGCTGCGTGGAGCGGATGACCGAAGTTCTGCGGAGCGGCACGACTGTCCTGTTTGTATCGCACAATCTGCGGGCGGTCTCGGAACTCTGTCATCGAGGGCTTCTGCTGGAGCACGGGCGCGTGGTGACGGTTGGCCCGGCGCGCGACGTCATCCAGACGTACCTGGGCCGGGGCGTCGGGCGAGCCGGCGACCGAGCCGCCCTGACGAGCGTCACCATGGAGGGGCCCGAACGGCACTACGGTGGAGTACGAGTCAGGGGCCCAGGTCGGGTGACGGTGGATGTCAAGCCGCACCAGCTGTTGGAGGACATGACGGTCGTCCTGTCCGTTCGGGACGAGCAGGATGCGAATGTCTTTGATACATGCACGCAGCGGCTGGGGGCGGGGCCGCTGACGGCTGGTCCCGGGGGGTCGCTGCGATGCACTTCGAGTTCTCACTGACCCTGGCGCAAGGCACATATTTCGTGAACCTCGTATTTGCATCACTACGTCTCCGATCGGGCGTATGAGAGCATGGGAGCACGCGATCACGTTCTTTGTCGGACGGACGCCGCTTGTGCGAGGAATTGCGAACCTGCAGCCGAAGCTCGGACAATTGGCAACAGTTGATCGCGCGCAGCCGACCGTCGCTGTGGAGTGATCTCTTTGGGCGCAGGCCGACCGGCGCTCCTTTCGAGCGACGCAGAGAAACGGCGAGCGCTGGCGGACCGTGACCCTGCGTTGGCGCGCTGAATGACGGAGAGCCGCCCCGGCGGGACTCCAGTGACATGGCGCTGTTGGCCGCCCTGTACGTACTTGAGCTTTCCGCTGCGGGCCTGTTCCTGGGCGCCGTCGTCTATGCCGGCCGATTCCGAACAGATCTAGTTGCGCCGGCGTGCGGCTTTCTCGTTCTGCTCGTGACATGCGGGGTTGCGGCGCGCGAGGTCTTCCTCCGTTACCTCGCGACAGGGCATCAAGACCACGTTATTTCGGCTTCATGCTGGTCCTGAATGTCTTTCCCCTCCTGCTTTCCCTTGGGTTGGCCGAGTCTCGCCGTACGACTTCGTTCTCACACGACCCCCGCGGGGAACATCAGTTGCCGGCATTCCGTTCCGGGGCAGGGATTGGAACGAAGTTCGGCCAGGAACGCGGCGTTGCTCGCGAATGCCCCCGCGAATTTTTCCTATTTCGTGAGCGATACCCTTTTGGGCTGGACGGTCGGTGCCGCGCGGCAGAGCAGCGATGGCGTGTACTTCAGCAGCGCCGAGGGCATCCGCGCCCCACGTCCGGGAATGGCCTATGCGGATTGCGCCGGCGCCATATCGTATTGCGCTGATTGGCGACTCGTTCACCTTTGGCGCTGCACCTCCGTATCGCCGACACCTGGGCTGCCGACCTTGCGGCGGCACTGGGCACGAATGCATCGTGCTGAATTTCGGGGTCGATGGATACGGGGTCGATCAGGCGTATCTCCGCTATTTGCGCGATGTTCGTCCTGGCATCCCCGGGCTGGCCGTCCTCGGGTTCATCGCACATGACCTTTACCGGTCACTCTCCGTCTACACGTTCATCACGTTTCCCGAGGCGGCTTTCCGTTCGCGAAACCGCGCTTCGTGAGCAATGCGGAAGGCCTCCGATTGCTGAATGTCCCGTCATTCAGCCCGGAGTCCATTGCATCGCTTTCATCGGTGCACGACCTCCCGTTTGTGGAAGTATGACCCGGGGTACCGGCCGAGCGAATGGCAGCCACACTGGTACGACTCTTCACGATTGCTAAGGTTTCTCGCGTCCGGTGGCAGGAAGCGCACCGCGAGCACGACGTCGCTGCGCTGACGTCGATCAACGCCGAGTATGCTGGTCGCTTTTGCGCAGGCTGCTTCAGCAGAAGGTACCACCCCACTCGTGGTCTACTTCCCCCGTCAAATCGACTATTCAGCGCCGGATCCGCGGCCAAGGACTCGGTCCTCGTGGCCCTGGAACGCCATGGCATCAGGAGCTCGATTTGACGGGATGCATCCGCGACAGCGTTGGCCCCGTCATATTTTTGCCCGACGGCCACTATTCGGCGCAGGGCAATGCACCGTGGCCAGTTGCCTCTTGCCCGATAATCAGCGCATGCTGGTTAGCGTGAGTCTGGGCCAAAGAGGGGACGAGCCCCTGAGCTTACCGGGCGTTGCCAGTATGATTTCAGCATGGGCCTGATGCTGATGTCGGTTACCTCGGCGGTGCGTCGGCAGGTCAGGGCATTGACGACCACCGCTGCGACATCCTCCGGCTGGAAGAGCAGGTCAGGCTGGTAGCGCTTGCGTCCTCACGATACAGGGCTTCCTGCAGCGGGGTGGCGGTGCGGCCTGGATAGACGCTCAGCACCCGAATCCCCAGGACGTTCACCTCGGCGCGCAGGGCGTCCGTCATGGCCTTCAGGGCGTGCTTGGTGGCGGAATACTGTCCGGCATTGGCACTGGCCAAGATGCCGGCGCTGGAATTGATGATCGCGATCTGTCCGGGCCGCGACCAAGCATGGGCAGCAGGCGCTGAACCAGTCGGTAGTTGGCACGCACGTTGAGGCGGAACAGAGCGTCCAGGTCGTCGATCGGTGCCTCGCGTGCGGCCCGCGTGCCATGGCCCCCAGCGCTCAGGACGAGAATGTCGACGTGTCCAACGAGTTGCTCCAGGTTCCTGACGGCCTCATCCATTGCATCGTCATCGATCAGGTCCGCAGCGAACATCAGGTCAGGCCGGCTTGCGGTGCCCTCCGCGACAGACTGCAACTTGGATCGCGTCCTGCCGATCAGGGCGAGTGTCGCGCCAAGCGCCCCGAGGGATTCCGCAATGGCCTTGCCTATCCCGCTTCCAGCGCCAGTGACGACGGCAACCTGACCCGCAAGCGCACTGGTCATTGCGCCGTCGATGCGGCCGACTCCGCCATGTCCCCACTCACGCTTCGCCGGAGCAGGTCAGCCCGCTCCAGGGCGCTGGCAGCCTGCGAGAACTACGACGAAACGTCATGCCGGCGCGGTCGGCAATATCAAGGAGCGTGTTCCTGCCATCGGAAAGTTGAAGACCCAGAGCATGGCCATCTCGAAACCAGGCAGGTGTGACCACCTGTGGCGCGATACAGCCCCCGTCGCCCAAGCTGAGGCTCGCACTTGGGGTTGAGGTTCACGTACCGGCGATCGTGCTCGAGCACGTGCACGATGTCCTCAAGTTTTTGGAGGGAGTCCTCGAGGGCTTGCGGCTGGACAAAAGTCAGGTTGTCGGCAGATGAGTGATACTCGGGAAAGCGCCCGTTTGGCGTGCGCATGAGACAGCCGACCGGAAGGTCAAAGCCTGGCGAACAATACTGCCTCTCATCATAACCATATGGCACGAAATCAATAATGTCATGCGGCCCGCCATGCCTCAAGACGTGCGCCGCTGCACGATCAACAGCCGAATGCCCGTTGCGGCTTCGCTTGTAAGTCGATGGCCGGTGTCACCAAGGCAGGAAAGGACCAGGCCCGCATGGATCGCTGGGCACGACCGCCTCGTTCTGCGCGAGCCATGCAATGGAGCCTATCGTGCCGGGGATGAACAGGAAGCGCATGGAATGACGGCGCGGACGCGTGGCAAGATTCCTGGCCAGAAATGCAGCGACGGCCATTCCCGACAGGTTGTCGTTCGCCAGCGAGGGATGGCAGGAATGAACGCTGAAGAGGATCTCGTCTGTCGTTGTCCCGGGAATGAGCAGTTCACCCCAGCACAAGGATCCCTCCTCGAGCGAACTGTCTATCACCACCTCGTACTCACCATCCGGCATCGCATCCAACTGACGCTGGGTCAGGCAGAAGCCCCAGTCTTCGCGGTAATAGGTCGTACGATAGGGGATCCAATCCGGATGGTCTGGCAGCGTATGAAGCCTTGGACGCAATGCCTCCAGGGACAGCGTGGCACGAACCGGCACGCTATAGCTCATGACATGGAGCGTCGATTGGCTGAAATCAACGATGCGCCTGCCGTGGGCGTCGGCAATCCACGCGTCTCGAATGTTCCACTCCTTCGGCACAGTCCAATCGAACATCTTCGTACCTGTGGCCAGCTCGTGCAGTTCGATCGGGACGATGCGCTGCAGGTGCCGCAGAGACTCGCGGAACCCGTTGCCAGTGATGCTGCGACAGATTGGGAAGAGGTCGGCCATGAGGGCATGCATCGCATTGCCAGCCCCTGCAGGGAATTACGGTCACTGCGGGGAGATGCTGATCGAGTGCGCCAGACCTCACGGATAAACGACAGTTTCCGGAATTGGGACGACCAAACGGCCGCCCCATTCCCTGCACATAGGCGAGTTGGGGAATGATTTCATCTTTCAGATTCCACGGCAAGACCAGCACATAGTCCGGGCGGGTCTCGCGGATGTGCTCGGGCGGATGAATGGGGATGTGGGTGCCTGGCGTGAACCGCCCGTGCTTGTACGGGTTACGGTCGACCGTGTAGTCGAGAAAATCGGTGCGGATGCCACAATAGTTCAGTAGTGTGTTGCCTTTGCCGGGAGCGCCGTATCCTACCACACTCTTTCCCGTCGCGTCGCGCTTCAATCAGGAACTCCAGCAGTTTTCTCTTTGTTTCCTTCACTCGCTCGCGCAAACTGAGCGTAGTACTCGCGTACTCCAGATGCCCGCGGACGCCTCCATTTCGCCGCATCGCGATGACACGGTCGCTGACCGGCTTCGAATCATCAGTCGCATGCGCGCGCGAAGATGCGCAACGAGCCACCATGTGTCGGCAGTTCCTCGACATCGAACAGCGTGAGCTGGTGCGCGGCGAAAATGCGCTCGGCGGTGAGGAATGAGAAGTATGAGTAATGCTCATGGTATATCGTGTCGAACTGATTCTCGGCCACCAGCCGCATGAGGTGGGGAAACTCTATCGTTATGACACCCCGAGGCTTCAGCGCCAGCTTGAGGCCGCCCACGAAGTCGTTGAGATCCGGCACCTGGGCCAGCACGTTGTTTCCGAGCAGCAGGTCGGCCTGCTGTCCGGCGTCCACCAGCTGCCGCGCCGTCCTCTCGCCCGAAGAACTTGACAAGCGTCGGCACCCCCTTGGCCATCGCCGCCGCCGCCACGTTGGCGGCTGGTTCGTAGCCCACGCACGGAATGCCGCGCTGCGACGAAATACTGAAGGAGGTAGCCATCGTTGCTGGCGACCTCAACGACCTGACTCTGCTTGTTCAAATGCGAGGCGCTCGGTCATCTCCTCGACGTATCGACGTGCATGTGCCAGCCAGCTGTCGGAGAATGAGGAGAAGTACGCGTACTCGAGTGAAGATGTCCTCGCCGCCGACATAGGCCTCAAGCTGCGACGAGAAAGCATCTCTGGCATACCCGAACCGTCAGCGGGTAGAACGATTCTGCGCGATTGACTTGCTCGGCTGTCAGGAAACTCTCGCAGAGCGGCGACATGCCGAGGTCCACTACCAGATGTTCAAGGGGCGCTGCGCAGAACAGGCAAGCGGGACCTTGCACTGCCGGTGAAGCAGACGCGCGTGACGTCATCGTCATTCCCAAGGGACTTGTCCTGACTTGTCGTGAAAGGGTAGGTGACCTCGTCCGTGTCTTCGGATGATATACATTGGCGAGCGGCTGCCGAATAGAGGCGACAGGCAGGTCATTTTGTCCTTTCCAGCGCAGGTGCCATCGGGACAAAACGGCCCGCCCGTCGCCCGATTCGGCTCCGCTTGGCGTGTGCGAGCGCCTTCATGGTCTATTTCCTGCGTCTTTCGGCCTTCAGCTCAGGCGGGGAGGGCCCGCCATGCTCGGCCCCGACCGCGTCGCGAATGGAGTATGTTCTGCCGGGGCGGTCCTGCCGGCCCCCAAAGGGGCAGTTGACGGTCCACCATTCAGAACGACCATTTCTATGGTGTCAGCTTGTCGGGTGCCGACCAGTCGACCGCAGTCGCAGGCGCGCCGAGCTGACAGCCAGCGCGGTGGCCTGAGCCGACCATCGGGCAGTCGATCCGATTCGCCTCCCCGCCGCAGCGCAAAAGGGCCAGGACAGTACGTCGACTCGTGTTTGGCGTGGCCTTGGTGTCCGCCATGGTCACCCTTGCGCATCCGAAGACCCGGCTACGGCTCCACATCGCAATGCTCCAGCTCTCGGGCAAGCTACCCGCCGTGACGCCCCGGGACTTGCCACACCTGTTGTGGCCGCACTCGGGCTTCGACTTGGTGACCCTGGACTGGTCCCGCAATGCATTCGCCTCGCTTAGCGTCCCTTTCGGTTTAGCCGACTCCGATACCGGCGCCAGTCTCTTCACGTCACATTGTGCCCAATGTCACGGGCTCCGCGGAGAGGGAGGCAAGGCGCCTTCCCTGGTCCAGGGACCCTGGGTTCACGCCGGCAGCGACTGGGGCGATGTATCGGGTGCTTCGGGACGGTCTTTCGGGCACCGCCATGCAGGCCAGTGGTTTGTCCTTCAAGGACACCTGGCGTGTCATCGCTCGCATCCGGTCGCTGCGATCGGGCGACCCCGAAGACGGGGCCCACGGAGCTGTTGCAGGTATTGCTCCGGTATCGCCTGGCGAACTGGCAACGGCAGAGCGTACGGATTCCGAATGGCTATCGTATAGCGGTGGCTGGTCCGGTCGCCGCTACAAGGATGTCGCTGAGTTGACAGCTGCGAGCGCTCCCACCATTCGCTTTGCCTGGGCCGCGCAGCTTCCCGCCGACCCCGCCGTCTCACAATCGACTCCGATCGCTGTGCGTGGGTTGATTCTCGTGACCAGCGCCCTCGAGGTTATCGCACTGGATCAGTCAAGTGGGGCGGTCGTCTGGCGGTTCCACCGGGACCTGCCTGGAGAAATCAAGCTCTGCTGCAACCGGGCAAACCGCGGCGTCGCGGTACTCGGAACCTCGGTGTTTTGGGGAACACTCGACGCACATCTGCTGTCGCTTGATCTTGCCAGCGGAAAGCTCCTGTGGGACGTCAAGGTCGGGAGTCCGGGCGAGGGATTCAGCATAACCGGCGCGCCGGTTGTCGCCGACAGTCGCGTGCTAGTTGGCGTCGCAGGGGGCGAGTTTGCGGCGCGAGGTTTCCTTGACGCCTACGATCCGGATACGGGCGCGCGATTGTGGCGGTACTACACGGTCCCGGCCCAGGGAGAAGCTGGCCGCGATTCGTGGGCGGACACAGCGGTTCCGAGTGGCGGGTCTACATGGGTTCCCGGCGCATATGATCCCCAGCGGCATCTCATCTTCTGGGGTGTTGGCAACCCGTCGCCACCCTTTGCGCCCGATATGCGCGTGGGTGACAACCTGCACACAAATTCAGTGATTGCCCTGGATGTGCGAAGAGGCGCTCTCGTTTGGAGCTATCAATTCACGCCCGGTGATTCGCACGACTGGGACTCCGCGCAGACCCCGGTGCTTGTGGACGCGGAGTGGAAGGGCCGGATGCGACCACTGCTTGTCTGGGCGAATCGCAACGCGTTCTTCTACGTCCTGGATCGAGAGACGGGTGAATTCCTGCGCGCGACTGCCTTCGCTCGCCAGACGTGGAACGATGGATTCGACAAGCAGGGAAGACCAGCAGTTCGAGCTTCAGTGCTTCCGTCAGTAGACGGCTCAACGGTCTACCCTGGCGTTGGCGGTGCAACCAACTGGTGGTCGCCGAGTTACAGCGAGAGACTCGGGCTCATGTTTGTCGCCAGGCAGGAAGGCGGCAGTGTCTTCTTCAGGGACCGTAAGTCCCAACTATTCGATGGGATGTGGCTTGGCGGACGCGCCGTCGGGCCTCCCGGGTGAGGAGACACTTGTTTCGATTGTGGCGCTCGACCTGCAGCTCCGGCGCAATCCGGTGGACGGCGCCCGCGCCCGAGCAACATGACGTCACGACGGGCGGCCTGTTGGCCATTTCCGATCAGGTTGTTCTTGGTGGCCAAGGTCGCACGTTTTTCGCATTGGATGCTAAGACTGGCAGCCGAGTCTGGCAGGTGGGCTTGGGCGGCCCAATAAAGGGCGCTCCCATTGTCTTCCGAACCGAGACGCACGCGCGAGTAGCGATTGTGGCCGGCTCAATGCTGTTTGTTTTTGAGGTACCGAAGCCATAGAATTTCTCACCGCACCGCCAAGCACGCGCGGCAGGACTGCTAGAACTGCCAGTAGAGGAACTCGCTCAGGCCGCCAAGGTGCGACACGCCGACAAAGGCAAGCGCCGAGACCACGGCCGCCCATCCGAGTGAAGGCGCCCATTGAACGCGCCTGGCCACCACACTGGCCGCCCCCGCCGTGGACTTGATTCCAAGGGCCGGTTCGTAACGAGAGAGCAACTGAAGCGTATTTGGACAAGCGAGCGCTACAAATGCCAGCAGTATGGTCCACGACGCCATCGCATTGAACTCGATTCCTCCATCCAGTCCCGATTTGACCCCCATCGCCTGCAACGGTGCTGCCAGCGGGCCCAAGTGACTGAAAAGCGAAACAGGCAGCGCGATCCCGCTGAGGCCGGCCATCCCGGCAAACAGCCGAACCACGCCAGTCGTGTTCGTCGAGCGAAACAGCACCATGGCGGCTGCCACTGCGACGAACGTCAGCACAAAGCCCACCGGTTTCATGATCCGGTCATACGAACTGCTGTCGCGCCAGTACCGCGGACGCAGCAGGCGCCAACCATGGTTTATCGTCAAGTAGATGCCATGCAGCAGGCCCCACAAGAGGAAGAGATACCCGGCGCCGTGCCAGATGCCCGAGATCAGCATCGTCACGATGGTCGAGAACATCAGCAACTCGACGAAGGCCCCGATCGTCGTATTCCGGCCGGCAACGACCGGCAGACCCCGCGCCGCCCGCCGCCGAGTCAGTGCCAGCGCCAGTGGGTTGTAGATGTACGCGGTAAGGAAGCGAGTCAGGGTCATGTGCCAGCGGAGCCAGAAGTCGATGATACTCGTTGCGCGCAGCGGCGAAAAGAAGTTGGGCGGGAAGCGCACGCCACAAAACCGCCCCAGTCCGAGGGCCATGTCGGTGTAGCCGGAGAAGTCGAAGTAGATCTGAAAGGTGAAGCCTATCGCAGCCATCCATGCTGGCAGGAACGATATCGAGCTGCCAAGCGCCGCATTCCCGAACAACGTGCCGACATAGGGTGAAATGCTGTCCGCAAGAACCACCTTCTTGAAGAGGCCAAAAACAAACAGTGTGAGTCCGACAGACGCGTTTTCGGCGTCGAAGACACAGGTTGCTCGCTGGAATTGCGGCATCATCTCCCGATAGTGAACAATCGGGCCGGCGATGAGCTGGGGAAAGAACAGCACGAACAGGCAGTAGTCGTGCAATGTAAACGATGAAATGCGACCGGAATGAACGTCGATGAGGAACGCGATCTTCTGAAAGGTGATGAACGAGATCCCGAGCGGCAGGATGATTCGGGTAAGCACCAGGTCTGTGCCCAGCAGGTCGTGAGCAATGGTGGCGCCAAAGTTGGCGTACTTGAAGTAGCCAAGGAACGTGACGTTGAACACGATGCCGAGCACGAGAGCTGCTCGCGCAGCCGTGTGCTGCTCCCTGACGTGGTAGCGCTGTATCGCTCTGGCGAGGACAAAGTTGATCAGGATGGACGGCGCGATGATCAGAAGGTTGAGCGGCCGCCACCAGGCATAAAAGAAGATTGACGCGACAATGAGCCAGCGGAGCGCCCACGTGCGCGAACGACTGCCAATGAGGTAGAACACCCCCATTGTGACGGGCAGGAACAGGAAGATGAATTCGTATGAATTGAAGAGCATCCTGCATTCCCTCCGGCGGAGCTATTGGCGCCTGTGCGCGAGGAGCTCGCGAATGCGCCGCACAATTGCACCGACGTCGGAAAATGACTCGACCTCAGCTACCCCGAACCTGACTCCAAACTCCATTTCTGCCGCAACGACAAAGTTCACGTATGCGAATGAGTCCCAGTTCGGCACCTCATCGCGTGCGGTTTCCATTCGAAGCATGACGTCGTCGTTGGAAAGAAGGTCGCGCAGAATGCGCGTAAGCACGCTGAGGATTTCCTGGTCCGTCATGTCAGTCGGACCTCCGGGTAATCTGGGTGGGGTGTGGGATGTACTCCTCCAGCGCGAGATGCCAGCGTGTACCCCCGTCGGTCGAGCCGGCATGTGGCATTGAGATGAACCCCAGCGATGGGTAAAGCTCGCTGACCACGCCATTTTTCGGGCTCGGTATGTACGAGGCGCGGAGCGCGCGCTTGCCACGCCCGCGTGCCTGTTCCACGGCAATGTTCATGGCTTCCCACTCCAGCTGCCGACCGAACACGCGGCAACTCATCACCCATGTGTCAATCTCGAGCGCATCCGGCTGGGACGCGACGGGCCGCAGAATCATGGCGGCAACGAGGCCGTTGTCACCAAAGCGGTCCAGCAAACGGAACTGCAGCGTGATGCAGTTCTCGTCGGCCGCGAGTGCGGCAACGTCGTGCACTGCGTACCGGTGCGTAGTCGGGTTGAACTGGTTGGTCTTGTTGATGAGCTGTGCAATGCGTGGCAGGTCAACCTCGGTCCAGGGCCCCCACATCACCGCCATGTCGAGGCTGCGCAGGAAGGCGTCCAGGTTGCCGGCGGAGTCGAGCAGTGACTGACGGGACGCATTGGCGGCATACTGCCGACCCCGCTCCTGATCCTCGGGCGTGAAACTGACAGTCTCGAAGTATCCGGCGTCGGCCAGGCAGCGCGTGTAGAGCGCGGCATCTGGCGGCAGCTCCGGCACTGCGACTTGGGGCAGGCTCTGCCGTATGCGCGACCGCTCGGCCGGGTTGTCGTCCACGAACACAAGGCTGTCGATGCCGATGTTGAGTTGGGTCGCGATCCGTTCCAGGTTGACGGCCTTGTCTTCCCAGTTCGCGACAAATGCGGCAATGTCGGATGGCTTGAGCACCATTTCCGGGTGATCGCGGAAGGCCTCCGCGGCGATCGCCGGATCATTCTTGGAGCAGATCGCGAGGATTACCCCTCGGTCGCCAAGTTGCCTGGCATATCGCTGCAATGCCAGGTGTGCCTCGCCAATACCGCTCCCCTCGCCAAGAAGCAGGCCCGACACGCCATCGTCTCCCACGACCCCACCCCAAAGAGTGTTGTCGAGGTCGAGCACAAGGCACTTGCGCGCCTGTCCCCGCGCCGTGGTGATGACTCGCACGAGCAGTTCGCCATAAAGGGAGGCAGCAGCGGGAGCGATCTCCTGCTTGGCCTGCAGCCAGCGCGCGATGTCAAACCAGGCGTCGAGCCCGTCGCGCGCTGCAGCGCCAGCAATGTCCAGAACCGGTACGGCGTCCTCTTTTGCGGCGTTGACGACCTGATCATTCAGTCGCGCGATGACCTGCGACGGTGCCCCGGGCACCAGGCGCTCGTGACTGCCAAAGAGGGGTTCGCTGACGTCGAGGAAGGTCTGCTGTATGACGCTGGCATTGAGAACGTCACGGGCGCGTGCCCACAACGTGCGAAGATCCGCGATCGACGGAGCGAGCGCGGCATCTACCTCGTCCGCACCGGCCGCTAGCGGTATGCCGGTCGACGGCCCCGGCCCGCGATCGATAGCAGGACGAAATCAGGCCTGAAGACAACCAGTTCGGCCATCGGCCCCAGCAGTGCCTGGCGATACTGGCCGTATGGCGCCACGAAGACGTCGACAAGGAGCCGGCGTCGCAGCCCCGCGACACGAATAGCCGGGACCAGGTGCTCCATTGTCGACGACCCCAGTATGGCGAGGCGAATGGAGGAGAATCCGGGCACACCCTCCGGAGGCCCCCGGCCTATGGCATGATCGAGCTGGATGGTCTCGAGGAAGCCAAGGCGATACTGGGCGAGTGCTGTGAGCTGCTCCAGACGCTGCGCCGGCTCCGCTGCGTCCAGTGCCTGTCGCAGGTCGTCGCGGAAGCGCGCCGTCTCCGGCAGCCAGTACAATGCCGTTCGCGCGGGGGCCGCTCCGCGTAACGTCAAGACTGCAAACCCATGGCGCAACTCACGGTCGGCTGCCGGCAGCCGGAACCGATTCGCGCGCCGCCGCAAGGCAGCCCCGAAGCATCGGACCGGCATCTGCAATGAAGGCGGCCGACCAGATAGCGGCACTGCGCTCATCGAGATGCGACCCGTCGAAGGTCGATAGCCCCTCGGTTCGCGGCGCAACGAAAGGAAGGTTCAACGCGTCGGCAATCGCCACCCCGGTTGCGATGGCGGTCTCGGGCGAAGGGACCATTGTCAGGATGATGCAACCGTCGCGCACGGGGAGAAGCGACAGGAATCCCCTCGCGGCAGCCGTATATGCCTTCACCAAATTCGTATCCACCGCATCGCTGTACGCGACGTTTGCGACCGGCCCTGCTTGTGGCCGGGAGCCGCGACGTACCCACCACCCCGTCGTGCGCGACCGGAACAGGACCATTTCGTCACGGCAGAAGCCTGGAACGGCGGTGCAGACGGGGCGGTGGAGTCCCTCCCAGAAGCGCTTTTCCGTGTAGCGCCTCTCCGCTGATTCGTCCCGCATCACTGTTGCCGCCGGAGGAGATGCATCGGGCTCGAAAAACAAATCCAGGTTGATCACGTACGCCCGAGCCTTCGGGTGCAGCCGGGCAAGCAGCGGCGCGGCGAATCGGTAGTTGCCGAAGTGCGTGAACCCAAGGAGGTATGGGCGTGCTGGAATCGACGCAAACCAGTCTGACATCCCCTGGGTAGAGAAGCCCAGTTCGAGTCGGCTGTTGCCCAGGAAGAGCACGTCCGCCTGGCGAGCAGCTTCGACAGCCTTTGGCTCCAGGTCGAACCAGAAGGCGCCATGGTCGTAGTCCCCGAACCCCTTGGAATTGCAGTAGGACAGGTAGCTATCTGGTGCATACCAGCCTGCCCCACAGGCAAAAATCCCCTCGTATCGCAGGCTGAACGGAAGGGCCACGACGATGGTGAGAAGTATCAGCAGCACATACGCAAGAGCGTGCTTGTTGCCGGCGCTTCGCGGTGAGGGTGCCCCTCCGGTGCTGTCGGACGCTCCGATGTCAGCCATTTCCGGCCCCATACCCCGTTCGAGTGTTACGCCCGGCATGGGCACTCGGGAGCTACGTCAGCTTGTCCAAGCGACCCGGCTGCATGGCGCAGAAGAGCATATGTAGGGCCCGACCGTTCGGCAACGTCCAGTACCGCTGCCGTCGCCGTCCGTGTCTACACCCCTGTCGTCACGAATCTTCGAGCAGGCTTAGTTGCAGGAGTCAGGTTGCATTGGCACTTTCGGCTGTGGGGGTTGCGGCCGATTTGGCCTGGTCAGAGTTCGGGGCTGAACTTTCAATTCCGTTGATCGCCCGCGGCACGAACCAGCGCGAATGGGCTGGACAGGGCGGAGCCAGTGACCGCACCGGGCGCCGCGATGGTGCAACCGGTCGGGCACGTTGCCGCCAGCCGTCGAACCCCGCCAAGGTGCACCTGAGCGAACTTCGTGACCGCGTACCTCTGGTCAAGAAATCCGAGCAATGCATCCACCTCGTTCGCTACGCCGGTTTCGACGGCACGGAATCCTGCGACCACCTCTTGTGTGAGCTGTGCGGATGGCGCGTTCCGACCGCGCCCGATGCCCGCGTATGCGCGCGCGCTGGACTGATCATTAGTGGCCCGGACCAGGTTGCATGCGTCCACGATGCATCGCACTCCCGGTGCCGCCTCGACCACTGCGCTCCAGCCATCCAGATAGACTCGATGCGGGCAGCACAGCACGATCATCTCCGCGTCCCGCATGGCCTCTCCCAGCTCCCGCGTGAACACATCCGCCATGCCGAAGGCCGCCAGGTTCGCATCGCTCGCATGCACATACGGGTCGTGAATCCGCACCACCGCGCCCCGCTCCCGGAGCAGCCGGGCGAAGTACAGTGTCGGCGAGTTCCGCGTATCCTCCGAGTTGCCCCGGTACGCCGCGCCCAGCAGTGCCACCCGCCGGCCAGCCACGCTCCCGAATGCCCGCTCCGCCAGCCGCAGCGTCTCGGCCGGTGACTCATCGTTGATGCGACGCGCCTCGAGGATCAGCGAGCGCGAACTGTCCACTCCCGCCTCGAGCGCCCGCCACCAGAGCAGGATCCCGTCCTTCGGCAGGCAGTGCCCGCCCACCCCCAGCATCGGCACCAGCAATCCACCGCTCGGAACCGCCTGCGAATCACTCGACGCCGTGTCTTCCTGCATCAACCGCGCATTCACCAGGTCACGCAGTGCGAAGAAGTCGATGTCCTGTGCATCGCAGTAGCGTGCCACTTCCGCGGCATAGGCGATCCGGACATCGCGGTATGCGTTCTCCAGCGTCTTGACCACTTCCGCGGTCATGCTGTTCGTCTGGTGCAGCGCTCCTTCGGTCACGATCCGGCGGTACACTCGCGCAATCAGCCCCGGCGTCTCCGGGTGCAGCCCCGCCACGATCTTGTCCGATGCCCGAACCCGTTCCACCAGCCGGCCGGGCATGACCCGGTTGGGGCTGTTGCCCAGCAGGATGTCCCGGCCCTCGATCAACCCATGCTTTGCAAAATGATCCCTGATCACCGTCGCCATCGACGACGGTGCCAGGGTCGACTCGAAGACGATCAGCGGCACCTGTCCCGCGGGGCGCCGCTCGAGCGCAGTGGCAATCCCGGTCAGTGCCTCGAACAGCGGCCCGTAGTCGGGCTCGTTCCCCTTCCGATCGGTCTGCACCGAGACGAGGATCAGGTCCGCATCGGCCAGTGGCGCGTAGTCGTGAGAGGCGTGAAGCAGGCCTGCTTCCACCGATTCCTTCACCAGGCGATCGAGATCGGGCTCGACGCCACCGATCGGCGACCTGCCCTCGTTGATGGCGCCCACCTTCCAGCCCGACGTCGCCGAGTTCCGCTGCACCACCACCACCGTGGCGGGCGTCGACGTGCCCTCCGTGATGCGCGCGTGTGCAAGCATCGCGGCCATCGGCATGCCGACAATGCCGGGCCCGACCACCGCGATCTTGCGGACAGTCCAGGAGGTGACCTTTTCGTTCGTGAGCGTCAGCGGCACGGTCGGCGTCAGTCCATGTCCATGAACTGCCGGTACCAGAGCTCGAGGTTGAGCAGGCCCCAGAGTCGCCGCCCGAATGCCACTTCGTGGCCCAGCAGCTGTTCGACCTGCCGGGGATCGAAGATTCCGCGCTCCCGGCAGCGCTGCGACAACAGGACATCGTGGAAAAAGTCGCGTGCCCGGCCCCGGGCCCAGAGGTGCAGGGGCACCGGAAAGCCCATCTTGTCCTTTCGCTCCAGGATGCGGGGCGGAAGGATATCGCTGGTCGCGCGCTTCAGGATGTACTTCATCTCCCCGCCGCGGAACTTCATGGCCGGCGGCATGCTCGCGACCAGGTCGGCCAGCCGGTAGTCCAGGAGCGGCACGCGCGATTCCAGCGAAACCGCCATGCTGACGCGGTCCTCGACATGCAGCAGCGCGGGCAGCGCCGTCACCATGTCGAAGTGGGTCATCTTGTTGTAGTACGAGGCGGTGTCGGGGTGATTGAAGATGCCCTGGAAGCGGGCAAAGAGCGCCTCGGGCTCATAGCCCGCGCGGAAGTCCTCGCTCAGCAGGCCAAGCGCACCACCGCTCCGGTCGATCAGGCGGAAGTAGCGCCGGTCCATCGGCTGGAACAGCTCGTCGCTCCAGAACTGCTCGAGCATGGGCACATACTGCTTCAGCGCGGCCAGGTTGGGCACGATGGAGCGGAGCGAGACGATGTGCTCCTGCTCCTCGTTGGTCTCGAAAATGGCCCCCTTGAGCGCCTGCTCGAAGTACGCCACCAGGTACCGGGTGTATCCCCCAAAGATCTCGTCTCCGCCCTGGCCGCCCAGACACACCTTGACCCTGCGCTGCGCCATGCGCGACACGACATACTGCGGAAAGAGGCCTGGACCGGCCGCGGGCTCATCCATGTGATAAATGAGCGACGGCAGGAGGTCACAGAACTCCTGTTCGCTGGGGAAGACCTCGTGCGCCTCCGCACCGCAGGCGCGCGCCACGTCGCGCGCATAGTCGAGCTCGTTGAACTCCGGCCCCTCGCGAAAGGCACCGGAAAACGTCTGCAGGGTGCCACCCACGTGCGGTGCCGCGAGGAGCGCCACCAGGCTCGAGTCCATGCCCCCGCTGAGATAGCATCCGACCGGGACGTCGCTCCTGAGCTGCAATCGTACGGCGTCATGCAGCAGTCGGCGCACCTCCTCTGTGAAGGACTCCTCGGTGTGCTGGCGGTCGACGTGAAAGGTCGGCTCCCAGTACTTCTCCGTCCGGGCGGCGAGTGAGCCGAGGTCAATGACCTGGTAGTGGCCCGGCAGCAGTTTCCGGACGCCCTGGAAGAGCGTCGCGCTGCCCAGCACGAACTGGAAGGTGAGATAGTCATGCAGCGCATCGGCGTTGGCGATGCGTGGCGCTCCCGGATGGCGCAACAGTGCCTTGATTTCGGACGCGAAACACAACTGGCCTGCAATCTCGGCGTAATAGAGCGGCTTGATCCCGAAGTGATCGCGTGCCGCCAGCACGAGCCCCCGCTGGCGATCGTACAGAAGGAAGGCAAACATCCCGTTGAGCAGCTTGACGCAGCTTTCGCCGTACTCGGCGTAGAGGCGCAGGATCACCTCGGTGTCCGATTGCGTCCTGAACTCGTGCCCGCGCTGCCGCAGCTGCTCCCGCAGTTCGATGTAGTTGTAGATCTCGCCGTTGTACACGATCGTGAACGGCCCGCTCGTCATCGGCTGCTGCCCGGTGTCGAGGTCGATGATGGCGAGCCGCTTGTGGTGAAATCCCACGCGGTCGTCGATCAGCTCCCCCTCGCCATCCGGGCCGCGGTGAAGGAGCGCGTCGGCCATGGCGCGAAGGATTCCCGCGTCCACCGCGTGCCCGTCGCGGGTCAGGATGCCGACAAATCCGCACACGGTTGTGGGCGCTATGCTGCCAGGGCCGGCACGCGGACAGCCAGGCCCTGGCGTTCGAGAAGCGCGCGAGCGTGAACGCTCATGCTGACGAGCTGGAAGTGTTCTCCGAGGATCCGGAGTACTCGCTCAAAGAGCGTGACCTTGCGGCGGGCCGGGATGTCCATCCCGGGAAAGAACGCCAGTGCCGGTGCCTGCGTGCCATCCAGCAGGTCCAGCGGGTGCAGCAGAAACGACGGCTCCAGCCCGGTCGCGCGGCACAGCATCACCGCCGTGCGGAGGTAGCTGGCCATCGCCAGTTCGGAGTAGCGCGCCAGGTACAACAGGTAGCTGAGGTGAAATGGCATCCTGAAGACGGGCATGGTCGTGACCGGAATCTCCAGCAGCCGGCGCCCCCCACCCAGGTCCCACTGGTACGGCATGTTCGATCGCAGCCCCTCCTGAAGGGAGCCAAAGAGGTGGCTGCGCCTGGCGCGCTCCTCCTTCGACAGGCGTGCGGTCCAGAAATAGTACGCGCGCGCCACGGGACCCAGGAACGTCGGAAAGGTCGACGCATCGTACAGGTAGTCACGTCGCGACAGCACCTGCAGCAGGTCGGGACTCCAGCTGAACCCCGGGCCGCGGAACCCGACGGGTCGCTGTCCCGTTGCGGCGTGAATGGCCGACTCAGCCCGTTCGATGTCCTGTTCCAGTGCCTCCGCAGAATAGAGGTGCAGCCACGGTTCGTGCTCGAACGAATGGTTGCCGACCTCGTGACCCGCCGATACCAGGGCACGGAGCGCGGGCACGTTTTCCTCACGGGCGGCGTCCGCGCCGACCAGAAAGAACGTGATCCGGATTCCCACCCGATCGAGCGACTCGAGAACGATCGGGGAGAACGTGGGCAGGTACGTTGGCCGGCTTTCCCAGCCGGCGTCGCCATGGGTCTTGAGGTATGACCAGAGATTGTCCACGTCGAGCGAAATGCTCGCGAGTGGACGCGTCATGTCGCCCCCGACGTGACCGGGTTCCGCGTGGTGGGACTCCGCACCCTCTGCATCAGCACAGCGGCCTGTGAATTGGCCAATCCCACCGTCTCATTCACGTTGAGGGTCCCGTTGGCGATCTGCGCCGAATTGACGATGTAGACGCCGGGAAGCGATGTCGCCAGGGGGGGCAGTCGCTCCTCGGAGTAGTTGAGGGTGGTTACCGCCAGGACTTCCCTGACCCGGGAGATATTAAACGCCAGGACGTGCTCCCTGCGGAACGCAGGGTACATCCGCTCCAGCGCAGCCAGGAAGAGTTCGCGGACTTCAGCGTCGGTATGCGACCAGAATGAATCGTCCTGCGCCAGGTACCGCGGCAGGTAGACCAGGCTGCGCCCGCCGAAACGCGCCCGGTCCACCAAAGTCGTCATCTCGATCACGCCGGTGAAGGGAAGTCCCTCATCGGTGATGTTGGTGACGTAGTACTCCGCCAGTGGTCGCTCGAGCAGCAGCTGAGGCGCAGACGATTCCCTGGTACACCACGCCGCGCAATCGCTCGGCCTCGATGGCCGTGAGCCCCGGGCACATCGCCGCAACGCGGCCGCAGGGCACGGTCAGCACGACATGATCGAAGGTGCGCTGGGTGCCGTCCGCGAACTGGACGCTGGCACCCTGCTCCAGCGGCGCCACCGAGGCAACGCGGTGCTCCAGCAGGGTCTCGACTCCCGCCGAGTCCAGGTGGAACTGCAGGTGCTCGAGCACCAGGGCGTACCCGCCATCGACATACCCGAAGCGCTCCTGCTTGAGGCCGGAGCGTCGTGCAGCATACATCCGCTGGATGATCGCCCAGATGAAGGAGGCGCTCGCGAGCCGGTAGTTCTCGCCGAGCTTCGAGCGGAGCAGCGGCAGCCAGATACGCCGCAGCACCCGCTGTCCAGACAGGCGGCCGAGCCAGTCCGTCACGGGAATGCGCTCCAGCGCGCGCCCGTTGTTCAGGCGCGACGCATACAGGATCGTGGCCGCCAGGCGCACCTTGTCGAACAGGGAGAGCGGGGGAAAGCGCGCGAAATCGAGGCTGTCGGAGAGTGAGTAGAGCTGGCCGTCGGTATAGAAACCGGTGCGGGTCGTGCCCCAGCGGAGCTGCTCGGCAAGACCGATTTCGCCGAGCAGGCTGCGCAGGTTTTCGTCGGAAAGCAGGACCACGTGATAGAACCGGTCCCAGGTATAGCCACCGTGCTGAATCGTGCTTGCCAGACCACCCGTGGATGACGCCGCCTCGATGAGCGTGACGCGGCAGCCGGCAGCCGCAAAGCGCTTGGCGAGTGTCATTCCCAGGATCCCACCACCGACTATCCCGACACTAGGAGTGTGCACGCGGCGCCGGGACGGGGGAGGGAACCGCCGGATGCGGTTCGGGCCTCGATGCGGTCGTGCCGGCAAGACGAACGGCGACCAGCTTGCGAAGGAACTACAATTTTTGCGCATGACCTAGTCGTTTTGACCGCTAGCCTGTAATATGCGTTCCGCTCCTCGCTTGTGAATGAACCACACGATGCGTCCTCCCACTCTGCGATGCTGGGAGGACGCCTCAAACCGTCCGTGTCGCTATCAACCCATCGAATTTCCGATGAGCCAGTGCCCACCATTGCATCAACCATTGGCCTTGGCACTTCCATTTCGTCGAGATAACCAGTGACGCTACCGAGCACTCCTTTGATAAACGGTGGATGCTTCGGCCGGGGAGAGAGCCTGCGAGAAGACTGGGTCCTCAAGCGCCGGGCCCAGCTCGAGCTTCTCCCTCGCGCTCTACCGCTCCGAACCAAGTAGCGCGCAGGCACTTGCGCAAATGCATTCTCGGCCACTACACCAATTCACTATTTGCCCATTTGCATCCCCCCAAGGCCGCACCCGAACATCGTGATAAGCTTTTACAGGAGCAAAAGCCTCAATCAAATACTTCCTGAAAAGACGCCCGATGTTTATGGCGGCATCGACGTTGCCGCCGGGGGAAATAAGAAGAAAGGAATCCAAGAAAGGATGGTTCGCCCTATAGAACCTGACAAATTTTTCGTCGTCGCCTTTGACAATCGTGCCCCTCAAAACACCCGTGGAACAAGACGTTTCGTGAACGGTCTCTCCAACTCGAGGGAAAGCGCCTTTGGAGCCCCTCCTCAAGAGTTTGCGCGGTCGCGCCGACGTGGGAAGCGACCAGACCTTCGCGCATCTAATTTCTGCCTGATGGGTCGGGGTTGCCGCGAGCGTCGCTGCAACCAAGGCTATTGCCAATCGCAGTGCCATCGGAATTCCCTCACCCACGATGATGCTAGCGCACGCAGAAGCGCCGGGGAGCCGGTGATACCTTGCCGCTCGGCGACCTAGTCAGCGCCACGCCGTCAACAGCTTTCGTTTCGACTTTGTAATGCCAGCAATTGGCGGAAGATTTACACAGCATTCACCTGTTTTTGTGGAAATAAGCGCCGTTTTGAGCCAGCGTGATCTGCCCGCGAAAGGAATTACCTAGAGCCGCGGGCGCCGCGAGCTTAATCTCGCTTCCGATCTTCTGCGCAATGAACTGTCGAAGGAGGACAAATGAAGGGCAAGAAAGAAACCTCGCAAATCGCGCCGCCGGGCCGTTACGGGCGGCACTACTTTTGCTGCTACCCTCTGGCGCGCCTTTCCCAATCCGGATGAATTCGTGGCGCGCTGCCATGTGTGTAGTAACCCCGCGCCAGCGTGGGAAGACTCGCAACAACAACGTATTGGCCGCCGATAGCGGGGCCCTGCTGAGAGCGAGAAAGGCATGGAGATATTCTTCATCTGCCGGGCCTGCTTCGAGAAGCGGGATGAAACGGAGGCTGCCATTGCGCGCAAGCACTGGAACTCTCCCGACCATGTGGTCAAGCGCGCCGCGCCAGAGATGCAGCGCCTCTACGATCAAACGATGGCAACTTCGCCGTCCAAGCACGAGCATTGAATTGAAGGAAGCTGGGCGGCTATTGCGGGCGCCGCTTGGACGGCAAAAGCGCGAGCCGCTGGAGGGCGGTTGTACAGGAGCGCGTGCGCAAACGCGCCGTAGACCTCGCCCCCACGATTTCTGAACTGACGGGGTGGCCGGCCGTGAGTCATTACGGGCCATTGCAGCGGGCTTACGCGCGGCATACCCGCTGCTCGGGGCGGTCGCTGGTCTGCGATGCAGGTGATGCGAATGCTGGAGGCGGCCAGTCCCCGCCCTTTCGGGGCAAGCGCCGCCGTCGGTGAAACGGCGGAAAAAATCCAACAGTCGAACTCGGCAGAGCTTATGGTGAGCAGAGCTTACGGTGAGCCGCAGAAATCCGCGGGGTGTGCCATTAGGCGTCACCGTAAAAGCGAGTTGTAGGCGGCAAACCCGCTGCAAGGGGTCAATACTGATGAGGTGTTTCGGCGGCTTCCTTTGACGGACGAGCAATGGAAGCAAATTGCCACCTATTCAAGCATTGCCGCGGATAACGATGAAGCGCGGCGCGATATCGAAGTCGCTCTTGGTTTGTTTCGTCAATTTGAGGCAGACAAGCGAGAGCGAATGCCACCCTGAGATCCGAGTTGAATTTCGAAGCTCTCGCCGATATCGCCCGAAACTTGTATGAGCGACTTAGTCGGCTCATTGAGCATCGAGATGCTTACGGTAGGCGGATCAGAATCCCTGACGAGGCAATCACGTATACCGGGCAACGCCTTTCGCAGACTT
>CAWJXX010000008.1:0-386298 GCA_963846945.1 uncultured Gemmatimonadales bacterium | reverse complement strand
CCGGCGGCTTCATCGCGGCCGACGCCGTCAGGATGACCTGGCTCACCTGGTGGCTGGGCGATGCAACCGGGGCCCTCATCGTCGCGCCGGCGCTGCTGGCGTGGCATGCGCCAGCAACGGAAGTGCGCCGCCGTGATGTCGCATTCGAGGCCATCGCCCTCTATGCCTGCCTCGTCTTTGCGGCCCTCAGTGTGTTCGGCGGCTTCCTCGGGATCGTGGAACGCGGCTTCCCGCTCGCGTACCTCTGCATGCCGTTCCTCATCTGGGCCGCCTTGCGCCTGGGGCGCCGCGAAGCCGCCACGGCGGTCATCGTGCTGGGCGCCCTGGCCATCTGGGGCACGCTTCGCGGATACGGGCCGTTCACTCGCGCCACGCCAAATGAGTCGCTGCTCCTGCTCCAGGTCTACATGGGCGTGGCGTCCGTCATGACGCTCGCGGTGAGTGCTTCGGTCTCGGAGCGGCGCGCCGCGGAGCAGCGACTCCGCGACCTCTCCACCAGCGATCCCCTCACCGGGCTGGCCAACTACCGCGAACTGATATCGCGGCTCGAGGCCGAGATTGGCCGGTCGCTCCGGAACGGGCGCCCATTCGCCGTCGTGTTCATCGATGTCGACGGGCTCAAGCAGATCAATGACAGGTACGGGCACATGATCGGCAGTCGCGCACTCTGCCGGGTGGCGGATGTGCTGCGCCTGTCGGCGCGGGCCATCGACATCCCCGCGCGCTACGGCGGCGACGAATTCGCCCTGGTGCTCCCCGACGCCGCGGAGGCTGACGCCTGGCATGCGGGGCGCCGCATCGCCGAGCGCCTGGCCGCGGATATCGAGATACCGAAGGTGCATGTGAGCCTCGGGGTCTCCATTCATCCGAGGGATGGTGCGACCCCTGAGGCCTTGCTGGGGGCCGCGGATCATCGTCTGTACCAGGAGCGTTCCCAGGCCGACACCCCGCGCTGAGCGGCCGCGTCAATGCTGCTCCTCCTTGCTTGCGTTGCCGCGCCGGACTCCTCCGTCGGGATCGCCGCATTCACCGCGATTGCCGTTCGGCCCGCTGACACCGTACACGCCGTGATCTGGACTCCGTCCAGCAGTGCGCCCGGCGACACGGGCTCGGGCTCCAGCCGGCGCGCGTTGCGTACGATGGAGGTCTCGCGTCGCCAGGCACGCGGTATCCGCTGGTGCTGATCTCGCACGGTACCGGCGGGATGAATTCGGCCACGCGGACCTGGCGATCGCCCTGGTACGTGCGGGATTCATCGTGCTGTCGGTGCGTCACCCGGGCGACAACGTCGCGGAGAGCAGTGCGCTCGGAACCGACCGGCAGGTCTTCGGGCGTTCCCATCAGGTGGCGCTGGCACTCGAGCAGCTGCTGGCGAGCAGCCGGTGGGGGCCTCACCTGGATCCCGGCCGCGTGGGATTCTTCGGGTTCTCGGCTGGCGGGTACACCGGCTTGACCCTGCTCGGCGCCCAGCCTGACTCCGTCGCCTGACAGGTATTGCACCCGCCATCCGTCCGCTATGCCATATTGCGCAGGTCGCATCAACGGCGTGGTGCGGCTGACAGGCTCATATACGACCACACGCCCGGTTGCCGGATTGCGTGCGGCCGCACTCGCGGCGCCTGCACCGAGCTTCCTGTTCGACAGCACGACGCTGCGCGGCATCACCGTCCCGTTGCGCTCGCGCGCGCAGCCGATGACGACATGGTCCGCCAGCCCTACAACGCCATGTGGCTGGCCCAGTTCGTTTCGCTGGCAGAACCAGTGCAGGTCATACCTGGAGGACACTACATCTTTCTCGCTCCATGCAGTTCCGCCCTGACCAGGGTCGCGCCCGCGATCTGCGTCGATCCGGCCAGGGTCGATCGCGCGCACATCCACGCGGATTTCGACCGTCTGCCTGGTGGCCTATTTTCGCTGGGCGCTCGCGGCGGGAAACTGAGCATGCCAGCTCCGGCCATCACGGTCTCCGCTTTTCTGGCGAGCTTGCCACCAGCCAGCGCCAAGGAACTGCGCCGGGTGCGGACGGTCATCCGGCAGCACCTTCCGGCGGGATTCGAGGAGGCGGTTCGCGGCGAGATGATCGTCTATGAGGTCCCCCTTCGCCGCTACCCGGATACCTACAACGGGCACCCGTTGTGGCTCGCGGCGCTGGCGGCACCGGGAGCCTCACTCTCACTGCACCTCATGGCGGTCTATGCCAGCCCAGCGCACATGCGGCGCCTGCAGGAGGGATTCCGGGCGGCGGGAAAGAAGCTGGAGATGGGCAAGGCGTGCATTCACTTTCACTCCGCCGACGACCTGGCACTCGACGTCATCGGGGACATCATTGCCAGCATGCCGCTCGGTGACTGGGTCGCCATCGCCAAGGCGGCGCGCCAGCGATAGCATCGGGAGCATTGGCCGAAGGCGATGGCACTGACACCGTGTGCTCCTAGTAGAGGTACGGGATCACGGCCTTCCGTTCGGCGGGATAGTTGGGAAAGCGAGACTGGTACCATCGATGGTGCGCCCGGGCCCGCGGAATGAGGTTGGCGGCGGTCCACAGGAAGAACCCGAAACCGGCGAGCGACCAGGTCAGCAGGGCCCAGCCGAGCCACTCGATGAGTTCGCCGAGATAGTTGGGGCAGGATACCAGCCGGAACTCGGAGGAGTAGGGAATGCGGTACCCGGCGTCGCCCGGCGCGCGCAGTCGGCGCAGGACGCTGTCCGACTGTCGGTTCAGGGCATACCCTCCGATGAACATGAGCGATCCGAGAATGAAGCGTGGATCGACGAACCACGAGAGATCGCGTAGCGGCCCGATCGTGAACAGGCCGCGCCCCTGCAGGTAGCCATTCACCAGGTTGAAGCCAAATGCCATCGCCACGACACTCAGCCGGCATGCGCATCTCGCCACCGCGCATGCGAAAGGGATAGATGAAGGCCCTGTTGACGTAGTGCAGAAGCCAGAGCAGCAGGAAGGCGATCGACACCGGGTTCGATGCGCGATCGGAGACGAGGTAGCAGCCGAGGAAGACCAGCACCGCCGGGGATTCCATGATCACCCAGCCGGCTGTACGATGGATGGTCGGGCCCCATCCGGGCGTGCGATGCCTGCCATACGGAGCCACGAGAAACTGCAGGGCGACGAACGCCACAGCCCCGGTGACCAGCCAGGCAGTCAGGATACGCGAATAGAGCTCATGTTCAGGCGGCATTGGTCTCGCGCAATGTACTAGGCGCGCCGGCCACGAAGCAGCAACGCAATCGCGTCCAGTCCCTCATCATCGGCGCGGGCAGCAAGCGAGCGGCCATCGGGCCCCGGCACGCCCGGATCGGCTCCGGCGTCCAGCAGCGCCTTCACCGTGGCGGTACTGTCGTGGGCAACCGCCATGGCAAGTGGCGTCATCCATCCCCAGGCAGACCATTGCGCGTCGCCGGTCATTGCGCCGACTGCTTCGGCGAATCGCTGCTCCAGCGTTCCGGGTCGCCGTGCGAGCACCTCGGGAACCCGGTGTGCCAGGTCGTACTGCGCGACATCAAAGAGGTCGATTGGTCCCGCCAGGATCTGGTCGCGTACCGCCAGATGCTTCGCGTAGTTGGCCCATCCCGCCGGCGTCCCACCGTAGCGAGACTCGCGCGCCGTGCCGTCAGCCCCATGTGCCATCAGCACGGCGACGGCCTCTGCATTTCCGCGAAAGCCCGCGGCGTGCAGCGGCGTGTAGCCGGAGGTGAGGTCAACCGCGGCGTCGGTGCGGTCGCGCACCTGCACCGAAGCGCCGGTGGCGAGAAGCGTCGCCACGAGATGTCCCGACGAGGCCTCCGCCGCACGAATGATGACGGTATCCCATCGGCCACCGGGTGCGAGGGCACCCGGCTCCACGGCGAGCAGGCGGCGCACGTCATCTTCCCGTTCGAGTGCCACGGCGGCAGGAAGGTCGATCGGGGCGCCGGCGGCCAGCATCTGCACCGCCAGGGCGTGCTGGCCGAGAAAGGCGGCCTGGGCAAGCGGTGTCAGCCCGGCGGCATCGAGGGTCGCCGGGTCTGCGCCGAGCTCGAGCAGCAGGGCCGCGGTGTCGGGATGTCCCTTGACCACCGCCAGGTGCAATGGCGTGCGCTTGAGGTTGGTCGTGTCCATGCGATCGCGGAGGACCTCAGGTGCCGTTCCCACCACGCGTCGCACCGCGGCATTCTCGCCCAGCGCGGTGGCCGACCAGATCGTGTACTGCGCACCCTGCGCAAGCAGGTAGTCGGCGACATCACGCCGGCCATCCCCGAAAACGGTGAGCCAGCCGAGCACGTCAAGCTGGTGAAATGTCCCGCTGCCAATGGGATCGGCCCCATGCTCGATGAGCAACTTCACCAGGTGCAGCTGGCTCCCTTCGGCGGCGAAATGCAGCGGTGTCGCGTCGTCGCCCTCGTCACGGACGTTCGGGTCGGCGCCGCGCGCCAGCAACAGGGCCACGGCGGCGTCATGTCGCCCCCCCACGGCGAAGTGCAGGGCGGTTCGTCGTCCGATGTGCCCGCGGAGCAGTCCACGCTCGCTCACGATTGCTGGATGCCGATCGAGAATCGCCGCGATCCGGGCCGTATCGCCGGCACTGGCGGCCTGAAGCAGCGATTCGAGTGGATCGGCAGACGGGCTCGTGCCATGCGTCGCCGGCATCGCCGCCAGTGCACCGCGCAGTGCGGCCCATCCCGCAAGACCGTGTTCCCGGGCCAGGGCATGCTGTATGTCGCGGAGTGTGGGCGTTGCAGGGGCGGGATCGAGCGCCTGCTCGAGGCGAGTCCGGGCCCCGGCGTCGCCGGCACGGAGCGCCTTGAGCCACCGCCTTGCTTCCTTCTGCATGGTCGCGAGTGAACTGCGGGGCGTGAGTTTCCTGCGCATGGGGACCTTCCTCCACGAGCCGCCTGTCGTCCGCTGAAGTGCAGGCCGGAGAGAAGGTTCCGGAAGAACCTGCGGTGAATCGGGTGGGAGTGAACTCCCTTGCCGCGGACAGGAGGCGCCCCTTGCGCACTGAATCAAAGAGTGCGGCGGGGGCAAACGCGTTGTCAAGATCGAGGCGCGGCTAGTGGATTCCCTCCTCGAGAATCGCTTCCCGGGTCACGGTAGTCTCGAGCTCGATCTCTTCCGTCAGCCGTGTCGCCCTCCAGCTACCGCGGGCGAACCACCCGATCGCCACGAAGGACACGACGACGTTGGTGATCGGGAACGCCCACCACATGCCGCGCGCCCCGAGCACCGTGTGCCTGGACAGCACGTAGGCGAGCGGAAACTGGATCACCCATTGTGCCACGAGCGCGATCACCATCGCACTCAGCATGTTGCCCGACGCGCGGAACGCGGCCACGATGCACAGCTGGATGCCGATGCAGCCCCATGCCAGGCACATTGTCCGGATGAAGCGGGCGCCTTCGTCGATCACGGCCGCATCGCCCGGAATGAAGAAGCTGACGAGCCCTGGCGCGAAAGCGAACGCAACCACGCCGGCCACGCTCAACGCGCCGAAGGCGATCGTGCCACCCAGCACCGCGATGCGCGATGCGCGGTCGACATTCCCCGCCCCGATGTTCTGGCCGACGAGCGTGGAGACGGCCATCGACATGCCCATCGCGGGAATCATCACGACCTGCAGCAAAGTGGAGCCGACCCCATAGGCAGCGATGGTCAGCGTACCGAAGCTGGCCACCAGGAACGACATGACGAGAAGTCCGAGGGCGCGAGTCGACAGCTCGATGGAACCGGGAAAGCCGAGGAGGAACGCACGCTTCACGTAGGGCAGGTCCGGTCGCAGGGAGGCGGTCGAGAGATGTATCCCGTGCTGCCCGCGCAGGAAGATCGCGATCCCGAGGATTGCGGCGAGTGCCTGGGTGCAGAGCGTTGCGAGGGCAGCCCCCTTCACGCCCAGTGCCGGCATCAGCCCCCAGCCGAAGATGAACAGCGGGTCGAGCAGGAAGTTGAGGATGACGGTGCCCAGCACGATCAGCAGGGGGATGCGCGTCTGTCCGATACCGCGCATCAATGCCTGGAACATCGCGTAGGTAAAGACGAAGATGATCCCGATGAACGAGATGTGCATGAAACCCAGGGCACCATCCGACACGTCGGGTGCCACGCCCAGCAGGCGCAGGAGGAGCGGCGACAGGAGGTAACCGAGCGCGCCCAGGATTACCGACGAGACCACGACCATGATCATGGTCTGGGCCGCGACGTGGTTGACCATGTCCTGGCGTCCCGCACCCATGTATTGCGCGGTCAGCGTGGCCCCGGCCATCGCGAGCCCGGATCCCAGCGCGATGACGAGGAAGGTGACCGGAAAGCTGATGGACACGGCGGCCACGGCGGCGGCGCCCAGGCGCCCCACCCAGAAGGCGTCGGTGAGCTGATACCCGGTCTGCAGGACGTTGCCGAGAATGATGGGGACCGAGAGCGTGATGAGCGCCCTGCTGATCGGGCCCTCCAGGAACAGCTGTCGTCCGGAATTCATCCGATGGACTTTCGTGCGCGACAGGTTTGCCGCTCGCCGGGCATGCCGGCAGTTTCTTCGCCACCCAAATGGAACGCCGCCAATGGTAATGATACGACCGGTCGAAGAGCGTGACCTTGCCGCCTGGACCCCGCTCTGGGACGGCTACAACGCATTCTACGGCCGGGCCGGCGATACGGCCTTGCCGGCCGCGGTGACGCGGATGCTGTGGCATCGCTTCTTCGACCCATCGGAGCCCGTATTCGGCATAGTGGCCGAGGAGGGCGGGAGCCTGGTGGGGCTGAGCCACTACCTGTTCCACCGCAGCACGACGCGCATCGAACTGACCTGCTACCTGCAGGACCTCTTCACCGCACCCGAGGCTCGTGGCCGCGGCGTCGGCCGGGCCTTGATCCGGGGAGTGTACCAGAGCGCGCAGGAAGCCGGCAGCAGGCGTGTATACTGGCAGACGCGCGATTCCAACGTCGAGGGCAGGCGCCTGTACGACAAGGTCGCGATGCACGACGGCTTCATCGTCTACAGCCACGACATATAGGCGGATCCACGATGTCATTCTTCCCCATCGCCGACAGCATCCGTGAGGCATGGCCGGACGGGGCTCGCGATTTCGACTTCCTGCAGGGAGAGTGGGTCATTCACCATCGACGACTCCGGGAACGGCTGGTGGGATCAGCGGAATGGCTCGAGTTCGAGACGCCGTTCGTCATGCAGGAAATTCTCGGAGGCCTGGGCAACATCGACCAGTGCCGGACGACCGGTGGCGAGTTCTTCGAGGGCGTCTCCTTCCGGTTGTTCGACCTGGCGGACCGGCGCTGGCGTATCTACTGGATCGACAGCAACGGCGCGCGGCTGTATCCGCCCGTGATCGGTGGTTTTGCCGGTGCGGTCGGCGAGTTTCACGGCGAGGATACCCATGACGGACGCCCCGTGCGGGTGACGTTCCGCTGGGACCGCAGTGATCCACGGCGGCCGGTATGGCAGCAGGCGTTCTCGGCCGACGCCGGCCGGACCTGGGAGACGAACTGGATCATGTCGTTCCGTCGGCCGACCTGATGCGCCTGAACGGCCACACAGCGCTTCTTTGCCCTGGACCGCGTTCGCCCTCGCTGCCCTCTCGCCGCGCGCGGCCCTGGCGCAGACCCGTGCCGCGGATTCAGCCGGAGTGACCGACGCACTGGAGCACTACGCGAGCCTCATGCGTCGCATGGCGAGTGACAGTATCGGCGCCATGTTCACCCCGGATGGCGAGCTGGTCGGCACTGGTCGGCCACCAGTCGTGGGACCGGCCGCGATTTCCGCCTTCCTTGCCTCCTTCAGCAGCTATCGCGTCCTGGCCGACACGATGCGCGCCACGAGTATAAGGCTGAGCGGTGATACGGCGGTGCAGCGGGGCACCTTCTGGCAGCTGGTGCGGGTGCCAGCAGGGGACACCGTCGTGGCGCGTGGTGCCTTCGAGGCGACGTGGCTGCGCGACGCGCACGGGCGCTGGGCGGTTCGTCGCATGGGCACGACGCCCTAGCATGCAGCCACGGCGGGATGTGCAGCGCGAGACTGCCGCCGCGGTGGCCTGGCTCCGGCAGCATGGGAGCGAGGCGGCGCGCAAGGGAATGGCGCGCTACGCCATTCCCTCCGACAAGGCGTTCGGCATCTCCGTTGGCGTCATCCAGAAATTCGGCAGGCAACTGGGTCCGGATCACGAGCTGGCCCAGGCGCTCTGGAAGACCGGGTGGTACGAGGCGAGGCTCCTGGCCTGCTTCGTGGATGATCCGGAGCAGTCCCGCCGGCAAATGGATCACTGGTGCCGTGAGTTCGACAACTGGGGCATCGTCGACACCGCATGCTTCAAGCTGTTCGACCAATCCAGGCCGCCTGGGACGAGTCGGGCCCTGGATCCGGCGCCGCGGCGAATTTCAGCGGCGCGCCGGCGTGGTCCTCCTTGCCTGCCTTGCGCTGCACGACATGGAGACGGGTGATGCGCCGTTCGCCAGGGGCCTGGTGCTCGCGGAGCAGGTGGCAACGGACGAGCGGAATTTCGTGAAGAAGGGCGTCTCCTGGGCGGTGCGGGCAATTGGTGGACGGAGCCCGGCCCTCAACGCCGCGGCGATCGCCATGGCGCACCGCCTCGTTGCCTCACCCAATGCCGCCGCCCGCTGGGTGGGCCGCGATGTCCTCAAGCCATTGAGCAGCCCCGCCCTGAAAAAGCGACTGGCCCGGCGAAAAAAGTGACGCGCGTTGGCCGCCGCGGGAAAAGAGCGTAGTTTCAGGCGCCCACAGCCCCAGGTCATACCGATGCCCCCGCGTTATCCGCTTCCACCACCGTTCAAGCCGCACCATCCCTGGGTGGTCGCGGGTCGCATGGGCCGCATCGCGATGACGCTGCTGCCCCTCGCGGTGGGCACGCTCGCCATGGGCATGTCGATCTATCACTTTCAGGAAGGCCTGCCCTGGCCCGATGCCTTTCTCAACGCGGCGATGCTGCTTGGTGGGATGGGCCCTGTCGATCCACTGCATACCACGCTCGGGAAGCTGCTCGCCGGCGGATACGCTCTCTTTGCCGGCCTGGTCTTCATCGTGATTGCGGGGGCCATGCTCGGACCGGTGGTGCACGCGGTCCTGCATCGATTCCACCTCGAGACGAGCAAGCCGGAAGAGTGATCATTCCCTCCACAGAGGACAACACGTGACGGATCCGGCTCCGCAGAAGCCGGCGCACATCAGGGAATTCACCCCCCGGTCTGTCGCCGTCGGTCTCGCAGTGGCACTCGTCATCGGCGCATCCTATCCCTACATCGTCCTGAAATTCGGCTTTGGACCCAACGTTTCGGTCGTCTCCGCCTTCTTCGGCTTCCTGGCCCTCGGCATCTTCTCGAAGAACTACAATCGATGGGAGAACAACATCGTGCAGACGGCGGGCACCGCCGCTGGACAGATCGCGTTCCTCTGCTGGCTGCTCGCCGCCTTCGACATGCTCTCCGCTGAGCCGGGCAGCGGATTTTCGGTGCACCTGACGCGGGTGCAGACCTGGATCTGGCTTTCGGTGGCGGGCATCCTTGGCGTGCTGCTGGCCGTCCCGTTGCGCAAGCATTTCATCGACGACGAAAAGCTGCCCTTTCCCGACGGCCTCGCGGCGGGCGAAACCCTGATCATGCTGGATGCGCGGGGCGAGCAGGCCAGGAAGTCCACGTTCACGATGCTCGGCGCCATGGTCTCGTCGGGACTGCTGTTTCTTGCGCACCCAGCTGCGCTGGGTGGCCGAACTGGTGGCCGTGCAGGTCAATGCCTTCTCGAAGGTCGTGGGGCTCGGCTTCGGCGTGTCACTGCTGAACGTCGGGTCCGGCATGATCATCGGCCTTCGCATCGCCGCGAGCATGCTGCTCGGCGGCCTGATCGCCTGGATCGTGGCGCCGGGATGGCTCCTCGCGCACGGCCTCATCACCGCAACCTCGCACCGGGTGGACATCCTGCTGCTGGTCATGTGGCCCGGCGTCGGCATGCTGATCGCCGCCGGCATCACCACCCTGCTGCTCCGCTGGCGCGTGCTGCTGCGCACGTTCGAGAGTCTCTCGTCTGCCAGCGACCTGAGTGGTGACCTGTCGCTGCGGTGGGTCGGGCTTGGCAGCCTCGTTGCCAGTATTGCGCTGATCCTGGTGCAGCGAAGCTTCTTCGGCACGCCGGTATGGCACTCCATCCTCTCCATTCTCGTGGCGATTCCGCTGGGCCTCGTGGCGTTGCGCGTCCTGGGGGAGACGAACTGGGGACCGATTTCCACCATGGCGAACCTGACCCAGGCACTCTTCGGCGTGGTGGCGCCCGGGAACCTGAGTGCCAGCATGGTCTCGAGCGGCACCACCAGTGCGGTCGCGGCGGAATCCGAGGGCTTGATGCAGGACTACAAGGCGGGCAGCATGATCGGCTCGACGCCGCGGGTGCTCACGTACATGCAGCTGCTCGCGGTCCCGGTGGGGGCGCTGGCGCTCGCCTTCATGTATCCCGTGCTGCGCGACACCTACGGCATCATCGGCGACGCGGCCCAGCTCAGCAGCCCGACATCACAGCGCTGGGTGGGGTTCGCCAAGATCGTGACGCAACAGCTGTCGGGGCCCAATGCGCTGTCGCCGGAGGCGCTCGCGCGGGTCCACTGGATGAAATGGTCGTTCGGGTGGGGCGCCCTGGCAGGAATCCTCCTCACGCTGCTCGAGCAGCCGAAGGCGTGGCGCTCCTTCGTCCCCTCGCCCACCGGCATGGGTATCGGCGTCCTCATCCCGATCAGTGCCGTCACCACGATCTTCGCGGGCGCCCTGGCCGATCGCATCTGGGAGAAGGCCGACCCTGATTCGCACGGCAACTATTCCATCGCCACCGCCTCGGGCCTCATCGCCGGCGAAGCGATCGTGGCGGTGATCATTCCGCTGCTCGCCACCCTTGGAATCCTGAAGCTCGGAGGCTGATCGATGATCCGGAGTGCCACCGACGGCGATGCCGGGGCGATCGTGCGGATCTACAATCACTACGTCGTGAATACCGTGGTGACGTTCGAGGAGACGCCGCTGACGGCGGCTGACTATCTGGCACGGATGGCGGCCGTGCGCTCGTCATCGCTGCCGTGGCTCGTGGCGGAAGAGGGCGGGCAGGTTCTCGGATACGCGTATGCCGCCCGGTGGAAGGACCGCACGGCCTACCGCTTCACGGTCGAGACCACGATCTACCTCGACCAGGCGGCGTGCGGTCGCGGCCTGGGGTCCTCCCTGTACGGGGCGCTCTTCACCCTGCTCGAGGAGCAGGGTGTCCACGCGGTCATCGGTGGCATCACCCTGCCGAATGCCCCGAGCGTCGCCCTGCACGAGCGCTTCGGCATGGTCCAGGTCGCGCACTTCCGGGAGACGGGATTCAAGTTCAATCGCTGGCTCGACGTCGGATACTGGGAAATGACCTTTCCGGCGGCGAGAGCGTAACGGCCCGGGAGCGCCGGCGGCGGAGGCCCTATATTTCCAGCATGACAATCATGCGTTTCATTGGCGGTTCCCGCCGGGCGACCCGGGGCCTCGTGCTTCTTGGGTGCGTCAGCGGCAGCGCCGCTGCGTGCCACTCACAGTCACCGCCATGGGTGACGCTGCCTGCGGTGCCGGACAGCGTCGGACCGGCCATTCATATCGTCGGCACCATCGAGCATGCCGAGGTGGAGGGTGGCGTCTACACCATTCGTTCCAGTGACGGCACCAACTACAACCCCACCAATCTGCCCCAGCAGTTTGCCAAGGCGGGTCTCGCGGTCGAGGCCGACGGGCGGACGCTGCACGGAGTGGCCGGAATCCACCAGGTCGGGCCGATGGTGGAATTGCGGCGAATCCGCGAGCGCTGATGTCCCAGCCGGGTTAGTCTTGCCCCCATGAAACCTGATCCTGCGCCCCAACTGGCGGCTGATCCCGCCCTGACCGAGCGCGTTCGCGCCGCGGCCGAACTTCTCGAGCTGGTCGCTGCAAACCGCTCGGTGCTGGCCGAGGTCTCGGGCGATGACCGCAAGCGCCTGCTGAATGCGGCGGGCCAGGTCTACAACCCGGATGCGCGCGCCCGTCGCCAGCTGGTCAAGGCGAGCGTGCGACTCCGCAAGGCCGCTCGCGTGCAGCGGGACGAAGGTGCGCTGGGGGAAACCGGCATCCGGCAGCTGCGGAAGCAATCGGTGTTCAACACGCCGAATGTCTTTCCGCCGCCGGGATTCGAGCAGGTCGACGTCGAGGGCGATCCCGACTTCAGGGAGGCGGTACAGCCGCAGAACTGCTACGTCTGCAAGCAGGACTATTCGGCAATCCACCACTTCTACGACCAGCTGTGCCCGGCGTGCGCGGAATTCAATTTCGCAGAAGCGCACCGAGCTGGCCGACCTGCGCGGACGCGTGGCGCTGCTCACGGGCGGCCGCGTGAAGATCGGCTATCAGGCCGGCCTCAAGCTGCTGCGCGCCGGTGCCGAGCTGATCGTCACGACGCGCTTTCCGCGCGATTCGGCCAGCGCGCTATGCGCGCGAAGCCGACTTCGACGAGTGGGGCCACCGGCTCGAGATCATTGGCCTCGACCTGCGCCACACGCCCAGTGTCGAGGAGTTCTGCCGGCGAGTTGCTCGGCGACGCGCGACCGACTCGACTTCATCGTCAACAACGCCTGCCAGACCGTGCGCCGGCCACCTGGTTTCTATCGTGCACATGATGGCCCAGGAGACGGCGTCGGCGGCCGACATGCCCGTCGCCGCCCGGCGGCTGCTGGGCACCTACGAGGGCTGGCGCGGGACCACATGCTGCGCGGAGGCCAGCGCCGACGCCGGCCGGCTGGAGTCGCCCGCGGCACTCGCCGGGGCTCACGCACGCCGCGGCGCTGTCGCAGGTGCCGCTGCTGCCTGACGAACACGCGCGCGCAGGATCACCTGTTTCCCGAAGGCCAGCTCGACCAGGACCTGCAGCAGGTTGACCTGCGCGGGCGCAACTCGTGGCGCCTCCTGATGGCCGAAGTATCGTCGGTGGAGTTGCTGGAAGTGCAGCTGGTCAATGCCATCGCCCCGTTCATCATCAACGCCCGGCTCAAGCCGCTCATGCTGCGCACGCCCGGGCACGACAAGCACATCGTCAATGTGTCGGCGGTGGAAGGGCAGTTCTACCGCAAGATCAAGACGACGCGGCACCCGCACACCAACATGGCCAAGGCCGCGCTCAACATGATGACGCGGACCTCGGCGACCGACTATCACGACGACGGCATCCACATGAACGCCGTGGACACCGGCTGGGTGACCGACGAGGACCCGGCGGAGATCGCCGCGCGCAAGATGGCCGAGCACCGCTTTCATCCGCCGCTCGACATCGTGGACGGCGCCGCGCGCATCGTCGACCCGATCATTGACGGGCATCAATACCGGCGACGCACGTCTGGGGACAGTTCCTGAAGGACTACAAGCCGACCGACTGGTAGGTAACTCATGACGGCCCGCCTGCGCCTTGTCCGGAATGCGACCCTGCTTCTCCTCGCGGCCTGCGGTCCGCGGGACGCGGCCCCGCCTGCGGCCGCGCCGCGGGCATGGGACGTCGGCGCGGACATGGCCGGGCCGCTCCGCTACGGCATGAGCGCACATGATGCGGGGGTGGCGGTGGGCAGTTCCGCCCCGGCTCCTCCGGACACGGGCTGCGCGTTCTGGGTGCCCGCCGGCGCCCCGGCGGGACTGCGATTCATGCTGGAAAACGGCGTGCTGGTCCGGGCCGACGTCGACAGTGCCGGGGTGCCGACGCTGCAGGGCGTGCAGGTGGGGAGTCCGGTCGACTCGGTGCTGTCGGCATTCGGGGAGCAGCTGCAGGTATCGCCCCACAAGTATCAGTGGGAGTCGGGCTGGAAGTACCTGACCGTTGCCCCCGACTCGATGCATCGCGTTGTCTTCGAGGTGGACAGTCACTCGGTGCGCACCTATCGGGCAGGCCTGCTGCCGGCCGTCGAGTACGTCGAGGGCTGCAGCTGAGCCATGATCGTCCTCGAAACCGAGCGCCTGACATCTCCGGCACCTCGTTCCGGAGGATGCCGAGTTTGCCTTCCGCCTGGTGAACGAGCCTTCCTTCCACCAGTACATCGGTGACAAGGGTGTGCGGAACCTGGATGACGCGCGGAACTATCTCGCGACCGGCGCAATCGCCAGCTACGCGCGACACGGCTTCGGCCTCAACCACGTGCGGCTGCGCGAGGGCGATGTCCCGATCGGCATGTGCGGCCTGGTCAAGCGCGACGCGCTGCCGGACGCGGACATCGGATACGCCTTCCTGCCGGAATTCTGGTCAAAGGGCTACGCGCTCGAATCGGCGACCGCCGTGCTCGCGCACGCGCACGAGGTCTTCGGCCTCAAGCGCATCCTGGCGATCGTCTCGCCCGACAATCGCGCCTCCATCACCCTGCTGGAGCGGCTCGGCATGCACTTCGAATCGACCATGAGCCTGGCGGGCAAGCCGGACGACACGCTGGTGTTCGCGATCGAGTCCACCAGGTGAAACGCCTGGCGCTCCGCCTGGCGGTGACACTGGCCCTGCTCCACGGCCACGCCGGACTGCTCCGCGCGCAGTTCGCCGGCACCGCGGCGCCGGACTTCGAGCTCATGCAGGTGGCCCCGGGCACCGTCATTCCGTTCCAGTTCTACGCGCGTGCGAAGCGCCCGTATACCGTGATCTCGTTCTGGGCGATCTGGTGCAAGCCATGCGAAAAGCTGCATCCCTGGCTGGAGACGTTTGCACGCGATCATGCCACGGTGCAGGTCATCACCATCAACATGCGCGAGTCGGCCGACTCCGTGCGGCAGTGGCTCTCGAGCGATACGGTGTCGGCGACGCTGGACCTGCTCGATCGCGACGGCGTGACGGTTGGCCTGTACGAGGTCACGTCGGTGCCCACGACCCTGCTGCTCGACGAGCACAACCTGGTCATCCAGCGCTGGGAGGGGATCAAGGCGGTGGAGACGAGCCTGGAGCCAATGCTGCAGCAGTTGCTTGCGGGGAAGCACTAGTGCTGCTCGCCCTCGTGCGCGATGTGAGCCCGGCCATCGGCAACTGTGAACTCACGCACATTGATCGCGCTCCCATCGACGTCGTCCGGGCCGTCACGCAGCACCAGGCATACGTTGGGCTGCTCCAGCGACTCGGCTGCCGCGTGGAGGCGGTCCCGCCCGCGCCTGCATTCGCGGATTCGGTGTTCATCGAGGACACCGCCGTGGTGCTCGACGAAATCGCGATCATCACGCGGCCCGGCGCCGAGTCGCGGCGGGGTGAGACGGCGGCTGTGGCCGGTGCGCTCGCACACTACCGTCCCATCGAGATCATCATGGCGCCCGGGTCGCTCGACGGCGGCGATGTGCTGCTCGCGGGGCGCACCCTCTTCGTCGGGCGCTCCGGTCGCAGCAACGACGATGGCATCGCGCAACTGGCCCGCTGCGTCGAGCCCCTGGGATACCGGGTTGAGGGAGTGGAGCTGACCGGATGCCTCCACCTCAAGACTGCGGCAACGGTCGTTGCGGAAGGAACGATCCTGGTCAACCCCGCGTGGGTGACGCCCGCGCGGTTCGGCACGATGACGGTCATCGAGGTGCCTGCGGCCGAGCCGTTCGGGGCCAACGTGGTCCGGGTGGGTGCGGCCGTACTGATGGCGGATGCCTTCCCGTCGACCGGTCGGCTGCTGCGCGAGCGCGGGATGGACGTGCACACCGTGGACGTGTCCGAGCTGGCGAAGGCGGAAGGCGCGGTGACCTGCTGCAGCATCCTCCTCGAGGATCGCGTTGCATGAAGGGCGGTCGTCCGGCGCGAGGCGGCATCGTGTATTCGACGGAGCTGGGACGCATGTGCCCGGCATGCCGCGAACCGCTTTCCAGCTGCAGGTGCCGGCAGGCCGCCGCTCCAGTGGGCGATGGCAACGTCCGGGTCGGCCGCGAAACCAAGGGGCGGAAGGGCAAGGGCGTGACCGTCATCAGTGGCGTACCGCTGTCGCATGCCGGGATGGAGGCACTCGCAACGCAGCTCAAGAAACGCTGCGGCTCGGGCGGGACACTCAAGGCTGGCGTCATCGAGATCCAGGGGGATCACCGCGACCTCGTGGTGGAGGAACTGCAGAAGCGCGGCTGGAAGGTGAAGCGATCCGGAGGCTGATCCATGGCGGCGAAGCGACGCGGCATGACCTGGGCGGCCGTATGCAAGCTCGGCGCATCATTGCCCGGCGTGGAGGTCACCACGTCCTACGGGACGCCATCGCTCAAGGTGCGCGGCAAGTTCATGTTGCGGCTCCGGGAGGATGGGGAGTCGCTCGCGGTGCGATGTGGTTTCGACGAACGTGACTTCCGCCTGCAACTTGATCCCGCCACGTTCTTCGTCACGGATCACTACAAGGGCTATCCGGCCGTGCTGCTCCACCTGTCGAGGGTTACCCCGGCGGTCATGCGCGAGCTGCTTGATCAGGCCTGGCACGCCAACGCACCGAAGAGCCTTGTCAAGCAGGGAATCGCCGGCGGCCCCTCGCCAAAGGGGCGTGACCCTGCCACTATACCCCCGCACAAGCACGGCGGCGGACGATCCGACCGCCGGCCCCGTCCCACATGAAGGAATTTCCGTGCCGTTCAGCAGCCTCAAGCTTCACCCCAGCCTCCTCAAGGGGATCAAGGAGCTCGGCTTCACCCGTCCCACTCCGATCCAGGCCGACAGCCATCCCGCCCGCCCTCGAGGGCCGCGACATCCTGGCGCTGCGCCATGACCGGCAGCGGCAAGACCGCCGCCTTCCTGCTTCCCGATCCTGCACCAGCTGATCGATAAGCCCGCGGGGCACGACCCGCGCGCTGGTGCTCACGCCGACGCGCGAGCTGGCCGCGCAGATCCTGGAGGATCTCGAACGACCTCGCGGTGCATACGCCCGATCACCGGCGCGGCCGTCTTCGGCGGCGTCGGCATGGGCCCGCAGGAGCATGCGTTCCGCAGCGGCGTGGACGTGATCATCGCGACGCCGGGCCGGCTGCTCGATCATTTCCGGCAGCCGTACGCGAAGCTCGCGCGGTCTCGAGTACCTGGTGCTCGACGAAGCCGACCGGATGCTCGACATGGGATTCCTGCCCGACATCCGCCGGATGCTCCGCCACCTGCCGGCCAAGCGGCAGACCCTCTTCTTCAGCGCCACGATGCCGGGCCCGATCGGCGCTGCTCGCGAAGGAGATGCTGCAGCATCCGGTGACGATCAACGTGGAGCGCCAGTCCGCGCCGGCCGTGGGCATCACGCAGGCGATCTATCCGGTACCGCAGGAGCTCAAGTCGGCGCTCTTCGTGGCGCTGCTCAAGCGGGGCGACATGAAGGAGGCGCTGGTGTTCACCCGCACCAAGCACCGCGCCAACCGGCTGGCGGACTACCTGGTGAAGGCGGGCATCAACGCGAACCGGATTCACGGCAACCGCTCCCAGGCCCAGCGCACCGAGGCGCTCGAGGGCTTCAAGGCGGGGCGCTATCGCGTGCTCGTGGCCACCGACATCGCGGCGCGGGGGATCGACATCGAGGAGCTGGGCCACGTGGTGAACTTCGACGTGCCGCTCGCTCCGGAGGACTACATCCACCGGGTGGGCCGCACCGCGCGTGCGGAGGCGACGGGCGATGCCTTCACGTTCGTGTCGCCACAGGAAGAAGGGGAGCTGCGCAACATCGAGCGCGCCGTCGGAAAGCGGCTGCCGCGCGTGACCGTGCCCGACTTCGACTACAAGGCGAAGCCCGAGGGACAACTGGAAATCCCGCTCGCGGAGCGCATCGCCGCGATCCGGGCGAAGAAGGCGGAAGATCGTGCCCGCGCCAAGGCGAAGGAGGCGCGACGCACGACGGGCGGCCCCGGCGGTGGATCATCGCGGCCCGCGGGGGGCGGTCCTTCCCGTCCGGGCGGCGGTCCTTCGCGTTCCGGTGGCGGACCGCGTCGTGGTGGCGGTGGCCATCGCGGCGGGCGCTAGGACCTCCCTCGCTGGTCTTGCGCTGCTCGCCCTTGCCGGAACGGCGGGGGCGCAGCAGGCGTCGTGGGTCATGGGTCCGGCCGCGAAGCAAGGCCTGCAGGAACTGTGGGCCCTGAGCCTGACGACACGCCGCGAACAGGTGGCGTGTCTTGGTGGCGTGATCGGTTCCGACATTGTCCAGGTCACCCGGATCCTTCAGCTGGACGAGTATTCCGACTCGCTGACCGCCTCGGCGCAGCTTTCCCTCACGCGCTGCGCGCCCCCCGAGTGGATCGGCACCGTCCATTCCCATGTGCGCTCCACCGACGACACGATGCCGGCCGGACGATTCAGCGCCGGTGATCGCATGGTGATGTCTGCCTGGACGGCGCGCTGGGGTGGGCAGGGCGCCTTCTGCATCCTCTACAGCGCGCAGAACGCGCACTGCGAGGTCTATCCACCGCGCCGGTCATCCATGGAGAGAGACAGCACCTGAGGGAGTAGCCCGAATCATCCCACCAGCGCGGCCAGCGCTTCTACCGCCGCGGTCCAGCGCGTCAGCGCCTCGTCATGGGCGCGCCGCGCCTCCTTGAGTTCCGCGTCGACCTTTCGCGCCCTCTTCGAGCCGTCCGCCCCGCCGCTATAGAGCGACTGGTCGGCCAGCGCCGCTTCCAGGTCGCTGATCTTCTGCTCCAGAAGGTGCACGTCCTTTTCCCGGGCACTGGCATCGCGCTCCGCGGACCGGCGCAGCGACTCGACGTTGCGCTCCGGCGCCTTCGCGGCTTCGACCCTCGCCGCTTTCCGATCGGCACTGGCACGGGCTGATGCCGCCGCCGTCCGCCGGGCCGCGCGCTCGGCCGCGTGCATTTCCCACTCGACGAATGGACCTCCGTAATCCTCGATGTGCATGCCGTCGAAAGCCCACACGCGGGTCGAGAGTTCCCGCAGGAAGGCGCGGTCGTGGCTCACGAGAATGACGGTTCCCTCGTACTCCTCCAGCGCGTCCTCCAGCGCCTCGATCGACTCGACATCCAGATGGTTGGTTGGCTCATCCAGGATGAGCAGGTTGGCCCGCGCCAGGGTGATGAGCGCCAGTGCCACGCGCGCGCGCTCGCCGCCCGACAGCACCAGCGTGTTGCGCAGGACCTCGTCGCCGGAAAACCCGAAGGCGCCAAGATGATTCTGGATCCGCCCCCGGGTCCACTCGGGGCGCAGGTCGGCGATGCAATCGTAGATCGTCTTGTCGCGTGGCACCTGCGCCAGGTCCTGGCGAAACCATGCCGCCGATACCGATCCGCCCAGCCGTGCCTCACCGCGGGCCGGTGCCCGGTCGCCGAGCAGCGTGGCGAGCAGCGTGGTCTTGCCGGCACCGTTGGGGCCGACGAGTGCCACGACGTCGGACCGGCGCGCCACCGCCGAGAAGTCCTTGACCAGCACGCGGTCACCCACGGTGACATCGATTTTCTCCGCCACCATCGCCTGGTCGCCGCCGCGCTCGTCGATCTCGAGACGCAGGGACATCGCCTCACCCTCGCCCGGCGGCGGTGAGAGGCGGGGCAGTCGCGACAGCTTGGCGCGCCGTCCCTTGGCCTGGTTGCTCATCCGCCCCGCGATGTTGCGCCGGATGTAGTCCTCTTCCTTCGCGATCACCTTCCGCTGCTGCGCCACGGCCCGGGCCAGCGCCATCTCGCGCTCGGCCTTCAGGGTGACGAACTGGGTATAGCCACCGCGGTACTCCACGGTGGTGCTGGCGGAGACGTGCAGGATGTGGTCGACGGTGTCGTCCAGGAAGGCACGATCATGGCTGATCACCAGCACCGTCTCCCCGAATTCGCCGAGATACGACTTGAGCCAGTCGATCGTCACGAGGTCGAGGTGGTTGGTGGGCTCGTCGAGCAGCACGAGGTCGGCCGGCGCTGCGAGTTGCGCTGCAAGGCCAACGCGGCCGCGCTCGCCACCACTCAGCCCGGTGACCGCGCGCACCTTCGACTCCTCTGGATCGAATCCCAAGCCCTTGCAGCACCTTGTCCACCCGGGCGTGGAACTCATAGCCGCCGGAATGGGCGAAGCGCTCCTGGTCCCGGCCGTAGCGCTCGAGGTCGGATTCGGTGACGTGATCCCCCAGCTCGGCCAGCCGCTCGCCCTGCCGGGCCAGGGAATGCTCCAGGGCGATTACGTCGCGGTACTCGAGGGCCGCCGCATCCCAGACGGTGGAGGCGCTGCCAAAATCGCGATCCTGGTCCAGCATGGCGATGCGCAGGTTGGGCTGCCGCGCGATGATGCCGCGCGTGGGGGCCATCAGCCCGGCCACGAGCCGGAAGATGGTCGTCTTGCCCGAACCGTTCCGGCCGACGATGCCCCAGCGTTCACCCGCCGAAACGGTGAATGTGACGTCGCGGAGCAGCGTCGTGGCGCCGAACTCGACGGCGACGTCGGAAATCGAGAGAATGGTCACGGGACAAATATGGCGAGGCTTGACTCCCGCCGCGTGGCAGCGTTAACGAGCAGGCAGGAATTCCACCGATACGCTCGAGGAACCATGCCTGTTGCCGACGCACGCCGATGCCGCTGATCCTCGGCATTCCGTTCACGGCCTGCCTTGCCCTGCTGGTGGCATGGCTGTCGAATCGGTTCGGCATGGAGTTGTACTGGGCACTTGCGGCCGCGTGCGGGATCTGGGCGTGGCTTGACTCGCGCCGGCACCGGCTGCAGCGATACGAGCGAATCTTTCCGCTCGAGCCGCGCGCGGCGGGCTTTGCCGTGGCGCTCGCATGGCCGGTCGCCTTTCCCTGGTACCTGCGACTCCGCCATCGCGCACTGACCGGGCGGCTCGATGGGAAACCGCTGCGGCGCAGCCACGCCGGCCTCGCCGCGGCCCTCGGCGTGACGGGCGTGCTCGTGGCCGCATTCCTCCTGTGGCTGCCGCACTCGATCGGCAGCATATCCGTGGTGTCCCAGCAGCTGCAGCGCATTACTGATGACGCGGTGGAGGTGAGCCTCTTCAACGGCCGCGAGCTCACCATCACCGTCGTCAACAGCGCCATTCCGGCAGAGGACCAGGAGGGCCAGCGGCACCAGGCCTGGCGACTGGCGCGCGAAGCCAGCAGCGCCTATTCGCCGAAGCGTGGCCTCAAGCTGGTGAAGGTGCGGTACATCCGGCGGGAACAGGTGGGGACACGGGTCGAGGCGGAGGAGGAGGCGCGCTTCGAGTGGCCGGTCTCCGCACTGGACGGACAGACGTGGCTCATCTGACGCGCGGCGCGCCTGCCCCCGCGGGCTATTCGGGCACGCCGTTGCCGCAGAAGCTCGGCATCAAGCCGGGCTGCATCGTACTTCTCGTGGGGGCGCCCGGCGGGTTCGAGCCGCTGCTGGGCAAGCTCCCGGACGGCTCGGTGCTCCGGCGCCGGGCGACTGCTCCGCACCTGACGCTCTGGTTCGTGTCCTCGCGCGCGGTCCTGCAGCGCCAGGTTCGGGCGCGTGCGGCGGACGTGGGAGAGGGCAGCATCTGGATCTGCTGGCCCAAGAAGGCGTCAGGCGTGAAGACCGACGTCACGGAAGCCCTGGTGCGCGAGGCTGGATTGGCGCACGGGCTGGTGGACTACAAGGTGTGCGCGATAGACGCCACCTGGTCCGGCCTCAAGTTCGCCCGTCGCAAGTAGCCCGGCGGCTTGCCACCGGCGGTACGGGAAGGCATCGTCTGGGTGATGTCACGCTCCAAGTTTGCGTATGTCGGCGCCCTGGCGCTGGCCACGATTCTCCTGATCGGCGCGTTGCCCAAGCTGTTCTTCTTCCCGGGCGAGGTGGCGCGGCTCGGCGCCATTGGCGTCGATCGCAAGATCGGTTTTCTGATCGGCCTCCTGCAGGTGGGTGTCGCCGCAGGATTCATCCTCCCCCTGACCAGGCGCGTCACTGCACTCGTGGCCGCGGGAGCCATGCTCCTGGTGATCTTCGGCCCGCACCTCCTGGCGGAAGCCTGGCGCCCGGTTGCGTTGCCTCTCCTCATGCTCGGCGGGTCGGCGCTCCTCTGGTGGCTGCTCATGCCCGCCGCAGGAGAGAAGGGCGAACTGCCGTGAGCGGAACAATCGGATGGGTGGCGGGACTGCTCGACCGTGACCTGCGCTCCCTCCATGCGCAGGTCGCGGCCTATGCCACCGAGGATGATCTCTGGCGCGTGGCGCCGGGAATCAGCAATTCCGGCGGCGCGCTGGCGGCTCACCTGGTGGGCAACCTCAAGTACCTGGTGGGGGCCAGGCTTGGCGGCACCGGCTACGTGCGCAATCGCCCGGCGGAATTTGCGCTGCGTCGGACCCGCTCCGAGCTGCTGGCGAGCATCGACGAGACCCGCGAGGTCGTAAGTACCACCTTGGGATCATTGCCCGAAGCGGTACTCGACACGGAGTTTCCAGAGGTAATTGGCGGAGTGCGACTGGTGACGGGCGACCTGCTCATTCACCTGGCAACTCACCTCACCTATCACCTCGGCCAGATCGACTCGCATCGCCGGCTGGTGACGGGTGGTCCGCCACTTCGCAGCGTGCCGGTACAGGAGATGTCCACCGCGCGGCCCGCGTGAGCGCATTAACTTATGCCTCCCTGTCGCCGGAGCCTGACCGACCATGAACGATCGTCCGCTCACGGAAAAGCTCGGGCTCAAAGGGCAATTGCGCGCACTGATCCTGAATGCGCCCAAGGGCTATCGTACCCTGCTCGGACCGCTGCCGCCGGACATCACCGTCAACACCAAGCCGTCGGGACGCTACGATTTCGTGCATCTTTTCGTATCCGACCGCGCTCAGCTCGCGACGCTCGGGCCCGCGGCACTCGCCGCCGCGAAACCGATGTCCATCCTGTGGATTTCCTATCCCAAGCAGGGCGGCAGCCTGGTGTCGGACATCAATCGCGACAGCGGCTGGGACGTGGTGACCGATGCGGGCTTCACCCCTGTCACCCAGGTCTCGGTCAATGATGTCTGGTCGGCACTGCGCTTCCGCCCCGCGGGCGAGGTGGGAGCCAGGGCCAAGGGCAGCTGACATCTGGCGCGCGCGACTGCGACGAGCGCCTACGATCGTATCTACGCCGTGGTCCGACGGATCCCGGAGGGCAAGGTTGCCACGTATGGCCAGGTCGCGATGCTGGCCGGGCTCGGCGGCCATGCGCGCCAGGTGGGATACGCACTGCACGCGCTGCGGGACGGCACCTCGGTCCCCTGGCAGCGGGTGGTGAATGCCGCCGGGGCGATCAGTCCGCGCGCCGTGCCGGGTCGTGAACTGGACCAGCGCATCCTGCTCGAATCGGAGGGCGTGGGCTTCAACGCGCGGGGCCGCGTGGTCCTTACCCGCTATCGGTGGAAGTCAGGTCTCACACGGAGGAGTTCCACATGACAGACGCACCCGCGGGGAATCCGTTGCTCAAGGCCTCCACCATCGGCGCGCTGCTCCAGGTAGCGATGGTGGTCGGCGGGCACTTCATGCCCCAGCTCGCCCAGCTCTTCCCCGTGATCGGCACCGGCCTCGGGGGTGTGGCGGGTGTCCTGTTCGGAATGTTTGCCAAGGGTGCGTCGGGCGGCGCCCTGGCGGGCGGCGGGGCCGCGGCGGGCGGGATCTCCGGGCTGGTCGGCTCGGTCGTCTCGATGGCGATGGGGGACGCGACGGGTGGAACCGTTGCCATCGCCACCGGCTCAACTGTTGTCTCCGGCCTGGTCGGAAGTTTCCTGGGCAAGATGCTCGCAGGCAAGCCTGCCTGAACCCATAACAGGTTCTCCCTCAACGAGGAGGATTGCTGTGAAGAGGTATCTGACCGAGTTCATCGGTACGTTCTTCCTGACACTGACCGTGTGCCTGACGGTGCTTGGCAAGGCTCCCATTCCGGGGCTCGCGATCGGCTGTTCGCTGATGGTGATGGTGTACATGGGCGGTCATGTTTCGGGCGGGCACTACAACCCGGCTGTTTCGCTCGCGGTGCTGCTCAGCAAGAAGTTTCCCTCCTCTGATTTCGTGCCGTACCTGATCGCGCAGTTTGCCGGCGGCATTGCGGCGGCGTACGTGGCCTACCTTGTCCTCGGCCTCAGTTTCGTCGTCCAGCCGGGCAAGGAAATCACGTCAGTCAGTGCGGTGCTCGTCGAGTTCCTCTTCACGTTCGCGCTGGCGCTGACCGTGCTGAATGTGGCCTGCTCCGAGAAGACCAAGGGCAACTCCTTCTATGGCCTTGCCATCGGGTTCACCATCGTCGTCGCGGCGTTTGCGGGCGGCCCCATCTCCGGAGGCGCCTTCAACCCCGCCGTCGGCACCGGGCCCACGCTGATCAATGCCGTCGTTGCCGGCGGCTCGCTGGCCAACCTGTGGATCTATTTCGTGGGGCCTCTTGCTGGTGGTGCCGTCGCCGCTGTCGTGTTCGGTTTCCAGGAGCGCGCAGGCTGAAGCGGTCGCAGTATCCGGAGCGAAAACAGCCGGCCCGATATCGGGCCGGCTGTTCGTTTGGCGGGCGGTGCGGAGGCCGGCGCGCGGCTGCTGCTCTAGCCCGAGGCGGGCCGGAACGCCACGGTGGCCCAGACCGGGAGGTGATCGCTGGCGCCCATGTTGTCCTTGACGGCGGCGCTCCCGCCGATGGTGAAGCCGCGAGTGAACACGTGATCCACTGCGAAAAGCTTGTGGGTCGTCGGGCCGGTATTGCGACTGGGCCAGAAGTATCCCGCCCGCGTGAACAACTCGCCGACGTTGTGGCTGTTCATGTCGCCGGCCACGATGACATTGTCGTAGTTGCGCGCATCGGCGAGCACGGCGTCAGCCTGGTAGGTCTGTCCAGTGTACCAGACCTCGATCAGCGTCGCGAGATGCACCGAATAGACCCGCACGCGCTCGTCACCCACAAGCAATGTCGCAGCCACGGCGATGCGTTGCGCACCGCGCGTCATCGAATGGCTTGGGAGGATCAGCTTCTTGTCGTCGACGATCGGCCAGCGTGAGAGGATTGCATTGCCGAAGTTCTTGGCCGGGACTGGGTGCAGCTGCGCCGGGTAATACACGTAGTTCATGTGCAGGGCAGCAGCCATCTGCTCCGCGGACTCCTCGTTCATTTCCTGCAGGAAGAGCACGTCCGCGTCCCGCAGTTCCGGAGAGGTCTGCAGCAACGCGATCACCTTGTCCACCGCCTCCGAGTACCTCACGTTGAACGTGACCACGTGGAGCGAGTCCGCGTGCGGTGCCTCGGTGCCGGCCACGCTCCCGGCGAAGCGGGGTCCATCCGGACTGGTGTAGTTGAGCCCGCGGGCGCACCCGGCGAGCAGCGTTGCAAGGACGACAATAGTGAACTTGAAAACTCTGGGCATAGACCCGGCTTCATAGCATGGGCCATGCCGTCCCGTCCCGGATACCTGGTGTCAGGACAATTCGTTGTTGGGAATGGAGATATGACGCCGTGCGCGAAGCCACTCGGTGGCGCTGTGCGACGGGAAGTGTCACCCGAAGGACCATGCAGTGGCCTTTTCGGCAGACAGGGGCATCGCTATCCTGCCGTGTCCCGAACGGTCCCGATGGCCGGCGCGAGGGTTATCCGGTGCACACGAACGCGTCGCTTCTTCTCTCCCTGCTGCTGGTCTCCTGTGCCGGCCACCACGGCGCCGCGAGCACGTCGACGCCCGCCGAAGCCGTCGTGGGAAACGTGAGTGGCACCGTGACCTACCTTGAACGCATGGCCCTTCCGCAGGGCGCGGTCATCAAGGTGCAGCTCGCAGACGTGTCACGGGCGGATGTACCAGCGGTGGTGATTTCCCGTCGCGAGATCGTGCCGCTGAGCCAGGTACCCATCCCGTTCACGCTGACGTACGACCCCGGCCAGATCGTGGCGGGCCACCGGTACGTGGTACAGGCACGCATCGAGGTCGATGGCAAGCCGCGCTTCATCAATACCACCGCATATCCCGTCACCCCCGGGCACACGGGCTCGATCGAGGTCATCGTCACTCCGGTGGGTGGCGGGTGATCCCGCTGCTCCGGTGCGGTCACCTTCCGCGGATCGCCTGCATGCTGGTCCTGCTGGTGCCGTTGTCGTCTGGCTGTGCCGGGGCGCAGGAGCCCATGCCGGTCGCCTGTGCCGGGAACGGGGGCGCGCTGCCAGCGGTGGACTCCACGCAGCTCATGCGCGATATCGCGACGCTGGCGGATGATTCCATGGAGGGGCGTGGAGCGGGCACCGATGGCGGCGCGCGGGCGCGCCTCTACCTGCTTGCACGTTACGCCCAGCTCGGGCTCGACTCGCTCGGTTCAGGCCGGGTGCAGTCATTCGCGATGCCGGGCGGGAAGCTCGAGGGCAGCAACATCATCGGGATCATCCGGGGTGGTCGCCGCCCGGGCCAGGTCATCGTCGTGAGTGCGCACTATGACCATCTGGGCACCAGGAACGGCCAGGTCTACAATGGTGCGGATGACAACGCCTCGGGCGTATCGGCGATGCTGGCGGCGGCGACGTGGTTCACGGCGCATCGACCTGACCAGACACTGCTCTTCGTCGCCTTCGATGGGGAGGAGGAGGGTGACCTCGGCTCCGGCGCGTTCGTGCACGCGGGCCTGATACCACCCGACTCGATCCTGATGAACATCAACCTGGACATGGTGAGCCGGAGTGAGCGGAAACGACTGTTTGCGGTGGGAGCGGCCCGGTTTCCGGCGCTGCTGCCGTACCTGGAGGCGACGGCCTGTGGTGCCCCCGTGATGCTCGTGCTGGGTCACGACAAGGGCTGGGTGGCCAGCGAGGACTGGACAACGCAGTCGGACCAGTTCGCGTTCCTGGGTATCGGCGTGCCCTTCATCTACTTCGGGGTGGAGGATCATCCCGACTATCACAAGCCGACGGACGACGTCTCGCGCATCGACCCGGCATTCTTCCTGGGCGCGACCAGGACCGTTGCGCGTTTCGTCGCCCTGGTCGATGCCAGCCCGGCCGCAGCGGCCTCGGCGCACGCAGTGGCGACGACCGCTCCATGACGGCACCTGATGCCGCGACACTCGGCATGCTGTTCGATGCGCTCTCGTTCTCCGCGTATCGCCACCGCCAGCAGCGCCGGAAGGGCGCGGCCGCCAGTCCCTACATCAACCATCCCATCGACGTCGCGCGCGTGCTGGTGGCCGAGGGCGGAAGCACCGACGTCGCCATGCTTGCGGCGGCCGTGCTGCATGACACGATCGAGGACACGGCGACGACGGGCGAGGAACTGTCGGCGCGGTTCGGGCCGGAGGTTGCCCGACTGGTGATGGAGGTGACGGATGACAAGGCGCTGCCCGCCGCGGAACGGAAGCGGCTGCAGGTGGAACGCGCGCCGTCCCTCTCGCCCCGGGCCAAGGCCATCCGCCTCAGCGACAAGGTGTGCAACGTGCGCGACCTGGTGACGGATACACCGAGCGGCTGGAGCGTGGATCGCCGCCGGCAGTACCTCGACTGGACGGAACGCGTGATCGCTGGATGTCGCGGTACCAACGCCGCCCTGGAGGCGGCGTACGATGCCGCACTCGCCGCGGCGCGAGAGGCGCTCGGCGCGGCGACCTGACGGCAGGCGTCAGCCCGCGCCTGGCTGCGCGAATCCCACGATCGTCCCGCAGGGTGCACGCACGAAGATTTCCTCCGAGTTGTAGAAGGTCGTCCTCCGCGGTACAACCACCTCGAGTCCTGCCACCATTCGCTCCACCGCATTGATGTCATCGACGTCGAGGTAGAGCACGATGCCATGCCCCTGCGCGCTGGCCGCCACGCCCGGTGCATCAGCGGCAATGCTCGCCCGGGACTGGTACATCACCTCGTGTCCATCTTTCGCCAGGATCACGAAGCCGATCCGGTCCTCGTGCGGGACCTCCACGACGGGCGTGAAGCCCAGGCGGTCCGTCCAGAAGGACAGGCAGGGCTCGATGGCCTCCACCACGATGATCGGGACGACTTTCCGCAGTTCCATGGTGCCGCTCCCCGGGGGAAGTCGCGCCCCGTGCCGGAAGTGGAGGCAAGCCGGTAAATTGGGTCATGACGACGCCACACACCCAGCGGCCCGCCGCAGACGAGCATCCGCCCTACTACGCCCGATACATCGATCAGGTGCCGGCAGGCGACGTGGTTACCCTGCTCGGGCAGCAGATCGAGCGGACCCGGAATCTGCTCGCCCCATTGACCGACGCACAGGCCCGTTTCCGTTACGCCGAGGGGAAGTGGAGTCCCAGGGAGATCATCGGGCACCTGGCGGACGCGGAGCGGGTGTTTTCCTATCGCCTGCTGACCTTTGCCCGCGGCGATGCCGGCCCGCTGCCGGGATTCGACGAGAACACCTACGTGCCCGCGTCCGAGGTCGATCGGCTGCCGCTGGGACAGGTGGTGAACGAGCTGACCCGGGTGCGGGGCGCGACCATCGCCCTCCTGGAAGGGCTGCCCGACGCGGCATGGGGTCGCGTCGGCACGGCCAACGGCAAGCCAATCAGCGTTCGGGCGCTGGCGTGGATCATCGCCGGCCACGAAATACATCACTGCCGGGTTCTTGCGGAGCGGTACATCGGGGCGTCCTGAACTGGCGTCTCGCGGGTACGACCAATCGATGACCAGCCCCATCGTACGCCCCGCGCCGGCGCTCCGGAACGTTGCGGCACAGATGCTTACCCGCGCCGCGGGCGCGCCGCTCATTCCGGGCAACCGGCTCGAGCTACTGCGTGACGCGCGGGAGAATTTCCCCGCCTGGCTCCGCGCCATTGAATCGGCCGAACGAAGTATCTGTTTCGAGTGCTATATCATCTCGGACGATGCCACCGGTCGGCAGTTCGCGGCGGCACTCGCCGAGAAGGCACGCGCAGGAGTCAAGGTGCGGCTGCTCTACGACTGGGTGGGCTGCCTGCGCGAGTCCGGCCGGCGGTTCTATCAGCCGCTGCGCGACGCCGGTGTCGAGGTGCGCTGCTTCAACCGGCCGCGCTTCGATGATCCGTTCGGGTGGCTCTCACGCGATCATCGCAAGATGATTGCGGTGGACGGTCGCCTCGGGTTTGTCACCGGCCTGTGCCTCAGTGCCAGGTGGGAGGGCGATGCCGAGCGCGGCGTGGAGCCGTGGCGTGACACTGGAGTGGTGCTCGAGGGCCCGGCTGTCACGGAGCTCGAGTCCGCCTTCGCCGAGGTGTGGGCCACGACCGGCGCGCCAATCCCGCAGGGCGACTTTACCTCCAGCGACACGGCGCCGTCACGCGGCGGAGTCGCGTTGCGGGTAATCGCCACCGCGCCGGCCACCGCATCGGTCTTTCGCCTCGACCTCATGATTGCCTCGCTGGCGCAGAAGACGCTGTGGCTCACCGATGCCTACTTCGTCGGGGTGCCCGCGTATGTGCAGGCGCTCTGCGATGCGGCGAAGGATGGCGTGGACGTTCGCCTGCTCGTGCCTGGCGGCTCCGATGTGCCGCTGGTGAGCCCGCTCTCGCGTTCCGGTTACCGTCCCCTGCTCGAGGCGGGTGTCCGCGTGTTCGAGTGGAAGGGCTCGATGCTGCACGCCAAGACCGCCGTGGTGGATTCACAGTGGGCCCGGGTGGGTTCGACCAACCTCAATTTCCAGAGCTGGCTCGGCAACTACGAACTCGACGTGGCGGTCGAGGACGTGGGTTTCGCCCAGGCAATGGAGGTCATGTATGGCGAGGATCTGGCGAACGCGACGGAAATCGTGCTCTCGCGCCGCGCCCGGATCCAGCCGGTTACGCAGGCGGAGCGGCGCCGCTGGCGGCTGATGCAGGAGCGCGGCTCAGGGCGGGCCGCTGCCGGTGCCCTTCGACTTGCGAACTCCGTCGGTGCGGCAATCACCAGCCGGCGGGAACTGGGACCGGCGGAGAGTCGCCTGATGGCCGCGATCGGGGTCTCGCTCGGCCTGGTTTCGGTATTGACCTTCATCTGGCCACGACTCGTCGCGATTCCGCTGGCGATCGTGCTGGCATGGCTCGCCCTGGGGTCGCTTGCACGCGCACGGCGCCTCCGGCTGCGGCCGCCCTCGGGCACACCGGCTGTCACCGCGATTCGGGGTGCAACGGAGTTTGCACCGGATCGTCTCCCTGATCAGCCCGCGCCTGACCTGTTACGATAGGATGACCATGCTTTCTGTTCGCCGTGCCGTACATGCCGCAGCGCTCCTGCTCCTCGCGGCCTGTGGCACGCCTCGCTCCTCTTCGGTGGAAGGTCCGGTGCCGCAGCCGGCGCCGTCGTCGTCAGCGCCCGCGCCCAAGCCCGCCGCGCCACCGAGCACGCAGTCCCGCATCAAGTCACAGGGCACCAAGGCGTTTGCCCTGCCGGTCTGGGGGCCCTTCGACAGCGCCGTCGCGCGGACCACTCGGACGCTCACCGGCGAACCGGGGCCCGCCTACTGGCAGCAGCGCACGGAATACCACCTGGAGGCCGAGCTCAACCAGGTGAGCAAGCGGCTGACGGGACGCGGCACCGTCACGCTACCACAACAACTCGCCCGACACGCTGCCCGTCCTCTACGTCCAGGCGCTACGGCAACCTGTTCGCGCCCGGGGCCAGGAAGAATACGGACGTCCTCGCGTCACTCGGCGGCATTCTCTTTACACGCGTGACCGCCGACGGACACTCCCTCGACTCGACGGCGGCCGGCGCTGGATGGACCGTGACGGGTACCATCATGGCGATCCGGCTCCCGGAACCGCTTGCTGCGGGCCAGAGCATCACGCTCGAGTTCGGATGGAATCTGCGCATTCCGCCGGACGCGCCACGCGGCGGACAGGATCGCGAGACGTACGTGCTGAGCTACTGGTACCCGCAGATGGCGGTGTACGACGACGTCAACGGCTGGCAGATCGACCAGTATCTCGGCAACGCCGAGTTCTACATGGGTTATGGCGACTACGACGTCGCCCTTACCGTACCGGCCGGATGGCTGGTCGCCTCAACCGGCAGCCTGGAAAATGCGGGCGAGGTGCTGACGGACGACGTTCGCGCGCGACTCGACAAGGCGCGAAGCGGAAGCGGCCTGGTGCATGTGGTGGCCGAGGACGGTCGTGGCGCAGGCAAGGCCACTGCCGCAGGGGTCAACGGGAAGCTCACCTGGAAATTCCACGCCTCCAACGTGCGTGACGTCACCTGGGCCACCTCGAACCTGTACCTGTGGGACGCGACGACCGCCGCCGTGGGCATGCTGCCGGGCAGCAGCAAGCCTGACACCACCATGATCTACAGTTTCTACCGCCCGGACCGGCGGCGGAGCGGATGGGCCGAGAGCGCACCATATGCCGCGCATGCCATCGGGGTCTTCTCCAGTGTGCTGTGGCCCTACCCCTATCCCCACATGACGGTGGTGGACGGTCCGGCAAGCTGCGGCGGGATGGAGTATCCGATGATGACCTGCATCGGTGGCGACTGGACCACGCGGACGCTCTATGATGTCGAGGCGCACGAGATTGCCCACATGTGGTTCCCCATGCAGGTGGGCTCGGACGAGAAGCGCTACGCCTGGATGGATGAGGGCATGGCGCAGTACTACCAGTCCATCGCGATCGAGGCCCGCTTCCCGTCGAGCGATGATGCGGGCGAGAACCGGCGCAACTATGTCGGCGCCATCCGGTACGGCAAGGAAACCGAGATGATGCGGCACGGGGACCGGTATCCGGACTACGAGCAGTACGGCACCGCGAGCTATTTCAAGCCGGCGACCGTGCTGGTCGCGCTCGGCGCCATGCTCAGCGACTCGCTGGTGCTGCAGGGCATCCGGGAGTACGGCCAGCGATGGAGCGGCAAGCATCCGATGCCGCAGGATTTCTTTAATACCATGAACGCCGCGACCGGGCAGGACCTGGACTGGTTCTGGCGGACCTGGTACTACGAGACCTGGAAACTCGACCAGGCCATCGAGCAGGTAACGCGCAACGGCGACTCGGCGGTCGTCGTCGTGGAGAACAAGGGCAAGGCGCCCATGCCGGTGATCCTGGTGGCCAAGGGCACCAGCGGCACCACGACCACAATGGTGGTCCCGGTGGACGTCTGGCTCGAGGGCGAGAAGAAAGTCACGGTGAAAATGGCCGTGCCGGCCGACCTCAGCCGGGTGGAAATCGACCCGAGTGAGCATTACCCGGATGCCGACCGCAGCAACCAGGTCTGGTCGCCCAAGTGAGTGTCGACGCCCGCGCGCAGCGCCTCCGGCTCTATCGCCTGTGGCGCACGGCCTCGCTTCTCTGCGCCATCGGCGCGGTCGAGATCGCGGTGATGGCGTGGCAGAATCAGCGCCCGCTGGTCGCCCTCGCCTGCGTGCCGCTGGCGCTCGTGGCGGCCTACGGCGCCCGGCGCGCCGGGATCCTGCGCCGGGCATTGTAGGGTGCGGCTTGGCGCGGCCCGGTGCGACCCAGCATATTCGCTGGGTAGCACAACCGGTTGCCACTCCCTCGGGAGGGTCCCATGCCGTATGCCAACGTCGCTGCGATCGTCGTCACTTATGCCTTGCTCGGCTGTCTCGTCCTGTTTGTGATCGGGGCGTTGGAGCTCTTTCCAGGCCCGGATCACACCTCGCGCACGCCCCGGTCGTAGCCGCCGCGTGGTAGGCAACCAGTCGCTCGCATCATGACGGGTGCACCGGCGCCATCCGATCGCGCGGCGCCGTCCGACGCCATCAATACATTCCTCGTCCGTTTTTCCGTCGCACTGCACAAGCACGGCGCCTATCCCCCCGGACACCCCACGCTGATCGAGGCCGATTCCGCCCTCGCCCTGTCGATGGACGGACTCTTCGCGGAGCGCGCCTCCCTCGGCATCGGCGTGGCCCGGCGCACGCTGCTGGTCGACGGTGCACCGGTGGAGAGCGCCAACGCGGTGGTGCGGGAGCTGGCGGAGCGCCTGCACCGGCGTGAAGTGGGCGGCGTGCTCATCCGCCGCGGCGTCACGCCAGACGAGGTGAGCGAGGCGCTGCAACAGCTGAGCGCCGACCCGGCGCAGTTTCGCGAGCGGTTGCACGGCCATGGCGAGCCCCTGCCGACCTGGGCCCACCTCGAGATCGTCCCGCCGGCCTTCCGCCGGCTTGCGCTCGCCGACGAGGACGAGCAGGAAGGGGGCCGACGACAGCGCAGGGCACCGGCTGTGGCTCCTCCTCGCCGCCGCGACGCTCAACAAGGGCGACGACGACGTGTCTGACGACGAGGCATCGCCGGACCACCTGGCCAACCGGATGAACTCGTACGCACGAGAGCGTCGCAGCGCGCGCGACATGGGAGAAATGCTCGTCCGGCTCGGACGCTATGCGCGCTCCGCCAGCCCGGCCGAGCGAGCTGCGGTGGAGCAACAGATGCGCACGCTGGTCTCCGGGCTTTCGTCCGAGGCCCTGGCGTGGCTTTTCACCGGCCAGAACGTCGACGAGCGCCGGAGCCTGATGACCGAGGCGGTCGACACGCTCCCGGTGGACACCGTCGTCGAGCTGCTCAAGGCGGCCTCCGCGTCCGGCGATGAAAACACCATTTCGCACTTCATGCTGCGGATGCTGCGGAAGCTGGCGGGCCAGGCCAAGTCTACCGGCGACGTGGGCGTGCAGGGCGACACGGAGCTGCGCGATGCGGCACGCGAGATCGTGGACAACTGGACGCTGGACGACCCGAATCCGCTGGAGCACACCCGCCTGCTCGATTCGCTCAGCCGCTTTGAAGTGAGCAAGACCGAAGGCACCGCGCCGCTGACCGGCGAGGGACTGCGACTCATGCAGATCGCGGTGGAAACCAACTCGTCAGGCGACCACGTGCTCGAGGCAATCGAGCTCATGCTCGAATCGCGGGAGCTGGTGCCCCTGCTCGACCTGCTGGCCAGCGCCCCCGACGCGCCCGACACCGTGCAACTGGCGTGGCGGCATCTCGCCTCGCCGGAAATCCTCCGGCGCGTGCTGCTGGAGGAGCCGATCGACGCGGAGGGGAGCCAGCGGCTGCTGGAGCAGGTGGGACCGGATGGCGCGGGCGGACTGCTCGATGCACTGGTGATCAGCGAATCGCAGGGGACGCGGCGGCTGATTCTCGAGCGACTCGCGGCCATGGGGCCGGCGATCGCCGGCATACTGGTCGAGCGCCTGCCGCGCACTCCCTGGTATGTCCAGCGCAACCTGCTGGCGCTGCTCGCGCGGCTCAAGTCGCTCCCCGCCGGTTTTTCTGCCGCGGCAATACGCCGAGCACCCCGAGGTGACGGTGCGCTTCCAGGCGCTGAGCGTGATGGCACGGCAGCCGAAGGAACGCGAGGAGGCGATTCACCTGGCGCTGGGCGACTCGGACCCGCGCGTGGTGCGACTCGGGCTCGATGCGGCGGCGGGCGGCCTCCCGCGACAGGCCGTCACGCGGCTCATGCTGCTGATCAACAACGGCGCCCGGCCGGTGGAGCTTCGCCTGCGGGCCATCAAGCTGCTGGCGAAGGCCCCCACGCCGGCCACCCGCGACTGGCTCCTCGAGCGTGTGCTGACCAAGCGCGGACTGTTTCGCGCCTCGAGACTGGTCGGGAAGTCGACCGGAAATGCTGGCTGCCATCGACGTCCTCGCCCGCGCGTGGCGCACCCACCCGCAGGCGGCGTACGCGCTGAAGCTGGCCGCGGAAAGTGGTGACCCGGAGCTCGTGGCCGCAGCCCTCGGACAGGATCCAGCATGAGCCCCGCGAACTTCCTCATCTCCCTGGGCCAGTGCCTGGCCACGATGAACCTCTACGCAGACGGACATCCAGCCCGTGAGCGGGCGCTGGAGAATTCCTACGAGCGACTGGGGCGATTGCTCGAAAGCCAGCCCTCGTTCGACGTTTCGTTCGTCGGGACGGAGACCATTGTGGGCGAGCGTGCGGTGGCGGATCTCGGCGCGTGGGACTGGGCGCCGCGGCTCGCCGCCGTCGGTGTCGAGCGCATCGAGATCGACAGCGGCGTCAGTGAGGATGAGTATGCCCGCTTCGTCGATGACATATGGCGCCGCCTCAATGGCCGTCCGGATACCTCGGCGGATGCCCGGCAACTGGTCGCAACCGCCATCCGGTTCGGTCCACTGCTGGTGCGTGAGGTGGGCGGAGGCGGGGGCGGGGGCGGGGCCGGGGGTTCGCTCGGGTCCCTGCTGGCGGTGGGGTTCGCCAGCTCGCTGTCACTGAATGACGAGGCGGCCACCGTCGGCTGGATTCACGACGAAGTGTCGCAGAGCGAGCGGCTCCCGATGAGCGAGGTGGATGCGGTTGTGCGCTCGCTGTCGGTGGCCATGCAGACCGAGCATCGCATGCTGCTGCCGCTGCTCGACCTCAAGCGCTTCGACCAGTACACCACGACGCATGCGTGCAACGTCTCGGTGCTGGCCATGGGGCTTGCCGAACGGCTGGGCCTGGGCAAGGAGGAGGTCCGCAGTTTCGGCGTTGCCGGCCTGCTGCACGACATCGGGAAGATCCGGATTCCGAAGGAGGTGCTGACCAAGCCCGGCAAGCTGAGCGACGAGGAGCGGGCCGTCATGCAGGCCCACCCGGTGGAGGGTGCCCGCATCGTGCTCGCGCGGGAACGCGGGCTCGGCGTCGCGGCGGTCGTCGCCTACGAACATCATGTGTGCATCGACGGTGGGGGATACCCGGGCTTCCGCTTCAAGCGGAATTGTCACTACGCCAGCCGGATCGTCCACGTGTGCGATGTCTACGACGCGCTGTGCACCAATCGTCCCTATCGCGACGCCTGGGAGCCCGAGAAAGCGCTGACCTATCTCGAATCGCGTGCCGGTACCGAGGTGGATCCCGACATCACGCGCGTCTTCTGCGAAATGGTGCGGGGCAGCATCCCCGCGCGACTGCCCATGGCCGACGAGACTGGCTACGGCTTGAATCGCTGCGCTCCGGGCGCCAGGCATCCATGGGTGCCGGGGCTCGAAGGTGGACCAGAGCAACGCGGACACGCGCCCGGATCAGGACATACCCTTCGTTGTCATCCGTCCATGACTCGTCCTCCTGCTCCTTCGTGATCACGCAGAAGACGTAGTCGCCCGATGGTGCGTTGACGAGCACGACCTCGGAGCGAGACCGGTCCACCATGCCCTGCTTGGACGCCGCCTGGACCCAGGGCGGGATCTGCGAGAGCGCCTCGCCGTTCCAGTAGCTGCGGGTGAGGATGCGGTACATCTCCTGGTCGGCAGCCGGGCTGACCGCACGCTGCTGGCGCACGCGGAGGAGAAGCGTGGCCATCTCCCGCGGCGTGGTCTGGCCCCAGCCGTACGTCGTGCGCGCCGCCTCCCGGCCCGGTGTGCGGGAGTTGACCCGCGTCGAGTCGAATCCATGGCCGGCGAGCCAACCGTTGATCGCCGTGCCGGTGCCGACCAGTGCCTGCAGCCAGAGCGCCGCCGTGTTGTCACTGCGTGGTGATCATCAGCATGGCCACCTGCGAAAGTGGGACGGGCGACTTGTCCTTCACCTTGGCCAGCAGGTCGTCTTCGTCGGAGTAGGCCAGCGAATCCCGGTAGGTGAGGGTATCGCGCCAGTGCAGGCGGCCGTCCTCCACCTCCTGGAAGAGCGTGACCAGGATGGGGAGCTTGATCATGCTGGCGGTGGGAAACACCTGGTCGGCATTGACGGCCGCAAAGCGACCACTCGGCAGGTGCTGCACGTAGATGCCCGCGACGCCATGCAGCGAGGTCGCGAGCTGCTCCAGGGAGGACTGCAGCTTCTTGTCCAGGTGAGGCCGTGCCTGCTGCGCGGCGGCAGGCACCGAAGTGCCAACCGCCGCCACCAGCATTGCCGCAAACACTCCCTTCACGTCACCCGGCTTCCGTCTCCCGCCTCCCGTCCTAGTATCGGTAGTGCTCCGGCTTGTAGGGGCCTTCCACCGGGACACCGATGTAGTCCGCCTGGTCCTTCGACAAGGTCGTGAGCTTCACGCCCAGCTTGTCGAGGTGCAGGCGCGCGACCTTTTCATCCAGTCGCTTGGGCAGCGTGTACACTGCATTCGCATCGTACCGCGTGCCCGAGACCGTCGGCTTGCCCTGCGCATGAAGGTGCAGGTCGATCTGCGCCACAACCTGGTTGGAGAATGAGCAGCTCATCACGAAGCTCGGATGCCCGGTGGCGCAGCCCAGGTTGAGCAGCCGGCCCTCGGCGAGGATCAGCACGCTGTGGCCGTCGGGAAACACGTACTCGTCGAACTGCGGCTTGATATTGATCCGGCTGATTCCCTGTTTCTTGAGCCCGGCCATGTCGATTTCATTGTCGAAGTGACCGATGTTCCCCACGATCGCCTTGTCCTTCATCCGCTTCATGTGCTCGACTGTGATGATGTCCTTGTTGCCCGTCGCCGTGATGAACACGTCGGCCGTGGACACCACGTCGTCCAGCGTCGTGACCTGGTAGCCCTCCATGGCCGCCTGCAGTGCGCAGATCGGGTCCACCTCGGCCACCACCACGCGAGCTCCCTGGCCCTTGAGGGCCTGGCAGCATCCCTTGCCGACGTCCCCGTAGCCCATCACCACGGCCACCTTGCCGGCCAGCATCACGTCGCTCGCGCGGAGGATTCCGTCGGTGAGCGAGTGACGACAGCCGTAGAGGTTGTCGAACTTCGACTTGGTCACCGAGTCGTTGACGTTGATGGCCGGGAAGGCAAGCGTGCCGGCGTTCATCATTTCGACCAGGCGATGCACCCCGGTCGTGGTTTCCTCGGAAACGCCGCGAATGCCGGCGGCCAGTCTGGTGAAGCGGCCGGGATTGCGCTTCTGCTCCGCGGCCAGCAGGCCGAGGATGACGCCCCACTCCTCGGGCTCCTTGTCCGCATTGAACGCCGGCACCTTGCCGGCCTTCTCGTACTCGGCGCCCTTGTGCACGAGCAAGGTGGCATCGCCACCGTCGTCGAGCAGCAGGTTGGGGCCGCCGCCATCGGGCCACATCAGCGCCTGCTCGGTGCACCACCAGTACTCGTCGAGGGTCTCGCCCTTCCACGCATACACCGGGATGCCCCTGGGGCTGTCGACGGTCCCATTCACGCCGACCACCACCGCGGCAGCTGCATGGTCCTGGGTCGAGAAGATGTTGCACGACACCCAGCGTACGTCGGCCCCAAGCTCGGCCAGCGTCTCGATAAGCACTGCGGTCTGCACGGTCATGTGCAGCGAGCCCATGATGCGAGCGCCCTTGAGGGGAAGCTTGCCCTTGTACTCCTTGCGCAGGGCCATGAGCCCCGGCATCTCGTACTCGGCCAGGCGGATTTCCTTGCGGCCCCACTCGGCGAGGCCCAGGTCCTTCACCTTGTACGCTGGCCGGTCCGCGCTCGTCTGGACCAGCTTCTTTTCCGTCGCCACTGCGGTCATGCTCATGTCTCCTCGAGGTTGTCACGGCGCCCTGGGCGCCGGTGCTGCACAATTCCCTTGATGCCCGAGCCCGCAAAGCAGAGCGGGCCACGCGCGCGTGCATCGGCCGGCAACGGGACGTAGCGCACGCCGTCGAAGCCCGCATCCTTCATCCACTCACGAAATACCGGTTCCCCGAACCCCTGCCATTCCTGCCCGAACCGCTGGCGCAACTCCACCTGGTCGTGCGGCATCAGGTCGACCACCAGCAATCGGCCTCCCGGGCGCAATGCGCGCGCGGCACCGGCGATCACCGACCCCGGTTCGGCCGCGTAGCAGAGCACGACGCTCAGCACCGCAATGTCGAGCTCCGCATCCGCCAGGGGCAGTGCCGCGAGGTCTCCCTCGCGCAGCTCCACGTTGGGCGTGCCCTTGAGCCGCGTGCGCGCCACGTCGAGCATCGCGCTGCTGCCATCGACCGCAATCACCTGACGAACGAACGGCGCAGCGGCGAGGGACAGGTGGCCGGTTCCACAACCCAAGGTCACCCAGCACGCTGACTGGATCGAGCAGGCCGAGCAGCGGAAGCAATTCGACTCGTGCCCCGAACAGTTCGGCCCGCAGGGCATCCCACTCACCCGCAGCGCCCGCGAAGAAGCGGTTCCGGCCCGTGCGGCCCGCCAGCACGTGGCGCACCCGATCCGAATCGCGCCGGGCCTCGGGCGACGACGCGACTTCACCCGAAACCAGGCGCCAGAGGTCGCCCAGCGTAGAGCCTTCCGCCCTGGCATCTGCCCGGTACAATCGGCTGGTACCCTCGGAACGGGAGGTCAGCCACCCCTGATCGGCCAGCGCCTTGAGGTGGCGGCTTACCGTAGGTTGTGGTAATTGAAGGACTTCGCTCAACTCGCCGACACTCAATTCCTGCGGCTCCAGGAGCAAAAGGAGCCGGGCGCGGACGGGGTCCGCGAAGAGGTCGAGCTGGGGGAGAAGGGAGGTATCCATTCGTCCATCCAAGATTGCAGATGGACGAATGGAACGCAAGGGGGGTGCTCTTTGGAGCCTACTCGACAGCTTCGCCGGTGATCTGCTTCAGGGCCCGCTTGGCCATATGGGCGATGTCGTCGTTCCGGTCGTCCAGTTCCTTCTGCAGCGCGGGAACGGCGGCGGCCGCGTCTGGTCCGATCTCACCGAGAGCCAGGGTGGAGGCGTAGCGCACCGTGGCGTTCTCGTTGCTCAGGTTGGCGATCAATGCGGGCACGGCTGGTTTGCCCGCCGGCCCTGCGGACCCCACGGAATAGGCCGCAGCAACGCGAGTGTATGGCGCATCTCCGCCGAGATCGACGATCCAGGCGGACAATGGGCGATCCTGCACGATCGGGTCGCTGGGATTCGCCTTCGTCTTTGTGGTCGTCGACTTGGTGGACGTCGTCGTCGCCGGCTTTGGCGTGGTCTGCGCGTGAGCCAGGGCCGGGTAGAGTACCAGTGATGCGAGCACGGCCCCGAGGCCGCGAACGAACAATTTCATTTGAACTCTCCTGAAGCGTTTCAGCTGCCGCGCCCGAAGGTGTCGCACTGGCGCGGGTCTCCACTGTCAAAGCCGCGGCGGAACCACGTCATACGCTGTTCTGAGGTGCCGTGGGTGAATGATTCCGGGCTCACCCGGCCGCTGGACATTTTCTGCAGGTGGTCGTCGCCGACAGCCGCCGCCGCTTCCAGCCCCTGCTGTGCCTCTCCCGGATCGAGTTTCCCGCGCTGCGCCGCTGAATGTCCCCAGACGCCGGCATAACAATCGGCCTGCAGCTCGAGGGCCACGGAAGCCTTGTTGGCGACATCGGGACGCGATTGCTGCAGCCGGCTCACCTGCGCCGACGTCCCCAGCAGCGTCTGCACGTGGTGGCCGAGCTCATGCGCCAGCACGTACGCCTGGGCGAACTCACCGGATGCCCCCATCTGGCCGAGCTGGTTCCAGAAGGCGAGGTCGATATACACCTTCTGGTCGCCCGGACAGTAGAACGGACCGCTCGCCGCTTCCGCCATGCCGCACGCCGACTGTACGGCGTCGCGGAAGAGCACGAGGGTGGCGTTGGTGTATCGCGTGTTTTCCGTCTGCGGGAGCAGCACCGTCCAGACCGAGTCCTGCACATCGTCCAGCACGAAGGAGAGGAACTGCACCTCACGTTCTTCCTTCGGGTCGTTGACGGGCGCGGGTGCCGCAGCGGGTCCGCCACCAACCGCTCCGCCTCCGGTCGCGAGGCTCAGGAAATCCTGCTTGAAGACAACGCTCAGGATGAGCAGGACGATGATGCCGCCAAGGCCCAGATCCCCGGCCGCCGAACCCCCCGGGGCTGGCGCCGCGCTGATCCTCGAGATTGTCACTGCGTCCACCGGGAGTCCAGCGCATTCGATCCTCCGGACAGGATATGTTCGGCGTCGCCGGGCCTGGTGCATTACCCGAACGATCAAGATAGCCTCAGCCCGGAAACAATCGTGGGTGTGGCCTCCGTATTTAGGTAGGAATCGAACTCAGCCATTCCCCTTCGTCCACGTTTCAGTGTTATACGTTCAGGAGCGCCCCCTGCTGACCACGAACCATGGTATCCGCCCCGGCTGTCCCGGAGTCAACTCTTGAACCGCCCAACCCTGGTTTTCACTGTTCTTCTTGCATGCACATCCTCTTTGTCCGCGCAAACCGGCTCACCGGCCGGCCCCGTTCCGGTCGAATTGCTCACGGCGAGGCGGGCCGCGCTCGCCAAGGCCATGGGCAGTGGCGTCGCCGTAGTGCGCGCTTCCAGGGAGCGCAGCATCGAGGGCGACTACCCGCAGGACTCCGACTATCGGGAGTCGAATGACTTTTTCTACCTGACCGGCATCGAAGCCAAGGACTCGTGGCTGCTGATCGTGGCCGACTCGGGCCGCACGTCGCGCGAGGTTCTCTACATTCCTGCCCGGGACCCCAACGAAGAACGCTGGACCGGGCCGACGCTCGGTCCCGGTCCCGACGCGACCACGCTGACCGGCATCAGTGATGTGCGCAGCGCGGACAGTGCCGAGGCCCAGATCCGCGGGGTTGTGGTGGGGCGAACCTGGTCGGGCCGGGGCGGCTCCCTCTTTGTCGATCGCACGAAACAGGCGGGCGAGGACGAGTTCCTGCGCGGCCTGGTGTTCAGCGCGACGCGTGACGAGACGCTGCTTCCGGCGATCAACCTGTCGGGCGTGATCGGTCAATTGCGCCTGGTGAAGGACGCCGACGAAATCCGCCGCATGCGCACCGCGATCAACCTCACCGCCGAGTCCATTGTCGACGCGATGGGTGCGGTGCACCCGGGCATGACCGAATATGAGATCGAGGCGATGATCGAGGCGGGTTTCCGGAAGCGCGGCGCCGAGCGCGTCGGTTACCCGAGCATCATCGGCTCCGGACCCAACTCCGTGACGTTGCACTACGACAAGAATCGCCGTACCACGGTGGCGGGCGACCTGGTCGTCATGGATGTGGGCGCGGAGTATGGCTATTTCAGCGCCGACGTCACGCGCACCATTCCGATCGACGGCAAGTTCACCGATCGGCAGCGCCAGATCTACAACCTGGTGCTGGCCTCGCAGCAGGTCGGCATCGACTCGGTGCACCCCGGCATGACGATCGCGCAGCTCAACCGGATCTCGCGCACCTACATGAAGGACCATTCGGGCACCCTCTGCGGCACGACCACGTGCGACACCTTTTTCATCCACGGCCTGTCGCACTGGCTCGGGATGGATGTCCACGATGTCGGGGAGTACAACACGCCGTTTGCAGCCGGGATGGTCCTCACGGTGGAGCCGGGGATCTACATTCCGGCCGAGCAGCTCGGCGTGCGGATCGAGGACGACATCCTTGTGACCGACTCGGGTCACGACATCCTGTCGGCCAGGGCACCGCGGACAGCCGAGGACGTGGAGAAAGCCATGAAGCAGAAGAAGGGGGCACACTGATGCGGGGGCTGCTGCGCCACGTTGTCCTGCTGTCCTGCCTTGCCGCGCCAGTTCTGGCGCAGGCGGCCCCGGCGTCGGCGCCGGATCGGGACGCCGCCCTGGCGGTGGTAAAGCGGATGTTCGACGGCATGCGTGCCCGGGATTCGGTCATGATCATGTCCACCATGGCCCCAGGCGCGCGGCTGATCTCGACCTTCACCAGGGACGGAACGCCCGGCGTCGACACGATGAGCAGCGGGGAGTTTGCCCACGCAGCGGCGACCTCGAAGGGCCCGACCTGGGACGAGCGCTTTCACGATCCCGAGGTGCGGCAGGACGGCAATCTCATCAGCGTCTGGACGCCGTACGAGTTCTATCTGGGCGAGAAATTCAGCCACTGCGGGATCGATGCCTTCTATCTCGTGCGGCTGCCGGATGGCTGGAGGATCACCGCACTGGCCTGGTCCAGCAGGCGCGAAGGTTGCGGGACCGCCAAGTAGACATGCTCGGCGCGGAGCGCCGCAGGAGGGTTCATGCAGATGAAGCGGTGGGTTTCGCTGTTGGGTGTGGCGGCGGGTTCAGCCGTTGCAGCGCTCGTGCTTGGGGCAGGGACGCCACAACGCGATGGCGCCCGGCTGCTCGACCAGGTGATGTCGCGATTGCAACGTGAGGCGATTGACTCCCTTTCGCAAGACGAGATCTACGAGCGCGCCGCCCGCGGACTGGTCCGGCAGATCGACGATCCCTACGCGGCCCTCTTCTCTCCCGAGGAGATGGCCCGCTTCTCCCGCGAGAGCCTGGGCAATTCCTATGGCGGGGTAGGCCTGCTGATCGAGGACCAGGACGGCCTGATCGTCGTGACACGGGTCTTCGCGGATACACCGGGCGAGCAGGGTGGCGTCGTGGCTGGCGACCGGATTCTCGAGGTGGACGGACAGTCGGTAAAGGGCTTCAAGCTGGATCAGGTGTCGCGCCGCCTGCTCGGTACCCCGGGGACCTCGGTCGCGCTCACCCTGCTTCGCGAGGGGTCGACTGCACCCGTGACCTACCACCTGACCCGGGCCACGGTCCATGTGCCCAGTGTGCCGCTCTCCCTGGTACTCAACAACGGCATCGGCTACGTCTCGCTGCAGCGGTTCAATGACGTGGCGAGCGAAGAACTCGGGCGCGCGGTGACCCAGCTCATGGCCGCGGGGGCCCGCGGCCTCGTGCTGGACCTGCGCGGCAATCCCGGCGGCGACCTCGAGCAGTCGATCCGGGTCGCGAACCTGTTCCTCCCTCCAGGCGAGGACGTAGTGACGGTGCGCTACCGGAGTCGTCCGGCCGATTCGCGGCGAACCGCCGTGCTGCCCGTCGCGCCCAACCTGCCGCTGGTGGTACTCACGGACAGCAACACGGCGTCTGCATCGGAGATCGTCGCCGGCGCGCTCCAGGATCACGACCGTGCGGTGCTGCTTGGCACGACGTCCTATGGCAAGGGCGTGGTCCAGACACTCTACCCGCTCGATGGCGGATGGATGCTCAAGCTGACCAACGCGAAGTGGTACACGCCGAGCGGTCGCTCCATCCAGAAGGAACGGGGCGCCAGGGACGATTCCCTTCCTCCGGCCGATACGACACGCCCGGCATTCCGGTCGGACGAGGGTCGCACGGTGCTGGGCGGCGGCGGCATCGTACCTGACGTGCTGGTGAGCAGTGACACGTTGAGCACCGTGGAGCAGTCGCTGCAGCGCGCCCTCTCCGCCAAGGCACGCGAATCCAACGCGGCGTTGACGCAGATGACGAAGGAGCTCAAGCCCAGGGTGAAGTACAACTTCACCGTCCAGCCATCCTGGCGTGATACGCTCTATGCGCGCCTGACCCGCGCCGGGGTGGAGATCAACCGCCCGCAGTACGACGCGAGCCGGGCACTGGTGGACCGCCTGCTGGAGCAGCGGGTGAGTCGCGCGGCGTTCGGTGATACCGCGGCGTTCCGTCGCTGGGCACCCGAGGATGCCCAGCTGCATCGCGCCGTCGAGTTGCTGGGGGCCGCGCATTCACAGCAGGAACTGCTTGCGGTGGTGGTGCGGGAGGACGGCTAGCACATCGTTGATGCCACCAACCCCGTCAGTGCATGACTGACGCCGCCGCAGTGCCTTTCCGGCGGCCGCTCGAACCGGCCGAACGCGTTGCTGAAGCGCTGTTCGGCCTCATCATGGTGCTCACCTTTACCGGCTCGCTCAGCGTGGCAGAAGCCGGGCGCGACGATGTGCACGCGATGCTCATCGGCGCTCTCGGGTGCAACGTCGCCTGGGGCATCATCGACGGGATTCTCTACCTCATGGACTGCCTCAGCGAACAGGGGCGAGGCATTCGCGCGCTGCGTGCCCTGCGCACGGCGGCGTCTCCTGACGAGGCGCGACAAGTGATCGCGGAGGCGCTGCCACCTCTTGTGGCCGGTGCGCTGGGCCCCGCCGAGTACGCGCTCGTTCGCGACAAGTTGGTCAAGTCGCCAGCACCGCCGGCACATCCGTCGCTCGACATGGGTGACTGGCTGGGCGCGCTGGGGGTGTTTGTCTGGGTCTTCGTGATGACCCTGCCGGTGGCCATCCCGTTTGTCTTCATGGACAACCTGCGGCACGCCATGCGGGTATCGAACGCCATCGCCATCACCCTGCTCTTCGTGGCCGGCTATGCGTTCGGGAAAATCGCTGGATACTGGCCATGGTTGGCGGGGCTCGCGATGGTGGCCCTGGGAGCGGTGCTCGTGTGGGTCACCATCGCGCTCGGAGGATAGGACTAGGGTCCGGTCTGTGCGCGCTGCCAGGTGGAGTCGGGGTTGTAACGCTCCATCGTCTTGAACACGTCCAGGGTCTTGTCACCGAGGTCCTGCTCGTACACAGTGCCTTCCCAGCTCACAATGAAGGTCTGGATGCCGGTCACCCCGTATTCGGCCGGCGCCGCGACCAGCGCGAAACCACCGATCATTGCCCCCTCCACCATGAAGTCCATCGCGCCCAGCGGGGCTGCGGGACCTTGCCCCTTCATGACCTTGAAGTAGTAGCCATGGAAGGGCTTGCTGCGATCGGTATATCCCTCCTCGATGAAGCCGGCGATCTCCTCGCCCACCGGGCCCTCCCAGACACCTTGCGGGGTACGCCAGGCCAGGCCGTCCTGCTTGCCCGGCGTACTGATGACTCGCTGGGCATACTGGTTGACGAGCGCTCCGTCGTGTCGCACCATCGCGTACTCCCGCTGCGCTTCCACATAGCCAAGGCATACCTGGATCGCATCGAGTTCATTCTGCCCGATGCGACGCCGAAGGATCTCCTCCTGACCCGCTGAATCGTCAAAGTGCCATTTTCCGCCGGACTGAACGATCGGGATGGGCATCGGCCAGTCCCCGGGCCCGACGAAGAGCGTTGCCGAAGTCTTCGTGGAGTCGAACTCCAGCCGCTGCTGTGTCCGCGCTTCGGCGGCAAATGCGATTGCGTGGTTGCGATCGGCGACCGTATCGACGGATGACACGAGGACGGCACCAGCGGACCCCAGGATCGACCTCAACTCGGGTACGTTGAAGTCGCCTGCCGCCGCAACCAGTGCGGCGGCCGCTTCCTCTGCGCTGGCGTACTCTCGTTCGGGCACCGCGGCCGGGCGCTTCGTGTCGCCGCATCCCGATAGCAGGCCGCAGAGCAGCACGACCGGCGCCGACTCGACTGATGATGTGCATCTTCGTGGTGTTCATCGCCGCCGTCCCCCTCCTCCACCGCCACCGCGAGATCCGCCACCGCCGCGTGAGCCGCCCATGCTCGACGCACCACGTGAACTGTTGGTGCGGGCATTCGCGCCGTTGTACCCACCCTGGCCGCCACTGAAACCACTCTGGCCGCCGCGCGAACTCGGAACGTCACGACCCCCGATCTGGTCCCCGCGCGTACCACCGCCCGGTTGCGTGCCGGCGCTCGGGCGGTTTCCAGCTCCGCCACCCGGTTGCGTGCTCGGGCGGTTTCCGGCGCCACCGCTCGGGCCCCGGTTTCCTGCCCCGCCGGCGGGCTGAGTTCCGGCGCTTGGCCCACGCTGCCCCGCGCCCCCGCGATCCCCGCCGCCGTACTTGTTGGCGGTTCGCTGGTCGGCGTACGGAGCACCACCCCGATGCGACGGGTTGTGCTGCCACTTGCCGCCACCGGCGCCGCCGGGACCGCCCACCCCACCGGGTTTGCCCACGCCACCGGCGCCGCCCACGCCACCGGGGCCACCCACGCCACCGGCGCCGCCTACACCACCGACGCCTCCAACGCCTCCGACACCTCCGACGCCTCCAACGCCTCCAACACCACCGACGCCACCGACACCACCAACGCCACCGACGCCGCCGGCGCCGCCGACGAAGTTATTGCTGTTGTTGATGTAGACGTTGCCGCCGCCCCAGCCGGCGTAACAACAGGAACCACCCCAGATGGCCGCTCCCCACACCATCCCGACCGCGAAGGAGACCATGGCCGCACCCGGCGGATATGGCGGATAGTAGATCGGCGGATAGGGATAAATCGGCGGGCCGTACACCACCGCCGGACTGTAGCTCGGCACGTAGATGACTTCAGGATTCGACGGCTGGACCACAATGACCGTCTTCTCCGCGACAACCTGCGTATCGACCTTCTGCTGCTCGTTCGACTTGAGCGCGCCGTTGTCCTTCGCCTTCTTGCGCATCCGCTGGACGGCGTCCATCACGCCGGCCTGCTCTGCCAGGAATGCATTGCCGAGCTCGGTGGCCCACTGGATGTCGTCGGCGAGCCGCTTCACCACTTCTGGCACTGCGGCCATCGACTGCACGCTCGGGTCCCAGGGCTGCTTCGCCACGGAATCCGCAAGCGCCTTGTCCTTGAGGCCGGGGTGCTTCGCCATCCACTGCTGCAGCTGGATGATCTCGAGCGGATAGGTCGACGCGACCAGTGTCTGCGCCAGCAGCGGATCCGGGTACAGCGCGATCGGCGCGACCAGCGCATCGAGCTGCGCCGGCGGGATCGGCGCTGTCGAGTCGCCGGATGACGCGGACGACACTGGTCCTGGCGTGATGGTCACCGCGGTCGCCGAGGGTGTTGTCGTTTTCGCGGGGGCGGTCGTCTTCGCCGGGGCGGTCGTCGCAGGTGCAGCCGGCGGTGCCTGCGCCAGGATGCGGCCCTCAGGAACGAAGGCAATCACCCCGAGAAGCGAAAGGAGGATCCGCCGAATCGAGTAACAACTGTGTGAATGGATGATGGTCAGTCCCCGTCGAGCGAGTTGCTCCATGTTGCACCATGTTTGCTTGACAACAAGCACCTTTGGACCCTACATGAAGGTGTAGCAGTAACACTGATCAGTCTAGGCCCTGTCGGCCAGCTGATCTTCCGCGCTCAGACCACGAGGAAGTTTCCCGCCGCCTTGTGATGTGTGCTGGACATTCCTGAAGTGAGGCTCCCAGGGCCAATGCGTGTCACTACCTAAGTAATGCCCCGAGTTTGGGGGGGGGAGCAGGCGTATGGGCGTTTGGCATTCCCTGAGAAGGATGCACCGGGTCCACACGGCGCACGGCGCTGTTGTCGCCGTCGTGCTGATGCTCATGGGCGCGACCCGGGTTCTTGCCCAGCAGGATACCACCACTGCCGCACCCGCCGACACCACCGCCGAGGAGGCACGCCCCACCGGACTGCCCAAGGGAGTCAAGTGGCAGTTCAACTTCGACGCCGGGTTCGGCGCGTTCGGCTTTGGAAATTCCCTCTACAGCAACAACCGGCCTGATCCGTCCGGCAACCTGGGCTCCAACTGGGAGGAGTCGTTCGTCAAGCCCAAGCTTTCGGGCTCGATTCCACTGGGCAAGAGCGAACTGTACGGCGCCATCAGTGTCGTCGGCGAGCGCACCTTCTCGTCCCCACCGCCGCTGGTCGGCACCGAGGCCGCGTCGTTCGGGCCCGAGGACCTGTATATCGCCTGGCGGTCGGGAACCAGCCTGAGCAGTTCCGAGAACCTTCTCGACTTCACCGTCGGCCGTGCCGTGTACAAGATCGGTCACGGCATGCTGCTGTGGGATGGCGCACCGGAAGGCGGCAGTCGCGGCGGCTTCTGGAGCAACGCGCGCAAGGCGTGGGCCTTTGCGGGGATTGCACGAGTCCACCCGAAGATTCACACCTTCGAGGCCTTCTACCTCGATCGCAACGAGTTCCCGGGGAACGCCCCGAACTCACGCGTGTGGGGCTTCAACTACGAAATCGCGCCGGACCAGTTCACCACAATCGGCGCGACATACCTGCGGACCCTGTCCGACAGCAATCCCGATCGCAACGGCCAGAACGTCTACAACGTGAGGGCATACACCGCGCCCTTGTCGAAGCTGCGCGACCTGTCCCTGGAGGCCGAGTACGCGTACGAGGACAACGGTGAGCTGCGCAAATCCAACGCGTGGAACGTCCAGGTGGGCTACCAGCTGAGCAAGGTCGCATGGGCGCCCAAGCTCTCCTATCGCTACGCCTTCTTCCAGGGCGACAACCCGGCGACCTCCACCAACGAAGCCTTCGATCCACTCTTCCCCGGCTTCTATGACTGGGGCACGTGGTGGCAGGGTGAAATCGCCGGCGAGTACTTCCTGGCCAACTCGAACCTCATCTCGAACCAGGTCCGCGTTACGGTCACGCCCAGCAGCAAGGTGGGCGCAGGCCTGATCGGCTACTTCTTCCAGCTCGACCATCCCGGATCTCTCGCGCCTGGCGTGACCTCGAAGGACCTGGTGGCCGAACTCGATGCCTACTGCGACTGGAAGGTGAATTCCAACTTCACGTTCAGCTTCCTTGCCGCGTTCGCGAATCCCGGCGAGGCGGTGCAGCAGGCCTTCGACCGGACGAAGGATTTCTACTACGGGATGATCTACGTTGCGTATTCCTACTGAGCGCCCGCTGGCGGGAGACAGGACATGATAGGCGATACGACACGGCCGCTGCCCCGGCGCGTACTCCTGGTGGACGACGAGCTTGCGGCGCCGGCGACGGCGGGTGGCCGGGCGGTGCGCGGACTGGCGGATGAACTTCGCATGCGCGGCGTCGAGGTCATCGAGGCGTTTTCTGTCGAGGACGGTCTCGCGACCACCGGAGCCGATTCGGCCATTCACTGCATCTTCGTCAACTGGACACTCGGCACCAACGACCGGGATTCCCATGCCCAGGCCACCGGGCTGCTGCGGGCGATCCGGTCCCGGAACGCGAAAGTGCCGATCATCCTGATGGCGGATCGCGCGGTCGCGGGCACGATTTCGATCGAGGTCGCGACACTGGTCGACGAGTTCGTCTGGATCCTGGAAGACACGGCCGCGTTCATTGGTGGCCGCGCGGTGGCGGCGCTCGAGCGATACATCCAGGGCCTGCTCCCGCCATTCGCCGCGGCGCTGGCCCGGTATGATCGCGAGCGCGAATACTCGTGGGCGGCACCGGGACACCAGGGCGGCATCGCCTTCCTCAAGTCGGCCGTGGGGCGGGCCTTCTTCGATTTCTACGGCGAGAACCTTTTCCGCACCGACATGGGCATCGAGCGCGGTGCACTCGGGTCGCTGCTCGGCCATACCGGTCCCATCGGGGAAAGCGAGCGCTATGCGGCCCGGGTGTTCGGTGCGCATCGCTCGTACTCCGTGCTCAACGGGACATCGGGTTCCAATCGCGCCATCATGTCGGCCTGCGTGGGCGACGGCGAGATCGCGCTGTGCGACCGCAACTGCCACAAGTCGATCGAGCAGGGGCTGGTCAACACCGGCGGCATCCCGGTCTTCCTGAGCCCGACCCGGAACCGCTTCGGCATCATCGGTCCCATTCCACCGTCGCGCCTCGACGCCTGGTGCGATCGCGAAGAGCATCGCGTCCAACCCGCTGGCCGCGACTGCGACCGGCGCGCGACCGGTGTACGCGGTGCTCACGAACTGCACCTACGACGGGATGTGCTACAACGCCGCCGCCGCCGAGAAGCAACTGGCCAAGAGTGTGGACCGGATCCACTTCGACGAGGCATGGTACGGCTACGCCCGGTTCAACCCGATGTATCGGAACCGGTACGCGATGCGGGGCAACCCTGCGGATCATCCGGCGGACGGACCGACCGTCTTCGCCACGCACTCGACCCACAAGCTGCTCGCGGCGCTGTCACAGACTTCGTACATCCACATTCGCGACGGCCGGGGCGCCATCGATCACGGCCGCTTCAACGAGGCCTACTGCTCCCAGGCGAGCACGTCGCCGCTCTATGCACTGATTGCCTCCAACGACGTCGCGGCGGCCATGATGGACGGGCCGGCCGGGCAGGTCCTGACCCAGGAGGTCATCGACGAGGCCGTGGCGTGTCGCCTGGCGGTTGCGCGCATCCAGCACGAGATGCAGGCGAAGAAGCAGTGGTTCTTCGCCCCCTGGAACGCCGAGGAGATCCAGCACCCGAAGACCGGCAAGCGAATTCCCTTCCACAAGGCTCCCGCCGAGCTGCTTTCCACCGAGCCTTCGTGCTGGGTGCTGCATCCGGGTGAGAGCTGGCATGGCTTCGAGGGCCTGCCTGACGACTGGTGCATGCTCGATCCGATCAAGTTCGGCATCGTCTGCCCGGGCATGCGAACCGACGGTCAGCTCGACGCCTGGGGCATCCCGGCCGACATCGTCACCGCGTACCTCAGCCGGCATGGTATCGTGCCCGTCGCGGACGACGGATCACATGGTGCTGTTCCTCTTCTCCGTTGGCATCACCAAGGGGAAGTGGGGCACCCTGCTGAACGTGCTGCTCGACTTCAAGTCCGACTACGACCGCAACGCGCCGTTGGCCCAGGTGCTGCCCGACGGTGGTGGCGGCCGCGCCTGAGCGCTATGCCGGCATGGGACTCAAGGACCTTGGCGACGACGATGTGGGCGCACATGCGGAAGAGCCGTCAGGGATACTGGCAGGCGCAGGCGTACGCGACGCTGCCCACGCCCGTGATGACGCCGCGCCGCGCCTTCCAGCGCCTGATGGCGGGAAGCGTCGAGAAGGTCCCGTTGGGACAAGATGGCGAACCGGGTGGTGGCGGTCGGCGTCATTCCGTACCCGCCCGGCATCCCGATCGTGATGCCGGGTGAGAACATCGGCAAGTCCGATGGCCCCTGGCTCACCTACCTGCGGACGCTGCAGGAGTACGGGCACCAGTTTCCCGGCTTCGCCAAGGAAGTCGAGGGCACGGAGGAGCACGACGGCGTATACCACATCTACTGCATGAAGCGGTAGCGACATCAGTCAGCGGGCATAGAAGGAGGATGACCGTGCAAGAAACAAAGAAGATGAGCCTGGTCCAGCTGACGTTCATCGTCGCGGTGAACATGATGGGCTCCGGCATCATCATGCTTCCCACGAACATGGCGCAGGTTGGCGCCATCTCGCTGCTGTCGTGGATCGTCACGGCGCTGGGGTCGATGGCCATCGCGTACGGGTTTGCGCAGGCCGGCCTCTTCAACCAGCGGGAAGGGGGCATGGCGGCGTACGCCGAGGACGCCTACGGCAAGCCCGGCTACTTCAACGTCTTCTATCCTCTACTTCCTGTCGCTTGCGATCGGGAACGTGGCGATCGCCATTTCCGCGGTGGGCTACCTGGCCGGCTTCTTCCCCTGGCTCGCCTCGGCGCCGATCGCGACCACCATTGGCGTGATCGGCCTGCTCTGGCTCACCACGGTGGCGAATTTCGGCGGCCCCTCCATCACCGGGCGGATTGGTTCGGTGACCGTCTGGGGAGTGCTCATCCCGGTCGGCTTGCTCTCGTTCTTCGGCTGGTTCTGGTTCAGCAAGGCCACGTTTGCAGAGGCCTGGAACCCGCAGGGGTTGAGCCTGGCGAAGGGCATGGGCTCGAGCATCTCGCTGACACTCTGGGCCTTCCTGGGAATGGAATCGGCGGCACAGAACTCCGCCGCAGTCGAGAACCCGAGGAAGAACGTGCCGCTGGCCTGCATGTTCGGCACCCTCGGTGCGGCGGTCATCTACATCCTCTCCACCACCGTGATCCAGGGGATCGTCCCGAACGCCGAGCTGGCGAAGTCCACCGGCCCGTTCGCGCTCGCCTACGCGAAGATGTTCAACCCGACGATCGGTTCCATCATCATGGCGCTGGCGGTGCTCGCCTGCCTCGGCTCGCTGCTGGGCTGGCAGTTCACGATCGCGATGACCGGCAAGTCGGCGGCGGACGCGAACATGTTCCCCAAGCTCTTCACCAAGGTCAACAAGCTGGGCGCGCCCGTCACCGGGATGATCGTGATGGGTGTGGTGCAGTCCATCCTGGCACTGACCACGATTTCGCCGTCGCTGAGCGAGCAGTTCAGCGTCCTGGTCAACCTCGCCGTCGTCACCAATGTGGTGCCCTACGTCATATCGCTCTCCGCGCTGGTGGTCATGATGAAGGCGGCCAAGGTGGAGGCGAAGGTGTATCGCCGCAATGTCGTGGTGACGGTGATCGCGATGCTGTACAGCGTGTATGCCCTCTACGCCTCCGGCAACGACGCCGTGATGGGAGGGATGCTGGTCATGGGGATCGGTTACATCATCTGGGGATTCATCGCACCGCGCTTCGTGCCCGGACTGGCGGCTGCCAGTGCACAGCCTGAAAAGGCCTGACCACCGCAACCGCGACCGTCGAGTCGAAAGGAGCAGGACCATGCAACAGTCAGTATCAACGACCGGCTGGAAGCCCTGGGCCCGGATGGCGGGCCAGGCGCTTGCGGTCCTCGTCATGGTGCCGCCGGTGCTTGCCCAGAAGCCTGCGCCGGCCCGGCCGGCTGCACCTGCGGCGCCGGCCACGACGCTGGACCGGATCCGCCAATCCGGCGCGATCCGGCTCGGCTACCGGACCGATGCGCGTCCGTTCTCCTATGACGAGGCGGGCAAGCCGGCGGGATACTCGATCGCCGTGTGCCAGGAGGTGGCTGGCGCCATCAAGACCGAACTCTCGCTCGGCGCGCTGAATATCGAGTGGGTGCCGGTCACGCTGGATGACCGCTTCGCCGCGGTCCAGCAGGGCCGGGTCGACCTGCTCTGCGGCGCGGACACCGAGACGCTGGCCAGGATGAAGGACGTGGCGTTCTCGAAGCCCATTTTCCCCGGCGGCATCGGGGCGCTGGTGCGGAGCGATGCGTCCGCGCGATTCAAGGACATCCTCAACGGGCACCACGCGGCGACGCAGCCGAGCTGGCGTGCGTCGGCGTCCCAGCTGCTGCAGACCCAGATATTCGCGGTCATGAAGGGCACGACCGCGGAGACCTGGGTGCGGGGCAAGCTGGACGAGTTCAGGCTGACATCGAAGGTGGTGCCGGTCGAAAGCTATGCAGCGGGTGTGCAGGAGGTGCTGGCTGGCAAGGCGAGTGCGTTCTTCGCCGACCGGGCGATCCTGCTCGATGCCGCGGCCCGCAATCCTGCCGGAGGAGACCTGGAGGTGCTCGAGCGTCTCTTCACCTATGAACCGCTGGCGCTCGCCTTCCAGCGAGGCGACGAGGACTTCCGCCTCGCAGTGGACCGTGCGCTCAGCGGGCTCTATGCCTCGGGAAAGATCCTTCCGGTGTACAAGCAGTGGTTCGGTGTACCCGATGCAGGTGCGATTGCGTACTTCCGCTGGAACACCGTACCCGACTGACGCGAGCCCAGGGGAGATGGTGCCATGATAGAACGATCCACAAAGCGACTGAGCTGGCGCGCGCTGGTCGTCGATGATGAACTCACCAGCCCGACGGCCGAGGGCCGTGCATCGCGGGCGCTGGTGGCCGAAATGCAGGCGCGCGCCGTCGAGGTGGTGCGAGGCGACCAGTGCCGAGGATGGCATGTCGGTGGCCGTCTCCGACTCCGCCATTCACGCGGTACTGGTGGACTGGAGCCTGGACGAAGACGATGGGCACGCGAAGGCGACGAGCCTTCTCCGGTTCGTTCGCTCCCGGAACGAGAAGATCCCGATCTTCCTCATGGCGGAGCGGGGGGAGGCCTCTGCCATCCCGGTCGACGTGATGCAGATGGTGGACGAGTACATCTGGACGCTGGAAGACACCGCCGCCTTCGTTGGCGGACGAGTGACGGCGGCCATCCGGCGCTACCTCGAGGTGATGCTCCCGCCGCTGGCCGCGGCGGTCATGAAGTTCAGCCAGGTGTACGAGTACTCCTGGCACACGCCCGGTCATACCGGCGGCACCGCGTTCCTCAAGTCGCCAGTGGGCCGCATCTTCTTCGACTACTTCGGGGAGAACCTGCTCCGGTCCGATCTCTCGATCAGTGTCGGTGCCCTCGGCTCGCTGCTCGACCACACCGGTCCCATCGGCGAGCACGAGAAGTACGCCGCCCGGGTATTCGGTGCGCATCGCACCTACAGCGTGACCAACGGCACCTCGACCTCGAACCGGGTGATCTTCATGGCCGCCGTCGGCCGGGGCCAGGTGGCGCTGTGCGACCGCAACTGCCACAAGTCGATCGAGCACAGCCTGGTGATGAGTGGCGGGATCCCCAGCTACCTCGTGCCGCTCCGCAACCGCTACGGCATCATCGGCCCGATACCGCCTGCGCGCCTCAAGCCGGCGGCGATCAAGGCCGCCATCAGGGCCAATCCCCTCCGGCCGAAGGGTGCGGATCAGCGCCCGGTCTATGCGGTGGTCACCAACTCGACGTACGACGGGCTCTGCTACAACGCACGCCGCGTCGCCGAGCTGCTCGACCCCAGCGTGGACCGCATTCACTTCGACGAGGCGTGGTACGCCTACGCGCGCTTCAACCCGATCTATCGCGATCGCCACGCGATGTACGGCGACCCGCGCGACCACACGGGCCCCACCGTCTTCGCCACCCACTCGACCCACAAGCTGCTGGCCGCCCTCTCCCAGGCGTCGTTGCTGCACATCCGCGACGGGCGGAGCCCGATACCGCATGCGCGCTTCAACGAGTCGTTCATGATGCACGCGTCCACCTCGCCGTTCTATCCGATCATCGTTTCCAACGATGTGACCGCGGCGATGATGGACGGACCCGGTGGCCTGGCCCTCACCAGCGAGTCGATCGACGAGGCGGTCGCGTTCCGGCAGACGATGGGACGGGTGCACCGGGAGTTCCGGCAGAAGCGCGAGTGGTTCTTCAACACCTGGAATGCGGAGACCGTGAAGCAGGGACGGGCCGGGAAGAAGGTCGCGTTCGCCGATGCATCGCCGGAGTTCCTCGCGCACCGAGCCCGACCCATGGGTGCTGCACCCGGGTGATGCCTGGCACGGGTTCGGCGACATCGAGGACGGCTACTGCATGCTCGACCCGATCAAGGTGTCGATCCTGACTCCGGGCGTGGCCGCGAAGGGCGGCCTCGACAAGTGGGGCATTCCGGCGACGCTGGTGACTGCCTACCTCCACAACCGCGGCGTGGAAGTGGAGAAGACCACCGACTTCACCATCCTCTTCCTCTTCTCCATCGGCATCACCAAGGGGAAGTGGGGCACGCTGCTGAATGCGCTTCTCGACTTCAAGCGTGACTACGATACCAACGCCAGCCTGGCTGACGCGCTGCCGGAGCTGGTCGCCGGGCATCCCGCAGCGTACGGGTCCCTCGGGCTTCGCGACCTGTCCGACCAGATGTTCGCCATGCTCAAGGAGACGCGGCAGACGCACTGGCTCGCCGAGGCGTTCTCCACCCTGCCGAAGCTGGTGATGACGCCGAGCGACGCATACCAGCAGCTGGTCCGGGACCAGATCGAGCACGTGCCGCTGGAGAAGCTTGCGAACCGGGTGCTGGCCACCAGCGTGGTGCCCTACCCGCCGGGCATTCCCATGCTGATGCCGGGCGAGTCGACCGGCGCCGACGATGGCCCGTACCTTGGCTATCTCAGGGCGCTCGCCTCGTGGGACGCGCGGTTCCCCGGGTTCGGTCACGACACGCATGGTGTCGAGGCCAGGGATGGGAAGTACTACGTGCAGTGCCTGAAGAAGCCGGCCGGCAGGAAGCGGTGAATCGATCGTGAGCGCGTCAACGCGGCAAGATGTCGCTCACGCAGGCCACGATGCTGGTGGCCGGCAACATGATCGGGACCGGCCTGTTCCTTCTGCCCTCGAACCTCGCATCGGTCGGTGGTATCGCGGTGTTCGGCTGGATGGTCGCGACCGGCGGCGCCGCTCGCGCTCGGTCTCGTCTTCGCCAAGCTGGGAGAGCTCGATCCGCAGCCGGGCGGTCCCTACGCCTACGCGCGCGACTTCCTCGGGCCCTTTGTCGGGTTCCAGACGAACTACGTCTACTGGTTCGGCAACTGGGTCGGCAATATCGCGATCGCGGTGGCCGCGGTGGGCTACCTTGCCGAGTTCATTCCAGTCATCAGCACCCCGCCTGCCAGCGTCTTCGCGACAGCCGGGGTGATCTGGCTTCTCACGCTCGTCAATATCCGGGGCCCGCGGCTGGTCGGGGCGCTCGAGACCTGGACCATGAGCCTGGCCCTGATCCCGATCCTCGGGATTGCGATCCTCGGCTGGTTCTGGTTCGACCCTGCGATCTTCAAGGCCGCCTGGAACGTCAGCGGAGGCTCCGACACCCATGCGGTCCTGCGCGCTGCGTCGATCGCGCTCTGGGCGTACATGGGCATCGAGAGTGCGGCGGTATCGGCCGGCGTGATGGAGGACCCCAAGCGCAACATTCCCCGGGCCACCATGATCGGCCTCGGGTCTCGCCGCGGTGGTCTATATCCTCAGCTCCACCGTGATCATGGGGATCATCCCGAACGCGGAGTTGCAGACCTCGCACGCGCCCTTCGCCGAGGCGGCACGCATGGCGCTGGGCACGGCCGGCATGGTGGTCATTGCCGTCTGCGCGATCCTCAAGTCGGTGGGATCGCTCGGTGGCTGGATGCTGCTCGTCGGCCAGTCGGCCAAGGCGGCAGCCGACGACGGGATGTTTCCCGGAGTGTTCGGACGGATCAATCGGCGCGGTGTCCCAGGACACGGCCTCGTGATCGTCGGTGTGCTCATGACGATCGTCCTGTTCGCCACGATGTCACCGACCATTGCCGGCCAGTTCAACCGGATCATCGACCTGGCGGTGATCCTGGCGGTCGTACCGTACATCTATTCCTCGGTCGCCGTCGTCAAGGTGGTGTTCGACCACAAGCTGCCGCGGAGCACATTCACGGCGTACAAGTGGATAGCCATCGCTGCCGTGGCGTACTGCCTGGCGACGGTCCTGGGCGGCGACCAGCAGACGGTGGTGAATGCGTTCGTGGCACTTCTGTTGAGTGTGCCCCTCTATCCGTTCTTCATCAGGTCGATGGAGATGGCCCGGAGCAAACAGGCGGAAGCAAGAGCGACAGGAGAACACCATGGGAAAGAAGCGTGACAAGAAGCGCGACAAGTCCGAGGACAAGAAGAAGGAGAAGGAAGCGCGCGACACGACGGCCGCCCTCGACGGCCCCGATGCCGACGCGGGCAGCGAGCCGCTTTCGGGCAAGGACTATGAGCGCGAGCTCCGGAAGCTGCACGTCGAGCTCGTGAAGCTGCAGGAGTGGGTCAAGCGAAAGGGCCTGAAAATCTGCGTCCTTTCGAGGGCAGGGACGGTGCCGGCAAGGGCGGCACGATCAAGGCGATCACCGAGCGAGTGAGCCCGCGCGTGTTCCGCGTCGTTGCGCTCCCGGCACCGACCGAGCGCGAGAAGACCCAGATGTACGCGCAGCGCTACCTCACGCACCTGCCGGCCGCCGGTGAGGTCGTGATCTTCGACCGCAGCTGGTACAATCGCGCGGGCGTCGAGCGGGTGATGGGTTTCTGCACCGAGGACGAAGCGCGCGGATTCCTGCAGGTGGTGCCGCAGTTCGAGAAACTGATGGTCGCCTCGGGAATCATCCTGCTCAAGTACTGGCTCGAGGTGAGCCCGGAGGAGCAGCAGCGGCGACTGGAGTCGCGCATCGACGACGGCCGCAAGACCTGGAAGCTCTCGCCGATGGACGTGAAGTCGTTCGATCGCTGGGACGACTACACCAAGGCACGCGACGAAATGTTCGCGGCGACCGATGTCGAATGGGCGCCATGGTACGTGGCTCGCTCCGAGGACAAGAAGCGCGTGCGCCTGAACGTGATCAGTCACCTGCTGGAACACATTCCATACAAGGACGTGAAGGCCGAAAAGGTGGAGCTGCCCAAGCGGAAGGTCGGCCGGTACACCGCCATCGACCATCCGTTCAGGTACGTGCCGGAGCGCTTCTGATCGCGACGAGGTCGATCCCGGCGCTGGGCTGGCTGCGATCCTATGACCGGACCTGGCTCCGGAGCGACCTCGTTGCGGGCATTACGCTGGCCGCCTACCTCCTGCCGGCGGCCCTGGGCGATGCCTCGCTGGCCAACCTGCCGCCGGAAGCCGGCCTCTACGCCTGCCTGTGGGGCGGGCTGGTGTTCTGGCTGTTCTGCAGCTCCAGGCACACGGCGATCACCGTCACTTCCGCGATTTCGCTGCTCGTCGGTGCGTCACTCGGCGCCATTGCGGGCGGCGATGCAACCAGGTTCGGCGCCCTGGCAGCGGCGGCGGCCATGCTGGTGGCACTGATCGCGTTCGCCGCGTGGCTGGCTTCGGCCGGGGCGATCGTCAGCTTCATCTCCGAAAGCGTCATGGTCGGGTTCAAGTGCGGCGTGGCACTCTTTCTCGCCAGCACCCAGTTGCCGAAGCTGCTGGGAATTCACGGCACGCACGGCAACTTCTGGGAGAACAGCGCCAACTTCCTGGCGCACCTGCACGAGGCCAATCTTCCGTCGCTCGCGATCGGCGGCCTCGCGCTGGCGTTGCTCGTGCTCGGGAAGCTCTTCCTTCCCAACAAGCCTGTCGCGCTCTTTGTGGTGGTCGGCGGCATCGCGGCGTCGTCGCTGGCTGGCCTGGACGCGCTGGGCGTCAAGCTGCTGGGCCCGGTGCCGCAGGGCCTGCCGGCGCCGGGCCTCCCGGCGATCGGCTGGAGCGACCTCAACAACCTCCTGCCGCTCGCCCTCGCCTGCTTCCTGCTGGCGGCGGTCGAGACCGCGGCGATCGGACGCACCTTCGCCGCGAAGCATGGCGGGCGCCTGGACGCGAACCAGGAGTTCCTGGCGCTCGGCGTATCCAATCTCGCCGCGGGTCTCGGGCGCGGGTTCCCGGTCAGCGGTGGCATGTCGCAATCGCTCGTCAACGAAGGCGCCGGCGCCCGCACGCCCTTGTCTGGCGCCGTGTCGTCGATCATCATCCTGCTGGTAGTGCTGTTCCTGTCCCACCTGCTGGAAGCGCTGCCACAGCCGGTGCTGGCGGCGGTCGTGCTGCTCGCCGTTGCCGGCCTGTTCAACATCGCCGCGCTCAAGCACCTCTGGCGTTCAGATCGCGCCGAGTTCCTGGTGGCCATGGCCGCGCTCGCCGGGGTCCTGAGTTCGGGCCTGCTTCGCGGAGTGCTGATCGGCGCGATCATTTCGCTCGTGTTGCTGGTCCGGCGCGCATCTGTCCCGCACGTCGCCCTGCTCGGTCGCATCCCCGGCACGCGCCGATATTCGGATCGGGAGCGGCACCCGGAGAACGAGCCCATTCCGGGCGTGCTGGTGATCCGCCCGGAATCCGGGCTCTTTTATTTCAACGTGGATCATGTGCGAGACACGATCCTCCGCCTGGTCGCCGCCGCGGCCACGCCACCGCGGCTCGTGGTGCTGGACCTGTCCGCCGCGCCGTATGTGGACATGCACGGCGCGCAGGCGCTGGGGAGCCTGGCGAAGGAGCTGAACGCCGCCGGGTCGCGGGTGCGGGTGGTCGAGGCACGTTCGTCGGTGCGCGACCGGCTGCGGGCGGAAGGCGTGGACGACCTGCTGGGTGGCGTGAATCGTTTCACCAGCGTCGCCGATGCCGTGGAATAGGGCGTCCCCGAAAGGCTCATTGATGAATTCCAGAGTGCGCATGAGCACGGCCTGGCTGTGCACGGCCGTGCTGTTGCTCTCTCCGCTGGCACGCGCATTGGCACAAGGTGAGGATAGCACGCGCAAGGCGGGGCTGGAGTTCTACGGGTACGTGATGGTCGACGCTATTTTCGACGACACGGGCATCAATGGCAAATGGCTCGATGCGGCGCGGCCCACCCAGTTGCCGGCGGTCGAGAACGAGTTCGGGGAACCAGGCCAGTTCTTCTTCGGTGTGCGCCAGACGCGGTTCGGCGTCAAGACTCATGCGCCCACCAGGCTCGGCGAAGCCCGGGCCGTGCTGGACTTCGATCTCTTCGGCACGGGCGCCGATGCCGGGCAGACCACGCTCCACCTGCGCCATGCCTACATCGAACTGGGCCAGTTCCTCCTGGGGCAGACTGAGAGCCCGTTCATGGACAACAGCATCTTTCCCAATGAGCTGGACTACTGGGGCCCCAACGGCATCGTCGCCTTCCGGAACGTGCAGTTCCGCTGGACGCCGATCCAGGGCGACAACGTGCTGCAGTTCGCGCTCGAGCGTCCGGGTGCCAGCGCTGACCAGGGAAGTTATGCCGACCGCATCGAGTTGACCGACGTAGTCGCCCGCTTTCCGGTGCCCGATCTCTCGGCGTCGTACAAGTGGGGTGGTCACGACTGGGGTTATATCCGGATCGCCGGTATGCTGCGCTACATCAAGTGGGATGACATCGGCAACCACCCCTTCGAGCTGGCCGGCGATGCGGTGGGCTGGGGGCTCAACCTGAGCTCGAACGTCAAGACCGACGCCAAGGGCGTCCTGCGCCTCGAGGCGACGTACGGCGCGGGCGTCGAGAACTACATGAACGATGCGCCGGTCGACATCGGCATCACAGAACAATTTCTCCGACCCGTTGCGGCCGGCTCCTTGGCACGGCGCTCCCGGTGTACGGGCTCACGGCGTTCTACGATCGCACCTGGAATGAGAAGTGGTCGAGCACCATCGGCGGGTCGATGATCAACATCGACAACTCCGACGGCCAGCTGGCCACCGCGTTCCATGAGGGCCAGTACGCGGTCGTCAATCTCCTCTTCTATCCGGTGCCGGGCATGATGTTCGGACCCGAGCTGCAGTACATCCACCGCACGAACTTCAGTGACGGCTGGGACACCGGCGGGTTCCGGCTGCAGGTGTCAGGCAGGTACAATTTCTCGGCGAAAATCGGGGGAAAATGAGCACCATGACAACACGCGACGACCAGGAGGCCCCGCTTGGCGGCCTCGACCCAGTGCCGGACGAGTTTCCGGCAGGCATTGACCGCCGAAGTTTCATGATGCGCACCGCCATGATCGGTGCCGTCACCGTCCTGGCGGGCTGCAAGCCGCTGACCCCGAAGGAGACTGCCGAACAGGCATCCTCTGCGCCGCCCACGCCCCCCAGGTCAGCATCTCGGACAGCCTCGAGGTGGTCAAGAAGTCCAAGGGACCGGTGATGACCACCGTCGAGGAGTTCTACAAGGTCGGCCCCGGGCCCTCGAGCTCGCACACCATCGGGCCGATGCGCATCACCTACGACTTCTACCAGCGCTGCACCAAGCTGCCGGCCGACCAGCTCGCCAAGGCCACGGCACTCAAGGTGCACCTCTTACGGCAGCCTGAGCGCCACCGGCAAGGGACACGGCACCGAGCGCGCCGCGCTCGCCGGCATCATCGGCAAGGAGCCCGCGACCATCGACCCGCTGTTCCTCGACGAGACTGCGGCCAAGCCGGACCAGAAGTTCCCGGTGACGCTCGGCGAGCAGCACCTTCGACGTCTCGCTCAAGGACGTCATCTACGACGCGACGAAGGGCGACTTCCCGCATCCCGAACACGATGACCTGCAAGCTGCTGGCCGGCGACAAGGTGCTGCTACGAGCAGGAGTACTACTCGGTCGGCGGCGGGTTCATCGAGTGGAAGGGCTACGAGCCGCCGAAGAAGGGCGCAGCCGAAATATCCCTACGCCACGATGAAGGAGCTGCAGGAGCACGCCGAGAAGAACAAGCTGACCGATCGCGCAGGTCGCCATGGCCAACGAGATGGCGGTCTCCGGCAAGAGCGAGGCGGAGATCAACGCGTTCCTCGACAAGATCTCCACGGCGATGGTGAACATCGTGAAGTCCGGGCTGGCGGCGCCGACGACGCACGCTGCCCGGGCCGATCAAGCTCAAGACCAAGGCCGGCGAGGTCTACAAGCGCGCCATGGACGACAAGTACGCCGGCGCAGCGCGGCGTCGGCATGGTCGCCGCCTACGCGCTGGCCGGCTCCGAGGAGAACGCTCGCGGCCACCTGGTCGTCACCGCGCCTACCGGCGGCTCGGCCGGCGTGATGCCCGGCGCTCGTCTACTCGCTCGGCGAGGGCGGCCGCAAGCTGCCGCAGGAGAAGATCCGCGATGGCCTGCTCGCCGCCGCGGTGATCGGCTACCTCGTGCAAGCACAACGCGACGCTGGCCGGCGCCGAAGGCGGCTGCCAGGCGGAGATCGGCGTCGGCTCCGCCATGGGCGCGGCGCTGATCGCCCAGGCGCACGACTTCGACGCACCAGGTGATCGCCAACGCCGCCGAGTCGGCGCTGGAGCACCATCTCGGCATGACCTGCGATCCGGTCGCGGGCTTCGTGCAGATGCCCTGCATCGAGCGCTGCGCCTACGGCGCGGTCAAGGCGTGGACCGGCTTCATGATCGCCAGCAACGAGATCCCCGCGAACCGCCGCGTCGACTTCGACACCACGGTCGCCGCGATGGCGCTCACCGCCAAGGAGATGAACTCCAAGTACAAGGAGACCTCCGAAGGCGGCCTCGCGGTCTCGCGTGACGCTCTGCTGAGCGAGCCTGCGGTGGCGAATGAGCGGGACGGTGAGCCGTGGCGCAGTGAACAAAGGACAGCGCCGGACGGCGATCCTGATCGCCTGGCTGGTCACGGCGGTCTACTACTTCTACCAGTACGTCCTGCGCTCGGCGCCGGCGGTCATGATGCCGCAGCTCTCCGCGCGGCTTCGGCCTCAGCGCCGCCGCCGTCGCCTCGCTGGTCGGGCTGTTCTACTACGGCTACTCGCCGTTCAGCCTCGTCGCCGGCGTGGCGATGGATCGGCTGGGCCCGCGCCGGGTCGTGCCGATCGGCGCGGCGGCGGTCGGCATCGGCGCGCTGCTGTTCGCCTCCGGCAACCGCGCACTCGCGAGCGTCGGCGCCTCCTGCAGGGCGCGGGCGGCGTCTTCGCGCTGGTGGGCGCCGCCTACATCGCCACGCACGAACTTCCCGGCCTCGCGCGCCGCGACGCTGATCGGCGCCACGCAGATGTTCGGCATGGCCGGCGGCTCGGCCGGCCAGTTCGTGGTCGGTCCGCTGATCGCCGCCGGCGTGGCCTGGAACCACTTCTGGGTCGCCATGGGCATCGCCGGCCTGGTGATCGGCGTGCTGCTCTTCGTCCTGCTCCCGCAGCCAGGCGTCACGCGAGCGAATCCGGCCTGGTTCAGCGAAGCGGTCGGTGCACTGGGCGCTGGTGTTCCGCAATCCGCAGTCGATCCTCTGCGGCATGATCGCCGGCCTGCTGTTCATCCCCACGACGATCTTCGACATGGTCTGGGGCGTGCGTTTCCTGCAGGATGCGCACGGCTTCGACTACGGCGAGCGGTGCTGCGCTCGGCGACCGTCCCCTTCGGCTGGATCATCGGCTGCCCGCTGCTCGGGCTTCATCTCCGACCGCCTCGGCCGGCGCAAGCCGGTGATCATCGCGGCGGCGCTCGTGCTGCTCGCCTGCCTGGCCTGGATCCTCTACGGCCCGCCGGCGTGCTGCCGCCCTACGTGCTGGGCCTCGTCGCCGGGATCGCCTCGGGCGCCGCGATGCTGCCGTACACGGTGATCAAGGAGGCGAACCCGCCGCAGGTGAGCGGCACGGCGACCGGGCGTCATCAACTTCATCAACTTCACCTTCAGCGCGCTGCTCGGCCCGGTCTTCGCGGGCCTGCCTGTTCGCGCAGCGGCGCGGCGACGCGGCGCGATCGACGCTCGGCACTACCAGGCCACCTTCAGCCGCTCCTCTACGGCGTCGGGCTCGCCATCCTTCTCACGCTGCTCCTCAAGGAGACGGGACCGGCCGCGCGACGCCGGTCCCGGTGCCCGCTGGAGACCTGATCATGACTCAGACCGGAACCGGCAAGTACGAACAGCTGCTCGAGCGCTGCCAGGGCCTCGAGCCGATCCCCACGGCGGTCGCGTATCCCTGCGACGAGACGTCGCTGGCCGGCGCCATCGATGCCGCCGAGCAGGGACTGATCACGCCGATCCTGGTCGGACCCGGCGGCGACGATCGCGGAGCTCGCGCAGGGCGAAGGGCATCGACCTCGGCGGACGCCGAGATCGTGGACGTCGCCGACAGCCGCGCGGCCGCACGAAGCGGTGGCGCTGGTGCGCGAGGGCAAGGCCGAGCTGGTGATGAAGGGCAGCCTGCACTCCGACGAGATCCTGGGCGCGGTGATCGCGAAGGAGACCGGGCTGCGCACCGGCCGGCGCCTCAGCCACGTCTTCCTGATGGACGTGCCGACCTATCACAAGGTGCTCATCGTCACCGACGGCGCGATCAACATCGCGCCGACGCTCGAGGACAAGGTCGACATCTGCCAGAACGCGATCGACCTCGCGCGGTCGTTCGGGGTGGAGCGGCCCAAGGTGGCGATCCTCGCGGCGGTCGAGACGGTGAACTCGAAGATGCCCGCGACGCTCGACGCCGCGGCCCTCTGCAAGATGGCCGAGCGCGGGCAGATCAAGGGCGGCCTGCTCGACGGGCCGCTGGCCTTCGACAACGCCATCAGCCGCGAGGCGGCGAAGATCAAGGGCATCATCTCCGAAGTCGCAGGCGATCCCGACATCCTGCTGGCGCCCGATCTCGAAGCCGGCAACATGATGGCCAAGCAGCTCAGTTTCCTGGCCAACGCCGACAGTGCGGGCCTGGTGCTCGGCGCGCGGGTGCCGGTGATCCTGACCAGCCGGGCCGACAGCGTGCGGTCGCGCATCGCGAGTTGTGCGGTCGCGGTGCTCGCGGCGCATGCGCGGCGGCAGCCGGCGGCACTGACCGCATGACGACACGTCATGGACGATTACGCTCTGGTGCTCAACGCCGGCTCCTCGAGCCTCAAGTTCTGCGTCTATTGCCGACCCGGCGAGGCGAGGCGTGGCGCCTCGAGGCGCGCGGCCAGATCGACGGCATCGGCAGCTCGCCGCGCCTGAGCGCGAAGGACGAGGCGCGGCACGGTGATGGCCGACGAGAAGCTCGATGCGGCCGTGAAGGACGGCCGGGCCGCGCTCGACGTCCTCGCCGCCTGGCTGCGCGCAGCGCTACGGCGGCGTCGCGGGTGCTCGGCGTCGGCCACCGCGTCGTGCATGGCGGCGCCAGGTACGCGCGGCCCCTGCGTCGTCACGCCGCGAGGTGCTCGATGACCTGCGCGCGCTGATCCCGCTCGCGCCGCTGCATCAGCCGCACAACCTCGCCGCCATCGAGGCCGTGAGCGAACAGCTCCCCGGCGTGCCGCAGGTGGCCTGCTTCGACACCAGCTTCCACCGCGGCCAGCCGCCGTGGCGGAACTGGTGCCGCTGCCGAAGGAAATCCGCGACACCGGCGTGCAGCGCTACGGCTTCCACGGCCTCTCGTACGAGTACATCGCCTCGGTGCTTCCGGAGGTGGCGCCCGAGATCGCCGAGGGCCGCGTGATCGTCGCGCACCTTGGCAGCGGCGCCAGCCTCTGCGCGCTCAAGGGACGGAAGAGCGTGGACAGCACGCTCGGCTTCACCGCGCTCGACGGGCTCTGCATGGGCACGCGACCCGGGCTCGGTCGATCCCGGCGTCATCCTCCATCTCTTCCAGACCGCCGGCCTCACCGCAGCCCAGGTGGAGAAGATGCTCTACAAGCAAGTCCGGCCTGCTGGGCATTTCGGGCATCAGCAACGACATGCGGGACCTGCTCGACAGCCCGGATCCGGCGGCGCGCCTGGCCGTGGACTACTTCGTCTACCAGGCGGCGAAACAGGTCGGCGCGCTCGCGGCCGTCCTGGGTGGAGTGGACGGGCTGGTGTTCACCGCCGGCATCGGCGAGCGCTCCGCCGAGATCCGCCGCCGCATCTGCGAGGCGTCCGCGTGGCTGGGCGTCGACGCTCGACCCCGGCGCCAACGCCGGCCATGGACCGAGAATCTCCACGGCGACGAGCCGCGTATCGGCATGGGTGATTCCGACCAACGAAGAACTGATGATCGCCCGGCACACGGGCGCCCTGCTTGGCCTTTCCGGCCGCGCGCCTGACGGCGCATACCACTGGATTGGAGTTCGTCATGAGCTGCCACCGCAACGAAGCAGCCGAAGGCACGCCGCCGAAGCGAGTCGCCCTGGGAAGGGTTCAGCGGGGCGCTCTGGCAGCGCGAAATCAACGTCCGGGCCTTCATCCAGCTGAACTACACGCCCTATGACGGGGACGAGACGCTTCCTCGCGCCGGCCACCGCACGGACGAAGAAGATCTGGGAGAAGCTGACGAAACTCTTCGTCGAGGAACGGAAGAAGGGCGTGCTGGACATCTCCCAGATGCCGAGCTCCATCACGGCGCACGCCCCGGGCTACATCGACAAGGACACGAGATCATCGTCGGCCTCCAGACCGAGGCGCCGCTCAAGCGCGCCATCATGCCGAACGGCGGCTTCCGGATGGTGCTCAGCGCCTTCAAGGCCTACGGCTACGACGCCCGACCCGCACGTGGTGGAGGCCTTCACCAAGTACCGGAAGACCCACAACGAGGGCGTGTTCGACGCCTATACCGCCGACATCCGCCGCTGCCGCAGCTCACACGTCCTCACCGGCTCTGCCCGACGCCTATGGCCGCGGGCGGATCATCGGCGACTACCGGCGCGTGGCGCTCTACGGCGTCGACCGGCTGATCGAGCAGAAGAAGCAGGAGAAGCTGGCGCTCGACCCGGGCCGTCCACCGAGGACATCATCCGCGACCGGGAGGAGCTCTCCGAGCAGATCCGCGCGCTCGAGGAACTCAAGAAGATGGCGGCGAGCTACGGGTTCGACATCTCAGGCCCGGCCGCACCGCGCGCGAGGCCGTGCAGTGGCTCTACTTCGGCTACCTCGCCGCGGTGAAGGAACAGAACGGCGCGGCGATGTCGCTGGGCCGCTGCTCGACCTTCCTCGACATCTACTTCGAGCGCGACCTCGCAGGCGGGCCGCCTCACCGAGGAGCAAGCCCAGGAGATCATCGACGACTTCGTCATCAAGCTCCGCATCGTGCGGTTCCTCCGCACGCCGGAATACGACGAGCTGTTCGCCGGCGACCCGACCTGGGTGACGGAGTCCATCGGCGGCATGGGCGACGACGGCCGCTCGCTGGTCACGAAGACGAGCTTCCGGATGCTCCAGACGCTCTACAACCTGGGGCCCGCGCCGGAGCCCAACCTCACCATCTGGTACTCGCCGCGGCTGCCCGAGGGATTCCGGCGGTTCGCGGCGAAGGTCGCGATCGACACCAGCGCGCTCCAGTTCGAGAGCGACGAGATCATGCGGCGCACCTGGGGCGACGACGGCGCCATCGCCTGCTGCGTGTCGCCCATGCTGGTGGGCAAGCAGATGCAGTTCTTCGGGGCCCGGGCCAACCTCGCCAAGTGCCTGCTCTACGCCATCAACGGTGGGCGCGACGAGATCAGCGGCGAGCAGGTGGGGCCGGCGTCGCGCCCGTCAAGGGCGAGTACCTCGAGCTTCGACGACGTGGCCACCCGGTTCGAGGACATGATGGACTGGCTGGCCGGCGTCTACGTGAATGCCATGAACGTCATCCACTACATGCACGACAAGTACGCCTACGAGCGGATCGAGATGGCGCTGCACGACTACGCGCCGCTGCGCACGATGGCGTTCGGCATGGCCGGCCTCTCGGTGGTGGCGGACAGCCTCTCCGCCATCAAGTACGCGCAGGTGAAGGTGATGCGCGACAAGACCGGCCTGATCACCGACTACCAGACCGAGGGCGAGTTCCCGCTGTTCGGCAACAACGACAACCGGGTGGACCAGATCGCGACGTGGGTGGTGAGCACCTTCATGAGCAAGCTCCGGAAGTATCCCGACCTACCGGAACGCCATGCACACCCAGTCGATCCTGACCATCACGTCGAACGTGGTGTACGGGAAGGCCACGGGGAACACGCCGGACGGTCGCCGGCATGGCGAGCCGTTCGCGCCGGGCGCCAACCCGATGCACGGCCGGGACAGCCACGGCATCCACGCCGCGGCGGCATCGGTCGCCAAGATCCCCTATCGCGACGCCGCCGACGGCATCTCGCTCACCACGACGCTGGTGCCGAGCGGGCTCGGCCGCGTAGGCGAGGACCGGATCACCAACCTGACCGCCATTCTGGACGCCTTCTTCAGCGCCACCGGCTTTCACATGAACATCAACGTGCTCAACCGGGATACGCTGCTCGACGCGATGGACCACCCGGAGAAATACCCGAGCCTCACGATCCGGGTCTCCGGCTACGCGGTGAACTTCGTGCGCCTGACGCGGGAGCAGCAGATGGACGTGATCAACCGCACCTTCCACGGAGATGCCGGTGCCTGAACCAGCAGGCGGTCAGCGCTCGAGGCCAGGAGTCCGTTCGAGCTCCGGGTCAACCTCGGCAGCGACGTACCGGAGCAGAGCGTCCGCGAGGCGCTCGCGTCCGGCGACATGGGCTTCCTGCACTCGTTCACCACCGGTTCGGCGGTGGACGGCCCCGGTGTGCGCGTGGTGGCCTGGACCACCGGCTGCATGTGGCGCTGCCGCTATTGCCACAATCCCGATACCTGGACGCTTGAGCAACGGGCTGCCGGTGTCGGTGACCCGGGCGGCCGAGGAACTCGCGAAGTACCGCCAGGGCCTCGCAGGTCATGAAGGGCGGTTTCACCTTGAGCGGCGGGGATCCGCTGATGCAGCACCGCTTCGCGGCCAAGCTGCTCGCTGCCGCGAAGAAGATGGGGATTCACACCACCATCGAGACCAACGGCTACTACGGCGACAAGCTCAGCGACGCCGAGCTCGACACCATCGACCTGGTCATGCTCGGGCTCAAGACGTGGGATCCGGCCCGCCACAAGGCCCTGACCGGCATGGATGTCGCACCGACGCTCGATTTCGCGCGCCGACTCGCCGTCCGCCGCCGCCCGATCTGGATCCGGTTCGTGCTGGTGCCGGGGCTGACCGATGACATGGACGACCTTGCCCGGACTGCGGAGTTCGCCGCCGGCCTGGGCAACGTCGAGCGGGTCGAGGTGCTGCCCTTTCACCAGATGGGCAGGTTCAAGTGGGAACGGCTCGGGCTCGACTACACTCTGGAGGGCGTGGAACCTCCGACCGCAGAGGCGACCGAGCAGGCTTGCGAGGTGCTCCGGAGGGCAGGGCTGAAGGCCGACTGAAAGGGGACACCATGACCATACCCGCGGCGAGCGGTTCCAACGATGAACTGGTCCGTCGCCTTACGCTGATCTTCGGGATCGCGGCCATCGCTGCGATCAGCGTCTGGATCATGGCGCCATTCCTGCCGGCCATGCTCTGGGCCTGCACGATCGCGGTCGCGACGTGGCCGCTGCTGCTCCGCCTCGAGGGGACTTTCGGCGGCCGGCGCTGGGCCGCTACCTCGCTCCTCACGCTCGCCCTGCTGCTGGGCTTCTTCATTCCACTGCTGCTCGTGATCGGGGCCACCGTGGATCACGCGGACGACGCCGCCAGGCTGGCCACGGAGCTCTCGGCCAACGGCTTGCCCGCCGCGCCGGCGTGGCTGGAGGGCGTCCCGCTCGCCGGGCGGCGGCTCGCCGCGGAGTGGGCCGCGCTTTCGCAACTCGACGCGGCAGCGCTGCAGGCACGGCTCGAGCCGGTGCTCAAGACGACGACTCGCTGGTTGCTCGGCAGTGCGGGAAGCCTGCTGCGGCTGGTCCTGCAGGTCATCCTCACCGCGGTGGTCACGGCGCTGCTCTATGCGAAGGGCGAATCGGTCGCGAGTGGCGTTCGTGCCTTCTTCCGCCGGGTCGGCGGAGAGGGAGCCGACAGCCTCGTCCTGCTGGCCGGCAATGCGGCACGAGGGGTGGCGCTCGGTGTGGTGGTAACCGCGTTGCTTCAGGCGCTGCTGACGGGAATCGCCCTTGCCCTTGCCGGCGTACCGGCGGCGGCGCTGCTGGGGGGTGCCGCGCTTGTACTCTGCCTCGCGCAGGTCGGTCCCCTCATCATCCTGGTGGCGGCGGTGGCGTGGCTCTACTGGACCAAGCAGGATACGGCGGCCACCGTGCTTGCCGTGGTCTCGATCGGCCTCGTCTCCATGGACAACATCATCAAGCCGATCCTGATCACCCGCGGGGCCAACCTTCCGTTGCTGCTCGTGTTCGTCGGCGTCATCGGCGGCATGTTCGCCTTCGGCATCATCGGCATCTTCATCGGGCCGGTGGCACTTGCCGTCTGCTGGACGCTGGTCCAGGCCTGGGTCAACCAGGAGACGGTTGCGGCCACGTCGGGCGAGTCGCTTCCGCGCCAGTAGCCGCTCCTCAAGCGGCGTCAGCGACGGAACTTCCCCTGCTCCACATCAGGAGATGGAATCATGCCGGACGAAATCTTCAAGGGCCGGGAGCGCGCATTCGAGGCCGAATGGGCCAACCGGCACGATGCGGAACTGCTGGAGAAACTGCGGCAGAAGGCTGGACTCGAGGCCCTTTCAGCGGCGCTCGCACGGAAGCTTCAGGCGGACGATCCCGCGTTGCTGCAGCGGGCGATGGACCTGGGTATCAACCTCGACACCGGACCGGCGTTCCTGCTGGCCCCGCTGGTTCAGATCGCCTGGGTTGGAGGCAGCGTAACCGAACCGGAGCGAGAGACGGTTCTGCGCCTTGCGCACGCACGGGGCGTTGAAGACGGCTCCCCGGCGCACGCTCAACTCGTCGCGTGGCTTCGCCGGCGCCCGACTGATGACGTGTTCGCCACTTCGATCGAGATCATCAGGGCGGGACTCAGTGTACTGCCGGCTGCGGAGCGCGAGGCGCGCATTTACCTGCTGGCCGAAGCCTGCCACGAAGTGGCGGCGGCATCCGGCGAGGGCCTGTGGCACGCGCTGGGGCTGGCGAGTGGAGTGTCGAAGGAAGAGAGCACCTTCCTCGACCATTTCAAGAAGCGGCTCCGCGAGTAGGCCTGGTCCACCCGCCCGCGCGGCCACATCAATGCGAGGCCTCGGGCTCGGATGTGCCCGTCGCCGGTGCCGCATCAGCGGCGCCCTTCTTCGAGGACCGGGTGGTCAGGCGCATGACCACCGTGAAGAACACCGGCGTGAAGAATACGCCCAGTACCGTGGCTGCGAGCATCCCCCCGAACACGCCGGTACCCAGCGAGTTGCGGCTGCCGGCGCCGGCACCGGTCGCAATGACCAGTGGCACCACGCCGAGGATGAATGCGAAGCTGGTCATGAGGATCGGGCGAAAACGCTCCTTGGCCGCCTGGATCGGCGGCATCCCGGAATGACTCTCCCTTCATGCGGAGGACATTGGCAAACTCCACGATGAGGATGGCGTTCTTGGCCGCGAGCCCGACCACCGTCACCAGGCCGATGGTGAAGTAGAGATCGTTCGGGATGCCTCGCAATGTGATCGCGAGCAGAGCGCCGAGGAGCCCGAACGGCACCACGAGGATCACCGCGACCGGGAGCGACCAGCTCTCGTATTGCGCGGCGAGGATCAGCAGGACCAGCAGGATGCCGAGTCCGAAGATCATCGCCGTGGAACCGCCGGCGAGCTTTTCCTGCAGCGACTGGCCACCATAGGCCGTGCCGAGCCCACGGGGGGCAAACTCGAGGCCCACCCGTTCGGCGGCGGCGAGCATCTCGCCCGAACTCTTTCCGGCGCCCGGCTCCCCATTTACCTGTGCCGCGGTGAAGCCGTTGAAGCGCGTGACGAGGGCGGGGCCACCCGCCATGCGCCCCTGGCTGAAGGCCGACACGGGCACCATGGCGCCGCCCGCACTCTGCACATAGAGCTTGCCGATGTCCTGTGGGCCGGTGCGGAACTGCGGCTTCGCTTCGACCTGCACCCGGTAGGTCTTGCCGAAGAGGTTGAAGTCGTTGACGTAGTAGGTGCTGAGCATTGCCTGCAGCGTCTGGAAGACGTCGCTCAGCTTGAGGCCCAGGGACTTGGCCTTCTCACGGTCGACATCGAGGTGGTAGGCCGGCACGTCCGGGCGCACGCCAGTGCGCGCACGGACTGCGCCCGTCCCGTTCAGGGTCTTCAGGAACTCCTGGCCCACCTGAACGAACTGCTGGTAGTTCCCGACGCTCCGATTCTGGATGTACATCTCGAGGCCGGCGGTCACGCCGAGGCCTGGAATCTCGGGCATGTTGAAGGCAAACCCCTGGGCCTCGCTGATGCCCCCGAACATCCGGTTGGCGCGGGCGATGACCGCGGGAAGCTGGAGGGAATCTGCCTTCCGATCGCCCCAGGGCTTGAGGGTGATGAACAGCGTGGCGGTATTGGTCTGGTTCGCGTTGGAAATGAAGTCGAGGCCTTCCAGCGTCACGACGTTCTCGACGGCCGGATCTCTCAGGAGCGCTTCCTCGACCCGCTGCACCACCTTGTCGGTGCGCTGCAGCGAGGCGGCATCGGGCAGGGAGACGAAGCCGACGAAATAGCCCTTGTCCTCCGAGGGGAGGAAGGCCGTCGGCGTGCGCTGGAAGAGCACGAGTGAGAGCGCCACCATGACGGCGAAGATGACAAGCATGGTCTTGGGAACACCCAGTCCCAGCTTCACGATGCTGCCGTATCCCCCAGTGACGCGGTCGAAGGTCCGGTTGAACCATTCGAAGGGAGCCCACTTCTTGTGCCCGGGCTGGTGCGGCTTGAGGAGCACGGCGCAGAGGGCCGGGGTCAGGGTCAGTGCCACGACGCCCGAGATGATGACCGATACCGCGATGGTGAGCGCGAACTGCTTGTAGAGGCGGCCAGTGAGCCCGCCCATGAAGGCTACCGGTACGAATACGGCGCAGAGCACGAGCACGATGGCAATGAGTGCGCCGCTTACTTCTGCCATGGCCTCGTCAGACGCCTGGGCCGGGCTGACATGGCGCTCGCCCATGATCCGCTCGACGTTCTCCACTACCACGATCGCGTCGTCCACGACGATGCCGATGGCCAGCACCAGGCCGAACAGCGTGATCGAGTTGATCGAGAACCCGAACATCTGCATGCCGAAAAACGTGCCGATGATGGAGACCGGGACCGCAAGCGCCGGGATGAGGGTGGCGCGCCAGCTCTGCAGGAAGATGAACACCACAAGAAAAACCAGGATCATCGCCTCGACGAGGGTGTGCAGCACCTCCTCGATCGAAGCCTCGACGAACGGCGTCGTATCGTACACGATGTCGGCCGTTACGCCGGGGGGGAACTGCTTGCCGAGTTCCTCGAGGCGGTGCGCAATTTCCTCGCGGACATTGAGCGCGTTGGCCCCCGAGCGGAGGTACACCGGGATGATCGCCGTGGCCTTTCCATTGAGCCGGCCCAGCAGGTCGTAGTTGCGGGCCCCAAGTCGCACGGAGCCGATGTCGCCGACGCGCAGCAGGCTGCCATCCTGGTTGGCCCGGATGATGATCTGCTCGTACTCCTTCGGATCGGTGAGGCGGCCCTTGGTGGTGACCGACAGGGTGAGCGCAGTGCCGGGCGGCGCCGGTTCGCGCCCGACCCGTCCGCCCGGGTTGGTGGTGTTCTGCTCTCGTATCGCCGCCACGATTTCGGGCACCGAGACATGCAGCTGCGCCATGCGGTACGGGTCGAGCGAGATGAGCATCGAGAACTCGAGCTGGCCATACACGGTGGCATCGCCCACGCCGTTCAGCTTCTTGAGCTCGTCCTCGACGTTGATCTTGAGGAAGTTCGAGAGATACTCGGCATCGTAGCGAGGGTCGTCAGAGCGGACCGCCACCATGAGCAGGATGTCCTTCTGCGCCTTCTTGACCGTGATGCCGTTCTGCCGCACCTCCTGCGGCAGCTGCGGCTCGGCAAGCTTCACCTGGTTCTGCACGTCGACGGCGGCAAGGTCCTGGTTCCGCTCGATGTTGAAGAACACCGAGAGGTTCATCGTGCCATCGCTGGCGTTCGCCGAGGTGTAGTAGAGAAGGTCCTGAATGCCGGGCAATTGCTGCTCGATCGGCGCGGCGACCGCTTCCGCGACGTCACTGGCCGTGGCGCCTGGATAGAAGGCCGACACGCTTACGCTGGGCGGCGTGATCAGCGGATAGCTGGCGATGGGAAGGCCCTTCATGGAGAAGAGCCCGAGCAGAACGATGACGATCGAGATCACCGACGACAGGATGGGTCGCCGGATGAAGAGGTTCTTCGGGATGTATGGGGTGCCGGGATCGCTCACGGTGTCTTGGCCTTCGCGGCGGCCGTTGTGTCGACCGTGCCGGCCGAATCCTTCATGAACGGTTTCGCCACCACCGGAGAGCCGGCGCGCACCCGCTGGATGTTGTCCACGATCACCTGGTCGCCCGGGTTGAGCCCGTTCTCGATGATCCAGTTGCTCCCGACCCAGCTGCCCGCCTGCACATCCCGTGACCGGGCGGTGTCACCCACGACGACGTAGACGAACTGCCGGCCGAGGGCCTGCTGGACTGCCGTTTGCGGAACGAGGATCGCGTTGTTCCGGGTCGCGCCCAGCAGGCGTGCACGCACGAACTGGCCAGGGAGGATGCGACGCTGGGGGTTCTTGAATACGGTTCGAAGACGCAGCGACCCCGTCTGGCTGTCAATGCGCAGGTCGGTGAAATTGATACGCCCCTCCTGGGGGAAGGTGCTGCCGTCCGATAGCAACAACTGCACCTTATACCTGCCGTTCGCCGGCTTCGTTACCCGGCCGGTCCGCACGTCGTCCTCGTACTTGAGCCGCTCGTTGTCCGAGATGGCCAGGTCGACGTAGATCGGGTCCAGCTGGTCGATCGTCGCCAGCAGCGAGCTGGGCCCCGGCACCTGCGCGCCTGTCAACAGGTTCGCCGTGCCGATCCGGCCATTGATCTCCGCCCGGATAACCGTGCGGTTAAGGTCGACGTTGGCCTTCTCGAACGACGCAGCACTGCCTGCCAGGTCCGCCTGGGACGTCTGATAGCGGGTGAGGAGGACATCGTAGTCGCGCTGGCTGATGGCACCGCCCTTGTACAACTGCTCGCCCCGTGCAAGGTCCCGCTTCGCCTGGTCAAAGCTGGCGCGCGCCGTCTCCTCGGCGGCGGCCGACGTGCGTGAATCCGCCGCATAAATCGCCGGATCAATCAGGAAAAGCTTGTCGCCCTTCCGTACATCGGAACCTTCGACAAAGTACCGCTCGAGGATCGTGCCCTGCACCAGTGAGCGCACCTCGATCCGGTGCGACGGTTGCGCCTCGGCGGTGAACTCGAACACCGCGGGCACATGCTGCGGTTGCACGGTCAGCGTGCCCACTGTCGGGGGAGGAGGCGCAGGTGGACCGCCCCCGCTCTTGCACGCGGGGAGTAACAGCGGAAGGGCCACAAGGATGCTGGTGCCAAGTCTGGACGATCGCGCCACGGTAACCACCGCGTAGAGGGAGGTCAAAGGCCCAAAAAACAAAAGATACCTTCAGGTCGAATCGCCTGTTTGACAAGCTCTCTTCAGGGCACGCAAATTATAATACGAATGACTTTGTCGGATTTATCCTGCAGGGAGGTACCAATGAGTCAGGACACCCCACTGGCTATCGTCACGCCAATCCCTGAGCGCGGCTACGCGCACCCTGAGGTGCTCGTATCGACCGACTGGGTGGCCGCGCATCTCGACGACCCGAAGGTCCGTATCGTCGAATCCGATGAGGATCTGCTCCTGTACGAAACGGGTCACATTCCTGGCGCGGTGAAGATCGACTGGGTCACCGATCTCAACGATCCTCTCCGACGCGACTATGTCTCCAGGGACGCCATGGAGTCCCTGCTTCGCACCAAGGGGATCTCCGGGGACACGACGGTCGTCCTCTACGGGGACAAGAACAACTGGTGGGCCGCGTACTCGTTCTGGGTGCTGCGGCTCTTCGGCCTTCGCAATCTACGCCTCATGGACGGCGGCCGGCTCCGGTGGGCCGAGGAGGGTCGGCCGCTCGTCACCGACGCGCCAAGCTATCCGGCCGGAAACATCAATGTGCCACCGAGGAACGAGGCGCCGATTCGCGCATTCCGGAACGAAGTGCTCAAGCACGTGGAGGCCGGCCGTCGGCTGGTCGACGTGCGGAGCCCGGAGGAGTACCGCGGTGAGCGCCTTCACATGGCGGACTATCCGAACGAGGGCGCACTCCGGGGTGGACACATTCCCGGGGCACGCAGCATTCCGTGGGCGCGGGCCGTCGATCCGGCGACGCACTGTTTCCGTCCGGCCAGCGAACTGCGCACGATCTACCAGCAGGAAAACGGAATCGTCCCGGACCAGGAGACGATCGTCTATTGCCGCATCGGCGAGCGCTCATCGCATACCTGGTTCGCGCTGACCTATCTGCTCGGCTTCGACAATGTGCGGAATTACGATGGAAGCTGGACCGAGTGGGGCAACGGCGTAGGGTTGCCAATCGAGCGGTAGCAGTTCTGGCGGACATGGCAGAAGGGCGACCGCACGGTCGCCCTTTTTGTTAAGCAGTTGCTGCAAAAAGATTTAAGCATCGTTTTGTCGCACGTTCCAATATTGATTGTAAGCAGGTACTTGCATTCCGCTGAATTGGCGGTATCGTAGGGACCCATGAGTATCGACGCCAGGGAGAAACTGCTCGAAGTGGCCGCTCGTGTGTATGCCGAGGCGGGCTACCATGGCACGACGACGCGCCGGATCGCTCAGGAGGCGGACCTGAACGAGGTGACGCTATTCCGCCATTTCGGGTCCAAGGATGCGCTGCTGCGGGAGGCAATCGAACTCGCGCACCAGCGGTCGCGTCAGCTGCTTGACCCTGAGGCGACCGACCCGATTGCCGAGATCCATCGATGGGCGCTGGCCAGCTTCGAGCACTTCTATGCGCAGAAGAACCTGATCCGCCAGGTGATGGGTGACATGGTCCAGCGACCGGCCATCGCTCCCCGGATCTGTGACGATACGACCCACGAGTTCGACCAGCTCGTCACCTTCCTGGCCCGGCAGGAGGAGCGTGGGCTCCTGCCACCGACGGACCCGTCCGTGCGTGAAGCCGCTGCGGCGATGGTGGTACATTCGCTCCTCGGCAACGCACTCTGGCGCGACCTGGTGCCTGACATGCCACCGTCCGACATCTGTGCCCGCCTGTTCGTGGAAGTGATGCTGCGCGCGTTGGGCGCGCGCATTCCTGCTCTCCTCCCCGAAGGAGCTCGCCCATGAAGTTCATTGCGTTCGGCGCGCTGGCCGTTCTCACGCTTTGCGGGATGCGGTCGCTGGCGGCCCAGCAACCGACCGCAGAGACGCGGATACGGACACAAGGTGACACGCTGCACCTGACGCTGACTGATGCGCTCGCGCAAGCGGAGCCGGCCAGCGAGCAGGTCGGCATCGCGCAGGCCGATGTGCGGCGCGCGAAGGGGGCGGTGATGGAGACCAGGGCTGCACTGCTGCCGCAGATCGTACTGGGGCCGCAATACCAGTACGTGTTCTCGAACCCGTACCAGAGCCTCTTCCCGCCCGACTCGACTGGTTCCAATCCGTTCACCGCCACGAACCAGTGGAGAATCGGTGGCACCGCCAGCATGTCGCTGCTCAACCCGAGCCAGTGGTCCCGGGTCGGCGCCAGCAAGGCGGCCACGCGCGTCTCGACGCTGCAGCTCTCGCAACAGCAGGCCCTGACGATCCTGACGGTGGCGAGCGCCTATTACGACGCCGCGCTTACCGCCCAGCTCGTCACCATCACCGAGTTCACGCTGGAGCAGGCGGAGCGCACGCTCAAGGACGTCACCCTTGGCCGCGACGTGGGAACGCAGTCCGAGTTCGAACAGCTCCGCTCGCGGGTGGCGCGTGACAACCAGATCCCGGTGGTGACACGTGCCCGCGCCAATCGCGACATCGCGATCACCCGGCTGAAGCAATTGCTCGACATCCCGTTGACCACGGCGATCGCCCTGGAAACGCCCCTCAACGACCAGCAGAATCCCGCGGTGATGCCGCCCAGCGTGGACTCGCTGCTGGAGGGTGCGGATACGGCTGCCGCCATGCGCGCCGTCGTGCGCACTGCAGAGGAGACGGTGAAGCAGAACGAAGACCTGAATTCCGCTGCGGGGCGGCAATGGATCCCGACGTTGTCCACCGCGATGAACTACAATCGCGCGGGATTCAGCGGCGATTTCATTCCGGCGAGCGACGAGTTCCACAACGACTGGAACGTGGTCGCGGTACTCAACTGGCCGATCTTTACGTCCGGGAGGATCCTGGGCTCGAAGAAGCAGACGGCGGCCAACCTCGACGCGGCGCGCCTGCAGGCGAAGCTGACGCTGGAACAGGCGGCGCTCGACAATGAGACAGTCGACGCGCGCCTGAAGGAGGCGCAGGACAACGGCGTTGCCACCGCCAGCGTGGTGGAACAGGCGACCCGCGCGAACGAGATCGCCGAGCTGCGCTACCGCGAGGGACTCTCGACCCAGACGGAACTGCAGGACGTGCGGCTCCAGCTGGAGCAGGCGCGGGCCAACCAGGCGCAGGCGGCCCGCGACCTCCAGGTGGCGCGGTTGCGCGTAACGCTCCTGCCGTACCTGCCGCTCGGGACCGCCGACCTCACCGCGGCCACAACCTCGACCGTGACGTCAACTGGTACCGCCGCCCAGGGGCTGAATGGCGCCGTGACCTCCACCGGCCGTTAGCACGCCACGCATTCACTCATGCAATTGCCAGGGAAGCTGGAGATGATGGCTCGAAATGAAGCGAAGATTCTCGGGGGGCTGCTGCTGGCCGGCGCCCTGCTCACGGGATGCGGCGCCAAGAAGGCGACCGAGACCGGCGATCCAGTGGCGCCCGTGGTGATCGGGCCCGAGAACATCACCGTCGTCGCGGAGACGCTGCTGGTTGATGGTCCGCCGATCTCGGGCGCGCTCGGTGCCGAGCGCGAAGCGCGTGTGCGCGCCGAGCTTGGTGGCTCGGTACTCAGCGTGTACGCCGAGCCGGGCCAGGCCGTGAAAGCCGGCGAGGTGCTGGCGCAGATCGAGCCGCAGACCGCCCGGGAGCAGGCGACGTTCACGGATGCGCTCGTCCGGAGCCTGGAAAACCAGCTCCGGGTGCAGCGCCGCAATCTCGAGCGCGATCGTCGCCTGGCCGACGCCGGTGCCGTATCAACCCGCGCCGTGGAAGAGGACTCGCTCGCGGTGTCGCAGGCCGAGGCGTCGCTGGCCGAGGCCAACGCGCGCCAGGTCGTCGCGAAGCGGGCGCTCGATCGCGCCAGCATTCGCGCGCCATTTGCCGGTATCGTGAGCAACCAGACGGCCAGCGTCGGCGATGTGGTGAAGGACGGCACCGAACTGTTCACCATCATCGATCCATCGAGCCTGCGGCTGGAGGCACTGGTTCCCGCCGAGGCGCTGGAGAAGCTCAAGGTCGGGACGCCGGTGCAATTCACCCTCAGCGGGTATGGCAGCGAGCGCCTGTCTGGCCGCGTGAGCCGGATCTATCCTTCGGTCGATCCGGCGACGCGCCAGGTGAAGATCCTGGTGTCGGTCCCCAACCCGCGCCAGACGCTCGTGATGGGCCTGTTCGCCGAGGGGCGCGTGATCACGTCGTCCCATCGCGGTCTTACGGTGCCCAAGGCGGCAGTCGACGTTCGCGGAGTGCGCCCGAGCGTGGTGCAGCTCAAGGACGGCCGGCTGGTGCACACCGAGATCGCGATCGGGCTCGAGGATGCGGCCGCCGAGCAGGTGGAAGTCGTGTCCGGTCTCGCCGCGGGCGACACGATCATCCTGGGCAGTTCGCGCGGAATCCCGGCGGGCACTCCGGCACGGGTCCAGGCGGTCGCCGAACGCTCCGGCGCCTCCGCTGCGCGCTAGGAGGCCACACCATGTTCATCTCTGATTTTGCCATCAAGCGCCCGGTCGTCACCATCGTGAGCATGCTTGCGCTGGTGGTGGGCGGGCTCATGGCACTGTTCGAGTTGCAGACGGATGAGTTCCCCGATGTGGCGCCCCCGTTCGTGTCGGTTGCCGTGCCCTATCCCGGTGCATCGCCGGAAACCGTGGAAACCGAGGTGCTGAACCCGATCGAGGAGGCGATCGCCTCGATCAGCGGCGTGAAGAAGGTCATGGGCAAGGCGGAGGACGGCTTCGCGATCATCTTCATCGAGTTCGTGTTCGCCAAGCCGTTGCCGGAGGCGACCCAGGACATCCGGGACGCGATCTCGGGCATTCGCGACGACCTGCCGGGCGAAATGAAGGAACCGATCATCAAGAAGTTCAACGACACCGACCGGCCGATCGTGTCGCTGGCCATTTCGTCCGACCGACTCTCCCCGGCGGAGCTGACCCGCCTGGCGGATCCCGGCATCACCCGTGAACTGCGCGCGATACCCGGCGTGGCGGAAGTGACGGTGACCGGCAAGCAGGAGCGCGAGTTGTCGGTGCTCCTGCGTCCCACCGCGCTGCAGGCTGCGGGCGTGAGCGCAGCCCAGGTCGTGCAGTCGCTCGAGATGCAGAACCTGGCGGCGCCGGTTGGTCGGGTGCAGGGCCAGTTCGACGAGCGCTCCATCCGGCTCCGCGGTCGCCTCGAAGGACCGGCCGACTTCGCCCAGCTGGTGGTGGCCGAGCGAAACGGCACGCTCATCCGGCTCGGCCAGGTGGCCGACGTGCGCGACGGCACCGAAGAACAGCGCACCCTGGCGCTGTTTGACGGCCACGAGGCGGTCGGCATCGACATCAAGAAGTCGAAGGGCTACAGCACCACCGATGTGGCCGCGAAGCTCCTGCACCGCGTGGAGATCATGCAGAAGGAGCTTCCGGCCGGTACCAAGATCAATATCGTCAAGAACTCGGGCATCCGCGTGGCCGCGGCCGTGCGCAACGTGCAGGAGACGCTGGTGGAAGGCGCGTTCCTGACGGTGCTCGTGGTGTTCCTGTTCCTCAACTCCTGGCGATCGACCGTCATCACCGGCCTGGCCCTGCCGGTCAGCGTCCTGGCCTCGTTCATCGCGGTATGGGCCTTCGGCTTCAAGCTCGAGACCATGTCGTTGCTCGGCCTCTCGCTGGCGATCGGCATCCTGATCGACGACGCCATCGTGGTCCGCGAGAACATCGTGCGACACGTCGAGATGGGGAAGGATCACTACCAGGCCTCGCTCGAGGGCACGGACGAGATCGGGCTCGCCGTCACGGCGACGACGTTCTCGATCCTGGCCGTGTTCCTGCCCATCGCCTTCATGTCCGGGGTAGGCGGCCAGTGGTTCAAGCCATTCGCCCTCACCATGGCATGCTCGGTTCTCGTGTCGCTTTTCGTGAGCTTCTCGCTCGACCCGATGCTGTCCGCGTACTGGGCCGACCCGCACGTACCGGCGGAGAAGCGGGCGTGGATCACGCGGGTGCTGGACCGGTTCAATGCCTGGTTCGCGCGGATGGCCGAGGGCTACAAGGGCGTCATCGGGTGGGCGCTCGATCATCGCACCGCGATGACCGTGGTTGCCGTCGGGACGTTCCTCGCGTCATTCACGCTGCTGGGCAAGGGCGTCCCGGGATTCCTGGTCACGATCGCGGGCATCCTGGTGATCGTGTGGTCCGTGATCGGGCGGCGACCGGTCGTCGTGCGACTGCTGGGCTCGCTGCTCGGCCTCGGCATTGCGGCCGTGCCGCTGGCCGCGCTCGGGGGCGTGCCGCTCGCCGTGCGGGCCATGCAGATGGCTCCCGAGTGGCGCAAGGTCGGCGTCGGCTTCTTCCCGATCGACGATCGCTCGGAATTCAACGTGTCGATCGAGACGCCGCCGGGATCGAACCTCGCGTACACGCGCGCGAAGGCTGACGCCGCCGATCGCATCATCCGCGCCCGCAAGGATGTGCGCTATACCTACGTCACGCTCGGTGACCCGACCTCGAACGCGGTGGATGTGGGCCAGATCTACGTGCGTCTTGCGCCCAAGGGTCAGCGCAAGCTGGGCGCCGAGGAGATTGCGGGCGAGATCCGCAGCGCAGTGGGCGAGCTCGGCGGGGTCAAGATGGCGGTGTTTACCAACGACTTCAGTGGCGGAAGGAAGCAGCTGCTGCTGCAGGTGAAGGGACCGGACCTGGCCTCCATCAATGCGGCCGCGGATCAGGTGCGGACGGTGGTCGAGAACACCAGGGGGGCCGTGGACATCGGGCTCTCGAGCAAGGGCCAGCGGCCGGAGCTGACCATCGACCTGGATCGCGGCCTGGCGGGCTCACTCGGGCTGACCGTCGGCGAGGTGGCGCAATCGCTCCGGCCTGCATTTGCGGGGATCGACGCGGGCGACTGGGTCGACCCGAGCGGAGAGACCCGCGATGTCATGGTGCGACTGACACCCGAATCGCGGCAGCGTGCGGAGGACCTGCGTCAATTGCCGCTCACGATTCCGGGCGGCACCACCGCAGCGCCGCGCACCGTCCCGCTCGGGCAGGTAGTGAAGGTCACGTCCGACCTGGCACCGGCGGTCATCAATCACCTCGATCGCGACCTGGTCGTGAATGTCGAGTGGAACGTGCAGGATCGCTCCACCGGCGAGGTCATGACGGACGTGCGCCGCGGGCTGTCGAAGCTGCAGCTGCCGCCCGGCGTCACGTATTCCGAGGGCGGTGATGCGGAGAGCCAGAACGAGGTGTTCGGCGACATCTTCCTCGCGCTCGGCGTGGCCGTGCTGCTCATGTACCTGATCCTGGTCATGCAGTTCGGGTCCTTCCTCGACCCGATGGCGATCCTGATGTCGCTGCCGCTCTCGCTGGTGGGCGTCATGCTCGCCCTCGCGATCAGCGGGCTCACCATCAACATCATGAGCCTGATCGGGGTGATCCTGCTGATGGGCATCGTGGCGAAGAACGCGATCCTCCTGATCGACTTCGCCAAGTGGAGTCATGAACGCGGGCTGCCGATCCGTGATGCACTCATCGAGGCCGGCGCCATCCGCCTGCGGCCGATCCTCATGACCACGTTTGCGCTGATCGCCGGCATGATCCCGGTGGCCATCGCCCGCGGCGAGGGTGCGCAGTTCCGGCAGCCGCTCGGCGTTGCCGTGATCGGTGGGGTGGTCACGTCGACGCTGCTGACGCTGCTGGTGATCCCGACCATCTACGAGATTTTCTATGACTGGCGCGAGGGGATCGTGCACTGGCTGGGACGGCGTCGCTCGAAGGTCGCGGTGATGCCGCTCCCGGCTGGTGCCGGAGCCGCACCGAGCCCGGATCAGCGCTAGCTCGAGCCGGCGAGGGTCGCGGCGCGACGCGGCAGGGTGAACCAGAGCGCGGTGCCGCAGGCGATGAAGGCGAGGCACATGTACTGCGAGTGTGAAAGCAGCCCGGTGGCACCACCCGCCGCCGGGTCGCGCAGGAACTCGATGGGAAATCGGGTGGCGCCGTAGAGCACGAGGTACACCGCTGTCGTGCGTCCCACCTGGTCGCGATGACGCTCCCAGTACCGTGAAATCAGCAGGAACACCAGCAGGCCCGCGACCCCAAGCAGGAGCGTGTTGGGATAGAGCGGCAGCGACCATGGTGCCGTGGCCTGCAGCAGCCCGTCCCGCACCTCCTGGTTCCACGCAAGGCTGTGTGCCGGGTAGCGCAGTCCCCACCACCCATCCGTCACGCGCCCATAATCATCCCCGGTGATCCAGCAGTTGATCCGGCCGATGGTATCCGACAGGGGCGCCACGCTGGTGCCGATGTCGAGCAGTCGCAGCGGGCGCTCCCGCCTCCACATGGCATAGGCTGCCAGCCCGAGTATCCCCCCGAGATAGCCGCCCCACGAGGCCGTGCCTCGCGTGGCGTCGATGAGTTGCAGGGGGCTCATTTCCCAGAACCGCGTCCGCGTGACCAGGAAGAAGAGCCGGGTGCCGATCAGCAGGCCGACCGCAGTCGCCAGCAGCGCCTCCATGGCCCACTCCGTCGTGTAGCCGGTGCGAGTGGCGCGGCGCACGAACACCAGGCCGCAGGCCAGCAGCACGACGCCATACAGGAATCCCGGGCGCGGCACCAGGTACGCCAGCCACGGCACCGGGCCGCTCGCGAACCAGGCGACAATGGCGGGATACATCAGTAACCCGCGGCCCTGGCGAATCGCGCCACGATGTCGCGCGCTGGTTCAATCGCGTCGATCCCGTCCACGCTTCGGCCGGCCTGCCAGTAGTCACTCGATGATCCGCCATGCAGCGATGCGTGCTTGAGTCGCATGGCGGAGCGGACCGCGTAGATCGTGCGCATCAGGTGCTTGGTGCGACGGCCCCTGAGCATCATCCGCGCGACCGGGCCGGCACGAGTACCGATACGCTGCACGTACGGGGTATTGATGACGGCGAGCGGGACGCCGGTGACGCGCTCCGTGAGGATGATGTCGTCGGCCGTGGCATCGATGAGGGCCTGCTTGTAGCTGGCATGGGCGAGACACTCCGTGGTCGCGATGAACCTGGTGCCGACCTGCACGCCGTCATACCCCAGTGACAGCAGGGACGGCAAAGCGCGCGGCGTCACCCACCCCACCGGCGGCGACCAGCGGCCGGCCCAGCGGCGCGAGCTGGTCGAAGAGCCGCTCAGGCGACTCCCGGCCGGCGTGTCCACCGGCGCGATTGTTCACGGCGATGAGTCCGTCGGCCCCGTTCTCCAGGGCCTTGCGTGCCCATTTTTCCTCGGTGACGTCATGGTAGACCTTGCCACCGGCCTGATGGGCCAGATCCGTCACCCATTTCGGGTTGCCCAGTGACGTGACGAAGAAACGGATGCCGTCCTCGATCGACTGCTCGACCCACTCGCGCATCCGTCGCATGTAGAGTTTCGACGATGTCTCGAGGATGATGTTCATCCCCACCGGCCTTGTCGTCAGTGAACGAATGAGGCGCATGCCTTCCTGGAACCGGTGCCCGTGCACATAGACGAGTGACATCGGCTGCACGATGCCGATGCCACCGGCCTCCGACACCGCCGCCACCAGTTCCGGGTTGCTGCATGGATACATGGCGCCACAGATGAGGGGTACACGTATCGCCGCGTCCCGCGTAAGCCGCGTCTCAGGCATTGACTGGCGGCACCGGGCGGATGAGCCAGCGCACTTCCGCCCGGGCCACCGGCTCCCCCGCCTCGTTCCGGAGCTCGCAGTTGAGGATGACGGTCTCCTCCCGGCCCGAGGGCGCGGCGCACCGGCATTCTGCCGTCAGTGTGCCGCGCGCCTTGCGCAGGTATTCGATGCCGCAGGTGAGTCACGATGCCCCGGGCCGTGTCCGGAAGTGCCGTCAACATGGCGAGACCGCTGGTGACTTCCGCGAGGTTTGCCAGGGCGATGGCATGCATCGATCCGAGATGATTCCGGACCCCGCGGCGGTCGCGCAGCGTCACTTTCGCGTGGCCCGGTTCGAGCTCGTCGACGCGCGCGCCCAGGGCCCCGGTATAGGGTACCATCCGGCCGAGGAGCATGCTGAACAGGAAACGGCCCCCCGGGAGCGGAGCCAGTCGACGCCAGGCGTCACGAAGGAGCCGGCCAGGGGCCGCGGGGGATTGTGCCATCAGGGTGACCGCCGGAGTGTAGGCGCGCGTGGCCGGCAGCGTCAACGCGCGGTAAGATTCGCCATCTCGAACGGGGGCGTCGATGTCGATTGCGGACCTGCGGCGCGAGTACCGGCGCGCCAGCCTCGATGTGCGGGAAGTCGATCCTGATCCGGTCGTGGAGTTCGGCCTGTGGCTGGACCAGGCCCTGCGCGCCGAATTGCTCGAGCCCTATGCCATGACGCTCGCGACGGCATCGGCCGACGGCGTTCCGTCGGCGCGCATCGTGCTGCTGCGACAGGTCGACCAGCGCGGGTTCGCGTTCTTCACCGACTATCGCAGTCGCAAGGGACGGGAACTGGCGGACAATCCGCGCGCGTCACTGGTGTTCTACTGGGCGGAACTCGAGCGACAGGTGCGGGTCGCCGGAACGGTGCGCAAGGTGACGCGCGAGGAATCGGAAGCGTACTTCGCGTCGCGGCCCGAAGGGAGCCGGCTGGGTGCGTGGGCATCGCACCAGAGCTCGGTCATCAGCAGCAGGACACTGCTGGAAGAAGCGGTGCGGGAACTGACCGCGCGATTCGGCCAGGGACCGATCCCCCTGCCGGAGCACTGGGGTGGCTACCGCGTGATCCCGTCGGAGTTCGAGTTCTGGCAGGGGCGCGAGAACCGCCTTCACGACCGGGTGCGCTACACCCGGATGCGCGACGCGTGGAGGATCGAACGCCTCTCGCCCTGAGTGGCTACTCCAGCGTCTTCCGGAATCGCCCCACCGCCATCCCCGCCACCCCGAAGGCAAATCCCGTCAGCACCAGCGCCTGGCGCCAGATATCCTCGGGCCCCGCTGCCTTCAGCAGGATCCCGCGCAGCACCTGCAGGAAATAGGTCAGCGGCAGGGCGGCGCCGACCCACTGCGCGAGCGGCGGCATCGCCTCGCGGGGGAACATGAAGCCGGAGAGCAGGATATTCGGCAGCAGGAAGAGGAACCCCATCTGCATGGCCTGCGCCTGGGTGTGCACCAGGGTGGAGAGCAGGATACCGATGGCCAGGCTCGCAAAGATGAACGGCAGTGCCACCAGGTACAGGAGCGGAATGCTGCCAAGCATCGGCACGTTGAAGACGAGCCGGCCGAGCAGCAGGATCAGCGAGATCTGCACGTAGCCCACCAGTACGAACGGCACGATCTTGCCGAGCAGCAGGGCCGAGCGACTGATCGGGGTGACGATGAGCTGCTCCAGCGTGCCCCGTTCGCGCTCCCGTACCACGGCGACGCTGGTGATCACGACCATGGTCATGGACAGCAGCACCCCGATGATGCCCGGCACGATGTAGACCGAGCTCCGCAGCGTCGGGTTGAACCACGGGCGCACGCTCACGCGAACCGGGGGCTCGACCCTCCTGTCGGTACCCAGCAATTCCTCCGAGCGCGCGTTCCCGGCCTGGCTGGCGCCGCCGATCGCCGCGGACGAGGCGAGGGGATCCGCCGCATCGATGATCACCTGCGCCGTGGCGGTGCGTCCGCTGCGGATGTCGCGTGCGTAGGTGGGCGGAATGATCACTGCGGCGGCCGCATCGCCTCGCACGATCTCGCGGTGCGCTTCCTCACGGCTCGCGACTGGACCGCGAAGGCGGAAGTTGCCGGTGTTTTCCAGGGCAGCCACCAGGGCGCGGCTCTCGCTGCTGCGTGATTCATCCAGCACCACGGTCGGCAGGTTTCGCACGTCGGTCTGGATGGCGAATCCGAACAGCATCAGCTGGATCGCCGGCACGCCTACCATGAGCCCGAGCGTGAGCCGGTCACGACGCATCTGCACGAATTCCTTGCGCAGCATCGGCCAGAACGGCGACCCCAGGAATCCGCCGGGCATCCTTACGCGGCGTCCTCGTCCGCCATGGCATGCCGCTGCAACTCGATGAACACTGCCTCGAGTGACGGCTGGTCGAAGTGCGCCACGATCTCCGCGGGCGTGCCATCCGCGATCAGCCGGCCCGCTGAAAGGAAGGCGAGCCGCTCACAGCGTGCCGCCTCGTCCATGTAGTGAGTCGTGAGCAGGATGGCGGTGCCTCGTGCCGCGAGTGCCAGGATCAGGTCCCAGAACCGCTGGCGTGAGGCCGGATCAACGCCGGCGGTCGGCTCGTCGAGAAAAAGCAGGTCGGGACGGTGCGCGGTCGCGCAGGCGAGGGCGAGGCGCTGCTTCCAGCCGCCGCTCAGGGTGGCGGCGAGCTGCCCGGAGCGCGGGCGGAGCCCGAGCTCGTCCAGCAATTCGTCAATGCGGCGGTTCGCCTCGGCGCCACGGAGGCCGTAGACCCCGGAGTAGAAGCGCAGGTTCTCGAGGACCGTGAGGTCATCGTAGAGACCGAAGCGTTGCGACATGTAGCCGATGCGACGGCGCACCTGCTCCGGCTCGCGCACAATGTCGAAGCCCACCACCGCGCGCCGAGCCCGACGTGGGTGTCGAGAAGGCCGCACAGCATCCGGATGGTGGTGGTCTTGCCCGAGCCGTTCGGGCCCAGCAGCCCGAACACTTCACCGCGGTGCACGGTCAGGTCGAGGCCATCGAGCGCCACGCGATGGCCGAACACCTTTCGCAGGCCATGTGTCTCGATGACCGTCTCGCGTTCCGTCACGGCATTGCGGCCGGGGCCAGCACGGCACTGGCGGGAAGGCCGGGCTTCACCGCGCCGGTGCTGTCGGCAACGTCGATCCGCACGCCGAACATGAGGTCGGCGAGCTCGTCTTCCGTCAGCGCGACACGGGGCGTGAACTCGGCGCGCGGGTTGATCACGGTGACCACGCCGGGGAACGTGCGTTCGGGCGCCCCGTCGAGCGACACCGTGGCGGCTTGTCCCAGCTTGATGCGCGCGACATCACGGGCCGCCAGGAAGACCCGCACCCAGGGCTTTGCGACCTGGCCCACGGTAAGCACGGCGCCGCCCGGCGTGAGCACCTCCCCTGCCTCGGCATATCGCTGGAACACCACGCCATTCACCGGTGCCACGAGAACGAGATCCGCCGCGTTTGCCTCCGCCGCCGCCAGCGCTGCCCTGGCGCTGGCGAGTTCCGCGCGGGCCTGGCGCACCCGCTCGGGTCTTGTGCCGGCCTGCAGCAGCGCCAGTCGTTCGCGCGCGGCATCGCGGCGGCTCGTGGCGGCGACCAGCGCATCGTTGGCATTGTCGACGGATTGCTGGCTGATCGCATGGCCCCCCGCCAGGACGCGAGCCCGATCCAGGTCCCGTGCAGTGCGCGCAACGTCTGCCTCCGCCCCGGCAAGCTCCGCCTGTGCGGCGCCGAGTTCCTCGGTACGCGCACCGCGTTCCAGGTCACGCAAGGCCGCCTCCGCCACGCTGACGCGCGCGCGCTGCCCGTCGAGCGTCGCAGCAAGGTTGGCCTGGGTCGAGGATGGCCAGGGTGTCGCCGACGCGCACGGCATCGCCTTCCTCGACCGCCACCCGCAGCAGGCGCGCCGTCGCCATGGGCCCCACGTCTGTTTCCACCACCTCGATCGTGCCGTGCGCGACGATGTTGCCGGTCCCGTGGCGAGAGCAGGCAGGCGAGCGAGCGCGGCGAGAGCGAAAGGCGCCGGTTCAAGCCCAGGACACCTCGTACCGGCATACTCCATCTCCCGCGCGACCGGCACTCCGTTTCCGTGACGCGCACGGCGGTCCCGCCGCAGAGCTCGAGCGCGCGGCGATACCAGCCGACCACCGTACGGCAGTCATTCGCGTTCACGTCCGGGGCATCATGGGTCACCAGTACGCCGCTCTTCGTCGCCCGTGCGTTCGTAGGTACGACGCCCGGTCTCGTAGTACATCGCGTAGATCTGCGGCGCCTTCTCGAGAAAGGCATGCGGGTCGCCGGGCGTGAGATAGCCGGAATGCACGCCGGAAAGGTTCCGGTCGGCGGACGCGGCACCCAACCGCTCGAAGACCTCGAGCCGGCCATCCCCGAGTTCTGCCACGATGGCCTGATCGAGCTCGTGGCCCAGGCTGACCGGGTACCAGTTGGAGGTGAAGAGCATGCGAAGCGTGCGCTGCAACTCGGGTGACATGCGCGCCAGGACACGGGCAACGCCATCCTTCCCCGCCGTGTCCTCGACGAAGCCAAGCCTCGACTTGAGCACGGCTCCCTTGATCTGCTGCTTCAAGGCGTCACCTCCATGGATCTGCTGACCCGGAAATTTGCGGGCGCGGCAAGCGCCGCGTTCAAAGGGGTCGGGTCGTGGAGTTGGTACGTACTGCGGAAGGCTAGTGCGCCGGACTCGGGGTTGTCCAGTTACTAGGGAATGGCACGACGCGGCGCGCCCAGCACCGGCAACAGCGACGGCGGCTCGTCACCCAGCCAGTTGATTTCCAGCCGGCCAGCGCGCTCGAACTCGACGACACCATCATTGCGGATGATTCCCGCCGGTGTGGCCTGGAGCAGGTTGTCGAGCGAATAGAGCTCGATGGTCAGGTCGTACCGGTGCGGACCGTCACGCAGGCGCTTGACGACGATGGGGGTGGTCGTGCTCATCGTGGATATGGTGCCTACCACGCGACCGTCGATTCGCACTCGCACCAGGCCGCGCAGCCGCACCGCCGCATCGGGCCCGAGCTGGATGGTCGTGGCATCCGTTTCGGTGGTGCTGCCGACCGGCTCGAGCTTGCTGCTGTCCGCTGGGAGTGGCGGCAGGCACCCGAGGAGGTTGGCGGCGCGGCGCGAGCCTGAGGGGTGGAACTGGTCGTGGGTGAACGGGCCCATCCTGGTGAAGAACTGGATTGCGGCCTCGACTGATGCCCGGTTGCTCACCCCAAGCCGTCCCGCGGCGTAACAGTCGGCCTCGAGCTCCTGGCGCTGACGGATTTCCTGCAGGCTGGAATCCTGCTCGGCGAGCGCGCCACCCGCATGATTGTAGAAGACGTGTCCGTACTCGTGGGCGATGAAGAATTCGCCGAGGAGTGGGCCGACGCGCTCGATCAGGGTGGGATTGAAATAGATGACGGGCTGGCCGAACTCGCGGCGGGTGACGGCGACATCCTGGATGTCATCAGTGGCCACCACCCGGACGTCGTCGAGCGGCTGCTGTGCACGCACGCCGGTCACCTGGCCTCCCAGCACCAGTGCGAGCGTTGCTGCTCCGCGCCTCAACGACATGTGGTCCGTGCTCCTTCGGTCCGTGTCAGGTCACCAAAGCAAGCGTTCCCGCTTCAACGTTCCCGATTGCTTTCGTCAGACCCGTCGATTCGCGTTCCGGTTCCCCAAAGTGTGGCGATGCACGGGAACCGGAGCCGTCCCTGGCCGTCCATAGGCGGCAAGCACGGCACAGAGAACTCCGGAAATGAGGATCAAGGCGCTCGGCATCGCGGTGTCCATCCTGGGAAGTCTGTCCCAGAGGTACGCATCAGCCGAGCCAGACCGGATCAGGTGTTGCGGGCGAATGCGTGCTTGCGGAGCCACGGTGGGGACAACTGGTTCACTGACATGCACTAACGCGGAGGCTCAGGGACCTCCGGGTGGATGGGCGCCCTGGCCTGGTGGGGCAGCGTCGATCGGCCGGGTGCCGCGCGCTGCAGACGCCACGGGCGTCCTCTTGGAGCCGCATCAGGCCCGAAGCGGGTCCGGGCTCTGGCTGGCCGGGGGACACCGGCCCGGCAGTCCGAGACGCGGATGTGACGGCAAGCGGCACGAGCGAGAACTGGGCGCGCCCGAAGGCACCGGTGTAGATCAGGGTGATCGTCCACGGGCCGGGGACACCCACCCGGCTCTCCGTCACCAGCTGGTATTCGAGAATGGTGGAATCCACCACGACACCCACAGCATCGCGAATGATCAGCAGGCCATACCCATGGGGCAGGAACGACAGGTGGTTCAGCGTCAACCGCGGTTCGCTGTTGGTCCACTCGAACTCGACCTTGTCGCTGACATTCTCGAGATTGGTGGCGATGTAGGTGAACGAGTCCGGCAGGTTCACCACGATCTGGTCGTTCCCGGGCTCGAGTTCCCGGATGACCGAGTCGGAGCAGGCCCCGGCCAGCACCATGAGCGCACCTGCCGTGAGTACCACACGCAAGCGTGTCATCATGTCCCCCACCGCGGCACGGCCGTGCTCAGGTAGATACGTACCTCGCTGGCCGTTCGCGTGACGTCCGCCCGGCCGATGTAGTTGCTCCAGCGCCAGAAATGCAGATAGCCGACACCGATACCCAGGCGCCCCTTCAGGTAGACGCGTCCATCTGCCGCCGCGGTCATGATCTGATGGGTTCCGGGGAAGCCGCTGATGATCGGAACGAATACGTAGTTTGCGGCGCCCTTGAGCATTGCAACGCCATGCCAATAGGCGAGCACGGCACCGTTCCCCCCAAGACCGATGCCGTAATCGTAGTCCCGGCCTTCGGCGCTCAGGTAGTAGTCCGAGCCGACGGCGGCGATTGGCATAGCCCGGCCAAGAATCGCGGCCTGCAGGTATGGTCCCTTTTTCGGGCGCAGGTTCCACACCGGGCCACCGGAAAAACCCTGAGCACCGAAGGAGACGACAGGGTTGTTGATGTAGTCGTAGGTCATGAACAGCGCCGCCTGCCGGCTGCTCGAGTCCGAGCCCCACGGCTTCGCGGCAAGACTGCCGCGCACGATCAGCTCGGTAAGGCGTCCCGCGCCGCCGTTGTTGCTTGCCAGCGCGCCCTGCACGCTGAAGTAGGAGAACGGGCTCTTGTGCAGGTCGGTGATCGGGTTTCCGTACACGAGTTCGGCGCTCACGTATGCCTGGTCGAGGGCGCCGGTGCCCAGCAGGTTGTCGCTGGCGGCAAAACGCCGATAGCCGAGATCCACGCTGCCGAAAACCGAAGTCGGTCGCCAGTCAGGAGGAGTTTGCGAGACTTTCCAGGCATCGCCGGTGATCACGCGATTGAATCCGCGCACCGGATTGATCAGACCCGCAGTCACCTCACGGATGACGCGATCAAAGCCATGGCTCTCGTTCTTGAGCGTCAGGGACGAGACCCGGTAGAGCATTTCGCCCAGTGTGATGCCGCCAAGCGTGGTATTCAGGAGGTCGTTGGGCGCCGGCGCCCAGACCTCGCCGAACAGTTCCCAGGTCAGGCTGCCGACGAATGACCAGGGCGCCGACTGCCAGAAGTTGTAGCCGTTGCTGCGGGCCGCGTTGAAATAGGTCGAGCCGTGATACGGATGGGAGAACTGGTTGTTGAGAAATGCGTTGTTGTCCCATTGCCAGGGGAGCGTGAGGTTGTCGCCCCAGCTACTGAAGGAAATCTTGGCCCACTCCGCGTCCTTGGTGATCCGGCTGAAAACGTTCGGGATGACCTGCAGGGTCAGCAGTTCGGCGGCCGCCAGCCAGAAACGCTTCTTCGGCATGCATTGCGGACAGGGAAGCGTATCCGTCGTGTCGAATCGGGCCATGGGGACGGGGGCCGGGGCAGTGAACCGCAGCAGCGGAGCGCTGGCCCTCGCGCCAAATGCTCCCAGACTGTCGGGTGCAGGTGCGCTCTGTGCAGCGAGACTGCCGGCAAGGACGGCCAGCATCGCGGCGATGAGGGCACTGCCGGCAAGATGAAGCTTGGGCACGAGTCTCCGGGATGGTGGAAGGTCAGGGGACAAGTATTGCGCCAGTTCCCGTCCCCGGCCAGTCCGGGCCCGCGATGTTGCCGTGCACCCCGAGCGTCCACATCTTTGTAGCCAACCGCCAGGGGTACCCGGAGGAAATGCGCACCGGGTTGAGACAGTCCCTTGGAACCTGATCCGGTTTACACCGGCGGAGGGAGGCGGTCCCGGGAAGTACGCTTTCCCCTTCCTGCCTTCCTCCCCGCATCCAGCAGGGAGGTAATCAGTGCCGACCAATCCGATTCCCGCCAGTCCGGCAACTTCAGCATTTGGCGACGCGTTCCCCGGCTCGCGCAAGGCGTACGTCGAGGGTCCTGGCGGCATTCGAGTGCCCATGCGCGAGATCGTGCTGTCGGGCGGCGAAGCTCCAGTGCGGGTGTACGATCCGAGCGGCCCGCAGGGCCACGACGTCCGCGCGGGATTGCCCGGCCTGCGTCAGGCCTGGGTGCTGGAACGCGACGTCACGCGCATCGGCCACGATGTGCCGACCGACCTCATTCCCGAGTCCCTGACCCGCGCGGCCTATCGGGGCCGTGGACCGATCACGCAGCTCGCCTACGCCAGGCGCGGGGAGGTCACGCCCGAAATGGAGTTCGTGGCACTGCGCGAGGGCCTGCCGGCCGACTTCGTCCGCAGTGAGGTCGCGCGTGGCCGGGCAATCATTCCCGCCAACCTCAATCATCCCGAGCTCGAGCCGATGGTCATCGGGCGGAACTTCCACGTGAAGATCAACGCCAATATCGGGAACTCCGCGGTTGCGAGCACGATCGAGGAAGAGGTCGAGAAGCTGCGGTGGGCCACGCTATGGGGCGCGGACACGGTGATGGACCTGTCCACCGGCCGGAATATTCACGAAACCAGGCAATGGATCATCCGGAACTCAGCCGTGCCGATCGGCACCGTCCCGATCTACCAGGCCCTGGAAAAAGTGGGTGGCGTTGCGGAAGACCTCACCTGGGAGATTTACCGTGACACCCTGGTGGAGCAGGCCGAGCAGGGGGTGGACTACTTCACCGTGCATGCGGCCGTGCTGCTGGGCTACATCCCGCTCACGGCCGACCGGGTCACGGGCATCGTGTCACGCGGCGGATCGATCATCGCGAAATGGTGCCTCGCACATCATCGTGAGAGCTTCCTCTATACGCGCTTCCGCGAAATCTGCGAGATCATGGCTGCGTACGACGTTTCCTTCTCGCTGGGAGACGGCCTTCGGCCCGGCAGCATTGCGGATGCCAATGACGAGGCGCAATTCGCCGAGCTCAAGACCCAGGGTGAGCTGACGAAGATCGCGTGGGAATTCGACGTCCAGGTGATGAACGAGGGGCCGGGCCACGTTCCCATGCACCTGATCAGGGAAAACATGGAGAAGCAGCTTGAATGGTGCGCCGAGGCCCCGTTCTATACGCTGGGGCCGCTCACCACCGATATCGCCCCCGGCTACGATCACATCACCAGTGCCATTGGCGCCGCGATGATCGGCTGGTACGGCACGGCAATGCTCTGCTATGTCACGCCCAAGGAGCACCTGGGTCTCCCGAATCGCGATGACGTGAAGGCCGGCGTTATCGCGTACAAGATTGCCGCGCATGCCGCCGATCTCGCCAAGGGACATCCGCGGGCCCGTGCCTGGGACGATGCGCTCTCGCGCGCGCGCTTCGAGTTCCGCTGGGAGGACCAGTTCAATCTCGCACTCGATCCGGTGACGGCGCGCGCCTTTCACGACGAGACCCTGCCGGCCGAGGGCGCCAAGCTGGCGCACTTCTGCTCGATGTGCGGACCCAAGTTCTGTTCGATGAAGCTGACACAGGAACTGCGCGCGGAAGCGAGAGCGTCAGGTCGAGGAAGGCATGGCGGAAAAGGCGGAGGAATTCCGCGCGGGTGGCAGCGAGATCTACGTGACGGCCACCGGAGGCTGAAGCCGGGCCAGAAATCGCTGGTCGATGCGCTCCTTGAGTGCCATCACCCAGCGGCCTTCGGTGGCCACGGATCCATAGGAGAAAAGCCCCGTCCCGTCGCCACCGTCGAGCAGGCACAAGGTCTCCCGGGGCGGGCTGTAATGACTCAGGCGAGCCGATCCATCCCCGCAGAGCGCGGCAATGTTGCGGCGGAGCACGCGATCCTGCCGCGACGCGTTCGCGTCGGAGACGAGGACCTCGGGATGTGATACGCTGCGCAGCGTGTCATCCACCTGGGCGTTCCCCCAGTCATCCAGTTGCAGCCCCGATTCCGCGAGGAGCGGTGACGGCGTGGTGCCCGCGGCCCAGACGACCGCATCGGCCGGAATCACGGCGCCCGAGGCGATGCGCAGGCCGCGATTCGACACGTCGGTCACCACGGCACCCAGTGCAGTGCCGATGCCGACGCGCTGCAGCATTCTCACTGCCGTTGCGCGGGTCGAGGCCGAGCGACGCGGAAGGATGTCCGGACCAGCGTCGACCAGCGTCACGATGGCGGGGACCGCATCCCGCTTCAGGCGGGCTCGCAACGCGCAGGCGATTTCGAATCCCGTGGGTCCCGCACCGACCACGACGACCCGGACATCCCGTCCAACCAGGCCGCCGCGCACCCGGTCGATGGCGGGCAGGACCTCGCGAAGGCGCACCGCCGGGTAGGCCGGAAGGCTGGTCTCGCGGGCACCGGGAACGTCCAGATGATTCGGCGTGGGCGCGGCCGACAGCGAGAGGACGTCATACGCCTCGCTGCGACCAGTCGGAAAGCTGGACCAGTCGCGCTGCCGTATCGATGTGCCGCACCTCGTCCTCGACGAGGCGGCAGCCCGCACGCGCGGCCAGCGTCTTGAGTTCGATGGTGAGGTCAGCGGGCTCCCACCGACCGGCGAGCCAGCCCGGCAGCATGGCAGGGTAGGGATACAGTGCGGACGACGTGATCAGCACGGGCTCTGCCGCCTTCACGGTGCCGCGCGCGAGACCCTCGAGCAGGACCAGCTGGGCCTGCCCAACGCCGGCCATCACCAGGCGCCGCACCTGGACTACGCCTCCACCAATTTCACTTCGAGCGCGAAACGGGTCAGTCCCGCCACCGTACGAATGCCGAGCTTGCGCATGAGGCTTTCGCGATGGGTTTCGACGGTGCGGTGCGAGATGCCGAGCTCGCCGGCGATCTCCTTGTTCGTGAGGCCACGCGCAATGCCCGCCAGTACCTCGCGTTCGCGGCCGGTCAGCAGGTCGAGGCTGGTCCTCTGCTGCTCGCGGGCAATGTCACCCCGGACCGCCTCCGAGAGCCGGGCGGCCACGGCCGGGCTGAAGTAGGCCTCACCGCCGAGTACGGTACGAATGGCGGTTGCCAGCTCCTGCGCGGCGCCATCCTTGAGCAGGTATCCGTGCGCGCCTGCGCGCACACTCTCCAGCACATACTCGGTGTTGTCGTACATGCTGAGGATGAGCACGCGGATGTGCGGCAGCGCCTGACGAAGTCCGGCGGCCGCCTGCAGCCCGGTCATTCCCGGCATCGAGATGTCGAGCACCGCCACGTCCGGCTGGAACGACTCGGCCTGCGGCAGCACGTCGCTCCCGCTCGTCGCCTCGCTCACCACGAGGAAGCCGGTCTCCCGCTCCAGCACGCTGCGGATTCCCTCGCGCACCATCGCATGGTCATCCGCCACCAGCACCCTGATCGGGGCCTCGTTCACGCTGCCTCCCCAGTGGAAATCGGTACCTGTACCTCGACCCGGGCACCCGTGCCCGGTCGTCCGTCAAATCGGACGCTCCCGCCGAGCGCGGCGATCCGCTCGCGCATGCCGGTCAGTCCCATGTGGCCCTCCCGCTCGAGCATCGTCGGGTCAGTCGTCTCGGGCCCGGTGCCATCATCCGCGACCACGAGCTGCAACGCGCCGGCGCGCACGAGAATCTGCACCGTCACCGCCTTCGCATTAGCGTGACGGACCACGTTGGAGAGCGCCTCCTGCAGCGCCCTGAACACCGCGAGTTCGGCGTCCTTCGAGAGCGGGGGCAGCGCGCCCGGCGCGTCCAGTGAGATGCCGATCGCGCTCCGCCTGCCGAACTCGCCCACCAGCGAGCGCAGGGCAGGGAGCAGCCCGAGATCGTCGAGGAGCGACGGGCGCAAGTCGTTCACGACGCTGCGGATCCCGCGGATCCCCTCATCGATCAGCCCCATCATGCGATCGAGCCGGGGGGCGACGAGATCGGACACCTGACCGCGAAGGACTGCGAGTTCCATCTTCACCGCCGAAAAAACCTGTGCCGTCTCGTCGTGCAACTCGCGCGACAGTCGCCGGCGTTCTTCCTCGTGCTGCTCCACCATGCGGGCCGACAGGCGCCCGAGTTCGATCGTCCTGGCCTGCAGCCGTTCGTCGAGGTCGGCATTCTCCAGCGCGGCGCCCACCTGCCGTCCCAGCGCCTGGAGGAAGTCGTCGTCCAGCGCGGTGAAGGGATCCCGCGCGTCGCCAGTCAGCACCAGCGCGCCGGTCGCCTCGGCGCCGGTGAACACCGGCAGTACCGCGACGTAGGCGATGTCCCGGCGGCCCCGCTCGCGGGCCCCGAATGAACCCGCGCCCGTGACCTGCGGCCGCCCGGTCCCCATGGCCGCATCCAGGGCGGCTGCGGTTGCCGCCTCGGGCGGTCGCCCTGCCCAGTGCGCGATCTGCCCCGCGCCCCGGACAAAGCGACCACCCTGGCGCAGGTACAGTGCACTACCGCGTACCGCCGGCAGGGTAAGCGGACGCGCCAGCAACGCGGTGAGGACGTCGCCCCGTCCCCGGCGCTGGAGTTCGCCCGACAGGTCGGTGAGCGCGCGGAGCCCGCGACCGAGGTCGTCGAGTACAAGGATCATGATCCCGGCGCCCACGGCGAGAACAAAAGCGATGTCCAGGTAGTACCCCCATGGGGCCCAGGCGCCGCGTGCCCGGAGGAAGGGGTAGTCGAGGTGGTGGATGCTCCAGAGCAGGAAGGCAAACGCGAGGATTCCGGCTCCAGTGGATCCGACCAGCCTCCAGTAGCGAAGGAACGCCCACCCCGTCCAAAGCGTGGCGAGGCTGAGGAAAAGCACCGCCGGCCCGGCGGCCAGAAGGAAATTGTCCAGCTGGTAGATCGCGATATAGGACCAGAGCAGCGGGAACAGACCCGCAACCAGGTAGACGGGCCGCCAGCGCACCTGCCGGGAGAACACCAGCGCTGACCAGAGCAGGGCCAGGGCGGTCCAGCCAGTGATGACCTGATGCCAGTACAGCCAGGTCCAGTTGCGGGTCAGCAGGAAGCCCATGATCGCCCCCAGTCGGAGGACATATAGTCCCCACGCCGTGGCGAACCAGGCGAAATACCCCTTGTGGTAGCGGTGATATAGGAAAAGACAGAGAACGGCCAGGCCCAGGGTGATGGCGGCCTGGATTATCGCGGCGTCGAGTTCAAGCGCGGTGGCCAGCGCGACGGGGGTCTGCACGAACCCAAACAAAGGCCGCGCCGTCCATTCTTACAACTCCGTCACTTTGCGGAGGGCAGGTGCGTCCCGCACCGTGTCGTTATTCGTGTCGTTACTGGCTTGCCATCGTGACAGTACGGTGGCACCTTGGGCAAGGACTCTTATTCAATGACTTGGCCGATCTCCCCCAACGAACTCTTCTTCCAGCGCTTCGGCGACCTGGTGGCGCTTCTGCGCGCCGACCCGGCAAATGACGCCGCGCAAGATCTTGCACTCGAGACCTGTACTGCCATTGCCAACAGCCAGCCGGTCCGGCTCGAGGCTGGTGTCGAGTTGTCGGGAGAGGACCAGCCGCTCAGCCTGAAGAGCCGGTTGCTGGCGCGGCAGGTGGACGTCATCCGGATTGCACCGGGAGTCGAGGAGGAAGAACTCCTTCGCCTCGCCCGCTCCCTCGCGCACGACAGTGCCCCCGTTCTCTCCACGCCCCACGTCGACGCCCAGCTGCTGGAGCAGGTCACGGGGGGCCGGAACGGGCTCACCCTGATGAACGGGGGCCAGGAGGAGTTTTCGCCTCCGCGCGACGGTGGTGATCGGCGCCTGAGCCACGACCGGCGCGACATGCTTCGGGGCGTGCGCTATCGGGGACAGGAGCGGCGGCGGAGCGAGCGGCGGGTGACCGGTGAGCGCAGGCTGTTGCTGGTCAAGCATGTTGCCGCGGACGTGCAGAAGATCCAGGAGCGCCTTGCCCGGGCGGTGAAGGAGCAATCGTGGCAGACCGTCCTCCAGCTTGCCTCGGCCCAGCTGAACATGCTGCCCGTGGTGCCGTACGAGGATCGGCGACGCCAGTCGATCCTGTTGCGTCGCGCGCTTTCCGCCCCCGCCTACGAAGGCATTGTCCGGCTCGCGCTGGCCGATCCGGTCGAGGCACCACAAGCCGCCGCCGTCCTGCGCTGGGGCGGCCTCGATGCCGCTGAAGTCATGCTCAAGGTGTTGATGGAGGCGGACTCCGTGGGGCCGCGGCGGCTGCTGTTCGAGGTCATGGGCGGGATGCCCGAGATCTATCCGATGGTCCTGCCATACCTGCTGGGCGGCTCGGCGCACGAGGTACGGCACGCGGCCGAGCTGTCGGGCCGGCTGCGAAACCCGGCGGCCATCGATCCGCTCAAGCGGCGCCTGAGCGACCTCGATGAGCGAGTGCGGGCCGCTGTCGTGCAGGCGCTGGCGGAGTTTCCGCTGGGCGAAGTCGTGGACAGCATGCGGATCGCATTGGCGTCGCCGTCGCCGTCCACCCGCTTCGCAGCGGTGGACGCGATCGGACGCCGGCGCGCTCTCGGATTCGCGATGCCACTGCTCGCGCTGCTGGAGCACGAGCGGGATGCGCAGGTGTGGAAGGCCGCCGTCCGCAGCCTGGCGCTGCTCGGAACGCCGGATGCCCTGACGGGGCTCTCGCGCATGGCACTGGTGAAGCGCTCGTTCCTGACGGGCAAGGGATGCTCGGTGGAGCAGCGCCTCGAGGCGGTGCGGGCTCTTTCACAAATCCCTGGCCAGGGTGTCCGTGCGGCGCTCGAGCGAATCTCGCGGGAGGCAGAAGAGCCGGTGCGGTCCGAGGCCCTGCGCGCGCTGCGTGAGCCGCTGTCCGCCGCAGGCTGACCGCCCCCTACCGTTTCCGCCGCAGCCGCCCTACCGTTCCCGCCTACCGTATTTCAGGACATGCCATGAACACGTTCGGGATGATCTTCGCCGGCATCGGGGCCAGCGCCATTATCGGTGCCCTGACGCTGGTGACGCTGGTGGTTGGCGGACTGGTGAACGCGATGATCCTGCTGATGGCCGGCCCGGTCATCGACAGGGTGCTGGGCAAGAAAGCGAGCTGAGGCGCCGGATCAGGCCTCGTTGAGCGGCTCCTCGCGCTCCGGCGTGCTGGCCTTCTTGAGTGCGCCCTCGAAGTTGGCGCGAAGGGTACCCAGCAGTTCCCGCAGCCCCCGCACCTTCATCTGCACGCCACCACCGCGCCGGGCCATGGTGCCCATGATTCCGGCGGCATCGGCGACTCCGGCCAGGCCGTAGGCCTGGGCGTTTGCCTTGACCTCATTGAGTGTCCGGCACATTCCCTGGACACCGCTGTCGTCGGCCTTTGACGAACCCAACTGCTCAATGACGCCGGCCATGCGCTGGAACTTGGGCGGCAGGGTCTCGAGGAACTGGACTTGTTGCAACTGGCGGGACGTGAGCTTCACTGCCATGGCGCGTACTCCGGTACCACGGGGGACCATCTGTGTCCGTGAAGCATAGCGGATTGGCTGAAACCGCCGGTCCCTCCGACACCGTATGGCGTTCGGCGGCCGGCCCGGCCCGGCCCGATTTCTCCTTGCCTGAGATGCCATGATTCTCTCGGACTTGTCCATCCGCCGGCCCGTGCTTGCCAGCATGCTGAGCGCGGCCCTGGTGCTGTTCGGCATCATCGGGTACCAGAAGCTCTCGGTACGCGAATATCCCGACGTCGACCCTCCCATCATTTCGGTTTCCACGACGCTGCCGGGTGCCAATGCCCAGGTCATGGAGAACGCGGTGACTGACGTGATGGAGGAGGAACTGAGCACCGTTCCCGGACTCCGCACCCTCACCAGCTCGAGCACCGAAGAGTCGAGCGACATCACGCTCGAGTTCACCCTTGATCGCCCGGTCGACGACGCGGCGCAGGATGTCCGGGACAAGGTGTCGCGCGTGCGCGGACTGCTCCCGCTCGACATCCGCGAGCCGGTCATCGCGAAGCAGGAAGCGGACGCCCAGCCCTTCTACTGGCTGGCCCTCAACGGGGCAAACTATTCCCTGCTCCAGCTGTCCGACATCGCCGACCGGATCGTGAAGACCCAGCTCCAGAGCGTCGCGGGCGTGGGCAGCGTGGTGATTGCCGGCGAGCGTCGCTATGCCATGCGGGTCTGGCTCTCCTCGGCCCAGCTCGCCGCGCGCGGGCTCACGGTGCAGGACGTGGAGGAGGCGATCCGCTCGCGGAGCGTCGAGCTGCCCGCCGGTCGCATCGAAAGCACGCGACGGGAGTTTGCCGTGCGCTCGCTGGGTGAGCTCAAGACGCCGCAGGAGTTCGGTGAGCTGGTGGTCGCGAGCCAGGGCGGGCAGCTGGTCAAGCTCAAGGACCTGGGCCATGTGGACCTCGGGGCGGTGGATACGCGCAGTGCGCTCCGCTACAAGGGCACGCCCACCGTGGGCATCGGCATCGTGCGGCAGTCGAAGGCCAACCTCATCAAGGTCGCGGACGCGCTGACGGCCGAGCTGCCCAGCATCGAGGCTGCCCTGCCTCCAGGGGTCGGCCTCGACATCGCCTACGACGGGTCAACCTTCGTCAAGAGGTCCATTCTCGAGGCACAGGAGACGCTCATCATCGCGGCGCTCCTGGTCGTGGTCATCATTTTCGTGTTCCTGCGGAATGTGCGCTCGACGATCATCCCCGGCCTCGCCATCCCGGTGTCGATCGTGTCCACGTTTGCCGTGATGTACTTCCTCGGGTTCTCCATCAACAACCTCACGCTGCTGGCGCTCACGCTCGCCATCGGCATCGTGGTGGACGATGCCATCATCGTGCTGGAGAACGCCTACCGGCACCAGGAAGAGCTGGGCGAGGAGCCGGAGGTCGCCGCGACGAACGGCACGCGCGAAATCGCCTTCGCCGTGATTGCCACCACCATCGCGCTGGTGGCGGTGTTCACCCCGCTGGCGTTCCTGCAGGGCAACACCGGGCGGCTGTTCAACGAGTTCGGTATCGCAGTGGCCGGCTCGGTGATCGTGTCGGGTTTCGTGGCCCTCACACTCACGCCCATGCTCTGCGCCAAGATCCTCCGGGTGCCCAAGAGTCACGGGCCCGTCTTCCGCCGGTTCGAGGCAGGGTTCAACGCCGTCACCAGCGGTTATGTCCGCTCGCTCGGCTGGGTGCTCCGGCATCGCTGGGTCACCTTTGCCATCGCGGGCGTGTCGGTCCTGGTGGCGGTCCTGGTCTTCACCAACCTGAAGCGCGAATTCGTCCCGCCGGAGGATCGCTCGTTCTTCATCACCATCGTCATTGCACCCGAGGGATCGACCCTCGAGTACACCGATGGCTACCAGCGCCAGGTGGAGTCGATTCTCGGCAAGACCAAGGATGTCGATCGCTACTTCAGCGTGGTCGGCGGGTTCATGGGTTCACCCAGTCGCGGCATGGTCTTCACCATGCTGGACGACAAGGTGAAGCGCCGGTCGGTGCAGCAGGTCATAGGTGAGGTCCAGGGACAGTACTTCGCGATTCCGGGCGCGCTCATCTTCGGGAACAACCCGCCCGCCTTTGGCGGCTTCGGCAGCCCGGTGCAGTTCGTGGTGCGGATGACCGACTTCGCCCAGCTGGGCTCCACCATGGACTCGCTGGTGGCCCGGGCCCGGCAGATCAAGGGCCTGGTGAACGTCGACACCGACCTCCGCGTCAACAAGCCCGAGCTGACGGTCGCCTTCGACCGCGATCGCGCGGAAGACCTTGGCGTGCCGGTGCGCGAAGTAGCCGCCACCATGCAGACCCTGCTCGGGGGACGGCGGGTGAACACATTCACCCAGAACAACAAGCTGTATGACGTGATCGTGCAGCTGGATCCCTCGGAGCGCGCCACGCCGAGCGACGTGAGCGGTCTCTACGTGCGGGGGCGCAACAACCAGCTGGTGCAGCTCAGCGCGGTGACGAAGGTCGCGGAGGGCATCGGGCCGCAGAGCCTCAACCACTTCGACCGGGTGCGCTCCTTCACGCTCACCGCCAACCTGGCCCCGGGCTTCACGCTCGGCGAGGCGCTCGATTCGCTCAACGCCGTGGCCGCCAAGATCCTGCCACGGAGCGCCACGACGCGGCTGGCCGGCGAGTCGCGCGAGCTGGCGGAAAGCGGCGACGCGCTCTACTTCGCATTCGGCCTCGCATTGCTGGTCGTGTTCATGGTGCTGGCCTCGCAGTTCGAGTCGCTGGTGCACCCGTTCACCGTGCTGCTGGCGGTGCCGCTGGCCGTGACGGGAGCGCTGCTGACGCTGCTCGTGTTTGGCTCGACGATCAACCTCTACAGCCAGATCGGGATGATCCTGCTGATTGGCATCGTGACCAAGAACTCGATCCTGCTGGTCGAGTATTCCAACCAGCTCATTGAGCGCGGGTTGACGCCGTTGGAGGCCATTTCCGAGGCCGGTCGCATCCGCCTGCGGCCGATCCTCATGACATCGGTCGCGACGATCACCGGCGCGCTGCCGATTGCAATCGGCTTCGGCGCCGGTGCGACGAGCCGTCGCCCGCTGGGCTACGCCATCGCCGGCGGCGTGTTCTTCTCCACCATCCTGACGCTGTACCTGGTCCCGACCGTGTGGCTGCTCTTCGAACGCGCCCGAACCCGGAAGCATTCTCCCCAGCCTGCTGATCCGGCGGTGCCGGTGCTCGCTGGGACCGCCGAATGATCGCGTTCGCGGCGGCGCTCCTCCTGCAGGTGCCCATCCCGGTGCACATCGTGCCGGCCGACTCGGCGCTGCCCCACGTCACGCTTGCCGAGGCGATCCGTCGCGCAGCTGGCGTGGACCCGGGATATGTGCGCGCGGCCGGGCGTCTCGACAATGCCGAGTGGGGGCGGCGTGCCGCCGTACTCTCGTTCATCGTGCCATCCCTGTCCGTGAGTCTCGCCGCCACCAGGTACAGCGAGCCGTTCTTCAACATCGGAATCGGGGAGCCGACCAGCAACGCGGTGAATGCGCAGGCGACCGCGGCGTACGAGCTCTTCAGCGTCCGGAAGGTCACCGACCTCGGGTTCACCAAGTCGGAGGTCGAGGCGGCGGCGGCCAACGCGGAACGATCCCGTTTCCAGCTGATCTTCGACACCGAGAGCGACTTCCTCAACGTGCTGATCAGTCGCGAGCTGGTCCGGGTGGCGAGCAGTCGGTACGACCGTGCCCAGGAGCAACTGGGCGTCGCGCGTTCGCGGGTGGTTTCGGGCGCCACGGTCCAGACGGACTCGCTCCAGCTGGTGCTCGAGCTGACCCAGGCCCGGCTCGACTTCCTGCGGCAGACGCTGGCCCTCAAGGTCAACCGCCTGCAGCTGGGCCGGCGCATCGGCGCCAACGGAGCGGTCGATGCGCAGGTGACGGACAGTCTGCTTCCGCCGGACCTCGCCTACACCGATGCGCAGCTTACGCAGCTGGCCCTGGAGCAGGGTCCGCAGTATCGGGAGGTGCGCGCGCTCGAGCGCTCGGCATCGTACCAGCTCAAGGGAAAAGAAGGCCAGTACCTGCCGACCTTCAGCTTGCAGGCAAGCTGGACCGAGTTCGACAGCAACTTCCCGCCCACGGCCACCGGCGTCGGGTCCATCTCGCTGGTGGTGTCACTCCCGATCTGGGACCTGGGCCAGCGGGAGATCGCGATACAGCAGGCGAAGACCACGCTGAACGTGGCGCGCGCGGTGCGATTCGACCTCGAGCGCGCGGCGCAGCGGGACGTGACACAGGCGGCCGAGGCGTATCGCATCGCGCGCGAGGCAGTGGACCTTACCCAGGTAGAGGTGGTGGCGGCGCGCGAGACGTACCGGGTGCAGGAGCTCCGGTACAAGAGCGGCGCGAACACGATTCTCGACCTGCTGGAAGCCCAGTTCCAGCTCTCGCGGGCGGAGGCGGATGCGGCGCAGTCGGTGTACGCTTTGTTCCTGTCGCTTGCCGGCCTCGAAGCGATCACCGGACAGGAGTTTCTCGTGGGGAGATACCAGTGATGATGCGGCGGCGAGTGGGACTGATGTTCGTGGTCGTGGCAGCCATCGGCGCCTGCAAGAAGGGCGAGGCACCGAAGGCGGGCGCGGGCGCGGGCGCAGCTGCGATGCCGGCCATGCCGGTCGAGGTCGCCGTCGCCCGGCGCGACACGGTGATCGACGCGATCGCGGCGACGGGTCAGGTGGAGGCCGTGCAGGCCATCGAGCTCCGTCCTGACATCGAGGGCCGCATCCTCGAGATTCTCTTTCGCGAGGGCAGTGAGGTCGGCAAGGGTACGGCGCTCTTCCGCATCGACGATGCGGAACTGCAGGCCCAGGTGAAGCGGGCAGAGGCGGACCGGGACCTGGCCGAGCAGTCGCTGACCCGTACGCGCGACCTCATGCAGCAGAAGGCTTCGTCGCAGTCCGACCTCGAGCGGGCCGAGGCGACGGCACGCAGCGCGTCGGCCTCGCTCGACCTGCTCAAGGTGCGCCTGGAACGCACCACGGTGCGCGCGCCGTTCGGTGGTGTGGTGGGACAGCGCTACGTGAGCCTGGGGGACTATGTGACGACTTCGACTCGTCTGGCGTCCCTGCAGACAGTGGACCCGGAGCGGGTGGGCTTCCAGGTGCCCGAGCGCTATGCCTCACAGCTGCGTCGCGGACAGACCATCGCATTTCAGGTGGCGGCGCTTCGGGGCCACACCTTCAACGGCACGGTGGATTTCATCGACCCGGTGGTGATGCTGCCTGGCCGGACCATCACCGTGAAGGCGCTGGTGCCCAACCCGAAGCACGAATTGCAGCCGGGCATGTTCGTCGAGGTCCGCCTGGCCACGGCCCAGCGGCCTAACGCCGTGGTGATTCCCGAGGACGCGATCGTATCGCTGCAGGGTGGCACGACGGTCGTGTGGGTGGTGAAGGACGGGAAGGCGACGCGCCGCAACGTGACGCTCGGGGTCCGTTCACCCGGGTTCGTCGAGGTGGTCGACGGCGTGGAAGCAGGTGAACAGGTGGTCGTGGGCGGCATCGAACGACTGGGCGAGGGTTCACCGGTCGCGCCACAGATGGTGGAACGCCCCAAGCCCGCGGTGACGGAAGGACGCTGACCGGTGATGGTTGTTCTGGCCCTGGGCGCGCTGCTGCAGCAGGAACCGGCGACGCCGGGCCGGATCACCGGCCGGTGGCGCATCGAGGTTTCCGGCATCACCCCGTCTCCGCTCAGCGGCGAGCTCACGTTCGTTGACTCGACCCGCGCCCTGCGCGGGCGCGCGCTGCTCTCCAATCACGCAGGACCCCCGGTCGAACTCATCAATGTGTCGTGGAGTGGCGGAACGCTTCACTTCGTCGTGCCCAGCGATGGCGGTGCGTCCTTCACCGGGCAACTCTCGAGGGCGCCGACGCGCCTCGCGGGGGACGTGACCGTGGAGGGTGGACGGACCGGGCGCTGGTCAGCCGAGCCGCTGAATCCCGCCATCGAGTTCTATCCCGTCACTCCCCAGTTCCGGATGCGGCAGATGGTGGGCGGGGTTGCCGGTGATCGCGCCGTGCTGCCGGGGACGCTGGCTCTCGCCGCTCAGCGTGAGGCCGCGAGGGCCAACCTCGTCGGCACGTACGACTCCCTGGCGCGGGGCGGCGGAGTGACGCCCCTCGACGGCGCCGCATTGCAGGAGATCGGCCCGCTGCGCGTCCTCGGGCTGGAACAGCGCACCACGATGCTCGCCGCCGTGCAGCGGACCATGGAGCAACTGCGCGCCGCGCTGCCGAGCGACACGGCGCGAATGCAATTCGATCAGTTGTTCCGGCCGTCCGGTACGTGGCGGCTCGACTTGCATGCAGCGGCGCTTGGGATCGCGCGGCGACGCATGCGCCAGCTGCAGTGGGCTGATGTCGTCCCGGCACTCCAGGCCGCCGGCTGGATGCCCGACTCGGGAGACGTCACCGAGACGAACGTGCCCCGCGCCCTGGAGCGCGTGCTCCTGTTGCGCGCAGCCGACTCGACGACTGCGACACGCCTCCTGCTCGGTGCCGCGGCCAGGGAACCGGCATCGGGTCGTGCCCTCGCCGTCCTGCTCGATGCCTATCCGGAGGCGGCGGAATGGCACCAGCAGGCAGTCGGTTTCCTGCTGCGATCGCGCTGGGTGCCGGGAAGCACGCTGCGTTCGCCGGTCGAACTCGTGCGTTCGACCTGGATGGCGGTCATGCCGGGTGATGCCGGCCGTGCGCTCGAGACACCAGCCATCGTCTCCGAGCAGTTTGGACTGCCGCAAGCCATACCGCGATACGGCGCGAGCCCGGCGAGCGCGGCGCGGCTCGCCGTGCCGCTCAACTGGAGCGCGCAGCAATGGGTGGCGCGTCACGGCACGGCCGCAACGCTCGGGCTGCTCCAGCTGCTGGACCTGCCCGGCACGCACGACTTGCTGCTCTCACGCCGGGCCGAGACCTTCCGTGTCGTCTCGGTCAAGCAGCATGCCGCCGAATCGAGCTCCGGCTTCCTGGAAGCGCGTCAGGCGATCGCCGTGGAGCCGAGCTACGTCCCGCTCCTGGCGGTCGGCGCCGTGCTGCACGAATGGGGTCACCTGCTCGCCGAGGGCTGGCGATTCGACCAGGCCGTCATGGCCGCGCCGGACAGCGGCGAGGTCGTGTTGCCTGGCGTGAATCCCTGGCTGGTCGAGGGCATCGCGGAGGTGTGGACCGACATGGTGCTGGCGCCGATCGTGTCCCGCTATCCACTCGTGGGGATGAGTGAAGCCGAAAAGCGGGTGCGCCTCGACGGCAACGAGCAGGATCCGCACGTCACCGGCTACCTCATGTCGCGCGCGTTGATCGCCGGGGCCGTGAGTGCGGGAGTCACCCCGGCCACAGGTCTGCAGCATCTCATCGAGGCGGGCGAGCCGTCCCGCCTGCTGACCGACCCGCTGTTCCAGTCCGTGCTGGATCAGGGGGACATGACGCCCCTGATCATTCCGGCACCGAGTCGTCGATTCCTGGTGCCTGAGGAGGTCTTCTCGGTGGACACGAACTTCCCGGATCCGGTTCGCACCATCATCCGCACCGGCGAATGAGCATGCGCCCGGGATTGCTCGCCCTCCTGCTGCTGTCGACCCGACTCGCGGCGCAGCAGACCACGCCGGAACGCACCGACGGTCGGCAGACCTCGAGCTACGGCGATGTCATCAGCTTCCTCGATTCGCTGCAGCACCGTGGTGCGCCCTTCGAGTTCGGTACCCTCGGTACCACGACCGAGGGCCGGCGTGTTCCGTTCATCGTCGCTGCGGCGCCCGGCGTACAGGGACCGGCTGATGCCCACGCGTCCGGCCGGCTGGTGGTCTGGCTGCAGGGTGACATTCACGCAGGGGAGGTGGAGGGCAAGGAAGTGGCGCAGATGGTCCTGCGCGACCTGGCCTTCGGTCCACTGCGCCCGCTGCTCGACAGCCTCGTGCTGCTCGTCGTGCCGATCTACAATCCCGATGGCAACGACGCGTGGGCGCCCGACAGCGTAAACCGGCCCGGGCAGAACGGACCGGCGATCGTGGGCCGCAACACCACCGGCCTGCTGCTCAACCTGAATCGCGACTACGTGAAGATGGAGGCGCCCGAGACCCGCGGCGCCGCCGGCTCATCGATGCGTGGCAGCCGGATCTCTTCATCGACCTCCACACGACCAACGGCAGCTATCATGGCTACGCGCTGACGTATGCCACCGGACTGAATCCGAACGACACGCCGGCAAACGCGTATATCCGCGAGCAGTTCCTGCCCGCGATTCGCCAGCGGATGAAGACCCGCCACGGGCTGGAGACTTTCTGGTACGGGAATTTCCGCAACCAGATGCCGGACTCGCTGACGCAGGGATGGGAGACATACGACGCGCGGCCGCGATTCGGCACCAACTGGACCGGGCTCCGCGGGCGCATGGCCATCCTGAGCGAGGCGTACAGCAACGATCCGTTCCCCCGGCGCATCAGCTCCACGTATGCCTTCGTCTCCGAGATCCTCACCCGCGCGGCGGCGGAAAAGAGCCGGATGGTGCAGCTCGTCCGGCAGTCATCACTGCAGCGCCCCGACTCGGTCACGGTCCGCTCCGTGCTCGCGCCGCCCACCGAGCAGCCGGTCATTGCCGAGATCACCAGGCCTGTCGGCGACGGCGATGGCCCTTTCGCGCGGCGGCAGCACACCGGCGAATTCCGCACGGTGCGCATGCCGGTCTTCGACCGATTCGCCGCATCGCGGCGCGAGGCCCGGCCGATCGCGTACCTCGTGCCGGCGTCACTGCCCGACGTCGCCCAGTTGCTGGTGCAGCAGGGCATCGTGGTCGAGCGGCTGACGGCCCCGTGGCAGGGAACGGCAGAGCGATTCCGGGTAGATTCGATCGTGGCGCAGCCCTTCGTGTTCGAGGGCCATCGCGCGGTTCGCGTGGAAGGCAACTGGACCGCGGCCGCGCCGTACGAGGCTGCCGCGGGCAGTTACCTCGTGCGGACCGACCAGCCGCTCGGCACGCTGGCCAGCTACCTGCTGGAGCCGGCATCCGAGGATGGCGTGGGCACCTGGAACCTGCTGGACCGCGTGTTGAGTACGCGGGAGCCGCATCCGATCGCGCGAGTTCGCAGCGCCATCCAGCCGTCCACTGCGGCGATGCCGTAATCACAGCGAGGAGAAAAATGCTCGAAGCTGGCAGCAAGGCGCCGACGTTTGCGCTGCCGACGGACGACGGGCGCACCATTGCCCTGGCCGATCTCAAGGGCAAGAAGGTCGTGCTGTACTTCTATCCCAAGGATGACACCAGCGGTTGCACCGTCGAGGCATGCGAGTTCCGGGACAACTGGAAGGCGGTTCAGGCCGCCGGTGCGGTCGTGCTCGGCGTGTCGCCCGATGGCGTTGCTTCGCACGGCAAGTTCAAGGCGAAGTTCAAGCTGCCATTTCCACTGCTCGCCGACGAGGACCATGCGGTCGCCGAGGCCTATGGCGCGTGGGGCGAGAAGTCGATGTATGGCCGCAAGTACCAGGGAATCCTGCGGACGACGTTCATCATCGGCGCGGACGGACGGGTCGAGAAGGTGTTCCCCAGGGTGAAGCCGAAAGGTCACGCGGGCGAGGTACTGGCGGCGCTGGCGGGCTGAAGTGGTGGTTATCTTTCGGCCGGGCACCTGAACACTTGATAGCAGGGGAATGATGGCCAATCCGGCTGAAGTAAAGAGCTCCCAGGGTCGCTGCCGCGCCGACACCCAGCGCGGGCTCCAAGGGCTTCAACGCGTGGCTCTGGGAATGGTGCAAGTCGATCGCGGTGGCGCTCGTGGTGTGGTTTTTCCTGCGGACCTTCCTGCTCGAGGCGTTTCGCATCCCGTCCGGCAGCATGGAGAACACGCTGCTGGTGGGCGACTTTCTCTTCGTGAACAAGCTGCTCTACGGGGCCGAAGTACCGATCGTGCACAAGAAGCTGCCGTCGGTACGCGAGCCGCATCGCAACGAGATCCTGGTGTTCGACTCGGTCGAGGATCCCGACCTCAAGGTGGTGAAGCGGCTGATCGGCGTGCCCGGCGACACCCTCGCCATGGAAGGCGGAATGCTCATCCGCAACGGCCAGCACATCGACGAGCCGTACGCGGTGCATGCGCAGCCCACGCAGCTCGCCGAACCTGAAATGCGGGAAAAAATGCGGGCGTGGCAGGTGGCGCACCTCGCGGGTCGCCCGGCGGACGGTTATCACCCCGACCTGCAGAACTGGGGCCCGATCGTGGTGCCGGCGGATTCGTTTTTCATGATGGGGGACAACCGGGACAGCTCGTACGACGGGCGCTACTGGGGATTCCTGCCGCGCACCAACGTGCGCGGGACACCGATGTTCATCTACTACAGCTACAACGCGAACAGCTGGCGCTCGCTGCCGTTCTTCACTGACATTCGCTGGCGCCGGATTTTCTCGGTACCGAGGTAGCCGTCTCCGGAGGGCGCAGCGCCTGGGCGTTCCGTCGCCATGCGGCGGCCACGATCGCTGCCGCTGCGCCGGCCACGGCCGATATGCCGAATGCCGCTCCATATCCGCCGCGCTCGGCAAGGACGCCGAGCAGGGGCGGTCCCACGATGCGGGCACCTGACCCGATGCTTTGCAGGGTTCCGAGCGCGCGGCCCTGATCGTCCGGCGTCGTGGTACGCGAGACGAACCCCGCCACGCAGGGCCCGGCCAGGCTGAAGCCGGCACTGATGAGCATCACTGCCAGGCCGATACCGCCGACCTGCAGCGCGCCACGGGGCGGGAGCGAGGCCAGCAGCGGCAGCACTCCAAGGCCCATCGCCATCAGGACACCACCCCACGCCACCAGCCGCAGTTCTCCCACTCGAGGCGCGAGGCGCCGCACCAGGCGCCCCTGCACCAGCACGCTGACGAGCCCCACCAGGGTGAACGCGTAGCTGATGCCAGCACGGGTGAGTCCGAGCGCCTGGGTGCTGAACTGCTGGAAGACCACGTACATCGCGGTGAAGGCGAGCGTCGTGGCGAATGTGACGAGCAGCGCCGATGGAGGCACGCGCGTGCGCGCGCCCCACGCCACTTCGCGTCGCTCCCGGCTCTCTCGCAACGTGAATGTGGCGACCACCAGATTGAGGAAGCAGATGCCTGCCGCGAGCAATCCAGGTGCCTGCTCACCGAGGCGGCTCGAAATTCCGCCAAGGGCCGGACCGACAATGAACGCGAGCCCGAACGCGGCGCCAATCAGGCCCATGGCGCGAGACCGCTGGTCCGGCGGCGTGATGTCGGCAAGCGCCGCCTGGGCCACGTTGACCGTCGCACCGACGCTCCCGCTCAGGATGCGCGCGAGGAAGAGGACGGCCAAACTGGCCGACAGGCCGAACACCGTATAGGCGATCGCGCTGCCGGCCAGTCCGATCAGGATCACCGGACGGCGGCCGATGCGGTCGCTCAGCCGGCCCCAGCTCGGTGCCAGGAGGAACGACAGCAGCGAGTCGGTGGCGACGACCGCACCGATCAGCAGCCCACTGCTGGTATATCGACCTGCGGCCAGGGGAGGTGCGGAACTACGATGCCGAATCCGACGAGATCGAAGAAGACAGCGGCGAGCACGGCCCCAGAGCCCGCCGGCCTGGCGGAGGTCGGTGGGGTTTCTGGCACAGGCACACGAGGTCCCAGCCCGGGAGGCTGGTGGCCTGCCCGGGCGAGAGCCATCAAGGAATCAGATCAGGCGAGGTGCTTCGGGGAACGATTCGCGGCTCAGGGCCCGGTCGATATAGACCGCAGTCCTGCCGCACTCGCCGCACATCAGCGTGACCCGTCCTGACGGGATCGCGGGATCCCCAGGGCGGCGCGGCGTACGTTGAACAGTTGTCGTCTGGCAAGTCGGGCACACGAGCGGCTGGAGGTCTCGATCGGCTGAGATAAGCAACAGCGCTTCCGGTGCTCGATATTCCTTGATTCCCCTGCGACCCACGGAAAGATCCTCCGAGCGGCGTGGTGGCGGATACCGCAGTTCGCCGCGCGGAATGAATCTACCCGGTTAATTTCCATCCGCTACCCGCATTTTTCCTAATAGGTCGCGACAGTATTGCGCCACCATGATTACAGTGTCACGCCAATATGGACACTATAGTAGTTGTAGTTAGCACTACTAGCAAACCCCTGTGTCCTGCTTGACGCCGAATAGGCCCTGTGATACGTTGCCGCCCAATCGACACTGTCGTGTCGCCGTACCTCCCCGAACCGCGCCTGAGGCGCGGAGGTGGATGTGGCAACAGAGCTTGGCGGTTCGCAGATCACGACCCTGATGGAGACGCTCCCGGGCATCGCAAACGTCCTGCGGAGCCCGGTCGCTGACGCGATCATCAACATGATTCGCGCGGCGGTCCGCCTGAAGGATTTTCAGTATTCCGACGCGGATGAGCTGATCAAGTTTGCGATCCGGCGGAACCTGCTGGGGAACGACGAAGGGGAGCGCGTGCTCGCCGAGGCGCGTTCTGCCGACCAGAAGCGGCTTGACCGCAATGCCGAGCGGATTCACAATCGGCAGCTGAATCCGCAGAAGAAGGTCGTGAAGGCCAAGCCGGCACCGAAGGCGAAGGCGCACCGTGCGCCGAAGCCGGTGAAGGCGGCGGCCAAGAAGCCGAAGGCTCCCGCGAAGAAGCGCTGACCCGGTTCCGGGCTAGACCCGGAACTCGGTGACCAGGGCCGCCAGGCGATTGGACGCCTGAAGCAGTTCCGCCGCGGCCGCCGCCATCTCCTCAGTCGAAGCACTCTGTTCCTCCGCCGCCGCGGTGACTTCCTCGCTGGCGGAGGCGTTTTCGCTTGCCGCTGAACCCGCCTCCGCTGTCCGCTCACCCAGCGCGGAAACGATCTGCTCGTTGCGGTTGGCTTCCTTCGCCACCGCCTCGGCGGCGCTGCGGACACCCTCGACGGCCCCGACGATTTCTTCCAGGGCATGCGCCGCGGCTCCCGCGACGGTCTCGACGCCCGACACCTTGGCTGATCCCGCGTCCATCGTGCTCGCCACCTCAGCCATCTGCTGCTGGATCTGCGACACCGTCCGGGCCACTTCCTCGGCGGCCTGTGCGCTCGAGTCCGCGAGCCGGCGCACCTCTTCCGCCACCACGGCAAATCCCCGCCCGTGTTCGCCGGCTCGCGCGGCCTCGATCGCCGCATTGAGCGCGAGCAGGTTGGTCTGGGACGATATCTGCTTGATGAGTTCGATGAAATCGGAGATGGCCCGCGAGGTCCGCGAGAGCGTCTGGACCTGTCCCGTCGAGGTCCGGACCACCTCGCGCACGTCCAGCAGCGCGCGTCCCGCGCCCGAAACGTCCTCGCGATGGAACTCGGCGAGGCGCCGGATCCGGTCGCCGACATCCACCACGCGCCGGGCCGCCGCCGTGTTGCCCACGGCCGTTTCGCGCAGGGACACCAGCAACTGGTCCGCCGCCCGCATGCCACTCGCCTGTCGCTCGGCGCTGTCGGCTACCCGGACCATGGCGGTCGAGATCTCACCACTGGTGGCAGCCAGCTGCTCGCTCATGGCCGAGAAGTCGCTCGCGTTCGCGCTGATCGCCCGGGCCTCGCCGATGACCGATTCGACCAGCCCCCGCAGGCGCGTCCGCATCCGGTCGAGTGCCTGCGCCAGGCGGCCCAGTTCCGTCGGCATGTCGCCCAGGTCGAGCGGCCGCAGGTCGCCCGCACCGAAACGATCCGCCGCACCCACCAGCTTCTTCAATGGCAGGTCGATCGCGCGCACCACCACCACCACCGTGCCAAGGCCGAATGCGAGCGCAGCACTGAAGAGCAGCCAGAGAATCGTGCGCCGCTGCTGGGTCTGCCGCTGCAGGTCCAGCTGGCTGCGAAGCGCCGATTTCGACTGGGAATCCGAGAGTCGCTGCACGTCCTCCGTCAGCGTGATGGCTGGCGCTCGCGCCTGCTCTGCCGCGGTGCGCGCGTCCTCCGGCTTGCCCAGGTCGGTGAAGGCGAACGCACGCCCGTATGCGACCTCGATCCGCGCCTGCACATCGGCAATGCGATTGAGGATGATGCGGTCGCTGTTGCCCAGGGACGTGAGCTGCTGATAGCGCCGCTGGTAGGAATAGGCCGAATCGCCGTGCGCAATGAAGGCTGTGCGCAGTGAATCAGATGGGCGCACCAGGTACTGCTCGGCGGCGCGCACCTGGGCGTTCGAGGTGGACACGAGCCCGCTCCCGACCTGCGCGATCTCGAGCATCGCGCTGAGCTGTCCGCTCACCAGCCGGTCGAGCGCGCTGATCGTGTTCACCGCCAGCAGGGCAAGCGCCAGCACCAGCACCAGCAGCAGGCCCATGCCCGACAGGACGCGGCTCCGCAGGCTGCCGAGCATCAGAGGCCACCGGCCAGGAGAACCGCGCCGTTCCGCACCACGGTGATGTAGACCTGCTTGTCGGGCACGTCACCCAGGGAATCGAATGCCACCCGACCCGTGGCACCCTCGAAGGGCGCACTGCCCCGTCCGACCCGCTCGAGCGCGCGACGCACGCCCTCGCGATTGGGGCCGCCCTCCTCGATGGTCCGCGCGAGCAGGTTCACCGCATCGTAGGTCGCGGCAGCCGGCTGGTTCGGAACCGGCGAGTCCGGATACTTGGCCGCGTACGCCGCAACGAACTTCCGGTTGGCCTGCGAGTTGAGGCTCGGATGGTACGCGGCACTCACGTACGTGCCCTCGGCCACGGGGCCCGCATCCTCGATGCCTTCGAGCCCGTCACCGCCCAGCATCGGAACCTGGATGTTGAGGGCACGCGCACCGCGCAGGATGGCCTCGGCGTCGGGACGATTGCCGGCGACGAAGAGGAACTGGGGATGCTGCAGCTTGGCCAGCCGCTCGAGTTGCGGCCCCAGTTCCGGTGCCGTTCCCAGGTACGGCTCGAGACCGACCAGGTGGCCTCCCCGGCCTTTCAGGCTGGACGTAAAGGCCTGGCGAATGCCGCGACCATAGTCATCGTCGAGGAAGAAGACGGCGCCTTGCTTGAACTGGAGCCGATCGGTGATCCAGCGTGCGAGTGCTGCACCATGGGCCAGGTCGCTCGGGCACATGCGGAAGATGTAGGGACCGGCGTCGCTGACTTCCGGCGCTGACGACGAGGGCGACAGCGCCACGACCGGCTTGGAGCCGCCGTTGTAGATCGGCGCGGCCGCGAGCGTCGGGCCGGAAAACAGGTGACCGACGACCGCCACGGCTTCCGAGCCGTACAACTCCTCGGCCACTCGCACCGCGGAGTCGGGATTCGCGTAGTCGTCCCGCTCGATCAGGGCGAGGGGCCGGCCACGAACGCCACCACGGGCGTTGATTTCCTCGACGGCAAGCCGGGCGGCGCGCCGCATCGGTTCGCCGATGGGGTCGGTGAAGGAACCAGTGACGCCGATATAGATGGGACGTTCGCTGCGACCGCAGCCGGCGAGCCCGACGAGCAGCAGCAGGCGCAGAAGCGGGACCGCGCGGATAACGTGCGGTGGTAGAATGACCATCGGGAGGGAGGCTACTTCCCGGTGCGGGGAATGGCAATCCCCGTCACCAACTTTTGCACTGCACTGACCATCTTCTGGTCGCTCCTTGTCGTTCGAGGCTGCTCATGAACTACTCCGGCGTCGCGGCGACCTTCGACCTGCACGGGCAGAGTGTGCTCGATGCCGAGTCGAATACGCAGCGTTTCCTGCAGGCGCAGCGAAGGGCGCGCCCGGGTGCGACGGTGCGAATCATTACGGGACGGGGCCGTTCGGGCGGCGGTGCGCCGGTGCGAACCCGGGTGCGCACACTGCTCCGGACGCTGCAGCAGGACTGGAGCGGTCGTGCGCGAGTTCGAGCTGGAAGCGAGCGAAGGAAGCTTCCTGGTGCGACTGGCCGGCTAGTGCGCCGGCGTCGGTTCGATTCCCTGCACGGTCGCCGTATCTGCCGGCGGCTTGGTGGACCGCTTGGCCGCAGGTGGCGTCGCCTTCTTGCCGGCGGGCGGCGGTGGCTGCTTCTGCGGCGTGCCGCGCCGCGCCTGCCAGGCGTCAAGGACCTTGCCGTCCACCAGTGAGACCGACGCCGCCTTGGCGCCCTGCTGGGCGTGCCACGTCAGGCGGATCATGTTGCCCTGCCGTACCCACTGCATCATCCACTGAGAATTCTGTGCCTTGGCATTTACCCGCCCGTAGCGCTTCTCGAACTGGCTCCGGAGATGGTCGAGCTCATCCGGGGCCAGGTTGCCGGCCACCGTAAGCACGCTCGTCACGCTGTCGATGGCGGACATCCATAGTTCCAGCGGTTCGGCGGCTTCGGCGACCGTCAGCGTCGCGCGGCACTCCTCCACTCGCGTATCGACCTTCGAGCGGTCACAATGCAACTGGCCACCATCGTGGTCGGCAATCGTCTCGGCGACGACCTTGATCGGGGCACCGGCCGGAATGCCGAAAATCGCCAGCGGATCCGTGGGTGCCGCCGCCTGGGCCTGCCCGGCAGTCGGCAACAACAGGAGGACGAGCCACGAGAGATTACGGGCCACGCGATACCCCAGGATGACAGGATGTAAGGTGGTACGTGCAAGGAATGCGCCCTGAAGTCACGCCTTGCGTACGTTGGCCGCCTGCAGGCCCTTGGGCCCCTCGACGATCTCGAACTCGACCGGGTCTCCCTCGGCGAGCGACCGGAAGCCATCCATCTGGATGGCCGTGTGATGGACGAACACGTCCTTGCCGCCGTCCTGCGCAATAAAACCAAAACCCTTCGCATCGTTGAACCACTTCACCTTGCCCGTCGCCATCGGAACAGCCTCGGTTCAATGGAGCACATGGCTCCGGTACTGCGGCCGGTCGGAGTGGCCGGCCTCCCAACGAAAACGCGCCGTCCGGGCGGTGTGCCCGTCGGCGCGGCGGAAGCCAGAAGTTGCTGACGCCCAGTACAGCATGATCTAAGGTTCCGGCCGCGGTGACATTTGTCAATCCGCCCGTGCGGCCTGCGGACTGCAAGAGCCTGCACCCGGTCAGGCCAGGCCGGTCCGGATGGCGCTCGAGACCCGGTCGGTGAAGATCGCGATTTCGCCCGGCGTCGTGTAGACGTTGGGCGTGATGCGAAGGCCGCTGAACTGGGGATGGACGATCAAGGTGGTGACGATCCGATGCTGGTTCAGCAGCCATGCCTGCAGCTTCGCGGGGTCGAGCCCGGCAATGGTGACGAAGCCGATCGCCGCGCTGTCGGGCGAATCGAGAGGTGTCAGCACCCGTACCCGGTCGCTCTGCGCCAGCAGCGGCTTGGCCCATGAGTCCCGCAAATACCGCAGCCGGGCCACCTTCCGGTCGGGGCCGATCGCCTGGTGGAAGCTCAAGGCGACGCTGATGGCGTTGTGATTGGCGGCGGGGTGCGTGCCGATCTCCTCGTACTTCCTGATGTTCGTATTCATTTCCGGGGGAGCGGCCATCATGGGCCAGAGGCCCGGAATGCGCTCCTTCCGCACGTACAGGAATCCCGTCCCGATCGGCGCCAGCAGCCACTTGTGCAGGCTCGTGCCGTAGTAGTCGCAGTCGATCCCGTCGCGTGTGAAGGGGAAGTGCGCGAAGGCGTGTGCGCCGTCCACGAACACGGCGATGCCCTTGGGCCGCGCCATCGCGACGATCTCCTGCACCGGCATGATCTGGCCGGTGAGGTTGGTGATGTGGGTGACCTCGATCACGCGGGTATTGGGCGTGATGGCTTCGGCGAAACGATCCACCAGGTACTGTCTCGAGGGAGGCGGCACGTCGAACTTGATGGTCTTCACCACGATGCCGTCGCGCCGCGCCCGCTGGCCCCAGGTGGTCAGCATGCGCGGGTAGTTCTGGTCCGTCACGATCACCTCGTCCCCACGGCGCAGGTCGAGGCCCAGGATCATCGTCTCATTGGCCTCGGAGGCATTGCGCGTGATCGCCATTTCCTCGGGATCACAGCCGAACTGCGCCGCCAGGCCGGCCCGGACGGACTCCACCCGCGGCTCGAGCGTTCGCCACATGTGCTCGACCGGCAGCTCGTTGCTGAAGCGCAGGTCGCGCATCATCTGGTCGAGCACCACCGTGGGTGACGGACTCACGCCGCCATTGTTCAGGTTGATCATGGTCCGATCGCAATCGAACGATCGCTGGATCTGGGCCCAGTAGTCCTCGTCATCCGGCCCGCCCGCGCCGGTGCCCGCCGACTCTGCCTGCAGCAGGTACCGGATCGCCTTGGGCGAAAAGGCAGGCGCGGTGACGGCGAGTGAGCGAACGAACGTACGTCGGTCAAGCATCGGACCCCCTGGCAAGAGGTACATTGGATAATGCTCGCTCTGATCCTCATGCTGCAACAGCCCGTGCAACAGCCGGTCGCCCCGCCGCCGCCCGTGGCGGCGACCCGGGCGCCCTCCCCGATCGCCCGAGTCCAGGTGGATCCGGGGGACGTGGCGGTCCAGGCCGGTGATACTGTCCGGCTGCGCGCTGTCGCTTACGACTCGGGCGGTCGCGTCCTGACCGGGGCGACCACGCACTGGTTTGTTGCAGGTGCCGGCTTCGAGGGGCGGATCAGCGAAGACGGGCTGGTGACGGCCGGCGCCACGGGAAGCCTCAGGGTGGCTGCGGTCACCAGCGTGAGCGGCAGCCGGCCCACCACGACCTTTACCCGGGTCACCATCCTGCCGCCGCCCGCCGCGCGCATCGCGATCGCGCCCGCGCCCAGGCGTCTTTACGTCGGGCAGGCCCTGTCCCTGGCAGCGACGCCGTACGCCGGCAACGGGGATCGACGCTACGATCCCGTCACCTGGACCAGCGACGCCGCAGGCGTGGCATCGGTCTCTTCCGATGGACGGGTGACCGCGATTCGCCCCGGGCATGCGACCCTCACGGCGCATGCCGGCGCGGCCAGCATGGCATTGCCCTCGGTCGTCGAAGCGAACCCGGTCGCGACCCTCGTGCTGGAGCCCGCCGACACGGCGGTCCGCACCGGGGATGTCGTGCGCTTCCAGGTTACCCCGCGCAGCGCGGCCGGAAAGAAAGTGCCCGACGTGCTGCCGGAGTTCCTGGTGAGCCCCGGTGTGGCCCGTGTGGATGAGGACGGCGGCTTTGTGGCCGGCGAGGCGGGCACCTATCGCGTCGTCGCCTCGTTCGCGGGCCGCACGGCCGACGCGACTGTGACCGTCCACCCACGCGAGGTCACCCGGCCCACGACAGTGGTAGGACGCCTGCCTGGCGGACTGATGGCCACGACCGAGTTCTGGCTTCATCCCGATGGGCGTCATGGCTACCTCGGCACCATCGGCGATCGGCTCTACGCGGTCGATCTCGCGGACCCGGCCAGCCCGGTGATGACTGATTCCGTCATGGTCGATGCCCGCGTCATCAACGACGTGATGACCACCGAGGATGGAAAGTTCGGCGTACTCACCCGCGAAGGCGCCAGCTCGCGCAAGAACGGAATCGTGATCCTCTCCTTCGAGGATCCGGCGCACCCGAAGCAGATCGCCGAGTTCACCGAGACGGTGACCGGTGGCGTGCACAGCACCTTCATCTACCGGGGCTATGTCTTCCTGACGGACGATGCGACCGGGTCCATGCGCGTCATCGACATCCGCGACCCCTATCATCCCTCGCAGGTGGCACGCTGGGAGGTCCCGCGCACGGAAGCGGGCCGCATGCTGCACGACATCGATGTGCAGGACGGCCTGGCGTACCTGAGCTACTGGAATGACGGGCTCGTCATTCTCGATGTCGGAAACGGCATCAAGGGCGGCAGTCCGGAGAATCCCCAGCTGGTCTCACAGCTGAAGTACGACCTCAATGCGCTCTATCGCGATGTCGAGGCGGTGGGTGGGCCCGGTTTCATCCGCGGCACGCACACGGCCTGGCGCAGCGGTCGCTATGTCTTCCTGGGCGACGAGGTTTTTTCGGCGAAGCCGGTGGGAAATCTCGGCCCGCATTGGCCTGGGCCGTGCCTACGGCCGGCTCCACGTGGTAGATGTCAGTGACATCACGGCCCCCCGTATCGTTGCCTGGTACGAGCCGCGCGACGGAGGGACGCACAATGTCTGGGTGGCCGGCGATACCCTGTACCTGGGCGACTACCAGGGTGGACTGCGGATTCTCGATGTGTCGGGCGAGCTGCGTGGCGACCTGCAGCAGCAGGGACGGGAGATTGCGCACGTCGCAACCGGGGATGCGCAAGGGGCACGTGCCCAACGCGCCATTGACCTGGGGCGCCATTTACCGGAACGGGCTGATTTACGCCCCCGACATGAACTCGGGACTCTGGGTCGTGAAGGTCGACGGACCGCCTTCCGTTACGCCCTAGCCCGCCCGGGGCTGCCTGACATTCCGGGCGGCCCACCGTCTATCTTTTACGAATGACTCGAACCCTGTTCCTGACCGGCTGCCTCGCGCTCGGCGTGGCGCCCCTGGCCGGCGCCCAGTCGGCCCCGGCCCCCACGCAACAGCAGCCGGCTCCGCCCAAGGGAAGCGGCAGCATTCCGCAGGTGTACGTGCCGGAAAAGCTGTCTCCCACCAAGCTGCAGGCCCGGAACGCCGTTTCCATCCTGCGCGACAGCGTGTCGGTCGCCACCGGGGCCCTGTCCTCCCTGAGCGCCGACATCACGACCACCTCGGCCGCGGTTCTCGTCAGCCGCGCTGCCACGGTAGTGGATCGCTGCAATGCCGTGCAACGGCAGCGCAAGCACTCCATCGAGCAACTGTCCGCCCTGCAGTTCACCGATCCCGACGAGCTCAAGGCGCAGAAGGACATGCTCCAGTCGATGGCTCAGCTGCAGAAGCCAACCGATCAGTGCCTCGCCACGTACGTGCCGCTGGCGAAGCCCGGAAAGGGCCAGGAGATTCGCGACTACGGCAACGCGCGCGCGACGCCGATCATGACAGGCTTCCGCGAATACGCCGCCGGACTCAAGGCGTTTGCCCAGGGAATGGACATCCAGTACCGCCCGATGCTCAACGCCGGCGCCTCGCCGCTCGATCAGTAGGGTCAGGTGGACAGCCTGCCTGGCCGTGTAAACATCGTCAACACGGTGTGGACGGATCGGGCAGGTGACGTTCTGCACAGTGCTTAGCTCTCCACAACGTGCACATCGTTGAGTGGCGTAAGCCGAAGAAAATCAGGCACTTGCGCCATTTTCTCCAATACCATAGCTTAGTCTCACGCGCCGACAGCAGCGCAGCGGAACTCGGTTCCGGCAGCGAGTTGAAGGCGGGTTCGAGCGGACGCGTCGGGGGAGGTTGCCACAGCTTGCAAGGGCATGGCGACCAGCGATCCCGGTGATCAAGCCGGCTCGAACAGGTGAAGCCAGTCGCGCGCTTCATCCGTCCCGATATGGCGCCTCGGGATGCAGTGCGAAGGGTTGGTCCGCGACCCGATCCGACTCGCAGCGCTCGTGTTGATGAACCAGGCAGGATGGCCATCCAGTCTGGGGATGGAAGCCGAAGCCCCGCGCGAGCCCTACAGTGACGCATCAGTCACCGATGGCCGACGGGAGAAGAACGGCGGCGGCAACGCTCCGACTTCGGGTAGTCAGCATGGGGAACGGCCGACAGGGCTCCGGGCTCTGCGGCCGTTTCCGTTTTTCCGGGATTGTACTGAGGGCGCGCAGTGCGGGTGGTGCTGTAGGTTACGGATCATGACGCTTCATGTGCTGGTGGTGTCGCCGGACGAGGCTCGACGCCGCGTGCTGATGGATGCCCTGACCGCCGCCGGTCACAAGACGGCTGGCGCGGAAAGTGGTGCCGCGGGCGCTGCAGCGCTGGCAGAGCCGGGGTTCGACGCCGTGGTAGTCGACCTCCGTGCGCCGGAGCTCGATGGGACGACCCTGCGCTCGCTGCTCGATCCCGCCGACGCCGGTGACGCCTGACTCCCTGGATGAAGCGGAACGACGCCACATCACGCAGGTACTGCGTCACACGCGCGGCAACAAGCGACAGGCCGCGCTGCTGCTGGGCATTTCCCGCTCCACGCTGCTGCACAAGGTCCGAAAATACGGGATCGTCATTCCGCGCTCCTGACAATCCGGACCCGCCCGAGTCGCGACACGAGCACCTCGATTCTTGCCACTCCGCGTTGCACCACGTAGGTAGTGTTCGCCGCACCAAGGGCGAACCCGTTTGGCGCGTATGGAGTTTGCGCTGCGCCGAGGGAGAGCGTGGCCCCGTCGCTCGCAGGTCCCGGGAGGCCCCAGCGCACTGAATCGTTCACGAGCACGGTGAGGGAATCCGGGGTGACGCGCAGCACCGCCGTGTGTTGTTCACCGAGGGCGAGGGCGCGCGCCCGCTCGTGCGCCAGTGCAATTCGTGACGCGGCCTGCCCGGCGCGGATACCGTCGAGCGCACCGGCGAGCCGCGGGAACGCAAGCCCGGACAGCAGGCCAATCAGCGTAATGACGAGCAGGAGTTCGAGAAGCGTGAAGCCGCGGCGCATGGGCCATAGTAGGGCGGCCGCGATTCCGCCACGGCATCATCCGCGCGCGGACCGGCGCACGCCAATTCGGCACTCTTGCCGCGCGCGGTGCGGGCACGCATACTGTTTTTCATCGATCACATGGTGTTGGCGGTTCCACTGCGGATCCGTGGAGATTCCCCTGGTCCATTCGATGTCTGCGCCGTTCCGGCGCCCCGTGCTTCATCGTGCCGCTCTGCGCCCCAATGCCGTGATGGTCGCATGACGGCGGGCCTCGCGACTCAGGCAGTGCCTCCCGCGGCGGAACCGCTCGCGGTGCTCCGCGAATATCGGACGCTTGCTCCCTGGAGCTTGCGCGACCTCGCCGCGGTCTCGGCGGCGGTGCTCGAGGCATCCGATGTCGTCCCACTCAACGCGGCGGCCCGAGCCCGGCCCACGGAACGCACGATCCGGTTCTATGTGACGCGCGGACTGGTGAGTGCACCGGAAGGGCGCGGGACGGCGGCGGTGTATGGCTACCGCCACCTCCTGCAGGTCCTGGCGATCAAGCTGCGCCAGATGGAGGGGGCCACCCTCGACACGCTGTCAGCCGAGTTTTCCGGAATGACCGGCGATGTCATCGAGCGCCGAGTCGCCGCGGCGCTCGGGGTTGCGTTGCCGTCGCCGGAACGGTTGCCGCTGCTGCGTCCTGCGGGGCAGGCGAGGGGCAAGGTGGGCCGTGCAATGCAGCAGTGGCTCTCGACGCCGGTCCCGGGCAATGAGCGCGGCAGTCTCTGTCGCCGCATCGTGGTGGCGCCCGGTGTCGAGGTCATGCTCGACGAGCACCATCCCGCCTTCCGCACCGCGGGCGGCGACGCGGCCGTCGCGGATGCCGTGCGGCAGGCGCTGTCCCGGCTCGCCTCCGGCGACTGAACCCGGCACCGGGGGCGCCCGCCCCCGGTCTCCTAGTCTTCCGAGTCGTCCAGGAACGTCAGCGCCGCCCGGCGCTTGATCACGGCCTCGAGCGCCGAATGAATCCGCTCGTCCACCACGGTGTCGATCAGGTCCCGCATCCGCTCCACCGCCGTTTCCGGCGGCATCTTCTCCTGGTACGGTCTCGCCGTGGTCAGCGCGTCGAAGATTTCCACCGCTCCCACGACGCGCGCGCCCAGCGGAATAGCCTCGCCCTTCAGTCGATCGGGGTAGCCGAAGCCGTCCCAGCGCTCGTGATGATTCCGCACAAAGCTGATGATGTCCCGCAAATGCACCAGCGGCGCCAGGATCTGGCTCCCCACGAGTACATGCTGTTTCACGTGGGCATACTCATCATCGGTGAGCGGCCCCTGCTTGTTCAGCACATCCTCCCGAATGCCGATCTTGCCGATGTCGTGCAGGCGCCCCGCCGTCCTGATCATCTCCACGTCCTCATCGGACAGCCCCAGTTCGGCCGCGACACCGGCGCTCAGGTCCGCCACCCTGGCCGAGTGACCGCGGAGGTACGCGTCCTTGGCCTCGAGCGCGTTCACCAGCGCCTCGAGCGTCGCCACCGACAGGCGCTCCAGATTCTCCTGTTCCCGGCGGAGCTCGACGGAACGCTGGTGCACCTCGTCGCTGAGCCAGCGATCGATCCGGTTATCCTCGAGCACCTTGTGGCGGCGCTGGAGTGCGCGCGTCACGGCCCGGGTGAGGTGGTCCAGGTCGATCGGCTCGGTCACATAGTCGATGGCGCCGCGCTGCATGCACAGCGCCGCAGTGGTCGCGTCCTGCACCGCGGTGAGCATCAGGATCGCGAGGCTGGGTTCGAGCTGGAGCAGCGCCGGAACGAGTTCGATGGCGCTGGTGCCGGGCAGGTGGGTGTCGAGCAGGATCGCGGCGACCTTTTCCCGCCGCACAATGTCGAGGGCCTCCGCGGCGGAGCCGGCCGTAAGGATCGTGTGGCCCTGGAGCCGGAGCTGCCGTGCGATGGCGGCGCGGACCGATTCCTCGTCGTCCACCACGAGAATGGTCGATTGCCCATCACTGGCTGGCAGGGTCAATTGATGCGCCTCCGGTGCCGTAAGTGCTTTGGCGAAGCAAAGCTAGGGGAAGCGCGAAAGGCGGTCAAGAAATCCCGTCGATGAACTCCACGACGATGCGACGCGGGATGATGCCGGCCGCGGCGGCGCGGTCGAGCAGCAGCTGCACCGCCTCGCGTCCACGCGCACCGTAATCCACGGTCCAGTCGTTCACGTACATGCCGACGAAGGTGTCGGTGCGTTCATCCCCGATGCCGCGGTTGAATTGCTTCGCGTGCTCGAGTGCTGGCCGCCGGTGTGCGAGCCCGTACTCGATGCTGGCACGCAGGTCCCGCGCGACCTGGTTGATGACCTCCGGGCCCAGGTCGCGCCGGACCACGTTGCCGCCGAGCGGCAGCGGCAGGCCTGTCTCACGCAGCCACCAGGCGCCCATGTCCTCCCACAGGTGCAGCCCCTCATCCTGGTAGGTGAGCTGTCCCTCATGGATGAGGAGCCCGACGTCCACGTCACCCCGCGCGACGGCCGCCTCGATGGTATCGAACGGCATCACGACCCGCACCGCCGCCGGCTGGAAGAGCCGCAGCGCCAGGCAGGCCGTCGTCATCTCGCCCGGGATGCCGACCCGCATTCCGGCCAGCGCACCGCGGACGTCTGGCGGCGCCGGTGTGCGCGCGACCAGCCGCGGACCGTAGCCGTCACCCATCGACGAGCCGCTCGACAGCAGGGCATAGCGATCGGCCAGGTACGCGTAGGCGTGGATGGAGACGGCGGTCACCTCCAGTTCGGCGCCCAGCGCCCGTCGATTGAGCGACTCGATGTCCTGCAATTCGTGCACATACCGCAGGTCGCCGGTGTCGATCTTGCCCTCGGCCAAAGCATAGAACATGAAGGCATCGTCGGAGTCGGGGCTGTGGGCGACGCGAATCGTGGTCGTCATGGCGTCCTCTTCCTGAATTCGTCGATCACCGGCTGGTGCTCCTGGTATTCCGGTCGGTCACGACGGGCGATTTCGGCATCGTAGTGCGCCATGAAGTCCCTATGCGCCTTGGCGAAGGCCGTCGCATCCCGGTGGCGGTCCGCAACCTCCCCGCGCACGAGATAGCCGAAGAGATGGTTCTTGTTCTGGGCCAGGATGGTGTCGGCCAGCGCCAGCGCCATCCTGTCCTGCCCCGTCTCGGCGTACAGCACTGCCGCGTGGTAGCGCAGGTCTGCCGTGAGTGTATCGAGCATCCCGTAGGCCAGGATCGCCATCGGGGCGAACTGCTTCTCGGTCGCCTGGTCGCCCGCGGCCGCGGCGCGCATGACCTTGTCGTACAGGCGATTGAATCGCTCGGCCGGCGACATCTGCGAAATGTCGGGCGGTGCCGCTCCCGCTCCGGTATTGCCGGCGTCGTCATCCTGCGCGTCGGCGGCACTGCGTGACCCCGGCGGCGCATTGCCGGCGTTCGCCATGTTGGCGATCTCCGGCGGGCTGTTGCGATTGATGCCCTTGAACGCGATGTAGGAGAGGCCAGCGATGATCAGGATGCCCGCGACGAACCAGGGCTGCCGCGTGTCACGCCGCGCCCGGCTGGCCGGGGTGCCGAGCGCCGGCTGGCCGCAACGATGACAGAAGCGGGCAATGGGCGACAGCGCCGCGCCGCAGTGCGCGCATGACCGCTGCACCACGGCCGCACCACAGCGGTCACAAAACCGGCCGGGGGCATCGGCGCCGCAGATGGCACAGGCAGGAACCACGGGCGAGGCGGACACGGGCGGGCAATGTAACCGCTGGCGGCTCCCATGGCACCGTATTACGGTATAGAGCGATGGATCGCCCGTGACCAAGCACGCCTGGAGGGTCATTGCAACCATCCCGGAACCCGCCTGAGCCCGCACTGACCGACGCTCCGCTGGGCCGCAGCCTGGGAGAACTGGAACGCGGAAGTTCTCGCTGGACCGTGTATCTCGAGACTCGTCCGCATCCACGTGGAACGGCCCTGCGCCACAATTCGCTGCAGGGAAGGCTGCACTTCGTGGACCAGGCGGAGCACCGCCGCACCAGTGGCTGGATCTTCGCCGAGTGGACCGACAACGACATCATTCACCGCTTCAACGAATTCAGCGCTGCGGAGCTCTGGCTGCTGCTCGACAGCCTGGCCTGACCCGCTGAACGCGAGGGGCCATGGGACTGGGACGAGCACGCGGTGACCGACCGAGCCTCGACGGGTTTCCGAGCGACCTGACCGGCGCGCGGAAGGGTGACATCCGCGAGCTGGCGCAGCGCTTCGGGGTCGATTTCCTCCGGCTTCAATTCACCGACATCCTGGGCGTCAACAAGAACGTCGAAGTCCCACCGAGCCAGTTCGAGAAGGCGCTCGATGGGGAAATGATGTTCGACGGCTCGTCGATCGAGGGCTTCGTGCGCATCGAGGAGTCGGACATGCTCCTCAAGCCCGACCCCGCCACGTTCCGCATGCTGCCCTTCGACGAGGAAGGCGGCCGGGTGGCCCGCCTCATCTGCGACATTCACGTGCCGGACGGGTCGCCCTTCGAGGGGTGCCCCCGCCATACCCTCAAGCGACAGATCGCGCGGGCCCGGAAACTCGGTTACGACATGATGGCGGGCTGCGAGGCGGAGTTCTTCCTGTTCGAGAAGACCGCCGATGGTGCCCCCACGACGCTCACCCATGACCTGGCCGGCTACTTCGACCTGGGTCCGGTGGACAAGGGCGAGGAGATCCGCCGCGTCATCGTGGACTGCCTGGAGCTGATGGGTTTCGAGGTGGAGGCCGCGCATCACGAGGTCGCGCCCGGCCAGCATGAAATCGATTTCCGCTATGCCGGCGCCCTGGTGACGGCCGACAACCTCGCGACCTTCAAGCTCGTCGTCCGCCAGGTGGCCAATCGCTATGGCTACGTCGCGTCCTTCATGCCGAAGCCGATCCAGGGTGTCAATGGCAGCGGCATGCACACGCACCAGTCGCTGTTCCGGGGCCCGAACGAAAACGCCTTCTTCGATCCTGCGGCGGAAAACCAGCTGTCCGCGGTGGCACTGCAGTACATCGAGGGCCTCCTGCAGCACGCCCGCGGAGCGTCCGCCATTACCAACCCGCTGGTGAACAGCTACAAGCGGCTGGTGCCGGGGTTCGAGGCGCCGGTGAACGTCGTCTGGTCGATGCGCAACCGCTCGCCCCTGGTGCGCATTCCCGAGCGGCGCGGCGTGGGAACCCGCTGCGAGAACCGGCTCCCGGATCCATCGGCCAACCCCTACCTGGCGCTCGCCGTGCAGCTCGCCTCGGGGCTCGACGGCATCGAGCAGAAGATGACATGCCGCGAACCGGTCCACCGCAACATCTTCCGCATGACCTATCGTGACCGGCGGAAGTATCGCATCGACGAGTTGCCGCGCGACCTGCACGAGGCCATCGAATACCTGGAAAAGGATGACGTAGTGAAGGCGGCGCTGGGCGAGCACATCACCGAGCGGTTCATCGAGGCGAAGGAAAAGGAGATCGAGGCCTACAACGCCTACGTGAGCCCCTGGGAGATCGAGCGCTACCTCGGCCGGTACTAGGGCTGGGCGTGCGCCCCGCCGGTGTCCTGTGTGATCTCGAGGGTACGCTGTACCAGGGCGACTCGGCGCTGCCGGGTGCCCGGGAGCTGGTCCCGCGCCTGCGCGCGCTCCGCATTCCCCTCCGTTTCGTCACCAATACCACAAGCCGGTCCCGTCAGTCCCTCGTCGACCGCCTTGCCGCCATGCAGATCGACGTGGCCGCAGCAGACATCGTGACCGCGCCCATCGCGGCGGCGACACTCGCACGCGAACGGGGCCACCGGCTCGCCGTGGCATTCCTGGCGGAGGAGACGCTGGTCGACCTCACCGGCCTCGACCTGTGGACCGCCGGGCGTCCCGAGCAGCCGACAGCCGTCATCGTGGGCGACCTGGGCGCGCGCTGGAACCACGCGCTGCTGCAGCAGGCCTTCGACTTCCTGCGGCACGGTGCGGAGCTCATCGCCTGTTCCCGCGACCGGGTGTATCGCCGGCACGACCAGCTGGTGCTCGACGTCGGACCGTTCGTCGCCGCGCTCGAATATGCCAGCGGTGTCACCGCGCTCCTGGCCGGGAAACCCGGGCGCGCCATCTATGACACCGCCGTCCGGGCGCTCGGCGTCGCGACCGACGATCGTCGAAGCATCGTGATGATCGGTGACGACCTGCACGGGGATGTCGAGGGCGCGCAGCAGGCGGGACTCACCGCCTGGGCCATCGCCACCGGCAAGTTCTCCCCCGACGACGTGGCCCGCACCGGCATCATTCCCGACCGGGTTCTTTCCGGGCTCCCGGCGCTGCTCGCGGAACTCGGCGGGTGATCGCACGCCGGCTCGGCGCTGCGGCGATCCTGTCCCTGCTGTCGGTGCGCGCCGTGGCGCAGGCCACGCCGCAGCCCGGCATTCCCGTGGTGCAGCATCTCGACATCATCCGCGAGGATGTCGCCGATACCGACGAGACGAGCTTCGCGGCCCGGGCGGCGAACGCGCTGCACCTCCGCACCCGCGAATGGGTGGTGGAGCGCGAGGTGCTGCTTCGCCCGGGGATGCCCTATGACCCGGCGCTCGCCGCCGAGACGGCGAGGAACCTCCGGGCGCTCGGGATCTTTCGCATGGTCGAGGTGGATACGGTGCGGAGCGACAGCGGCCTCACCCTGCGCGTGCTGACCAAGGACGGGTGGAGCACCTTTCCGATCTTCACCATTACCACGGCCGCCGGCCAGTCCGCACTCGAGGTCGGCATTGCGGAGACCAACCTCCTCGGCCTCGCCGCAAATGGAATCGTGCGCTACGCGAGCGATCCCGACCGCACCTCATGGCTGTTCGGCTTCCGGCAGCCACGACTCTTCGGGGGCAAGGTGGATTTCGCCGCGGCGCTGGATGAACGCTCCGACGGCCGGTTCATCAGCGGACAGGTCGGGCTGCCGTTCCGGAGCCTGTCGAGCCGCTGGGGCGTCAGCACGAGCGCCACTTATTTCGATGGTGATGTGCTCGTGTTCGCCGACGGTATCCTCACCCCCGAGCAGACCCTTTCGCGACAGCTCACGCTGGTGACCGTCGATGGCGCGCATGCGTTCCGGGCCTCCCCGCGCGGGTACCTGCGCGCCGGTCTCACGGCACAGGTCCAGTCCAACTCGTTCCTGCCGTCGCCAGTGGACCAGCCGCGGACCGACACCGTCCAGGCGGCCATCGGCGCCTATGCCAGTGCCCTCCGTGCGCGCTTTGCCGTTGTGCGCAACGTCCGCAGCTTCGGCCGCGACGAGGACTACGCCGTGGGGCATAGTCTGCGGGTCGGGGCTCTCGCGGCACCGTCCGCGTTTGGCTATGCCGAGAGTGGGGTCGGCCTGCAGGCGAGTGCAAGCACTGGTGTGCTGTTCCACGGCGGGTTCGTGCAGCTCACTGCGGCGGCCGATGGACTGCTGGCGGGCGGGGGCATCGACTCGGGTACCGTCACGCTCAGGGCGAATGCCGTGCTGCAGCCGAATGCAATGAACGCGATCATCATCGGCGGATTCGTGGGATGGCAGCGCGACCCGGTTCCTGGGGCGCAGTTCGACCTGGGCCTGATCTATGGCCCGAGGGCGTATCCGCTCCATGCCTTCACCGGCGATCGCGGATTCCTGGTCGCGGCCGAGTATCGCTGGACCTTCGTGCAGAACCTCTGGGGCCTGCTCGGCATGGCGCTCGGAACCTTCGTGGACTACGGCGGTGCATGGTACAACGGGCAGCCGCAACGTAGCGGCACCGATTTCGGGGCCGGCCTTCGCTTTGGGCCAAGTCGTTCATCCACCGGCTCGCTGTTCCGGCTCGATCTCGCCTATCGCCTGGAGGCTGCGCCGTTCGACGCCGGATGGTCCGTGGTGTTCGGGGAGGGATTCACCTTCTGAGTCCTGACGTCCTCGCAATCCTTCCTGTAGATTCTGGCATCCTCAGCCCAGGTCACCATGACTTCTCCTGATGCTCCGGCGCCCAGGCGCAAGCGCCGCCGCTGGCCGGTGGTAGTCGCAACCATCCTGCTCGTGCCGCTCCTGCTGGCGGGGATCTACACGTTCTTCGTTGTCAGCTGGAGCTATTCGGATGGAGAACGCGCAGGCACGCTGCAGAAATTCTCGCGCAAGGGATGGCTCTGCAAGACATACGAGGGAGAGCTGGCGCTCTACGTCGTCGGTGGCGTGGCGCCGCAGATCTGGTATTTCACCGTGCGCGACGAAGCCCTTGTGCGGCAGATGAGCAACGCGGTCGGCAACAAGGTACAGGTGCATTACACCGAGCATCGCGGAGTTCCGACCAGTTGCTTTGGCGAGACAGCGTACTGGGTGGACCAGGTGAAGGTGACCGCGCAGTCGCCCTGAGTTGAGGTTGAGGGTTGAGAGTCGAGGGAAAGGAACCTGAGCGAATCAGTAAGGGTCGAGGGAGGGAGTGGCCCCTTCGACCAGCTGCTGCGGCTTGGAAATACCTCCGCACCGCCGTGACTTCCGATCCGTGCCGCCGCAGACGCTGGTCTCCGGGACCACTCCCTCCCCTGACCCTCAACTCTCGACTCTCAACTCCTCCCTAGCGCCTTTCCCTTCCCCATCGTATCGTAGTTAAATCTTCGGTATATGTTCGGTGTGCCGCCTGGCGGCATCCTGAGCACTACTGCATGCTAACTCATTGAATGGCATTCAATTACCAGTGTCGCTCGCCCAGCTCAGGTCCCAGCTCGAACAAGTCGTCGCCCCGCCATCAGTGGCAGACACTGCCCTGGCCACGGGGCTCGATGAACTCGATGCTGCGTTGGGTGGCGGGATTCCGCGCGGACGACTGACGGAACTGGTGGGGGCGCTGGGAACGGGGAAGGCCACCCTGATGCGACGGCTGGTCGGTGCATCGCTCGAGCGGGGCCAGGGCGTGGCTTGCATCGACGCCTCGCGCACGCTCGATCCTGCCGACTGGGCGCTCCTCGATTGTGCGCATCTCCGTGTAGTGCGACCGCGCGATCCCGCGCGTGGTGCGTGGTGCGCCGATGTCCTGTTGCGGAGTGGGGCCTTCGCGCTCGTGGTGCTCGACAGCGGGCCTCCACTGACGCGACAGGTGGCGCTCCGGCTCGTGGGCCTCGCGCGCGACAAGGATGCGGCTCTGGTGGTGGTGGGTGAGGGATCGGTGTCGCAGCTGGGTGGCGCGGTGCGACTGGAACTCAAACGCCGATGGGGCACGGACCGATTGTCCGATCACCTCAGTGTCCTGCGTGGCGGTCGTCGTACCAGCATCGAGGTTTCCCGTGGCATCCAGCATTCGCGTCGCCTGTGTACGCATCCCGAGGTTCCCGATCGGCGCGGTGTGGCTGGGCGCCAGGTGGCCGGGCAACCCGCCGAGCGACTCACGGGGTGGAAAGGCGCACGCAACGGAGGGCGCATCCCGGGGCAATAGTCACTGGGACCAGCGGGCGCTCGCCCTCGTCGCTGACGAGCGTCTCGTGGCCGTTACCGCGAAGGCCGTGGCACTCGGGGTCATCCAGGGGATGACCGTCACCGCTGCGCGGGCGATGTGCGCCGACCTGGAAGTGCGTCCGTGGGATGCGCGCGCCATCGGGCTTGCCGTGCACGAAGTGACGGCGGCATGCCTCACGCTCAGTCCGCAGGTCAGTCCCGATCGTCCCGGTCTCTGGTGGATCGGCGCGCACGGACTCGAACGGCACGGCGGCGAACGCGCCCTCGTGCGGGCATTGCTGGCGCACGCGCGGCACTGGCATCCCGACGCGCGCGTCGCCATCGCCTCCAGCGGCATCGCGGCGCATGTCGCCACCTGGCTGCGGGGCGTGGGGCGCGATCGTGCCGCACGGGGAGGACCAGGTCCTGCTGGCCCGCGCCCCGCTGGCCCTCCTTCCCATGGACAGTGAACTGCGCGATACGCTCGCCGCACTCGGGTTCACCCTGACCGGTCAGTTCGCGTCGCTCGAGTCGGGCGATGTGGAGCAGCGCTTCGGTCCCGCGGGACTCGCCGCGTGGCGGCTGGCCCGGGGCGAAGATCACCGCCGCCCGTCGCTCGCGCGTCCCGTTCCCGATGACACCGTCACCATCGAGCTGCCCGCGCCGACCGAGACCCTCGAGCCGGTGCTCTTTCTGGTGCGCGCGGCCCTGGGGCGACTGATCACGCAGGTCGCGCGCGACGGCATGGCCGTCGCGGGGCTGGAAGTCGCACTCGAACTGGATCGTGCGGCACTGGCCGGCACGATCACGACAGAAACCGGCGTGCGGCGCATTTCGCTTGCCTTTCCCCTGGCGCGCCTCGCGCCGCTGTTCGAGCAATGTCGCGCCACGCTCGAGGGATGGACCCTCGCAGCACCGGTCCTCGGGGTCACGGTGCGTGTCACCGAGCGTGCCGTGCCGACCGGAGAGCAGGGCGACCTCCTGCACACCGGCTGGCGCGACCCTGCTGCCGCCGAAGCCGCATTTGCCCGCCTTCGCGCATCGCTCGGCACCGATGTCGTCGTGCGGCCGCAATCAGCTCGACGGCTTTGCGCCCGAACGGCGGGGGCGCTGGGACGACACGCCCCACGTCCGGGAGCCGGTCACCGCCCTGGTGGCGAGCGGTGCCCTTTCCGAATCGCCTTCGCTGCGCCTGCTGCATCCTCCTGAGCGCATCGAGGTCGAGGACGGCAGTACCGCCTTCACCTGGCGTGGGCGTCGCTGGCCGGTCACGCAGCAGCGCGATGCCGAGCGACTCTCGGGTGACTGGTGGTCGGTTTCCTATGCGCGCGACTACTGCGCCTGGACCAGCGAGGGAGCGGCGTTCCTCGTCTTCATGGATGCCGGAGCGTGGTTCCTGCACGGATGGTATGACTGACTACATCGAGCTGCATTGCCACTCATGCTTCTCCCTGCTCGATGGCGCGGCATCTCCCGAAGCGCTGATCGACCGCGTGCATGCACTGGGGCAGCCTGCCCTCGCCCTCACCGATCATGCCGACCTCGGCGGGGCGGTGCGCTTCGCCGGGGCGGGTCGCGTGCGCGGCGTGGAGGCGATCATCGGTGTCGAACTGAACGTCGACCTGCCGCACGCCCCAGGCGCGAGGCCACTGGTGCTGCTCGCCGATTCACGCACTGGCTACGGAAACCTCTGCACCCTCGTCACCCGCGCACGGATGGACCGCCCCCGGGGCAATCCCGCGGTCACGCTCGACATCCTGGCGCAGCACGCCGGTGGACTGCTGGCCCTGACCGGCGGACCCCGCGGCTGGGTGCCCTCCTGCCTGGCGGCGGGGGACGCCACCGGCGCACGTCATGCGGCATACACGCTGCACGACATCTTCGAGGATCGCATGGCCATCGAGTGCTGGGATCACGGGTTGCCCGAGGAGCGCGACCTCGTATCCCAGCTCATTCCGCTGGCCGGAACGCTCGGCGTGCCATGGGTGGTGACCAACGACGTGCGCTATGCCCGTCCAGGTGACCGCCGGGTCTACGATGTCCTGTGCGCCCTCCGGCACAAGACGACGCTCGACCAGATGGGGACGCGGCTCCATCCCAATGGCGAGTGGTACCTCAAGTCAGCAGTGCAGATGGCGCGGCGCTGGCGCCAGTTTCCCGAGGGCCTCCAGGCGACACGCGTCATTGCCGAGCGCTGCGCGTTCCGCCTGGAACAGCTGCGGCCAACCCTCCCCGAGTTTCCCCTGCCACCGGGCATCGGCGCCGATGAATACCTGGCGCGGCTGGTGGCGCATGGCGCGCGCGAGCGCCTGGGCCAGGATATCCCCCAGGGCCATCGCACCCAGCTCACCCACGAACTTGCCGTGATCGCGCGGCTCGGGCTCGCCGGTTTCTTCCTCATCGTGTGGGACATCGTGCGCTTCGCCCAGCGGAACGGGATTCTCTGCCAGGGTCGTGGGTCAGCCGCGAATTCCGCGGTGTGCTACGCCCTTGGCATCACGGCAGTCGACCCGGTGCGGATGAGCCTGCTGTTCGAGCGTTTCCTGAGCGAAGAGCGCGCGGAGCCACCGGATATCGACCTCGACATCGCGCACCGCGAGCGGGAACGCGTGCTCCAGTACGTCTATGAACGCTATGGTCGCGAACATGCGGCCATGGTCTGCGAGCAGATCTCCTGGCGGGGGCGGAGCGCGGTGCGCGACACGGCACGTGTGCTTGGCTTCACGGTGCAGCAGGCGGAGGCGCTTGCCGCCTTCAGCGATCGCTTCTCGGCCCGGGCGACGGCCGAGGCGTTGCGTGGCCGCGGGGCGGCGGACGTGTATACGCAGGACAATCCCGAATGTCTCGATGAAGAGGGCGCCAGGGCGCCAGGACGCCAGGGCGGCAAAAAAGAAGGCGATGACGATCTCGCGTTCTTCAGTCCCGATTCGATCCGTCGGCGGGATGCGGAGAAGAAGGCTCTGCAAGGCGGCAGGGCGCCAGGGCGGCAAGGCGCCAGGAGCGATCACGCGATCGCGGATGTGCTGGGACAACAGCTGGTATCGGGCACGGAGGCAAAGACGCGTGCAGATGCAGTGAAGCGCTCATCGCGAATGCCGCCCGGGCGACCTGCCGCCCTGGCGTCTGTTGACGTCCCCTTGGCGCCGGGCATCTCCGATCCACACGCCGAGCAGGACCACAACGAGCGTCGCAACCCGGCCACGTCCCTGGTCGGCTCGACCGGCGCGACGTCGGTCCTTGCCAAGGCGGGGCTCGACCCCACCGATCCCCGCGTGGCACTGCTGGCCGACCTGGTGGAGGGGCTGCACCAGTTGCCACGTCATCGTTCCATTCATGTGGGCGGCTTCGTCCTCACGCGCGAGCCGCTCTCCCGCGTCGTGCCTATCGAGCCCGCATCCATGCCGGGCCGCAGCGTGATCCAGTGGGAAAAGGACGACCTCGATCCGGTCGGCCTGGTGAAGATCGACCTTCTCGGCCTTGGCATGCTCACCCTGCTGCAGGATTGCCTGCTCTACATCAGCCGCACCCGGGGCGTCTCGACTCGATCTCGGCACGATACCGGTGGATGACCAGTCGGTGTACGACGACCTCTGCCGTGCGGACACCATCGGCCTGTTCCAGGTCGAGAGCCGGGCCCAGATGAACACGCTGCCGCGAATGAAGCCGCGCGCATTCTACGATCTCGTCGTCGAGGTGGCACTCATTCGTCCGGGACCGATCCAGGGTGACATGGTGCATCCCTTCCTCAACCGCCGGGCCGGCCTCGAGCCGGTCACCTACCCGCATCCCTCCCTCGAGCCGGTGCTGCGTCGCACGCTCGGCGTGCCGCTCTTTCAGGAGCAGGGCATGCAGGTGGCCATCACCGCTGCGGGGTTCACGCCGGGGCAGGCCGACGAGCTGCGCCGCGCCATGGGACACAAGCGCTCGCACGAACGCATGGCGGAGATAGCCGAACAACTGGTGGCAGGCATGGCCCGGAACGGGATCGACGCGGAAACGGCCCGACGGATCTACCAGCAGATCAACGCGTTTGCCGACTACGGCTTTCCGGAGAGTCACGCGGCCAGCTTTGCCCTGCTGGTGTATGCCTCGGCTTACCTGCGGCATTACTACGCACCCGAGTACACGGCTGCGATCCTCAATGCGCAACCGATGGGCTTCTACTCGCCGGGGACCCTGGTGGAAGATGCGCGACGTCACGGGGTGGAAATGCGGCCGGTCGATGCGCTCCGGAGTGCATGGGATGCGACGCTGGAGGACGGCGCCAAGGCGCCCGGGCGCCCTGGCGGCAAGGGACAAGAGCGGCAGGTCGAGCCTGCGGTACGATTGGGGTTTCGATCAATCCGCGGTCTTGGCACCGCTGCAAGAGAAAAAATCGAAAATGCCCTGAACGAACGACCATTCGCCTCCGTTGCCGATGTCGTGATCCGCACAGGGCTCGATCGCGGCTCGCTGCGTGCACTCGCCGAGGCCGGGGCTCTCGACAGCCTCGTGGCGCACGAGTCACCGGAGCGGCGTCGGCGAATGGCGCTATGGGAAGTGCTCCGCGCCGAGCGGGGCGATGCGGGCCCTCTTGCCGCCTTGCCGGCCTGCCGCCCTGGCGACTTGGCGTCCGGGCGCCCTGCCGCCTTTCTGCCCCACATGACTGCTTACGAGCTCACCGAATCCGATTACCGGATGACAGCACTCTCGCTCAACGGGCATCCCATGGCACACCTGCGAAAGGAGATGGATCGGCTGGGAGTGGTGCGCGCGCGTGATCTCATCGCAGATTTCTCCTGCCGCTCCTGCCGCTCCTGCCGCTCCTGCCGCTCCTGCCGCTCCTGCCGCTCCTGCCGCTCCTGCCGCTCCTGCCGCCTGTCCGCGCGACGGCGACACCGTCATCGTGGCCGGCCTCGTCATCTGCCGCCAGCGCCCGGGCACAGCCAAGGGGTTTGTCTTTCTCACCATCGAGGACGAGACCGGCCTCGTCAATGTCATCGTGACGCCCAAGCGATTCGAGCAGCAGGCGATCCTGATAGTACGGAGCCCGCTGTTGATGGTGCGTGGTGTGCTGCAGGTCGAGGGTCGAGTGGTGAACGTCCGGGGGGAGGAATTCCGCCTTCTAGCCGCCCCGGTGGGTGCCGAGCACGCCCGGCGGCACGACTTTCACTGACTCACGCGCCAGGCATGCGTGTAGACCGTGTGCGAGTCCTTTCGGGTAAAACCACACAGCGTCAGGTTGGCCTGGTGCGCCATTCGCACGGCGAGCGCCGTCGCGCCGGACACGGTGACGAGCAGGCTGGCTCCGAGCATCGCCGTCTTGTGCACCATCTCGAAGCTCGCCCGGCTCGTGACCACCACGAAGCCCGTCGCCGGATCGATCCCCCGGGTGAGCGCGGCGCCAATCAGCTTGTCGAGCGCGTTGTGTCGTCCCACATCCTCCCGCACCAGGGTCACCTCACCCTCGAGGGTAGCCCAGCCCGCTGCATGCACCGCGCCCGCGGACCGGTTGAGCTCCTGCTGCGCCACCATTCCGTCCAGCGCACGGTGAATGGCCGCTCCCGGCACGGTGCCCCCGTCGGGCACGCGGGCCACCGGCCGGAGCACCGCATCCACGCTGTCGCTTCCACACACGCCACATCCGGTGCGACCGGACAGCCGGCGCGTCCGCCCTTCGATCACTTCCATGCACTCGGGCGAGACAGTGGCCTGCATCTCGATGCCGCGCTCGTGTGGCACGCAGGCGATGGCCGTCAGGTGTGCGGGGGACGGGATCAGCCCTTCGGTAATGCTGAACCCCAGGGTGAAGTCGATCAGGTTCGTGGGCGTCGTCATCATGACGACGTGCGGGATCCCGTTGTAGACGATCGTGACCGGCGCCTCCTCGGCGACCAGGTCCTCCCGCTCAGTGCGGGTTCCATGATCCCAGCGTACGACGTGATGTGGCAGGAGCGGCTCGGCCGTGCCGAGGCGCAGCAGGGCGTCAGGCTGGGTCAGCCAATCGGTGCTTGATGTCATGGAGTCCTCCATGCACTAATCCTAATGCCGACCGGGACCTGCCCTCGCCCCGGGCCGCCTGCTGCAGCAGGAACTCGGCAAACTCGGGCGCAGGCAGCGGCCGGCTCACCCAGTGGCCCTGGATCAGGTCGCACCCGAGCCGTCGCAGCACCTGAACCTGGGGTTCGGTCTCGACGCCCTCGGCCACGACGCGCAGGTCGAGTGCGTGGCCCATCGCCACGATGGCCGACGTGATCGCGGCGTCGTTGGCATTGGTCGTGAGGTCATGAATGAAGGACTTGTCGATCTTGAGCGTGTTCACGGGAAAGTGCTTCAGGTAGCTCAGCGACGAATACCCGGTACCGAAGTCATCGATGGCAAGCCCGACACCCAGCGCCGACAAGGCCGGCAGCACGGTACGCGCGTCGCCGACACCCTCCATGAGGGTGCTTTCCGTCAACTCGAGTACCAGGCGGCGCGGGTCGAGCTTGGCATACGCGAGCGCCTGCCGGACCATCTCCACCGTGCCACCACCGCGCAGCTGCTGGCCCGACAGGTTGATGGCGATGGGGAAGGACGCGATGCCGGCGCGTTCCCACGCGGCGTTCTGCCGGCAGGCCGCCCTGAGGATCCACTCGCCCAGCACCGTGATGAGCCCGGTTTCCTCGCAGAGCGGAATGAACTCGGCCGGGAGCACCAGTCCCTCGGTCGGATGATGCCATCGCACCAGCGCCTCGGCGCTCGAGATCCGGCCGGTGCGAAGGTCCACCACCGGCTGGTACCAGAGCGAGAATTGCTCCTGGTCGATGGCACGACGGAGCTCGCCCTCCAGCGTCAGCCGCTTGTTCGCGGACGTGCCCATCGAAGTGGCGAAGAGCTCGACGGTATTCCGGCCGCGGCGCTTGGCCTGGTACATGGCGAGGTCGGCGTTCTTGAGCAAACTCTCGAGGTCCTCGCCGTCGGTCGGGTAGAGGGCAATGCCGATGCTTGCCGACACGAACACCTCGTGACCGTCGAGCGCGAATGGCGTGTTGAATGATTCCAGGAGCAGGCCAGCCAGGCGCGCGGCCGCCGTGTCATGCGGCAGGTCGGGCACGATCACGGTGAATTCATCCCCACCCAGTCGCGCGACCACCGCGGCCGGGGCGTGCTGCTGGCAGCAGGTCCGCACGCGTCCAGCGACCTCCTGCACGAGGCGGTCACCGAACTTGTGACCCAGCGTGTCGTTGATGCGACTGAAGTGGTCGAGGTCCAGGAAGCACACTGCCAGGCGCTGGTTTCGCAGGCTGCTGCGCTCGAGTTCCTCGGTGAGGCGGCGCTTGAACGAGACGCGATTGGGCAGGCCGGTGAGGCTGTCGAAGTAGGCCAGCGAGCGGATCTGGTCGACCATGCGCGCATTGGCCAGCGCGAGCACCACCTGCCCTGCCACCCGCTCACCCTGCTTCTGCTGCTCTTCGCCGTTGCCACCGCCCCGGAAGTCACCGAGCGCGATGGCGCCGAACAGGTCTCCCTGGTACAGCAGTGGCAGGATGCGCAGCCCGCGTCCGGCTGCCAGGCCAAGCGGAGCCAGGTACGGTGGCAGCGTCTCGCCCGGCAGGAAAAAACCGTCCGCGCCCTGCTGCAGGCGACTCGCGTCATTGTGACGGAGCCGGACCACGAACGCCCGGGGCGCCTCGGGGTCGCCCGGATCGGCGAGGTACGTGGTGGCCTGGCCGCCGGTGGACGCGTCGATGAGCGTCACTGCGACAAGATCACACTGGCAGACCTCGCCCATCCGCTCGAGCACGGTCGCTACGATGCGTGGCGTGTCCACGGACGAAAGCACGGCCTGGTCTGCGGCGGCCGCAGTCTCCATCGCCTTGAATTGCCGCGCGATCTGCGCGCCCATGGCATTGAAGGAATCCGCCAGGTCGGCGAACTCATCGCGACTGGAAACGGCCACCGGTTCGTCGAACTGCTGGTTCGCGAGGCGGCGCGTCCCTTCCTGCAGGGCGTGCAGCGGTGCGAGGTGGCGGCGCAGCAAGCCGAGCGTCAGGAGCAGCGCGGCCGCGAGTGACGCGAGCGCCACGAAGGGGAAGGTTTCGCGGAACTTTGCCATCGGCGCGACGGCGGCTGCGCGCCCCTCGCTGACCACGAGCATCCAGCCAGGGTCGGCCATGCCCTCGGGCGCGGCGACTGGCGCGTAGGCCGCGAGGTAGGCCTCGTCGGCCACATCCCACTCGAAGGTGCCGGTGCGTGGACTGCCGAGATCGCGACGGACCGCGCCAGGCAGGGCGACGTCACCCTTGATCGAGCGGAAGATCACGTGCCCACCGCGATCGACGATATGCAACTGCATGGTGGGGATCAGCGGATTCTGTTCCGGCGTTCCCCAGAGATACTCGTCATAGAGCACGCCGATCAGGACGCCGCCCACACCGCGTGGCGTGGTCAGGCGCCGCATGAGGTAGACCTCGCCCGGACCGTCGGACGTGCTCGCCGTCACGACGCTCTTTCCAGCCTCGAGCGCCAGGCGCGCGGCGCCGCCGAGACGCGGGGCCGGCGCCATGCTGCCGAACAGTGCCATGGGGGCACCGTAGTCCGGAACGAATCGCAGTGCCTTGAGCGCGTAATTGAGCGAGCCATCGCACGCCGGCCCCGTGCGATCATCGACGGACGCCGGGCAGGGCGCCACATTCGTGACCTGGGCCATGTCGCTGTCGAGAAAGTGCAACCGCTCACCAATCACCGATGCGAGCGCCCCGCCCGTGTGCTGCAGGCGCCCGAAGCTGCCTTCGCGGAGCTGGCGCGTGACTGTTCCGAAGGAGAGCACGGCCAGCGCCGTCATGGGCACCAGCGAGCACACGACGAACAGCAGCAACAGCCGCCGGCCAAACCGGCTGCGAAGCAGGGAGCGTGTGAGCGAGGGACCGGGCACGGGCGTTCGATTCTCCGGGTGTAGCCTGGCCCCTGAGGGCACGCAGGGAGCCATGGGCTGAACGGGGAGAGCAAGGCAAGTCACGTACCGTCAAGCGGATGGATGCAACTACTTGCAGACGATGTCTTCTCATGTCGCACTCGCGTGCGGAGGACGAAGCGTTGCTCGGGTGGAGGCGGTGGAAGTACCTTCTCGGGCGCCATGCCGGGTGCCGCATGCAGCCGGCGCCGTAGCCAAGTGGTAAGGCAGAGGTCTGCAAAACCTCCATCACCGGTTCGACTCCGGTCGGCGCCTCTCGCACGTCAGCGTTCCAAACCGTTCCAGTTCAGCTAGTTAGGAGCCCTTCCGACCCGAAATCCGCCACGCTGTGACTGGCCCACGGGGTGGAATCAGGTTACCTTTTCGACACTGGAGCCGTTGCGCAGAACTTGGTTTCTGGGCGCGGCTTTTTGTTTGCGCGGTATACCCCTTCGAGCCCACTCGAGCTGCCGCTCCGGTGACCTTGCCTGGGTGCAATCCTCTCTATCTCAAGGCAGGACATGCGTTCGTTACGGATAGGCGTGTTGGATCTCGTCGCTCGTGCTCCCACCACCGCGGTTTATTCCCGTGTCATGAACCCGAACCTTGCCGGCATCATGCCGCAGATCATCGCGGTCTGGTGCGAACAGGCGGGGCACGATGTTCATCTGGTGTGCTACACGGGCTTCGAGGATCTGGCGTCCGAGCTGCCGCTCGATATCGACGTGCTGTTCATCAGTGCGTTCTCCCAGTCGGCGCAGCTGGCCTACGCAATCAGCAACATGTTCCGGCAGCGTGGAGCGGTCACCGTCCTGGGCGGTCCGCACGCGCGCTGCTATCCCGAGGATGCGGGCCGCTTCTTCGATTACGTCCTCGGCTTTACCGACCGGGCAACCGTCGAGGAGATCCTCAGCGACCGAACGGCGCACCGGCCCGAGGGACGCCAGCTCGCTGCGGCGCAGCAGCCGCGCGACCTGCCCACGCTCGCCGAGCGCTGGAAGTACGTCGAGCGCACCCTCGCCAAGGCGCCGCTGATCAAGATGGTCCCGATGCTCGCGAGCCTCGGGTGCCCGTATACCTGCAGTTTCTGCATCGACTCGACCGTCGAATACCAGCCGCTGGGCCTCGACCGGCTCGAGGAGGACGTCACCTTCCTCCTCACGAAGTACAAGCGCCCCATCATCGGGTGGCATGACCCGAACTTCGGGATCAGGTTCGAGGAATGCATGGACGCGCTGGAGCGGGCGGACCCGTCACGGCGCATCCGGCATGTCGCGGAGAGCAGCCTGTCGGTGCTCGGCGAGTCGCACCTCAAGCGGATGCAGCAGAACGGGTTCAAGGCGATCCTGCCCGGCGTCGAGTCGTGGTACGACCTGGGGAACAAGTCGAAGACGCGGCGCACCGGCGAAGACAAGGTGAACCAGGTCGCCGAGCAGGTGAACACGATCCTCAAGTACATCCCGTACATCCAGACCAACTTCGTGCTGGGCCTGGATGGCGACATGGGCCCGGAGCCGTTCGAGCTGACCAAGCGGTTCCTCGACCTGGCACCCGGCGCCTTCCCGGGATACTCGCTGCTCTCGGCCTTTGGTCGCGCGGCGCCGCTCAATCTCGAATACCAGCGTGACGGAAGGGTGCTGCCGTTCCCGCACCATTTCCTGAACAACAATCACGCCATGAACGTGAAGCCGAAGAACTACGCGTGGCCGGAGTTCTACGATCGGCTGATCGACCTGACGAAGTACTCGTTCTCTCCCCGGATGATCATGCGGCGCATCGGCGGCAATGGGGAGCTGGTCCCGCGCTGGATGAACGTGGTGCGCGCGATGTCCTCCGAAGGCTGGGGCCGCATCAAGTACCACACCACCATCCGTGGCCTCCTGGACACCGATCGCTCGGTGCGCGACTACTTCGAGAGCGAGACGACGGTGCTGCCCGAGTTCTATCGTGCCCGTATCCAGCGCGAGCTCGGCGTGTGGTACGACTGGCTGCCGGAAGGCGCGATGGAACACGATCCCAATGCGTACCTCAACTCCTCCCGCGACCTGGTACCGATTGCGCCGCGGCCGGGTCGTGGAACCGTTGCGATGCGGGCCGCCGTCTAGGGCAACCCAGGCCGGAGTGGAGAACGCGTGCGTAGCGCGATGATCGTCCTCGGGGCGCTGCTGGCATCTGCCGGCTGCGCCCCGCAGCACAAGCCGGTGCAATTCACCTGTCCCGATGGCAGCGTGATCGCGGTGCTCTTCACGCCGGATAGCGCCACCGTCACCTACCGCAATGAGCACCTGCACCTGCCGCACGTGCTCTCGGGTTCGGGCGCGCGATACAGTGACAGCACCTGGCAACTCTGGAACAAGGGAAATGCGGTCAGGCTGTCGAGAAACGACAGCATCCTGCAGCAGGATTGCCTGGCGCAGCAGCCGTGACGTCCCCTGAAATCCTCACCGGCCTTCCCCCGGGCTGGCGTACCCGGTTCGCTCCCGCTCCCACCGGCCACCTGCATCTTGGCCACGCCATCAACGCCCTTCATGTGTGGGGACTGGCGCGCGCATTCGGTGGCAAGGTGCTGCTCCGTATCGAGGATCACGACCGCACGCGCGCTCGCAGGGCGTACGAACAATCCATCCTCGACGATCTCGACTGGCTCGGCCTCGTGCCCGACGAAGGCTCGACGGCCGATTTCCGCGCCGGTGCTCATGTGCAGCGGCAATCGGACAATGGCGCGCGATACGACGTGGCGCTCGTCGCGGCTCGATGCCGCCGGCCTCGTCTATGCCTGTGACTGCTCGCGCCGCGCCATCGCGCAGGAGGTCCCCGATCTATTCGGCATCGGAGTCGCGTTATCCCGGGCGATGCCGGTCCCGGGCACGGTCGACCCGGAGGCGAATCCCGCGCGACGGGTGCGCCTGGCGGACGGGGTCGAGCGCTTCACCGACCTGCGGCTGGGTGCGCAGGAGCAGGCGCCGGCCCGGCAGTGCGGCGACCTGCTGGTGCGCGACCGCGCCGGCCAATGGACCTACCAGTTCGCCGTCGTGGTGGACGACATGGAGCAGGGAATCGATGTGGTGATCCGCGGGGAGGACCTCCTGGCATCGACGGGGCGCCAGGTGCGGCTCGGCCGGATGCTCGGTCGCGCGTCTTCGCCGCAGTTCTTCCATCATGCACTGCTGCTGCGGCCCGACGGCAGCAAGCTCAGCAAGTCGGCAGGCGATACCGGTCTGCGCGAACTGCGCGCCGCCGGGATGTCGGCGGCGCGGGTACTTGGTGAAGCGGCTTATCAGGGAGGCCTCCTGCCCGATCGACGGGCGCTGTCGGTCGATGAACTCGCGGAGGTGGTGCTGCGCCGGTGATCAGTTGCCGGTCTGCCCCCGCAGGATCCCTTCCCTGATGCGGGTGGCCTTCTCGCTCGCGCTCGGGTCGGCCTCGACCCGGTAGCCGGAGAGCTGCACCGTACCCATTGAGCTTCAAGGTCTCGCTGCCGCGCCGCACCACAATGACGAGGGGGGCATCCTTCTTGTCGCCGTACAATTCCCGGAACTGCGTCCCGAAATCATCGTCCTTGACCACCACATCGCCGACCTGCTGCAGGTAGTCCCCGGCCTGCAGGCCGGCGCTGGCCGCCGTGCTGCCGGGCACGACGCTCACGACCTTGAAGCCGGTGCTGTCCTTTTCGGTCTGGATCCCGATGCGCGCCTCGCGCGCCATCCTCATGCCACCGAGCGGCAGGATCGAGTCCCACGGATAGGGAGCGCGGCCATCGACGTACAGCCGGTCGAATTCGGCGAATGACCTGCCGCCGGCCGCCTTGCTGACCGCGGCCCACCATTCGGCGCCGGTGAAGCCGCGATCATGCTTGTACGCCGACTGGTAGAGGCTCCGCATCACGTCGTCGAGCGACTGCCGGTTGTTGCTGGCATCGCGGATCATGATGTCGAGCATGAGGCCCGCGAGCGATCCCTTGTCGTAGTAGATGTACCCGGTGCCATCGGTCGGGTGAATCCAGGTCGAGAGCGACGCATCGTTCAGCGCCACCGGCGGCGTCCCCATCACGTTCGTGATCTTGCCCGTCGTCGTGGCAAAGAAGCCCGACGGCTCGGTCAGCCCTGCGCGAACCAGCACCAGGTCGGCGTAATAGTCGGTGATGCCCTCGCTGACCCACAGCCAGGGCGTGGGCTGCGCACGGTCATAGTGGTAGGGATACATGTCGGCCGGGCGCAGCCGCTTCACGTTCCATGCGTGGAATGATCTCGTGGTCGTACAGGCCGTCGAGGAACGGGTTGCCCAGTGCCAGCGGCGTCACCACGTCCACGTGCGAATTCTGGTGCTCCAGGCCGCTCGCACCCCTGATAGCTGCTGTCGGCCAGCTGCATGATCGTGTAGGTCTTGAACGGCTTGTCGCCGAACACCTGGATCATTGGCGCCCACATCCGCTCGATGCGGTTCCAGGTCTCCTGCGTGGCGCACCGGTGAGGCTTGCTGCCGGGTAGGTCGCCAGCCGCACCGTGATGCCCTCCACCTGCACACTGTCGTAGTCGAAATGCCCGACGAAGAAGGGCATGTCCACGAGGTCGTGGTAGTTGCCCTCGCGATAGCTGTTCTTCGTCCCGGCGGAACTCATGCCCGTCGCTACCAGCCAGTCGCTCTCGGTGTTGATGCGCACGGTGGCGGGAAAGGCGAACGACTGTCCCTCGGGATACATGAAGACGTTGGTTCCATTGAACAGCAGGAACTCATCCCGCGCCCACGACATGGCGTTGTCCAGCGTATCGGCCTTGAAGGCGAAGGTCACCTTCACCGGTCCGGGTCCGCTGCTCCGGATGCGCCAGGTGTCGTAGTCCAGCTTGTCCCAGTCGAGCGGCTGCCCGTTGCGCGAAGGGCTGAAGTCGGACACCCACTTGGCAAAATCCGTGATTTCATAGGCGCCGGGCGTCCACGCCGGGAGCGACAGCAGGACCGGCCCCGGGCCCTCGACATCGAAGGTCATCGCAACGGCCATGGAGCGATGCTTGCCGAGTTCGCGATTGAAGGTGACCTCATAGGCGACGTTCGCGATCGGCGCCGAGCGCGGCGCGGCGGGCGTGGCCGGCCGCTGCTGCGCCGGAAGGAAGCCGGCCGTTGCAACGACGACAGCGATCAGCGAATACAGGGTGCGCATGACATCCTCAGTGATGGAACGAACAGCGGGGGGATCGGCGAGATCCCCCCGCAACTTCCCCGGGGCAACGACGGCGGGAGCTTCAGCGAAGTTTCAGCCGCGACCTCGACCGGCTGGCGCACCGGGATCCCTTCCGGGATGCGGAGCTCGCCCTCGATGCGCGCCATGACCGACGATGCGAGGCAGTTGCCCAGCAGGTTGACGGAGGTGCGCGCCATGTCCATGAGTGCGTCGACCCCGAGTATCACGGCCACGCCCTCGAGTGGCAGGCCGAAGGTGGCCAGCGTGCCGGAGAGGATGACGAGTGATGCGCGCGGCACCGCCGCGACGCCCTTGCTGGTCAGCATCAGCGTCAGCATCATCACGACCTGGCGGCCCAGCGTCAGCTCGACGCCCGCGGCCTGCGCCACGAACACCGAGGCCACGGCGAGGTACAGCGTCGAGCCGTCGAGGTTGAACGAGTAGCCGGTCGGCAGGACGAACGCGACGATGCGGCGTGGCACCCCGAACTTCTCCAGGTTCTCGAAGGCAAGCGGCAACGCGGCCTCGGACGACGCGGTGGAGAAGGCGATCAGCCACGGTTCCTTGACCCAGTACCAGAAGCGGCGCAGGGGAATGCGCGCCACCAGTGCCACCGGCACCAGCACGAGCAGCACGAAGGCCACCAGCGCCACGTAAAGTGTTCCCACCAGGCTCAGCAGGTTCCGCAGGACGCCGATGCCCGCTGTGACCGACCGTCACCGCGACGGCCGCCCCGATGCCGATGGGCGCGAACAGCATCACCAGCCCCGTGAACTTGAACATCACGTCCGCCAGCCCCTCGAAAAACCCGAGCACGATGTCCTTGCCGCGGCCCGGCTTCACCTGGGCCAGGGCGATCGCGAAGATCACGGCGAACACCACGACCTGGAGCACCTCGTTGCGAGCGGCGGCGTCGAAGAAGCTCGACGGGAAGGTGTGCTCGAGCACGCCGGAAAGCGTTGCCTGGCTGCTGGCCAGCTGCTTTCCCTGTTCGGCGGAGACGGCCGAGAGGTCCACGCCATCACCGGGACGGATGAGGTTCACCGCCAGCAGGCCGAAGCCCAGCGCCAGGGTGGTGACGATCTCGAAGTAGACGATGGAGCGGAAGGCGAGCCGGCCGACCTGCTTCAGGTCCTCGCCGTGTCCCGCGATGCCGATCACCAGGCTCGAGAACACGAGCGGCACCACGATCGACTTGATGAGGCGCAGGAAGATGGTTGACAGGGGCTGCAGCTGGGCGGCCACATCGGTGTCGGTCCACAGCGTATGGTCCGCCCAGCCGATGAGCACGCCGATCACCATCGCGATGATGATCCATCCGGTGAGCGAGATGCGGCGCAGGAAGCTCATCAATGCGCCGCGAGCGCGCCGGCCTTGGCCTCGATGCCCGCCAGCAGCGAGCGGTAGGACGCCTCGAACTTGGCGACGCCATCTGCCTCGAGCGCCGTGGTGATCGGGTCGAGATCGATGCCGTAGTCGGCGAGCTCCTGCAGGCGGCGCGGGGCCTGCGCCACGAGCGCGTCCATGTTGAGCACCAGCTGGCCATGGTCGCGGAAGGCGTCGAACGTCTCGGGTGGCAGGGTGTTCACGGTGCGCGGCCCGATGAGTGCCTCGACGTAGTACACATCGGGAAGCCGCGGATCCTTGGTGCTGGTGGACGCCCAGAGCGGGCGCTGCGGCCACGCCCCGCGCGCTGCGAGCTGGTGCCACCGGGACAAGTGCAGCGACTGCCGGAAGCGATCATAGGCAGTGACCGCGTTGACGATCGCGATGGTGCCGCGCAGGCGGCCGGCGAAGACATGCCCGCTGTTGGCCGCCCGCTCGAGCAGGGGATCGACCTTCGCATCCAGCCGGCTCACGAAGAAGCTCGCGACGCTGCACGGTGCGCGGCGAAGTCCGGCTGCCTCGGTGTGAAAAAAGGCCTCCATGCCGGACATGAAGGCCTCGATCACTTCCTCATAGCGCCGCACCGAGAAGAGCAGCGTCACGTTCACGTTGATGCCCAGGGCGAGACATCGCGCGATCGCCGGCAGGCCCTCCCTGGTGCCGGGAATCTTGATCATGACATTCGGTCGATTGACCGCCGCCCAGAGCCGCTCGGCTTCCCGAACCGTGCCGTCGGTGTCGTGCGCGAGAGCTGGGTGACACCTCGAGCGAGACGGTGCCGTCGCCGTTGGGTTCCTGCTCGAACACCGGACGGAACACGTCGCACGCCGCCTGGACGTCCGCCACCGCCAGCGCCTCGAAGATCTCCGCCGGCGAGCGGCCCTGCGAGGCGAGCTGCATGATGTCGTCGTCGTAGAGCGTGCTGGTGGCGACGGCCTTCTCGAAGATCGTCGGGTTCGACGTCATTCCCCGAAGCCCGTCCTCGTGGATCAGGCGCTGCAGCTCGCCGGAACGCACCAGGTCCCGCGTGATGAAGTCATACCAGGGACTCTGGCCCAGGCGGGCAAGTGCGACCAGCGGGTTCGCGGTTGCAGAGGGGTTGTCGCTCATCGATCGCTCCGGGTCAGGAGGTCCTTCACCGCGGCTGCGGCCGCGGTGGCGGTGAGGCCGAATTCCTGGAACAGGCGCTCGGCCGGGGCCGACGCGCCGAATGAACGCATTGCGATGATGCTACCACGATCGCCGGTCCACCGCTCCCATCCAAACGGGCTCGCTGCCTCGATGGCGACCCGGGCATGGAGGCCGAGGCGGCAGCACGGCGTCGCGATACGAAGCTGGCTGCGCCGCGAAGAGCTCCCACGATGGCAGCGACACCACCCGGGCGGCAATGCCCTCCCGGGCCAGCGATTCGGCCGCCGCGACGGCGACGCTTACCTCGGAACCGGTGGCAAGGAGGACGGCCTGCGGCGCCGACGCCGGTTCGTGCGTGACGTAACCGCCGCGACCGACGTCGGCTGCCGTCGCCGGACGCGCGAGCACCGGCACCTTCTGCCGGGTAAGGATGATCGCACTCGGCCCGTCCCGCCGCTCGAGCGCAACCTTCCATGCGCCCACCGTTTCGTTCGCGTCGGCCGGCCGGAGTGTCACGAGGCCGGGAATCGCCCGCAGCATCGGCAGCTGATCGACCGGCTGGTGGGTAGGCCCGTCTTCACCGACCCCGATCGAGTCGTGCGTGCCGATGTAGATGACCGGCAGGCCCATCAGTGCGGCGAGTCGGATCGACGGCTTCATGTAGTCGAAGAACACGAGGAAGGTGCTGCCGAACGGCCGGATGCCGCCGTGCGCCGCCAGCCCATTGAGGCATGCACCCATGGCGTGCTCGCGCACGCCCCAGTGCACCACGCGACCGGCGACACCGGGGCCAAACGCGCCGCCCACCTTCTGGCCGACTCCGGTGCTGCCGGCCAGGTCAGCCGAGCCACCGACGAGGTTGCCAATGTGGGGAATGATCGCCTGAAGTACGGCCGCGCCGGCCTTGCGGGTCTCGACCTGCTGGCCCGCTGGAAAAACCGGAAGTTCGCGATCCCATCCGTCGGGCAGCGTGCCGCGCTGGTCGGCAACGTAGGTTCTCGCATCGTCGGCATGCGCGGCGCGATACCGGTCGAAGGCCGCCTGCCAGCTCGCCTGTGCCGTGGCGCCGTGTTCCCGGGCGCGACCCATGTCTCGATAGGCCGCCTCCGGCACCACGAAATTCTCGTGCTCCGGCCACCCCAGGATGGCCTTGGTCCGGCGCACCTCGTCGGCGCCGAGCGCCGCGCCATGCGCCTCCGGCGTGTTGCGCTTGGTTGGGGCCGGATCCGCAATGACGGTGCGGAGGATGATCAGCGTGGGTCGCTCCGATCCGCGGGCGCTGGCGAGTGCCGCGTCGATGGCGTCGAGATCGTTGCCATCCATGACCCGCAATACACGCCAGCCGTAGGCCTCGAAGCGCCGACCGGCATCCTCGGTGAAGCTCAGTCCGGTGCTGCCGTCGATGGTGATGCGATTGTCGTCGTAGATGAGGGTCAGCTTGGCGAGACCGAGATGGCCGGCGAGGCTCGCGGCCTCGCTGGCCACACCTTCCATCAGGTCGCCATCGCTCACCAGTGCCCAGGTCCGGTGATCGACAATGCTGCCATCCGGACGATTGAAACGCCCGGCGAGGAACCGCTCCGCCATCGCCATGCCCACGGCGTTGCCGATTCCCTGGCCCAGTGGTCCCGTCGTGACCTCCACTCCGGCCGTGTGCCCCCGCTCCGGGTGCCCCGGCGTTCGCGAGTGCCATTGCCGGAAGTTGCGGATTTCGTCCAGCGGGAGATCATATCCGGTGAGATGAAGCAGGCCATACAGGAGCATCGACGCATGACCGCAGGAAAGCACGAAGCGATCACGGTCGTCCCAGTGGGGATCGGCCGGGTTGTGCCGGAGATGCCGGGTCCAGAGCAGGTACGCCACCGGCGCGAGCGCCATGGGCGTTCCGGGGTGCCCGGAATTGGCTTGTTCCACTGCATCCATGGCCAGGACACGCAGGGTGTTGATGCTTACCCAGGGGTCGAGGGTCGCTGGTGCGCGGGATGCGCCGGAGCGCGTGGCTTCCACCGGCAGGGGAGGCTCCTTTCAGCTGGGCGGACAGGCGGCGTTGCTTGCGGGTCGTGCGGCGGCAAAGATAACCGCCGGGGAATCTTTTCGGACGGGGAAGGGTACGCCAATGCAAGGCCGTTTCATCCCCTCGCATCGATTGTGACATGACCCGACTCAACCCGTATCCGAGGCCTGTTTCAGGCGAGGAACGGACCTACGAAATCCATGAGGTTGCCAGCCTGACCGGCCTGGCTGCCGCGCGCTTGCGAGCCTGGGAACGACGTTATGCCGTCGTTCGGCCCGCGCGGATGGCCAACGGCTATCGTGCCTATACCGCCGAACAAGTCGCGCTGCTCCGCGCGTTCGCCAAGCTGATCGCCCGGGGCGAACGGATTGGCGACCTCGCAATCCAGCCGGTGGGCGAAGTCCTCGACCGGGCCGAGGCCCGGGCTATCGACCTTACGACGCACGGTGCCCTCCTCGGCGCTGTCGTCGCATTCGACCGGGACCGGCTTGAATTGCTGGTAGGGCAGGAACTGGCGTCCCGGGGCCTGAGCGGTTTCGCACGGGATGTCGTGCTCCCCCTGGCCCAGGAGGTCGGCGATCTCTGGGCACTGGGCAAGATTCCCATTGCGGCCGAGCATATGGCCAGCGAGGTAGTGCTGCACGCACTCAAGGGCGGATTGCGGGCCGAGCGAGGGAGCGGGCCCGTCTGCATCGCGGCCTGCCTGCCGGGCGAGCGGCACGAATGGGGCTTCCTCACCGGTCTCGTCGATGCCCAGGCTGCCGGCTGGCAGATACACTATCTCGGCCCCGACCTTCCGGCGGACGACGTGGTCGAAGCCGCCTGGCGACGTCAGGCTCGTGCGGTCGCCTTCAGCGTCAGCGATGCACGCCTGCTCGAACCCCAGATTCCGGCGTTGCTTCAGCTCCCGGCCCGGCTTCCGCCCCGGACCATGGCGATCATCGGGGGCGGTGGCGTGGACCCATTTCTTCCCGCCCTGCGCTCGGCGGGCTATAGCATCGGACTGGCGCCGTTCCTGTCCGGAACCCCGGAACCCATGGTGCGCGAGCGCAACAGGCTGACTCGATCAGTCTGGCAATCGGCGCGTGCGGCGGCTCTTTACCCGCTGGACCGTCCGGGGATGGACGTCAACCATCCTCCCGTGCATTGGCCTGTGATCGATGGTCATGAAGCGGTAGCGCAGGCGGTTCGCGGCGGCCCGAATGGTTCGAGTGCGCGGATCGGCATCATCTTCGTTCGATGCGTCGTCGGCCGTGGTGGCATTCCAGGTATCCACGGCCAGGCGCCAGCCGGTCTCTCCCCGTTCAACGCACAGCACGTACTTCCCCGAGTCTGCGGCGAGTTCATCAGTTGCTGCGAGGTGATAGATCCCCACGACGTAGCCCTCGCGATCGTGCGTGACCACTCGCACCGTGTCGAGCGTCAGGCCGCGCTCGAGCCCGTCCAGCCAGAACGCGAGGATCGAATCGCGCCCCACGACCACCCCGCCATCGGGCGGGAGAAGCAGCGCCTGGTCGGTGTAGAGCGCGGCCAGTTCATGCGCGTCGCCGTCATTGGAGGCCTTCTGGTAGGCCTGCACCAGCTCATTCACCTCGCGTCGCGACGCGCGGTCAGTCTCGGCGGGCCGCGCGCAGGAATCCAGAACGAGTACGGCAACGACCGCCAGCGAAAGGCGTAAGACTGTCATTCTGGCTGCTCTCTGACTATCTTCAGGTCACGTAAATGCGGCAGGCCATTGGGGCGCTGCCGACGCAAGAACAAATTGTAGTCAAGGAATCTGTGGCTCGTCGTCCTCGCCGGCACTCGTCTGCCGGAACTGCTCCCGTGTTTCACCGCTCAGCCGGGCGCAGCGTGCAATCGCATCGTGAGTGGCTTCTCGCGCAACATGGTTCGGTGTGCGCGTACTGCGGCATCCAGACCCCGCCCGAACTCATTACCCTCGATCATGTGCGTCCGCGGCGCGGCCAGACGGCCTACGACCGTCCCGACAACCTCGTACTCGCATGCCGTGAATGCAATGCAGCCAAGGCTGACACGCCGTTCATGGCGTTCCTCCTGGCCAAGCGCAGTCGCGGGGTCTTCCTGCTCCACTATGGCGACCACCTGTCCGAGCCGCTGAAGGACATCGCGCGGCAGGCGTCCCAGCGACCGATCCTCGAGAAGGATCGCTAGCCGAGCGCCTGCGTCACAATGCGCTCCTGCTCGAGTGCATGGGCGGCCGGATATCCCTCGGCCGGACTGGCCCGGTCCGGCCGCCCAACGTAGGTCAGCGTCGCTCCCTCCGGCAGCACCTCGCGAAGCTTCGGTTCCAGGTAGGTCCACGCTCCCATGTTTCGCGGTTCCTCCTGCGCCCATACCAGTTCCTTGAGGTTCGGATAGCGCGCCAGGACCTCGCGCACCTCCGTCCACGGGAACGAATAGAGCTGCTCGACGCGCACCAGTGCGGGTGACCCGGGGCCGGATCTTCGCCACGATGTCGTAGTACACCTTTCCGCTGCACAGCACGACACGCGAAACCTGCTGCTTCTCCTCGGCCGGCCGCGCGTCATCGATGACCGGCTGCCACTGGTGCTCCGCCAGCTCCGCGAGTGTCGAGGTCGCGAGCGGATGACGCAGCAGGCTCTTGGGCGTCATGATCACCAGCGGGCGCTGACGGCTGCGCTTGGCCTGGCGACGCAACAGGTGGAAGTACTGCGCCGGCGTCGTCGCGTTGGCGACGCGCATGTTCCCCTCGGCGCAGGCCTGCAGGAATCGCTCCAGCCGGGCACTCGAGTGCTCCGGGCCCTGGCCCTCGTAGCCATGCGGCAGCAGCAGCGTGAGTCGCGTCGTGAGGCCCCACTTGGACAGGCCCGACGAGAGGAACTGGTCCACGATCACCTGCGCACCGTTGATGAAATCGCCGAACTGCGCTTCCCAGAGCACCAGCGCCTCCGGGGCGGCTGCACTGTAGCCATACTCGAATCCGAGCGTGGCCAGTTCCGACAGCGGGCTGTTGTGCAGCTCGAACGGCGCCATGGAGCCGGGCAGCTTCTGCAGCGGGCACCACATGGCGCCGTTGTTCACGTCATGCAGCATCGACTGCCGCTGGCTGAACGTGCCGCGCTCGACATCCTGGCCGGTGAGCCGCACCGGCACGCCCTCGGTGAGCAGGCTGGCCAGCGCAAGCGCCTCGGCGTGGGCCCAGTCGATGCCTCCCTCGGGCCCCATGGCCGCGCGACGGCGCTCCAGCTGCCTGGCCAGTTTCGGGTGCACGGCAAAGTCGGCAGGCCAGGAGAGCAGCTGTTCGTTGAGGGACGTGAGCAGTTCCGCCGCGACACGTGTGTCCACCGCCTGCCCCGCCACCACCTGCTTGCGCACTTCGCCCGCGCTCGTTTTTCCCGTACTTGCCTTGAATGCCTGCTGGATGTCCACCAGGCGCTGATAGGCGGAACTCGCCAGGGCATCGGCCTCGTCGCTGGTCAGCACGCCTTCGGCGACCAGTTGCCCCGCGTACTTCTCCCGCACCGTCGGCAGCGCCTTGATGCGCTGGTACATGAGCGGCTGGGTGTAGCTGGGCTCGTCGCTCTCGTTGTGCCCGTGCCGGCGATAGCCGAGCAGGTCGATCAGCACGTCGCGCTGGAACTTCTGCCGATAGTCCATCGCGAGCTGGAGCGCACTGAGGCAGCTCTCCGGATCATCGGCATTGACGTGGATGATGGGGATGTCGAAACCCTTGGCCAGGTCGGAGGCGTATCGCGTCGACCGCGCATCCACCGTGTCGGTGGTGAAGCCGATCTGGTTGTTGGTGATGATGTGGATGGTGCCGCCGGTCGCGTACCCGTTCAGGACGCCAAGGTTCAGCATTTCGGCGACGACGCCCTGGCCGGCGAACGCGGCATCGCCGTGAATCACCACCGGCAGCGCTGCGGACGCATCGTGGTGCGCATCGCGTCCGCGCCGCTGGGTCTGCTCCGCCCGCGCGCGCCCATCCACCACCGGTCCCACGAACTCGAGATGACTCGGGTTCGGCACCAGCGTCACCGTGACGGCGCGTCCGGCCGGCGTGAGGTACGCACCTTCGGCCCCGTGATGGTACTTCACGTCGCCGGTGCCTCCCTCCGGCGTGAGCAGGCCCGCCTCGACATGCCGCCCGCCCTCGAACTCCGCGAAGATCGTGTCGTACGGCCGGCCTACCGTGTGGGCCAGCACGTTCAATCGCCCGCGGTGTGCCATCCCGAGCACGACCTCGCGCGAGCCCTGCGCATCGCCGGCGATCTCGATGAGCGCATCGAGCATGGGCACCAGCATGTCCACGCCCTCGATCGAGAACCGCTTCTGTCCGAGATAGGCCTTGTGCAGGAACTTCTCCAGCGCCTCCACCTGGATGAGTCGCTCGAGCAGGCGCCGCCGCCGGTCCGTCGGCAGGGCGGCGCGGGACGCGCCCGATTCAATCTGTTCCCGGAGCCAGACACGTTCCGAGTGACTCGCGATGTGCTCCACCTGGTAGGCAAGCGTACCGCAATACGTCTCCTGCAGGCGCGGATAGGCGTCGAGGAGCGTGTCGCCGGGGACCGCGATGCGCAGCACGGCCGCTGGAATCGTGGCCATTACCTCGGGCGAAAGTCCGAGCGGGCCGGGATCGAGCGCGGGGTCGCCAATGGGCTCGCTGCCCAGGGGATCGAGGTGCGCCGCGAGATGCCCATGGGTGCGAAACGCCTTAACCAGTGCCATCCCGGCGGCGACATTGAAGAGCGATGCTGCGGTCGGCTCCCCGGCGCGGGCGCGCGTGGTGCCGGCGCCGTTGCGGCGACGACTGCACCGGTCACACGCGACGTCTCGAGGTCGGCCGCCTTGACGTCGAGGGACGAGGCGACGTCGGCGTAGAAGCCGTCGGCGCCCTGCAGCATGGCGTCGACCGAACCGAGGAACGCCCCCGATTCCGCACCCTGGATGATCCGGTGGTCGTACGTGCTGCTGATCGTCATCACTTTCGCGATGCCGAGCTCGGCGATGCGCTCCGGCGCAACGCTCGCAAATTCGGGCGGATACGCGATCGACCCGACCGCGATGATGCTGCCCTGACCCACCATCAACCGGGGAACCGATGCGCGCGTTCCGAGGCCGCCGGGATTGGTGAGCGACATCGTTGCCCCGGCGAAATCATCGGGCATGAGCTTGTTCACGCGGGCCTTGTCGACGAGGCCCTCATAGGTGCGCAGGAAGCCCGCAAAGTCCATGGCCTCCGCACCCTTGATGACTGGAACGACGAGGCCGCGGCTGCCATCCTTGCGCGTGACATCCACCGCCAGGCCGAGGTTGATGCCGGCCGGCGTAATCCGGACCGGGCCGCCTGCCTCCTGCGCAAAGGCGTGCCCCATGACCGGATGCTGCCGCGTGGCGCGCACGATCGCCCATGCGATCAGGTGGGTGAATGAAATCTTCTCGGTGCGACCGGACTGCTTGAGCGCGTCGTTGAGCGACTTGCGGGCGCGCTCCAGCTGCGCCACCGGGAGTTCACGAAAGGTGGTCGCGGTCGGGACGCTCAGGCTCTCGTTCATGTTCTGTACGAGGCGCGCGGCCGGTCCCTTGATCGTGCTGTGGCACTGGGACTGGCCGTCACCGGTGTCGATGGCGCGGATGGCACTGACGCCGCGGTCGCCGGGGTGGACGGCGCCGGGCTCGCCCTTCACGGTGGCGTCAGGCCGTGCGCCGTTGGAAGCGGCCGGAGCCTCGCCCACGACACCGCTTTCGAACAACTGGCGCCATTCTGCGTCGACCGAGGCGGGATCGCGCAGGAATTCCTCGTACATGACCTGGGCAAAGCCGGCGTTGGCCGTCTCGAACACATTCGGGTCCACGGACCACTCTCCTCGGAAGCTGCGGACATCCCGGGGCTACAGCCGGGACGACAAACCCCTGAAAGTTAGCGGAAGTTCGGGCATTGCGGTGGGTGGGAGGTTCCGGCCCGTCAGCGCCCGGTAGTTGGCCACCTGCTGCTGCTCCTCGGCCGGGTTCCAGTGGAGTTCCTGGGCCATGAGGCGGGCGGTAGCCGCGGCAGCCATCGCCCCCTGGTCCCGGGACTCGAAAAACAGGTGAAGTCGGCGCACGAGCACGTCGGCCACGGTGCGGGCAAACTCCTTCCGGGCCGCATGGATGACCTCGGCCCCGACGGCCGGATGATCCGGCTGGAGCCGTTCGGCCAGCTCGGGGTGGTTGCGCATGAGGTTGAACAGCCCGGCTGCCTCGGTACCATGATGCCGAAGGAGATGCTCGACCGTCGTGACATCGAATCCGGCTTCCAGCCCAAGGACCCGGATCGACTCGAGGTTGCCCGACTCTCCTCCCGGAAGGGGCTCCCGGTCAGTGCCGGCATTGTCAGGCCAGCTCCCGCGTCCCGCGGCTTCCAGGCGCTTCACGACGTGGTCGACCGCCTTCGCGGCCATGCGCCGGTATGTCGTGAGTTTGCCGCCGGCGACCGTGATCATGCCGCCCGGGCCATCTTCGATCACATATTCGCGTGACACCGCCGAGGCACCTGGCGCACCATCCTCGATGAGCGGTCGCAGGCCAGCCCAGGTGGCGATCACATCCTCCTCCACGAGGTGGGCATTGGGGAAGCGGCTATTCGCGGATCGCAGCAGATAGCGAACTTCCTCGGCCGATGCGCGAACCTCGTCGGGTGACTCGGCCGTATCGCTGTCGGTGGTCCCGATGTAGGACCAGTCGCCCCATGGCAGGACGAACATCACCCGGCCATCGAGCGGGCTGGTGAACGTGATGGCCTCGTGATTGCCGACCCGTTCGCGGGGTACCACCGCGTGGGTGCCCTTGGTGAGTCGCAGCAGGCGGGGCGCCTTGCTGTCTTCGAGTCGTCGCACCTGGTCCGCCCAGGGTCCGGTCGCATTGAGCACGAGGGAGGCGCGGATGGTGGCTTCCTGCCCGGTGCGGACATCGCGCACCACCGCTCCCGTTACCTTGCCGTCCGACCGGGTGAGTTCCGTGACGCTGGTGTAGGTCCGGATGACCGCTCCGTGCTCATGTGCGGAGCGCGCGGTCGCAATGACAAGGCGCGCATCGTCACACTGTGCGTCGAAGTACCGCGCCCCGCCCTGCAGCCCCACGGCGCGCATGGCGGGCTCGCGGAGGAGCAGGCTGCGCTTGCCCAGCATCTGGTGGGCGCTCACATTGCGGAACAGCGCGAGCACGTCGTAGAGCCACATGGCAAGTGCCAGTTGCCAGCGACGGATGCGGTCCCCTGCATGCACGGGAAAGATGAACGGCTGGGGCCAGACCAGGTGGGGCGCAATGCGACGGAGAATGGCCCGTTCCTGGAGGGACTCGAACACAAGGTGCAAGTCGCCATGCTCGAGATAGCGGATGCCACCATGTATGAGGCGACTGGAGCGGCTGCTGGTGCCGAACGCCAGGTCGCTCTGGTCCACCAGGATGGTGCGAATGCCGCGCATGGCCGCGTCGCGTGCCACGCCGGCGCCGACAATGCCACCCCCAATGACGAGGAGATCCACGGCCCGGCTCGCTGTCTCCTTCAGTGACGCCGACCGTTCAAATTCCACGTGGCTCCTCCTCCTCCGTACCCGCCTTCGCGCCCCAGCAACTGGTTCAGCTGGCAGGCATACCGGATCACCCCGGGACTACGCGTGCTCGACCTCGCCTGTGGTGCCGGCCGTCATTCACTGGCGGCTGCGGCGCTCGGCGCCAGCGTGGTCGCGGTCGATCGTGATCCTGAACGGCTCGCGGCGGCGCGGGCGCTCGCGGCGGACGCCGGCGTCCAGGTGGACTGGCGGCAAGCCGACCTCGAGCAGGAATGGCCCGACTGGGGCGCATTCGACGTCGTCCTGATGTTCAACTATCTCGACCGCGACCGGATGCGTCGTGTCCTCGAGGCAGTGTCACCCGGCGGATTGATCATCGCCGAGACATACCTCGTCACCCAGCGCGAACAGGGATGGGGTCCCACCAGCGACGCCCGCCTCCTGCACCCCGGCGAAATGGCGCGCCTGGTCGCGCCATTCGAGATCCTTCATGGGCGCGAGGTGGCGGAGCCAGTGGACGCCGACCGCTGGCGCCACGTCGCGAGCATCTGCGCCCGCCGGGTCTCCGACGAAGTCTAACGAGACCCCATCATCATGTCTCACCCGTCGAGCGGCCGCCGCGTCGCGATTGTCGCGGGAGTGCGCACACCCTTTGCCCGGAGCGGCACCGTGCTGCGCGACGTGCCAGGCGTCACCCTGGCCCGTCACGCCGCGCGCGAACTCCTCTATCGCTCCGGCATCGATGGCGCGCTGGTCGACGAAGTCATCGTCGGCCAGGTGATTCCCTCGGTGCTCACGCCCAACGTGGCGCGCGAAGTAAGCCTGCTGCCGCAGTTTCCCCGTACCATCCCGGCGTACAGCCTGAACCGCGCCTGCGCTTCGGCTGCACAGGCCATCACCAACGCCGCCGACCAGATCCGTCTCGGGCATGCGGACATCATCATGGCCGGTGGCGTCGAGTCGCTCTCCGATATCCCCGTACTGCACTCCCGGCGCTTCAGCCAGCTCCTGGTCGAGGCAGGCAAGGCCAGGTCGCTGGGCCAGCGCCTCGCCGTTTTCGGCCGGGTGCGCCCGCGCGACTTCGTGCCGGTGACGCCGGCCATCGCCGAGCCATCCACCGGCGAGTCGATGGGCCAGTCGGCCGAAAAAATGGCGAAGGAAAACGGAATCAGCCGGGTGGAGCAGGACGAGGTGGCCCTGCGCAGTCACGTGCGGGCTGCCGCAGGGCACGGCTGATGGCCGCCTCACCGCCGAAATCGCGCCCTGGTTCGGTGGCAAGGGAGGCGACGAGGTGACCATCAGTGACAATGGCATCCGGCCCGACAGCAGCATGGAGCAGCTGGCAAAGCTGCGACCGGTGTTCGATCGCACCTACGGCACGGTCACGGCCGGAAACAGTTCGCCCCTGACCGATGGTGCGGCGATGACGCTGCTCATGGCGGAAGAAGTTGCGCATGCGCTGGGGTTCCAGCCACTCGCGTATCTCCGTGGCTACGCGGTGGCGGCGGTCGATCCCGGCTGGCAACTGCTGATGGGGCCGGCGTACGCGGTGCCGAAGGTCCTCGAGCGCACGGGCATCCCGTGGAACGAACTGGGCCTGGTCGAGATTCACGAAGCCTTCGCTGCGCAGGTGCTCTCGAACGTCCAGGCGTGGGGCTCGAGTGCCTGGGCCGAGCGGCTGGGGCTTCCGGGTCCCGTGGGCGAGGTGGACTGGGAACGCACCAATGTCACCGGTGGCTCGATCGCGATCGGACACCCGTTCGGCGCCACCGGCGCACGGATCGTGACGACGCTCGCGCATGAAATGCAGCGACGGGACGTTCAGTACGGCCTGGTATCCATCTGCGCGCAGGGTGGCATGGGCAGCGCGCTCGTCCTGGAGCGGACCTGACCGTGCCGGTCCTGCACACGGTGATCGAGGACGGCGTGGCGATCATCACGCTGGACGCGCCGCGTGCCCCGGTCAACACCCTTTCGACTGCGGTGGCGAACGAGTTCGGTGCCCTGCTGAGCGAACTCGCTGCTGACCCGGCGGTACGCGCCATCGTCCTCATTTCCGGCAAGCCGGACAATTTCATTGCCGGCGCCGATATCGAGGAGTTCACCCGGTTCCACACGGCGGAGCAGGCCACGGCGTTGAGCCGACAGGCGCAGGCGCTGATGAATCGCGTCGAGTCGAGCACCAAGCCGGTTGTGGCCGCCATTCATGGTGCCTGCCTTGGCGGCGGACTCGAGCTTGCCCTGGCGTGCCACTGGCGCATCGCGACGGATCATCCCAAGACCCAGCTTGGCCTTCCCGAAGTGCAGCTCGGGCTCATTCCGGGCGCCGGAGGCTGCAATCGTCTCCCGCGGCTGATCGGGGTGCGCGCCGCACTCGACATCATCCTGGCGGGCAAGAGCGAGCGCGCAGCCAAGGCGAAGAAAATCGGGCTGGTCGACGAACTGGTGCACCCGGCGATCCTGCGCAGCATCGCGGTCCGCGCCGCGGACCGGCTGGCGCGGGGCGGGGCATCCGGGCGAGCCAGGTCACCAGGACTGACGGGCTGGCTTCTCGATCACACCCTTCCGGGCCGGGCCCTGGTTTACCGCATGGCGCGCGCTGAGGTCCTGAAGAAGGCCGGCAGTCACTACCCGGCGCCAATCGCTGCACTGGAGACCGTGCGCTTTGGCATGTCCCATGGCATGCCAGCCGGTCTCGAGCACGAGGCCGAGCGCTTTGGCGAACTTGCGGTCACCGATGTATCCCGCAACCTCATCGCCATTTTCTTTGCGACGACCGCCCTCAAGAAGGACGATGGTGTGCCAGCCGGGTCCGTCGGACCTCTCGAGCCGGTGGCGCATCTCGGCGTGATTGGTGCGGGATTCATGGGTGCGGGTATTGCCGGTGTCAGCGCGCTCAACGCCGGGGTGGATGTGCGCATGCGTGACGCGGATCTCGCCCGGGTGGGCAAGGGATTGCGTGCAGCCACCGCCATTCTCGACGACCGCCTGCGCCGCAAGCGACTGTCCCGTCCCGAGCATCAGCGACTCGCGGCCCTCCTTTCCGGCTCGGCGGACGCGACCGGTCTCGGGCGCGCCGATCTCGTGATCGAGGCGGTGTTCGAGGACCTTGACGTAAAGCGCGGCGTGATCGCAGACCTGGAGCAGGTGCTGCAGCCCGACGCGATCATCGGGAGCAACACGTCCACCATCCCCATCGCGGATATCGCCGCCCGGGCGCACCATCGCGAGCGCGTGCTCGGCATGCATTTTTTCTCCCCGGTCGAGAAGATGCCGCTGCTCGAGATCATTCCGCACGCGGGCACCGCGCCCTGGGCCATAGCAAAGGCCGCGCGCTTCGGGCGACGATTGGGTAAGACGGTCATCGTCGTCGCCGATGAACCCGGCTTCTGGGTCAATCGGATCCTCACGCCCTACCTCAATGAGTGTGGCATCCTCCTCTCGGAGGGCGTGCCGATCGAGGAGATCGACGCGGTGATGACCCGATTCGGCTTCCCCGTGGGACCGGTCACGCTGCTCGATGAAGTGGGCCTCGATGTGGCGACGAAGGCGGCGGGCGTGATGCACGCGGCATACGGGGAACGCCTTGCGCCGTCGCCGCTCGTCGCTACGCTGACTGCGGACGGGCGCCTCGGCCGCAAGAATGGCCGGGGTTTTTATCGGTATGAGGACGGGAAGAAAGCGGGACCGGACGAGACCATCTACGCGCTGGCGGGGGTGACGAAGCAGGCTGGAGCCGATGAAGAGCGGGTCGGTCGTCGCCTCCTCTATGCGATGCTCAATGAGGCCGCACTGGCGGTGGCCGATGGCGTCGTGCGCTCCGCGCGCGACGGCGACATCGGTGCCATCTTCGGGATCGGGTTTCCGCCCTTTCGCGGTGGCCCGCTTCGCCTCATCGATTCAGTCGGTGCCGCGCAGCTCGTGCGCGGTCTGCGCGAACTCACCGACGCCCACGGGGAACGTTTTGCCCCCGCGCAGAGCCTCGTCGAGATGGCTGAGCGCGGGGGCCGGTACTACCCGGACTCCTGAGTCAGGTCAGGAGAGCTGGTCGCCGTTCGGAGTCGGAGGCGGGTCGTCTGCAGTGTGCGTTGCCGCCCATGATTCCCAGGTCAGGTGGCAGCGATCCACGAAGTATTCCGGGGGATGGCCCGGAACGCCCAGCAGCGCATGCAGCATTTCGTGCCGCACCACCATCTCGTGCTCCACGTAGTTACCCGCAATCACAATGCTGACGCGATCGCCGCTCTTGATGCGGATGCCAACCTTGTCGCCCTCGCTCGTGCCGAAGGTCGAGACGCCAGGCACCACATACCACTCGACCGTCCGCATGTTGCCCACCTTGGCGGAACACGCCTCGGTGCTTGCCCACCAGGCCTGATACTCGGCCGGCGGCGTAAACGAGGTCGCGCCCTCTGGCAGTGCCGTAGAGGGCTCCATGGTGCATCCCACAAGCGGGATGAGCAGGGCTGGGAGGATCGCGCGCCAGCGAAGGCGGCGAGTCTTGAACTGGGCCGGCGCCTCGGAGCGCCGGGATGCTGCTGGCGTGGAACGCATTGCGTCTCCCACGCCCGATAATTTTTCCACCTTCGGCACCGAGCTATCTCGCACGCAGGGGGCGCTTGAGACCTCAAGTTTTGCGGCCCCGGATCACTCCGGGTGTGCTCTTATCGGGCGGTCAATAGTATGACCCTTGCCACCGTCAATATTAACGGCAGTCAGAAGGTACGGGTCGGGGAAAAGCTGGTCAACGCGCTGATTATTGACGAAGCTAACTCGATTAATAGCAATGTGATGAATGGCCTTGATGTCTTATATCGATATACCTGCTGCGATGACCGGCATCCTTACATGTCGAGCAGTCGCAACAATTTCCTCTCTGTTCTCGACCCTTCTGGAGGACGGCGCCGCATCGGCGCCCGGCAGAAATGCCCGGATTCGGGACCGGCGAGGCAGGATAGGCAACGCCGCGACCGCCCCTTAGCTTGGGGGCGGTCACCGACCATTCCGACGCGGTCCACGGCCATCCCAGCAAGGATGTCAACGGCATGATTCGCAACGGGCTGCTCTGGCTCTCGGGGCAACAGCAGATCTTCAACTTCGTTCGCCGGAACGCGCTCGCGCAAGCAGTTCGCGTCGCGCTTCGTGGCAGGCGAGACGATCGACGAGGGCGTTGCCGCTGCGGCGACACTCAAGGTCAAGGGCATCGCACCGTCGCTCGATCTCCTGGGCGAGAGCGTGGCCGTCGCATCGGAGGCGGAGGCCGCGCGTGATCAGTACGTCCGGATGCTCGATGACATGGCGGCCGCCGGGGTGGAGGTCAATGTCTCGGTCAAGCTCACCCAGATGGGCTTCGACATCGACGAGGATCTCTGCCACCGGAACATGACGGAGATCCTGGAGCATGCCGAGCGCGCACGCCGGCTTCGTGCGCCTCGACATGGAGAGTTCGGCCTACACCCAGCGGACGCTGGACTTCTTCAGCAATCGGCTCTTCCCGCGCTTCGGCAAGCACTGTGGAGTGGTGATCCAGTCATGCCTGCGGCGCTCGGATGGCGACATCGCAGCGCCTCATCGACATGCAGGCGCGTGTCCGGCTCTGCAAGGGCGCTTACCTGGAACCGCCCGACATGGCGTATCCCGACAAGTCCGATGTCGACACGGCCTACGTCCGCCTGGTCGAGCGGCTGCTCGAACGGGGCAACTACCCGGGCCTGGCCACGCATGACGAGGCGATTCTCGGCCACGCACGGAAATTCGTGCAGCGAAACGGCATCGGCAGCGAGCGCTTCGAGTTCCAGATGCTCTACGGGGTGCGGCGCGACCTGCAGGAGCAGCTGGTACACGGCGGGCTGTCGCATGCGGGTGTATATCCCGTTCGGCACGCAGTGGTATCCCTACCTGATGCGGCGCCTCGCCGAACGTCCCGCCAATATCGCGTTCATCCTTGGAAACATCATGAAGGAATCCGTGCCGGGCCTGTGAGCGAGTTCACGCTGGGTGGGTACATGCTCAAGCATGAGCGGGCTGCGGCGTTCGAGGGCGCCGATGGCCAGCCGTATTCGGTCGCCATCTACGTGGATGACGAACCGGATGATCGCGGCCGCTATGGAGCCGCGTTGCTCTTCGTGCGGTGGGCTCCGTCGGGAGACCGGCCGGTGGGTCACGTGGAAACGCCCGTGCTTGCCTGGGGCGCGACCCCGAACGAGGCGAATGACCGGCTCGAGGCATGGTCGCTCTTCGACGTGAAGGCGGCGCTCGACGAGGCAATCGCGAGCGCTGCCGCCGATCCGTGGTAACGCGCCAGGGCACGGTCGTCGAGCGCGATGGCGCGGCATACCGGGTCGTGGCTGGCGACGATGAATTCCGCGCGGTGCTGCGCGGCAAGATGAAGCGCGACCTCCCGAAGGTCGTGGCCGGTGATGTCGTCACCATGGAGCCGGAGGCGGGAGGCGACCTGTGGGGCATCACGGGTATCGAGCCCCGTCGCTCGATCCTCGAGCGGCGCATCCCGCTCGGGCGTGGTACCCGTCCCATTGTCGCCAACGTGGATCGCATCTTCGTCGTGACCGCGTCGCGGGACCCCGCTCCCATCCCGTCCGTTCTCGATCGACTCCTGGTCGCTCGCCGAAGCGAATGACGTGACACCCGCCGTGATCGTGACCAAGATCGACCTCGATCCTGGCACGGCGCTCATCGCGCGCTATCGCGGGGCCGGCTATGACGTCTGGCCGATCAGCACCAAATCCGGCGACGGGGTCAGCGCGATTGCAGAGTGGCTGCCAGGACACGCATCGGTGTTCACCGGTCCGAGTGGCGTGGGAAAGTCGAGCCTCCTCAACCTGCTGGAGCCCGGCATCACCCTGCGCACCGGGGCCGTGAGCGAGCGGGTGGGTCGAGGGCGCCACACGACGGTGAGCGCGGTCATGGTGCCGCTCTCGGGCGGTGGGTGGCTGGTGGATACGCCCGGCTTCAGCGAAGTCGGCCTGTGGGGACTCGAGGCGCGCGGACTGGCCGAGTGCTTCCCTGAGATGAGGGTGCTGCTGGGACAATGCCGGTTCCAGGACTGCCGTCACGTGAGTGAGCCCGGATGCGCGGTGCGCACCGCCGTAACGGCCGGGAAGATCGATCCCGATCGTTACGCCAGCTACCTGCTCCTCCTGACGGAGACCGAGGAAGAGCCGCGAGACTGGGAATGACCGCGCGGGTGCTGCTGATGGTGGAGCAGCGGCAGTGGCTCGCCGCGGCGGCACTGCCGTCGTTGCTCCGCGATGCGGGCCTCGTCGTGGATGTGATCTGCCGGCCGGGCAGCCTCGTCGCACATTCGCGATTCGTCGATCGCAGCATCGAGGCGGGTGGTTCCGAATCGGAGTACTTCGACGTGGTGCGCAATCACCTCGCGTCCGCGCGGCCCGCCTATGCCTGGGTGCTTCCCGTCACCGACACTGATGTCCGCGGCCTGGCCCATCGAGCTGGCGAAGCATGGGCGGCGGCCATCCTTCCCGCCGTACCCACACCCGCCATCATCGCGGCCCTGCTCGACAAGTCGGCCATGGATGCACACCTGGCGCGGGCGGGGCTCCGCGTGCCGCGCTCGGTAGCCGTGTCGAGCACGGCAGAGCTCGTCGCCTTCGGTGCCGACGCGGGATGGCCTGTCATGCTCAAGCCCTCGGACGGCGTCGGCGGGGGCGGCGTGGTGCTGGTGCAGGGCGCGGATCATGCGAGTGGGGCCATCGAGGCCGTGCGCTCATCGCACCCGACACTATCGGCGCAGGCGTACGTCCCTGGCGCAGTGGCGTACTGCCAGGTGGTGTATGCGCGCGGAGTGCCGATGGCGTGGATGACGTCGTACAAGCTTCGCACCTGGCCGGGCCCCTACGGACCGGCCACGATGATTGGGGTTGCCCCGATTCCGGGCGTGGAGCGCGAGGTCACGTTGCTGGGACAGGCACTCCGCTTCCACGGCGTCCTGTCCTTCGACATGATCATCGACTCCCGCAACGGGCGACCGGCGATCATCGAGGTGAATGCGAGGCCCGCCGGTGCCATGACCCGCGGTCGCCTTGCCGGAGTGGATTTCGCGTCGGCGCTCCGGGATCTCGTGTCCGGGGCGGCACCTCCGTCCGTGGCGCAGGGGACGCGTCGACGGCATACCCGGCGGCTTTTTCCGCAGGAGCTGCTTCGCTGCATCGAGGAGCGCGACGTGCGGTCGGCGGCTGCGTGCCTGCGTCCCGGTGCGCTGGCCGACATGCCGTGGTCCGATCCGGCAGTCCTCTGGGGCACCATCCGGTACCTGATGGCGCGACTGCGCCGCCGTCAGTAAGGGGCGTCAGCCGCCCTTCCGCTTCCATCGGTCCGCGTCGCGGCCCTCCACCTTCGCCATCATGCCGTCGAAGGCCGCCTGCAGGTCGATCCCCTCGCGGTTGGCCATGCAGATCAGGACAAACATGATGTCCGCCATTTCCATCCCCATGTCGCCGTCGGGTTCATCCCGTTTCTTGGTCTTCTGGCCGAAGCGGTGATTCACCTCGCGCGCGAGCTCGCCGGTCTCCTCCGCCAGCCGCGCCATGTTGGTCAGCGGATCGAAGTAACCCGCCTCGAACTGGGAGATCCAGCGATCCACACGGTCCTGGCAGTCGCGCAATGACATCGTCGTGATCCGTGGTGAAGTGCGGCGGGAACCGGCTCAGTTTTCCGGCCAGTTGTCGGTCCAGGCATTCGGGACCAGCTGCAGGTGCGCATAGCGCGCGAGCGCGTTGGCGACATAGCAGGAGTTGTAGCGGACGGTGATGTTGTCGGTGCCGGTTGTCCCGATATTGCTCTCGGTGATCGCATAGCCGCGCTTCACGTCGAGACCGGTGACGACGGCCCCATGCACGTTGGGCGTGCCCAGCACCGTGATCCGGCCGCCCACGAGGATCACCCCGAGCCACTGGAAGCCGGTCGTGAGCACCAGGTCCCCCGAGACGATCAGGAGTCCCTGCCCGGTCTGGCCGGCGTCGAGCGAAGGTGAGCCATTGTACTGGATCGTGGGCCAGGTGCCCGAGGGCGCCGGCCACGAGCCGGTACTGGTCAGGACGTAGTCCGGCGTCACCAGGCTGTCGAAGACAATGCCGCTCCAGTTGATGTGGACCTGGTCTGCGCACATCCGCAGGCAGGGCGCCGAGGGTGTCCACGCCCGGTGCGCCGGTAGGCACGGGTGGCGCGTCGAAACCGTTCAGTCCCGCGGGCGCCACGTGCTCCGGCACGCCAAGGCCGGGCACGTTCTGGATGCCGCATTCGTCATTGCCGCTGATCGTTCCGTTGCTGCCGGGCGAGCGAATACCCGAGATCGAGGTCCAGGCCGCATCGATGTCCATGGCTGCGCCGAACCACTGGGCGTACTGCGCCACCGTCCGCTGCGCCGGGGGGGTCGCGGCGCTGAAACGCGGTGCGGAGCGACTCACGCCGCGGGAGCGGATCACGTACAGGCCGGGTTGAGATGCCATGGTATCGCGAATCCGGAAGAGCACGACGTAGGCAGTGTCGCGCGTCCCGAAGGTGATGGCGACGCTGTCGTAGACACCCGGGGACCGAGTCGCGCAGCGCGACGTAGCGCTCGATGCCCGACTGTGCCACGGCGAAGGCGTCGACCTGCGCCTGCTGGTCGCCGACGATGCGCCGCTCCTCCGAGACACGGGCGAAACCGGCCGTCACGGCAACGGCCAGCAGCGCCATCATCAGGATGACGAGCGGCAGCGATACGCCGCGGCGGTCCAGCGGTGCGCGGCCGCTAGTCATGCTCGTTCTTGAAGAAGATGGATGTCGTGAGGGCCATGCGCTTCGGGTCGGTAAACCCCTGAGGGGCGACCTCGCTCATGCCATCGAGATGAATCTCGATCCCCCGCGTCAGGTTGAGCGGCGACGGTGGGGCATCCTGCGCGCTGTCTGACCCCGACAGATAAAAGCGGAATCGCGCGGTGGTATCGAACGGTGCGGCGAGTTCCTCGCTTGGGCCGCCGTTCAGCACGTCGCGCCAGAGCGCGATCCGGCCGGGCAGGGCACTCGATGCCGCAAAGCGATAGCGCACGCGCTGGAAGAGGAACACGTTCATGCCCACGGTCGGCACGAGGCTCGCCCAGCCACCCGAGTTGCCCATGGACAGTGCGGTGAGCTGCACCACGCGGCCCGCCGTCCCGGGACCGGCCGACGCCGGAAGGGTGGTGATGCTGGCGCCGAGACAGGTACCCACCGCCCCGGTGTTGACGGTCGTGCTGTTCACCCGGTAGCGATACCGGCCGCTGCTGGCATCACGCCACGCCCAGCCGCCGAAGTACGCCGCGCTGTAGACGGCGTTGTCGATGGGCAGCAGCGATACCACCAGCGGGAGGGTGATGTTGCAGGCCACGCCGAAGGCGTAGGGCACCCGCAGCGTTATCGACTGCGCACTGGCTGACTCCAGCGCGCTGTCGGCGTCCACGGTTCGCATGTCGGCCAGCAGCCGATTGAGCGACCCGCGGGAGACCGCCCGTGCCACTCGCCACGCCTCATTGTTCCCCGAGGAACGGTTCTGCGCCAGCATCACCTGGATCAGGGCCGCACCGACGATGGCGGTGACCGTCATGGCCACCAGCAGTTCCACCAGCGTCACGCCGGCGCGGCGCCTCCACCGGTCAGTCACGGAGAGTTGAACGGATTGACTCGCGCGGAGTTGACCCGGTAGAGCACGACGGTGTCAGGGCCCGTCAGCAGGCTTTCGCTCGGGGTCACGATGATCGTGATGCGCCGCAGGCTGGACAGCGTATCGAACACGGTGGTACAGGTGACATGGGGAAAGGCGCCCCCGCTGCTGGAGTCGCACCTGCCGTCGCGAGCTGGTCAAACGGCTGTGCCGCGCGCTGCGAGGCCGCGCCGCTGAGGGCGGCCGTGCGATACTGCCCCATGGTGACACCGCTCGACTGGCGCGACGCGCGCACCAGCAGCGGACCCAGCACGGCCACGATGAAGCAGAGGAGGGCAAGCGTTGCGATCGTCTCGACCAGCGTGAAACCGGTGCGGCGCATTCAGCGCACCACCCGCACCAGGCCGGCGCTCGACATGGTCACCTGGCGGTTCGACGGCCCTGCACTGAGCGTGACCGTCAGGGGAAGGGTCGCCACCCCGGTAGGGGACACCGTGACGCTCGCCTCCGAGAAGGAGAGGGAATCGATCTGGAACTCGGTATCGGGGCCGAACGCCCAGCGATTGTAGAGCGTGCCGGAGGCAGCATCGCGGATCTCGATAGCCTGGTTCACGCAATCGCAGGAAACGGTCACCGGGTGCCGCTGGCGGCTGGCCAGGGTGAAGCTGCGCTCGAGCGTGAGCGCCACCAGGCCGGCGGCACGATCGACGCGGGAGCTGCGAAGTGACTGGCCGATACGGGGAACGCTTCCGAGCAGCAAGATGCTCATGAGGACCAGGACCACGAAGACCTCGATCATGGTCATGCCACGGACGTTCCGCAGCCGCATTTGATCCTCCGTTAGAGCCCGCCCGTCCGGAATCAAGCTAACCAAAAACTACACACCCTGCCGCATGGGCCGATCGGCCCAATTGACCCCGCCATGTCTCGGGCTGTACCCTCACGTCAACCAAAGCCCATCCCCAACTCCGACATCGACATGCGAACCCGTTCCCGGATTCTCGAGAACCTGGAAGCAATCTATCGCGAGTCCTACGAACGGGCGCGTTTGGAGGGCCAGGCGACACGCATGCTGGAACTGGACAACGCGTACACCCGCGACCAGCTGATGCTCGAAATCCTGCTTGATATTCGTGAATTGCTGGCGGTTGCGCCTCACAAGGAAAGTGTCCCGGAGGCGTAGTCACCCCGGCCCGGAGGCCTGATACCCCGGGGTGCGTCGTTGGTTGGCCGGCCCCCGGCGGCGAAGGTATCTTTCCGCGTCCACCGGCTGCCCGCAGCCCGCGCCTCCCTTGCCCAGTCTCGATGGCCACACGCACTCCAAGCCGCAACAAGGCCCTTGCCTCCGCCAGGCTCGACAAGGCGGAGCTGGTTGACCTGTTCCGGATCATGCTGCTTTCCCGCCGGATCGACGACAAGGAGATCCAGCTCAAGCGGCAGAATCGGATCTTCTTCCAGATCTCCGGCGCCGGGCACGAGGCCGTGCTCGCGGCAGCGACCAAGGTGCTGCGGCCGGCGTACGACTGGTTCTACACCTACTATCGTGACCGCGCACTCTGTCTCGGGCTCGGGATGACGGCGACGGAGCAGTTCCTGTCCGCCGTCGGTGCCGCCGACGATCCGAATTCCGGTGGCCGGCAGATGCCATCGCACTGGGGGCACAAGGACCTCAACATCGTCAGCGCGTCCAGCCCCACCGGCACGCAGTTCCTGCAGGCGGTCGGTTGCGCCGAGGCGTGGCTGCGGCTGAGCCAGATGCCGGAGGGCACCCGCCCCGATGTGCCGTTTCATGGCGACGAGGTCGTGCTCGTCACCACCGGTGACGGCACCACCAGCGAGGGCGAGTTCTGGGAGGCGCTGAGCAGCGCCACCAACCTGAAGCTGCCGGTCATCTTCCTGGTGGAAGACAACGGATACGCCATCTCGGTGCCGGTCGAGGTGAACACGCCGGGCGGCTCGATCTCGAAGCTGGTCACCGGATTTCCCGGGTTGTACATCCAGGAGGTTGACGGCTGCGACCCGATCGCCTCGTATGACGCGATGTCACGCGCGGTCGACTACTGCCGGACGCGCAAGGGACCGGCGCTGGTGCACGCCAAGGTGATCCGTCCCTATTCGCATTCCCTGTCGGACGACGAAGTGCAGTATCGCAGCAGCGCGGAGCGCGAGGCCGATGCGGCGAGGGACCCGCTGGTCACCTGGCCCCGCTGGCTGGTCGACCAGGGCGTGGCGACGGAGGCGGAGCTGGAGCTGGTGCGGCAGCAGGTGGAGGAGGAGGTGCAGGTCTCGGCCGAGGTGGCACTCGCATCGCCGCAGCCACACGTCGACACGATCTACAACTACGTCTACTCGCCCGACGTCGACCCGACGTCCGAGCAGTTCGATACCGAGGACGATCCGCGCTTCAGCGGAGAGCCGACCACGATGGTGGACCTGCTCAACAGCTGCATGCGCGACGAGATGACGCGCGACTCGCGCATCCTGCTGTTTGGCGAGGACGTGGCGGACGCCAGTCGCGATGCCAGCCTGGCGCAGGTCAAGGGCAAGGGCGGCGTCTTCAAGGTGACGTGGGGGCTGCAGCGGCAGTTCGGCGCCAACCGGGTGTACAACTCGCCCCTCGCCGAGGCCAACATTGTCGGTCGCGCGATCGGGCTTGCCACCCGCGGCCTCAAGCCGGTGGTCGAGATCCAGTTCTTCGACTACATCTGGCCGGCCTTCATGCAGCTGCGCAACGAATTGGCGCTCATGCGGTGGCGCTCGAACAACTTCTTCAGCTCACCGGTGGTCGTTCGCGTCACCTATGGCGGCTATCTCAAGGGCGGTGCGGTCTACCATTCGCAGACCGGCGCGTCGCTCTTCACCCAGATTCCCGGCTTGCGCGTGGTCTGCCCCTCCACTGCGCTCGACGCCAATGGCCTGCTCCGGACGGCGATCCGCTGCGAGGATCCGGTCATCTTCCTGGAGCACAAGCACCTCTACCGCCAGACCTACAACAAGGCGCCCGAACCCCGGGCCGAACTTCATGATTCCGCTCGGCAAGGCGCGCACGGTGCGCCAGGGGACCGACCTCACCGTCATCACCTACGGCGCCGTGGTGCAGCGCACCGTGCTGGCGGCGAAGGAGGTCGAGGAGCGTCACGCGGCCAGCGTCGAGGTCATCGACCTCCGCAGCCTGTCACCGGTGGACTGGGACGCCATCTTCACCTCGGTCAAAAAGACGAGCCGCGTCCTGATTGCCTACGAGGATTCCCTCTCGTGGGGCTACGGATCCGAGATTGCTGCGCGGATCGCGAGCGAATGCTTCCACTGGCTTGATGCGCCCGTCGCCCGGATTGCGGCGACTGATACCTTTGTCGCATATGCCCCTGAGCTCGAGGACGTGATCCTGCCCCAGGTCGATTCCATCGCGCGTGCGATGGAAGACGCTCTCTCTTTCTGAAAGCCGGTTGATGCTCACAGTGCGGAATGCCCCCGTGGCCGTCGTTCCCGCGTCCCTGCGTCGCACGCTCGCCGCCCTGCTGGTCGCGTTGCCTTGCCTGCTGGTGGTGACGCCCCGGCTGCATGCGCAGGCCGACTCCACGGTCAATCACCTCTACGACAAGTTCGAGCTTGGCGCCTACCTCAGCGATGCGGTGCTCAGTACGTCGATCCGGATCGACAATGCCGACGGGACCAGGGGAACTGACGTGAACCTCAGCACCCTGGGCATTCCCACCAGCGCCGTCGGGCCGATGTTCGACGCCACCTGGAAGCCGGGTCGCCGGCACGAGCTCTCGCTGTTCTATGTCGGGATCGGGCGCAGCGGCACGAACACGATTGTCGATACGATCTTCTTCGCGGATACATCGTTCGCGGCCGGAGCGAAGATCAGCAGCAAGTTCGCCGCGCCGACGGTGGGACTCACCTACCGATTCGCCATCATGGCCAAGCCGAACACGCAGCTCGGCGTTCAGGTCGGGCTGGGCATCATCTTCTTCGACGTCGAACTCAACGCGCTGGCCGGCGCGACCGGCGGCGGCGCCGATACCACCACCGTCCAGTATGGTGTGAAGGAGAACCTCGCCGGACCTACGGCGTCACTGGGTGTGTTCGGCAAGTTCAGGGTGGGCAAGAAGTGGTACCTGCAGGCCAACGGCGGGGCCATCGGTGCCACCGTCAGCAACATCAGTGCAACGACATGGACGGTTGGTGGGGGGGTGCGGTACTTCTTTTCCAATCGATTCGGGATCGACGGTGGCTACAACTTCAGCGGTATCGACGTGACGATCAGCAATTCCGGAGACGGCGGGTTGCTCGACCCGGGCTTCGACGGGAAGATCAGCTACACCTTCCAGACCTTCCGCCTCGGCGTCGTGCTCGCATTCCCCTGAGGAGCGTTATCTCCCCATCGCCTCATTGATCTCGCCGGCGGCCGCGATCGCGTTGTCGACATTTCGTGACAGCGCCCGGGCCGCCTGCGTTGCCTGGGTGATGTCTCCCATCACCTCGGACACGTTGGACGACTTCAGCTTCAGCAGGTCCAGCCGCAGGTTCTGCATCGCCAGGACGCACGAATCGAGATGGCGCACCACCTGGGTCTTGCGCGACTCCAGCTGCGCCATCGTGCTCTTCTGCCGCTCCAGCAGCGCGATGTGCCGGTCACGCTCCTCGTCGACCGGCTGCGCACGCAGCGCGGCAAGCCGTTCGTCGATGCGCGTGCCGCCGCCCACTCCCACGTCGCCTTCCATCAGCTGCAGCGTTCGGCCCAGGTCGAGCGCCCGCTTGTAGAGACCGTCCACGGTCTCGTTGATGTCGGTCAGGACCTCGCGCTCGGAGGGCGGAAGCCGCTCCACCAGCTTGAGGATCGCGGCGCGGTCGCCGTGCACCTGGCGGATCAGTGGATACTGCTCGCCGAATTCGCGTTCGGTGGGTGCCGGCGCCGCCTTGGGCAGCACGCCGCGCACGGTGTCGCGGCTCGATTCGATGGAATCGGGCGCCGCCGGCCGCTTCAGCACGTCGCGCCAGCTGTAGCCCGCCTGCCAGAGCTTGGAATAATTGCTGAGCAGCCCGATGCCCATGCCCGCGGCCGGGAAGAGGAACCACGGCGGGTCGAGCCGCGTGGTCGCCACGTTCATCAGGAAGAGACCGCCGTTGACCGCGAGCCAGGTGGCGAACTGCGCACGCACCTTCTGCACGATCTTGGGCTCGCCCGTGTCCGGGATGGCGATCTCGCCGCTCTTCTCGTTGCGGTCCTGCCAGGCGGGACGGCGCTCGTAGCGACGCTCGAGCGCCCGTGATCCGCGCGCTCCGCGCGCGCCCTGCATCGACATGCCCGGGATGGGGTCGTTGGCTGCCTGGCCGATCGGACTCCGCGGGTTGGCGGTGAGCGGCCGACGACCGGTCTGCGCCGACGGACGCTGGTTGCCGGTGCCACCGCGGCTGCCGGCGCGCCAGGTGGTGCCGGTCGGGCGATAGCCGGTGACGGTGCGACTCTCGAGCGCACGACGCAGCGCGTCGGCGGTAGGCCAGCGATTCTCCGGGTCCTTCTCGAGGCAGCGCGCGACCGCGAGCGCCAGGTCCTCGGGCACGTCCGGGCGCACGTTGCGGATGTCGGGCGCCGGCTCCGTGATCTGCTTCATCAGGATGCCCGCGACCGTGGGCGCGTTGAACGGCAGTTCGCCGGCCAGCATCTGGTACGTGACGATGCCGAGACTGTAGAGGTCGGAGCGTCCGTCGATTTCCTTCTCGCCGGCTGCCTGCTCGGGACTCATGAAGGCGGGCGTACCAATGGCCACGCCGGCGCCCGTGAGGGTGGCGCCCGAACTCTGCGAGAGTGCCTTGGCGATGCCGAAATCCGTCACCATCACGCGCCCGCGGGTACCCTCGAGGAGGATATTGTCAGGCTTGATGTCGCGGTGCACCACCGAGACGGCATGGGCGGCGCTGAGCGCGTCGGCGCTCTCTTTCATGATGCGGCGGGCTTCCTCGGCGGGAAGCGGTCCCTTGCGCTTCACCCGGCCCGCGACCGACTCGCCGTCGACGTAGCCCATCACGAAGTAGACGATGCCGTTGGCCTCGCCGACGGAATAGATCGGGACGATGTGTGGATGGAGCAGCTGCCCGGCCGTCTGCGCCTCGCGCTTGAAGCGCTCGCGGATGTCCCGCTGGAACGCGAGCTCCGGCGGAAGCACCTTGATGGCGACCCGACGCTTGAGTTGCTCGTCCCGGGCGCGATAGACCACGCCCATGCCGCCACGCCCGATTTCTCCCTCGAGGGTGTAGGCAGTACCGAGCGCCTCAGCGAGGCGAGCGGCGAGCGGCTTGTCTTCGGTCTCGGACATCCGTGCGACTGACTCCGGCCCGACGGGGGAGCGATAGGATCCGAACGGACGCGCCTGGCAACGCGCCAACATCCGGTAGCCCTTGAATTTGCCTGTACGTCATGGGCGTCGCAACAGCCTGCTGGGAAGTGGGGCCTTACGCACCCGATGACGCAAAGATTCAGATTGCACCATGCGGTCCACGCGTCAGCGCCAAAACGGCAGCGCCCGCGAGTACGAGTGCGCCGTTTCAGCGTCGCCCGGGCGCCGATCGCTGGCGATGTGGGACGGAAGTGCTTTTACTGCAAGGTGAAAGCGCCTGGGCCGCACGTGGCACATGGGGTGCACCTGACACGCCGATAGTTCGAGTCTGGCCTGTCCAAGCACGCAGCAAAGGCAGGAATCCAATGGAAGGATCTACCGCAATGAATGAACGTCGTACGCTTCCCGTGCTTCCGCTCCGGGAGGTCGTGCTTTTCCCTGGTGTCGCTGCTCCCATTGGGGCCGGCCGACCCGGGACTCTCAAGGCTATCGAAGCCGCACTCACCACGACGGACAAGTTCGTGTTCGCCGTCTCGCAGCGCGAGAACGTCGAGACCGTGAATGCCGACGTCCTCTATACCATCGGAACCGTCGCGCGCATCGGGCAGATGCAGCGTGGGCTGGCCGGTGTGCAGTTGCTGCTGCAGGGTGAGTTCCGCGGCATCGCGATGCACTACTTCGAGAAGGACGGTTACCTCGCGGCCGTCGTACGGACCGCCGAGGAGATGGCCGCCCTCAATCCGGAGGACCCCGCGTTCGTGGCGCTCCACCGCGAGGCCCGTGCGCGTGCCGCGGAACTGGGCCAGAAGTCGGGCCTGCCCGAGGAAGTGGTGCAGCAGGTGCTCGGTGGCGTGAATGAACCTGGTCGCTTCGCCGACCTGGTCGCCGGCTATCTCGACATCACCCCGGCCCAGCGCCAGGCCCTGCTCGAGACCCTGTCGGTCGAGGAGCGGCTCCGGCGCGTGCTGGTGCACCTCCAGCGGCAGATCGGCGTGCTCGACGCGCAGGAGGACATCAAGTCGCGAGTCCAGGAGGAACTGGGCGACCGGCAGCGCGAAATGTTCCTGCGCGAGCAGCTCAAGACGATCCGCAAGGAACTGGGCGAGGACGACGAGTCGTCCGACATCGACGAGCTGCGCGAGAAGCTCGACGCGCTCGACCTGCCCGAGGACGCCCGGCGTGAAGTCGACCGGGAATTCGGCCGGCTGGAGCGGATCGGTCGCGAGTCGATGGAGTCACAGGTCATACGCACCTATCTCGAGACCGTGGCCGAACTGCCGTGGACCAACCGGACCGACGAGCATCTCGACCTCACGTCGCGCAACAGACGCTCGATGAGGATCACTACGCCCTGGGTGACGTCAAGGACCGGGTGCTGGAGTTCCTCGCGGTGCGACAGCTGCGGCAGGCAGCGAAGGACAGCAGGCAGCGGCGGCGGCGGAGCCGCAGCCTGCGACGGAGCCGGGTGTCGATGGAGCGGACGCGCCGCCCACGACGCACGACGCTCGACCGGCTGATGACCCTCAACCCTCGACTCCGGATCCCGAGGAGAAGCAGGCCAAGGGCCCGATCCTCCTCTTCGTCGGACCGCCGGGCGTCGGCAAGACCTCGGTGGCCAAGTCCATCGCGCGTGCCATGGGACGGAGGTACGTCCGCATCTCGCTCGGCGGCGCCCGTGACGAGGCCGACATTCGCGGTCACCGTCGCACGTACGTCGGTGCGATGCCGGGCCGGATCATCCAGGGGATGAAGCAGGCAGGCACCCGGAACCCGGTTTTCCTCCTCGACGAGGTGGACAAGCTTGGCGTCTCGTTCCAGGGCGACCCGGCCGCGGCGTTGCTCGAGGTGCTCGACCCGGCTCAGAACGACACCTTCGTCGATCACTACCTTGGCGTGCCGTTCGACCTGAGCGAAGTGCTTTTCGTGGCCACGGCCAACTTCCTCCAGAACATCCCGGCGCCGTTGCTGGACCGGATGGAAGTGGTGGAGTTCGCGGGCTATACCGAGGGTGAGAAGCGCGAGATCGCGCGGAAGTACCTGATCCCGCGGCAGCTGCAGGAGAACGGCCTGGACGAGTCGCAGATCGAGATCACCGAATCGGCACTGCACGAGGTGATCGCCAGCTACACCCGCGAGGCCGGTGTGCGCCAGCTCGAGCGCGAGCTCGGCAAGCTGGGGCGCAAGGTGGCGCGCAAGATCGCGACGAAGGAAGTGGAGCGAGTGCAGGTCGATGCCGACCTGGTGAAGGCCCTGCTGGGCCGGCCCCGGGTGCATCCGGAAAAGGCCATGCGCACCGACCAGGTCGGCGTGGCGACCGGCATGTACTACACCCCGACGGGCGGCGACATCATGTTCGTCGAGGCGTCCACCATGCGCGGCAAGGGCGAGCTCGTGCTCACCGGGCAGCTGGGTGACGTGATGAAGGAGTCGGCCCGCGCGGCGTGGACCTACGCCCGCTCACATGCGGCCGGCCTGCGCATCCCGGACGAGATGTTCGATCGCGACGTCCACATCCACGTGCCGGCCGGCGCCATCCCGAAGGATGGTCCGTCCGCCGGCGTGACCATGGCCTCGGCACTGATTTCGGTGCTGTCAGGCCGCCCGGTTCGGCACGACATCGCCATGACCGGTGAGATCACGCTCCGCGGGCACGTCCTGCCGATCGGTGGCGTGAAGGAAAAGGTGCTTGGCGCACTGCGCGCAGGGATCACCGAAGTGATCCTGCCCAAGGAGAACGAGGCCGATCTCGAGGACCTCCCCGAGGAAGCGCGCAAGCGGATCAAGGTGTACCTGGTGGAGGAACTCGGTGAGGTGCTGGCGCTCACCCTGCGCGGTGCCAGCTTCCGCGAGGGACGCCTGCTCTTTGGCGAGGAGAAGCCGGCGGATGTCGTGCCGCTGGCGGCGTATCACCACTAGGCGTCGTGGGTCGTGAGTCGTGCGCTGCTCCGCAAACAAGACAACCCTTCGGTGATGAACCGGAGGGTTGTTGCTTTAGGAGTATCTCACGACTCACGACTCACGACTCCCGTACGCGTGCCCCGTCTCCGGCGCGTCGGCGAACACCACGCGGTCGCGCCCTTCCGCCTTGGCGCTGTGCAGCGCGGTGTCCGCCGCATGGGCAATCTCCGCCGCCGTCTCGCCGTGGTGCAGGTACACCGCACCGCCCACGCTGACCGTCACCGGGATGACACTGCCGTCGCGCGTCTCGGCCGGTTGCGCGGCGATCACCTCCTGGAGTTTCCGGGCGACGTGCGCCGCGCCTTCCGGTGTGCACCCGCGCAGGATCAGCCCGAACTCCTCGCCCCCATAGCGACCCACCAGGTCACTGGCCCGCACGTGGGTACGCATGAGCCCGCCGACGTGCACCAGCACCTGGTCGCCCACGAGGTGACCGTACCGATCGTTCACCCGGCGGAAGTGGTCCACATCCACGATGAGCAGCGCGAAACCGCTGCCGCTGCGCCGGGCGAACTCGACCGCGATCTCGAGTTCGGCGAGCAGGGTGGCGTGATTGAGGAGCCCGGTCAGCCCATCGCGGTGCACCAGTTCGCGCAGCTGGCGCCCGCGCTCCGCGCGCGACACGACCAGCTGCAGCAGCAGCGATTCATCTACCGGATGCGCCAGGAAGTCGTCGGCGCCGGCACGAAGGGCCGCGATCTTGTCGGCCACACCACCGGCCGGCCCCACCAGGACCAGGGGCACCAGGTGAAAGCGGGGATCCTGTCGCAGCAGCTTGGCGAACGTGACCCCATCGGCATCCGGGAGCGCCTCGGCCAGCAGCACCAGGTCCGGCACTTCGGCGTCGAACAGGTCCTGCGCCTCGGAGGCAGTGCGTGCCTGCACCACGCGAACGCCGGCCTGCATCAGGTAGGCCGCGTACGCATCTGCAACTGGATCGGGATCCACGATGACGACCCGGGCAGGCGGCGCACCGACGCGCGCCATGAGTCGCGCGAAGCGGGGCAGTTCCGAGTCCACCTGCTCCGAGATGTAGATCTGGTCGGCGCCTGACGCGACGGCGCGCATCCGGTCCACCGGCTGATGCCATTTCCAGCAGCACGACCGCGCGCGGGCGCGCCAGACGGCTGGAGGTCCACGCGGCGATCGTCGCGTAGGGATCGCGAATCGAATCCTCGGCGGAAATGACGACAAGGTCCGGGCGCGTCGACGGCGACGCAGCTTCCGGCTCGCCGGTATCGCCGAGATGCACGTCGAAGCCGGCGGACCAGAGTGCGCGGATGGTGCGCTCACGGAGGAGACCTGAATCGACCACGACGAGCGCCCGCCAGCTGAACTCCGCCTGACGCGGCGTGTCACGGGCATCGACCGGCTCCAGGGCCCTGCCGGCGCTGTCGATCGCCTGGCTCAACAGGGTCAGGCTGCCCTGCAGGTGATCGGCACTCTCCCGCGTTTGTGGCGGTGCTTCCGCCAGCCAGTTCTCGATTTCGCGCGCAAGCGCGGAAATCTCGGGCAGCCCGTGGGCCGCGGCGACCCCGGCGAGCTTGTGGATTCCGCGTGCGGAGCCACTCGGCGGCGTGCGTCTCGCCGGCGCGGAAGGCCTCGACCTCCTTGCGCAGCTCGACCAGCCGGGTGGGCGCCTCGGTGAGGTAGCTCCGACGGAGTGCCCGGTACACGCGCTCGGTTTCGCTGTTCATGCCGCTCCCCCAAGCACCTCGATGGCGAGCCTCGCCGCGGACACGAACGCCGGTGCGGTACCCCAGTGCCCCGTCACCTCACTGCCTTGCCGCGTGGCCAGGAGCGCAGCACGCGCATCCACGACGCAGATGAGCGGCACCCCCGGCCAGGAAGATGGTGTGGCAACTTCCGTCACCGGGAATAAATCCCAGTTCTGCGGGCCCGACCGAATACAGGCTCACGCTCAAGCCGCAGTACGGGCCGGCGCAATGCAGGGGAAAGCAGCGGGAACGCCTCTGCTGGCGCGAGCAGCGCAACCGATATCGTGGCGCGCGCCACGTCATGCTGGATGAGTTGCAGTGCCCCGCGACTGCTGCTGATTTCCACCAGCGTCGGCGTGGCCGGGGCCGCCAGGGCCTCGAGTTCCGAGGTCAGGCGACTCGAGCGCCTGTCCGTGGTCGCTGGAGATGCGCGCGAGCAATGCGGCGGGAGGTTCGGGCCGATATCGTTTGGGCCGGCCGGCTTCGACACGGGCAGCGCCCTTGCCGGCGAGGCCCTCGAGCGCGCTGTAGGTGTTGGCCCGGGCGAGTCCCGCGGCTCGCGCGATCGCGTAGCCGGTACCCGGACCGTCTCTCAGGAGGACCTTGTAGACCAGGCCCTCGGTGGGAGTGAAGCCAAAGGGCGTGAGGTCGAGTGACATGGACGTAGTATGGGCTGCTACCCCGCGCCGCAACTGAATCTGCTCACCGCTACACCGCTCACCGCTCACCGCTCACCGCTCACCTGCAGTTCAGCCGTAGTCAGCTCCCAGCCCAGCAGCTCGCGCAATGCAGGCAATCCGGAAGGTGACGTCGACCGCCCGGCTCTCGGGCGTCTTCGCGTCGGTCTGCAGCGGATACTAGTGGTAGGTGATCTTGTTGCCCGCCTTGGGCGCGCCGCGCAGGCCCTTTGGTGCCCAGATCCCGTCGTCGCCGACATCCTTCATCAACCGCGCCAGCACCTTGGTCGCCACCGGCGCCCACTGCAGCGCACCCATCCGCGCGAGCATCTCGATGTAGTGCAGGGCCAGGGGAATGTCCTTGGCCACGCCCTTCGCATCGGCCTCGATCGGGTCGCCCAGGAGCAGGTGCTGGGGCTTGAGGGCCCTCTTGCCGAGCACCGATCGACGAACGCCTTCTTCGGCGCCGGCTGGGCGAGGTAATGCCCCAGGCGCTCGGTGAACCCGGCCCGCTCCCGCTGCAGCCCCGGCATCTGGGAAATCATCGCCACCGAGTACCAGGTCGGCGGATGTGCCTCCGGGTTGAGCGCCGTGTGCTTCGCCGGTCTTCACGAACGGCTTCTCCGCGAGCGGGCTGCGGAGGAACTCGAGACCGCATCGGCGATCTTGTGCGCGGCGCCGCGGAGCCGGGGATCCTCATGATGGCCCGACTCGGCGAGCGTGGCGGCAGCGGCCTCGCGGAAGGCGGCGCGAATGAAGGCACGACCGCCGGCTCGGTGGCACCATCTTCGCGTACTCGAAGAGGAGCGCCGGATCCTCGTCCCGCGAGAGCAGCCGGAAGAGGATGCGGTCGGCGAGCTTGAACGGGCGCGATCCGAGCGGCCAGCCGATCTGCAGCAGGCGGCGGTACTGCGGGATGGTCCCGACCTCCTTGATCCCATCCTTCGCCGAGGCGCCAGGGCCAGCAGGTTGCCGCCCCAGGTGCCCGAATCCTTCTGCTTCTTCACGATGGCCCCGGCAGACTTCGACTCGACCACGGCGGTCTGCGCTGCAACGATGTCTTCGGGCGGGACGGTGCCGACGGGAGACAGCTCGGTCAGGGTCCGGTACCGGATGGCCTCACTGCCGTGGGCAAGCAGCCAGGCAAGGGGCATCCGGTGGGTAGTCGGGAGTTCCAAATGGGCTCCTGGCCTATTGTCTCACGCAGGGATTGCGGAGCGGGCGCGAATATAAGGGCGGGGTGCGCCGGGGACAATGCGGCGATAGTCTATTCATGGAGCTATTCCATAAGTCTATGTAAATCTTGATTTTATTACATAGTGGCTAAAAACACTCCACCAGGGCTGGAGACAAGAAAAGGGCGGAAGCTCGGTTGAGCCTCCGCCCTTCTCACGCATCCGGAATCAGGTCGGGTGGCTGAGTGACCAGACGTACGCGGCGACCGCCTTGACGTCATCCTCGCTGATCTGGGAGCCACCCTTGGGCGGCATCGCACCCTTGCCGGTCTTCGTTTCTTCGACCGGAATGCCCTTGGTCACGATCTGGATGATATCAGGCCAGGAACCGGTGCCATGGATCCAGGTCGTGTCGGTCAGGTTCGGGCCCACGAGGCCCTTCGCGTCCATTCCATGGCAGGCGAAGCACAGGCCGGTACTGGTAAAGATGGTCTTCCCCTTGGCGATCATCGCTGGCGTCATGCCAGCCGGAAGCTTCGAGGCGTCCTGCGCTGCGGCAGGTGAGGCTGACATCACGACCACCGCTGTCACGAGCAATCCCAATCGAGTCCGCATCTGCATGCCCCTGCTCCTCTGGTGAACGTCGGCGCTGAACGGATCGAGCCCCTGCGTGTGCTCCCGGTGGGAATACTACGGGAGCCGTTCTCCCACCGCTACCGGAGCTGACTCACCGGGTAGCATCCGCCGTGCCGGTGGCAAAGCTGGCCAGTGCCATGGGGATAGGATCCCGGGCATCGGTGACCTGTCCGCGCACATAGACGCTTCGGGGGTTCCAGAGGACCCAGCTGGTGACACCGAGTTCCTTCGCCGCGCGGATCTGCGCCCGGACATGCTCGGGCTCATACCGTGGCGCGCCCAGGGTGAAGGCCTGCAGGTAGGGGCGAATTTCTGCCGTAGTCTTGCCCAGTCGCTGCGAACGGCGAATCCCGTCCTGGAGCGCACGGCGAATCACGCCGTACGGCTCGGCGTTGGGATGGGCGAAGCCATACTCGCCGTGGTTGTAGTGACTCGGGTAAACCATCGGCAGCACCGCGTCGGCGCTCTGCACCAGGTCTTCCCACACCTGTCCGATGCCCATGTCGCCGGTGGCACTCGTGGTGAGGCCGAAGACATCGATCGTGTACGGAACGCCGAGTGCGTGGGTGCGCTCCCGCAGGATGGCGAGTCCATGCGCGACACCCTCGCGAGTGGATTCCTGCGGTGTCTGCCGCGCGAACAGCGCGGACGCGCGGCGCGACGGCGGCTCGTCGGGAAAGCGAACGTAGTCATACTGGATCTCGGCGAAGCCCATCTGCACCGCTTCGGCGGCCAGCTGTGATGCATAGACCCAGACCGAGTCCTGGAAGGCATCCACCCAGGTCTTGCCCTTCCGGTCGTGCCAGAGTCCGCCGTTCCGGTCGCGGATGGCCCACGCGGGCTTGCGCTCGGCGAGCAGCGGATCTTTCGCGACGACGATCCGTGCGATGGGATGAATGCCGCGGGCCTGCAGGCGGGCGAGGCGCGCCCGTATGTCGCGCGCGCGGAGCTGGCTGTTGGCGCCGATGGCGCGAGCGGTCGGCACCTCCGAGCGATACGTGAGGTATCCCGTATCGTCCTTCACGTCGATGACGAAGCTGTTCACCTCGGTCCCCTGCGCCAGGTCGAGCAGCTGCTCGAGCCGCTGGCCCCCGAAGGCCCATGCATTCACGTACAAGGCGCGAACCGGCATGGGCGGAGGTGACATCGGCGGTGCTGGCCACCGCACGGTGTCGGGATCGAACGCCGGCAGCAACAGCGGGTTGATCCTGGCCCGGATCTCGTCGGCCCAGCGTGCAGGAACCTGCGCGCGAAGTGGCTGGGTCAGCGTGAGTGCAAGAAGGGGCGTGAGCATCCATCGGCGTGACATCGGCGATTCTCCCGTGCGTCAGGCAGCTTCCAAGGCCCGTCGGCCCATGGAACTGCACCACGCCGGGAGAAAGGCAATCGAGAGACCGTCGCTGCTGGTGGGAGGTGTCGTGAATGCTTACGATTCGGCGAGCCGGATGATTTGCAGGCACCCATCATGATGAGGAGCGCATGCGCGCGACGATCCAGTTCTGTGTTGTCTGAGGCTACGAATCACGAGCCACCGGTCTGGTGGCTGAGCTGCAGGCCGCCTTCCCCGGAATCGACGCGGTGTTGATCCCGAGTTCTGGAGGCGTGTTTGACGTGGTGGTCGATGGCCGGCTGGTCTTTTCCAAGAAGGCGGCCGGGCGACATGCCAAGCCGGGAGAAGTGGTGCAGCTGCTGAAGCCGGGGCCGTAGAGGGTGCGCATCGCAGTCAACACCGGGGGCGGCGACGCCCCGGGACTCAATGCCGTCATCCGCGCGGTGGTGCTGGCGGCGCACCACCGGGGCTGGCAGGTCTATGGCATCCAGCGCGGCTATGAGGGCCTGCTCACCTTCAATGGCGTGGTCCGGCTTGGCCCGGACAGCGTCCGCGGCATCACCCACCTGGGCGGCACCATCCTCGGCACCACGAACCGCGGCAACCCATTTCGCTATGTCGTCACCGATGAATCAGGGGTGGAGCGCGAGGTCGATCGCTCCGGCGACCTGATCTCGGCGTTCCGGGCGAGCGGCCTCGATGCGCTCATTGCCATCGGCGGGGACGGCAGCATGCAGATCGCCTGGGAACTGGCCAAGAAGGGATTGCCGGTCGTCTGCGTTCCCAAGACCATCGACAACGACGTCATGTGCACGGAGCAGAGCTTCGGCTTCGACACGGCCGTCAGTACCGCAACCGAGGCCATCGACAAGCTGCACTCCACGGCCGAGAGCCACGAGCGGGTCATGGTGGTGGAATTGATGGGGCGGGACGCGGGCTGGATTGCGCTCTACAGTGGCATCAGCGGTACGGCCGACGTGATCCTCATCCCCGAGATTCCCTTCGACATCGAGAAGGTCTGTGAGCGGATCCGCGAACGCGATGCGAGCGGCCGCCGCTTCAGCATCGTGGTGGTCGCCGAGGGTGCGACACCAGTGGGCGGCACGGTCGTCGCTGATCGAGCGGCGGGGCGCCGGCACGGTAGACCGCATCGGGGGCATCGGCAGCCGGCTGGCACAGGGCATCAGCGAGCGCGTGAAGAAGGAGGTCCGCACCATCGTGCTGGGCCACCTGCAGCGCGGTGGCTCTCCCACCACGTTCGATCGGCTGCTGAGCCTGCGATTCGGCGCCGCCGCGGTCCGGGCGGTCGCGGATGGGGCCTTCGGCACGATGGTCGGTCTTTCCGGGGACACGATCGTACGCATCCCGCTGGCCGATTCGGTGGGCCGCCAGAAGCTGGTGCCGCTCGACTCGGACATCGTGACCACGGCGCGCGAACTCGGGATCAGTCTTGGCGACTAGGCAGCGCGGGCAGGACGCGGCCGACGGCGCACGCAGGACAGGGCCGGGAACCCGCCCGGTGTACCCTCCCACGGCGATGCGGGAAGTGACCGACACGCTGCACGGCGTGGAGATCACCGATCCCTATCGCTGGCTGGAGGAGGGCGAGTGCCGACGAAGTCGTGGCATGGACGCGTTCGCAGAACCAGCACACGGAGCGATGGCTGGAGGCGCTGCCCGAGCGCGCGATCATCCGCCGCCGCCTGGCCGGGCTCCTCGGCATCGGCGTCCTGGGTACACCGACGCCGGCGCACGGACGCTATCTCTACCAGCGACGCGAGGGCAGTACCAACCAGCCGGTCCTCTATGTGCGCGACGGCCTGCAGGGCACCGATCGCGTGGCGCTCGATCCCAACCTGCTTGCGGCCGACGGCACGACGGCGCTCGACTGGTATCATGTGAGTCCGGACGGGCGCCGGCTCGCATATGGCCTGTCGGTGGGCGGCAGCGAGCAAAGCGTGTTGCACCTGCTCGACCTCGACACGCTCGAGCCGCTCGCTGATTGCATTCCCCACACGCGGAGCTGCGACGTCGCGTGGCTGCCCGATGCCTCGGCGTTCTACTACACCAGGTATCCGGCGCCCGGCACGGTGCCCGCCGGCGAGGAGCAGTATCATCGCGCCGTCTGGTTTCACCGGGTCGGCGATGATCCGGAGGATGACGTGCTCGTCTTCCGGCCGGCGGCGAAGGAACACTGGCCCGGCGTGGCCCTGTCGGATGATGGTCGATGGCTGCTCGTCAGCGTGGCGCGCACCTTCGACGCCACCGACCTGTATCTCCGCGACCTGACGGGCGAGGCGCAGGAGTTCGTGCCCGTGGCGGTGAACCAGCCCGCGATCTTCGAGGGACAGGTCGTGCGCGGCGTACTGTACCTCCGCACCAATCTCGATGCGCCGACCTTCCGTCTGCATGCCGTCGATCCCCGGTTGCCCGATCCTGTGCACTGGCGTGAACTGGTTCCGGCCCGCGCCGGGGCCGTGCTGTCGAGCGTCGGTGTCACGGCAGGCCACCTGGTGCTCGACTACCTCGAAAAGGCCACGGCACGCCTCGCGGTGGCGCGACTCGACGGCAGCGCCGTGCGCGAGGTCGCGCTCCCCACGCTGGGAAGCCTCTTTGGCCTGGGACTCGAACCCGATGGCCACGAGGTGCTGCTGGGATTCTCCTCCTTCACCGTTCCGCCCAGTGTGTACCGCCTGGACCCGGCCACCGCTGGAACTGGAGTTGTGGCAGCGCGTCGAGGCGGACATCGACCCAGCGTCCTACGTGGTGGAGCAGGTGGAGTATCCCTCGAAGGACGGCACAGGTGTCACCATGTTCCTGGTCCGCCGGCGTGACATCACGCCAGATGGACGGCGACCGACATTTCTCTCCGGATACGGCGGATTTAACATCTCGATGACGCCGGCGTTCTCCCGGTCCATGCTGCTCTGGCTCGAGTCCGGCGGTGTCGTCGCGATCCCGAACCTGCGGGGCGGTGGCGAATACGGCGAGGAGTGGCACCGCAACGGCATGCTGGACCGGAAGCAGAACACCTTCGACGACTTCATTGCCGCAGCCGAATGGCTGATCGCGCGGGGATGGACCTCCGCCGCACACCTCGCGGCGCAGGGCGGCTCCAACGGCGGCCTGCTCATGGGCGCGGTGCTGACGCAGCGGCCCGACCTCTTCCGTGCGGTCGTGGTGCAGGTTCCGCTGCTCGACATGCTTCGCTATCATCGCTTCCTGATCGCGCGGCTCTGGATTCCGGAGTACGGCTCGGCCGACGATCCGGAGCAGTTCCAGTGGCTGGCGGCGTACTCGCCCTACCATCACGTGAAGGATGGCGCCGCCTATCCCGCGGTGCTCGTCGCAACGGCAGAGAGCGACACGCGCGTGGACCCGATGCACGCGCGCAAGATGACGGCCCGGCTGCAGCAGGCGACCGGGTCGAACCACCCCGTGCTGCTGCGCCTCGAGGCCCGCGCCGGGCCATGGTGCGGGCAAGCCGCTGGCGAAGGTGCTCGACGAACTGACGGACACCTGGACATTCATCTGGCACGAGCTCGGGCTCGCTGCCCCGGAGGATCGATGACGGATTCCGCTGGTCGAAGCAGGCGTGCGTCGGCAGGCCGGGGACTGGCCCTGATCCGGATCCTGGTCGGTGCCTGGTTTGCGAAGGCGCTCTACACCAAGCTCCTGCTGCTCGGGGGTGTCGTACCCGTGCCATACGCTGATCCTCGCTGGGTGGAAACGATGCCCAAGCTCATCGCCAAGCAGATGGCCGAGAACCCGATCGACTGGTACAAGGGATTCGTCGAGGCAACGGTATTGCCGAATGCACCATTGTTTGCCAACCTCACGGCGATCGGCGAAGCGGTTGCGGGCACGCTCCTCGTACTCGGGCTCTTCAATGGGGTCGGTTCGCTGATCGCGTTGCTGCTCACGATCAACTACGGACTGGCCAGTTGGCACATCTCGCCCGCGAACGCCGGCTTTCACTGGACCCTGGGTGCGGTGATGCTGGGACTCTGGCTGGGGCGCGCGGGGATGACGTGGGGAATCGATGGCAGGCTGGCTGAGTCCCGGCCGGGCTGGTGGGGCAGCAGGCGCCCCTGGTCCTGAAGAGGTAGCTAGTACGGGCCCCGGCTCATATGGCCGGTGCCCCCCGCTCCGTACGTCTCACAATAGGCGTCCGAGGGCGAATAGAGCACGCAGAACATTCCCGGCTGCTGCCAGCGCACCCACCACGAAGCATTGATGCCTCGATCGGCCCCCGAGAAATTGGGATACGGATGCTGCCCGTCCCGGAGCGCGATGTGTGTGTGCACCGTGCCCAGCCAGGCCGGCGGGTTGCAGGTGTCGATCGAAACCTGCGCCGAGACGCCCAGCGAATCGGAGTGCGGGGCAGCGAGCATGAGCACGCTGGTGACCTGCACACGATCGTCCTCGATGACACCGCTGAGACACGCAACGTGCTCCCGCTGCTCCGCGACGCTCTCGGTCCAGAGTCGCTTAAGCAGGGCACTCGCACCGTCGGAGAAGTAGAACCGTTGCGGAAGCTTGCGAAAGTCGCTGGGAGGAACCGGCGGCATGGTATTGCCGCGCTGCGGCGAGCTGGTCGCGGAGTCCTGGGCGCCGGCCGTGACGGCCACGAGCATGGCCGGCAGCACCAGGAGGGCGAGACGGTGCACGGCCGCTAGGGCGCCTTCGCGATGGCGACGCCCCAGGGCACCTTGCCCACCGGAATCGTCTTGCTGACGGTGAAGGTGGCGAGATCGATGACGCTTACATCGTTGGAAGGCCCATTGGCCGCGTAGAGCTTCTTCCCATCCGGCGAGAGTGCCATGCCCCAGGGCCGCTTGCCGACGGTCACCGTCTGCGTGATCGCGTTGGTGGCCACGTCGATCGCGACCACCGTGGCGCCGCGTCCCGTGCTCACATAGAGCTTGCTGCCGTCGGGCGACACCACGATGCCCATCGGCTTCGCGTCCGTGGGAAACGCGATGGTGGCGATCACCTTGCGCGTCTTCGTGTTCACCACCGACACCGTACCGCCCGCCTCGTTGGTGGAATAGGCACGCGACCCGTCGGGCAGGAACGCGATGCCGCGCGGACGCAGCCCGACGATGACCTCTCCCTCCTTCTTGCCGGTTTCCGCACCGATGATCGTAAGGTCGTGGTCGGTCTCCCCGCTCACCCACACATGCTTCCCATCGGGCGCAAGCGCCACTCCCTCGGGTTCGCGGCCGGTCTTCACGGTCGAGACGATCTGTCCCGAGGCGATGTCCACGATGGATGCCGTACCCGCATCCTCATTCGAAACGTAAATCCGCTGGTCGTCGGCCGAGAGCGCGAATGCCTCCGGATCCGAGCCACCCGGCAGCACCTTGAGCACGGTCCGCGTCGCCGCGTCCACCACCGCGATGCCGTCCTTGCTCTTGTCGGGCGTGAGCTTGTCGCACTCGGCGTCGGGCATGCTCGGCGGACACTTGGGCGATCCGCTCAGGGCAACCAGCACCAGCTTTCCATCCTCCGTCGCCTTCACGCCCCGGGGGCGCGTGCCCACCGGGATGGTTGCGACCACGGTGTCACGGTCGATGTCGATGATCGTGAGTTCGTGCGAGTCCTCGTTGGAGACGTAGCCGTACGCCGATGCCGGGGGCGGCGGTGCTGCGGTCACCGTGGTGGCGGCCGGTGGCGCCGGCTGCTCCTTGCTGCATCCGAGTGCCATGAGGAGGGTCACGGCGAAAAGTGCGTGGGCCACGGTGGTGGGGCGACCAGCCAAAGCGACGTTCATGTCGGGTTCACTCAAACTTGGCCTTGTCGACGTTGCGGGCCTCATCGAGCCCCTTCATCGAGTCGCGACCGGTAATGCCGACGAAAATGGCCCCGTCGACGTTGGCCTTGTTGAACTCGGCGCCGCTCACATCTGCTCCCGTGAAATCCGTGCTCGCGAGATCGGCGTTCTGCAGGTTCGCGTTCACCAGCTTCGCGTACCGAAGCGAGGCGAACGAGAAGTCCGCCTTGAACAGGTTGGTGCCGGTAAGGTCGGCGCCGGTCAGGTCGGCGCTCACGAACTGCGAGCGCATGACTCCCATGGACTGGTTGCCGGCATCGGCGCCGATGTTGGCGCTCGACAGGTTGGCACCGATCAGGGTCGCGTTCTTGAGGTAGCCGATGATGCGGGTATTGCGCAGGTCGGCGCTGTCCAGGTTGGCCCGCTCGATGATCGTGGCGAAGAGGCTGGCGCCGGAGAGGTCGGCGTGCGAAAGATTCGCGCGCCGGAGCGTCGTGCCGTCCAGGTTGGCCTTCTTCAGGTCCGCACCCACGAGCGACGCATCGGTGAAGTCGCAACTGAAGAAGTCGGCCCCTGCCAGGTGGGCACCATTGAGGCGCGCGCCGGTGAGGTTGGCGCGCTTGAAGTCCACTCCCTCCAGCGTGAGCCCGCTGAGGTCGGCCTTCACGAAATCAGCGGGCGCCGCGTCGGTGGAGGCGGCAAGCCGCTCGGTGACCTGTGCGACCGTGAGCTGCTGTGCCTCCAGCGAGAGCCGGGAGCGCGGTGGCGTGCACCGCTCGCAGGAGTGCCAGGCACGCCAGGGCGGCTCGCACGGCGTGTCAGCCCTCCGACTTCAGGGCCGGTCGTCCTGCCGCCACCTTGCCGTCGGCGCGCAGCTTCAGGTACGCGTAAATGTCCTGGATCTTGTTCATCTCGAGACCAAGCTGGCACCACGAGGGCATGCCCTTCTCGGGACGGCCCGCGCACACCACCTGGATGAATGCCGCCTGGTCTGGAATGGTGCCGCCTTCCTTGAGCGACACGATCAGGGCGGGCGCGAATGACGTGCCCACGCCGTACTCGCCGTGACAGCGCGAACAATTGAGCTCGAACTGCTTCCAGCCGGCGTACGCGTTGGCCGGAATGCTGTCCCGATGGGCGGGCTCGATGGACTTCTGGTAGGCCGCCCAGTCGACGCTGTCGACCGCTGGCGCTGCTCTTCTTGGTCGTGTCCTTCTGGGCATGGGCAACAGGCGCGACAAGTGTCACGAGGGTCGCGAGCACGAGTGCCGTGCGGGCGGCGATGCGAGTCGGCGAACTGGTCATGCGGATGACAGGTCCTTTCACTCGGTCAGTTGGTCTTGGGCGCGGTCTCGCCCGGCCCGGCGAGCGGCAGCATTGGTACGCTGAAGTCCTTCAGGATCTGGGTGATATCGTCCCGCTTCTGCTCGATCACCACCTGGAGACTGTCGCGGAAGCTCGTGTCACGCCGCCGCACGCCCATCCCCATGCTGTAGACGAATGGAATGCCCTGAACCGTGTCTTCGGACACCTTGTGCATCACCAGCGGCACCGTGCTGCGCTGGACGAAATACCCCGCAATCGGGCCCCACACGATGGCCACGTCGATGCTGTCGCTGGCCAGCGCCTTGAAGATGTCGTCCGGGCGGTAGATGTCGCTGTAGTTGGTCGGGAACCCGATCAGGTTGCCGACGACACCGAACGTGCTCAGCGCTTCGGCCGGCGGGGTGTTCTCGGCATTCGCGTTGAGAATGTGCACCCCGATCCGCAGGTGGCGGAAGGTCGTGTCGGCGAGCGAGGAGAGATTGAGTCCCTTGTCCTGACGGTAGATGATGTAGTAGCCCGACCGGAAGTAGGGCTGGGTCACGCCGGCGATGTCGAGGCCGCTTGGCGCCGTGATGGCGACATCGCAGTAGCGGCCGTTGAGGGCCCGGCTGAAGAAGCCGCGTCGCACAGGCCACCAGGCGTATTCCAGCTTCCAGCCCCAGGTCTTGGCAATCAGCTCCGCGATCTTGATCTCATACCCCTCACCGGCCTGGTCCGAGGCGGGCATGTTGTCAGGGTCGACACAGACGCGCAGCACGCCAGCCTCGCGTCCGGCCTTGAGTTGGGTACTGTGCAGGGAGTCTTCCTGGGCGGCGGCGGGCAGGGCGGCCAGGGTACTGATCAGGAGGAAGGCGGCGGCGGTGCGCATGGAAATCCCATTGGGGCCGAGACTTGGTTCCGGTCGTGCAACGGTCCAGCATGGATAATAGCGAAGGCGCCGGCTGCGGGGGGCTTGCGCCCGTACCACTGCCGGCGCCTTCGGTACTACAGGCTACCCCGCCAGGAAGAATCCGGCCGAAGCCGGACTCTCCCGGAAGGACAGTTTAGAGCGAGAAGACGGTAAGCACGCCGCCCTGCGTGGAGAACATGCGCGGCGTCACCGAAGGCGCCGAGCGCGCCGAGACCGGCGGTCGGGTCTTCAGCGCCGATGCCCGCGGCCACGCCGATGCCAGCCCAGCCACCGATGCCCGAGAGCACGGCGACATACTGCTTGCCATCAGGTGCGGTGTAGGTCATCGGGTTACCAATGATGCCCGACGGGGTCTTGAACTGCCAGAGGACCTTGCCGGACTTCTGGTCAACGGCCTTGAGCCAGCCTTCCATCGTGCCGTAGAAGGCGAGGCCACCGGCGGTGGTCAGGGCGCCACCGTATGCTGCCAGCGGCTCCTTGATTTCCCACGCGGTCGAAGCTGCGCGGTCCTTGCCGGCCGTCGGATCCCAGGCGATGAACCGGCCACGGAAGCCACCGGGGCCCGGGAACATGCGGACGATCGCGCCAACGTACGGCTGACCGGCCGTGTACTTCACTTCCACACCCTCGTAGTCCATGCAGATGTGGTTGGTCGGCACGTAGAACAGGCCAGTCATCGGCGAGTACGCCGCGGGCTGCTGGTCCTTGAAGCCGATCGCGGCGGGGCAGATGCCCTCCGTGTTCTTCTTCGCGGTGGTGCCATACCGCGGATCCTTCTGCGGGATGCCAGTCGCCAGGTCGACCTTGGTCGCCCAGTTGACCGGGCCGTACGGCTCGGCCTTCGTGAGCTTGCCGTTGGTGCGGTCGATCGTGTAGGCGAAGCCGTTACGGTCGAAGTGCTGGAGCAGCTTCTGGCCGCCCTTGTCGAACAGGATGTTCTCGTTGACGCCGTCGTAATCCCACTCGTCGTGCGGCGTCATCTGGTAGGCCCAGGCCACCGTGCCGTCGTCCGGATGGCGCGCGAAAATGGTCATAGACCACTTGTTGTCGCCAGGACGCTGGTCGGGGTTCCAGGAACCCGGGTTACCCACGCTGTAGTAGAAGAGGTCGAGCTCGGGGTCGTAGGAGTACCAGCCCCAGGTGGTGCCGCCGCCGATCTTCCACTCATTGCCCTGCCACGTGGAGACGCCCAGATCCTTGCCCTTGTGCGAGGCATAGTTGGCGTTGCCGACACCGTTCACGATGCCGACCTCGTCATCCGGACCCGTGCTGTACTTGGTCCACTTGTGCGCACCGGTGTTCACGTCAAACGCCGAGACGCGACCGCGGACGCCGAACTCACCACCGGAGATACCGGCGATGACCATGTCCTTGATCACGATCGGGGCATTCGTCATCGTGGCGCCCTGCTTGTAGCCAGTCGCCTCGACGCCGGCGTTGGACTTATCCGGGTGCTTTGCCTTCCACAGTTCCTTGCCGGTCTTCGCATCGAGCGCCAGCAGCTCACCCTGCAGCAGCTGAATGAAGATCTTGCCGCTCTTGTGATAGGCCGTGCCACGGTTCACGAGGTCGCAACAGGCGATCGGAATCGCGTCAGGTGACTGGTTCGGCGTGTACTGCCAGATGATCGGCGCGCCGGGCTTGGAGAGGTCGAGCGCGTAGACCTTGTTCGGGAACGAGGTGTGCACATACATCACGTTCCCGATGACCAACGGGTTGCCCTCGTGACCGCGCAAGGTGCCGGTGGAGAAGCTCCAGGCAGCCTTGAGGCCGGACACGTTGGCAGTCGTGATCTGCTTGAGCGGGCTGAACCGCGACAAGCCGTAATCACGGCCAGTCATGACCCATTCGCCCTCAGCGGCGCCATAGGTCCACGCCCCAGTGCGGGCCGCTGCCTGGGCGTTGGCGGATCCGACGGCGAACACCAGCATACTCGCCGCGATGCCGCCAGATATCATCTTCTGGCTTCTACGGTTCATACTGACCTCTTCATGAAGGGTGACTTCCACTGCGCTACTGGACTGCGTGGGACAAACGATCGAACTGTGCGTGTATGGGGAACAGCGGTCGTACTGGAAGCGATCGGAGAGGTAATGCGAACTGACGCCGCCGGGTGCTCGCTCTGGGTGATATCGCGCCACCAGGTATCGGTGCGGGGCGACAGCACGGCCCGACCCGCATTCTGCGGGCGATTCAGGTCCAGATTATTGGAGGGGATAATCATATGAAAACTCGCTTGCGCTTCATCATCAACTAGAGGATACGCCCATGACCGCCGATGTCAACAAGCCCAAGGCCCTGCCCGCTAAGTCGGGCGTTGCCAAGTATCTAAACTTTTGCGACCCGTAACATGAGCGCGAAGACCGGCCGTACGCCCTGAGATATTCGGAGGTTCCACCCTGAGGCGCCTAGAATACGGTCAGGGACGGATACTGTCAATCCGACGTGTCGCCCGCGGGCCACAACCCGACCTCGGCTCCGGTATTTGAAAAAGGACATGTCAGGACGCGGCCGCCCGGCCCCACATGGTCTCTTGCCATCCCCGCCAGCCGTGCTGCCGCGTCATCGCTCCCCGCAATCCCATACACCGCAGGTCCCCAGGAACTCTGTCCCACCCCTGCTGCCCCAGCTTCTCGCAGGCGCGCAATGAGTTGCGCCGTCGGCCCTGGCGCAAAGGTGCCTCCCTGGCTGGGGGCGAACCAGGCACCGGTCACCCGCTGCACTTCGGCCAGGGCGCTCCCGAAGTCCGTCAGATCGCCCTGTGCCAGGGCGGGGAGCAGCTGCATGAGTACCAGATGAGCTACGTGCTCGACATCCCTTTCGGATGGGTCGGGCAGGGTACGGAAGGCCTCGGCCTCGGCCTCGCCGCTCAGGCCCGGCGTGGTGGCCGGAATGGCAAGCACGCAGCGCCAGGACTCGGGCATGGGGAACCGGGCCAGCAGGGGGGCGACTCCGTCGCCCTCCCGTCGGCCGCCCTCCAGCACGAACCCTCCCTGGTCGAACAGCCAGGTGCCTACACCAGAGCGGGCGCCGCGGCCGACATGTCCCGCCAGGTCGACCGCCGAACCCGGACGCTCATATAGGACAGCTAGCGCCCTGGCCACGCTGAGCGCCAGCTGGGTTCCAGATCCCAGGCCACAGTGGGACGGCATGGTGCGAAGAATCCTGATCCGGGCGCCACCCGGCAGGGCCTCCGCGCCGGCGTAGCGCCGGGCAAACCCGAGGGCACGGTCGGCGTCAGGCCCGCCGACTGTGAGGTCGGTGGCGCGCTCGGCCTCGAGTTCGATCGCGGGCTCCGGCACTGACGCACCCATGCCGCCGAAACGGCGCCCAAGAGCCCCGCGCAGGTCCAGGACGCCAAAGTGAAGCCTGGCCCGTGCACGGACCCGCACCCGCTCGCCCGGCAGGCTCACGTCAGCGCACCGTGCCCTTGCCGGCGATGTATGCGCTCACCATCTGCCATGCCTCGAGTTCCCGCGGACCGGCTGTCTTGTCCACCAGGACCTGCAAGCGTGCAAGATCATCCTCGATCTGTGCCATCGGCAGCATGTGAATTCGGGTGGCGAGGATGGCCGCCTCGAGCACGGCGTGCTTGGCCCGGTTGAACCCGAGAAACTCCCTGCCGCGCCCACGATGCACCACGGCGGCCTCGATCCGGGAGCGGGGTGGTGTCGCGTCGATCGCCCTCACCTCGAGCTCGCACCAGGAGCAGGCCGCCTCCAGCACGGCACCCTCCACCCGCCCGGCCGGGCGCCACGGAAACTGCGGGCTGCCGATGGCCGCCTGCGCCAGCAGCATGATGTCATCCACGAGATTGAAGACCGCGGCACTGCCCGCCGCAAGATTCCGGAAGGTGGTCGTTTCGAGGAAGGGCTTGAGCACCAGCACGTCGACGCCCCACTCGACACCCATCGGCGCGAAGTTGATGGAGCCCGACCCATCCCGCGTCGTGACGATGCCCTCGATGATGAATGGCACTCAGTGGCCCGGCGCGAGCACCGGCAGCAGCACGTATGACTGGGTTCGGCCCGCGCGGTAGATGCTCTGGGTCGCCGCCTGGAAATCGCTGGCCTGGGCGTTGAAGATGCTGGGGACGAAGGTCTGCGGGTTGCGATCGTACACCGGGAACCAGGTGCTCTGCACCTGCACCATGATCCGGTGGCCCTTCTTGAACGTGTAGTCCTGCTGGTGCAGCGGCACCATGTACTCCAGCACCGCGCCGGGCCGGATCGGCGTCGACCGGGTGAAGCCGCTGCGATAGCGCCCCCGCAGGATCTCGCTTGCGATCATGAGCTGGTATCCGCCCAGCACGGGTCCGTTGGTGATGGTGTCGGGCAGGACGTCGATGAGCTTCACGATCCAGTCGGCATCACTGCCGGTGGTAGCGGCGAAGAGATGCGCCTCGATGGTGCCCGCGACGGTGACGTCCTCGGTGAGCGGCTCGGTGCGGAACGTCAGTACGTCGGGTCGGTCGTCCACGAACCGCTGGTCCTCGTAGAGCCAGGGTCGCCAGTGCGATCCCCGGGAATCGTAGGTGATCTCCACTGGGCGCTTCCGGTAGGGAACCGGGTGCGCGGGGTCCGAGACATAAGAATCGTGGGCCGTGGTGTTAGGCGTGTGCGGAAGGGCGTCGAACGAAAGCATCCTGTTTTCGCGGAAGAACAGTTTTCGCGGCGTGGCGGCCGCCGCGGGCCACTTGTCGAACCGCTTCCACTCGTTGCTTCCCGCCTCGAACAGGGTTGCTTCGGCGAGATCGAGGGTGCCCTTGCCCTTGAGCCAGTACGCAAACCAGGGTGCCTGGATCTGTTCCCGGAAATACTTCCCGGTGGCACTCCCGAAATCGATGTCGCCCACCTTCTGGCCATCTCCGCGCGACCAGCTTCCGTGGTACCAGGGGCCCATGACCAGGTAGTTCTGGCTCTTCCGGTCGAGTCGCTCCAGTGTCGCATACGTCGTGATCGCGCCGTAGTAGTCCTCCTGGTCCCACCAGCCGCCCACCACCAGCGTCGGCACGCTCACTTCGGTGAGCCAGGTGGTGAGGGCGCGGCTCTTCCAGAACGCGTCGTAGGTCGGGTGCTCGGTGAAGTTGGTCCAGGTCGGTGAACGGCCAGCCAGGAGGCTGGTGAGCGTGGCCAGCGAGCCCTGGGTCAGGTACCAGCTGTACGTGTCATAGAAGCTGACCGGCGGCGGTACCGATTGGTCCTTCGAGAGCTCGAGATCGGTGGAGTACTCGAATCCGTAGCTGAGGCGGAAGGCGCCATTGTGGAAGAAGTCATCACCCATCCAGGTATCGGTCATCGGCGCCTGGGGCGAGATCGCCTTGAGCGCGGGATGAGGATGGATGCCGGCCATCGCGGCAAGCCACCCTGGGTACGAGATGCCGAACACGCCGACCGACCCGTTGTTGCCGGGGATGTTGGTGAGCAGCCACGCGATAGTGTCGTAGGTGTCGGTGCTTTCGTCCACGCCGCCGGCGTCGGACGGATTGTGCAGCGGGCGATTCATGATGAACTCGCCCTCGGAACCGAAGCGCCCGCGAATGTCCTGGAAGACGAAGATGTATCCCTCGCGCGCCAGCTCGGCATACGATCCGTCCGCTTTCATGTAGCGCCCCGACCCCTCGACGCCATAGGGTGTCCGGGTCATGAGGAACGGCAGCGGGGACGCCGATTCGGGGATGTAGACGCGGGTGTTGAGCTTGACGCCATCGCGCATCGGGATCATCACCTGCTGCTCGCGATATTCCGGCAGCGAGTCATGCCCGGCGGCCTGGGCGCGCGCAGGTTCTGCGGTGAGCAGGGACGCGCAGTATCCAAGGGCGAGGATGGTCAGGGCCGTCAGGCGCATCGAGCGGGATCTCCGGGAACGGGTGCGGGCGAGAAGGGCATCAGCCGTGGTACCAGAGCGGCTGCGATTCTTCGATGGGGGCCGGCTCCGCGCTGCCGCCATCGGCCGCCACCGGGAGCAGGTTGATCGCGCGATCAGGGCCGAACAGGAAGCGCGACAGCATTCGATAGCCGAACTGCGTCAGCACGGACTCGGGATGGAACTGGACGCCGTGCACCGGATGGCTCTCGTGCCGGACCCCCATGATCTCGCCGTCCTCCGAGACCGCATTGACGCGCAGTCCTTCCGGCGTCGACTCGGGGGCGATGACCAGCGAGTGATAGCGGGTTGCCACCAGCGGGGAGGGCAGGCCTGCGAACACGCCACTGCCATCGTGCACGATCCGCGAGGTCTTGCCGTGCATGGGTCGCGTTGCGCGCACGATCTGCCCTCCATACGCCGCCCCGATCGCCTGATGACCGAGACAGACGCCGAGGATCGGGATCGCCGGCGCCGAACCGGCGTACCAGGTCGACCGAGATCCCCGCCTCCGCCGGCGAGCAGGGCCCCGGTGACACGATGATGTGCGTAGGCGCGAGCCGCGCCACCTCGTCCAGGGTCACCGCGTCATTGCGTCGAACGACGGGCTCGGCACCCAGTTCCGCGACGTAGCGGGCCAGGTTGTAGACGAACGAGTCGTAGTTGTCGATGAGCAGGATCACGGGGTTCGGCGGGCCAGGGTGCGCACGATGCCCTGGACCTTGTGCAGGGTCTCGCGGTACTCGTGCTCCGGATCGGAGTCGGCCACGATGCCGCCGCCGCCCGAAAAGTATATCCGGCCATTTCGCACCACACACGTGCGGATGGCGATGTTGCTGTCCATCTGCCCGCCGTGACTGATGTACCCGATGCTGCCGCAGTAGAGCCCGCGCTCGGTCGGCTCCAGCTCGGCGATGATTTCCATCGCTCGCACCTTGGGCGCGCCCGTGATCGATCCACCGGGGAAGGTCGCGCGCAGGAGGCCCGTCGCCGTGACTCCCGGGCAGGTCTCGCCCACGACGGTGGAAACGAGATGGTGCACCGTCGGGTGCTGCTCCAGCGTGAACAACTCCGGCACCCGTACGCTGCCCGGCCTGCATACGCGCGACAGGTCGTTCCGCAGCAGGTCGACGATCATCACGTTCTCGGCGCGATCCTTTTCGCTCTCCGTCAGCTCCCGTCCCAGCGCCTGGTCGTGCATCGGGCCCAGGCCGCGGGGACGGGTGCCCTTGATGGGCCGCGTCTCGACCCGGTTGCCCTCGAGCAGGAGGAAGCGCTCGGGGGACACACTGAGCACCGTGACATCGCCGAAGGACAGGAATGCACCGAAGGCCGCCGGATTCTCCCGGCGGAGTCGCTGGTAGAAGGCCAGTGGTGCCTCCTGCAGCGGCGCCTCGAAACGCTGCGACATGTTCGCCTGGAAAATGTCGCCGGCCAGGATGTACTCGCGCACCCGTTGCACCGCACTCAGGTATCCGCGGCCGGTAAAGGTGGAGCGCAGCCCGATCGCCTCGGCGTTTTCCAGTGCGAGGACGGGATAGGACGGCGCGAGGATGCGACCTCCGCCGGCCGCCGGACTCGCGTCGGATGGTGGAAGCTGGGGCTGGTCGGCCTCTGCGAGCCGTGCCCGTACCTGCTGCAGCCGCTCGGCCGCGGCCGTCGCACGGGCATCACCGGTCGCGGGGAGACCGGTGCTGACCAGCCAGCACTCACCCGCCTCGTGATCCCAGACGAGCGCCCAGTCGTAGAGCCCGAACATCGCGCCGGGCATGCCAAGGTCGTCGTAGCGCGCTGCCGGGCGTCGCTCCAGTACCCGGCCCCAGTCATACCCGAGAAAGCCGAGTGCCCCGCCGACGAAGGGCGGCTGCCCCGCCATGCGGGCTCGACCTGGAGCGGCGCCAGCTCACGCTCGAGCACCTGCAGCATGTCGCCCGGCACGAGGGACCAGTTCCGCTCATGTGCGTTGCGCTGCTCGGTCCGCTCGCCGTGAGCCCGCAGCATCTTCCACGGATGGGCCGACATGATGCTCCAGCGCCCGAGATGACGCGGGTCGACGGCGCTGTCGAGCCAGATGAGACAGGGCAGGCGCGCCAGGCGCACCGCAGCGTCGGCAGGATCCGGCATCGGGTCAAGCCGCTCGATCAGCAACGTCATTGCGGCGCGTCCCTGCGCGTGGATCGCTGGGTGAGGCGCACGTGCTCCGCGCGCACGTCGTCCGGCGGCGTGAGGTAGCCCCACTGCAGCGCGCCTTCCTGGCGATAGGTCTTGCCCAGGGTGATCGCGAGCCTGGCCTTCATCAGTTCCCTGCCCAGGTAGAAGGCGTGGGTCGCCTCCTCGACGCCGAGCTGGGTGAAGATCTCCTGGATGTCGGTGCCTCGAACGAAGCGGTCCCGGTTGAACACGGTGATCGTGTCGCGGTCGGTGAAGATCCGGAAGTTGGGGTCGGTCACCTGCTGCTGCAGCGCCCGCAGCTCCTCCTCGCTGTACTCGAGGATCCGGGGATCCTTGAGCGTGACGAGCCGGTCGTCCACCCGCTTGGGTACCGTGCGGTGCTTGATGGCGTAGTGCATGAGCCGGCGCGCCATGTCCATCTCGCGCACGGCGCCGCGTGCCCACGGAATCACCTCGGTGGTGAGCACCGCCCGCACGCCCACTTCCTCGCAGATGGCCAGCAGCAGCGCGTTCATGCCGGTCGTGTCGGCGGCCGTGAGCTCGGTGATGTTGCCGATGCCCATCATCTGCGGCACCTCGGCCAGCGGCGGTGCGCCTCGGCGTAGCGCTCGAGTGAGGCCATGAACCCGAACCCGATCGGCTCGACGATCGGGTCGATGAGATAGTTCACCCGCCACTTGCTCGAGGCGCTCGCAGGCTTCGCTCGAGTGTCCGCCAGTTCCTGCCCGGCATCGGGGATGACGACGAAGCGCTTGTCGCTGCCCGCGTAGTCGCTCCGACCAGGTCGATGTTCGAGCCATTGACGCTCAGCACCAGTTCCGCGCCGGCGTCGACGCGCCGTCGTGATCTCGCCGGGATCGAAGCGAGTCGATGCTGACGCGCAAGCCGCCACGCGACCAGCTCCCGGACCGACCTCCGCCAGCTCGGGGAACGGACGCCCTGGCGTGCACCCGATGTCGATGACATCGGCGCCGCTGCTGCGGAAATACTCCGCCATGCTGCGCAGCGCCGCGCCGCGCCATCTTCGGCGCGTTGTTGATCTCGGCCAGGATCTCGATGTCCCAAGCGCCGTACTCGGCCACTCGCGCCGCGCGGCCGAAGTACTGCGGGGATTTCGCGCAGGTCCTTGGGCCCCTTCTCGACCGGCACGCCGAGCTGCTCGCCGAGTGCGGCGGTATCGCCCTCGCACAGACCCGGGATCAGCACCAGGTCGGTGCCGGTCGGCCCGGCGAGAAGCGGCCGCGATCCAGCGGTCGTCATCAGTGCCGCCACGGTGATCCTGATCACCGCGACGTCGCATCTGAATGGCGGCCGCCTGCTCCGCCAGCACGCGCCGCAGGGCCGGCTCGGCGAGCTTGCCGGTGACGAACAGGACCGTTTCACCGCGGGATCACGTCACCTTGGGTCCCCGGCCGGACCCACTTGTTCGGCGTCCCTTCGAGCGCGCCGCCCGTGGTCGGCCGCCAGAGCACCGCGTCCTCGATCTTGCGCGCCAGCTCGAAGTCCTTGTCGGTGATGCCGCCGGCCGCGTGGTTCTGCAGCTTCACGGTCACCTTGGCCCAGGTGACGCGTGAGGTCGGGATGGTGGTACGCCGCCTCGGCGACGTAGCCGATCGTGTTCACCAGCATGCAGCGTCGTCGGCCAGCCGTCGGTCTTGTACAGGCGCCGGATCCATCCGTCCTCGTAGAACCAGCCGGGGAGCGCCTCGAGCTTCTCGGCGATCTGGTCTTCGGTGTAGGTGGGTTCCTTGTGTCGCCATGACCTGCCTCCTGACGTCTACATGACTACGCCTCCGTTGATCATCAGGGTCTGCCCGGTGATGAATGCCGCGGCATCGGAGGCGAGGAACACCGCGGCCTGCGCCACGTCCTCCGGCGTTCCCCAGCGGCCAAGCGGGGTTGTCCGCTCGACGTGCGCCCGCCACTCCGGGCGCGAGGTCGCACCGAAGGCCGTGTCGATGAAGCCCGGCGCCAGGATATTCACCCGGACGTCGGGCGCGACCTCCAGCGCAAGCGACCGGCTGAACGCACTGATCCCGCCCTTGCCGGCCGCATAGATCATCTGGGTTCTCGCCCGCCATGCCCGCGACGACATGGTCCCAGGACGTATTGATGATGACGCCCTTCCGCTCTGCGGGCGCGGAATAGTCGAGCGCCGCCCACGAGGCGAGCACGGTGCCCCGCAGGTCGACGTCCAGCACCATCGCCAGCTTCTCCGCGCGCGACAGCGCCCCGGCGTCGCCGGTGAGGATGTCGGCCCCGGCGTTGTTGATCCACGCGTCGAGCGGCGGCACGTCGCTGTTCAGTGTCGCCACAAATCGGGGCAGTGCGCCGGACGACTCCGAGATCGAGCTGCAGCAGGTAGGCCCTCCGTCCCGCTGCCTCGATGCCCGCCGCCGTCTCCGCGGCACCTTGCCGGTTTCCGCGCCAGGTGACGGCGACGTCACCGCCCGCCGCGGCCGCCGCAAGCGCGATGGCACGCCCGATCCCGCTCGATGCGCCGGTGACGAGGAGGGTCTTGGCCCGCAAGGGAATGGCAGGTGTGGTCACGGAGTCGACCCGGTAGACAGGAGAGAATGAAGAACATACCACGCCGTCACCCTCCCGGGAGCGCCCCCCGACGAACGGCGCATCCCTTGCTACACTTGTGGGCATGCGATTGCTCGTGAGTGTGCGGGACGCACCTGAAGCCCAGGATGCCCTCCTTGGTGGCGCCGACATTGTCGATGCCAAGGAGCCGGTCGCATGGCCCGCTCGCGCCGGTGGATCCCGAGGTGCTGGAAGCCATTGCCCGCGCGGTCCCGCTGTCCGTCGCCCTCAGTGTCGCACTGGGCGACACCGATTCTGCCCGCCTGCCCGAGCTCGTCATGGCCGTGTCAGCCCTCTCTCCCCGGCGACAGCTCATCTTCAAGGCGGCGATCACCGATGCCAGCCCGGCCGAGGCCCTCCGCGGACTGCGAAGCGCGACACAGCAGCTCGCGCATCGTGCCGATACGCCTGCGCTGGTCGTGGCACGCTACGTCGACAGCAGCGATGATGCGTCCGACCTGCGGCGCGTGGATCGATGCCGTTTCGGAGGCGGGTGCGCGGGGATTGCTTCTCGATACCAGTGACAAGGCCGGACCCGGCCTGCTGGCCCTCCTGGGCAGCTGCCGCCTGGCGCAACTGCGGCAGCGCGCGGAGGAGGCGGGCATCTGGCTCGCGGTCGCGGGCGGCGTCTCCATGGCCACCATGCCGGACGTGATCGCGGCGCGGCCGCATGTGATCGGGGTGCGCGGTGCGGTGTGCAGTGGCGGGCGCGCCGGCGTCCTCGAAGTGAATCGCGTCGTGGAACTCCGCGATGCGATCGCGGGTCGGCTACGCTGCAGCAAGCGTCCTGAGTCCGGCGGGCGTGCAGGCGCGCACCACAAGGGTGCCGCGCTGCGCAGCGAATTCAGGATCCACCAGGTCTTCCCAGCGCCCCTCCGTCGCCTTCACCAGCAGCAGCGCCTCCGCCCCGACGTGGCGCGCGACGAATGCGGCGATGCTGTCGCTCGTCACGTCCCATGAGTGGGGCAGGGAGTCGTGGGCACGGAGCCAGGCATAGGGGGCAAGTACCGGCAGCGCGCCGGTCGCCCACGCCTCAGGTGCCGCCGCCGGGTCATCCAGCAGCGCCGGCTTCGCCAGCCGCTCGGCAATGAGGTGCGCCACCTGGTTCATGGCAAGGACCGCCATCCAGTGCGCCGTCGAATCGGAGAAACGCAGCTGCTGCTGCGCCCGCCGCACAACGTCGGCGAAGGCGCCACCACCCGGGATCACGAGCAGTGGGCGTGATGCGGCGAGTGCCTCGATGCCCGCAAGTGCCATCCGCAGGAGCGCCGGATCGCGGCACACGGCGCCACCGAGCTTCACCACCGTCACTGGGCGATCAGGCACGACGCGCTTCCATGAGCATGGCCGCGGCGGCGGCTGGCCCCGCGTGGCTGGCCCCGGCGGACCAGCGCTCGCCCATTGCGGTCGGCTGGAGTCCGGCGTCAGTCGCGGCGCCAGCGACGATGGGGGCCCCGATGCCGAGCACCACGGCGCACCGCAACTGCGGATGGCGGGCCCGCGACGCGCGCGATTCCCGATGCGACGACATGGCGCTGTGCCAGCGCGGCGCTCGTGGCGATCGCCGTGATGCCGTCATCGCGAGATCATGGTCCGGTCGGCGCAGACGACACGGGCCAGTCGCTCACCGGCAAACGCACGGGTCGCCGGGCGGCCGTCCGCTGTCGGCGAAGTGTGCAGTTCCGCGATCCAGGGTGCCGAGCCACAGGTGCACATCCGAGGCATGGGCAAATCCCTCGGCCGCGACGAGGGCGACGCCATCGTGCCAGGGAACGGTGCGAATCAGCGCCTCGAGGGGGTGCGAAGTGCGCCGGTGTAGACCAGTTCACCTGACGCCAGGCGATCGGGATCGGTCAGGCCGATGGCGCGCACGACCCCGCCCACAATCGGTATGATATCGGTGGTGGTGCTGCCCATGTCGATGAGAATGGCGTCAGGCACCTCGTCCGCCACGACCAGCGCAGTCGCGACCCAGTTCGACGCGGCGACCGTGAGCGGCGTGTGCGCGCGCCGCGGAGACAGGGACGAAGCGCCCGGCCGTGTCGAGCACCTGCATGGTCGCGGCGGGAAACGCAGCCGCCAGGGCGTCGAGGACGTAACCAACACCCTCCTCCTTGGTGCGAAAGCGCTGGGACAGCTCGGCCGTCATCGTGACGGCGTGCACGTCGGATGGCAGCATCCCGACGGCAGCGGCGAGGGCGCCGAGGGCTCGGCACCAGCTGGTCGGCGTCGCGTTCGATCGAGAAGCCCTGCACACGCGTCAGGACCGGCCCCTTGCCGGCGAGGCGCGCCACCTTGATGTTGACCCCGCCGATGTCCCAGCCAATCGAGCTCATACCCGTCCTTGACCTTGCCCGCGGTGTGGCACTCCACGCGTCCGGTGGCGACCGCTCAGGCTACGCGCCGGTTCGTTCATGCCTCGCACCGGGCGCCGATGGCGATGCGCTGGCACTGGCGCGTGCGTATCGCCAGCTGCCTGGCGTCCGGCGCTGCTATGTGGCCGACCTCGATGCGATCGCGGGTCGCGAGCCACAGGCAGAAGCACTGCGCCGGCTGTGTGGCGGCGGACGGCTTCAACGGTCCGCTGCTCCTCGACGCCGGCACTGCGAATCTCGCGGCATGGACGATGGTGGCGCAGCCCGGCATGGAGGCCGTGGTCGGGCTGGAAACGCTGCATTCGTTCGCCGCCCTCGCCGATCTCTCCGCCGTGGTGCCGGTGATATTCAGCCTGGACCTGCGGGACGGAAAGCCACTGCTGACCGGCTCGCTGACGGCCGAAACGGGATCCGAAGACGTCGGAGTGATTGCTCGTGCCGCCATCCAGGCAGGCGTGCGGGGCGTCCTGCTGCTCGACGTCGCTCGCGTGGGTCGCGGGCAGCGGTGTCGACCTCCGCCTCATCGCATCACTGCGGCGGAGCCTGCCTGACGTACACCTGCTCGCCGGCGGTGGAGTATCGGGAATGACGCAAATAGATGAACTGGCGCAGGCCGGCTGCGACGGTGTCCTCGTGGCTACTGCACTGCACCGCGGCAGCATCGATGCGGCAGCCCTGGCCCGGCGGATTCAGTCTTCGGCGAGCGCCGTGCGGTAGGTGGCCGACTGCCCGAAGTTCTCCTCTACCTCCAGTTCGAGCTGCGTCAGGTGCGTGTACGCCTTCCTTCCTGAGCTCGGCCCGGACCGCCTGCCCGAGGTATTGCGCCAGCATTTCGGCGGTGGAGTTCTGGATGGGCAGCAGCGCGCAATCGCTGCGGGGGAAGACGTAGGTCGGCTTGCCGAAGTAGTCCACGTGGAGCATGTCGCCCTCCACGCGATAGGCAAGCTTGGGATTCTGGGTGGGCAGGAGCACCTTGTGGTCGATCTCGTCAGCCAGGCTGCGGACGATGCGCTTGAGGACACTGAAGTCGAGGACGAAGAGGCACTCGTTGTCCACCGATCCCTCGACCATCACGCCCAGCCGGTAGTTGTGCCCGTGGAGGGATTCGCACTGGTGCCCGCGGAAGGTGATGAAGTGCGCTGACGCGAAGACCAGGTAATCCTTGCTGACCTGCACCCTGAAGCTGCTCGGCACGCCTGCTCCCTCGTTCACAAAAGTCATCCGACCCGCAATCCTCGCTCAATGATAACGACGAACAACGCGGCGGCCGTGAGGTCGGCTGTGGTGCCCGGGATTCCGCTGGTTGCCCTCGTCCCGCAGCCCCGCGTCGAAGCGCTCGAGGCGCGCACGTCCCTCTGCAGTACGCACCCCGCCGCTGGCCAGTACCTCGGCGCGCATCGCGACTGATCCCATCGGCCGCGGCGCGACCCAGCTTCCGCTCGATGAGCGTGTCTCGCTGGCGCGCGAGCAGGTGGAGTGACGTTTCGACGGTCGCGGACGGCCACTCGAGACCGGCATCGAGTGCCGCGCTGAGCGTTGGCGCGCCGTGCTCAAAGGTGGTCGCGAAGCCGGTGGCGTACTCCGAGGCCACGGCATCACGCGCCGACGCGAGTCGCATCGTCTCGAGGAGCGTGACAGTCGGTTCACCGGCCACGTCCTGGTCGCCCACGGTGCCCAGGCCGCCGGGTGCTGCCGTGCGGATGGCCCGGTAGACCAGCCTGGCATCCTCGACCGTGGTGCCGTCGAGCACCTTGCGCACGGCGTCGCGCAACGAGCCTTCGCCCTGTCGCAGCCGGCCATGCGCGAGTGGCGCGAGCAGGAGAATCAATCCCAGGTTCGTGTTGGCGCTGGTCCAGCGCCGGGTCGCCTCGACGGCCTCGAGCACCGTGGCGCCAAGACCCTGCTCGATCGGCGTTCAGGAACGCCGGTCCGATCGCCGCCGCGCTCGCCAGGAAGTCCTCGAACCGGGTATCGCCGAAGGCCCGGCTGGGCGACACATTCCCCGGCTTGGGCGCGGAGGCCTCCAGCAGGCAGGCGAGCTGGACCGCGCTCGCGACGTCGGCTGGCGTCATGCCGCGCCCGGCCCGCGGCGCTTGCCGGCGACCGCGTAGTCGATCACGGCGCCGGCCACGTCCAGGCCCGTCGCCTTCTGCAGACCCTCCCAGCCGGGGATGCCATTCACCTCGAGAACATACGTGCTGCCGTCGTTTGCCGTGAGGAGATCCACGCCGGCATAGCCCGCCCCGATTGCTCGCGCGGCCCGGAGCGCCAGGATCGCCTGTGACTCGGTGACCTGGATCGCCGTGGCCGTGCCACCGCGCGACACATTGGTGCGCCATCCTGGCGCACGGCGCTCGATGGTGCCAAGAACCTGGTCACCGACGACGAAGACGCGCAGGTCGCGCCCCTCGTGCGGCGAGCGTGCGCTGCAGGTAGTACACGCCCTGGATCCGCTCCACCGTGCGGAAGACCCGCCAGGCGAGATCCTCGTCCGTGACGCGCAGCATGCCCAGCCCCATCGAACCGAACAGCGGCTTCACGATCACGTCGCCCCCGAGTTCGTGGAAAGCCGTCATGGCGGCCTCCGGCGTCTCGCAGGTGCGGGTATCGGGGACCGGCAACCCGGCCTGTTCCAGGAGTCCCGTGGTCCAGAACTTGTCGACGGAGCGCTCGATGGCGCGGGCGGTGTTGACGACGCGCGATGCCCCGCTCGCTCAGCTGGTGCAGCGCGTCGACGCGGTGGATGATCTGTTCGAGGGAGCCGCTCGGGATGATGCGCGCCAGCACGACGTCGGCGCGCTCCAGCTCGACGCTGCCGCTGGTGAGGCCCCGGCGGTGCCCGAAGGCGCCGACGAGGTCCTCATAGCGGGCCAGGATGTGTTCGTGTCCCCTCGCACGCGCGGCCCGGTCAAGCTCGTCGGTATGCCAGCCCGACCGCGCGGCGAGGGTGACGATGCGCAATTACTGCTGCACTCCGATCATGCCCTTGAGGCCGCCGGTGACGAAATTGCCGAAGTCGTTGCCGACCTTCGCGAACCCTGCGCTGCCGACGCCGGTCGTGAGTGCGTCCATCGAACTGAAGCAGAGCTCCGCCTGGCGATAGAGCGCCGGCGGCGTGCCATCGAGATTGGAGACGAACCTGGTCAGGTCGCCCCGGACGAACCCGATCGTGGTCTGCTCCGCGCCCAGGATCGCGAGGTGCTTGGGATAGTACGCCTCGAACTGCTCCGGGCTGGTCGGGATGCCATAGACCACCGTCGCCACGAGCGGGGCACGGCGTCTCGCTCGGTGGTCCCGGTCTCCACGCCGACCATGCCGATCAGCCCGTCCGGTGCCACGAAATTCTTGAAGTCCTCGCCGACTGCCTTGAACCCTGGGGTGGCCATGCCCGCGCGGGCCGCCTCCAGCGAGGGGAAGTACAGTTCCGCCTGGCGCCAGAATTCGGCTTCGTGCCCTGCAGCGACGAGGAGAACTTGGTGAACTCGGCCTTGGTAAAGCCGATCTCCTGCTGGTGATCGCCCAGGACCTTGAGGTGCGTCGCGATAGTACTTCTCGAACGCGGCCGTGTCCTTGGGCCACAGGTAGATCACCGTCACGATGGCACGTGGCTCCGCCGGCTTCGCGGCCGCCGTGGTGTCGCGGCCGCCTTTGCGGCCGGCTTCTCGACGGCCGCCGCACCCGGCGACCAGCAGGGCGACGAGAACAGCGAGTACCTGACAGACTGCGCATGATGTCCAGCTCCTGATTTGAAAGGACTCCGCCATCAGGCGGGATAGCACGACGCGCGCGAGCACCTCGGGATTGAGGTGCCCCGCGTGGAAAGTGTTGCCGCTCTCGGTGCTCGTCAGCCGGACCTCGCCCGGGCTGAAGAGCAGCGGGTCGATCTTGTAGAAATCCTTGTCGTAGCGCTGGAAAATCTCGAAAAAGGGCGTGCCGTAGTCCTTGGAGGACGACGCCGGCAGCTTGCGGTGCCAGCGCCGCGAGCTCCGCGTCGCTTGCATTCACGGTGAAATGGACGCTGCCGCCGTAGAGCACGCAGTCATTGGTCCGGCCGATGGCGCGGGTGTCGTTCTTGGCCACGGGAGCCAGCGGGGCCGTGCCGAAGCCGCTCACGATCTTCGACAGGTCGAAGCGCAGGCGCTCGATCTTGTGCATGGCCGTCTCCACCATCGCGGGCCGAGATCTGGACGCCGCCCGGCGAGACTCGCGGTGGGCGCGACAAGAAGGTGAGCTGCGCCGGCGTGAGGCGCGACCTTCCGGCGACCCACGCGGCCACCGCCTCGGTCAGGCAGCGTGCGGCCCTCGAGCACCAGCACGCCGTGGTCCGCCTCCTCGCGTAGCCGAGCATGGCGAAAAGTTCCTTCTCGACCCGGGCATGCGCCCGCAGCGGGCCGGAGCCCATCGCGAAGAACCTTTCCAGGCGAAATCGCCCATCCGGCGTACTGCGAAGCCATGCAGCTCACCTCCGGATGGTCGGTCCACACCGTGAGCCCTGGCCAGGATTCATCGCCGATCGGAACCGGGCCAAGGGCCACGTTGCCCAGGCCGCCCATGCAGATCTCTGACAGGGCGAGACCAGCGTCATATCCGCCCGGCGTTCTCCACCCCGCAGTCGATGACGCGCGCGCCGTTGCCAAGCACGTGTACGGCACAGCGCAACTGGTCGGCATGATCGGCCACGCCGTCGGCGATGTCGAGAGCCAGCGCGTTCATGCCGAGTGACGTCACGGATGGCTCCATGCGAGAATCTCTCCCTTGCCGCTCTCGGCGAAATCGCCACTGAAGCGGCGGTAATGGCCCGTCAACGTGCGCGGCGGTCACCGGCAGGCCGAATGCATTGCGCAGTCGAAGGAGCAGCAGCCGCAGGTAGACCGGCTGCAGCTCGCAGTCGTAACGGTAGGTCGCGGGTACCTCGACGCTGCCCATGCAGGCGATGGAGGCGCGCTTGCCCCAGAGCCCGGTGTCGCGTCCGGCGGAGCCGAGCACCACGACGGTGCCTGCAATGATCGAGATCCCCGTGCATGCCCCGGCGCTGCCGCCAACGGCGACCAGCCCGCGACGCATCGACGCGCCGGTTTCATCGCCCGCGCTGCCGAGCACCACGATCTCGCCGCCGGTCATGCCCCGCTTGCGGCCCGGCGCGGCGCCCCCGGTGCGATGGCCACTGCTGCCGCGGACCAGCAGCGCTCCGCCCACCATGCCCTCGCCGGTCGAGTTGCCCGCATTGCCACTGATTTCGAGCCGGCCACCGGTCATTCCGGCTCCGGCGCGGTCCCCCACGGCTCCCATGACCCGCACCACACCCTCGGCGAGGCCGGCCCCGACTCGCTCGGCCCGCGCGAAGTCGCCGGTGAACGTGAGCGTGCCGTCAGGCGAACCCCCGATGTTGAAGAGCGCGTTCAGCGGGACGACGCCGCGGCGCGCCAGCCGTACGGTGCGGGCGCCGAGCTCAGCCGCCGACAGCGATGCCCAGGGGCCCTCCAGCGCCGCGCCGAAGTCTGCCCGCTCGGAGAGCTCGGCCTTGAGCGACAGGGTGAGGCCGCTCATGTGCCTGTCCCCGCCATGATCTCCAGCAGCTTGAAGTGATGTGGGCCGAGCTTGCCACCGTAGTTGCCCGCTGTGATCCCGATGACGCCATCCCGGCACGCCGCGTCGATGCCGGCGCGCATGCCTGCGCTGATGGCCGCGGCATCCAGCGCCGTTGATCACGATCTCGAGCACTGAATTGACGGTATCGGGCAGGGCGGTAGCCGTGACGGCGCGAAGCGTGGGGCAATACGCGTCGTTGGTGGACGCGATCATGGTCTTCGAGCGCTTGCTGCCGACCTTCGAGCCGCTGCGCACCACCCCGCCGGGAAAGGGCAGGATCATGCCCGGCGTGCCCTTCATCGCGTCCACGGCGGCCTCGGCCGCCGCCAGCGCCTGGTCCGCGCTCCGGGCCATGATCAGGAAGTTGCCGCCACCAATGCACTTCACCATCCCGAACGTGTCCTCCACCAGGAACTCGCCTTCCATGACGGGAATCCGCCAGTAGCGACGGCCCCCGATCACCTTGCTGGCCTGGTAGCCGTCGCCGAAGTACCTGAGCGCACCGCCAACCTTCAGCCGGTCAGGTGCCTCTGGCAGTCCGTCATAGCAGGCGGTCGTGGGGCAGGTGAGCACCGTCTGTCCGATGCGCTCGATCAATCGCTTTCCGAGCTCGTCCTTGGACATCACCATGAGCAGGATGCTGACGCCCGGGCGTCCATCCGGTGTTTCCGCCTCGGCCAGCTCGCGCTCCACGCCCGCCTCGCACTTGCAGCCGATCACCGAGGTGGCGAAGCCGGTGATCTTGAGCGCTGCCTCATCGGCCCACCGGCGCGAGCGGGCAGTAATGATCAGTCGCGAGGCCCGCATGGTGAAGGCTTCGGCGAAGGTGTCCTCGATCTGTACGCCGCGGATCTGCATGTCAGTCGAGGCTCAGGGGTGCGTTCGGCAGCGCGCGAACGGGATAGTGATCGAACCGCACCGTGGAATAGCGATCGAAATGGGCGCGAACCCCCGCGACGGCCGCATTGTCGTACCCCGGCTGCAGGTACAACCGCCGGCCGGCGGGGGCACGCCGAAGATGCCCGTCCTCGACCACCACCTCGCCCTGCTTCAGCACGTAGCGCGGGCTCGCGAACATCTGGGCGATGTCGTCCTGGCGGTCGTAGATCGTCACGTCGGCATCCGCGCCGACGCCCAGGTGCCCCTTCTTCGAGAGCCCCAGCAGTCGCGCCGGCCCTGCTCGCGAAATGATCGCGATCTCGTTCAGGGTGAACTGGCGGTCGAGGCCATCGAGCAGTGCGCTCCCGGCCAGGAACTTCTGGTTGACCAGCTTGAGCCGCTCGTCGCGGACGCTCCGATCCATCAGCAGCTGGATCAACTGCGGATAGGCCATGAAGGAGCCGCCATTCGGATGGTCGGTGCTGAGGACCACCCGCCACGGATCCCTCGCCAGCAGGAACAGCTCGAGGCCGATGGACCACTGCAGCGCGGCGACCGCGGCCTTCTCCTTGTACTCGAGCGGCACGATGCCACAGCCGGTCTCGAGTTCAACGTCCACGTTGACCCAGCGCCGGCCGCTCGACTTGTAGAGCAGGTACTCGACCGGGCCATCGGCGGTCACGGTCGTGGCGGGGCCGAACATCACCTGGCCCACATCGACGCTCAGCTCGGGATGGGCGTTCACCCAGTCGCTCAACTCTCGCGCCGCGGACTTCCAGCCGCCGCCCGCTCCGTAGGCATGGAATTGCAGGTGCGTGAAGTGGGCGCGACGGCCCTCGAGTGCCTTGAAGCTCTCGAGTGTCGTGGCGGCATTGCCTGGCACCCCGAGGTTGTTGGCATGGATGTGCACCGGATGGGGCAGGTGCATGGCGTTGGCCGCATCGGTCAGCGTCTCGAGGATGCCGCGAGCCGTGACCCGCGAGCTCCCGAGCGGCTCATCCAGTCCGGTGATGTTCCGTTGCGGCGTCTTCCAGGCCTCGACTCCTCCCGGATTCACGATCTTGATGGCATAGCCCCCGGTGGCACCGAGCAGCCACGCCGCATAGTCGCGCGCCCGGCCCTGCTCGCCCGCATCGATCTGGCGCAGCAGGTACTCGTCGTTGCCCATGAGGATGAAGCAGCCGGCGTCGATGCAGGGCGTATCGGACATCTCGTGGTGCGTGTGCCTGGCCATCAGCGGGGCCACCGCGGCGTCGAAGACGGTGGTATACCCGAGGGCGGCATACCGGTATCCGGTCGTGAACGTGCTCGGCACGGTGCCACCGGAACCGGAGCGCCCGGGATCGCCATCGACGAGGCGCGGGGCCTCGACGGGATCGGCCGCGTGCTGCTCGGGCAGCAGTCGGCGCGCGTGATTGCAGCTCGAACTCGCGATGTGACTGTGAATGTCCACGCCGCCCGGCATCACGATGCGACCGCGCGCGTCCAGCGCCGGGGCGCCAGGTGGCAAGTCGGCGACGACCTGGCCGTCGGCAATGCAGATGTCGCGCACGACGCCATCGACACCGTTGGCCGGGTCGTGCACCGTCCCCCCGGTGATGCGAAGCATGCCACCGCCGCTCACGGCGTGGTTCCCGACAGCCGGCGCACTGATGTCTCGAGGGCCTCGAGCACGCTTGTGGCGGTACGAGGGCCGGACAGGATGGGCGTAAGCGCAATCGGGACGTCATCGGCCCGGCAGGCCGTGCCTCCGTCATGAATGCCCAGGCGCCCCGTGTCGATCGCCGCCCGCGTCGCGCACGGGGCACTGCTGGCGCCGGGCCCGATGACGACGGTCGGCATGTTCGCGAGCTCGGTAAGCTGCGCGGGTGGAATGCTCGACCACTCACCAAGCACGAGCGCCGCATCGACGCGCGAGAGGTCGGTCAGTCCACGCTGGTCCGGGGCATACTCGGGGGCGCCACTTCTGAAGTCGACGGCGAACGGGTAACCCGTCTGCCAGGTGAGCAGCGATTCGACGCCATTGCGGTTGTCTCCCGCGCGGAGGGTAAAGAGTGCCGCGCGAGTGGGGCCATTGAGGAGCTGGGCCAGTCCAATGAGCCCTTCTGCGCGCTGCGGCGACCGATCGGGATCGCCGGTCTCCCCGCCCGCGACGATGGCGACGTAGCGAGCCGCGACGAGACGGGCCGCGAGGTCTGCAAGGCTCTCGAATCCACTGGGCAGTGCCGCGGGGGGCGCGCCGGAAATGATCGCCCGCAGGATGCTCAGTGCGGCGAGCTCGTCGGTTGGTGCAACCCGCAGTTGCAGGTCGGCGACATCGTGGCCCCCATCCAGCCCGATGCGAACGGCGACCAGCGTGCGGCCGGCGCGTCCCCCTGGGACATGCGTGCCCGCGGGATCGACCAGGCACTCGAGCAGGCGCGAGTGCTCCCGCTCCGCGCGGACGCCCCAGAGCACCACCAGGTCGGCGCGATTCCGCAGCTCGCCGAACGTCGCCGCAGCGCGCCCCCTTCGCTGGCCCGCGAGAATGCCGCTGGCCGCGGTGTCGGACGTTCCGGTGTCGACAATCGCCTTCAGCTGGTCGGCGATCGCGAGCGCGGGTTTCATCGCTTCGATCGAGCAGCCCGGGCCCAGGTAGACCAGCAGGCGCCCCCGGGCCCGGGCCAGGAGCGTCGCCGTCGCCGCGATGGTGGGCTCGAGGTCAGCGGGCTTGCCATCGAGCAGGACCTGGTTGGTGGCCGCGCCGGTTCCCATCCATTCGCTGCCGACACTGCACTGCGGCTCGAAGTCGCGCAGCCGGTTGGCGCTCAGCATCGCGCTCACGTCGTCGCACGCGAGACCACAGCCCAGGCAGGTGATTGCCACCCGCTGTTCCGGAGCCGCCCCGGCTGTCACGGATGCGCCGACGCAAGCACCAGCGCCGGTTCCTGCGGTGTGGTGGCAGCCGTGACCTGCGCCGCTCGTTCCGCGAGCCGCGAGCAGCATTCCGCCATGGTGCCGGCGGCGGCGAACACCGTGCAGATCGGCGCGCCCGCGGCGATGATGCTGTGCGACGATGGGACGTCCCGGATGTCGGGGCTTGCCAGCCATGGACCGGTGTCGGGCATCGTGCAGGCGACGGGCGCAAACACGATTGCCTTGCCGACGACGCGGCGCGACGTGGCGTGTCCCGGAGCGCCCAGGCGACCGCCGCAGGCCGCGACATGGGCCGAGAAGAGCTCATGTCCGATGGCACGCTCGGCAACTTCCACGGCGCCGGTCCAGCGCGGGTTGGCCTCGATCACCACAGCCAGTCCGCCGCGCGCGATGAAGTCGATTCCATTGATGCCCCGCAGGCCGAACGCACCCGTGATGGCGCGCGCCGCCATGATGGCACTCTCCATGATGGCCCCGGAACGTGGCAGCACATCCTCACCGGTGCTGCCGATGAGGTTGCCACACCAGCGATAGCCGGATGCGCCGAAGCGCGCATCGCCGATCAACTGTCGGGTGAGGGCGAGCGGCAGGACGTCCTCGCCGTTCGCCAGGAACACCAGCGAGCCGGCGACGCCATCGATCCGTTCCTGCAGGAGCTCGCCCTCCCCCAGCGGGAGCCCAGTCCACGGACGCACTCCGCTGCCACCGCCGCTCTGTCGCGGCTTGACCAGGTAATTGGCGTGCGGGAGGACCAGGGCCGGATCGACCACCGGCGCCACTGGAAGCCCGGCTGCCAGCAGCACTTCCTGCAGCCGTTCGGCGTTCCGCACCTGCACGAGCACCGAGGGGTCGTTGCCGAGAAGCACGCGGCCTTCGGCGAGCTGGGCCACGGCTGCAGGATGGTTCTCGAAATTCGAGGTGTAGGCCAGCGCCGGGCCCTGGTCGCGCACCAGGCGAGCAACCTCATCCGGCTGGAACGGCGTGAGCGTGAGGTGCACGCTTGGCCGGGGAACCGGCTCGACCAGGTCGCGGTCTCCGTATCCGTCGACGCTCATGACGTCGTACCCGGCGGCGAGCGCCGACCGGGCCATCGATCGTGCGGAGACCCCAACCACCAGCACCTGGTCGCTCATGCGTCGCTCGGCAGACTCACGCCTTCGCGCCGGCCAGCAGCTCGCGCGCCACGTCGGCGATCGCCTCGGCGTCGAGCACGAGGTCGTTCCGCGTGAAGAGACGCGTCACGCATTCCTTGTGCAGCTTGGTCTTGAAGTTGCCCACACCGAACGCGCCGAAGCAGGTGATCCCGTCGTGTACGACCCCCGCGTCATTGACCTCGATGCCCTCGATGCCGAGCGGGGGCGCCGCGTTGAGGTCGACGGCAACCTTCAGCGACTTGTGCTCCTGCCATGCCGCCTTCGGCACCATCTGCACCCCTGCCGGCCCTGAGTTGAGCAGGATGTCGGCACCGTCGATCAGGGCGGCCAGGTGCGAGGGATCGGTCATCGTGGTGGCCTCGACCGAGACGTTGAACCGGGCGCTGATGAACTGGCGTGCCTTGTCTCCCTGCTCCGGCTTTCGCGACGTGATCACGACGTCGACGCCGCCCTTGGCGAGCAGTCCCGCGGAGCGTTGCCCGACCGGGCCGGTGCCTGCCAGGATCACCGCGCGACGGCCCTTCAGGCTGCCCAGGGCCTGCTCGATCTTGGCTACTGCCGCGACCGCCGTGGTGTTGGATCCGTTCGAGTCGAGCATGACCGAAACGGACAGCGGCGGGAACATGGCATCGAGCGCCATGGCGAGGAGCTGTTCACCGGCGGTCATGTTGTTGCCGCCGATCCAGACGGCCGTGTTCTTCAGGTCCTTGGGGCCGCGGGTGAAAATGCAGCCGTGGATGAGGTCACGAACGTCGCCCTCGACGACGTTGCCGTAGCTCATGATCGCATCGGCTCCCGCGTCATAGGCGACGACCTGGTCGAAGACGCTGGGGAGCCGGGAGCTGTCGAGCTGGAGGAGAAGCTTCTTCATGGAAGTCGTCAGTCGTGGATCGTCAGTCGTGAGTGGCCAAGCAACCGGGGGGCGTCCCGAGACTCTGGGCCGCCCCCCGGCGCAACGATCGGCGAAGTCGGAGGGCTCAGCCTTCGGCGCCGCTCGCGAACGGATGCCGGGCCGCCTTGTACTTGGCGAGCACGTCATCGAGCGTCGGCTGGCCCTTCAGGGCGCGGGAGATCGACTCCTTCACCGCCTTGTGGTTGAAGTCGTAGATCTTCTTGTCATCGGCCGCCTGCCAGTGGATGAACACGCCCACGAGCACGCAGTAATCGTTGGCCTTGTCCTTCGGGATGGTGCCGTCGGCGACGCTGTCCATGACCGCGCGCGCCACGGCCGCCTGGGCCGGCCCGAACATCTGCACTGCCTGCTTGGCGCCCTTGATCGTGACCTTGTTGAAGAGCAGGGTATCCGGCTTGCAGGCGAGGTTCGGCGTCACGACCGCGAGGAGGGTGGTGAAGCCATCGGAATTGCGCGAGAGGGCCTGGGTGAAGGCCGCACCAGCGGGTCCGCTCTTCGTGCCGATGATGAGATCGATATGCGCGATCTCGTTGCCATCACCGACCAGCGATTCGCCGATGAAAAAATCCGCAGCCATGGAATACCTCCGTTAAGGGTGTTCTTGGGAGCAGCAGACGGCCGGTGTGTTCAGGGCCGGGGGCGGTCCCGCACTGAAGCGGGTAGCTCTTCGAGGACGCTTAGTATGGAATCCGTGTCGGAGGGTGTCAAGGCGCTGGGCACATCCGTGCAATCACCGAGTGCCGATAGTGTCCTCCCTGTCCTCGCAACCGGACGACGGACCGGACACTCTTTCATTCAACCTTTTTGTTTTCATGCTCTTACGCCGTGGCACGACGCTGGCCATGACAGGGACACAGGGATGTCTGGCCTTCCTGCGCCTCCCCGGCGCTCGGGTCACCCCGATCCGGGTCAGTCTCCTCACTTCAAGTGCTCCTGCCTCCCAGGTGGGGGCGCTTGGCTTTCCGGCATACGGCGCGTCAGTCCGCAATGCTTCCGCAAAACGCTCTCGACGAACCATTCCCAGCCGGCGTTTTCCCGATACTGATCGACCGACACGCCAGCCAGTTGCTCCAGCCTGCGGCGCAAGGTCCAAAGGTCCAGTGCGACGCGATCGGCGGCCTGCGCGGCGGTCAGCCGGTGGCCGCCCGCGCTCGCCGCGAGGTGGAATACTTCGCTCCAGTCAGCTGCCGTGAGGTCGCTCACGGTATTCAGCCGGCCCGCGAGCCAGCGCACCCCGAGCGTCACCCGCGCCAGCCCCCGCGGGGGTGCGTCCAGTGCAATGGACAGCGGCATCGTAATGCCCGGGCGGCGCAGCCGTGCCGCCACGAAAGCAGCTACCTGGTCCGGATGGACCGGCTGGCGCACCCGAACCGCGTCCAGCACGAGCGCAGTGAGCGGCGTATCATCCGCACGGCGGACCAGGAATGCCGGCATGCCTTGCACCCCCTCCAGCACGCGCAGCACGTCGGGGTCGGTTCCGCGCGACCGCGTGACGACGACCACCGGCGCCCAGGGAGCGGACCGGAGTGCATTTCCCACGCTGCTCAACACAGGTCCGCGACGATCGGCGTCGAGCACGAGTATGCTCCCGATCGGTGGCTCACCGGTCAACGGCCGGAGAACCAGGTACGGTGGCAGCGCCAGCCGCAGCGGCGGGTCGAACTCGGCGGGAATCGGGGGCGCGATCATGGCTTCTGGCAGCATATCGCGCGGTACTGCGGGGGTCAATTCAACTTTAGTTCGTTGCTAAATCGTGACGTGAGGCCTTCTTTCAGCCAATGCACCCCGCGCGCGACCATCACCTCCCTGTCGACCCCGAAGCCTTTCGCCAGACGCCCCATCCCCACGGGCGGGTCATTGTGATCGCCCCCACCCGCGCCGCTTGCGAGACGATCGAGCTTGCGCTGGGCCTCCACCTGGAAACCCTGCTGGAGCGAGAGCACGGCGACGAGCTCAGGCGCTGGGCGCGCGAAGGCCAGGGCTTCGGCATCGTGGCCGGCACGGGCGTCGGCAAGACGCTCGGGATTCGTCCGATTGCCGAGGCGATTCTCGGGGAGCCCCTGCGGGTAGGCGTGGTGAATCGGGAGCGCGAGGCAACCCCGGAAACGCCACTGTGGAATGTCGTGATCGTCACCACAGGCATAGCGCGACGCTGGTTCCAGGATGACCTCATCACCGGCCACGATACCCTCGTGGTGGATGAGATTCACCAGACCTCCGCGGAACTCGAGCTCTGCCTCGCCCTCGGGAAGCGGGCCCGTTGCCGATACATCTGGCTGAGCGCCACGGTTGACCCCGCCTTCTACGCCCGATATCTCGACTCCGCCAATGTTCTTGTGACGCAGGCCTTCGATCCGGCGCTCCGCGCCAAGGTCGAAGTGGTCCCGCAGACGCCACAGGAGTTCTTCACCGAGAAGTACGTGAAGCGGCTGATGCGCGACAAGCGCGGCGTCGCCGTATTTGTGCCGACCCGGGCCGAGGTGGAGCACCTCGCGTCCGATATCGGGAGCCAGTTCCCCAGGCTCAACGCCGCTTTTTACCACGGGGGCGAACCGATCCGGGTCATCCGCCCGTTCCTCGAGGGCGAAGCAACCCCACCCTTCCTGCTTGCCATGACCGCCGCGGGCCAGTCGGCGCTCAACGTGCGCGGGCTCGACACCGTCGTCATCTACGATGCGCGCTACGCCAACAAGGTCGATCGCGGCCGCAATGTGCTGCACCGCCTCTACCTCGGCGCGAACGAGATCCTGCAGATGGCCGGTCGGGTCCATGGCCGGGTGCCGCACGGCGAGGTGACGATCCTGAGCGACCGGAAGCTCGTGTTCGACGAACTCCGTCCCACGCCGCCCGAGTTCCAGCTCGCCGGCGATGCCGAGCGGGTCGCGATCACCTGCGCGGCGCTGGGCGTCGATGCCCGTGACCTCGACCTGCCGGTGCCGCTCGACGGCGCCGCCTACCGCCGGGCGATGGAACGCCTCACCGCGCGCGCACTGGTAGAGGAGGGTCGGCTGACCCGGTATGGGCGCGAGGTCGAGGCGATGCCGGTGGACCGCCCCTGGGGCGAGTTGCTGGTGCACGCCGATGAGGAGCTGACGCCGGTCGTGGCGGTCTGCTCCAACATCGACTCCCTGCACCGGATGACGCGCGAAGAGCGCGACCTGCATGGCGCCCTGGTCAACGGAAGCGACCACCTGACGGCCTACAATCTCTTCGCTGAGGCAGTGAACCAGTTTGGCTCGATTGGCGAGGTGTACGGGCTTCCGCGCCATGTCTTCGTGGAAGAGGAACTCGTGGCCTGGGCGGAGAGCCGCGGGGTGCTCGTCAAGTCGATCGAGGACACCGCCCTCGGGACCGCGTCGGTGTACCGCGCGCTGGAACAGCCGCTGCCGCGCTCCTTTCCGCACGCGGGAAAGGATCTGCGGCGGAAATGGATCGACCTGCTGGCGCGCGTGATGCCATTCGATCTCGTCATCGACGAGCACACGGCGGACGGGCAGGAGGCACGGGTGTCGAAGACGTCCGTCGCCGGGAGCTGGGGTGCCGTCGCTGGCAATCTCCGGTTCTTCGCTGACCGCTTCGGTGTGCCACGCGCCGGCATCGAGGGCACGACCATTCCCTACGATGTGGTCAAGGAGTACGCGACCTGGGGGAAGCCGACGGTCTCGGTCGAGGGACCCAGGAAGCACCAGCATCTGGCGACGCATCGCCGCCGCGACTACTTCGGGTTTCACCTGGAGACCGTGACCGAGGAAATCGACGGTGCCATCCCGGAGGCATTGCTGGGCCCCGCGCGCAGTGCCCTCGTGACGGCGCTCCTCGCGGGCGAGACGCCCCATCCCGACCAGGGCCGGATCCGGCGTGCAGTGACCGAGATGGACGAGATGTGGCGACGGAGTGGCGGCGCGCTGCCGGCGATTGCACCGGATGCCATCCGCGCGGCGCTCAAGGCGCAGCTCGAATCGGTCACGCGCTGGGATGGCTTCCTGCGGCAACCACTGGCACTGGATCCAGCGGCGCTGGTGCCCGAGACGACACGCGCGGCACTCGCGGCGCTTCCCGCCTCGGTGCACATCCACGGCGATGCGGCGCCACTGCACTATGAGTTTGCCGACGGCGTGGGCAGCGTGCGGATCATGCTCCGGGAAGGCCAGGCACGCCGGTTCCGCGATCGTGACCTTCCGCTGCTCGACCGTCCGGTCCGCTTCGCGATTGTTCGGGCGCGGCAGGCGCCGGCGCTGGGAGACAGCGTGGCCGAGGCGATGCGCGCGCTGCACCGGGGTGCAGAGGTCGAGCGCCGGGAACGCGACGGCAATCGCCCGCGTGGTGATGGCCGGCCCCCGGCCGGGCAAGGTGGACGGGGGCGCAAGGGAGGCCGCGAGAGCTCCCACTGGCGAAAGCGGCGCTGATGTCGCCAGCAGTTCCGATTGCGCTCATTGTCGTGCAGGTGCTGTTCGCCAGCCTGGCCATCGCCGGGCGCTACGTGCTGCCGGAATTTCCCGCAGGGCTCCTTGTGTGTGTACGGGTGCTCGGGGCCGCCGCCGTGCTTCTGCTGGTGAACCTGCTGCGCGGCGGCCCATGGGTGCGTGACCGCCGGGACCTGCTCTATCTCGCCATCGTGGGCTGGCTCGGGATCGCCACGAACCAGTCCCTCTTCCTGTTCGGGCTCAAGCACACCACGGCCATCAATGCGACGATCCTGGTCACCACGGTGCCGGTGTTCACCGTGCTTGGCTCGGTGCTCATCGGGCGTGAGCCACCCTCGGCGCTCAAGTTCTCCGGGATCGCGCTGGCGGCGCTGGGGACCATCTACCTCATCGGGCCCGATCGCATCTCGCTCGCACCCGACGTGGCGCTCGGCAACCTGCTCATCGTGCTCGGCATGGTCTGCTACGCCGCCTATTTCCTCATGGCGAAGCCGATGATGGTCCGGTACGACTCCATCACGGTCAGCACCTACGTGATGCTCTTCTCGGTGCTGGGCGTACTCCCGCTCGGCCTCCTGGGCCTGCACGGATTCGACCTCGCCGCGGTGCGCCAGCCGATCTGGGCCGCCGTGGCGTACGTCGTGGCGGGCCCCACCATCCTGTCGTACCTGCTGAACATCTGGGCGCTGCGGCGCGCTTCATCCAACATGGTGGCCGTCTTTATCTATCTGCAGCCGATCCTGACCGCCGCGGTTGCACCGCTGATCCTGCACGGCGAATCGCTGACGGCCCGCGCGGCCCTCGCCGGTTGTGCCATCTTCGGCGGCCTCGCGATCGTCATCATGGCGGAGCGAAGACAGCACCGCGAAGTGCCTGAGGAGGCGCCGGTCGGTGAGTGACTGTCCATGCCGGTTGGGCTTGGGCGTCCTTGACCAATAGATGAGTGGCTGCGAGGTTGCGTCGTCTCGGAATGAAACCTTTGAACGCGCTGTGGCGTAATCGCATATATGACTGAGGGATCCACCACTACCGCCGGTCAACCATCGGTCTTCTCCCCCCTGGCCCGGGCGCTCCTCGACGGCTTCAGCGAGGGTGTGGTCGTATTCGATGCGCAGGGGCGGGTGATGTATGCCAACCAGCAGGCGAGGGAGGCGCTCCGGGCGCTGGACCTGAGTGCCGAAGCGCGGGACCTGCTGCCCCAGCTCTCCGCGCTGGGTGGCCGGCTCCGTCCGTTGCGCATCGGGCAGCTCGAACTGGGTGAGGCGATGTTCATCCCGGGGATCGCCGGACCGGCGACGTTGGCGGAGCGGGAGAAGGAGGCTATCGTCAAGATGCTTGACGCCAACAGCTGGAAGCTGGCGGACACTGCCCGGCATCTCGGCATCAGCCGCACGACCCTCTGGCGCCGCTTGAAGGCCTACGGGCTCCACCGGGACGGTCGGACCAAATGGGCGCACTCCTCGCCACGCTAGCTGTCGTTTCAGTTTTTTCCCCGAGTACACAAGACACACTCAATCCATTCGCCAGCGCCGCTACCAGGGCGCTGGTCGAGCGCGCCATCGCGCGCCAGCGGGTCCAGGATTCGTCCGTCAGCGACTACTCCGCTCGCCTCCGCTATCGGCTTACGCTGTCGCTGGGCCGCCGGAAGTGGGGACGCAGCATGCCCGCCGCCGTGGAGGAACAGGAGGCGCAGGTCCAGTGGGCCGCCCCCAACGACATCCGGATCGACATCATTGGCCGCCGCGCGCGCTCCACCAGCAGCGAGCTCAACCTGCAGAGCATCTGGGACCAGCCCTGGTTCGTGGCACGAGGCCTCACCGATTCGATCCGGCTCTTTGGCGATGAGTTCCCCGCGATCGCTCCCCTGCATCCGCTCGCTCCCGAGGGTCCACACTGGTATCGCTATGCACTGGTGGACAGCTTGCGCGTGACACTGCCGGATGGCCGCTCGGTGATGCTGCTGGCCGTGGACGTGACACCCGCGCGTGACGGCCCGTCGCTCATCGTGGGCAAGCTGTGGCTGGACGCCAAGACGGCGGAGACGGTGCGATTCTCCTTTCGCTATGTCGGCACATCGCAATGGGTGGCACCGGACGGGGAGACGCACGGCGACTCGACGTCGGCGGGCCGCGCGAACCGGATCATCAACCGGCTGCTGACACTGGACGCCGACCTCGAGTACGCTGTGCAGGAAGGGCGATACTGGATGCCCTACCGCCAGGTGCTGTCGGGTAACGTGAGCATCCCGCTCGTCGGGGACCTGGTGATCCCCTTCGAGGCGGTCACCACCTTCAGCGACTACACGATCAACACCGGCCAGCGCCCGGTCTTTTCGATGGCACTCCCCGACACGGCGCTCTCGCGTGACAGTGTCCGCAAGCTGGAGCGGCAGCGGGATGATTCCGTCGAGCATGCGCGACGACATGGCGAGCAGCCCGACAGCATGGTGGCGCACAATACTTCCGGCCGCTGGCAGGGTGGCCGGTTCGAGGTGCACCAGCCGCCGGCCGACTCGCTCAACCTGTACAAGGGCTGGGGCGACAGCCTGGTACTGGGGCCGAGCCCCGACGCCGCCCAGCAGCGCGAGGTGGAGGCCGATCTTGCCAGCATGGCGCAGAAGCTCCCCTCCGACCTGACCGGGGAGAAACCGGTGCGCTTCGCCTACGAGCGCACGTCCGATGCGTTCGGGTTCAACCGGGTGCAGGGCTACGCGATCGGTGCCGGTATCGGCGTGCGCCTTCCCTGGTGGGATTTCACCAACCTGTACGGGACCGTCCGGTACGGCTTCAGCAACGAAACTGTGAACGAACGCATCGGCGTCGAGCGCAACGGGCCGGGGTGGAAGCTTACGGTCGACGGGTATTACGATGTGGTGGACCAGGACCCGATCTCGCCGGGTCGCAACCTCGTCAACTCCGTGAACGCCATCTTCACCGCGCATGACAACGCGGCCTACATGGCGGGCTATGGAGGCAGTGCGACGCTCGAGGTGCCACTCACCAACCGACTGGACCTCAAGGTCATCGGCAAGGTGGAACAGGAACTCAGCCTGGCCACGGTGGCCATCTCGGGCGTCAATGATTTCCTGGGCGGCAGCGGCGTGATGCCGCCCAACCCGGCCGTGCTGCCCGGTGTCTTCGGGGGAGGCACGGTATCACTGCACCAGGGTGGCCCCATCGGCTGGACGCTCACGGGGGACGTGCTGGGTGGGGAGGGTCACGCGACCGCGCGCGGCTATGGTGACCTGCGCATTGCGGTGGGCCAGAGCGCCGGCGTTACCATGCGGCTCAAGAGCGGCATCGCGAGCAGCTCGGCGCTGCCGCAGATGCTCTTTCGCGCTGGCGGCGTCAACACGGTTCGGGGCTTCACGTACGGGACGCAGGAGGGTGCCGCCTTCTGGTCGGCACAGGCCGACGTGACGCCCCTGGGCGGGGCATTGCGGCCCGTGGTGTATCTCGATGCCGGCTGGGCGGGCGACGCATCCGAGTATTTCTCCGGCAGCCCGCTGGTATCGGGTGGTATCGGGCTCTCGGTGTACTCCAAGCTGTTCCGGAGCGGCATCATCCGGTTCGACCTCACGCGCCGGCTGTCGCCGGGCAATTCCACCCTGGTGTTTGACGTGATCCTGCTGGCGGTGCGGTGAACCCGGTCCGCGCATCGGGCCTGCTGCTCCTGGCGGCAGTCGGGTGCCGGCCGCCTGAGGGCGCGCGCCTCACGGCGCAGTGGCAGAGTCCCGACACCACCATCCGCACGGGGCGCATCACCCTGCCCATCACTGCCACCTGGTGCCCGGTTCGCGCCCGCCTGATGCTGCTCGGTATGTCGAACGACAGCGGCATCGGCATCCTCGTGCGCACGGTCAAGCTCACGCCGGGCAAGTACCGGGTGGAGGACACCACGCGCTCGACGGTGCCGGCCGCGGTGATCGGGTTCCGGGTTGCGAGCGAGCAGAACTTCGCGGCGCTGACCGCTGATTCCGGCCTGGTGGCGATCACGGCGATCGATGGCACCCGGTTCGTGGGGCGGTTCGTGGCATGGCTCAGGGCGGCCAACGGGCCGGTGCTGCTTCGTGGCGAGTTCGGTCCGGTCACGGCGGTGCCGGATACGGTGCGCTGTGAGTCGCAGGCGCCGCCCGGACCGGCCCACGATTCGAGTGTACCTTAACTCCATGAACTCCACGTACTACCGCAAGGGATTCGGCCTCAAGGGCGCGATCGAGGGTCAGCGGAGTGCCGACTATCACAGTGGGCTGGTCGAGCTGCTGCGGGCGCAGCGCTACACGCTCGCCGTCGGGCCGCTCCAGTTCCGGCTGGCGCGGGAATTCGGGTTCTGCTACGGGGTGGACCGGGCGGTCGACTATGCCTACGAGACGCGGCACAAGTTCCCCGATCGCCGCATCCTGCTGGTGGGCGAGATCATTCACAACCCGCACGTGAACCGGAAGCTCGAGGAAATGGGAATCGAGTTCCTCCGGCATGGTGTGGATGGCGAGTTCGACCTGTCGCGGGTGACGGCGGACGACGTGGTGATCATGCCGGCATTCGGGGTGACGATCCGTGACTTCGATCGCCTGCGCGCCATCGGCTGCGTCATGGTCGACACGACCTGCGGCTCGGTGCTCAACGTCTGGAAGCGGGTCGAGGGGTATGCGCGTGACGGCTATACCGCGGTCATCCATGGGAAGTACTACCATGAGGAGACGAAGGCGACCGCGAGCCAGGTGATGAAGTATCCGTCCGGCCGGTACCTCGTGGTCTTCAACATGGACGAGGCACGCACGGTGTGCGACTACATCGAGCGCGGCGGTGACGTGGCCGGCATGCAGGAGCGATTTGCCGGGCGCCATTCGCCAGGCTTCGATTTCGCGAGCGACCTGCAGCGCGTGGGCATCGCGAACCAGACCACGATGCTCGCGGGGGAGTCGCTCGCCATCGCGGAAGAATTCCGGCGCAGCATGGAGCGTCGCCACGGTGCCGCGGCCGTCGCCGAGCACTTCCGCACCTTCGACACGATCTGCTCCGCCACGCAGGAACGCCAGGACGCGGTGGTGGCATTGCTCGAGGAACAGCTGGACCTGATGGTCGTCGTGGGCGGCTACAACTCGAGCAACACGACCCATCTCGCTGCCCTGGTGGCGTCGCGCGGGGTACCGGCGTTCCACATCGAGGATGCCAACTGCCTCGACCCGGAGGCGCGGACGATCAGGCACCAGCCCGTCGGAGCCAAGCAGGAGGTGGTGACCGGCGGCTGGCTGGGTGCCGCGCGGGTCATCGGCATCACCGCTGGTGCGTCGACGCCGAACAACAAGGTGGGTGAAACGATCGCGCTGATCTCGGCGACGGCGGGACTGTCCGCCGAGCTCGAGGCACTGCTGGCAGGCGCGTGACCCGCTAGCCGGCGTCGAGCTGGGCGATGAGCATCTTCGCCACGGCAATGATGGTGAGCGGGGCGCTTCCTTCCGCGCGGTTGTTGGCGATCACGTAGGCCGGCAGTCGCAGCGCGATCGCAGTGCGGATCAGGTTGACGAGGTCCGCACGCAATTCCGGCTGCGGGTCCTGGATCCGGTCATACGGCGAGAAGGCCTCGACTGCATCCGCGTAGAGCCGTCCCGGCCGGAGCAGTGCGCGGCAGATCAGGAACGGCCCGGTCACCGAATCCCGCAATGACAGCTGCTCACCGATCGACGGCATCCGCGTCCACGAGTTGAAGACATGCGCCACGCCGTGCTCGCGAAGCACGGCGAAGTAGGCCGGTATCAGGTATTCCGGGTTGCGGATTTCCACCGCCCATGGCCCGCCCGCGGGCAGTGCGCTGAAGAACCGGTCCAGCCGCTCGGCAAATTCCGCCGGGCTCACGCCGTAACGTCCCTCCGATACGATCGCCTGGAACTCGAACACGAACGGGCCGGCGTGATCGGCGAAATGCAGTCGGTAGGGTTCGTAGACCGATTCGAGAAAGATGGCCGGGTCGAGGAAGTGCGGGTTCAGCTGGCCGCCGCGGGCCTTGTCCTGCACCTTGGCCCAGGTGTGTACCGTCACTTCCTGCCACACCTTGCTCACGCAGGGAAAGCCCGGCGGAAGATTGCTCGCGTAGGTCTCGAGCACTGCGTCGGTGGGTGGGCCATAGAAGCTGGAGTCGATGCCGACGGTACGGAACAGCGGGAAGCGGCTGTACTCGGCGAGCATGGGGGCCGCGGTGCCGCGGCCCTTGTAGTCGCGATGGTAGATCAGTCCCTTCCACCCCGGATAGGTCCAGGAGGATGTGCCGAAGCGAATGAGGGGCGGGATCCGCGCCGCGAGATGTTCGATCTCGTCGCGACCCGGCACGTCATCGCCATCAGCCGGCGGCTCGTCAGTCACGGCTCACTGCGCAACCACCTTGTAGACTCCCCCATTGGATGAGAGGATGTACAGCTCGCCGGTGGCGTCCTCGCCGAAGCTCGGCACGCCACCACCCGGCGCGAGCGTGGACCATTCCTGCTGTTCCGTGGCCGCCCCGGCGGCGTACTTGAAGCTGCGAATCCACCCTCCACAGAAGTCGGAATAGAAGTAGGTACCGACCAGTCCGGGTATGGCGGCGCCACGGTACACGAAGCCACCCGTCACCGAGCAGCCATCAGCGTGCGTGTAGTCGAGCACGGGCAGTGTCAGCCCGGCCTGGTTGCACGTCGATGCGCCGTAGCAGATCATGCCTTCCATGATGTTCCACCCGAAGTTCAATCCCTTGCCGGCGCCACTCGTTGCGGTCGCGACGTCGATTTCCTCGCGCGTGTCCTGCCCCACGTCGCCGATGTACAGGTCGCCGTTCGCCCGGTCGAAGGAGAAGCGCCAGGGATTGCGGAGGCCCCAGTTCCAGAGCTCGGGCATCGTGCCGCTGATTCCGACGAGCGGATTGTCCGCCGGAACGGCATACCCCGAGGCGCCACTCACGTCGAGCCGGAGCAGGGAACCGAGCAGGTCGTCCTTGTTCTGGCCATGGCCCTGCGGGTCGCCCCCGCTCCCGCCATCGCCCAGTCCGAGGTAGAGGAAGCCATCAGGACCGAACACGATGTTGCCGCCATTGTGGTTCTCATAGGGCTGTGCCACCGTGAGCCGTATGGTCGCGCTGCCGGCATCGGCCACATCGGCGTTCGCCGAGACCTGGTACGACGCGACGACACTCGACCCCGTGGTGTTGGTATAGCTTACGAAGAAGCGCCCATTGGTGGCATAGTGAGGATCAAACGCGAGGCCGAGCAGTCCCTGCTCGCTTCCGGACGAGACGAGGCTGCTCACGTCGAGGAACGGCGTCGGGAGGACGGCGCCGGCCTTCACGATCTTCACTCGACCTCCCTTTTCCACCACAAAAAGTCGCGCGTCGCCCGCCGGCGCGGTCAGCAGCAGGGGGAAGTCGAAGCCGGTTGCGACGGGCTGCAATGCGAGCGACAGCGATCCGCTGGGTGGCGGCTGCTGGCTGTCGCTCGAGCAGGCCGTGATCCCCAGCAGGACCAGGGACTGCAGGACGAGGGAGAAGACGGGGCGTGTGCGCATTGTGCATGGCCTCGATATGGTCGCAATGGGAAATTGCGCAACGGTGCAAGCTGCGGGCCGGGTGTTCATACCCCGGATTCATCAGGGGGACACGGAGGTCACTATTCGCGCAGCCTGGTTCGACGGTGCAGGAGATACGCGGGTCATCGGCATTCGTGACGTGCCGCGACCGGTGCCGGGGCCGCATGAGGTCCGCGTGCACGTACTCGCCGCGGGCCTCAATCGCGCCGACCTGCTGCAGCGACGCGGTCACTATCCGGCGCCGCCGGGATGGCCGTCGCAGATCCCCGGTCTCGAGTATGCCGGCGTCGTCGAGGCGTGCGGCTCGGGGACGTCGCGCTGGCGAATCGGGGATCGGGTCATGGGCCTGGTGGGGGGCGGCGCACAGGCGGAAGCCGTCGTGGTGCACGAGGACTGGGTCCTGCCAATTCCGCGCGCACTGACTGAAGTCGAGGGCGCTGCCATCCCGGAAGCATTCCTCACGGCCTGGGATGCGCTGGTGCATCGCGCACGCCTCGTGGCCGGCGAGAGCGTGCTCATCCACGCCGTGGGAAGCGGTGTCGGCACGGCGGCCGTGCAGCTCGGTCGGCTGATCGGCGTGCGCACGATCGGTACGTCGCGCACGGCGGCCAAGCTCGACCGCGTCATGGCGATGGGACTGGACGAGGCGATCGACACGACCCTGGCCCCATTCCGCGAGCAGATTTCCGAGCCCGTGCACGCGGTCATCGATTCGCTGGGTGGCCCCGCGATCGCCGACAACCTGGCGGTGCTCCTGCCGCGTGGCCGACTGGTGCTCCTGGGCATGCTGCTCGGTCCACGAGGCGACATCGACCTGGGCTTCGTGCTGCATCACCGGATCGAGATTGTGGGTACCTCGATGCGCTCCCGGGGCGGCGCCGAGCGGGCACAGCTGGCGCAGGAGTTCACCGAGCGCGTGCTGCCCGCGTTCGCGCTGCCCGCCGTTGGCGGCGTCGCGCGACTGGCCCCGGTCGTCGATGCGGTGATGCCGATGAATGAACTGGCGCGGGCGCACGAACTGATGGAGGAGAATGCGACGTTCGGGAAGGTGGTCATGGTCTGGTGATCATGCGAAGACCGGTGCTAGAGCATCATGAATTGAGCCGTCTCGATTTCGCCCGCCGTGGTTTCGTCCGTCATCAGCTGGCCGGCTGCGTTCCGGTCCGTCGGAAACCCGTACTGCTGCTGGAGGCTCCTGATCCGGCGTGACAACGCCTCTCGATATGCCGGCTCGGCATTGCTCGACCGGGCGAAGTGGCGCTCATACCGTGCCAGCAGTTCGGGGAACTCCTGTCGGATCTGCGCCAGGAAACGCCTGCGCGCCGTAGGACCCAGGCGCAGCGGGCCACTGCCCACGCGCGACGCACCGCCATTCTTCGCCGCCTCGAACAGTCGCGCGAGGCCGGCCCGCGAATCCGTCAGCAGCGGGACGATGGGCGCAATGAGCAGCGTGGTGTTGATACCGGCTGCCGAGAGCTGGCCCAGCGCGCGAAGCCGGGCATGGGGCATGGGCGTGCGCGGCTCGAGCCGACGCAGCAGCGCGCCATCGTCGGTCGCGAGCGAGACGTGGACGCGGAGCCGGTGCCGTTCCGACAGGTCGCGAAGAATCGGGAGGTCGCGGGTGATGAGGGGTGACTTGCTGATGATGCCCAGGTGCAGGTTGCGGAACTTGAGCAGCGTGAGCAGGACACTCCGGGTGACTGCGAATCGCCGTTCCGCCGGCTGGTAGGGATCGGTTGCAGTGCCGATCACGATTGCCGCGTCACCGATGCGGGTCGGGTCGAGGGTGCGCAGCAGTATCTCCGGCAGGTTCTGCTTTACCAGGATATGGCGCTCGAACGCCTCGGTTGCCGGCAGGTCGAGCATGGCCGACGATGCATCAAGCTGCGCCGCGGCGGCATGCCGCTCGACGGTGTAGCGATGGGTGTCGCGTGCGTAGCAGTAGCTGCAGCCGAATTCGCACCCGACGTAGGGATTGATGGACCAGAATCCCATGTGGGTCGCTGCCGCACTGTTGAGCGCCGAGCGCACGGTCAGCTCACGAAATGTGGTACCACGCTCCCGCACATCGAGCACCGGCAGTGCACGGGCAGCGCTGGCATCGCGCAGGGCGTCGAGTGCCAGCTGGCGCTCCGTCGGCCGCCGCTCGCGAGCCCGCCGGTTCAGCCGCACTTGCCCCATCCGCATTGCCGGCAGCTGACGCAGCCGGAAGCCCGGTCCAGAGGGCCGGCGCACTCGGGGCAGACACGTAAGTCGTTTGTGGTAAAGATGTTGGGTAGACGACGCTGACCCGCTTGCCCGGCTGGCGCTGACATTGGTTCCTCCCGGCTCATAATCCAGAATACCGAAAGAAACCCGAAAGTCAAATCAGTGTCTTCGCTCGGCTCCTAAGGGGGCCCTTTCGCTGGTCCCCTCACGTGGCGTCGCTCCTCGGGGGCAGTGAAATCCTCGGGCTCGGCCGGATGCACCAGGAGGTCGAACGCGAGAAAGAGGGTATGCGACATCTGATAGAACACGATGGGCGTCGCCACGAGGATGCTGACGGTACTGACGTGCAGGAAGGTCCACGGAATGTCGGGCCAGGTCCAGAACATCACCAGGAAGAGCCAGCCGCACAGCATGGTCTCGATCGCAAGCAGTCCCACGAAGTAGGCACCAAGCCAGTATCCGCGCTCTCCCCGCTCGAGCGTCAGCCCGCACGCGGGGCAGGCGGGGAGTATGCGACCAAAACTCAGGAAGAGCGGTCGGCCGCCGCAATGCGGGCAACGAAGCCGGACCGCCCGCCAGAACAGGGTGCGCGCGCGTGGCATGCTGGTTCCTACAATTTTGCTCCGCTTCGGTTCCCGTCGCAGTGAGATCTATGACAGCAAATCCATCCAGCGTTGCAGGTCGCTCAAGCATTGTTCATGGCCGACATCGGCGAAGAGGGCGTGCCAGCCATCGGGATACTCGATGTAGGTCGTGTACGCCGCAGGCCCACTCGCCGCGAAGCGGCGGCTGCCGTCGATCGGCACCATGCGATCACCGGCTCCATGCAGGATGAGGACTGGCCGCGCGAGCGTGGCCGCGCGCGAATGCACCGAGGCCAGCGCCCGCTGTACCTCGCAGGCCAGCCGCGCCGACGCGCGGCGGTGGAACCACGGATCCGCCTGCATGACGCGGCGTACCTCGGGGTCATGCGCGAGGCCGCCGAGGTCGAGCCCGGTCTCGAGCGTGAATGACGGCCACAGGATCGTCAGGACCTTCGCGGCCGCGAGCAGGGATGCGGGTGCGTTGAGCGGCCCGAGCGGTGGGGCCGCGGCGGCCGCGGCGCGAATCGATTCCGGGTGGGCGAGTGCATAGTCGAGCACCATCAGCCCGCCGAGACTGTGACCGAGCAGGACCGGCGCACGACCTTCGCGCGCGTGAACCAGGCGGACCAGGCGGTCGAGATCATCCTGGTAGTGGCCCCACGAGTCGACATGACCGCGCTTCCCCGGTGAGCGGCCATTTCCCCTGGTGTCGAGCGCGTAGACACTGGTGCCGCGATGCCGGAAGTGATCCACGACGAATGGATGCAGCCCGCTGTGATCACCGAGCCCATGCACGTTGATCAGCACCTCGTTCGACCCGGTGGCCGGCCAATGCTGCCAGTACAGGTCGAGTCCGTCGGCCGTGCGCAGCGTTCCCTCCTCGTGCCCAGCGACACTCACGGCGTCACCAGCATCACCGGGCCCTCGACCAGCCACCCTTCGGGGTCGCCGACAACCTGCGCGGCCGTTCGCGAAACGGGGGCGGTCCCGGGAATGGCCGGCGGCACGTCGTCCACGCTGAATCCGAGCAGCCAGGCACTCGGGCCGGCGTTGCGTGCGTGCTCCGTGGCGAGGCGTGCCAGTGCATGCGGGTGCGCGCGCGGGGCATGCGCCACGCTTCGGCGATGGCGCTCGATCGCCCGCACGATTGACGTGCGTGTGGCTCCGAGGCGTCGATAGCGCTCACGCAGGTGCGCTTCGTCCGTATGGGCCGCACGAAACCGATGCTCCAGCAACCCGCAGGCACAGTGGCCCGCGCGCAGTACGACGGCGGTCTGCGCCCCGGTGAGGAGTGCACGATAGGGATCCTGGACGCCGGGACCGAGGGCATCGGCGCGCACGCCGGCCGGCAGCATGGCGCGCACCTCACTCAGCGTGAGTACGCTGGCGACGAGCAGCTGGTAGCACATGCAGGGGAGGTCAGCCGGTCCCTGGGATGCCCCGGCGCTCGCGTCGGCCCTGCAGGATCAATCGGGCGGCTTCCGCGGCGGGCCCACCCTTGCTGGCAATGCCGGACAGGGTTTCGTCATCGCGGGCCCCCAGTTGTGCGGCCAGCAGGACGATCATGCTCCGGCGCGCCACGAGTTCCTGGTCCGCGAGTGCACGGCGGTGGGCGCGCAAGCCGAAGAAGCAGGCCACGCAGGTGCTGGCCAGCCCGAGGCTGAGGCCGGCAACACCCACGAGCCGGGGCAGGTGGCCCCGCACGCCTGATACTCCGAGCACGAAGCCGAGCGCCGCAATTGCCGCGAGCGTCCACATGGCGCTGCGGTATTCCTGGGCTGCATCACTCAGTCGATGGCGACGGCGCATCGGAGGGGGGCTCGATCAGATCGGGAGGTCTTCCCGGACAATCACCAGCAGTGCGGCCTGCGGTACGACGAGGTACTTCCGCTCCTCGAAGGTGATCTCGACGGCGGCCTTCCGGAAGAAGATCACGTGGTCGCCCACGCGCGCCTGCATCGTGGAACGCGTTCGACGCTCGTTCCGCGTCTTCCATGGCTCGTCATCCGGCGCGCTGAGGTCGCCCACCGGGTCGCCAGGCCCGACCGCGACGATCAGTCCCGACTGGACCTGCTGGGTGTCGATCGCTGTGGCCGGCAGGTAGAGGCCCACCCGGGTGCGATCATCACCCTCTTCCGGCGTGACGAGCACCCGGTCGCCGACCAGGATGAGCTGCTTCCGGGGGAATTCCAACGTCAGCTGCCTGGTTCGGCGTCGTGCTGCGTCACCAGCTCCAGGACGCGCAGCCGGCGGGTGAGTGTGGGGAGCTTGAGTTGCACCTCATCGCCCACACGGCGATCAGCCAGCGCGCGCCCGAGCGGCGAGGCCAGGGAGATGTGCCCGGCATCGATGTCCATCAGCTCGGCCAGCACCACCATGAATTCCTCCACCTCGTCGGTGCCAAGGTCGAGTACCTTCACCTTGGACCCAAGACCAACCCGATCGGCCGGCGCTTCGTGGTTGGCGAGCTGGGTGACCTGCTGCATCCGCTGATGCAACTGCCCCAGTCGCGCCTGCACGAATTGCTGCCGCTCCAGCGCGGCCTTGTATTCCGAGTTCTCCCGGAGATCGCCCATTTCCACTGCCGTGGCGATGGCCTGGGGCAGCGTCACGTTCAACTCATAGCTGAGCTGGTCGATCTCATGGCTCAGCTTCTCCCGCATTTCTCGTAGCATTGGCTCGTTCGGGCTCGCCGCCCGTGGCTCAAGAAGATCATTGGAGGCAAGCTGGTGCCCACCCCCCGCATAAAACTTCAGGCCCGGGTGCGCAGTGCGTCCCCGGACCCTTGGCTAACTTGACTGTGATACGAAAGATACACTGATGCCCGGCAGCCGCGAGTTCGCGCCGCGCCCCACGTTTCAAACCGGCATACACCAACGTAACCAATTGAGAAATAAAGACTTGCGAATGGTGTACTGGCCGTCGCTCCTGCTTCTCCTCGGGGCCTGCGGCTCGGGTCAGGCGCAATCCACTGCCGAGGCCCCTCCGGTCCCCATCGCGAGCGCCGCGGCGGCGGAATCCCTGCTGGTCGATGTGCGCACCCTGGACGCGACAATCGCTGTCGATCTCCGGTATCGAACCGACAGCAATTTCACCGGCGCGCCACTTCCGGGATACGATGCCAACCGTGCATTCCTCCGGCGCGAGGCCGCCGAGGCGCTCGCCCTGGTGCAACGGGAACTGCGTGGACAGGGGCTCGGCCTCAAGATCTACGATGCCTATCGTCCCGTGCAGGCGACGCTCGCCATGGTGGAGTGGGCCGAACGCACCGGGAACATGAAGTACTTCCAGCAGGGCTACATCGCCCGTCGCAGCCGTCACAATATGGGCGTGGCAGTGGACCTTACCCTGGTCAACATTGCGACCGGGGTGCCGTTCGAGATGGGCACGCCGTTCGACACCTTTTCCAAGGCTGCGCATACCGCCAATGCGAGCGGAGCGGCCGCGGCGAATCGCCAGCGACTCGTGCGGGCCATGGCGGTGGGCGGCTTCGAGAACTATGACCAGGAGTGGTGGCACTTCACGATTGAAGTGCCGGATCCGGTGCCGTTCGACGTGCCGATCAGGTGAGAGGTAGGAGGTAAGAGGTAAGTGAGGGCCCGTCTCACCTCTTACCTCTCACTCCTCACCTCTCACCGCTTCTTCCACGCCTCGAGATTCCGTAAAATCTGCCGTTCATGCTGATGCAGGTGCTCCGCGTAGATCCTCATCCACTGCATCACGTCGTAGTTCCCGGACTCGGTGTGGTGCCCGGTGCGGGTCCACTGCGACGGGCTCAGCTGGCGAAGCAATGGAACGGTGTTGGCGCGCACAGCACGAACCGTGGCGAGTGCCGGGGCCAGGGGCAGCGCGTGATAGTCCAGCACCTTCGACCAGCGATCCTGGTCGTAGCCGATGATCGTCGGGTTGTCTTCCCCGATGAGGTAGCGCAGCCGCATGTGCGAGTTGGTCTCGCTGTCCGCGCAGTGCACGATTACCTGATGCACGGACCAGGCGCCCGGACCCGGCTGCCACTTCAACGCCTCGGCCGGCACCTGGGCCAGCGCCGCCTCCAGACGGTCGGGGCCCTCGGCGTACTGCGCGATCAACCGCTCTTGTTCGGGGTTCGGCATGCTGGCTCCGCGTTGAGACGTGGTGACTGAGGGGCCGGGACGGGGCCCGTAAGCCAAGTCGTTGTGGCCAAACCTGTTCTGCCCGGAATATCGCTGGATTCCCGGTTGCGTCCTTCGTGATTGACGATGTGCGCTGCGGTCGCTAACATCTACCCGTTCTGTTGCCCGAATACGGGCGGCACGTACTCCCCGCACCCGGACCATCCTTGATGGACCACCGAACCAATCGCTGGCGCACGCTGGCCGGGGCCTTGCTGTTGCTGGCTCTGCTCGTCATCGCCGTTGGCACCGCGCACGCTGATCCGTATCCCCAGTCGACGCTGCATCCGAAGGGCGACTTCGCCGCCATGGTGGACAAGCTCTTCCGGACCACGCTCTGGTGGGCGGCATTGGTGTTTGTCCTGGTAGAAGGTGCGCTGATCGGCGTGATCTTCAAGTTCCGGGGCAAGCCGGAGGATCCGGAGCCGGCACAGATCCACGGAAATACCATGGTCGAGGTCATCTGGACCGCCATCCCGGCGCTGATCCTTGCCATGATCGCTGTGCCTACCGTCCGTACGATTTTCCGTACCTACGAGTTGCCGACGGGACCTGACGTGCTGCAGGTGGAAGTCATCGGGCACCAGTGGTGGTGGGAGTTCCGCTATCCGCAATTGGGCCTTACGACGGCGAATGAGCTGCACGTGCCGGTCGGGAAGACGGTCGGGCTGAAGATGGTGACCCAGGACGTGATCCATAGCTGGTGGATCCCGGCCCTCGCGGGCAAGCGTGACGTCTTCGCCAACCGGACCACGACGCTCTGGTTCAAGGCCGAGGAGGCGGGCGACTATCCGGGCCAGTGCGCCGAGTTCTGCGGTATCGAGCACGCCCGCATGGCGTTCCAGGTCGTGGCCCAGGCGCCCACGGACTTTGATGCGTACGTAGCCCGCATGAAGGCGTCGGCCCCGCCGGCTCCGCCAGTGGTCGACAGCGCGGCAAAGCCGAGCGCCGCCGCGGCCGGGCAGCTTGCCACCGCGTCGATGGGTGCCAGCACGCCGGCGTCGGCAGAGGCCGACACGATGCCTGGGTCGCAACTCTTCATGATGAAGGGGTGCATCGGCTGCCACTCGCTCAACGCGACCAAGCCGATGGGGATCGGACCGAACCTCGCCGGCATCGGCACGCGCCTGTACATCGCGGCCGGGTGGCTCAAGAACACCGATGAAAACCTGGGGCACTGGATCCAGCATCCGCAGCAGATCAAGACGGGCGTCCTGATGCCGGATCTCGGCGTCACGGACAGCGAGGCGCAGGCGCTGGTCGCCTACCTCCGCCAGCACTAGCCGTCCCGAACTTCGAAAAGGCATCGTTCATGGCCACCTCGGTCCTCGATCACGCTGGTGCTGCGGCAATCCACCCGGAAAAGACCGGGTTCTGGAGCTGGATCACCACGGTCGACCACAAGAAGGTCGGCATCCTGTACGGGGCGTCGGCGTTCATCTTCTTCCTCATCGGCGGCCTCGAGGCGGAACTGATTCGCTGGCAGCTCCGGCAGCCGGACAACAACTTCGTATCGCCGGACTTCTACAACCAGCTGTTCACGATGCACGGCACGACGATGATCTTCCTCGCCGTCATGCCGCTTTCGGCGATGTTCTTCAACTTCATGGTGCCGCTGCTGATTGGCGCGCGTGACGTCGCCTTCCCGCGGCTCAACGCGTTCAGCTTCTGGGTGTTCCTGGCCGGCGGCCTGTTTCTCAACTCCAGCTTCCTGCTGCACGCGGCGCCGAACGGCGGCTGGTTCGGCTACGCCAACCTGTCCAGCAGGCAGTTCTCTCCCGGGATGAACATGGATTTCTGGGCCATCGGCCTGCAGATCCTCGGCATCGCCTCCCTTGCTGCCGGCGTGAACTTCTTCGTGACCATCGTGAACATGCGCGCACCCGGGATGAAGCTGATCCGGATGCCGGTGTTCGTCTGGATGACGTTCATCACCCAGCTGCTGGTGCTGCTGTCGTTCCCCATCATCACGGTCGCGCTGATCCTGTTGATGTTCGACCGCCTCGTCGGCACCAACTTCTTCGTACCGGCAGGCGGTGGCGACACGCTGCTGTGGCAGCACCTGTTCTGGCTGTTCGGGCATCCCGAGGTCTACATCCTGATCCTGCCGGCGTTCGGTATCATCTCCGAGGTCCTGCCGGTGTTCTCCCGGAAGCCGCTCTTCGGCTACACCGCCATGGTCTTCTCGGGCTGCTTCATTGCCTTCCTGGGTTTCGGCGTGTGGAGCCACCACATGTTCTCCACCGGCATGGGCCCGATCGCGGACTCGGTGTTCGCGCTCGCCACCATGCTGATCGCCATCCCGACCGGCGTGAAGATCTTCAACTGGATCGGGACCGTCTGGGGCGGCTCGATCCAGATGAAGACGCCGATGTACTTCGCCCTGGGCTTCATCGCGATGTTCATCATGGGCGGCCTGTCCGGCGTGATGCACGCGGCGGCACCGGCGGACCTGCAGCAGACCGACAGCTATTTCGTGGTGGCGCACTTCCACTACGTGCTGTTCGGCGGCAGCATCTTCGCACTGACGGCCGGTGCGTACTACTGGTGGCCCAAGATGTTCGGCCACATGCTCGACGAGGGGCTGGGCAAGCTGCACTTCTGGCTCATGCTGGTTGGCTTCAACCTGACCTTCTTCCCGATGCACATCGTCGGGCTGGAGGGCATGCCCCGCCGCGTCTATACCTATCCGGCCGGGCTCGGCTTCGAGTCGCTCAACCGGCTCGAGACCTACGGCGCGCTCATCCTCGGCTTTTCGTTCCTCGTCTTCATCGTCAACGTGATCAAGTCGACGCGCTCGAAGGTGCACGCGCCGGCCGATCCGTGGAATGGCGCCACGCTCGAGTGGACCATTCCGTCGCCACCGCAGGAGTTCAACTTCCCCACGATCCCGACGGTGCACGGCCGGGATGCCTTCTGGGAGGAGAAGCGGGCCCATGGTGGCAAGGTGGGCGAGCCGGCCCGGGTCAGTGGCGCGGGCATTCACCTGCCCAATCCGTCGTACTGGCCGATCCTGGCTGCGCTGGGTGTGCTGCTGACGTTCCTGGCCCTGATGAATCACGAGAAGGTGGGGCCGATCGGGATCGTGGCGGGGGTCGCGGTGCTGTTCTTCAGCGTCTTCAAGTGGGTATTCGAGCCGGCGGAAGGGTAAGCAATGTCGCACGACGCACACGCGATGGATGCGCACGCGCATCCGGAAACTTCAACCGGCATCCCGAACCGGAAGCTGGCCATCTGGACCTTCATCGGGTCCGAGTGCCTGTTCTTCGCGTCGCTGATCTCGGTCTACCTCGTCTACAAGGGCCGGAGCCTGGTCGGGCCGTATCCACGCGAGATCTTCGAGATCCCGCTGGTGACGGCGGGCACGGCCCTCCTGCTGTTCAGCTCGCTGTTCGTGGTGCTGGCGCTCAACGGCTGCGAGCAGGGCAACCGGAAGAAGTTCCTGGGATGGCTCGTCATGACCATCCTCTGCGGCTTCTTCTTCATCGGCATGCAGGTCTTCGAGTTCACGCACTTCTATCATGAAGGGCTGACGCTGCAGAAGAACCTGTTCGGCGCGAGCTTCTTCACGCTGACCGGGTTCCACGGCTCGCACGTCACCATCGGCGTGATCTGGCTCCTGACGATCCTCATCGAGGGAATCCGCGGGCGTGTCCCGCCGGCCAAGGCGCTCAACTTCGAGATGGCAGCGCTGTACTGGCACTTCGTCGACGTGGTGTGGATCGTGATCTTCCCCGTCGTCTACCTGATGAACTAGAGGGACCATGGACGCAGCTGCGACGGCCCACGAGCACAACTTCCCCGAGCGCGCGGGCGAATACGTCCGCATCGGGCTCATCCTGTTTGTGTTGACGGCCATGGAGGTCGGGGCCTACGAGATTTCGCACCGGCCCGGCGTGCCGATGCACGAATTCCTGGCCACCGGACTCATTCCGGTGCTGATCGTGCTATCGGCGATGAAGTTCGCGCTGGTGGCGCTCTTCTACATGCACCTGAAGTGGGACGGCCGGCTGCTCCGGTTCATCTTCGGTTTCTCCCTCGGGCTCGCGACCTTCGTCGTCGTGGCGATGATCGCGCTTGCCGCATACCTCATCCGGCACTCAGCCGAGTATGGCGCGCTCATAAAGTAGGATCGGGTCGGTCGGGACTTCGGGCGCGCGTCTCAGGGACGCGCGCCCTTTTCATGTCCCACCGGCGCGAGCGCGAGGCAGGCCCACCCCGCCATGAACGCGAGGCCGCCCAGCGGCGTCACGGCGCCGAGCATCCGGGCACCGCTGAGTGCCAGGGCATAGAGACTGCCGGAGAAGAGCAGGACGCCAGTCAGGAAGCACCACCCTGCGGCGCGGGGAAGCGGCCCTGGCCAGCGATCCGCGATCCAGGCCGTCGCGAGCAGGGCGAGGCCGTGGTACATCTGGTAGCGCGCCCCCGTCTCGAACGCCGCCAGCATGTCAGGCTCGAGACGGGCCCGCAGCGCGTGCGCCCCGAACGCGCCGGCGGCCACGGCCAGCCCGGCGATCAATGCACCCAGCGTCGCGAAACGGGCCGGCGTCACGTTGCGGCGGGCGGTTCGATCCCGGCGGTCGAGACCGCCATTCCCATGGCGTGATACCCATTGTCCACGTAGACCACGCTGCCGGTGATCGCCGACGCGAGCGGGCTCGACAGGAACGCGGCCGTCGCACCCACTTCGGACGCATCGAGCCGCCGCGGCATGGGGCTGTTGGCCTCGGTGTAGCGGATCATCACGTCGATGAAGCCGATCGCTGTCGCGGCGCGCGACGCGAGCGCTCCGGCACTGATGACGTTGACGCGCACGCCCCACCGGCGGCCGGCCTCGTAGGCAAGCGTCCGGGTGTCGGCCTCGAGTGCCGCCTTGGCCGACGACATGCCGCCGCCATAGCCGGGAATGACGCGCTCGCCCGCCATGTAGGTGAGTGAGAGAAACGAGCCACCCGGCCGCATCAGCGGCGCCAGGTTGCGGACCAGCGAGACATTGCTGTAGGCACTCACGCCGATGGCGGTGAGATAACCGGCACGCGATGTGTCCACCAGTTGCTTTTTCACCTCGGGGCCATTGGCAAGGCTGTGCACCACGATGTCGATGCCCTTGTCGCCAAAGTCCTGCCGCAGCCGGCTCGCTGCGCCCTCGATCGTGAAGTCCCCCTGCTCCTTGTAGCGCTTGTTCTCCAGGATCTCGGCGGGAACGTCGCCCAGGGCATCATAGGCCGCGTCGAGCGGGTAGATCCGCTCGAACTCGAGCCGCTTGCCGTCCGACAGGGTCATCGATTCGTCCATCTTCCCGCGCTCGAGCAGCTTGAGAAAGATGCCCAGTGCCGGTGGCCAGGTGCCGACGCACACCGAGGCACCAGCCTCGGCGAGGGCCTTGGCGATGGCGAACCCGAAGCCGCCATCGTCGGCAACACCGGCGATGAAAGCGCGCTTGCCCGACAGGTCGATAGGAAGCATTGGTCGTGAGGGTAGGGAAGCGGGAAGCTTAGGGCGACGGAAGGAGGGGCGAAAGGGGCGGGCAAGGCGCAGAGCGGCAATGCGGCAAGGCGGCAAGAGGCGGCTGCTACTCGCCGCGAAGCACCTCGAGCGGAGGCTGAACCACCACTTCCCGGCTGTTGAGCAGGCCCATCAGCGTGGTGCCACCCACGATCAGCGCCGCCAACGCCATCACGGCGGGTGGCACGCCGAACGGCGACTCGAACACCCAATGGGCCAGCGCCCAGGCCGCGAGAATGGCGAGGCCCAGCCCCGCGAGGGCGGCAATCAGCCCGAGCATCGCGTACTCCGCCGCGACGATGCGCAGGATCTGCCGGGCGGTGGCCCCGAGGGTCCGCAGCAGCGCACCTTCACGCACCCGCTGGTACCGGCTCGTGGCCACCGCCCCGGCAAGCACCACGGCCCCGGTCAGCAGGCTGAAGAGCGCCATGAACCGGATGGCCAGTGTCACCTGGCCCACCAGCTTCTCGATGGCCTCCTGCACACTCGAAATGTCCACTGTGGTGAGGTTGCTGAATCGCTCCACCAGCTGCCGCTGCACGACTCCGCGCGTCGCGGGGTCAACCACGCGGGTGAGCAGCAGTGCACTTTGTGGTGCCTTCTCCAGGGCGCCAGGCGCAAACACCACGAAGAAGTTCGGCTCGAATCGCGCCCAGTCGACCTCGCGCATGCTCGTGATCTTCGTCACGACGGGCAGCCCCTGCACGTCCCACGTGATCGTGTCGCCCAGCGTCACGCCCAGTTCGGCGGCCAGGCTCACTTCGATCGAGATGGCTGACGCACCTCCCGTCGCGCCCGCGGCTTCGGGGCGGCCCCACCACTTGCCCGCAACCAGTTTCTCGGACGAGACCAGTGTGTCGCGATAGGTCGACCGGTATTCGCGCCGCACCGCCCACCCCGCGCGGCGTTGCGTGCCGGTGGCGCCCCGGCCGGGCCGCGCCCCCGGGTCCGGCGGGACCGAGTCCACGTCCACCGAGTCATTGCCCGCGCGCAGCACCGGCTTGCCGTTGATCGCACTGATGCGCATCGGCACGATGGGCACTGGACCGATGACGGGCAGGTGATCGGTCGTGAGCAGCGACTCGGCCGGTGCGAGCTGGTCCGGCTGGATATCCAGCAGCACGAGATTGGGCCGGTTGGCACCACCCGAGAGCTGCAGCTGGCGCAGCAGGTTGAACTGCACCAGGTACAGCGTCGCGAGGAGGAATCCGCCGAAACCCAGCGCCAGCACCACCGTCGTCGTCTGGTTGGCGGGGCGGTGCAGGTTGGCCAGCCCCTGTCGCCACACATACGGCGCGGTCGCGGGGTTCCAGCGGCGCACCGCGCGAATGAGCAGCCAGCTCGCCAGCCAGAGCACCCCGATCGCACCCGCAATCGCCATGGAGAAATAGAGCGCCGTTCGCCAGTTGCCCACCTGGAGGAGCGTGAGGCCGACGACGCTCGCGGCGAGCAGCGCGAGCACCGGAATCGTGAGCGGGTCGCCCCGCGGCGGTGCCGGATCCACGTCTCGACGCAGCGCGGCCAGTGGCGGCACTCGCCGCACGGAGAGCAGTGGCAGCAGCGCGAAGATCGTGCTCACCCAGAGCCCGACGAGCAGGCCGAGGGCGATCGAGCGGGGCGAGGGTGTGGCGACGACGGTGACCGGAAGAAAATCGCGCAGGAGTGCCGGCAACGCCTGTTGCACCGCGATGCCGCCGAGCACGCCCACGACGCTGCCGAGCAGCCCCATCGCCGCGGCCTGCAGCAGGTACACCGAGAACACCTGGCCCGAGGTGGCACCGAGACAGCGCAGCACCGCGATCGAATCCAGTTTCCGCCGGATGAAGACGGATACGGCACTCGCGACGCCCAGGCCGCCCAGGAGCAGGGCGATGAGGGCCACGAGTCCGAGGTACTTTCCCATCCGGTCGAGGGTATCGGTCAGGTTGTTTCGATCATCCTCCACCGTGCGGATGCGCACTCGTAAGGGCCGGAGCGTGCTGCGGTACTTGTCCGCCAGTCGCTGGGCATCCGCGCCCGGTGCCAGCCTGACGTACGCCTGGTGCTCGGCGCGGGCGCCGGCGGTGAGCAGCTGCGTCGCGTCGAGCATCCGGTAGGGAATGAACACACGCGCACCGAAGGCCGCGCGAATGCCGACGTCACCGGGGATGTGGGTCGTGACACCGATGATGGTGAAGCGGGCTTCGCCGAGCGACAGCGTGTCCCCCACCTGGGCATCGAGCTGCGTCAGGAGTGCGGGTTCCACCACCACCGAGTTTCCGTCCTGCAGGCGGGCCCAGGCCTCCCGGGGTTCGGTCGCGATCTCGCCATAGTACGGGTAGCCTGGCTCCGCGGCCGTCACCTGGACCAGGCGAGTGCCCGAGGTGCGAGGCACGTAGGCCATGGCCGAGAAGTTGGCTACACGGGCCGAGGCACCCCCTCGCGAGAGGGTATCGACCACGGCGACAGCAACGGGAGGCAGCGGCTGACGGCTCGTGAGGAGGACGTCGGCTCCCAGGAGCGAACGCGCCTGGTCCTGGACCGAGTATCGGAGGTTGTCGGCGAAGGCGTTGATCGCCACGAGTGCCGCGACGCCCACAGCAACTGCGGCAGTAAGGACGAGGAGGCGTCGCCAGGAGGCACGCCCCTCCCGCCCCGCCATGCGCAGGACGAAGCCGAGCGAGTTCACGCGGCGCTGTCGCTGACCATGGCGCCGTCGGCCAGCCGGATGATGCGCCGGGCGCGGCCGGCCAGGGCCAGGTCGTGCGTCACCAGGACGATGGTGGTGCCGAAATCACGATTGAGTTCCAGCATGAGTTCGACAATGCCGCCGCCGGTCGCGCTGTCGAGATTGCCCGTCGGCTCATCGGCAAACAGCAGGCGTGGCTCGTTGGCAAACGCGCGCGCCAGGGCCACGCGCTGCTGCTCACCGCCGGAAAGCTGTGCCGGATAGTGATGACTGCGGGAGGCAAGCCCGACGCGCTCCAGCAGTGCGCGCGGACGCACATCGGCGGGTCGTCCCGAGAGTTCCAGCGGCACCTGCACATTCTCGAGAGCCGTCAGCGTGGGAATCAGCTGAAACGACTGGAAGACAAATCCCACCTTCTCGCCACGAAGCCTCGCGCGCTGGTCCTCGCTCAGCCCGCCGAGGTCCGTGCCGTCAAATGCCACCGTGCCATGGGTTGGCCGATCCAGTCCGGCCAGCAGGCCGAGCAGCGTCGTCTTGCCGCTACCCGAGGGGCCGACGATGGCCAGGAAGCCGCCGTCCTCGAGGGTGAAGGTGATATTCTTCAGCACCGTCAGCGCCTGGCCGCCGGAGATGTAGGTCTGGGTCAGTTGATCACAGCGAAGCATGCGGCACCCTGAGGGAGCGTTTGGAAGTGCCAATCATAGCTAGATACGCCGCAGCGGCGATTGTCGCGGCGCTGCTGGGTTGCCGTACGGCGGATTCAGGACGGGCGGCGGCTTCAGTCTCGGAGAACCCGGGCCGCCCCGCGGCCGGCGTGGCGACCGTCGTCGACAGCAATGCCGCCGGCCCGGTCATCATGTTCGTCGGTACCAGCCTGACCGCCGGGCTGGGGGTCGAGCCGGGTGAGGCGTATCCCGCCCGGATCCAGCAGAAGATCGATTCGGCGGGCCTGCACTACCGTGTCGTCAATGCCGGCGTGAGTGGGGAAACCTCCGCCGGCGCGTTGCGGCGGGTGGACTGGCTGCTGCGAGATCCGGTGGCGATCCTGGTCCTGGAGACAGGTGCGAACGACGGGCTGCGAGGACAGGATCCCGACTCGATTCGCGCCAACATCCAGGCCTTCATCGACCGGGTTCATGCGGAACAGCCGGCGACGAAGGTGGTGCTCGTGGGCATGTATGCCATGCCGAATCTCGGGCGCGGCTACGTCGATCGTTTCGAGAGGATCTATCCGGCAGTGGCGCAGGCCAATCACCTGCCCATGGTCCCGTCCCTGCTGCATGGCGTCGCCGGTGTCGATTCGCTCAACCAGGCGGACGGCATCCACCCTACTCCCGCTGGTCACAGGATCCTCGCCGAGAACGTATGGCAGACGCTGCGCCCGCTGCTCGTCCCGTCAAGCTGATCGCCTTCGCCGCCTCCGTGCGCCATGCCTCGTTCAACCGCCGCCTGCTGGCGCAGGCGGTGCCGCTTGCACGTGAGGTCGGTGCAGACGTCGAGGTGCATGACTTTGCCGAGTTCGTCTTTCCCGGGTACGACGCGAACCTTCAGGCCGCGGAGGGCATTCCAGGGCCCGTGCTGCGCCTGGCTGAGCTGGTGGCCGGTGCCGATGCACTGATGATCGCGTCGCCGGAGTACAATGCGTCCATGCCCGGCACACTCAAGAACACCATCGACTGGCTCTCCCGCATTCGTCCGGTGCCATTGCACCGGAAATGGGTACTGCTGCTGTCGGCCTCCAACAGCCTCGTGGGAGGTAATCGCGGGCTCTGGGCGTTGCGCGTGCCGTTCGAGTTCCTCGGATCGATGGTCCACCCGGAAATGTTTTCGCTGGCCAGGGCTTCGGAGGCCTTTCATGAGGACGGCCGGCTCAAGGACGAGGCGATGCACGCGCGCCTCAAGGGGACGATCGACGGTTTCCTTCGCGTCGTGGAGCGCGCACGCGCATGAGGTGCGGCTGCCCTGTCCATGCTGCTCGCACTTGCGGCGTGCACCGATCGGCCGGCGCCCGCGCCGGGCGCGCGTCCCACCGTGACCGACAGCGCAGGTGTGCAGGTGGTGACCTCGTCCGCGCCTGCATGGGGAGCCCGGCCCGGCTGGAAACTGGCCTCACGCCCGGCGCTCGAAGTCGGCGGTGTCGCCGGTGATTCAGTACTCGACTTCGTCAACGTTGTCGGTGCCCATCGCCTGGCTGATGGCGGGGTGGTGATTGCAAACGGTGGTTCCGGGGAGTTGCGCTGGTTCGGGGCCGATGGCAAGCCGGTCCGGAGCGTGGGCGGCAGGGGCGCGGGTGCCGGTCAGTTCGTCCTTCTTTCCAGTCTCTTCACCCAGGCCGACACATTGCTGGCCTGGGATGCGCGCCTTCGCCGCCTGACCCGTTTCTCCTCCCGCGGCGAGTTGCTCGGCGTGGACACGCTCCGGCTTGCCGATACCTCACGCCAGTTCGGCGTGCTCGGCGTGATGGCCGATGGCGGCGTGATCGTCGAGGCCGCGGCCCCGCTTGACCTGACGCAAAAATCAGCCGGCATCATCCGCCCCCTCAAGGGACTCTTCCGCGTCTCGCGTGGTGCACCGGCGGAGAGCCTCGGTGTGGTCGCCGGTGACGAGCTTTTCCTCTCGATCAAGGACGGCAACGCCACGCTGAGCGGCCTTCCGTTCGGGCTGCGTGCCAGGGTGCTCGTCCTGCCCCGCGGGTATCTCACCTCGGAGGGGCATGCGCTCGAGGTTGAGCGTCATGACTCCTCGGGCCGGCTGCTTCAGGTGCTTCGGTGGAGCGGGGGCCGGGTACCGGTGGCGACCGATGACAATGTGCGCCAGCTGCGCGATGTGGTTGGTGGCACGAGAAGCGGAATCCAGCGCGCCAAGGTCGAGTCGCTCTGGCGTGCGCTGCCGGTGCCCGATTCGTTTCCCGCCATAGTGGGGATGGCCGCCGATGAAGGCGCACTGGCGTGGGTGCGCCGCGGCGGCCACATGGGCGACAGCACCGAAGCCTGGAGCGTGCTCGATCGCGACGGGGCATGGCTTGGCACCATGGCGCTGCCCAGCGGTGCGGCGCCGCTCGAGATATCGCGCGAATGGGTGGTACTGCGCGTCGTGGATGCCGACCGGATCGAGCGTGTACAGGTCAGGAAGATCGAGCGCTAGCGGATGCGCGGTGGCTCCTCGAAATAGCCGGCGAGTTCGGTGAGGTACCGTTCGACCGGGGCGGCGTTCCCCGACATGAACTGGGAAATGAACCGGCCGGCCACGTCCGGAATCCGGCCTCGCTCGGTGATGGTGATGTCGATGCCCGATGGCGCCCGCCGGATCGCATAGGTCCATTCGCTCGACGGACCCCTGGCCTCCGACACCCGGCGCGTCACGAGCCGCACCGGCGGCAGCGCTTCCGCAATCGTCACGGTCGTACCCACGCCGTCGTCGCCGATCTCCCGCCAGACTTCATGCCCCGCCGAATCCGGAAGGTGCTCGAGCTGGATGATGTCGTGTCGCCAGGAACGAATGCGCACCGAGTCCGAGATGGCACGCCATACGGCTTCCGGTGTGCGCGAGAGGGTGAGCGTGCGAGTGACCTCGTGCTGCTCGGGGAGCAGGAAGCCCCCGGCGACCACGGCAACGACGCCGAGCAGCAGGAGCATGACCAGGACCGGAATCCAGGTGCGGGATTCCCGCAGGAAGGCGCGCATGGGGCCGGAGAATGACGGCTCCGGCCCGTGCGCACAAGCGGCAGCCTAGCGCGATGCGAGCGAGACCAGCGCGCGCAACTCCGAGTCGATGTCGGCCTGCGTCACCTGCACCGGGACATTCCAGCGACCATCCTCCGACTTCTTCGTGGGAACCCGGACCCCGCGGACCACGCCATCATCGATGCTCACCAGCGCGGTGATCGACCCGTCGCCTGGCTGGCCCACGATGACGATGACCCACTCCCCCTTGTCCGGCCATGCCTGCTTCAGGGCGTAGACCCCGCTGCCGGTTGACTCGAGGGTGAGCGGAACGGTCTTCCGCTGGCCATTGACCATGCCCTCGGCGCGCGCCTCCAGCACCATCGGCTCGCTGACGCCATGGTGGAAAGTCCGCACGAGGAGATATGCACCCTGATAGGACTGGATCATCGGGTTCGCGGGAAGCTCGATCGACATCCACGGGGGCCCGGCGAAGGCGGGTGATGCGAACGCGGTGAGCAGCGTGAACGCGGCAGCGAGTGACAGCAGTGAGCGACGCATATGAACCTCAGGGAAGGAGTTGAACTACCGACTCGTACCTGAGATGCCGCCCGGTGCCGCGGGGTTTGGATCGACCTCCGGCTGCTTGACCAGCGAGATGTGGCCACTGAACGTCCGCGCGGTGATCGCGGCACCACCGTCACCGATCGATGTCCGCACGCTTCCCCTGGCCGCACTGGGCAGCGTGAACTCGCTTCGGATGCCGCCGGCGGGTGCCGACAGGTCGAGGTCGGCGCCCAGGGTCGGAGGCAGGCGCAGTTCGATGTTGCCACTGTGAGTCTGGGCGTCGAGCGTGCCCCCGGGCGTGATGCTGCCCTTGTACGAGATCTCCCCGGACACCGTCTCGAAACGCGCGCGGTCCAGGCGGGCGCCGCCGATCAGGATCGGCCCGCTCACCGTGCTCACGTTGACGTCGCCCCGCACGCCACGCAGCACCACCGTGCCTCCAGCCGTCCGTATCCGCAGCGAGGGGGCCGCGCCCGCCACCTCGACATTGCCATCGAGAGTTTCCGCAGTCACGGACCGCGGCGCGCCCTCGAGGTGCAATCGCCCCTCGGCCGTCCGGAAATCGAGGTCTCCCTCGAACCCGTCCGCATCGAGGCTCACGGCAGCACCACTCACGCTGACCCGCGCGCGCCGGGGTACGTGAACCTCGAGCGTGGCACTGATGACGACGGTGCTGGTATCGCCGCCTTGCAGGCCCATCTTGGCGGCGTCCCTTACGCCACCGAAATAGAACGAGCCGGCGCTGGCGGGGAGTTCGCCGGTGACCGCGAGGCTGTCCTTGTCCCATCCCAGGAGCCGCACCTGCCCAACGAGGTCGCTGAGGCGGATGGCTGCGGTACCGCTCACCGCCATGCCGCGATTGACCCGCTGCTGCGCCCAGAGGGCCGCGCGCGGAACCAGGCTGAGTACGAGCAACAGCACGATGCGTCGCATCATTCGATGCCTCCCTAGGTCCGGGACAGGCGTGCGGCCTGTTGAAGGAACTCGACTCGCTGGCGCTGGGCGGTACGAAGGAGGCCCGCGAGCACGCGACTGCCGGGATCCGCGTCGAGCGCGCGCTGGCACTCGGCGACCGCCGAGTCGATCACCGCGAGATTGCGCAAGAGGATCACGCGGGTCGATGGCGCCAGGTTGGCCGACGCGAGTCCTTCCTCCAGCACATCGCCGGCGTGCGCCAGTCGAGCCAGCGCGGCCGGGTCGACGGGCGGAGCCGCCACGACGACCGGCGCCGGCGCCCGGCGCACGAGGAACCAGGTCACGCCGGACGAAACGGCGACGAGCAGCACCGCGGCAGCGAGCCGCAGCCACGGGCCGGCCCACCGCGGCCGCACCCGTGGTGCCAGGCGCCGTTCGACGCCAGGCCACAGGTCCGCCGGTGGCTCGATGCTCCGGGGCAGCTCGCGAAGGTGTGATGCGAGGAAGGCCTCGTCATCGCGCTCGACATCAGTCATCGTTCAAGTGCCTCCCGCAGCAGGCGACGGGCGCGGAAAAGTTGCGCCTTGGATGTTCCTTCCGCGATGGACAGCAGGGCCGCGATCTCTCCATGCTGGTATCCCTCGACGTCGTGCAGTACGAACACGGCCCGCGCACCGGGTGGCAGGAGTGCCATCGCCCGCTCGAGGTCCATCCTGGCCGCGGGATCCGCCGTGGTCACGGGCGCCTGCAGTGTTTCCGGCTCGCTGGTGGTGGTGACCCTGCGCTCGCGTCGCCACGCCGCGCGCCGGTCTGCCAGCACCACGTTCACTGCGAGCCGATGAAGCCACGTTCCGAAGCTGCTCTCGTGCCGGAATCCGGGCAGCCGCTCCCAGGCGCGGATGAACACGTCCTGGGTTCGTTCGCCGGCCGCCACGGCATCTCCCTCCAGGCGCAGGCACAGCGCGTAGATGCGACCGACCAGTGCCCGGTAGAGCGCCGCGAAAGCATCGGCGTCTCCGGCCTGGGCGCGGCGAACCGCGAGGGTCAGCGCGTCCGGATCCACGGCGCGGCACGGGTCACGGTCATCGTTTCTGGCAATTCGATGCCGCCTCCCGCGAAACGTTTGAAGCGGCGTTGGCGACCATCTCATCCTCGCGGTAGCTTCCCGCATGTCCTTTCTCCTGGATCGCCAGCAGCGGGCCGCCTTCCTGATCTCGGTACTCGGCGTCGCGCTGGTCTTCGCGGTCTGGCCCTATTTCAGCGGGCTGCTGGGTGCACCCGTCCTTTACGTTCTCTTCGCGGGGCTGCACCGCCGTCTCTCCAGGCACATCGGCTCCCCAGCGCCGCCGCGCATCGTCGTCATCCTGCTCGCGTTCCTCGTGATCGTGCTGCCCGTGGTCGGCGCGGCGGGGTTGCTCGCGAACGAGGCAGCTTCCTGGGCCGCCGCCGTACGGGACAGTGAGCTCCTCGACCGCCTGTCCACGCTGCAGGTCGGCGACTTCAAGGTGGGCGAGGAACTCAAGCGGGTAAGCTCGGTGGCCTTGTCCTGGCTCGGCGGAAATGCCCTTGGCGCCGTCGGCACCGGGGCCAAGCTCCTCATCCAGTTCACGCTCACCTTCTTCGGGCTTGTATTACCTGCTGCAGCAGCCGGATGATGCCCGCCGCCTGCTCGAGTCGTTCATCCCGTTTGCACCGGCCAATCGTGCGCGACTGATCGAGGCCTTCCGCAACGTCACGTACTCGATGCTCATCGGCACCTTCGCGACGGCCATCATGCAGGGCATCGTGCTCGGCATCGGCTTCTGGCTGCTGGGGATCCCGAGTCCGGCGTTCTGGGGTGTGGTGACGGTCATCTTTGCCATTCTCCCGGTGGTGGGCAGCGGCATGGTCTGGGGCCCAGGTGCTGTCTACCTCCTGTACCAGGGACGCCCACTCTCCGCGATCACGCTTGCCGTAGGCGGGATAGTGATCGTCGGCAACGTGGACACGCTGGTGCGGCCCTTCGTGTTCCAGCGGTACGCCAAGATGCATCCCTTCATTACCGTGATCGGTGCATTCGCCTTCGTGCCGCTGGTCGGCCTTCTTGGCCTGCTCGTGGGACCGCTCGCCATTTCCTATTTCTTCGAGCTGGTGCGGATGTACCGCGGCGAGTACCTGCCCGACGACCCGGCGCCGTCAGGGGGCCCGCTGGGCGACGCGGCCACGACGCCATAGGTACAGCGGAATGCCGAGCAAAATGAGGGCAATCCCCTTGAAGGTGTTGACGGGATTGGCGATCACCGAGCCGGCCACCACGTAGATGGCGGCCGCGACAAAGAGAACCACCGAAACCTGCCAGGCCGGCGTGACGAACGCCGGCTTCGCTGCGTTGGTGAGTCGGTCGCGTCGATGGAAGACAAAGAGTGTCGCGGCCGTCAGGCCGAAGAAGATCCAGTCACCGAAAACCACGTAGTCGAGCAGGTCGCCGTAGGTGCCCGAGAGCGCGAGCACGATGGCCCACGCTCCCTGCGCAACCAGGGCCAGCATCGGCGTGCGGAAGACCGGATGGAGTTTCGCGAAGGCATCGAAGAAGAGGCCGTCGCGTGCCATGGCGTGATACACGCGCGCATTGGCGCAGATCGCGAGATTGAGGAAGCCGAAGGTCGAAAGGGCAATGCCGACCGCGATGATCGTGCGACCTGCCGGCCCGAGAAGGGTCTGCATGGTGTCGGCCGCGGGCGCGGTGCTGACGGCGAGGCCGCCGACGCCGAGTGCCCGCAGGTAGACCACGTTCGCCAGCAGGTAGACGGCGACGACGATGCCCACGCCACCCAGCAGTGCACGGGGCAGGTTTCGCGTCGGATCGACCATCTCCTCGGCGACAAAGTTGGTCTGCTGCCAGCCGCCATAGGCGAACAGGACCGGCACCAGCGCCTGCGCCAGCGCCGATCCCGCGCTCACGTGGAGCGGAGCCATGGCGACCGGCGTCGGCAGTGACCGCGTGCCCAGGAAGGGGGCCAGCCCGGCGAGGATCAGTACCGCGAGTGCCGCGAGCTTGAGCAGGGTGAAGAGCGAAGTGGTGATGGCGCTCGGGCGGACGCCGAGCACGTTGATGGCGGTGAGCAGGACAATGGCCGCCAGTGCAACCGGCGTGATGAATGATGCGGGAAACCCACCGATCGCCGTGGCATAGCTGGCGAACGTCATTGCGACCGCGGCGATAGCCCCTGGTGCAATGACGAGCAGCAATGTCCACGCATAGAGAAACGCCGGCAGGCGCCCCCACGCATCCCGCAGGTAGACGTAGCCGCCCCCGGCTTCCGGTTGTCGCGCCCCCAGCTCCGCATAAATGAAGGCCCCCAGGATCGCCACGGCCCCGCCAAGAATCCATGCCGCCAGGGTGAGGCGGGCCGTCCCCGCCCGGGTTGCCACGACCGCAGGATTGAGGAAGATGCCCGAACCAATGATGCCACCGACCACCATCATGGTGCCGGCGAAGACGCCGACGCGCCGCGCATAGGATGTCATGGGGAGGAATCTGCCCTCGGGACCACCGCGCACAAGCAGGAGCTTGACCACCCATTTATCGTCTCTCGATGCCAAACCAGCCGAATGCCTCCCGCGCCGCCATCATCGGCGCCTTCCTCATCATTTACATCGTCTGGGGATCCACCTATCTGGGGATCCAGATCGCGATCGAGACCATCCCGCCGTTCGTGATGGCCTCGCTCCGGTTCCTCATTGGCGGCAGCGTCCTCGTGGCCTGGTCCCGCTGGCAGGGTGCGGCGTGGCCCAGCTGGCCGCAGATGCGATCGGCGTTCATCCTGGGTGTGCTCTTCCTGGCGCTCGGGAATGGTGGCGTCGTATGGGCTGAACAGCGCGTGGCATCGGGCCTCACCTCGCTGCTGGTGGCCGTGACGCCGATCTGGACCGCGCTCTTCCTGTGGCGCCTGCAGCGCGCGGCGCCGACCACCGGCGTCATGCTCGGCCTGTTGCTCGGGTTCCTCGGTACGGGGCTTGCTGATCGCACCTGGTGATTTCGGCGGGGGCGCAGTCAACCTGGCCGGGGCGCTCTCGCTGCTCCTGGCCTCGGTCTCGTGGTCCGCGGCGACGGTACTCTCGCCCCGCATGCCGCTGCCGGAGTCCCTGTCGATGACCTCGAGCCTTGAAATGCTGTCAGGCGGTACCGTGCTTGGCCTGGTGGCACTGGCGTCGGGCGAGTGGCACACGTTCACGCCCGCCGCCGTGAGCGGGCCTTCGCTCTGGGCGCTGGCATACCTCATCCTGTTCGGATCGCTGCTCGCATTCAGTGCGTTCGCGTGGTTGCTGCGTGTCTCCACGCCAGAACGGGTCTCGACCTGTGCCTATGTCAATCCTGCCGTCGCGGTCGGGCTCGGGTGGCTGCTGGCAGGGGAGACGCTCAATCCACGGAGCCTGGTGGCTGGTATGCTGATCCTGGCGGCGGTGGTGTTGATTGTCAGTAAGAAGCGGTGAGCGGTGAGAGGTGAGAGGTGAGCAGTAAGAGGTGGAGAGCCAGTTCCCGCCTCACTTGAGATCCGTAGCCGCCGTCCCACCGAACTCTTCTCCCCTCTCGCTCACCGCACACCGCTCACCGCTTACCACTTACCGCACCCTCTTACTTCTCACCTCTCACCGTCCCAAAACAACAACGGGGAGCCCGAAGGCCCCCCGCTGCTGTTCCTGCCTGCTGTGAAGCTTACTGACCCGGTCCTCGAGGTTCACCGGCCCGCCATACAGCGACACGCGGCGGTTGAGTGCGCGACCTGCAGCCGTCTTGTTCGTGGCGATCGGATCCTTCGGGCCGTAGCCCTTCGCCTCGAGACGGTCGGCCGGGACGCCCTTGGTAACCAGGAACGCCTTGACCGCCTGTGCACGCTTGTCGGACAGCTTCATGTTGTACGCCAGCGTGCCCGTGCTATCCGTGTGACCCTGCACCCAGATCTTGTAGTCTGGCGGCAGGCTCGGCAGGATCGTGTTGATCTTGATGGCCGCATCCGTCAGGGCCACCTTCGCCTCGGGCTTCAGCACTGCGCTGTTGACCGCGAAGCTGCTGCCCTTGATGACGAACGTTCCGCCGGTCTCCTCGAAGATGATCCGGCAGCCGACCTTGTCGACCTTGTTACCAGGCTGCGTCGACGGGCACTTATCCTGGCAATCCGGCACGCCGTCGCCGTCCGAGTCGAGCTGGCAGGACGAGCAGCCTTCAGCGTTGACCGTCTCACCCTTCGGGGTGTTCGGGCACTTGTCGAGCGCATCCGGCACGCCGTCGCCGTCCGCATCTTCCGGGCAGCCCTGCGCGTTGACCTTGGTACCAGCCGGAGTGTTCGGGCACTTGTCATTGCAATCCGGCACGCCATCGCGGTCGGTGTCGATCTGGCAGGTGGAGCAGCCGACCGAGTTGACCGTCTGGCCCGCCGGCGTGTTCGGGCACTGATCGCGATCGTTGACGACGCCGTCCTTGTCGTCGTCGAGCGGAATCGGACAGCCCTTGTCGTCAACCTTGGTCCCAAGCGGTGTGTTGGGGCACTGATCGAGCTTGTCGATCACGCCGTCCTTGTCGGTGTCCTTCGGCTTCGGCTTCGGGAACATGACCGAGAGGCCGGCCTGCAGCCCCCAGTTCCAGTCATCCGGAGCGCCCGATACCGCCGGAGCTGGCGTGGGCATGTACTCGTAGGTGCCGTCGATGCGGCCCTGCAGGATGCCACCGACGCCGAAGCGGAGACCGACGAGTCCCATCGGGCCGACCTCGGTATTGCTGAGCACCGAGTTGCTGTAGACCCCACCGTACTCGTTGTACGTCGCGCCGGCGCCAATGACCAGCGCCATCGGGTGGAAGTTGATGTTGTACTCGAGCAGGCCCCGGAACGACAGGACCTTGACCGAGTTGTCGAAATAGGCGGAGTTGAAAGTGTCGGTGGAGAAGGTCGGCATGTAGCTGACCTCGCCCTCGATTTCGAGGTTATGAAGCGCGAAGATGCCGAGCCGGCCACCAAATCCGGGGTTCGTCTGCAGCTGATAGCTCGTCCCAAACCAGGTCACGCGGCCGAAGGCACCGATTTCCACCGTGCCTGCTTTTTGGGCGGCGGCGGGTGCGGCCGCGATAACCAGGGCCGCAGCAGACACGAACAGAGATCGCATGGACGCTCCGAGACTTGAAGGGAAACGGAAAGCACCAAACCTCCGGCGGTGGCCGAAGTCAGGTCGGAAACTTACGCCTGTGTGGCAAAACGTCAATACAGACAGGACTTGAGGCCTCAGGGGCTGCTAATCAACTGCAAGGAACAGCATGCCTCCGTGGGGTACACGGTGGCCCTCCAGAGGTGCCCGATTGACATTTCGTTTAGTAATAGATAGTTTAGTGCTCAAGTAATTCATCCTATTTGTATGCGGCGGCGGCGCCGCCATCAGGCGTCAGGAGGCGAATGGCTGGATACGCGGGGACGGATGCCGAACGACTTGCCCTTCGAACCTTCGTCAGGCTGGTGCGGACGGCGAACGCGGTGGGACAGCGCGTGCACAAGCCGATTCTCGAACGCGAGCTGACGGAGAGCCAGTTTGGCGTGCTCGAAGCATTGCTGCACCTGGGACCGCTGCATCAGCATGAACTCGCCAGCAAGATCCTCCGCAGTCATGGCAACGTGACCCTGGTGATCGATCAGCTGGAGAAGCGCGGGCTGGTACGCCGCGAACGAGGGGGAACCGATCGCCGCAGGGTACTCGTGCACCTGACGGACGACGGGAGCAACCTGGTGGGCGGGATTTTTCCGGGGCACGCGGCACGAGTAGCGGATGAGTTTTCGCGGCTCACCGAGGAGGAACAGCGGTCGCTGGGGCAACTTTGCCGGCGCCTGCTGCAGGAAGACACGGAGCAGGTTCAATAACACATATGGAAAGGCAGTACAGCATGACTGGCATACATCACGTCACCGCCATCTCGGGTGATCCGGCGGCGACGGTTCGATTCTATCGTGACACCCTGGGGCTGCGCCTGGTCAAGCAGACCGTGAACTTCGACGACCCCGGGACGCATCACCTGTATTTCGGCGATCGCACGGGTACGCCCGGGTCGATCCTCACCTTCTTTCCCTTTCCTGATGGAAGGAAGGGACGCGTGGGCTCGGGTCAGGCTGCCGTGACCGGTCTTGCCGTTCCGCTCGCGTCCATCGCCTGGTGGACCGAGCGCCTGGGCGCGCGCGGTGTGCAGTTCGACGCGCCCGTGGGTCGGTTCGACGAGCGGGTGATTGCGATGCGTGATCCCGACGGCATGCTCATCGAGCTGGTCGGCACCGCTGCCTATGCGGCGATACCGGCGTGGGACGGTGCCGGCATACCGGCCGAGCACGCGATCCGCGGGTTGCATGGCGTGGTGATCTGGTCGGACGGTGAAGCGCCCGGCACGGAGGAGCTGCTGATGCAGCAGCTGGGCTTCACCCTCGCCGACACGGCGAGCGGCACCCGCCGCTTCCGGGGCACGGCGGCCGTGGGTGGAGTCGTGGACATCCGTCGCACCGATGGATTCTGGCGTGGCGCGGGCGGCGTCGGCACGGTGCACCACGTCGCGTTTCGCGCGGCCGATGCGGCGGCGCAACTCGAGGTGCGGAGTGCGATCGAGCAGGCCGGGCATCAGGTGACGCCGGTGCTCGATCGTCAGTACTTCACGTCGGTGTACTTCCGGGAGCCGGGTGGCGTGCTCTTCGAGGTCGCGACCGACACGCCGGGCTTCCTGGTCGACGAACCGGAGGAAACCCTGGGAACCGCACTGAAGCTGCCACCATGGCTCGAGTCACAGCGCGATGAGATCGCCGCGGCCTTGCCCGCACTCGAGCCGCGGCGGGTCGAGGTGCTGTCATGACCTCGCCCCGATCGTTGGCGCTCAAGCACTACTACGAACCGGGGCAGCGCGAGCTGCCGACGCTGCTGCTGCTCCATGGCACCGGCGGTACCGAGGAGTCGCTGCTGCCGCTTGGCAGGGCGCTTCTTCCCGGGGCCGGGTTGCTGAGCCCGCGTGGCGCGGTGCTCGAGCATGGGCAACCCCGCTTCTTCAAGCGGCTCGCCGAAGGCGTATTCGACCAGCAGGACCTGAAGCTGCGCACCGCAGAACTCGCGCTGTTCCTGCAGGACGCGGCGATCACGTACGGCTACGATCCGGAGCGTGTCGTCGCGGTCGGATTCTCCAACGGCGCCAATATCGCGAGCAGCCTCATGCTCTCCGGCACCGGTGCGCTCAGTGGCGCGGTGCTGATGCGGGCCATGGTGCCGTTTGAGCCCGCGTCACTCCCCCAGCTTGGTGGGGCGTCCGTGCTGATCTCCGCGGGAAAGGACGATCCCATCGTGCCGTTGTCCCAGGTGGACCGGCTCGCCGCCCTCTTCCGCGAGTCGGGAGCGACGGTCGAGGTGTCGCTGCAACCGGGCGGGCACAGTCTCACCCCGGGCGATATCGTCGCGGCAACGACGTTCCTCACCCAGCTTGCGTCGACGCCGATCGGGGAGGAAATAGCATGCAGATCGGTATCGACAGCTTTGCCGCGGTGATGTCCGGCCCGGCCGGCGAGAACATCAGCCCGAGCGCACGCCTGGGCAACCTGCTCGAGGAGATCGAGCTGGCGGACCAGGTCGGGCTGGACGTTTTCGGGATCGGCGAGCACCATCGCAGCGAGTACCTCGACTCGGCCCCGGTCGTGATTCTCGCCGCCGCCGCCGCGCGCACCAGGAAAATCCGGTTGAGCAGTGCCGTCACGGTCCTGAGCGCGGCGGATCCGGTGCGGGTCTTCCAGGAGTTCGCCACGCTCGACCTGATCTCGGGCGGCCGGGCCGAAATCATCGCCGGCCGCGGGTCCTTCATCGAGGCGTTCCCGCTCTTTGGACTGGACCTCGACGAGTATGACTCGCTCTTCACCGAGAAGCTCGACCTGCTGCTCAAGCTGCGGGAAGCGACGCACGTGCACTGGTCGGGAAAGCACCGGGCGCCGCTGACTGGGCAGGGCGTCTATCCTCGCCCGCTGCAGGATCCGCTGCCGGTCTGGCTCGGCGTGGGTGGAACGCCCCAGTCCTTTGCCCGCGCGGGAACGCTCGGCCTGCCGCTGATGGTGGCGATCATCGGCGGAGAACCGCACCGGTTCCGGCCGCTCATCGACCTGTACCGTGAAGCCGGTGCCCGCGCTGGTCATGCACCGGAGAAGCTGCAGGTGGGCCTGCACTCCATCGGGTTCCTCGGCAACACGACCGCCCAGGCGGCAGATGACTTCTATCCCGGCTATGCCCACGCCTTCACCAAGATCGGCCGGGAGCGTGGCTGGCCGCCGACCACGCGCGCCCAGTACGACCTGGTGCGGGGCCCGACGGGTGCACTGCTGATTGGCGATGCGGAAGCCGTCGCGGAAAAGATCCTGTACGTGAATGAGGCGCTCGGGGGCATCGCGCGCATCAACTTCCAGATGACGGTGGCCATGCTGCCGCATGCCAAGATGATGAATGCAATCGAGATCTTGGGGACGCAGGTCGCGCCCATCGTGCGGCAGGCCACAGTATTGTCGGCTTCGCCGGCGGTGTAGCTTCCCGGGGTGAGATCGCTTCCGGCGTTCCTGCTCCTGGCACTCCTCCTTCCATCACGCGCTGCCGCACAGCGCGCCGTCCCTTCTGATTCATCGCTGGTGGACCGCTTCGCGCGGTTCACCGCGATCACCGGTTACGAGCAGGCAATGGCGGACACGCTGCTGTCCCTGCTGCCGCGCGCCACGCGCGATCGCTCCGGCAGCGTCGTGCTGGTACTTGGCAGTGGCGCGCCTCGTCGCCTCGTGGCCTGCCCGCTCGATGAGCCGGGCTGGATCATCGGAGGAGTGGACAACGAGGGATATCTCACGCTGCGACGTGCGGCGGGCCGCCTGCCCGGGCCGCTTTTCGACCAGCAGCTCGAGGGAGAGCGGGTCACCCTCTTCGGCCGGAAGGGGCCCGTACCTGGCGTGGTCGCCGTACGGTCGATTCACCTGACGCGCGGACGCCCGAGTGGTGATGAACCACCATTTACGGCCGATGATGCGCGCGTCGATATCGGCGCGTCCGATGCGCGTGGGGTGGAAGCACTCGGGGTTGGCGTCCTGACGCCCCTGTCGCTGACAAAACGTCCGCTGTGGTATGGGGCCGGCCTGGTGGCCGCACCTGTTGCCGGGCGCCGCGCCGCATGCGCCGCGCTGCTCTCGGCCGCAATGGTTTCGGGGCCCGCAGCAGGCACGGTGGTCGTGGCATTCGTCACGGAGCAGAACCTCTCCAGGCGCGGCCTCCTGACGGTGCGGAAGACGCAGGGCCCGTTCAGCGAGGAGCGGCTGGTCGATGGTGCGACCGGGGCGTCCCCGGACAGCGCCGCCGCGGGCGCGATGCTCCTCGAGGTGATGCGCGGGACGGCCGGTTCGCCGGTGGAAACAGTGTCGCTCGGCAGGATGGCGGCGTTGCGCCTGCGCCTTGAAAACTGGATCAGGGAGTCTCCGTGAAACGCCGGCGCGGTTCAGGCGTGGCCGCCTTGTTGCTGGTCGCCACGATGGCAATGCCGCTCGCTGCCCAGCAGCCGAGCGTCGCCGAGGTCCAGCGCGTGTTGCAGCCGTTGATCGAAAGCTATGGACCGTCCGGCATGGAGGGGCCGGTGCGCGAGCAGGTGCGCGCGCTGCTGCCCGCCTGGGCCCGGTCCCGCGCGCGCGTGGATTCGGCCGGCAACCTCATCGTCGAAGCCGGCAAGGGCGAGCCGCTGGTGGTGTTCGTGGCGCACATGGACGAGATCGGCTTTGTCGTCACCGGCATCCGCCCCGACGGCCAGCTGGAACTGGCCCAGCTTGGCGGTTTCTTCACGTCGCTGTTCGAAGGACGTCCGGCCCTCGTGCAAACCGGGTCGCGAACGGTGCCGGGCGTGTTCCTGCCGCGCGATTCCGTGGGCGCTGCTCCCCGGCGCGCGCCGCCACCACTCCGGGTATCGGTGGGTGCCGATTCGCGAGCGGCAGTGGAGGCGCTCGGCATTCGCGCCGGCAGCACGCTCACGATGCCGAAGAGCTTCACGATGCTCGCCGGCACCCGCGCCACCGGTCGGTCGTTCGATGATCGCGTCGGATGCACCGCACAGATCCTCGCCATGCAGCGTATCGACCCGGAGAAACTGTCCCATCGCGTCATTTTCGTGTTCAGTGTGCGCGAAGAAGTTGGTCTCGAGGGCGCGGCGGTGATTGCAGACGCACTGGGGCTGGCGCCGGCAAGGGTTCACGCCATCGACACCTTTGTCTCCTCCGACTCGCCCGTCGAACTGAAGACCTTTGCCGATGCGCCGCTCGGCGCGGGCGCCGTGGCGCGCGCCGCGGACAACAGCAGCATCACGCCGCCGGTGCTGGTCGATTCACTGGTGCAGCTGGCGCATCGTCGCGGAGTGGCGCTGCAGGTCGGTACGACCAACGGGGGCAATGATGGTTCGGTGTTCGCGCCCTGGGGCGTGCCGGACGTTCCGCTCGCGTGGCCGCTCCGCTATGCCCATTCGCCGGCCGAAGTGATCGACCTGCGCGACGTGCAGGCACTCGCGGTGCTGATTCAGGCGGTGGCGACGGGGTGGTAGGCGGCGGTGAGAGGTAAGAGGTAAGAGGTAAGAGGTAAGAGGTGAGAGGTGAGCGGTAAGCAGGTAAGCGGTTGCGACTCACAACGATCTACGACTCACGCACGCTCACGACTCACGACTCACGACTCACGACTCACGACTCACGACTCACGGGCGAAGCGCGAAACAGGTAGAACAGCGGAACGCTGAGCACGAGGCACGCGAGTGCCACCAGGCTGTTCCTGGTATCGGTGGCGACGGAGCCGGCCAGGAAGGCGAGCGATCCTGCCAGGACGATCCCGGTGGACCATGGATGCCCCCAGGCGAGCCAGGGTCGCGGGAGGTCCGGCTCGCGCCTGCGCAGGACATACACTGCGAAAAGCACCGCGAGGTAATTCGCGACAAAGAAGAACGACACGATGGCGAGCAGTCGCGCGACGGTGCCGGTGAGGAGAAACGCGATGGCCAGGCCGACGGTGATCCAGAGCGCGCGCAGCGGGGTACCGGACGCCGAGACCCGGGTGACGGGGAAGTTCACCAGCCCATCCCGCGCCATCGCGAAAAGAATGCGCGTGGCCGCCATCAACGATGCGTTCAGGACACTTGGAAGCGCGAGGAGCGCGACGATCGCCACCAACTGATCCCCGCGCGGGCCGAAGACCACGCCGGTGGCGGCACCCATCGCAAGCGATTCTCCTGCCAGAAGCCCGACCGGCAGCACCTTCAGCACCGCGACATTGATCAGGACGAAGATGACGAGCACGACCAGAATTCCGCGAAGCATCGCCCGGGGAATCTCACGCCCAGGATCCTGCAGCTCCTCCCCGAAATACATCGGATAGTACCAGCCATCATAGGCGTAGATGATTCCCTGCAGCCCCAGAACAAGCGCCCCGCCGAGGGCGAGGCCGGAGGTCGGAAGGGGTGGCGGCGGCACTGTATCCGGCGCGCGCGCACCGCTCACGAGCAGGCAGATGATGAGTGCCAGCAGCAGGATCGCCTTGATCGCGCTGGTGACTTGCTGGGTCCGGTCGCCAGACCTGATGCCGCGGCCCTGCAGCCAGCCGAAGCCCGCGAGCAGGATGACCGCCATCAGGATGGGCATGGCGCCCTCGCGCGCGGCCGGCACCAGCCGGCCGACGTATTCGCTCATCAGCAGGGCGGCAGTCGCGGCGGACGCACCGCAGGTCAGGAAATCGGCCCATCCGGTCACGAATGCGGGGAAAGGGCCGAACGCGCGGTTGGCGTAGACGAAGAAGCCGCCAGCCCGGGGCAGTGCCGCGCCGAGCTCCGCGACACTGTTGGCTCCGAGCAGCGAGTAGATGCCGCCCAGCACCCAGGCGCCGATGATGAGCGGTGCGGATGGGAGGTGGGACGCGACCTCGCCCGGGGCGCGCAGAATGCCGACGCCAATCACCCCGCCCACGACGATGGCGAGTCCGAAGGCCGATCCGAGCACCCGGTGCAGGGACCCGGCGCCAGGCTTCAGTGAGGATGGAGGCAAGGCCAGAAGGTCGCGTCTTGCGCCAGGGTCGTCAATGCTGCATGTTTATGCACTATGCAATCTCCCACCCGCGTCGTCGCCCTGGCCTTCTCCGGCGGCCTCGATACCTCGTATTGCGTTCCCCGGCTCGCCGAGGATGGCTGGGCCGTGGAGACCGTGTTCGTGAACACCGGTGGCACCACCGACGCCGAGCGCGCCGCCATTCGGGCCCAGGCCGCCGCGGTGGGCGCGCGGCGCCATCACGAGGTTGATGCGCGGCATGCGGTGTTCGACCGGTTCGTGCGCTACCTCATCCAGGGCAACGTGCTGCGCGGCGAGGTCTATCCGCTCAGCGTCGCCGCCGAGCGCACCCAGCAGGCGATTTCGGTCATCGAGGTCGCGCGGAGCATTGGCGCAGGGGCCGTGGCGCATGGCTCCACCGGCGCCGGCAACGACCAGGTGCGGTTCGACGTCGCGTTCCGCGTCCTCGCGCCCGAGCTGCAGATTCTCACGCCCATCCGCGACGAGAACCTGCAGCGGGCCGACTCGATCGCGTACCTCGAGGCGCGGGGCCTGCCGGTCCCGGCCCGGGCGAGCGCGTACAGCATCAATCGCGGGCTCTGGGGCACCACCTACGGCGGCGGCTGGACCCACGACACCTGGGCCGGTCCGCCGGATGAACTATTCGAGCCGCCGGCCGATGCCCCGGCACGCCGGGAGATCGTGATCGGCTGGGACCATGGAGTTCCGGTCTCGCTCGACGGTGTCACGATCGATGGGCCCACGCTGGTCGACCAGCTCGGTGCCCTGTGCGAGGCGCACGGCATCGGCCGCGCGATTCATGTCGGCGAGACGGCACTCGGCATCAAGGGTCGCATCGGCTTCGAGGCGGGTGCTGCACTGCTCCTGATCCAGGCCCACCGCGAGCTGGAGAAGCTGGTGCTCACCAAGTGGCAGGTCTTCTGGAAGGACCAGCTGGGACGGTTCTATGGCGACCGTTTGCACGAGGGCCAGTATTTCGATCCTGCGCTGCGTGACATCGAGGCGATGTTCGCGAGCTCGCAGGAGCGCGTCACGGGGGAGACCCGTGTGCGCCTCGGTGCCGGCCGGATGGCGGTGACCGGCGCGCGCAGCCCCTTCTCCATGATGGACCGGGCCATTGCGACCTACGGCGAGGAAAATCGGCTGTGGACCGGGGACGAGGCGAAGGACTTCGCGAAGATTGCGGCCATACCATCACTGCTCGCGATGCGGGCGGGAGCTCGGCGATGATCACGACGCGGGTGCGGCTCGACAAGATCTCCTCCTCCACCCGCAATGCGGCCCTGGCCAGCGAGGTGATCGTCGGCGACCAGGTGGTGGCCCAGGAGGGCTACGTGCTTGCCGTGCGCATCACCGCCGACAAGTCCACCTACAACGAGGTCGAGGACCTCGCCGGCCGCATGGTGAGGCTCCGTGCCGGTGACGTGCTTGCGGGTACGCTCGGGACCACGCCGCGCGCTGCGCGGCTATGCCGGCGTGGTGCCGTCCCGCATCGCCGTGGGCGACATCATCGATGTGCTCAATCTCGGTGGCATTCTCGGCAGGTGCACCAGCGCCAACCCGGAGATCGGCCCGCCGTTCAAGGCGGAGGTGCTGGGTGCGGTGCTGGCATTTCCGGAGCTCGGTGATCGTGTGGGCCGGCCCGCGCACATCAGGGACAAGGCGGTGCCCACAGCTGAGTCCCTCGAGTGCATGGTGCCGGTGGTCTACGTGGCGGGTACCTGCATGAATGCGGGAAAGACCGTCGCGGCCACCGAGCTCGTGCGCGGGCTGCACCGGAGCGGCATGCGGGTCGCGGCCGCGAAGCTCACCGGCGTGTCGCTCATGCGCGATGCACTCTCGATGCGCGATGCCGGCGCCGTGGCCGCGCTCACGTTCAACGACATCGGCATCGCCAGCACGCACGCCGGCGTCACCGTCTCCAGCGCCAAGGGGATCCTCAACCGGCTGGCGCAGGGCAAGCCGGACGTCATCGTGGCCGAGCTGGGCGATGGCATCCTGGGTGAGTACGGGGTGCAGGACATTCTCGCCGACAAGGAGCTGGCCGCCGCTGGCGCCGCGTGGGTCATGGCCGCACCTGATCCCGTAGGTTGCTGGGGTGCCAAGGTGCTCATGGAGGATCGTTACGGCTTGCAGGTCACCGTGATGACCGGCCCGGCCACCGACAACGAGGTGGGCCGCGACTACGTGAACGCGGAGCTCAAGCTGCCAGCGTTCAATGCGCGGCGCGAGGCGGAGGCGCTGGTGGAGGTGGTGCGTGCCTCGATCGGCCGGTGGCAGGCGCTGCGCCCCACCACCGAGTTCGCCGCGGTCTGACCATGCGCGTCGCCGTGATTGGCGCGGCCGGCTACGCCGGCGGCGAGTTGCTCCGTCTCCTGCTGGGTCATCCCGACGTGACCGGCTGGGTGGCCACGAGCCGGAGCCAGGCGGGGAAGCCGGTAGGCGACGTGCACCCGCAGTTGCGTTCGCTCACCGACCAGCGGTTCGAGGCCCTCGCCCCGGTGGACGCGGCGCGGGGTGCCGATGTGGTCTTCCTCGCCCTCGAGCACGGCGAGTCCTCGCGCCTGGCGACCGAGCTGTTCGCGGCGAGTCCTGGTCTCGTAGTGGACATCGCCGCGGATTTTCGCGTCGCCGACCCTGAGCTGTATGCGCGGTACTACGGCCCGCACCCATCCCCGGCACTGCTCTCGCGCTTCCGGTATGGTCTTGCCGACGTCGAGGGTGAGCGGCTTCGGGGAGCTACGGCAATCGCCGCACCGGGGTGCTTCGCGACGGCGGCCCAACTCGCGCTGTTCCCCCTCGCCGGCATTGCCGGAATCTCACCCGCGCTCTTTGCCGTCACCGGCTCGAGCGGTGCGGGCGTGCAGCCGCGCCCGACCACGCACCATCCCCTGCGCGCGCACAACCTGTTCGCCTATTCGGTCATGGGACACCGGCATGAAGCCGAGGTGCTGACCAATTGGCGGCGCTGGACCAGCGATGCGCAGGCGACCGCGCGGCTGATGACACACAGTGGCCCGTTCGTTCGCGGCATTCACCTCACCTTGCATGCGTACTTGCCGCCCGGGCGGCCGGGCGCCATGGCGGCAGCAGAGCTGTACACAGAGTGCATACGCCGGCCGGCCATTCGTGCGCGTACTCGACCAGCCGCCGGAACTCACGCATATCGTCGGCACCAACGAAGCGCATATTCAGGCGGTCTCCTCGCCCGACGGCCGGGAGATTCAGGTAATGGTCGTCCTCGACAACCTGGTGAAGGGCGCGGGTGGGCAGGCGGTGCAGGCGATGAACCTGGCGCTGGGCATCGCGGAGACCCGGGGCCTCGTCGGTGGAGGGATCTTTCCATGCTGACTGAGCGGCAAGCCGCCAGGGCGCCAGGGCGCCGGGGCGAAGCGGCACTGCTTCCTGTCTACGCGCAGTTCCCCCTGGTGCCGGCTCGCGGCGAGGGAAGCTGGATCATCGACGTTGATGGGCATCGCTGGCTCGATGCCTACGGCGGCCATGCCGTGGCAAGCACGGGGCATTGTCACCCTCACGTGGTCCGCGCCATCGCCGATCAGGCCTCGCAACTGATTTTCTATTCCACCGTGCTGGCACACCCGAGCCGCGAGCGACTCGCGACGCGCCTTGCGGCTCTGCTGCCACCGGGCATCGACCGTCTCTTCTTCTGCAACTCCGGTGCAGAGGCAAACGAAAATGCCATGTCGCTCGCGCGGAAGCGCACCGGCCGCGAGGCCATCGTGTCGGTCACCGGCGGATGGCATGGTCGCACCATTGCAACGCTGGCCGTAACCGATGGCGCCCGGTACGAGGCGGGAGCGCGCCGTGCGGGCATGCCGCTCTCGCAGAAGGTGCCGTTCGACGACATCGAGGCGCTGGAGCGCGCCATCGACGACTCGGTGGCGGCCCTCATTGTGGAGCCGGTGCAGGGAATGTCGGGTGCGCGTGACTGCTCGCAGGTGTTCCTGGAGGCGGCGCGCGACCTGTGCAGTCGCCACGGCGCGGCCCTCATCTTCGACGAAATCCAGTGTGGCGTCGGTCGCCTGGGCACGTTCAGCGCGGCGGAGTTCTTCGGTGTCATACCCGATGCGATCACGATGGCCAAGGGACTGGCCTCCGGCTTCCCGATCGGCGCCGTGGCGGTCGGCGACTTCCTGTCTCGAAGGCGTCACCGTCGGCGACCTGGGCAGCACGTTCGGCGGCGGCCCCCTGGCCTGCGCGGCCGCGCTCGCGACGCTCGATGTCATCGAATCGGAAGCCCTGCTCGACCGGGTGGACCAGGTCAGCCGCCACCTGCGGGGCGGCGCGCTCGCCATGGGCGTGCCGGCGGTGCAGGGACACGGCATGCTGCTTGGCCTGCGCCTGGGCCTCCCGGCACAGCCGATCCAGCGCGCGCTCTTCGAGCGCCGCATCCTGACGGGAACGGCGAGCGATCCTGAAATTCTCCGGCTGCTCCCACCCCTCACCTTCTCGATGGCCGAGGCCGACCTGCTGCTGCACGGGCTGGGGGAAGTGCTCGCGTAATGCAGGTCGAGCATCGCATCGGCACCATTGCCTTCGATGATGGCGGTTCGGGAGATCCGGCCGTGTTGCTGGTGCACAGTCTCGGGGGTCGGTCGGCATTCTGGGGTGCGGTCGCCACCGGCTTGCGTCGCCGACACCGGGTCGTCGCCATCGACCTCCGCGGCCACGGTGAGTCAGCAGCTGCCGGCCCCGCCGCGAATACGCTGGACGATTTTGTTGACGATGTGCTGGCGGTCGCCGATGGCCTTGGCATCACGACGTTCGCGCTGGCGGGGCACAGCTTCGGTGCGCTGGTGGCCCTGGCCGCGGCGGGCCCGGGTGCCGGCGCGGGTGGAGTACCTGCTGCTCGTCGATGCGCCGGGTGCGATGGACCAGGTGCCGGCAGCCGCGCTCGAGGAATTCCTCGACAGCGTTCATGCGGAGGACGGACCGGCATTCGTGCGCGAGGCCTACCTGGCCAATCTCGAGCGTGCGACGCCGGAAACACGCGAGGCGGTCCTGGCGAGCCTCGCCGGCACCGATCACGGCACGCTCGGCGGTGCATATACGGCACTCTTTGCCGCGGACCCTCGGGTACTGCTGGCGCGTTACCCCGGGCCGCTCCGGCTTGTCGTCGATGCGGCGAACGACTCGCCCATGAGCCTGCATCGTCAGGTGCCCGATCTCGACATCGTCCCGGTCGAGGGGCGAGTCACTGGGTCATGCTCGACCGCCCATCCGCGGTGCAGGACGCCATGGAGGCGTTTCTCGAGGGGAGAACATGAAGCGCGATTTCCTGTCGATGGAGTCGTGGGGGCTGGAGCAGTGCATGGCGCTCCTCGACCTCGCGGACCGGGTGAAGCGAGGCGAGGTGCTCGGTGGCCTGGAGCGGAAGATCATGGCGATGGTCTTCATGGACCCGAGTCTCCGCACCCGCGCCAGCTTCGAGGCGGCCATGTTCCTGCACGGCGGGCACGGCATCGTGCTCGAGCCCGGCAAGGGCAGCTGGTCGCTCGAGACCGAGCCCGGTGCCGTCATGGATGGCACGACCGTCGAGCACATCAAGGACGCGGCCCGCGTGCTGGGCCGGTACGCCGACGTTCTCGGCGTGCGGACCTTTCCGCGTCCCGGGCCTGGGACACGGTCCGGCAGGACCTGGTCATCAAGCGCTTCGCGGAATACTGCGAGAAGCCGATCATCAACCTCGAGTCCACCCGGCGGCATCCCTGCCAGGGCCTGGCCGACGCGATGACGCTGCGGGAGAAGTTCGGCGGCGATCCGCGCGGCAAGCGCTTCGTGCTGATGTGGGCCTGGCATCCCAAGGCACTCCCGACGGCGGTGCCCGCCAGCGCCGCGATCTCTGCCGCGATGCTCGGCATGGAGGTCGTCATCGCGCGGCCTGACGAGTATGAGCTCGATCCCGAGGACACCGCACTGGTGCGCCAGCTGGCGCACGAGAGCGGGGTCGATGATCCATATCAACAATGACCCGGACGATGCGGTGGTCGGCGCCGATGCCGTCTACGTGAAGTCATGGGGGTCGGTGAAGCACTACGATCACCCGGAAGAGGAGGCGGCCATGCGCGCCGGCCTCCGCGACTGGCGGCTCACCGGGCAGCGCCTTCGGTCCACCCGCGGCAGCAAGGGGCTCGTCATGCACTGCCTGCCGGTTCGGCGCAACGTGGAGCTGGACGATGCGGTCATCGACGGGCCGACGTCCGTGGTCGTGGACCAGGCGGAAAACCGGCTGCATGCGCAGCGGGCGTTGCTGCTTGAACTGCTGGGAACTGAGTAAGAGTAAGAGGTGAGAGGTAAGAGGTAGAGGGACGATCGGTGGATGCTCGTCCTCTACCTCTCACCTCTCACCTCTCACCTCTCACCAGAACAACAAGGGGACACCGTGACCATCGATTCGTCAAAGGGCATTGCCGGGCTCAAGGGCGCGCTGCGCTATGTGCGGGCGTACCGCGACCGGGTTTTCGTCGTGAAGCTGGGCGGGGATGTCGTGAGCAATGTCGAGTCCCTCGACCAGGCCGCGGCACAGCTGGCGTTGCTCTCGTCGCTCGGCATCCGGCTGGTCGTGGTGCACGGCGGTGGGCCGCAGGCGACGGCCTTGAGCCGGAAACTGGGCACGGAACCCACGCTCGTCGCCGGTCGTCGCGTGACCGACGACCAGGCGCTGGAAGTGGCGAAGATGGTCTATGGCGGTCAGCTCAATACCGACCTCCTCGCCTCGCTGCGCGAGCATCGGCTGCAGGCGGTCGGGCTCTCCGGCGTCGATGCCGACCTCATCACCGCGCATCGGCGGCCGCCCGTGACGGTCGTGGATGATGCCGGGATCTCGCGCACCGTGGACTACGGCCACGTGGGTGATATCGACCGGGTCGACCCCCGGGTCCTCAACACGCTGATGGACGGCCGCTTCGTGCCGGTCGTGGCGAGCCTGGCGGGAGATGACGACGGCAACATCTACAACGTGAATGCCGACAGCATCGCCGAGTCGATCGCGGTGGCACTGCAGGCCATGAAGCTCATTTTCATGACCGGCGCGCCGGGCGTGCTCCGTGACCGGAACGATCCCTCGTCCCTCGTCACCTTCGCCGATCCCGACGACCTCACCACGCTTATGGCCAGCGGCGCGCTCGCCGGTGGCATGCGGCCCAAGGTGGAGGCGTGCATCCGCGCCGCCACGAGCGGCGTCGAGCGCACGCACATCATCGACGGACGGGCGCCGGACGCGCTGCTGCTCGAGGTATTCACCGGCGCGGGGCTCGGCACCATGATCGTCGGGCGAAAGGAAAAGGCGACCTACATTGGCGTCGACCTGGCCGGCTGAGATCGCGCTGCTGCGCGAGCTGGTCGCCATTCCTTCCGTGAGTGGCGATGAGGAACCGGTGGCGCGCCACATCGAGACGATGGTGCGCGGCTGGGGCCTGGACGTGGTGCGCGACGAGACGGGCGTGAAGGTGGAGGTCCGGGCACACAAGCCCGGTCCCACGCTCGCCCTGGTCTCGCACCTCGACGTCGTCCCACCGGGCGAAGGCTGGAGTCGCGACCCGTGGACCCCCGTCATCGAGGACGGGCGTCTCTACGGTCGCGGTTCGGGCGACGCCAAGGCCTCAGTCGCCGCCATGCTGATGGCAGCGCGCGACGTCGCCGAGGCCGGGGGCCCCGAGCACGGCCGGCTGCTCGTGATCCTGGGCTTCGGGGAAGAGACAAAGAAGACGTCGATGCCCAAGGCGCTCGAGACGGTCGGTGCGGTCGATGCCGCGCTGGTAGGCGAGCCGACCAATCTCGACCTTGCCGTGGCCCAGCGCGGCCTCATGATGGTGGACCTGCTGGCGCACGGCGACCAGCGTCATGCGGGATATGCTGCGGGAGAGACCTTCCACAACGCCGCGCTCGTGCTGGCGCGTGACCTCCTGCGCCTTGGCTCACTCTGCCAGGACCGCGTCCATGCCGTGCTGGGACAGGTGTCGATCACGCCCACCATGCTGCAGGCGGGGATCAGCCGCAATGTCACGCCACCCGTTGCCAGTGCAGTGCTCGATATCCGGAGCACGCCAAGCTGGTCGCATGATGAAATCGCCGCGGTGCTGCGCCAGTCGCTCGAATCCGAGGTTGTCGTGACATCACAGCGCCTCGTGCCCTGCGAGACCCCGGCGCATTCGCGGCTGCTGGGCGTAGTCCAGTCGGTGCGGCGCGAGGCGACCACCTACGGCAGTCCCACCTGCTCGGACTGGGTCTTTCTCAACGATCGCGATGCCATCAAGGTGGGACCGGGCACGAGCCGGCGGTCTCACACGGCGGACGAGTGCGTGGACGTTCACGAAGTGACCGAAGCGCGCGGATTCTACGCGAAGGCGGCAACGGAGTATCTCAGTGAAAACTAGGCGGCCAGGAAGGCGGCACGGCGGCAAGTCGGCAGGGCGCCAGGAAACGGCACGGTCGACACTGTGGGGCGTCGCACCCAGTGACGCGCTGCTGAACTACACCGTGGCCGACGATCGCGATGTGGGACACGCGGTTGCTGCCGTGGGACATACTCGGCAGCCTCGGGCATGCAGAGGGCCTTCGGCGGAGCCGGGTGATCAGCGGCAACCAGCATCTCCGCCTGCAACGGCTGCTGCGGGCGGCCCACCGAGCTGCCGCGTCGGGCCGTCTTGTCATCGGGCCGGAGCATGAGGACGTGCACTCGGCGGTGGAGTTCTGGCTCACGCGACGCGATCGGGCCGCGGGCGGGGTCCTGCACACTGGCCGCTCGCGCAACGACCAGGTGGCGGTCGACCTTCGGCTCTACCTGAAGGACCGGATGCTGTCATTGCACGAGCATGCACTGACGCTGGCCGATGTACTGCTCCGGTTTGCGGCAGCGCACCGCACGGCCCTGTGGCCAGGCTACACGCACCAGCGTCGGGCGATGCCGTCGACTGGCGGCCTCTGGGCCGGCGCGTATGCGGAAGGCCTGCTGGACACCGCCGAGTCGCTGCCGGCGCTCTGGAGCCGGATCGACCGGTCGCCGCTCGGCAGCGCGGCCGGCTACGGCGTTCCCCTCAGGCTCGACCGGCGCGCAACGGCACGTGTCCTGGGCTTTCGTGATATCGACCACATGGTCACCGGGGTGCAGAATGGCCGCGGGAAGCTCGAAGCCGCCGTGCTGCACTGGTGCAGCGAGCTGGGCCACGAGATGGCGAAGCTCTCGTCCGACGTGATCCTCTTCAGTGCCGACGAATTCGGCTGGCTGCGCCTGCCGGCCGATCTCGCCACGGGCTCGAGCATCATGCCGCAGAAGAGAAACCCTGACCTCTTCGAGTTGACGCGGGCCCGTGCTGCGCTGGTGGAGGGCGCCCTCTTCACCGTGTACGCGCTCAAGTCAAAACTGCCCGGCGGCTATCACCGCGATTTTCAGTTCCTGAAGGCGCCACTCATGCAGGGTATCGAGCGGACCGAAGAGATGCTGGTCATGCTTGCGGCGGCGATTCCCCGCATCGACGTCGATCGCGCGCGGGGCAGGGCAGCGCTGGCGGGCGACATCCTGGCAACGGACGAGGCCCTGCGGCGCGCGGGGTCGGGCGTACCGTTCCGGGAGGCGTACCGGGCGGTCGCGAGCGAGCTCAAGCGCGGCGCGGTCATGCCGGCGCTGTCCGACCGCGCGATCCTGGAGGCGCGCCGGAGCGCGGGTGCCGGCGGGAACCTCGAGCTCACGGTCCCGCGGCGCCGAGTTGCCCGGCGGGCGACGCTGGAATCGCGTCGAGCGGCGACGGTTCGATGTGGCGATGGTCCGGCTGCGGGGGCGCAGGTGACGGTCGACCGCCGGAAGCGCCACCTCAAGATCCTGGAGCTGATCAGCACGCGTGCCGTGCGCACGCAGGAGGAGCTGGCCGACGCACTCGTGGCCGAAGGCTGGCAGGTCACGCAGTCATCGGTCAGCCGCGACATCGCGGCACTGCGGCTGGCCAAGGTGGATGGGATCTACCGCCGGGCGCCGGGTGGCAGCGCGCGGGTGCGCGATCCCGACGAGCTCCGTATCGCGGAGGGGGTACTCACCGCGGACGCCGCCGGGGATTCCCTCGTCATTGTCCACACGCCGCCAGGCGAAGCCAACCGTGTGGGCGTGGCGCTCGACCGTCTCGCCTGGAGCGAGATCGTGGGCACGATCGCGGGCGACGACACGATCTTCCTGGCGGTCACGAACCCGTCGGCGCAACGGGTGGTGCTGCGGAAGCTCAGGTCGATCGCATCGCCCAGGTAGCGGCGGGGCGCCAGACGCCAAGCGCAAGAAAAAACGGGCGGCCCTTTTCGGAGCCGCCCGCTTTTTCCCAGTCTCCCGCTTACCGCTTACCCCTTATGGTGCGGGCGCGGCCGCGGCGAACTCCGCGTCGAAGTAGGTCGAGCCTCCGCGATCGATCGCCTGCACTACGATCGTGTCGACCCCGGGACGACGGCCGTGGCGAAGGCAAAATCCCCCTGCACCGCGCATCCCTCGTGAGTCGTGGGACTCCCACTGATCAGGGCGCCGTTGACCCACACTGTCACGTCGTTGTCGATCGCTACCCTGATGAAGCCGCTGGTCACCCCGGTCGGAACGACGAACTGCCGCCGGAGATAGATCGTGCTGCTCGTCGGCCACGAAGTCGCAACAGCCGGATGCAAATTCGCGCACCCATCGCTCGGATTTTCGAAACCGAAGGGCGCGGGGCTCGGCGACCAGCCCGAGTCATCAAAGCCTGGCTGCGTGAAATCACCGGTCGGTGTGGTCGAGGTAGAACGCCAGCCCGCCGCGCCGTATACGAGCGGTGTCGCCGGCGCGACGCCCGTCGCCGTGAACGTGACGGGCGATCCGGTGAAGCTGAGGCCGGCCGCAGTGGCGGTAGCGTTCAGGGTGTTGGTGCCCGGGGTTCCAGACAGCGTCCAGCTTCCCACGGTTGCGATGCCGCCGCTGGTCGTCTGGGGTTCCGCCGGTCACGCTGCCGACTGCCAGCAGCCGGTGTGAACCCGATGCTCACCAGGTCGACCAGCGTGTTCAGCCTGGTCTGCACCTTCACCGAGGGCGGCGCGGTCACCGCTGCACCGGCAGTCCCCGACTGGGTCGTCGCCGAGTTGGCGCTCACCGTAAGCAACGGGTCGACCGCAGCAAACGGGCTGTAGGTCCTGACCTTTCCGCCGGAGGTCGCGGGGGTCCCGGTCGCGTACAGGCGTTCCGGCAGTAAGAGGGATGTAGCCCTCTCGAACAAGCTCTGCGACATCGACACCTGGGTGCACGTCAGGCCGAGCTGACTCACGTCGGCGGGCACTTCCGTGATGATCTCGATGTTGCCGAGCCGCGCATTCCCGGGGCCGAGCGGCTCCCGACGCGTTGTTGTGTGCGATGCGGAGGCGATTGTCCAGCGCTGCGTCGCCGGTGGCTGCGATGCACATGCCAGCGAGAACCGGGTTGTTGTACCCCGTCGGGGGCAAGGCGGGCGTGACGGTGAATTCGTAAGCCGGTCCATACTGGTCGAGCTGCGTATCAGCCACGGCGCGTTCGTCGTCAGCTTCGTGACGGTGATGAGCACCGTCTGCGAAACGTCGTTGCGGACACCTGGGTAGCGGCTCGATGAGATTGCGTCTGGATCAGGGTCGGTGTCGATTCCCGGCGTCACCACGGCGCGCCGCTGTCCGGACCGATGGCCGGTGGTCGTGGCAGTCCGACCAGGAGAACAGGAGCCTGATGAGCGCATCCAGCTTGTCCCGCCTGGTCGCGTCGTTCATGAACGGCGCCTGGCCGCGGCCTTGACCAGCGCATCTACGAGGTCGAACATGCGCGCCTGCGCCGATCGGTCCGGCCGGCGTTCACCTTACGTTCAGCAGCGCGAGTCTGGCAGAAATCAGGACGCCACTGGACCGGTCGCGATCTGCTGGACCACGTGGTGATCTGGCTGGAACTGCACGTGGGGGTACTGATGAGTCCGATGTCGGTCGGAGCCGTCTTGCGGCTCGATGGGGCCTGTCGGAAGAGGGCTGTCCTTGCTGCAGGCAGCGAGCACCACGGTGAGGAGCAGGCCAAAGCAGAGTCGGAAAGTACGGACCATCGAGCACCATCCTCGTCGAACGCCTTGTGCAATGTGCGCGGCCACCGGAAGCGGGAACGCCTGGCACGCGCGTCCCCCCGCTTCGGTGCAAACGGCAGCAGTCGATCATGCCACGGAATGTTGAGCGGGGCAGAGAGGCAACGATCCTATACGTACTGCTGGATCTCTGTCCGGACCCCTCATCGGCTCGTCGGGGCAGAGGAAGCGGGCGCCGCCTCGATGGCGCCGCCCGCTTCTTCTGTATTCCTGTCGCCCTGAAGGTCACGGAGGAGTCGATGCGTCGAGGTACGTCGAACGCCGCGATCGCGCGCGATGTACCGTGATGACGTGCACCGTGCCTGCCTGGGTCGCGGCCACGCTCACCTGATACTCGGACCTCGGGAACCCTCGTGAACGATGTACTCGACCAGGCTGCGTAAGTCGCGTCTCCCGGGGGCGCGTCCGACGCGAGCGGCGAACCGACGAGGCGCGTCGCGGACCCGGTAATCTCGACCCCGTCGAGGTACACGCGCGCATCGTTGTCGACCGAGAAGGAACACCGCGAGGCTGGCCATGGCGGCGGGCACCGACGACTCCGTCGCGCGGTGAGGACGTAACCGTCGCTGCTTGCGGCCACGTCGTGCCGCCGGTGGCCGCCGCATTCAGCGGCAACAGCTCGGCGTTTTGCCGACGAGAACGGGCCGTTTGCTCGGCAGCGAGCGACGGGGTGTTCCTGGCACTGGCCCTGATCGCGTCAGCCTCGTTGCTAAGATCCCGCTCCTCCACCCGGACGTCGCGGAGTCGAGCGTTCCGGCATCCGACGGCCCCGAACGGGCTGTAGGTCCTCACCTTTCCACCGGTCGTAGCGGGGCTCACCGTCGCGAACAGTGGTGCTGGAAGGAAGTATTCAGCTGCCTTCTGCAGGAAGGTGGCCGGCACGATCGGAAGGCCGCTGCAATCCAGTCCCAGCGGGGTCAGGTCAAGGGCTCGATCCTGGTTGATGATCTCGATATTGCCAACCGGACGTTGCCAGTTGCGAGCGGCCCGGTTGCGTCGTCATGAGCGAAGCGCAGGCGGCCATTGACCAGGGCATCGCCGGTGGCATTGATGCAGGCGCGAGCCAGCACATCGTCGGTGAACGTCGTGCTGGGCTCAATATGAAATTCGTAGAACGGACCATACTGGGCGAGCTGGTGTCGAGGGTCCGCCCTTGGTCGGGAACGAGGTGGTGATGGGTGTGATCGATACGATGTAGACGACGTCGTGAGGGTCGCCGGAGGTAGTGCACTGTTCCCGAAGTTGCTTGCAGCGCGCTTCTTGTTCGCGGCGTCGACCACCGCCACCGTAGCTGGAACGCCGGGAACGACAACACTCGCGACGCCAGTCAGGGGGACCGGAAGTCTGGGATCAGCGTGCCTGTATTCAGGTAGTAGAAGACCCTGCACCAGGTCCATGATCAGCGCGGCCGTGTGAGCTGTCCTGCCGCCGGTGATCTTGCTCGGATTGGCGTAGAAGTCCTGGAAGGCCATGTCGAGGATCTGCTGCATGGACCCGAGTGCTGCGGCATCCTGTTCTGGCGCGACGACTCCTGCATCTGATTGACGTGCGACCGTGGTCCCTCGATCACTCCGGGAGCGAACAGCTGCGGCAGCATCTTGTCCACCGAGTCCTGCAAGCCACCTCGCAGGTCGAGCAGCCCGACGTCGGGTTGATCGGGTTCGTGCTCGAATTCGCCGGCCCGGCCGGGGTCTTCGGAACACGCCACCGCAAGTCCTGCCAGAATACGAGCGGGACCCTAAGGCCGCGAACACTGTATCCCATGCGAACCTCCAATCCCGCGCACTGAAGCGGTACTGAGGGAATTGCGAAGACGAAACGAGTGTCCGAGGACCGTCATCGATGGAGCATTGGCGTGGCAATATACTTGCTGTTCAGGTTCTTACCAGAGTGAATGCTAAACGTATTACTGTATAACGTTTAACGATCGCCGACACGACCTCGATGGGTCAGGATGACGCGGGGGAATGCCACTGCAGTCAGCCAGAAGTGTCGTGTCGACGCGGCTGTCAGGGGGCCCCAACCACCTTTCTCCACTCGGGATCGCTGACCAGGGCGTCGAATTGCCAGCCGGGGAGTCGCCATGCCCTTCTGCCGGTCGGGGTTTGCCGCCCAGAAAGTCTTGAGCGCCTTGACGCGGCTTGTGTCCCCCAGCAGCGTGTAGACAAACGCCTCTTCGTACATGAGGTCGCCGGTCTGGTCGATGCTGCCGGTACCTCGTGACCGCTCCACCACCTGCGGGCACTGTCCGCCAGCTTCGCGCGCGCGATGACGGCCGCGACCCAGTTTGCCGAGGCTTCTGGAACTGCCGTGGGCGCCGGGCGTGAGTGCCACGACGCTGTCCGCGAGGCGCCAGGCGCGAGGAACATCGGGTTCGGTGCCCGGGTCGCAAGGAGGTCGAGCCGGCACTGTCGAACCCGTAGTTTCTCGGGAACCTCGTCTCGCCCTCCTTGCACCAGTGCTGGGCGTCGCTGAACTGCGCCAGGTCATACGACGCGAGGTACAGCCGCTCGATGACGACGTCGATGTTGGAGAGGTAGGCGTCCGCCTCATAGGCCCGGCGCGCGGCGATCTTGACGTCGGTCTCGCCCTTGGTGTGGTAGTACAGGTGGGCCAGCGATGCCCATGCCTGTGCTTCGGATGGATTGATCTTTACGGACGTCTCGAGGTCGTTCTGTGCATCCAGCAACAGCTTCTTCGAGGCAACGGGATCGGGTTCGAGGCCAAGCAGGTAGCGCCAGTACCGGAGTTCGCCGCGCTGGAAGAGGGCGTCGGCGTCCTGCGGGGCGAGCACGAGGGCCTGTTCCACGAACCCGAGACCGCGATCGATGATCGGCTTGGCCGTCATCTGGTCACGATTGGTGAGCCGAACCATGCGCGAGCTGATGCCGCCGCGCATGATCAGGGGCTCCGGCCACTTGGGATCGAGGGTCGACGCCTGAGCCAGCACGGAGTCGGCCTGGTTGAACGCGGTCGTGGCGGCGGCGGAGTCGGATTGCATGAGGGAGTCAGCCTGGCGCCAGAGCGCCTCGGCGCGCTGTACCAGCACCCAGGCCTGCGGATTGGACGCGCGTTGCTGCTGTTCCCGGAGGCGCACCTCGACGCCCAGTCGCTCGCGCAGAAACAGCGCCGCCTTGGCGGAGAGCGAGTCGCCCAGCGCGAGGTAGGATCCCGCCGGCTGCTCGAAGCTCGCCCGCTGGAACTCGGCGCCGCTTGTCGCATCGACCAGTCGCACGGTGACCCGGACCCGGCCCCCGGACTGTTCCACGCCGCCCTCGACAAGTGTGCCCACCTTGAGTGCACGGGCGATGCTGTCCCGCGGCACATCCTTTCCGCGAAACGGTGCGACGCCGTTCTTCGAGATGACCTCGAGTTCCTGGACCTGGGACAGGGCGCCGATGAGGCCTTCGGTCAAGGCCGTCGGCCAGCAGACGGAGCGAGTCATTGTCGCCGGCGCTCTGGAAGTACATCACCGCGATGCGGCGCGCATCATCTCCGGCGGCCACCGGCGAATTGCCCGTAGCGCGTCCGGCCATGAAGCGCCGTGCCGCAAATCCGCCCACGGCCAGCAGCGCCACGATCGCGGCGCCGATGAGCCACTTGGTGCGCGGATTGGCCGGGATCTCCGACTCTTCGACCGGGTAGGCGGACGTCGGGGTGTTGCTGCCGCCAGGACGCATGATCCGGGCAGTGGTCCGCCGCGTGGCGATCGGCACCTGCTGGGGAGTGCGCGGTCCCCCAGTTGCGCGCCGGGCCGACGTGCGCAGCAGCGACGCCTCGGCCTCCGCCTCATGCAAGGCATCGATGAATTCGCGCATGGTCGGATAGCGATCGGCCGGCGTCTTTTCCAGCGAGCGGAAGGTCGCATCCTCGACCGCGTCAGGAATGGACGGACGCACGACCTGCATGCTCGGCACCTGCTCCAGCGAGTGGCGCGCCAGCACGGCCATGGGATTGGGACCGTCGAACGGCGGTTGCCCGATCAGGAGCTCATACAGCACGCACCCCAGGCTGTACTGGTCGCTGCGCCCATCCATGTCGCCGCCGAGCGACTGCTCGGGGCTCATGTAGTGGGGCGTACCGACCGCCATGCCCGTCTCGGTCAGCTTGCTGCTGGTGGCCGACTCCACCGCCTTGGCGATGCCGAAGTCGGCCACCAGGGCATGTCCGCCCTGGAGGAGGATGTTTTCCGGCTTGATGTCGCGGTGGATGATCTTGTGTTCGTGGGCATACTGCAGTGCTTCGGCGGCCTCCCGGACGACCCGGAGGGCGTCCTCGATCGGGAGCTGATGCTCCCGGCTAAGTCGGTCCCGCAGTGACTCGCCCTCGATGAAGGGCATGACGTAGTACAGGAGGCCGTCCGCGGCGCCCGAATCGTACAGGCCGAGGATGTTGGGATGCTGGAGCTGGGCGGCGACGCGGATTTCGCGCAGGAACCGCTCCGCGCCGATCGTGGAGGCGAGCTCGGGCTTCAGGACCTTGATCGCGACGGCACGTTCGTGCTTGATGTCGCGGGCGAGATAGACGAATGCCATGCCGCCCTGGCCAACGGCGCGGTCCACCACGTACTGGTCGCCCAGGGCTGCCTGCAGTCGTTCGAGCTGGTCTGCCACTGACACTCGGGTGAGAGGGAACCGAATATTAGGGCAACGTGCTCTTGTCCGTCAGCGGCAGGGCCTGCCGCATGGCGGCGGCGGTGGGCCAGCGGTCGACTGGTTCCTTGGCCAGGGCGCGGTCCACCACGTCAGCCAGTGCCTTCGGGGTGTCGGGACGGAGCGACTCGAGCCTCGGGGGCGGCTCGGTAAGGTGCTTCTGGAGGACAATGCCCTCGACCTTGTGCACGAACGGGGCACGCCCGGCGAGGCATTCGAACAGGACGCAGGCAAGGGAATACAGGTCGCTGCGGTGGTCGATGGCGCGCAGGCCGCGAATCTGCTCCGGGCTCATGTATGTGCAGGTCCCGAGTGCCACCCCCGATCGGGTCAGGTTCTCGCTGGCCGAGTCGGCGATCGCCTTGGCGATGCCGAAGTCGAGCAGCATCGTCTTCCCGTCGGAGATCAGGATGTTTTCGGGCTTCACGTCGCGATGCACGATGTTGTGGCCGTGCGCGTGCTGCAGGGCACCCAGCAGGTCATTGGCCAGCCGGATGACATCGTCGACCGGAAGTGAGCGGGCGCGCGTGATTCCCTCCCGCAGGGTGGGGCCGGGGAAGTAGGACATGGTGTAGTAGACCACCCAGTCCACTTCACCGGAATCGAGCAACTTGGCAATGTTCGGGTGATCCAGCTTGCCCGCGAGCCGCACTTCGCGCAGGAAGCGATCTGCCGCGACAGTAACCGCCAGTTCGGGGTGCAGCACCTTGAGCGCGACCTCGGACCCGTCAGGCGTGCGGGCGAGGAACACCCGGGCACCCCCACCGCGTCCGATTTCACGTTCGAGAGTGTACAGAGAGCCGAGCGCCTGCTGGACGGCACTGAAGAGGTCACGAGCCATTGCCGTACGGTGCGGTACTGCCGCCGAATGCGCAATGGCACCGGAGTACGAAGCGGCTAGGCCGCCGAGAGCGGACTCCCCTGCGCGCCGTGCCTCACGGCGGTGATCTCGGCGATGATGGCGAGGGCCGTCTCCATCGGCTGGCGACCGCCGAGGTCGAGGCCGATCGGCCCGCGCAGCCTGGCCAGGTCGGTGTCACTGAACCCGGCGGCCTTGAGCCGGGCCCGGCGTGCCTCCTGGGTCTTCTTCGAGCCGATGATCCCGATGTACGGTGCAGGGGAGCGCAGCGCGAGTTCCGTTGCCGGCCCGTCGAACCGGGGATCATGCGACAACAGCACCACAAAGGTGCGCTGGTCGAGGCCGATACGCTCGAACGCCTCATCGGGCCAGCCGAGTATCAACTCATCGGCATTCGGGAAGCGCTCACGGGTCAGCCAGGAGGCGCGGCCATCGGCCACATAGGTGCGATAGCCCATGGCGCGCCCGAGCAGCGTCAGGGCCTGGGCGAGGTGCACGCCACCGAAGATCACGAGGCGCGGCTGCCGGGGAAATACCTCGAGCAGGACGAGCAGGGTCGCACCATCGGGTGTCGTGAAGCTCTCGGTCACGCTGACACCACGGGCCAGCGCCGCGAGCGCACGGCCTTCCACTTGCGGCAGGATCGCGTCGAGCGCCCGCTCCGCGCGTTCGGCCCGCTCGGAGTCCGCGCGCGAAATTCCCATGGGCGGCATGATCGGCTCCTGGCTGCCGTCGTCGCGCACGACCCAGCTGGCCCCGACTGCGCCGGGACCTTCGATCACGGTGACGACGACCACGCCCCCCTCGCCGCGCGCGGCTTCGAGGACGACCTGTCGCACTGCGGGCTCGATGAAAAGGGAGATGGCGCCGCCGGACGAAAGCCCCGCTTCCCATGCGATTTCGTCGGGGACATTGAAGGTGACGTGCCGTGCCGTGCCCTGGGTGATGGCCTCCGCGATCTCGGCAGCCACGGCCGGCTCGACGCAGCCACCGGAAATGGAACCGAGCACGGCGCCTGATCCCGTCGCCAGCATCACGGCACCAGCGGCCCGGGGCGCACTGCCCCAGGCCCTGGTCACGACGGCACGCCCGATGGGCTCGTTGCGGGCAATGAGCCGCTGGTAGTCCGAAAGGGTCTGGAGCGTCACGATGGGAACATACCACGGGCGCTTGAACTACTCTACAGGCTGTCGCTCGTCTTGAGGCCGCCTCTACTCCCGGGAGGGCATGCATGACGACCGTTGAACGGCGGAGCATGGCCGCGCTGCTCACGCTGCTGGTGGTGCGCGTCGTGGCGATGGCAGTGATCCCGCTCAACGAATCGACCGAAGCGCGCTATGGCGAGATGGCGCGCAAGATGGTCGAAACCGGCGATTGGGTGCTGCCCATGCATGACTACGGCATCCCGTTCCTCGCGAAGCCGCCGCTATGGGCGTGGATGTCGGCGGCATCGATGGGAATTTTCGGGGTCAGCGAGTTCGCCGCGCGGCTGCCGGCGCTGCTGCTCTCCATCATGACCCTCGGCCTGGTGTGGCTGCTGGCATGGAAGCGTCACGGGCGCGGCGCATCGATCGGTGCGCCGCTCGTGCTCGCGGCCAGTGCCGGGTTCTTCGTCGCCGCGGGCACGGTCATGACTGACCCCGCCCTCGCCTTTTCGACCACGCTGGCCCTCGCGTCGTTCTGGCTCGCAATCCGGTACGAAGAGAAGTTCTGGGGATGGATGTTCTTCGCCGGCTGCGGCGTGGGCCTGCTTGCCAAGGGACCGGTGGCGCTTGTCATCATCGGGATGCCCGTGTTCTTCTGGACCCTGTGGCGAAAGGAATGGAAGAACCTGGGGCGACGCCTGCCCTGGATCGGTGGATCGCTCCTGGCGCTTGCGATTGCGGCGCCGTGGTATGCCCTGGCGCAGATGCGGGCGCCTGAATTCCTCTCCTATTTCCTGATCGGGGAGCATTTCCACAAGTTTCTCGATCCCGGCTGGAACGGCGATCGGTACGGCTTCGCCCATGCCTTTCCTCATGGAACTATCTGGCTCTTCGCGCTGCTGTGTTTTCTTCCGTGGAGCGCCGCCGTCCCCATGCTGGCAAGGCAGGCCAGGCCTGCCTGGAAGGATGATGACGGCTGGATGCTCTTTCTCGCGCTGTGGGGTTGCGCGTCATTGGTTTTCTTTACGCTCGCCGCCAACATCATCTGGCCCTATCCACTACCGGCGCTGCCGGGGCTGGCCCTGCTGTTCGCGGAAGTCATGCTGCGCCTGGACAAGAGGATCCCGGTGGCCGCCGCCTACACCATGGCGCTGGCCGGTGCGGCCGCCACGCTCGCGGCGGTCGTCATTCCGCACCGCTTCGATCACAGCGAAAGGGACATGATCGCGGCGTGGCGCGGGCAGGCCCCGGCGCCGGACAGCAGGCTCCTGTTCTGGGGCTACCAGCGGATCGAATTTTCGGCGGCGTTCTATTCGCGCGGACGCGCGACCACGACGTCCGACGATGCTGCGGCCGAGGCGCTGCTGAATAACGGAACGCGGGACTACATCGTCTCCACGACCAGCGGACTCGAACGCCTGCCACAGCCGGTGCGGGAAGGGTTCGAGGATATCGGTCACTACGAGAATGGGCGAGGTGTTCGAATCCTGCTTCGCGAGACGGCGGACAACGCTGCCGGCCGGTGACCACGCGCACTCGGGGCGTGGCGGGAGGCTATCTACTGCCGCTTGAAGTACTCGACGGCCCGTTCATGCTTGAGGGCCGCAGCCCGGGTGGCAAAGGTGCCGAGGTTCCGTCGCTTGCCGGTCTTCGGATTCTTCTTGAGTGAGTACAGGCGATACTTGCCCGATGGAAGTTTGCGGATCATTGGGTCCTCCCTGCTGGAACGTGATGCCGGCCGCCATATAGCAGGCGTACCCTCGAAAACCGCCGGCTGCTCCAGCCATCGCTTCGAACGCCGCGCCACCGCATCACTGCACGGTGATCGGGACGTCCACGGACCACGGTTTCGTGATGAATGGCGCGCTCACTACCAGTCGCCAGCTGCCCGGCTCGCGCGGCTCGATCACGAAGTCCGCAGTTTCACCCGGCCCCGTCATCAGCCGCGCCGGCTGCAGCCGCGAGAGCGCTGGCGGCAGGTCGGCACCATCCTTCGCCACCGGAAGCCAGTTGAGCTGGACCGAGTCCCGCATGAGCGCAAAGGTGATGCGCTGGTTGGGATCGATATTGATCAGCCGCAGGCGATGCCTGATGCCCGCCTGCAGGACAAGTGGCGCAGGCTCCCGGCGACCGTTGATCAGCGCGTGGGCCGTATCGGCTGAATCGGCCAGACTCGAGCCATCGAGACCGATGATCACGACATGATCGGTGCCGGGGTCGTATCGAGTCCCGGGATCCAATACGATGAGCGGACCATAGAGTCCGAGGCCCGAGCTGCCGCGTCTCATTGAAATGCGTGTGATAGATGAAGGTCCCGGAACGCGGCGGCGTAAACTCGGCGGCGAACGAGTCGCCTGGGGCGATCGGGCGGAGCAGGCGCGGTGGGACGCCGCTCCAGCCGGGCACGCCGTCGGGATAGCTCGGAAGCTCGATCCCATGCCAATGCACCGCCGTCGGCTCCGCGAGGTGATTGACCACCGTGATTCGCACGGCCTCGTCGCGCGTGAGGATGATTGCCGCGCCAGGAATCGCGATCGAATCCGGCGCCGGTTCGAGGTTGCCCTGCTGGAGGACATATCCGAAGCCCGGCTCCGCGCCGAACCGGTTGGGCGCCGCCTGCACCACCAGCCGGAGTGGTCGCTGGGATGCGGGAACAGCCGGCGGAGCTGTTCCTGGCCGTGGCTGTGCAGTGATGCCGAGCACCAGCGCGCCCATGCCATGCACCGGGTCGTGCACGCCGTGCGCGTCGGCAGTCGAATCCGGCGGATCCACCGTGTCATACGCGGACGCGTGAAAGGCAAAATGGCAGTGGAAGAGCCAGTTGCCCGGGCGAGCCGCGGCCCATTTCATCGTCATGGTTCCACCCGGCAGCATCAGCTCAGTCACGGCGAGGGGCTGCCGGCTGGGCGCATAGGTCGTGTCCGTCCACGCATCTCCCCTCGCCTGGACGCGGAAAAAGACACCATGAAGGTGCATGGGGTGCGAGCTGCCCGATGCGTTGATCCAGCGCCACGCCATCGAGTCCCCGGCCACGGTGGTGATCGGCTCGGTGTAGGGCCAGCCGCGGCCATTGATGGTCATGATGTCCCGGTCCTCGGTATCGTGCTGTCCGTGCCGCTCCATATGGCCAGCACGAAAATGCGATCCTGCGGTGTCGCGCCTGGCGGGTCGACGACGTACGCGCCGGCCAACTGGCTATCGAGCCACTCGCGCGTGTCGATCGTTGCGTTGGTCGTGGTGCCCCAGTAGTAGAACGTGCCGACCCGGTCTGCGGTGAAGGTGGTTGTGCGAGTCTTGCCGGGTGGAACGACCACGGGACCGGAGTCGGCAGGCGAGCGATTGGCGAGACCAGTGACGCGAAGGGTCGAGTCAGTGGTGTTGTGGATGCTGACGGTGATCGTGGTGCCGAGCGGCGCACGAATGAGGGGCCCGGGAATCTCCGGCGCGTGGCCCACTTCCGCGAACGCCTGAACCGGCAGGCTCGGGCCGTCAGCCGCGCTCGGAAACCAGCGCGCATTCCGCACCTCGAGAGCCACCTCGAGGTGTCGCTCGTGAATGACGCCCGCGGCGCGCAGATTCTGGTTCGCGATGACGCGCTGGTCCGGTGTGGCAACCAGGGAGAGTGCGCACCCGGCCACGCAGAGAAGCGAGCCCCCGCGCACGATGCTCAAATTCAGGGACTGGGGCGTCGATTGTGCAGGTAGATCAGCGCACTGATGAAGCTGATGCACGGCAAGGACCGGCCCGGTAAAGAAGAATCCGGTCATTCCCGCCTCCATGCTCTTGTCATGCGTGTTCCCGGAGAACTGGCTCACCAGCAGCATGCCGAGCAGGGCGCCCACGACATAGCCACCGACCGCGATGCCGAGCGCGAGCAGGAACGACTTCACGTGGCGGCGTTCCGGCTGGCGCGGTGTCGCGCAACGGCGATGGCGACGAGGACGGCGGCGGCCGCGAGGTATCCGAGGCGCACCCCATTGGTCGCGACGCCCTGCATTCCAGCGAAGTCCATGGGTGCCGCACCTCCGCTGCTCATCGTGATGTAGAGGAACAGCAGGAACAGGCCGACAAAGGCCTTGCCGCTCCCGGTCAGGCGTCCGAGCGAGACGGCCAGGGCGGCCACGAACAATCCCCCGACAATGAGGGAGAGCGCCAGCGGCGGAGATGTCACGCCGATCCGGAGCACCGGCACCGCAAGGAAGGCGAGCGCCACGAGTGCCGCCCCGATGAACTTGGCCATCACATACGTGGGCCGAACCCGCGGCAGGCTGAAGAGCAGGACGGTGGTGCCGGCGGCGGCGTCACGCGTTGCCATGTCGGCGATGCTCGCCGTGATCACGAGAAAGATGACGGGAAGCACCGCCACCATGAGCTTCGGAGGCTCTGCCAGCAGCGCCCACACACTCAAGGCGGCCCAGAGCACCAGTGAGAGCGGCGCCAGCATCATCGTCAGCGTGAATTCCGCGAGCGCCGATTCGCACCAGCCCGCGCCCCCGCCCGATCAGCGGCAGGAGTACGCGCGTCACCGGCTTGAGCAGGCCATTGAGGCGGGCCAGGATGCTGGCATGCACATGGGCGGCACCGCCCTTGATGCGGGCAGGGTCGAAGCGGGCGAAGACGAGCAACGCCAGCAGCAGCAGCGGGATCACCAGCAGTGCGGTACCAATCCTTGTCCCCGCCACCTGCCAGGACCAGTGAACGCCCGGAAAGGTCCAGGGCTCGAGGGACGGGTCGAAGGGACTGTGGCCGATGGAGATGTTGTCCGCACCGGCCGTACCACGAACCTGCTGCATCATGAACTGCAGGCCGAGGATATCGCTGAACCGCTGCCACTGAAGGCCGCTGGCGGGTGCGTTGCCTGCCACCGCCACGAGCGCCACCATGACCAGCCAGACGAAGAAGTAGAGCACGTCACCGGCCCGTCCCGACAGGGGCGGTACGCACTCGAAGAGCAGTGCGACGCCGGAAACGATGACGATGGCGGGCCCAGCCATGGCGAGGTAGATGGACAGGTACACCAGCGGCTGGAGCGGTGCTTCGCCCCGGAGCAGGTGCATCCCCATCACGTTCAGCATGTACGCGAGGACGATGAGCCCCAGGAAGGAGAAATTCCCGAGGAACTTCCCCACCAGGTATTCCGCGTTGGTCACCGGCATCGCCGCGATCACGAATCCCGTGCGGGTCACCACGTCGCGCCGCACCGTGTTGCTGACGAGGTAGAACCCGAGCAGGCCGAGCAGCATGGTCGCGAGCCCGGCGGTGGCGATGGCGATGGTGGCGGAGTTGTAGTAGGCGCGATGCCCCTCGAGCTGCATGAGGGTCTGGCCGCTGGAGATGGCCGGCACCAGCATGTACGCCAGCGCACAGAGGACGAGGACGACGGCGATGGTGGAAGGCCGGCGCACCCGGATGAGCACGTCATTCCAGGCCACCGCGCCGATGCGTGCCAGCGACGCGCTCACGCGGTGCTTCCGTGGTTCATGACGTGAATGAAGGCGTCCTCGAGGTCGGGCTCGGCCGGGGTCGCGTCGGGGACCGGCTGCGACGGATGCACGATGCGCACGTGCACGCCATCGGGCCGGCGGAGCGCCGAGGATATCCTGAGGCGCGCCCGCTCGGTCTCGAACCGCTCGGAGGTGAGGGTCGCCTGCCAGACGCTCCCGACCGCCGAACGGAGCAGCGCCTCGGGCGAACTGCAGGTCAGCAGCTTGCCCTGCTTCATCACGGCAATCGATGTCGCGATGGACTCGATGTCGGTGACGATATGGGTCGAGAGAATGACGAGGCGCCCATCGCCCACGTCGGAGAGGATGTTGCGGAAGCGCACCCGCTCCTCCGGGTCGAGGCCGGCGGTGGGCTCGTCCACGATGAGCAGGTCGGGATTGTTCACCAGCGCCTGCGCAATGCCAAGCCGCTGCTTCATGCCGCCCGAGAACCCGCCGGTGGCGCGGTCGGCCACGGTGTGCAGGTTCACCAGGTCGAGGACTTCCATCACCCTGCGGCGGTCGGTGACGCCCTTGAGCGCGGCAAAATAGGTGAGGAACTCGAGTGCCGTGAGGTTGTCGTAGACGCCGAAGTCCTGGGGCAGATACCCCAGCCGGCGCCGCAGGTGATCCGGGTCGGACGGCGAGGTCCACGCCATCGAACCGGATCGTGCCTGCCGTGGGCGCCGTGATGGTCGCGATCATCTGCATCAGGCTGGTCTTGCCGGCGCCGTTGGGGCCCAGCAGCCCCAGCACGCCGTGCGACAGCGAAAGCGACACGTCGTCGACGGCCGTGATCCCACCCTTGAATCGCTTGGTGACGCGTTCGAGCTCGAGCATCAGAATTCCTGGCCCTGGGCGGTCGCCGCCGCGTATGCGGAAAGCCGGCTCAACGATTCGATCGCGCCGACTGCAATGCTGCCTGGATCTGCTGTGCCATGATCAGCTGCGCCGTGCGCACCGTGGAGTCCGGTGCGTTTGGTGCCGCGGCGCAGATCGCCTCCACCCCACCATAGACTACGGCCGAATCGTTCCGCGTCGCCATGACGAGCAGGGCGTAGACACCGGGATGCGGCTGCCGCTGGTACGGCGTGCTGTCCCGTGTCACCGGCCACGTCGTGACGAGGGCAATGTCCCATGACGCCGCATCGGAGCTGCGCAGCTTGAGCCCGGCGGCCTCCAGTGCACGCGGCACCGTGCTGGCCGCGCGCAGGAAATCCTTGCCAACCACTGCGCCGACACCCACCGGGGGCGCGTTGGCTGGTCCCCATTGGCAGCTCGCCCGGTAGGGACCCTTCCGCACCGGGATCGGTGGCGGCGGAGTCGACTGGCCCAGCGCAAATGCCGGCATCATGCACAACATGACGGTCAGCGTGGCCCGCTGCCACGCACTGATTGCGATCGCCACGATGCTACCTGGCCGCTGCCGGCCCTGGGGACGGCGGCAGCGGCACCGACGCGTGATCGAGGACATAGACCCACTTCCCGTCACGCATTGCCTTGAGGTCGGTGTAGCGGCCCACCACTTCGGCCGCCTCGCCCGTGCCGTTGGGAATCGTCAGCTTGAAGTTGCCCTCGCCCGCCACCACGTCACCCAGGGGCTCGTTGCTCGCATTCATGAACTCGAGCTTGATCCCGGGCGTGGACAGGAGGCTGGCCCAGCCGGCCTTCACGGCGTCATAGCCGTGCTCGCCCAGTCCCCATCAGCCCGAACGAGATGAGGTCGGGGCTGTTCCAGTAGGTCGCCATGACCGAGTCGACGTTGCCGGCATTGACCGCCGTGAGGAAACGGCGGTCGACCTCGTCGGCGGCCGCCTTCATCTCCTCCGGCCTGGCGTGCGATGGGGCGCAGCCGGCCATTGCAAGCGCGGAGGCCAGGACCCAGGGCACACGCAACATGAGCGGATCATGGAGAGACTCGGTTCAGGAAAGGTCATCGCGTGACAGGGTAAAAATGATAGCCGCCCCGAGGCGACCGGCGCAGCCTCACACTTCGAGGCGGTCGCCGGGTCGAGCCACCACGGTGTACAGGGCCGGCATGAGGAAGACGCTGATGAGCAGGCGGGAAAAAAGGCCGCCAACGATCACGAGTGCGAAGGGCGCTGCGAATCGGACCCGACGCCGGTCGACAGCGCCGCCGGCAGGAGGCCGATGCGCCGCAACCAGCGCCGTCATCATGATGGGCCGGAGCCGGAGCAACGCGCCCTCGCTGGCCGCCTGCGCGATACCCATGCCCTCACGCCGGAGTTCGTTCACGTACGAGATGTACACGACGGCGGTCTGCACCGAGACGCCGAAGAGCGCCAGGAACCCGATTCCCGATGACGCCGAGAAGGGCGTGCCGGTGAGCTTCAGCGCGAAGAGCCCGCCGAGCGGGCCCGACAGCACCACGCCCACCACCGTGATCCAGGGAAACTTGAAGTTGCTGTACAGCGCGAACAGGATGATGAAGATGAGCACGAGCGTGAGGGGCAGCACGATCCGGAGCTGGCCCCGCGAGGCGGTATAGTCCTCGTACTCACCGCCCCAGCGGATGCGATAGCCCGGTGGCACCTTCACCTTCGAGGCCACCTTGCGCTGGGCCTCCTGCACGGCGCCGGCGAGGTCCCGGCCCTCCACCGAATACTGGATGCCGATGAAGCGGGAGTTGTCCTCCCGGTAGATGAACGCGGCGCCGCTCGCGAGCTTGATGTCGGCGAGTTCGCGCATCGGGATCTGCTGTCCGCCCGGCGCCGCGACCAGGATGTTGCCGATGTCCTCCGGCGTGCGCCGGAACTCCGGCCGCAGCCGCACCACCAGGTCAAAGGTGCGCTCGCCCTGGGCAATGGTCGTGGCGGCGCTGCCACCGACCGCCGCCTCGATCAACCCGTTCACGTCGTCCACGTTGATGCCGTAGCGCGCGGTGCGCGCGCGGTCGATGCTCACGGTAAGGCTGGGCTGTCCCAGTTCCTGCACCACCGTGACGTGCGCGATGCCGGGCACCTGCTCGATCACGTTCTTGATCTCGCCACCCTTCTTCTCGAGCAGCTCCAGGTCCGGCCCGAACACCTTCACGTCGAGCGAACTCTTGAGGCCGGTCTCCGCCTCGTTCACGGCATCCTCGGCCGGCTGGGTAAAATTGAAGTTGACCCCGGTAAACGAGGCCAGCTTGGCGTCGATGGAATCCACGAGCTGCTGCTTGGTGCGGATGGGACCCGTCCACTCGCTGTACGGCTTGAGCCCGACGTAGAACTCCGCGTTGAAGAAGCCGGTCGGGTTGGTGCCATCGTCCGGGCGCCCGTGCTCGTCGGCCACGACCGTCACCTGCGGGAAGGAGCGCAGGATGTCGCGGATCTGCGGAACCAGGCGCGAGCTCTCCTCGAACGAGATCGTGTACGGCATGGTGGAGCGCACCCACAGCGCGCCCTCATCGAGCTTTGGCATGAACTCGGCGCCGATGCGTGGGCACCAGCGCCAGTCCCACCAGCAGCAATACCGTCGAGCCGCCGATGACCCGCCAGGGATGCTCCAGCGACCACGCCAGGCCGCGCGCGTAATGGCGGCGGATCCATTCGAAGGCCGGATTGTGCCGCTCGCGCGCCCGGCCGCCCAGGATGAAGTAGCAGAGCACCGGCAGCAGCGTCAGCGTGAGTATCAGCGAGCCCAGAAGCGCGAAGATCGTGGTGTCGGCCATCGGGCGGAACAGGGTGCCCGAGGGGCCCGCGAGCACGTAGATCGGCAGGAACCCGGCGATGATGACCGCCACGGCGTAGAGGATCGGGCGATCCACCTCGGATGCCGCTGCCAGGATCACCTCCCGCACGCTTACATCCTCGTCTTTCCGCAGTGCCAGCTGCCGGAAGATGTTCTCGACCATCACCACGGCCCCGTCCACGATGATGCCGAAGTCGATGGCACCGATGGACAGGAGGTTGGCCGGCACGTGACGGAGGTCGAGCAGGATGAACGCAAAAAGCAGCGAGAGTGGGATCGTCGTGGCTACGATGAGGCCGCTGCGGATGTCGTACAGGAAGAACATGAGCACCAGGAGCACCAGCACGATCCCGCGCAGCAGGTTCTCGCGCACGGTGTGGGTCGTGAGCGCGATCAGTTCGCTGCGGTCGTAATAGGGCTGGACCTTCACGTCCTTGGGGAGGATCGAGTCGTTGAGTTCCCGGGTCTTGGCCTCGACGCCCTTGAGGACGGTCTGGGCCTGCTCGCCGCGCGTCATGAGAATGACGCCTTCGACCGCATCATTCCGGTCGTTGAACCCGAACTGCCCGAGGCGCGGTGCCGCGCCCACCACGACCTCGCCGACATCCTTCACCAGCACCGGTGTCCCGTTCTTCACCGCCAGCACCGTCCGCCCCACGTCCTCGGTCGTCACCATGCGACCCAGGCCGCGCACGTAGTAGAACTGGCCTCCCTCGGAATAGAAACCGCCGCCGGCATTCCCGTTGTTGGTCGGAGAGGGCGGTGGAGATCATCGGGACCGTCAGGCCCCGGCTGGCCAGGCGCACCGGATCGATCACGACCTGGTACTGCATCGTCTCGCCGCCCAGTGAACTCATGTCGGCCACGCCCGGCACCGAGCGATACTGGCGTTCCAGGATCCAGTCCTGGATGACCTTGAGCTCCATCGGCGACCGATCGGGGCTGTCGATCACATAGCGATAGACCAGGCCCGAGGGCGAGAAGAGGCGCGATACCGAGGGCGTGAGCCCGGGCGGCAGGGCGATGTCGGGCAGCCGCTCGAACACCCGCTGCCGGGCGAAGTAGTCGTCAGTGCCGTCGTTGAACGTGAGGCGAACGTCGGAGAGGCCGTAGAGGGAGATCGACCGCATCACCTTGAGGCCGGGGAGGCCATTCATCCCCAGTTCCATCGGCGCGGTGATCAGCTGTTCGACTTCTTCGGCCGCGTGCCCCGGCCATTGTGTCACGATCTCGACCATCGGGGGCGAGAGGTCGGGATAGGCGTCCACCGGAAGGCGCAGGAACGACCAGGTCCCGACACCCACGACCAGCAGGGCCAGGAACGCGACGATGGGCCACTGGTCGAGCGACGCCGCCACCACGGCGTCGATGAACGAGCGCGAGCGGGGTTCGGGCGACGCCGGCCCCTCGATCTTCACTGGTTCTGCGCGAATTCGAGGAAGAGTCCGCCTTCGGCGATCACATGCTCGCCGTCGGCGAGGCCGCTGCGTACCTCGTAGCGGTCACCCATGCGGTTGCCCAGCGTCACCTGGCGACGGGCAAAGGAGCCGGCGGTCGTCTCGATGAAGACGAAGGGCAGGTTGTCGTCATCGCGCAGGACGGCCGACACCGGGATCAGGATCCCGCTCACGGTGCGCGATGACTGGATCGCCGTCTCCACGTACATGTCCTTCTTGAGCACGTGCCCCACGTTGGGCACCTCGATCCGCACGCTCGTCGCGCGCGTCCCCGGGTCCACCATGGCGGAGACGTAGTCGGTGATGCCCTTGATCGGCTGCGCAATGGCGGCGCCGGTGATCTCGGCGTGGTCTCCGCGCGCCACGTATGCCAGGTCGGACTCGAACACGTTCGCGAGCACCCACATGCGCGACACGTCTGCGACGGTGAAGCAGGGAGTGGTGCCGGCCTGCAGGAGCTGGCCCGGGTTGATCAGTCGCTCGACGACGGTGCCGTCGAGCGGGGCGTGGATGAATGCCTGCACCGGGACGTCGTGCTTCCCGGCTTCGAGGGCGGCGAGCGTGGCGGCATCGACGCCGAGCGCCTGCAGCTGCTGGCGCGCCGCGTCGCGATCCGCCGCGGCGGATTCCGCATCGACCACCGACTGGTCGACGTCCCGCTTCGCAATGCCGTCGGCCTTGTAGAGCTCGGCGTTCCGCTCGGCGACGTCCCTGGCCTGCGTCGAGGCCGCGAGTGCCTTGCGATAGGCGGAAACGGCCGTGGCGAAGTCGGGCGAGGAGAGCACGGCCAGCGGATCGCCCTTGTGGACTGCCGTGCCGACATCCACCAGGACCCGTACCACGGGACCGGAGATCGGCGCCAGCACCTGGGTCGAGATGTTGCCGTCGAACGCCACCGTCCCGGGGGCGTGCACGGTCGGCCGGTACACCACCGTCGTCACCGGGACAATGGTCAGGTGCCCGCGCTGTTCGGCCGAAAGTGTCATCGGGGCATTCTTCGGGTCACTGCTGCTGTCGGCCGGCGCGGCGTGCCGCGCGGGCGACGGCTTGCCGGAACAGGCGGCGAGGACGGCAAGCATGCCGGCAAGCGCGGGAACGTGGCTAGTTGCTCTTGGCATCGGCAGGCACGGTATCGAGGGGGGCGCCAACGGCGCGTTCCAGGTCCGCCACGGCATCATTGAGGGCGCCGAGTGCGGAATAGTACTGGTCCCGCGCATCGATGAGCGTGCGACGGGCGTCGAGGACCTCGAGCGCGGACGAACCGCCGAGGGTGTAGGACTTGATGGCGATCTGGTATTGCTCATCGGCGCTCGGCAGGAGTTCGTCGCGGATGAACACGGCCTGCTGGTAGCTGGTGCTCGCGGCTGCAAACGCGTTGCGGAGGTCCTGCCCGACCTGTCCGATGGCGTCCCTTTGTGCCGCCAGCAATTCCAGCTCGTGATGCCGCGCCTCTGCCACCTCGCCGCCCTGGTGCTGCCAGAAGAGAAGCGGGACGGCAACGCTGATCCCGCTGGTGAACGACGACGGGACGCCGAAGCCAGGGTGGTCGTACTCCACGCTCAGGTTGAGGTCGGGCAGCAGGTACTCCTGCGCGAGCGTTCGCGCCGCACCAGCGGCCGCGAGCTGGCTGGTGATCGCATACAGCTCGGGCCGCTGCTGCATGGCGACTTTTTCCAGTCGATCGTAATCGGTGGGAACCGGCACGATCGCGAGCGTATCGAGGGCTTCCACCGAGGAGCCGAGAATGCGCCCCAGCAGCCGGTTGAGCGCGGCGCGGGCGTTTGCGATTCCGCGCTCGTTCGCGATGTAGTCATTCTCCGCCTGCGCCACGCCCACCTGCGCCCGCACGACATCGAGGCGCGGGGTCGTCCCCGCGGCAAAACGGGCCTCGGTCTTCTTGAGGAAGTCTGCGGTCAGCTGCTTGGCCAGGTCGCGATTTTCCCGGTGGCCCGAGCGCAACCAGCAGCGAGTCATAGGCAACGGCCGTCTCGTTCGCCACCTGCTGCCGCTGCAGCCGATAGGCCGCTTCGAGTGCGCCGACGTCACCGTTGGCGACCTGGCTGCGAAGGAAGAATTTGTGCGGGAAGGGAAGGGTGACGCCGAAGAAGAGGTCGGTCTCGAGCCATGGATTGGGCCAGACCGGATTGTGCAGTCCCTGTACGGTGAACCCGAAGGTCGGGTCGGGAAACGCGGTCGCCTGGGTTACCCGTGCGCGCGCCTGTTCCACCTGTTCACGCGCCACCACGATCGTGGGGTTGTTCGCGAGCGCCATGGCGATCGCTTCCTGTCGCGTGAGCCGGAGCGGTGGGGACAAACTGTCTACGCGAAGGCTTCCCGAAACCGGGACCGTCGGGCTTGTGCGCGTTGCGGCAGTCGGCTGTTGCGCAATCAGCGGCGCAGTGACGAAAATGGCGCTCGCCACGGCGAGGGTCACGCGGTTCATGGCATCGAAGATAGCGGACGTGCCGCGATCTCTGGGGAACTCACAGCGGGTGAGAGTAGCGCATCTCGTTGGTCTGCACGAACCCGAGGGCGGCATACAGCGGATGCCCCTCCTCTGACGGATGCAGCACGAGCCGGACAATCCCGGCCGAAGGTGCCCAGGCGATGAGTTCGAGCATGAGCCGCCGGGCGAGCCCGCGCCGCCGCCACGCCTGGTCCACATAGACGTTGAGCACCAGTCCCTCGCCGCCGACCAGGATCCTCGCACCACCTGCGTCCGGCCGCGGCATCAACGGTCGCAACTGCACGCCGGCGCCCGCCACGACAGTGGCCGGTGCCCCGGTGCGATACGTCACCCAGGCGACGTACTCGCCCGATGGCATGGCGGACTTGAGGTAGGCAAGCGACTGCTGATGGAGTGCCGGCTCGCTCTCTGGAAGGACCCTGCCCATTTCGCGGAACATCGCGACGCGCTGGTCCGCGAGGACCGGCGCGTCGTCGATGGTGGCCCGGCGGATGCCCAGGTCCGGATTGTCGTGCTCCCTCGTCATGACCTGGTGCTCCCTTTCGCCGTCAAGGTTACACCAGGGGACGCATCACGGCTTCCCCGGCTTGACCCCCGGCGGGCACGGGCGCAGGTCACCGGCTTGTCCGTCGGTGCCTGCACCTTCGGGCGCACCTTCTGCCCCTCCCGCAGGTCGTCCGGTGGATTCAGGACGACCAGGTCACCGTCAGACAGCCCGCTCTTCGCCTCGACCCATGCCCCGTAGTCGCGGCCGATGGTGACGGTGACATAGCGCACCGTGGAATCGGCTCCCACGATGGCGACCTTGGGCGGTCCATCCCGTACGATCAGTCCGGCTGCGGGGAGCCGGATGCCGGTTGCGCCCTGCTCCAGCGCCAGCGTCACCTGGGCATATGAACCCGGAAGAAACGCGCCTTTCGGATTGGGAACGTCAACCTCGGTGAGCAGCGTCCGCGCCGCGGGGTCGAGCGCATTCGAGGTGCGGGCGATCACCCCGCGCACGGTGTCACCCTGCATGGAAGGAATGGTGACGCTGGCCACCTTGCCGACCCGGATGGCGCCGGCATTGTCCTCCGGCACCGAGATGTAGATGGCCAGCGTGTCGACCCGCGCCATCTGGAACAGGCTCCCGGCCGCGCTGCCCGCGCCGGACGGCAACTGGCCACTGACCGCACCCGCGGTGCCGACCAGGGCACCGACGTCGACGTTGCGCGCGGTAATGACGCCGGTGAAGGGCGCGACCACGTTCTTGTAGCGCTGCAGCTGTTCGAGCTGGTTCAGGTTCGCCTTGGCGCTGTTGAGCGTCGCGGTCGTGGTGTTGAACGCCGCCTGCTTCTGGTCCAGCTCGGCGGCCGTGACGGCGCTGTCGGACATCATCGACTTCCATCGCGCCAGTTCCTGCCGGGCCAGTTCCAGCGACGCGCTGGCCTGCGCCACTTCGGCGCGGGCCTGCTCCACCTGCTGGTCGAGTTCCGGTGCCTCCACCTCGGCGAGCAGCTGGCCCTTTTTTACTCGCGACCCGATGTCGACATACCGCCTGGCGACGTAGCCCGGGGCGCGAGCGTAGATCGGGCTGTTCTCGATGGCGGTTACCGTGCCTGGCAGCGTGACGCTTGTACCGCTGGGTGACGGGTTCACCGCCACCACGCCGACGACCGGCACCGTGGAATTGTCCGCGACCACCGCGGCAAGCCGCTGCCGGCGACTGATGCGCGGATAGAAGCCGACGGCGAATCCCACCGCCAGGAGAACGACGACGATCGTGGCGCCGCGTGCCGCAGTCATACGTGTCCCTCCGGAATGACGACTGGTGCAGCAGGCGGCGCCTTGCGCAGCAGGCTGTAGATCACTGGTACCACGCAGAGCGTGAAGAGCGTCGCGACGATGAGGCCGCCGATGACCGCACGGCCAAGCGGCGCGTTCTGCTCGCCGCCCTCGCCCAGCCCGAGCGCCATCGGCAGCATGCCGATGACCATGGCGAGCGCGGTCATGCAGACCGGGCGCAGGCGCACGGAGCCGGCCGAGAGCGCCGCCTGCAGGGCGTTCTTGCCCTCCTGCCGCTGCTCGTCGGCAAAGGTGATGAGCAGGACGCTGTTGGCGGTGGCGACCCCCATGGCCATGATCGCGCCCATGAGCGAGGGGACGTTGAACGTGGTCTGCGTCACGAAGAGCATCCACACGATGCCGGCCAGGGCACCCGGCAACGCCATGATGATCACCAGCGGATCGAGCCACGACTGGAAATTGACCACCAGCAGCAGGTAGACCAGCACCATCGCGAAGACCAGCCCGAGGCCAAGGCTCGTGAACGATGTGCGCATGCTCGCCACCTGGCCCCGCACGTTGATGACGCTGCCCTTGGCCAGCTCCGGTCGCAGGCTGTCGATCACCTTGTCCACGTCGCTTGCCACGCCTCCCAGGTCACGCTCGTCGGCGGCGAGGTAGACATCAGTCACGGCCTGCACGTTGTAGTGGCTCACCACGCCGAGCGTCGTATGGCGCACCGACGTGGCCAGGTTGCCGAACAGCTGCGGCGCGTCCAGCCCGGGCGCGGTCACCGGCGTATTGGAGAGTGTCTCCATCGAATGCAGCTTGTATTGCGGCGTCTGCACTGCGACGCTGTAACTCACGCCATTCTGCTTGTTGAGCCAGAAATTCGGCGCGTTCTGGCCGCTCGAGCTCAGCGAAATGAGCAGGTTGTTGGCCACGTCGCGCTGCGTGAGGCCCAGCTGCTGCGCCCGGACGCGATCGACGCTGAACAGGAGCTCCGGCACATTGGGCACCTGCTGGATCCGCACGTCCACCGCGCCCGGGATGCTCGCGGAAGCGCTGGACCAGCTTGAGGGCAAAGTTGTAGTTCGCGGTCTTGTCCCGGCCGACCACCTGCACGTCGATCGGCGCCGGGAGCCCGAGGTTGAGCACCTGGTTCACGATGTCGGCCGGCTGGAAGAAGAACGTCACGCCGGGGAACTGCGCGCGGAAGCTGCTGCCGCAGTCGCCGCATGTAGGTCGCGGTGCTCGCCGTCCGGTCATGCGCCAGCGTCACCAGGATGTCGCCATCCGCCGCGGTGACCGTGGCGCTGCTGCTGGTGGCGAGGTTGATGGCGCTGACGCCGAGGCCGATGTTGTCCAGCGTCTGCAGGACCTCCCCGTCCGGGATGATCTGCCGGATCGCGCGCTCCACCTGGGCGAAGATCTGCTCCGTCTCCTCGATGCGCGTTCCGGCCGGGACGCGCACGTGGAGCTGGAACGCGCCGGCGTCGGCCAGCGGGAAGAAGTCGCGGCCGATGAGCGGCACGAGCAGCCCGGAGAGCAGTACGAACCCTCCGGCGACGCCGAGCACGACTCGCGGCTTGCCGAGCGCCCGCTCCAGCAGCTTTTCATAGGACTCGCGGAAGCGATGAAAGGCCGCCTCGAATCGCGTGCTGATCCGTTCGAGGCGCCCCTGCTCGTGCTCCGGCACCGGCCGGCCGGCGGCCGCCTCGGCGATGCGATGCGCGTCGCCCGCAAGGAGGTAGCGCGCCATGGTCGGGACCACGGTACGCGACAGCAGATAGGAGGCCAGCACCGCGAAGACGACGGCCATGGCGAGCGGCCGGAAGAGTGCCGCGGCCGGTCCCGACAGGAAGAAGATCGGGACGAACACGATGGAGATCGCGAGTGTGGACACGAACGTGGGCGTGGCGATCTGCGCCGCACCGTCCATGATCGCGTGACAGGATCTCCTTTCCCTCCGCCATGTTGCGATTGATGTTCTCGATCTCCACCGTGGCGTCGTCCACCAGGATGCCGACGGCCAGGGCCAGTCCGCCCAGCGTCATCACGTTGAGCGTCTGGCCGGTGGCCCACAGCGCGATGATGGAGCTCAGGATCGCGAGCGGAATCGAGGTCGCCACGATGAAGGTGCTGTGCCAGCTCCCCAGGAACAGCAGGATCATCAGGGCCGTGAGACAGGCCGCGATGATGGCCTCGCGGATGACGCCGTTGATCGAGGCCCGGACGAAAAGCGACTGGTCGAGCAGGAGCTGCAGCTTGACGTCGTCCGGCAGCGTCCTGGTGATCTGCGGCAGCATCGCCTTGACCCGGTTGACGATGGCGAGGCTCGACGCCTTGCCGTTGCGCAGGATGGTCAGGTACACGCCGCGATGTCCGTTGACCCGCACGATGTTGGTCTGCACCCCGGCGCCGTCGCGAACCTGCGCCACGTCCCTGAGGTACACCATCGCGCCGTTCACTTCCTTGATCGGCACGTCGTTGAGCTCCGACGACGATGTCCGGGCTCGAGTTGAGGCGCACGTGATACTCGCGCGTGCCGAGCTTGGCCGTCCCGGCCGGCAGGATGACGTTCTGCGCGTTCACCGCGGAGCTCACGTCCGACGGGGAGAGCCCCTTGCTGTACAGCGCGCTCCGGGTCGATGTCGACGTTGATGAGTCGCGGTGCGCCGCCCGACGCATACGGCACGGTCGCGCCCTGGATCGTGCCAGCGGCGTGCGCACGAAGTTGGTCGCGTAGTCCGCTACGTCGCTCTCGGACCGCGTGTCGCTCGCCACGCCGATCTGCATGATCGGGACGTCGGTCGCGTTGAACTGGATGATGATCGGCGGCTGGATGCCCGGCGGCAGCGCCCGGAGCATCGTCTGGGAAATGCCGGTCAGCTGCGTCATGGCGGTTGGCAGGTCGGCATCAGGATGGAAGTAGACCCTGACCAGCGCGGTGCCAGCAATGGACTGCGACTCGATGTGCTCGATGCCGCTAACCGTGGTGGAGTAGGCCCGCTCCACGTTGCTCGTGATGCGCTGCTCCATCTCCTCCGGGGACATGCCGGCATAGGTCCACACCGCCGTCACCACCGGGATCGGGATGTCCGGGAAGATGTCCACCGACATGGTGAGCATCGCCACGATGCCGGCAATGAGGATCAGGATCGAGCCGCACACGAAGGTGTACGGGCGGCTCAGGGCGATCCGGACCAGCCACATCATGGCCGGCCTACAATTCCCGCCCGAGCAGCGCTTCGAGCGCGGCACGGGCGACGTGATAGGTGAATTGTGCGCTGACCAGCGCCAGCTGCGCGGTGACCACGTTCTGCTGGGAGGTCACCTGGTCCAGGATGGTCGCAATGCCCGCGCGATAGCGGACGGTGATCACGCGAAGGTCCTCGCCCGCGACCTGCACGGCTTCGCGCGTGAGCTTCACGTCCTGCTCCGCCACATGCAGGTTTCCCAGCAGCCGGAGTGCCTCGGCGCGACTGACGCGCCGCGTGTCCAGCGCCGTGCTGGTCGCGATGGCGGAGGAGACCTCGGCGCGCGTCACCGAGTCCTCACGCTGGAAACCGTTGAAGAGCGGCAGCGACGCACCGAGCTGCAGGATCCAGCCCTGCCGAAGCGCCCCCGGCACCGCCGCCTCATGTGCCACGTTGTAGCCCGCACCCGCAAAGATCTGGGGGAAGTACTGTGACCTGGCCGCGCCGATGCTGGCCTTTGCCGCGACCTGCTGCTGGTCCGCCTGCAGCACGGCCGGCGCCTCGGTCGCTGCAAGCTTCACGATCTCGGAGTCGGGCAACGCGAGCGGTGTCGGGTCGAGTGTCGCGGGCGGTTCCGCGTCCACCAGGCCATCGGCGCCGACCAGCCGGCCGAGTGCTGCCGCGCCGGAGTTGAGCGTATCGTATGCGGCGAGCAACTGGCGCCGCGACTGGGTGACCGCGAGCTGCGCCCGCAGGACATCGGATGGCGTGACGGTGCCGGCGCCGGCGCGGGTCCGCGCATACGACAGGCCCCGCTCGGATACCGCGAGGCCGTCGGTGGCCACGTGCACCAGTGCATGCCCGCGCAGTACCTCGAAGTAACCGACCGTCGCCTGCAGGATGGTGCTGTATTGCTGCAGTACCAGCCCGGCGTCGGCTGCATGCGCCTGGGCATTGGTCTCGCGGCGCACGGCCCCGCGAAACCCCCCGGTAAAGAGTGGCACCGTCGCGTTCACCCCGCCGCCATATCCACCATCCGCGACGATCTGGCCGCTGGCGCCCGCGACCACCTGGTTGCTCCGCACCGCGATCCCGTTGAGCGAGACGTCGGGGAGATAGTTCCCGATCGCGACTCGCTGCGCGGAGCGACTGGTGCGCACGGCGCCGTTGGCCGCGACGATGTCAGGACTGTGCAGGGTGGTCTGCTCGATCACGGTCGCCAGTGACATGCGCGGCCCGAGAGCGTCCGAGTCGGTGACCATGGACGGCAGGAAGCTGGCCGTGATCCGGGTGGTGTCCGGGTTCTGGGCCCGCGCCGGGGCGGGCCAGGCCGCGAGGGCCACGACAAGGACGAGGTATCGTGGCATGCGCTCACCCATCGAGGTGAATCAGGCCGCGCGAGAGCGCCACGGTCACCGCCTCGGTACGGTCGGCCACCCTCAGTTTCGCAAAGATGTTCTTCAGGTGGATCTTGACGGTCTCGTCGGTGCGCCCAATGACCTTCGCGACTTCCTTGTTGCGAAGCCCCTTGGCGACCAGTTCCAGGATTTCCAGCTCGCGTTCGGTGAGTGTGCTGCGCTCGGGGAACTCGTTGAGCCTGTCGGCCACCGGGATCGGGATCACCTGCTCGCCACGCTCCACGGCGCGAACGGCCTGGATCACGTCGGTGAGCAGCATGTCCTTCAGGAGGTATCCGCTGGCGCCCGCATCGAGCGCCCGCCGGATGTCCGCATCGCCTTCATAGGTCGTCAGGGCCAGGATGCGCGCCTGCGGGAACTCGCCGGTGATCTGCTTGATGGCCTCGACGCCCTCCATGACGGGCATGCGAAGGTCCATCAGCACCACGTCGGGCCGGAGCGCGCGATACAGTGCCACGGCGCGCTCACCGTTCTCGGCCTGGGCGACGATCTCGAGATCAGCCTCCTGCATCAGTACTGCGGAGAGGCCAGCCCGAACCACCGGATGGTCGTCCGCCACCAGGACGCGGATGCGCCTGGCGATCGAGCCCGCCGAACTGCTCGCCACGGTCAACCTGCGACTCCTCTAGCCATGACCGAAACAACCGCGCAGCGTCAGGGCGGACAATTCCCCATTCGGGTTGGAGCCGTCCTGGTCGATGGCTAGGCCGCGTACGGCACGGCGAGCAGGATCTCGGTGCCCTCGCCCGGGGCACTGCGCACTGAGACCTTGGCGCCGACCTGGCTCGCCCGTTCCCGCATTCCAAGCAGGCCCCAGTGCCCGCCGTAAGCCCGGAAGTCGGGGTCCACCTGGAAGCCGGCGCCGTCATCGGCGATGGAAAGGCGAAGGCACCGGACATCGTAGGAGCAGCGCACCCGCAGTCGGCGCGCCGCCGCATGCTTCACCGCATTCGCAATGGCCTCCTGCAGGACCCGGAAGACGACGGCCTGCACCTCGGCCTCGAGCGGCCGCGGCTCTCCATCGACCGAGTAGTCGAGATCGAGGCCCGTCCCGCGTGTCCCGTCCTCCGCGGCGATGCGGAGGATGGCCGGCAGCTCGCCGCTCGCAAGCGATGGGGCGCGCATGTCCCACACGGCGCGACGCGCGTCTTCCAGCGTCCGCTGGGCCAGTCTCACGACGTCGCGCAGGGATGACGCCGTCTCGGGCTCTCCGCCAACCCGATTGGCCACGGCGACCAGCTGGAGGGCGACGCCGGTGAATCCCTGCAGCAGCGTGTCGTGGATCTCGCGCGCCAGCCGCGTCCGTTCCGCAAGGACCGCGGCAAAGCGATTCTCGAGGGCACGCACCCGTGACCGGCGCAGCGCGCGCTCGGTCCGGCGACGCGCGGTAATGTCCATGAGCACGCCGATGAACTCGGCCACCTCGCCGTTGGCATCGTACACTGCCTGGGCCACGCTGTGGACGTATCGCACGCTGCCATCCGCGCGTACCACGCGAAGGTCGATCTCATAGCCGCGGCGCTCTCGAATGGCGGCCGCGATGGTTGCGGCCGCCCGCTCCTGGTCGTCGGGATGCCAGCCGGCGCGCTGCACTTGTACCCCGTCCACCCTGGTGCGCAGGTCGCGCGGTGGCGTGCTGGTGCGGGGATCGAGGCCATAGATCCGGTACACCTCGTCCGACCAGGAGGCCTCGCCGGTGTCCACGCGTCTCGAGAAGCTTCCGGTATGGCTCATCCGCTGGCCTGCGATGAGGAATGCCTCGCTCCGCTTGAGCTCGGTGGTGCGCGCGGCCACCCGCGCCTCCAGCTCACTGCGCGTTTCCTCGAGCAGGAGCGCGTTCCGACGGCGCGCCAGGCTGAACCAGCCGGCCAGCAGGGCAAAGATGAGGAACCAGATCAGGTAGGGATCGGCCCGCCACTGGAGACCCAGCGTGTGCAGTGGCGTCAGGAAGAGGTAGTCGAAGGTCAGCGTCGAGAGCACCAGGGTGACAACCATCGGCCCCATGCCGGCGTACCAGCCGGTGAGGAGGATGGCCGCCAGGAAGGCGGCCGACCTGTCAGCCAGGCCGAAGTACTGTGACGCCATGGTGACGAGCGCCGCGAGCAGGACGGCGAGGATGCCGAGTCCGTAGCGCCAGGCCGGGGGTCGCTGGTCCAGATCGTGAAGCATGAGTGTGACCTTGTTCTGCTAGGGGAACGCCGTGGTATCAGCAGTCATACGTATTGCGGGCGGGATTTGTTGTGGGCAGGTCCCAGCGAGGCGCGCGGTCGCGTCACGCAACCGCGAGATCGATGCGTCGGGCGAAATCCAGCCAGAATTCTTCCGTGACCTTGCGGGCCGCACTCTCGATCAGCCGGCCGCCGATGTCAGCGATGGCCCCGGTGACCGCATTGTCCGACTTCCAGTTGATGATCGTGTGCCCTGGCGCCGCTTCCACGAGATGGATTCCCGAGGTGATCGCCACATCGGAGCCGGGCCCCGTGCCACGCGCCCACATCGTGGCGCGCTCGGGCTCGGTCAGCTCACCGATCTCGAGTTCGAGCGTGAAGCGGAACTTCATGGCCCCGATGCCGAAGGCCGAGTGCACCTTGTAGCGCGTGGCATCCACCTGCTCGATGGACTCGACGCCGGGCGCTGACGCCGCGACGAAACGCGGGTCCATCAGCCGGGCCCAGACCGCGGGGCGGGATGCCTTTACCTCGGCCGCACCGGTGAAGAGGAACTGCATTCAGGCAGGATCCTTCGATGAAAGGTCTACCGTCTCGACCGCCACCGAGTGCAGCAGGGTATCGAGGTCGTGTTTGCTGGTGAGGTGCATTGCCCGGGGCCAGAGTGACCGGTCGAGCAGGATGGGCCGTCCTTGTTTCGCCGGCGACGCGGAACAGGACGACCGGACGGCCGCGGCGCCCCCGACCCGCCAGCGTCGCACGACCTCCACGATGGCATCCCGCTCCGGTGGCGGCTCGGTTCCCTCGATCAAGACTACAGCCGCCGGGCCTCTTGGCAATGAAGCGACGATCCGTTCGAGCCCGATCCGAACGTTGAGAAAGACGTCTGGCGATGCGACGGGCGCATGGATCACGATCACGTCACGCCTTTCATCCAGCTCCGGCCAGGGCGATGCACCATCAACCACGACGTAGACCGCGCGCAGAATGTTCGACCCTGCGCAGGAAAGCACGACATCGAGAACCCGGTCCAGGGAGTTGTCCGGCGCGCGGCGGGCCGCGAGGACAAGTGCACAGGCGGGCGGCAGGGGCGACGTATTATCCCCATGGGGGCAGAGGTGGCGGCCTGCAACGTCCATTCTTCCTGGTGGACGATCGCGGATGGCATCGCAACGGCGGGCATTGGTACGGTACCGCTCATCCGAGGGGCAGGTCAAGCACGGCAAACGGCTTGACCGGGGCCGCTTCATGGCCTAGAGTCGTTGACCCGCCAGTCCGGATCCGGCGGGCCTTCCCCTTGGGGTGTAGCTCAACTGGCAGAGCGCCCGGCTGTTAACCGGGAGGTTGCTGGTTCGACCCCAGCCGCCCCAGTGATCGACGCGCGAAAGGGTATTCGGTCACGGATACCCCTTTGTGTTGTCGCAGCTCAGTCCCTGCAATGCGCTCCATCACGGTAGTCTTACGGATGCCTGTGGCCGTGCGTCTCCGTCTGCTGCTCACCCTGTTCTTTCCCCTGGTCGCCGCGGCGCAGGAGCCCGGCGATTGTCCGCGCCTCGCGGCGAGTGGCGCGAGCCCGGACCTGTATTGCATCCATCTCTACGGCGCGCCGGGTATCGCGGCACAGGGGTGGGCCGAGATGCGCTGGATTCCGGGTCCGTTCACGGTGGCCGTTTCGCCGGAGGGGACGCTGCGCTGGAATCTCGAGGTGTCGTACAGCGGCACGCTTCCACCGCTGCCCAGTGGCAAGCGATCCGGGTTCGTGATCTGGGCGGCGCCACCCTCGCTGACGCCACTCCGGCGACTGGGCGTGATTGGGTCCGCGCCCAAAGTGGTTGGACCCGTCACCTTCGATCGATTTCTCGTGCTCATCAGTGCCGAGGCAGATACCGGCGTCGCCGAAATGCGGGGCCGCGTGGTGCTCCGCGGTGAGAGCGCCGGCGACCGCATGCGCCCGGCAGACACCTATCAGTTTTTCCTTGGTGCAATGACGAGGGACAGCGGCGCCGGCATGAAGAACATGGCCGGCATGACGGGGATGTCCGGTCACGAGCACCACTCCATGGACGGAAGCGGTGCCCTTGCCTGGGTCGAAGCCCCGATGTTTCCCGGCCTCGACATGCTCCCGTCGGAGATGGCACTTCGGCCGGCGGAAGCTCCCTGGCTCCCGGCGCCCGATTCACTGGCGCCGGTGGCGCGCCCGCGTGAAGTGGTGAGGCTCGGGGATGGCGACACGCTCGACCTTGCCGCCGGCGTGGTCAATCGGTCGATCGCCGGCCGGAGCTACACCATGTTCGGGTTCAACGGCCAGTATCCCGGCCCGCTGATCTCGGTGAGCAAGGTCGCCGCGCATCACGGTCGGCTCAAGAACAACCTGCTCGATGCCCACCACGGTGCACTGGCACGGTATCCGGCTCGACAACCAGTTCGACGGCGTGCCGGATGACGCCCATCCTGCCGTGCCGCCCGGCGCCACGTTCACCTACGAGCTGAAGTTTCCCGACGCGGGCATCTTCTGGTATCACCCGCATGTGCGGGAGGACATCCAGCAGGATCTCGGCCTGTACGGCAACATCTTCGTGGGCGCGGCCGGTCCGGCGCCGGCGCCGGCCCTGCGCGAGGAGTTCCTGGTGCTGGATGACCTGCTGGTCGGCAGGATGGGCTGGTTCCCTACGGGGCCACCACACCCACGCATGCGGCGATGGGTCGCTTCGGCAACGTGATGCTGGTGAACGGCGAGCCAGCTGGCAGGCGCACGCGCGGCCGGACGAGACGCTGCGCCTCTACCTGACCAATGTCTCCAATACCCGCACCTTCAACCTGTCGCTCGTTCCTGGTGCTGCGCATGGAGCTGGTCGGCTCCGACCAGGGTGCATACGCGACACGCGGTCAGGGTCGAGAGCGTGGTCATCGCACCGGCCGAGCGATATGTCGTCGATGTGACGGTGGGAGCGCCGGGAACCGTGTCCGCTGGTCAACCGCGTCCGCGGCCATCGATCACCTCTACGGGCGCTTCTTCAGTGTTACGGATACCCTGGGATCCATCGCGGTCGAGAGGTTCGCGCCGCGACTTCGGGGGCCAGGGTGACCGCCGCGGGGCGCGATGCCGAGCCACTCGCGCGCTCGTCCGCGACGATGTCGGGCGTCCGCCGCAGCATACGCTCGAGCTTTCGGCCCGCTTTACCGGCCTGCCCGTTTGTCAGCGAGCAGCTCATGCGGCTCGACTCGATCTACTTCAATCCGGTCGAGTGGGAGGGCACCATGCCCGGGATGAACTACGCCACGACCGGGTCGCAGGTGCACTGGATCCTCCGGGACCCCGACACCGGGGCGGAGAACATGGACATCCACTGGCGTTCAGGCAGGGCGAGCTGGTGCGGCTGCGCCTGGTCGGGACCCGAAATACCCTCCACGGCATGCACCACCCCATCCATATCCATGGCCAGCGATTCCTCGTGCTGGCGGTGAACGGTACGCCGAACGAGAATCCAGTCTGGAAGGACACGGTCCTGCTCCCCGCCGCCGGGTCGCTCGACCTGCTGGTCGAGATGTCCAACCCCGGACGCTGGATGCTGCACTGCCATATCGCCGAGCACCTGCAGGCAGGGATGATGATGCACTTTGACGTGGAGGGATCATGAGGCTGGTCACCGGGTTCATCGCGCTTTCGCTCCTCGTCCCCGGCGGAGTTCAGGCGCAGCGGGCGCCCCTGTCGTCAACTGTCCGGATCTACCTGGCCAGCGACAGCGCGGTCGTCGCCATAACGGGCGTGACGGTGATCGACGGGAAGGGGACGCCGGCCATGACGGGCCAGACCGTCGTGATCAGCGGCAATCGCATCGCTGACGTCGGCCCTTCATCGAAGGTGAAGCCACCGGCTGGCGCGCAGGTGGTGGATGGGACGGGCATGACGCTGATCCCGGGCATCGTGGGCCTGCACGATCACATGTACTACTCGGCGGCTGGCGGCGTCAGCACCCAGATGAGCTTCACCGGCCCGCGGCTCTACCTGGCGAGCGGCGTCACCTCGGTGCGTACCACGGGCAGCATTTCGCCCTATGCCGATATCAACCTGAAGAAGTCGATCGACTCGGGTGAGACGCCCGGGCCGCGCATTCACGTCACCTCGCCGTACCTCACCGGCGGTGCCGGTGGCGGCGAGATGTTCGCCACCGACGAACCCGCGGCGGCCAAGGCCTTCGTTACCTACTGGGCACACGAGGGCGCCACCTGGATCAAGTTCTACACCGACATCTCCAAGGCCTCGATGAAGGCGGCCATCGATGAGGCGCACCGGCTCGGCATCAAGGCGACCGGTCACCTTTGCTCGGTGACCTTCCGCGAGGCGATCGAGCTGGGGATCGACGACCTGTCGCACGGTGCGTTCACGGCGACCGACTTCATCCCGACGAAGGAGCCGGACAAGTGTCCGCCCAACGTCTACAAGCTGCTCGACTCCCTGGCCACCGGTGACGGGCCGGTCGCGAAGAGCCTCATCGACCTCATGGTGCAGAAGAAGGTGTCGATGACCACGACCATGGCGGTGATCGAGGCCTTCTATCCGGGTCGCCCGGTCACCGACGAGCGGACGCTCGACCTGATGACGCCGGCGGTCAAGACCGCATACCTGGCCCAGCGTGCCTACATCGACACCACGAAGTCGTGGCTGTTCACCGCCGATGGCTTCAGGCGATCGCTCGCCTTCGACAAGGCGTTCTACGACGCCGGGGGCATCCTCGGCAGTGGCGTCGACCCGACCGGCAATGGCGGCGCCCTGCCCGGATTCGGCGACCAGCGGGGTTACGAACTGCTGCGCGAGTCCGGGCTCTCCGCGGAGCAGGCGGTCCAGGTCGTGTCCTGGAATGGCGCCCGGGTGCTCGGCGTCTCGGACAAGCTCGGATCGGTGGAGAAGGGCAAGACGGCGGACCTGGTGCTCCTGCGCGGCGACCTCGTCGCTGATCCGTCGGTGATCCGGAACGTCGTGACGGTATACAAGGACGGGGCGGCCTATGACCCGACCAAGCTGATCAATGCGGTGCGCGGACGCGTGGGCGTCAACTAGCCAGTTGCCAAACGGGGGACCAATGAACCGATCGAGAACCTTCGCATTCCTGCTGCTGCTGCTGCCTGGCGCGCTGTCGGCGCAGCGGCCAACGCTGTCGGAGAACGTGCGGAAGTACGTGAGCAGCGACAGCGCCGTCATCGCGATCACCAATGTCAGCGTCATCGACGGGCGGGGCGGCGCCGCGAAGCGTGGCCAGACCGTGGTGATCCGCAACGGGCGCATCGAGGACGTTGGTGCCGCCGGCAGCGTGAAGGTGCCGAAGGAGGCGCAGGTCGTGAGCGGTGACGGGATGACGATCATCCCCGGGATCGTCGGCATGCATGACCACATGTTCTACACTGCGGCGGGTGGTGTCGGGGTCACGATGAGCTACACCGGCCCCCGCCTCTACCTTGCAAGCGGTGTCACCTCGGTGCGCACCACCGGGACCCGCTCCCCCTACGCCGATATCAACCTCAAGCGCAACGTCGATTCCGGCTTTACTCCAGGCCCGCGCATTCACGTCACCACGCCATACCTGACGGGCTCTGAAGGGGGCGGTTCGATGTCGGTGGCGAACGATGCGGCGTCGGCCCGGCGCTTCGTGGCCTACTGGGCAGCGGAGGGCGCCACCTGGGTCAAGTTCTACACCGACATCTCGCGCGAGGCGATGAAGGCGGCGATCGACGAGGCCCACAAGCAGGGGATCAAGGCGACCGGGCACCTCTGCTCCGTCACCTTCCGTGAGGCGATCGACCTCGGGCTCGACGACTTCTCCCATGGAGTGTTCACCGCCACCGACTTCATCCCGGGCAAGGTCCCGGACAAGTGCCCGAGCAATGTCTACAAGCAGCTGGACTCGCTGGTGACCTTTGACACGCCCGAGGCCAAGTCGCTCATCGCATACATGATCCAGCACCATGCGTCGATGACCACCACGATGGCGATCTTCGAGGCGCTGAGCCCCAACCGCCCGGTGCAGGATGACCGCTCGCTCGACCTGATGACGCCGGTGGTGAAGGCGGCATACCTCAAGAACCGCGCGTACATCGACACCATGCCGGGCTACATGTTCACCAAGGATGGGTTTGCCCGCGCGCTCGGTTTCGACAAGGCGTTCTATGCCGCGGGTGGCGTGCTGGCGAGCGGGGTCGATCCCACCGGCAACGGCGGGGCGCTTCCCGGGTTTGGCGACCAGCGCGGCTACGAGCTGCTGCGCGAGGCAGGCCTCTCCGCCGAGCAGGCGGTGCAGGTGGTGAGTTTCAACGGGGCACGCGTGCTCGGCGTGGAGAAGGACCTGGGGTCGGTGGAGAAGGGAAAGATCGCCGATTTGGTGCTGCTCAAGGGCGACCTTGTCGCCGATCCGTCGGTGATCCGCAACGTCGTCACCGTCTACAAGGACGGCGTGGGCTACGACCCGGCGAAGCTGATCAACGATGTGCGCGGACGGGTGGGTGTCGATTGATCATCGCGTTTCTCGGCCTGGGTCACATGGGCCACCCGATGGCCCTGAACCTGGTGAAGGCCGGGTTCGATGTGCGGACGTGGACGCGCTCGGGAAGTCACATCGAGGGCGGTGCGCCCCAGCCTACGATTGAACAGGCGGTGCGTGGTGCAGATGTGGCGATCACCATGCTTTCCGACGATGCCGCGCTGCGTGCCGTGACCCTGGGCGAGGGGAAGCTGCGGTCGAGCCTGCGGACCGGGGGCATCCACCTCAGCATGAGCACGATTTCCGTGGCACTCGCTGCGGAGCTGGACACAGTTCACGGAGAGGCGCACCAGCAGTTCGTCAACGCCCCCGTGTTCGGGAGGCCCGAGGCGGCGGCGGCCGGCAAGCTCTTCATTGTTTCGGGAGGTCCCGAAACGGCGGTGGCCGAGCTTGAGCCGGTGTTCAAGGCGCTCGGGCAAGCCACCTTCCCGATGCCGGGGCCGGCTCAGTCGGCTCTGGCCAAGCTCTGCGGCAACTTCATGCTGGCCTCCACCCTCGAATCGCTTGCGGAGGCGCTGACGCTGGGTGAGAAGGGTGGCATCCCGCCGGAGCAACTGATTGGAATGCTGACGGGCACGCTCTTCGGCATTCCCATCGTTCACGGATATGGTGGCATGATCGTCCGGCAGCAGTTCCAGCCGGCGGGCTTCGCATTGTCGCTCGGGCTCAAGGACATGAAGCTGGTCCTCGAGGCGGCGGAGCGGGTCGTGATGCCGATGCCCCAGGCCGAGCTGATGCGCAGCCGGTTCCTCGAGGCGATGGCCCAGGGAAAGGGAAACTGGGACGTGGGGGCCGTCACGACGGTCGCCCGCGAGGCCGCAGGCCTCAAGTGAACCGGGGCCTCCTTCTCTGGTCGCTGGTTTCTGCTGCACCACTCCTCGCCCAGGCACCGGCACCACCGGTGGCGAAGAAGGTACCGCACGTCACCACGCCGCACGGATACACGGTACAGGACGACTATTTCTGGCTTCGGGGCAAGCAGAAGCCGGAAGTGATCGCATACCTGAAGTCGGAAGAGAACTACGCCAACGCGATGATGACGGGCACCGAAGCGCTGCAGGATACGCTCTACCGTGAGATGCTGGGGCGGATCAAGCAGACCGACGAGAACGTGCCCTACCGCCGCGATGGATACCTGTACTACAGCCGCACCATCGAGGGTAAGCAGTATCCCATCTACGCCCGCCGGCGCGGTTCGATGTCCGCACCGGAGCAGGTGGTGCTCGACCTCAACCAGCTCGCCAAGGGTCGTGCCTTCGTCGGCCTCGGCAGTTATGTGCCGAGTGACGACGGCAACCTCCTGGCCTACAGCATCGATACCACCGGGTTCCGGCAGTATGTGCTGTTCGTGAAGGACCTCCGGACCGGCAAGGTCGGTGCGCCCGTGGCGGTGCGGGTGGATGAGGTCGCGTGGGCCACCGATGGCAAGACGCTGATGTACTCGCAGGAGGATGCGGTCACCAAGCGGGCGTACCGGGCCTACCGGCGCACGCTGGTGGCGCCGAGTCCGGTGCTTGTGTATGAGGAGAAGGATGACCAGTACGAGTTGTCCCTGTCTCGCACGCGCAGCAAGGCGTACTTCCTGATCGAGTCGGCGAGTGCCACGACCAGCGATGTGCACTACGTCAGCGCCGAGCATCCGGCCCACGGTCCCTCAGCCTCATTTCGCCACGCCAGGATGGGCGGGAGTACTACGTGGACCATGCGGGAGACCGGTTCTACATCCGGGTCAACGACACCGGTCGCAACTTCCGCCTGGTCACCGCCCCCGTCAGTGCGCCGCAGGAGGCGAACTGGACCGAGCTTGTGGCGGAGCGGAGTGGCACGATGCTGGAGGAAGTGGAGTGCTTCAGCGACCACCTGGTCACGACCGAGCGGGAGGACGGCCTGGCCCGGTTCCGCATCCGGGGCATGGATGGGGCGCAGTCGGGTGACATCGACTTTCCCGAACCGACCTATTCAGCCGAGGGCAACCGCAACGAGGAGTTCTCCACCAGCACCTTCCGCTTTTCGTATGAATCGCTGGTGACACCGCAGTCGGTGTTCGACTACGACATCGCGGCCCATACCCGTGTGCTGCTTCGGCAGCAGCCGGTGCTGGGCGGGTACGATGCCTCGCAGTATCGCTCGGACCGGCTGTGGGCGATCGCCAGTGACGGTACCCAGGTGCCGATTTCCATCGTGTACCGGCTTCCGCTCGACCGGAACGGCCAGCGGCCGATGCTCCTCCAGGGCTACGGCTCCTACGGTGTTTCCGAGGACGTGACCTTCTCGTCGTCGCGCCTGAGCCTGCTCGACCGGGGATTCATCTACGCGGTGGCCCACGTCCGGGGCGGTGGCGAGATGGGCAAGGCCTGGCATGACGGCGGCAAGATGATGACCAAGCGGAACACCTTCACCGACTTCATCGCGTCAGCCGACATGCTCGAGCACGACGGCTATACCTCGGCGAATGGGATGGTCATCACCGGGCGGGAGTGCCGGCGGCCTGCTCATGGGCGCCGTGACCAACATGCGGCCGGACCTCTTCAGGGCAGTCGTCACCTACGTGCCGTTCGTGGATGTCATGAACACGATGCTCGACGCATCGCTTCCGCTCACGACCGGCGAGTACCTGGAGTGGGGTAATCCGAACGAGAAGCCGGCGTACGACTACATGCGGAGCTATTCGCCCTACGACAACGTGGTAGCGCAGGCGTACCCGGCACTCCTCGTGCGGACGTCGCTCAATGACAGCCAGGTACCCTACTGGGAGTCGGCCAAGTACGTGGCCCGGCTTCGCGCCGTGAAGACCGATTCCAACGTGCTGATCTTCAAGGTGAAGCTGCAGCCCGGTGGGCATGGCGGCGCATCAGGCCGGTACGACCGGTTGCACGACCTGGCATTCGACTATGCCTTTATCCTGGAGCAAGTGCGATTGCAGTTGCCGTGTCGCACTTGGTCCGCCTTCGACCGCCCTGCCGCTTGGAATACCTTGCCGCCTCTGCGTCCGTGCCGCCTCGCTGGTCTCGAGGACCCCCCGCCCGCCCTCACCTCTCACCTCTTACCTCTCACCTCTCACCTCTCCTACAGCAGCCCCAGAATGTCCGACGGCCGGCCAGCCAGTGGTCCGGCTTGCTCGGCTCGAGATAGTCCCGGCCGAACGGTCCCCACAGTACCGCCGCCGTGTGACCCCCGCCGCCGCGCCCCGAGTTCATGTCGTGCACGCTGTCGCCCAGGAACACGGTCTTCGCCGCCGTGCTTTCCAGCTGTGCCATCGCCTTGAGCACCGGTTCGGGGTGTGGCTTGGGATGCTGCACGTCGTCGGCGCAGACCAGGATGTCGATGTAGGGCGTGAGCCCCGTGAGGTCGAGCCCACGGAGTGATCCCTGCCGGTTCTTGCTGGTGACGAGCCCGGTCTTCTTGCCGGCCGCACGCACCGCCTTCAGGGCCTCGGGGATGCCGTCATAGACCGACACCATCGCGTCGTGATTCTTCAGGTTGAAATCGCGGTATGTCGCCACCAGCTCCTCGATCTTGCCGCTCCCGTCGTCCCACTCGGCGAACTGCACCCGCAGGGGCGTGCCCACGCCGCGCAGCCAGTCCTCGTCGCTGCGTGCGACGATGCCATGGACCTCGAGCGTGTGATGGTAGCTGTCCAGGATGAGCCGGATGGAATCGATGAGGGTGCCGTCGAGGTCGAACAGGAAGGTGTCGTAGCGGTTCATGGCGGCCAAACGTAGCTACGGAGAGCCGTCCCCGGGATGGCACCATTCCACGGTCTTCCGTTCCTCCTTCCAGAGATCGCCGAGACCCTTGCCCTGGGCGTACTCGGAGTCCTGGTATCGCACGAATCGCCGCACTGCCAGTTCCAGTTCGGAGGACGTCATGTCGCCGGCGCCCCACGCATTGAGCAGGCCGCGCAGTCTCCGCCTCCCGTGGTACTGGCCCAGCATGTAGGCACCGCCGGCAACGGCCGCGGCTCCGGCAATTCCGAGGACCATCCCGCCTCCCTCGCCAGCCTGGTTTCACGACGCGAAGCGTTGTCCATTTGAATCATTGCGCACGGCACCAGCGCCGAACAGATGGGGCAATTGGCCCATTCGCCTGTTGACCCAGGGGTCTTTGCCTGGCGAGGCCGCCGACCACTTGCGTCATTCCGAAACCATGCTTTGAGCCGTAGCATACGAAGTGACAGGTAGTCTGGTCCGTTCCCGAGGGGCCGTGTGACAAAGGGGGGTATATGACTGCTGCCGCCAAGGCCGACGACGCCGATGACGCTTACTACTTTCAAAGCCACTATTGCCGAGGCACTCTTCGTACTTCTGCCCTTGCTGGTTCTTACAATCGTCTCCCTCGTGCGGGGCGTATCCATGTGGCAAGTCGCCTCGTCACCGGAATGGTCATTTGGTGCGTCGGTGCTGTTCGGGCAGGCAATCGTGAAGACTGTTGCCGCGGCCGCTCACCGCGGACACCTGAGATGGGAGCCGATAGCGCTGATGAGCACTGTAGTCATAGTTCTGGGGTTGGCCCCATCGCTCATCGTATTGGCTTTCATGCTATCGTCCGAGCCCGCGAAAACGGGCCTTGTATGGGCGCAGCTCGGCCTCTTCGCGATTGCGACCCTGACGTTCCTGCTGCTCGGAACGGTTACCTCGTGGGCACTCGCGCAGCCGGAAAAGAGCTAGAGGTCGCCGGTTATGCCGGCGCGGGAACATGTGCGCTCCGGGTCGTATCACGGATGACGATAAGCCCCGTCAGCCGCGCGGTGAGCAGGCCGGCGCCGTGGGCCGAGGGAGACGGCAACGCCGGAAGGGATGCCAGGAGAGCCGGTGTCGGCAGCACCGCGATGTCGCGGAGCAGTTGTCGTTCACCAGCGGTGTGGCCACCGCCGACAAATCGGATGGCGCGCTCGATGCTGCCAAGGCTGGAACGTTCGCGCGCGCGACCGGCCGCGCGCGCGAGCTGAAAGAGTCGTTCGAGCAGGCTTCGCGTCGTCGGATCGCTCCGTCGCCACCAGGCAGCGGCTTCATGCTGGCGCACCAGTGCGCGTACCGCTTGCGCCGCCAGACGAAGCGCGGCACCACGTTCAGTTCGCGTGAGGTCTGCTGCTCGCCCGGCGAGCGTAGCCTGTCGGAGCAGCGCAACGGCCTCGAGTTCGCCCAGCTGCGACCCGTCGGGCCGGATCCCCAGCAACACCCGACCCACGACTGCAATGCGGTCGTCAACCGCCTCGAGGATCTCAGCCCCGGCGAGCACTGCCGACGTCTCGCCCGCGACCACGGCCACGCCATTTCCTGCCCTCACCCGTCCCGAGCTCGTTCACCAGCGCTTCGCGCCATCGCCAGGGCGCTCCTTCGCGGGCACGGAGGCCCACCTGTCCCGGAAGTGCTCGCTTCGCATCCAGCAGCGCCGCCAGGCGCAGGCGCTGCTCGAGTGCAGGCTCCGGCGGAATCGACACAGCGGTGGCGAGTGTTGCCCAGGCCCCGCGCCGACTTCGCCCCTCGCGCTGTTCCAGTCGCGCCGGCGTCCACGGCAGGTCGTAGTGCACCACGCGGCGCAGTTTTCCCAGGTCGAGTCCCTCGGACGCCACGTCGGTCGTGATCAGGTGCACCGGCGCCAGCGGATGCACCGGCCCGTCCGACCGGAACCATTCGAACAGGGTCGCCCTTGGCAATCGCTGTGTGCCGATGCCGGCCGTTGTGCCACTACACCAGCCAGTGCGCAGGCCGATGAGTCGGTCACGCAGGTAGTGCACGGTGGCCCGCCGGGTGACGAACACGAGCGAGGGCACGCCATCGGCGAGGAGCTGTCGCAGGGCGCCAACGCGCGCATCATCGAAGCCCGAGGCGCGGTCGGCGGACTGTCGCAGGCCGCGCAGTGCCGTCATGTCCCCGAGCGAAAGCATCGTGACGCCCCGTTCTGCCACCAGTTCCCAGAGCACCAGCTGGGTGTCGTCGCTCCCGGTGAAGCGCCGGACATCCTGTCGCGAGACCCGGCGCCCCACGGCCGCCGCGTCGACGCCGTGCTCGAGCAGTCGTTGGTAGGCAGCTGCGGTTTCCGCGAGTGCGGCAGGACTCGACGCGGCGGCGCGCCAGAATACCCGCCGCAGCAGGGCCGCCACCGACGGATCCGATGCCAGTTGCAGCGAATCGACCTGCTGCAGCAGCGCCGATTCGTTGCCGCCGACCGCCAGCATGGCTGCCGGCGCATCAGCCGGTGGGTCAGGACCCGTGATGACCAGCTCACCAAGCGCGGGATGACCCTCACCACCGGAAAGCAATGCGCTGATCGATCCCACGCCGCTTGGCGCCAGGGTGTCATCGCGCACAACGAGCCGAAGTTGTGCTGCCAGGTCGTCGAGCCGGTTCACCACCGGTGTCGCGGAAAGCAGGAGCGCACGGCGGCCAATGAGCCAGCGTGCGACGGATGCATGTCGCCGGGTCATTGGATTGCGGAGGTGATGGCTCTCGTCGATGATCACGAGGCCGACGCCCGCTGGAAGGTTGCCGCGACTCGCCCGCGCGAGTGACGACACCTCGACGGCGATACCGAGGGACGCCGCTGTGCGTCGCCAGTGAGCCAGAAGTGTGGGCGGTGCCAGCACCGTGGTAATGCAGCTCTGGTTCACCTGCAGTGACACGGCGAGGGCGACCCACGTCTTTCCGCTGCCGACCGGTGCCGCCAGCAGTGCGCCCCCGTGACGATCGAGCGCAGCGAGGATTCGCTGAAACAGGAGCACCTGATCCGGTCGAAGCCATTCCGGGGCCGGCAAGCTGCTGGCCGGCGGGAGGAGCGCTCGCGCGATGCTTCGCGCCACCTGGTCCACCGGACGCTGTGGACCGCAGCGCAGTGCCGTGGCGCCCGCGTCCCGGACCACCTCCAGTGATTCAGCGACGATGCGCGGCGGCGAAATCTGCAAGGGCGTGCCGTTCATCCCGCTCGAGGCCGAGCAGGTTCGCCACGTACTCGTCGATGCGGTCGCGCACGTCGCGGGTTCGCGGTACCCCGGCGAGCGCATGGAGCCCCGGATCGCATTCGCCACCGGGAAACGGAAGGCGCTCGATCACCGACGCGTTGAAGCGGCGGAAACCGCTGGCTGCCTCGGGCGCGTGCATGGCGGCCAGGGCGCGGAGCCAGGTGCTGTTCAGCATCGCCGCCAGAAAGCGACAAGCAGCCGCATCCGCGGTGCGAATCACATAGCAGGTATTCATCGGCACCAGGGACGGCGGCGCTCTCGCCGGTCAGGGGAGCGGCCGCCAGCCTGCGAGACAGGTCCGGCCAGATCAACGCGATGCGCGCCCACAGCCTCTCGGGTGCGGAATAGCGTCCACGGCGGCCCATTCCTGTAGTCGGCGCGGCGACGCAGGCGCTCATGATGTGCCGCAAACCACGAGGCTGCACGCGGTGGCAGGGCGGCGAGCGGCTCGCCCTCGGCGGTGCATGGCCAGCGGAGCCACTGGGACGGAATCACGCCATCGGGCCGAACATCGCGACCCCGCACTGCGCGGCGCATCAGCTCGGGCTCGATATCCGGCGTGCCCGTCAGGAACAACTCGTTCGCTCCGGTCTTCACGCCCAGATGGCAGCGCCAGCGGTCCCCGAGCCGCGGGTGCGCGTCCGTCATGCGAGCGGCGACCCGCGCAACGGACGCACCCAGGAGCAGCCAGGGCCCTTCAGCCTGCAGCGATGCCTGCGCAACCGTATCAGTCGATGCACCGAGGGCGAGGCGCACCTGATGTTCCGGGTCCCGGGCGGCTCTTCTGCACCACCATCGGCCATGGGATACACCGTCGCGTCGAATGCGCGCGTTCCACTCGCCGGCGCCTCGGCCACGGCGTGCAAGGTGGTGCCAATGGCGAGCGCACGACGCGCGTGCGTGGCGTATCCCGCGTGGCAGAGCTTGCCAGGCACGAGCAGCGCCATGACGCCATCCTCGCGCGTGAGCTGGAGACATCGCTCCACGAATGCGATGGACAGGTCGGGGCTGTTCCGGTAGCCCCGACCAGGTGCTGGCCGAAACCACTGATAGCGATCCGCCAGCCGCCGGCGAAGCACTCGCGGCAGTGCCTCGCTCCGTACCCATGGCGGATTGCCGATGACAAGGTCGAATCCACCAGCGGCCATGACGTCGCCGAAGTGCACCGCGTAGTCGAAACTGCCGAGGCTGCCATAACGCTCGAGCCGACGCTGCGCAGACCGCAGGCCCCGCCGGTCTGCGCGCAGCTGCGCAAGGAGGTTGCGGTCACTCTCGCCCAGCCCACGGCGTTCGCCAAAGAGCGTCGTTTCCCTGGCACCGTGCACCAGGTCGCGCAGGCGACGCTCGACTGACTCCAGTGCGATCGCGAGCGAGGAAACTTCCGAAGCGTGCTGCGCACGCCGCAGGTGCCGGAGAGCGGCTGCCTTGCCGGATCCCGCGGCATTGATCGCCGCCTGCCGCGCGTGTCGCAGCGCCGCTCCAACCCCGGCATCGGGCCGGTGCATGCCGAACCCGCTCCAGAGCGAGTCCCCCTGCCGCACCACCGCATCGAGGTTTGGCAGTGGCAGCACGTCGGCGGGATCGCTGGCTTCATCGTCCGCAATGACCGCGAGCCACAGGCGCAGCTCGGCGAGTCGCACCGCCATCGGGTCGAGATCCACGCCGAACAGGTTTCGGCCGAGTACCCGGCGCCTTGCCGCGGCCACTGACTCGCCGGGACGGCGTGTGCGCTCGGCCAGCTGTTCGAGCGCACCGAGAAGGAAGGCTCCCGATCCCGCTGCCGGATCGAGCACCGTGATGTCGTCGAGCGGCGCACGATCGCCTCGCGCCAGGAATGCCGCATCGATCATTGCGCGCACCAGCGACGCGGGCGTGTAGAACGTGCCGGAGCTTTCGCGCTGTGCCGGGTCCATCAGCCCCTCGAATACGCGACCCAGCATGTCAGGTGCGATGATGCTCCCGCTTCCCTCGCGGGTAGTGAAGTGAAAGCGTTCGAAGAGACCATCGAACGCTGCATGCCAGTTGGACGATGGCAGGTCGACCTTCCATCGGCGCTCCAGCTGCATGCGGCTCGAAGAGGCCGCCGTTCAGGAACGGCAGGCGGCCGAATTGTTTTGCCGTTACGCCACGACCGGCGGCTGGGCGATTGAGCGCCCCGAAGAACAGCGGACGCAACAGGTCTCGATGGAGTGAGCGGCGTCGCCGCAGGCAGTCGTCGACGGCGCGCGCCAGGAAATCCGTGCGTCCATCGAGCCATCCCTTGCTCTGCACGAAATAGAGAAAGAGGACTCGGGTGAGCTGCAGCAGTGCCAGGTGTGCCCGGTCCTCCGCAGGCGGCCCCGGCGGAAGCGCGTCTCGAAAGTCCTGGAAGGCCTGCTTGAACTGCCGAAAGAAGCGGGTGCCGGGCGGCTCGATCGTCAGCAATTCCGCCAGACGAGCCGCCGCTTCGAGTGGAGGCAGCCCCTGGACTTCGGCAATCCGGATGAGCGCCGCGATGCTCACGGAATCTGGCTGGTCCAGCGCAATGTCCAGCGTCGGTATCGGGTCGAGCGCGACCGTGAGGATGAGGCGGCGCCGATCCTGGTCGAGACAGGCAATCGCAGCCGGGCGGCCAAGGGCAGACTGGGTACGCGCCACGACGCGGCAGGCAGTCGCGCCATCGCGGCCGGCGAGGATGATCCAGGGAAGGGTCTGATCCCTGTGCCCGGTCGCCATGCGATGTACTTGCCCGGCCGTCGCGCCCGGCAACGCGCCCGGGTCGAGCGGATGCCATGGGCCGCGAACACCGAGTGCGGAAAGGAGCCGGACAAGCCCGGACCACGAGGTCGCCTGGGCAAGCTGCGTCGCAATGGCCATGATCCGCCGGTTCTGGGCGGACCATGTTGGCACGCGACACCCCGCCGAGCGGCATCTCCGTCGCGCCGGGATGCCCAATCCACCGCGCGGCCGGGCCCCGGTTCCGTTCCCGGGCCCGCGAGGTAAGACTTCCCCGCCGCGCCACGTACCTCAGGAGGGTTGAATGTTCGGCAGGATGATCGTGGGACTGATGACCAGCTGTTCGATTGCCGCAGGATCGCTCGCAGCCCAGGCCGCACCGGCCGACAGTTCGGCGCCGGTCATGACGGACTCGGCGGGATTTGTCGTGCTCAAGAACCAGGACACGGTGGCCGTGGAGCGATTCCAGCACGGCGACGTCGTCTGGCGGGGCACGCTATCCGTCACGAGCAAGAAGGACATTGCGGATACCTGGTCGGTGGTGACCGCGCCGGATGGCACGGTGCCGCAGGTCGAGGTGATGGAATCGCAGAAGCCGCCCGACCCGCGTATGCGGGCCCGCGTCATTTCCCGCGTTCGTCTCATCGTGAAGGGCGACTCGGTGGCGGTGGACGAGATGACCGGGAACGGCCTGCAGACCCGCGTCTTCGGTTCGGAAACCGGTGTCGTACCCTACCTCAACCTCTCGTTCGGGATGCTGGAGGTGGGCTTGCGCCAGGCGATGATCTCGGCGAAACCGGATACCGCGGCTGGGGCGACGCTGGTCTGGTTCTTCAATCTGGGCGGGGGGCAGACGGCGCGTGCCTCACTCAAGCGTGGGTCGGGCAACCAGGCCACGCTGAGCATCGGCGAAATCGTGATGAATCTCGAACTGGCACCCGACGGAAAGCTCCTGTCGGTCGCTATTCCTGCGCAGGGGCTGAAGGCGACGCGGATTCGGTAACGTTGCCGGTGGCCTCGTTGTACACCCGGCCGCGCCACTCCACGCGCCGGGTGCCGCGCCACGCAGACCGCAGCATGATGACGATCACCATCAGTGCGCCGAGGGGATAGAGGAGGCCGTACCAGATCGGCGTCTCCATCCCGAATGCGATGAGGGACCAGAAGACGAGCGCCAGTGACGATGCGGCCGCGGCGGGCCAGAGCAGGCCGGGGGCGCATCCCAGCAGGGCGGCGCCCAGGGCCACGGGCGGAGCTATCCAGTACAGCGCGCCAGCGATGATCATCAGCGGCGACAGCAGCCGACGCAACGGCTCATCGGGGAACGAGTGCCGCGCCCCGATGAACAGGTTCTTCGACCATCCCTCCATCAGCTGGCCCAGCGTCTGGTACATCCGCGTCTGCATGTAGTCGTAGGCGAAGACGAAGTAGAGCTTGCGCTTCTGCCGCACCACCTGCTGGGCCATCGCCATGTCCTCGACCACCTCGCCCTTCACCGACGCGTGACCGCCGATCGCGTCATAGGCGCTGCGCCGGAACATCATGAACTGCCCGTTCGCCACCACGTCGCGGGCTCGCGTCGCCCGGTTCACCCTCTCGGGATGATACCGCGTGCCCAGCAGCGCCCAGATCTGCGGCATCACGACGCGTTCCCAGAAGGTCAGGATGAGCTGGCGCGGTGCCACCGTGAGCAGGTCAGCGCTGGTGCGGCGCAGCATCGCCGCTGCACGGCCGAGCAGTTCCGGATGGTGCGTCGTGTCGGCATCGGTGAAGACCAGGATGTCGCTCACCGACGCCTCCGCACCCTGCTGGCAAGCCCATGGCTTGCCGTACCATCCCGCCGGGAGCTCGCGTCCTGCCACCAGCCTGAGCCGCGGGTCGCCGCGCGTGAGGGCGCGCACCTTCGCGGCGGTGTCGTCGGTGGAGCGGTCGTCCACCACGATCACCTCGAGCGGTGTGTAGGTGGACGCGAGCGCGGAGCGGACGACCGTCTCGATCTGGGCGGATTCATTGCGGGCCGGGATGACGAGCGACAGCGGGACGCCGGTCTCGGGCGTCACGTCACCGAGGCTCGGCGTGCTGCGCGCCAGTCGTGGCAAGCCGAGCAACGGCGCCACCCAGGGGAGCGCCGCGAGCCAGGTAACGGTCGACATCAACTGCGGGCGGAGAGTGCGGCCAGTTCCCGCTCGACTGAGGTCAGTTGCCGGTCGAGATCGGTGAGCTCGTGTTCAGCCTCGTCCGCCACCGGCACGCCGTTGCGCGCGAAGAGCGTGGCGACGAGTGCATCCGTGTAGCCGACGACGGACGCAGCAATGCCCCGGTCCATGAGCCGGTTGAGGCGGAGCAGGATGGCGAATGACTGACGGGGACGGAGGGCCACGGTGACGACGGGCGCAAGGCGCAGGGCCAGCAGCTCGCGCAGGTGCTGCAGTTCTTCCACCACTTCGCCCGCCGCGAGGCCGCGCAGCGACGCTACCCTGCCATACTGGTCGCACGCGCGAATCCAGAGCGGCATCACCTCGCGGCGAAACGGGCCCACACTCTCACCGCACAACTCGACCAGCAGCCGGAACTGCCTGTCGAGGAACGGGCGAGGAATCGTGCTCGAGGCGCCCGCCTTCTCGCCTACGCGCGCGAACCACTCGGCGATCAGCGCTTCCCGCGACTCGGCGATCACCCGACCTGCAGCGAGCAGTGCTGGTTGCGATGCGCGCAGGACAGTCTCCTTTGTAGGCGCGGCGGCAATCTATATTGGCTCCCATGGCGCACGCAAAACCCGTGACATTACCGAGTCGGCTCGCTCCGGGCGCCAGGGTGGCGCTGGTCGCGCCGTCGGGTCCGTGCCTCGGGGAAGCCGACATCGCCCGCGCAGCCGACCTTTGTCGAACCTTCGGGTTCCTGCCGCTGCCGGGCGAGCATGTGCGCGACCACCACGGGTATTTCGCCGGGACGGATGCGGATCGCTTGTCGGACCTCAACGGCGCCATCCGCGACCCGGACATCGACGCGATCTGGTGCGTCCGCGGCGGTTACGGGTTGACCCGGCTCCTCGACGCGATCGACTTCCCCGCGCTGGAGCACCGTCCAAAGGCGATCATCGGCTTTTCCGACATCACGGTGCTCCTGGCCGGCACGCTCTCGCAGGCCGGCCTCGCCGCATTTCACGGCCCGACCGCGCGACACGCCATGCCGCCATTCAGCCGCCACCATTTCGAGCGCGTGCTCTGCCGGGCGGCGCCGGCGGGACGGCTGGAGCGATTGCCCGAACCGGTCGAGGCCGGCACGGCCCCGGACAGCGTCGTGACGACACTGCGGCCAGGGGTCGCGGAGGGCCCCCTCGTGGGCGGGAACCTGTGCCTGCTCCAGTGCCTCGTCGGCACCCGCTTCCTTCCGGACATGGAAGGCGCCATCCTCTTCCTCGAGGATGTGGGCGAGGCGCTCTATCGGGTCGACCGGATGCTGGCGCACCTCTCTTCCGTGGGCGCCTTCGCGAAACTCGCCGGCGTCATGGTCGGCCGCTTCACCGAGATGCGACATGATACCGGCGAGGGCGCATTCGGTTTCGATGAGGTGCTGGCTCACTACTTCGGCGGTCTCGGGGTACCAGTGGCCTATGGTTTTCCGGTCGGGCACATCGATGATCAATGGACGCTGCCGCTCGGCGTGCGTGCGCGTCTTGACGCCACGGCCGGTGAACTCGAGCTGCTCGAGCCGGCGGTGAGTTGATGGCGACGCCCACGCTCACCTCGCACGAACTGCCCGGCGTCCATGGCCCGCTGCTGGTGGATGTCCGCGCAGGTGGCCGTGACCAGCCGCGCCCGGCCGTGGTCATCGTGCACGGCTTCAAGGGTTTCAAGGACTGGGGGATGTTTCCGCCGCTGGCCGATCGCATGGCGCGCGCGGGGTTTGTGGCGGTGAGCATCAACCTCAGCGGCTCCGGCTACGACGCGGCTGGCGAGTTCGCGTTTCCCGAGCGCTTCGGGCACGACACGTTCAGCGCGAGTGTCGACGACGTGACGCGCGGCATCGACGCGCTCGCGGCTGGCGCCCTCGATGTCGCGCCGCCCACGAGTATCGGGATGCTGGGTCACTCGCGCGGCGGTGGCATCGTCATTCTCGAGGCGTCGAGCGACCCGCGCATCAGCGCACTCGTCACCTGGTCGTCCATCTCCACCGTCAATCGCTGGCCCGGCCCCGTCGTGCGCGAATGGAGGGCAAAGGGCCGGAATGACATCCTCAACATGCGCACCGGCCAGGTAAGCCCCTTGTACCCCGATGTTCTCGATGACAATGAGCGCAACGCAGACCGCCTCGACATACTCGCGGCCGCCGAACGGCTCACGATCCCGTGGCTCGTGGTGCATGGAGAGGAAGACCTTGCGGTGCGCGTTGGCGAAGCGCGCACGCTCGCGACGCGAGCCCGCCACCCTTCCAGCCGTGCGGAGATCATTCCCGGCGCATCACACACCTTCGGCGCGGTACATCCCTGGGCCGGCATGACGCCGGACCTCGAACGGGCATTCGCCGCCACGATCGCGTGGTTCGCACGGCACCTCGTGCCATGAGTGAGCTCGACGCCATCCTGCGCCGGCGCTTTCCGCGCGTGCCGGTGCAGGTGGAGGCCGCCGCCATCCTGCGCTGGGCCGCGGTCGCCGTGATCTTCGTCCCTGAACCCGATTCGCTGCTGCTGGTGCGCCGGGCCGAGCGCGCGGGCGATCCCTGGTCGGGCCAGATGGCGCTGCCCGGTGGTCGCCGTGACGGCGATGAAGACCTGCTCTTCACCGCCATCCGGGAGACCGAGGAGGAAACCGGCCTGGTGCTTCCTCCCGAGGCACTGATCGGCGTTCTCGATGACCTGGCCCCGCGTACGCCGGTACTCCCGCCCATCGCGGTTCGTCCCTACGTTTTCCGGCTCGAGCCGGCGGGCACGCGCCGACCGGCTGAGCGACGAGATCGCGGCGGCGCACTGGATCCCCGTGGCCGACCTGTTGCGGACCGACATCCATGGCGAGGTCGAGGTGGAGGTGCAGTCGCGCCGGCTCCGCACTCCGGCGTTCCGGCTCGAGGAGGGCACCGTCTGGGGCATGACCGAGCGCATCCTGAGCGACATCCTGCGATGAACCTGCCCGTGCGGATCCGGCCACCGCGCCCCGATGACGCAGCCCCGGTTGCCGCTCTCTCCGGTGAACTCGGATACCCTGCGAGTGCTGCGCGCCTCGCGACGCACCTGCAGCAGTTGCTCGCGCGTGAGGACCACTATGTGCGCATTGCGGTGGATGACGAGGACCAGCCTGTCGGGTGGATCCATGCTCACGAGACCATGGCGCTCGAGTCGGGCGCGTGGGGCGAGATCATGGGCCTGGTGGTGAGCACCCATGCTCGCCGCCGCGGGGTGGCGCGCGCCCTGGTGCAGGATGTCGAGGGCTGGGTCCGGTCACGCGGGCTCGAGGTCATCAAGGTGCGCAGCAACGCCATCCGCGCCGAGTCACACCCCTTCTATGAACAGCTGGGCTACGAACGGATCAAGAGCCAGCACGTCTATCGCCGGATGCTGGCGCGCTGACCCGGCCGGGCGCATACTGGAGGCGCCCTCAACATCGAAGGTCCGTATGCGCACCCTTGTAGTAGCCGTATCGGTCCCGCTCGCCCTGCTTCTCTCCGCCGGCACCCTCAACGCCCAGAACGCCGATGCCACCATGCTCAAGTGGGGGCCCGCGCCGCCGGTTTTCCCGGCTGGTGCACAGATGGCTGTCGTGAGCGGTGATCCGGGCAAGGCGGGTCCCTTCGTGGTCCAGTTCAAGTTTCCCAACGGATACAAGATCGCGCCTCACTCCCACCCGACCGACGAGAATCTCACGGTGTTGAGCGGCACGTTCATGGTCGGTATGGGTGACAAGATGGACATGAAGAAGGCGAAGCCCATGGCGGTGGGAGATTCCGGTACCATGAAGGCCGGGGCGAACCACTATGCCGAGGCCAAGGGGGCAACGACCGTGAGGGTCAGCTCGCAGGGGCCTTTCGCGATGACGTACGTCAATCCCAAGGACATGCCCAAGGCTGCGATGTCCACCGCCAAGACGGGAGGCTACTAGCAGTGTAGCTTTCGCAGCACCCACATCATGATCGACCCCTATCTGTTCTCCCTTGCCCTGGGTGCCACCGGCCTCGTCGCCATGGCATTCGTCGGCACCCACGGGCATGGGCACCACGGATCACACACTGGTTCCGGGCACGGGCACGGTCACGGCCATGCACATGACGGCTTCCGCTGGTCGGTGCTGCTGTCTCCGCGGATCGGCTTCACGCTGCTGGTGGGATTCGGCGCGGTCGGGGTGGCACTGCGCCATCTGCTGGCAGGGCCGGTGCTTGTGGGCGTCGCCCTGGCGGGTGGCCTGCTCTTCGAACTCCTGCTCATCAAGCCGATCTGGAATTTCCTGAATCGTTTCGCGTCCCGCCCGGCACTCACGCTCGACCATGGTGTCATGGACGAGGCCGAAGCGGTCACGTCCTTCAACGCGGCAGGTGACGGGCTGGTGAAGCTGATGGTCGACGGCCAGGTGCTGCAGTTGCTCGGCTCCATCACGCCGGCAGATCGCGTCGCCGGCGTGCGCATCAAGGCAGGCGACAAGGTCATCATCGAGGCGGTGGACGGCGCCCGCCAGCGATGCACCGTTTCACGCCGGGACAAGGCCTAGCCTCACCCCATGGATCTTCCCACGCAGTACCTCACCCCGCTGCTCACGATCGGTGGCATCGTCTTCGGGGTCGTCGTGCTCCTGCCGCTCCTCGTCAACGCGGTCCTGCGAAACGTGGACGCGGGAACCATCCGGCTGGTGAGCTGGCTCCACGGTCACACGGTCATCTATCGCGGCCCGGGCAAGTCCAAGGAGATCCCGTTGCTGACGGCGGGCACGACCGTGTCGAGCAAGGTCATCAACGTCGACCTGGACATCACCGACCAGACCGCCGATCTCGACGACACCGGCACGCCGCGGCCCATCAAGGTGAACGTGCTGGCCAGCGCCATCGTGAGCGTGGGCGACAGCGACGAGCTGATCAAGACGGCGGCGAATCGTTTCTTCTCCAAGAACGCCCCGGACCAGCTCAACACGCTGACCGACCTGCTGTCGAGCTCCGCCCGCCGTGCGGTCAACCTGCTGACGCATGACCAGTTGTTCTCCGCCCGCACCGCGCCGCCATCGCGGTCGCTCATGGCCGGCGGTGACGCGGGATCTCGCGCACTGGCGCCGGTCAGCGCCACCGCCATCGCGGCAGAGGAAGACGACGACCCGCTGGCCGTGATCATCCGCAAGGCCTGCTCCCGCGAACTCACCGACCTGGGCCTGATCTTCAACTCGCTCAACATCAAGGAAGTGAAGAGCGAGGTGGCCGAAGCGCGGCGCCGGCAGTCGGCGGCCGAAGCGCAGGCGAACGCCGACATCGTTTCCGCCCAGCAGTCGCGTCGCGCAAAGGAGGCACAGCTCGAGGCGGAGCGCGTGATTTCCGACAAGCAGCGCGAACTCGACCAGACCCGCGCGTCCAATGCGGCGCTCATCGCAGCTGCGGAGGCGAAGAAACAGGATGCTCTGGCCCTGCAGCGCGGCTCGGAGCTGGAGGCCACCCAGATTGCGCAGGCAAGGGCCGATGCCGAGCGGGTGCGGATCGAGGCTGAGGCCGGAGCCCAGGCCGAGGCAATCCGGATCACGACGGTGGCGACGGCGCAGGCGGAGAGCATCCGCAAGGTGAACGAGGCGATCCGCGAGGGCGGCGAAGCCTACTTCCGCTATCGCCAGATCGAGATGCTGCCGCAGATCGTCCCGGCCATTGCCGAGGCGCTTGCCGAGGCCCGGCTGGTGACGATTTCCGGTGACGCGGGAGGCGCCCCGCAGGCGACGACGCAGCAGGTCACCAGCGTGATCCAGGCGGTGCTGGCGGCGCAGCTGGTCGGGAAGGCCGGCCTCCTGGACGGGGAGGCGGAAAAGAAGAAGAGCTGACGCGGCGCGCCGCCGGGGCCATCGGGCGGTGATAGATTCCGCAAACCGTTCATCATCACCTTCACCGGAGGCATGCAGCCATGTCGATGCGCGTTGCAATGCTTGGATTCGGGGTACTGGCACTCAGTTCCCTGGCCAGCACCGCCCAGGCCCAGGACGAGAAGCTCGACGACCGGGCCAAGTCGGCCGCCAAGGTGCTCGCCAATCTCGTATCCGATCCGGCCAATTCGCCGCCCAGCAAACTTCTCAAGAGTGCGCAGTGCATCGCCGTCATTCCGAGCGTGAAGGAGGGAGCCTTCGTGGTGGGCGGAAAGGTGGGTTACGGCCTGGCAGCCTGCCGTGTCGGTGATGCCTGGAGCCTGCCGAGCTACATGTCCCTCAAGGCCGGTTCGGTCGGGTTTCAGGTGGGTGGGCAGGCTACCGATGTGGTGCTGATCTTCCCCAAGCCCGACGCCCTTAAGCTCATCGCTTCATCCGGCTTCGAACTGGGTGGGCAAGCGTCGATCGCGGCCGGGCCGGTAGGCGCCTCAGCCGGTGCCGCCACCGATTTCTCCAAGGGCTCCTCGATCTACTCGTACTCGACCAAGGGCGCGGGAGCGTTCGTTGGCATCTCGCTCGCGGGCAGCAAGTACGGCGTGGACGACAAGGGCAACCGCACGGCGTACCCGACGGGCAGCGTGCCGGTAAACCAGAAGAAGGATCCGATCGTGGCCGACATGCTCAAGACGGCGGCGGGCGACAAGACGCCGGCGACGGTGAAGCCGTTCGTCACCGCACTGAACGAGCGCATCGGGAGCCAGCGCTAGGAATGCTGAGTTGAGCGCTGGCAGCGTGGAGGGGTGACGCGAGTGCGACGAATCCAGTGGGTGCTCGGCTGCCTGGCACTGGCACTCACCTTCGCACTTATCGGATGGCTCTTTGACCCGCCCCAGCGGACCCTGACGATGGCAACGGGTCCGCTGGGCAGCGCGGAGTACCAGTTTGGCGAGCGGTACCGAGACATCCTGGCGCGTGACGGGGTGAAGCTCGAGCTGCTCGCCACGAAGGGCCCGCTGGACAACCTCGCCCTGCTGAAGGATCCGACGGGTGGCGCGGACATCGCGTTCCTCGAGGGCGGCAGCACGTCCGCCGATTCCTCGCCCAACCTCGTGTCACTTGGCACGGTGTACTACCAGCCGGTCTGGACCTTCCATCGCGGGCGCATGCCCCGTCCGGGAGAGGTGTGGCCCGCCGAGCTGTATATCGCGGTAGGCCCGGAAGGACGGGACACGAACGATCTTTCGCGTCGCGTACTGACGGACGTGGGCGCTGCGCCCGATTCCGCACACCTGCTGGCGCTCGATCGCGCCGCCGCGGCCAGCGCGCTGCTCGACGGCAGCGTACAGATCGTCATGATGGTTGCGCCGTGGGACTCGCCGTTCGTGCAGCAGTTGCTGCAGGCGGACAGCGTGCACCTCGCCGCGTATCCCCGGGGGCCGGCGTACGAGGCGCTGCATCCCGAGTTGATCGTGCTCGACGCTTCCGCGCGGCGTCGCGGACCTGCGACGCGACCTGCCGCCCACCGATGTGCCGCTCATCGGGTCGAGGGTAAGCCTGGGCGCGCGCCGCAGGCTGCATCCCACGTTGCAGTACCTGCTCCTCGACGCGGCGTCGGAGGTGCACGGTGGCCCGGGCATCTTCCGCAGGCCGGGCCAGTTCCCGGCCGCCGAGCCGGGCGACCTTCCGCTCAGCCGGGCCGCCACCTCGTTTCACAAGTCCGGCACGCCGTTCCTCCAGCGCCACCTGCCGTTCTGGCTCTCCGTCATCCTCACCCAGGTGGGGCTGCTGCTGCTGCCACTCCTCGGCATCGCCTATCCGCTTGTTCGCGGCGCGCCCGCCATATATGGCTGGATCATGCGCCATCGCCTCGGTCGACTGTATGGCGAGCTCAAGCTGCTGGAGCTCTCGCTCGCAGAGGGAACTGCCGAGGCACCGGGCGACCTGCTGGCGCGCCTCGAAAAACTGGATGGGCGGGCGCGCAGGCTGCCCACGACCGGCGGCTACGCGCAAATGGTCTACACCCTTCGACAGCACATCCAGCTCATCCGCGACCGGCTCACCGGCGGTCATGCCCGGGTTGCGACGTGACCGGTAGCGTTTCCGCCTCGTCCGACCGCTTCACGGACGGCCGGTCCGAACCACCGATCTGGTCACCGCCCGATCCTGCGCTCGCGGCCGCCGGTATCGAGGGCGAGTTTGTGGTCGCGCGGGTGCGCCTCCTCGCGATGGGATTGCTGCTGATCGCGCCTACGTGGAGCGTCCTGCACGATCCCCACAAGCCGATCTTCGTCACCGGCTTCCTGTCACGCTGACGGCAGCACTGACGTCGTTCGCGATCTGGGTGGCGCTGCGCCGCGGACGCTGGCGACCATGGGTGGGGTTCGCCTCGAGTGCGCTCGACGTTTCGCTGGTGAGCACGGCGCTCCTCACCTTCCTCGTCGTCGACTCGCCGCTCACGGCGCTCAACTCGAACGTCACGTTCGAGATGTACTTCCTGGCACTGGTCGCGACCAGCCTGCGCTACGATGCGCGGATCTGCATCGTCGTCGGGGCCCTGGCGCTGGCGGAGTATGCGACGCTCTGGGCCTGGTCCGCGCTGCACTACAACCTGGCCGATCCCGCCTTTGCAGTGAATTCGGGCCCGTACAAGCCGGTCGACCTGTTCACCCGCCTGATCCTGCTCGGCATTGCGGTCCTGCTGGCCGTGACGATCGTGCGCCGTGCGCAGCGCCTCCTGTATCTCGCCTCGCGCGACCGGCTCACCGGGCTCTTCAATCGCGGGCATTTCGACCGCGCGCTCGGCCGCGCGATGGAGCGATCGAACCGGGATGGACAGGCGCTGTCCCTTGCGATCCTCGACGTCGACCACTTCAAGCAGATCAACGACCAGTACGGCCACGCCCTCGGCGATCGCGCGCTGTGTGAAGTGGCGACACGCCTGGAGCGATCGATGCGGCGCACCGACGTGGTGGCCCGCTATGGCGGCGAGGAGTTCGTGATCCTCATGCCCAATACCTCGCCGGACCTGGCGCTGGGCCTCGTGGAGGAGATCCGGCAGGAAGTGGCCGCGACACCGATCGACCTGGGGGACGGCAAGGTGCTCAAGCTCGACTTCAGCGCCGGCATTGCCGGCCGCCCGCACGATCGCGAGGCGACGGACGCGAAGGCGATGATGACGATGGCCGACGAGCGGCTGCTGTCCGCCAAGCGGGCCGGTCGCGCGCGCTGCGTCGGCACGGAATCGCGGCCACCCGAGCGCACCAGTCTTGCGCTGGGCTGAGTTCGCGCGCCGGTTCCGGGCGTGCTGATCCCGGCGGGGACGGAGCTGCTGGCCGGCCTGTCGGCCGGCCGCATCGCGATCCTCGCGGGCGCTGCGCTGGTCGCGAGCACGCTCGCGGCCATTTCGGGATTTGGCGGTGCTGCCGTGCTGCTGCCGGTGCTCATCGCCGCGTTCGGTCCGCGGGCGGCCGTGCCGGTGCTGACCGTGGCGCAGCTGATCGGCAATGGCAGCCGAGTCTGGTTCAACCGCAAGGAGCTGGACTATCGCGTCGTCGGCTGGTTTGCCCTCGGCGGGTTGCCGCTCGCGTTCCTTGGTGGCCTGCTCTTCGCCAGCGCGCCGCTCCATGCGCTGAACAAGCTCATCGGCGGCTTCCTGATCCTGATCGTGGCGTGGCGGCGCCTGCGACCGCCATCGACCTGGCGCCCCACGCTGCACAGCTTCGCCGCCATCGGTGCGGCATCGAGCCTGCTGTCGGCGCTCGTGGGCAGCGTCGGTCCGCTGATGGCGCCGCTCTTTCTTGCGTATGGCCTGGTGAAGGGCGCCTACATCGGCACCGAGGCGGCGGCCACCGTCGTGATGCACGTGGCGAAGCTGGCCGCCTATCGATCGTCCGACATCCTGCCCGCCGCCGTCATCGTGGCGGGCCTGGCGCTTGGCCCGATCATGATCCTCGGGTCATGGCTGGGCAAGCGCATGCTGGACCGGATCCCGGCGCAGAAGTTTGTGGCGCTCATCGAGGCAACGATGGTGGTGGCGGGCCTGCTCCTCATCTTCCGCACATAGGCACGGCGCATGGATGAACCGCGGCGCGATATCATGGTGGTGCACAACCCCGAGGAGCAGCGCTTCGAGGCGAGCGTTGACGGCATGACGTCGGTGGCCGACTACCGGCGTGCGGGAGACTACATCGAGTTCTTCCATACCGAGGTGCCCGAAGCCCAGCGTCAACCAGGGCATCGCGCGGGCGATGGCACGGGAAGCCCTCGACTATTCCCGCGCCAGCCAGCTCCGCGTCGTGCCGACCTGCCCGTTCTTCCGCTCGTACATCCGCCGCAACCCCTCGTACGGCGACATCGTCGCGGTCAACTGATCACTGCAGGACGATCAACCATCCCTTGCCCGGTGCCACCCGTATCGGCTGGCCCGGGCGCCACGTGGTGGCGACCTGGAAGCTGTCGACGGCGGGCGCCTGCAGCGTGGCGCGCGCGGAGTCGAGTCCCAGTCGTGCCCACTTGATGTCGAGCATGACATCGACCGTGTCGGGCGCCCAGCTCGCCAGTGACTACGAGGGTGCGCCCCTCGCGCTGGTAGCTGGTGGCCAGCACGTCCGTCCGGCCGGTCGAGACCGGACGGTCGGGCACCCACCAGCCGATCATGCGGCTGTCGGCGATGCCGAAGTCGTCCCAGACCTTCCAGATCGGTCGCGGGTCGCCCGCCCACGGCAGGCGGTTGGTCATGCCGAACACCATGCCGCGCCACGGGTTCCCGCCATCCTGCAGCATCTCGCTCATCAGGCCGAACGGGATGCCCGACATTTCGACGAGCCAGTAGTCGGGCGGCGAGTCGTAGTCGAAGTACTCGCCGAACCAGAGCCGGTCGATGTAGGGGAAGTGCTCGAGGTAGAGGTTGGCGCTGGACGCGAAGCCGTCGTTCGGGTTGTACTGGTTGGCCGAATGCAGGTCGATCCGTTCGCCGGGCGACGTCCCCATGAGGACGCGACGGATGCGCTGCATCGTGATCCGGTCGAAGGCGACGTCATCGAGATACAGCCCGTCGATGCCAACGCTGTCCACCAGCCACTGCAAGCCCTCGATGTAGAAGTTGTGCCACCGTGAAATGCCACTCGTGACCAGTGCAATGTCGTGGAGTTCCGGGACAACCCACCCGGTGATGTAGTCACCCCCGACATGCTCCTGCAGCCACGAATGCCCGCCGCCCGGGCCGGAGGCGAGTACCTCGTCGCCAAGGCTCCGCAGGGTCCAGAACTCCGGTGCGCGATTGGTCAGCTCCCGGACGGTGTAGTAGATCTTCATCCGGTCGCCCGCCGCATGAATCGAGTCGGCGTAGGCCCGCATGGCTGCCGGCCGCAGGAACGGATAGTTGATGTATGGATTGACCGGCGTCGCGTGGTGCACGTTGACCAGGTTGGCCCCGGCCGCGCGAATGGTGTCGACCGGTTCGTACCGGTGGTAGTAACGCGTGGTGAAGTGCGTGCGGGTATCGATCGGGTGGAACGGCGTGATCAGCAGCCGCAGGTTGAACCACAGCGTGTCTCCCGGCACCACCCGTCGGCCGCCGCTGAAGCAGGTCGCCCGGTACGCCCCCTCTCCGGCGCGGAAGCGACAGCCGCCCTGTCCGTCATTGGACCAGCTTGCCGGCATCACGAGCGGACGGAGCTGGTAGAAATTGGTGTTGAGCGGTCGCACATAGTGGTCGTCCTTGAGCGTGAACTGCATGCCGACGTTCACGTCGCCGATCCACGCCGCATCCTGGTTCCGCTTTACGTCCCACTTCCAGTCGTACGATGCCGGCGCCGCTCCACCCTTCCGGTTCATGCCCATGAAGTAGTGGGCCGCGTCGCGCTGGAATGGCAGCTCGAGGCGCAGGTCCTGCAGCCCGATCGGCGCCGTGCTGGTGACCGCGATGGCGTACTCGATGTTGCCGTCGAAGTCGAGCTGACCATTCACCTGCATGTGCAGCGGGCCTGCCTGGCTTGTCGCGGTCCAGAGCGCAGCGCCGGGCACCGAGCGGGTGACACGGATTCCAGTTCCCCGGAACGGCAGTTCGCGCCCGGCGGAGTCCCGGGCCACGAAGGCGACCGGGGCCGCAAGGAGCGGCCGGCTTGTCGTGCCGATCGCGGTCATCTCGGGAGTGAAGGCACTGGTGACCTGCGCCGGCAGGCCGGTGGGTGCGAGCGTCACCTCGCGCCCCAGCACGCGCATGACATTGCCGTGGACGGTGACGGCGGTGTAGGGAGCGACCAGCGTGGTGTCGAGCCGCGCGCGCGAGTCGAGCCAGCGAAGCCGCGAAAGGCGCCATGGCTCGTTGTCGCCATGCCGCGGAATGATTTCCGGCAACACCGTCAGGCGAACCGGAAGTGAAACGGGAGCTGTACCCGCTGCCGCAACGGTGACTGTTCCCTCGTACACGCCTGGCGCAGCGCCCTCGGGTATCAGCACGCCGCACCAGAGCGACTGGACCCTGTTGGCTGGCACCTGGACCCGCCGCTTGAAGGCTCGACCCTGCCAGTCGACGCCGCCGGTGTTGAACGAACTGAATGCGCCGGCAGGAATGACGCTGTCGCCCATGCGAAGGTCACCGAATCGCACAGTGACGCTGTCGAGCGCGGCAAGCGCGAGCACGCCTACCTGAAATGCGTAGAACTCCCCTCGCTGGGCGTTCCCGGAGACGACGGCTCCTGCCCCGGGTGCGGTCCATCGCTGCGGCAGGTCGGTCGTCATCCGGATCGGCCGCGTGCGATCCTCGGCGAAGAGAACCATGGCGGCACCCGGATGCGCCGCCGTGATCGAACCGGTCTCCTCGGCGGTCGCGATCACCTCCATCGGGTCCATGCGATGAATCGAGTCCGCCGCCTGGATCTCGACCACGGTTGCCGCCGGGAGCCGCGCCAGTGCCGCGGCGCGGTCAGGGCCGGCAAGCCCATTGCGCGCAATCCAGGCGGGTGCCGCCGTGGAGTCCGCCGGCACGTACGTGATCCGCGGATAGTTGGAGAGCACGCTGCCCTGGTAGGGCATGTAGTAGATGAGGTACTCGCCCGAACCGGCGGCAGGCTGGAAGACGATCACGCCGGATTCGCGCGTGATGCTCGCGACCAGCACATTCATCACGCGCTGGCCGCCGGCATCCGTGACGATGACGCGCTTGAGTTCCGGCTGCTGGTCCCGGCGGCGCCAGGGAATGCGCGCGACGACGGCATCGGCATCGCGCGGTGCCTCGACGATCACGCGATGATTGCCGAGCTTGTCCTGGTCCCAGGTACCGGTCGCGCGAGGAATCTCCTGCGCGGCCAGCGCGAGCGCGGCGCACGAAGGGAGCAGGGCGAGCAGGATCGCGCGCACTACGGCCTGATTGGCGTTGCGGCGCCGGCTCCTGCCACGGTGGTCCACGTGCGCACCTGCCACCGCGAGACCAGCCCATTCTTCACGTAGGGATCGGCTTTCGCAAATGCCTCGGCGGCGGCGGGTGAGTCGCCCTGGAAGAGCAGGATTGCACCGTCCACCGGGTCGGCGAGGGCGCCGCCGAGCACCAGTTCGCCTCGCTCATGCGCCTCCCACGCGAGCCGGAGGTGTTCCGCGCGAAACGCGACGCGACGCTCGACATACTCGGGCGTCACGTCGTACATCAGGAGGTAGTGCATGCGAGGGCCTCCACCCGGCACCAGGACTGGCCCGGGTCGCCGATGTTCAATGGAGCATCGTGATGCTCCGGATGGATCAGGTGGGCCAGGATCTCGAGGCTGTCGACCAGGCGCGGGCCGGGCCGACTCAGGTACTGATTGCCGTCCATCACGTAGACGCGCCCCGCGCGCACCGCCGGCAGCTCGGCCACGCCGGGCCGCGCCAGGAATGCCGGGATTTCCTGCATGCTGCGCGCGATGTCGAATCCGCAGCAGGAAATGATCAGCACCTCGGGCGCCGCGGCGACCAGCTCGTCATGCCCCATCGTACGACTGGGAGCGGCGCTCGTCCCGATGGCCTCGATGCCCCCGGCCATCTGCACAAGGTCAGGCGTCCAGTGACCCGCGGTGAAGAGCGGTTCGAGCCACTCGAGCACCACGACTCTTGGACGCGTCGCCATGCCCGCCGATCGCACCGCAACCGCGTCCACGCGCCGGCGCATGGCTGCGACCACCCGCTCTGCGGTTTCCTGGCGTCCTGCCGCCCTGGCGACCTGCCACACGCAGTCAAGCACCTGCTCCAGCGTCATCGGCTCCAGGTTGAGCACGCGTGGGTGCCCCGGCAGGCTGCATGCGGCGGCCTGCACCTCCGATTCAGCGACCGCGCACACCTCGCAGAGCGCCTGGGTGACCAGCAGGTCGGGACGGAGCCGCTCCAGTGCCGGCAGGTCGAGTGAGTACAGCGCCTTCTCGGTCTTGAGGCGCTCGCGGACCAGTGCGTCGATCGCGGCACTCGAGGCGTCGAGGGGAATGAGCGTGCGGGTGACCTTGGGAAGCAGCCGCACAGACGGCGGGTAGTCGCATTCATGCGTTACGCCGACCAGCGAGTCCTCGAGGCCGAGGGCGCAGACGATCTCGGTGGCTGACGGCAGCAGTGAAACGATGCGCAGGATGAGGCTCCAGCAGGTGGCTCCGTAAGCTACATCAGGGGGCCCACTGGGTGCTGAACCCGATCCAGAACCGGCGCTGGATCAGGCCGGTCCAGTTTTCCGGCAGCTGGTTGAGGAGGTTGTCCACGCCGGCATTGATGCTCAGGGCGTTCATCAGCGCGAGTTGCGCCCCGAGATTCAACTGCAGGAACGCACCCTGTTCACCCACCGTGTTGGTGCCGCCTTCGTACGCACTTCCCACCAATGGCGCGGCGCTGGTATAGAGGGCCGTCACATCGCTGCGGAGTCCGTGCAGCACCGCCATGGTCTTGGTGACCTGGAGGCGCCCGGTATGGGGCGCGCGCCGATTGAGCGGCGTGTCATCCACCAGGTTCCGCGCGTTGAGGTAGGTGTATGCGGCGGTGACCATCCAGGTGGACGTGCTCCAGCGCGCGCCCGCCTCGATACCCTGGGTGCGCGCCACCGCGATGTTGGTCGGCGTGAAGATGAGCAGGCCCGCATCGGTGAATCCGGTGGTCGCGAAGTCGATCAGGTTGTTCACGTCATTGCGGAACACGCCCAGTTCGAGCGTCACCGATCGTTGCGGGGCCCAGGCGACGGACGCATCGATGGCCCATGAAGTCTCGGGCACGAGATCCGGGTTGCCCAATATCGTGTAGCCCGCACCGACGTTCACGAAGGTCCAGCCCCGCTCCTTGAAGCTGGGCCCGCGGAACCCGCGCGCCAGCGAGGCCTTCACTCGCAGCGCATTGACCGGCTCCCAGGCGACGCCGACGCTCGGCGAGAGGTTGCCATCCCACTGGGAATTCCAGGTGTAGCGCGCCCCGCCGTTGAGCAGCACGCGGCCGAACCGCAGGGCATCCTGGGCGTACACTTCCGCCTGCTGGTCCGACGCGGTTTCGCTCAGCAGCTTGTCGGGTGCGTCCACCGAGCGGAAGCTCAGCTGGACGCCGGCATCGAGCGAGTTGGGGCCATTCTGGCGGCTGTGCGCGATCAGCGTGCGCAGCAGCGCCTCGCTCTGCGGCGGGGAGCCGCTGTTCGCGATCGGCAGGTCGCCCTGGGCGGAGCGGTACCGCGTCTCGAAGTCCTCCACATACACGCGAGCGCGCCAGACGCCTCCGCCGGCGTCGAGAGTTCCCTCGGTCCATGCCGTGAGGCTGGTGTTGTCGTTGAATCCGTTGAACCCGCCGCCCACCGGCCAGCGCTGCCGCTCGAACGAGTACGTGGCATCGGCCCGGAGTGCGACGCGGGCGCTCGCGGCGTAGCGGAAACTCGAGCGGACGTCGTACACCTGCTCGAGCGGATCCCCACCGAGCTGGACACCGGGCACGACTTCCTGCTCGCGGGCACCGCCCGTGATGCTGAAGCCGAACTTGTCGATCGTGCCGCCGGCCTCGCCGTAGCCCTCGAGGCGCCCGTATGAACCGGTGCGGGCCGACAGGCCAAGCTGCAGGGTCTCGGGAGGCGCCTGGGTGATCACGTTGACCACGCCGCCCAGCGCATCGGAGCCGTACACCGACGACATCGGCCCCTTGGTCACCTCGACACGTTCGACTCCCACCGTCGAGAGACGGCTCAGGTCCAGGCTCTGCAACAGGCCGCCGCCCACCGGTTCGCCGTCCATCAGCAGGAGCACGCGCGAATCACCGATGCCGCGAATGGAGAGACTGGTGCCGGCCGGGGGACTGGGAATGCTCTGGACGCCCGGAATCTGCGAGGCGACCTGGTCGACGCTCACCGCTGCCTGGGCCGCGATTTGCGCGCGGGGGACGACCACCACCGGAGCGGTGATGAGTGCCGCGCGCTCCTCGAAGCGCCCGGCCGTGGTCACGAGCTCGGGCAGCACAATGGTCAGCGGGACCAGCGTGATGTGGACTGCTGATGTGTCAGCGGCAAGTGCGACGCGTGCGGCGCCGTAACCGATTGCGATGATGCGGAGGGAATCGGGCCGGGCCTCCACCGTGAGGCGAAAGCGACCCTCGGCGTCCGTCCAGCACAGGGGGCCATGCGGAACGGCGCCCACCTGGGCGCCGCTCACGGGATGACCTGTGCCTGCTTCCAGCACAACTCCTCGCACTACTTCTTGCGCATGCGCCGTGACCGGCGCCAGCACCAGGAGCAGCGCGAGGTGGATCGACCGCGTCACTGGATCTTTTCGTACCGGATTGTCGGGTGGCCGCTGTCGCCCGTCGTGCTGTAGTAGCTCACGACCTGCAGCTTGTAGACCGCGGTGCCGACCTTGACCTGGTAAATGGTGAACGTCGGAGAGAGCCGGTTGTCACCCGCCAGGTTGTAGAGGAACGGCGCGTTCGGATCCGAGACCGAGTTCGGGATCGGCCCGGAAATGAGCGCCACGAACGCGCCATACTGCGGCGCATCGTCGGCCCGGGTGACGCCATCGAACGTCTCACTCACGTCGAGCGGGAAGGTTCCGGCCTGGCAGCCGGCGTTCACGTCGAAGGTGTAGGCTTGCGTGACCTTCACGTCCCAGCTGCAGTCACCGGCCGTGGGCGTGACGATCGCTCCGGTGGTCAGGTTGACCCCGGCCTCGGTCAGCGTGCTGAGGTCCACCGCAACCGTCTGCGCGGCGCCCAGCGTTCCGGGCGCGGTCTGCAGGCGATAGCCGAAGGTGATGCCACGCATGCCGTCGGTGGGCGTCGGGTTCGTCGCGTTCACGATCGACTCGACCCGGATCACGGCATACGCGCCGGCCCCGGCCCCGCTGGAGCGGCGCATCTTCCACACGGCGCCCGGATTGCCCAGCAGGCCGGTGGCCGTCGGGATGAACCAGCCCGTGACATCAGGTGCCAGGTCCTCGCCGGTGAAGGAGGCGGCCGCCGGAATGTTTGCCGCGGTCACCGCGTCGAACGCCGGCTTCTGGTTGTCGGCCGTGAAGGCAAGCACCTGCGCCGGCGTGGCGCTGGCATTGTTGGCCATGTTGTAGCCCAGGACGCCCTTGGTCCCGGCGACGCCGCTGTTGAGCTTCACTTCGTACCGGCGGAACGCCACGTCCCAGTCGCTGGACGTGGCGGGACTGGCCACGGTCACCACCTTGCCGGTGCTCAGGTTGAAGTAGGTGTAGGCGCTGGTGGAACTCGCGTCGATCTCGACTTCTCCGCTGGGCGTGCTCGGGGCGTTGGTTTCGCTCGAGCAGGCAGCGAGGGCTGAGGCGGCAGCGAGGACCAGCAGGGCGGCGGAAACGGGCGCGAGGCGGCGCGCCGAAGCCACGGACGGCATCATTTTCATGGATGGATCCCGAGAGGTGGTCGTGATTGGCGAGACGCGAAGCTAGGTCGCGCTCAACACGACAACAATTCGGATGGCTACGGGGCGGGTGCTACGGGCTTATACGGAACAAGCGCAGCGCCGGGTGCGCGTTGCGCCCGTCGCCTTGGCGCGCTAACTCTCAAATGTCTCCAATGGGGGGTCGTGGCCATCGTACGGGAAGAGGCGCTCCGCGAGCCGCTCAGTCGCTCGGTCGAGGACTACCTCAAGGCGATCTATCGCCTTTCCGAGGACGGGCGACCTGCGTCCACCAGCCAGATCGCCGAAATACTCTCCCTGGCGCCTCCGTCGGTGAGCGGCATGGTGAAGCGGCTCTCCGAACTCGGCCTCCTCACCCACGAGCCGTACCGGGGCGTAACGCTCACCGAGGAGGGACGGCACGAGGCCGTGCGCGTGGTCCGTCGCCACCGCCTCATCGAGGCCTATCTGGTCGCACGGCTCGGCTACACGTGGGACAGCGTGCACGACGAAGCCGAACGGCTCGAGCATGCCGTGTCCGATGAACTGGTGGAGCGCATGGCCGCCGCACTGGATCATCCCGCCGTGGATCCTCATGGCGACCCGATCCCGGACGCCTTCGGCGCCATCGCCCGCCCGAGCCTCACCCCGCTGGCCGAGCTTCCGGTTGGCGCCGATGCCGAGATTCGCCGGGTCGACACCAGCGACGCCGAGCGGCTGCGCTACTTCGCGAGCGCGGGCCTCGTGCCGGGTGCACGCGTGCATGTGCTGGAGCGGGAACCGTTCAGTGGGCCAATGACGCTGGAAATCGCGGGGAGGAGCAGGGTGCTCGCGAGCGACCTGGCGAAACTGGTGCACTGCGCCAGGCGGGAGCCGTAGGCCAGCCGCGCGTCAGGTTCGCGCGGCCGCCAGTTCCTTCTTGATCCGTTCAATGGACCCGATGGTGTAGGGATCCTCACCGTTGAGCGCCGCCAGGTAGAGCGAGACGAAATCACCCAGCAGGGCCAGCGTCAGCATCTTGCCCAGCAGGGTCGATCCGGCCGCGCGAACACGGTGCACCTCGCTGGCGCGTTTCACCAGGTCGAGGGTGACCGCAGCGCGCAGCTTCATCCGGTCACTTTCGGTTCCATCTTCGAGCAGCAGGGTCACCCAGCGTCCCACGCCCTGTTGCTGCGCCCCTTCCCAGCCCAGTATCTCGTTGTGGTTCATCTCCGGCAGCACGTGCGCAAAGACGTGCTGCTTGGCATTCTCGTTGATCTGTCCCTTCCAGCGCCCCGCCACAACGCCCTGCCATCCGCCGAGCCCGTAGAGCACGCCAACTGCCCCGTGCAGCGCGACTCCCAGTTGCTTCGCCTCGTTGGCCGGGAACGGCGATTCGGCTTTCCAGTCAGCCATGGCCGTCTCGGCCTCTGCAGCCGCGCCCTTCACATCCTGTGGCGGCAGGAGGCCAAGCCGCGCGGAGGCGACCAGCACCGGGACCAGCATGAAGCCCATCGCCGTGCGGGGTGGCTGGCCGCCGGGGATCAGGATGACGGGCACTCCGTCCGCCCTGGCACGCAGCGCCAGCTCGCCTCCACTTGTCACGACCACGATGCGTGCCTCGCGACGCCGCGCATCGGCATAGGCGGACAGTGTCTCTTCGGTATTGCCGGAGTAGCTGGTCGCGAAGACCAGCGTGTCACGACCAGCGTATTCCGGCAGCGTGTAGTCCCGGTTGACGATGAACGGGACGGTGCCCTGCGCATCATAGAGCGCGCGCACGAAATCGCCGCCAGCGGCCGAACCACCGAGACCCGTCAGGACGACTTGCCTGATGCCGGCGGGATCGAGGGTCATGGGCGCCGCGGTCGCAATACCCAGGGCTGCGCGGCACTGGTCGGGGAACCCGAGGGCCAGGGCATACATCCCATGAGGATCCTGCCGCATCACGAATTTCGGGTCGTCGAGCTGGCTGCGGGAGTCAGTCATGCCTGAGCCGGTTCGAGTGAATCTGGTTGCCGGGAAGCGGAGAAGTATAGGCAGGGGACTGCCGATCGCACCCGATCAAGTGCATCCTATCGGGGTAGCAAAGACAGAAGAATAGTGACCTCATTTCAGGGCAGTCGGGAGTCCGGAAGAAATGTCTCGTTCGCGCTGGTTTGTGGTCAGTGGATTCATCCTCCTCGTCGTCGGGTTGCAGCTGCTCGACGTAGTGGTCGGGGGTGAGCGGTGGCCGTTTGCGCCCTATGCGATGTATGCCAGTGAACAGGGCAGCGAGATCAGCTGGTACCGGGTCTACGGCGTCACCGGGAAGGGCGAATTTCCGCTCGATCAGGATCAGTATCACTCACCAATTGGCGGCCCCCAGCTCTCGTTCGCGTTCGCAACCCGTCCCATGCATCAGTGGGTGGTGCTGCCCCCCGCCCGTACGATGCTTGCGGTGGTGGCACGGCTGTACGAGCATGCCCGCGTTGCCGGGGAGCATCAGGGACCGCGACTGGCCGGACTCCGTCTCTATCGAGACACCTGGCATCTCGATCCTACACTCGCCAACAAGTCCACGCCGGAACAGCATCGCCTCATCGAGGAGTTTCACGTCGATGAATGATCGTGTGACGCTGCCGGCGAAACTCGAGGCGATCTGGAACCGCACCTTCTTCAGCCCCGGCGACGCACGCGACCTCGGCATCGTGCGCGTCCTCCTCGCGACGATGGTGCTCGCCCTCTCGTTCATCTACCAGTCGGATTTTCCGCTCTTTGGCCAGATGCGTCCATGGGTGTGGGACCCGCTCCCGCTTTTTCGGGGGACACCCGCTGGGCTGCCTTCGGAACCGGTTCTCTGGGTCGTGCTCTGGGTCTGGCGCATCGCGCTGGCGTTGACGGCGCTCGGTCTGTGGACGCGGATCAGCAGCCTGGTGATGGTCGCCGGCGGATTCCTGGTGCTGGGCCTGCCCGAAAACCTGGGCAAGGTGAGTCATTCCTACGGACTCATCATGCTTTGCATGGTCATCCTCGCGTTCTCGCACGCAGGGGATGCCTGGTCGCTGGATCGCCTGTTCCAGATCGCCCGGAACGCGCGCGGGCCGTTCGTGCGTGACCCTCCGGCCATTGGACCGGAGTATCGCTGGCCACTGCTGCTCATGCAGTTGATGGCGACGCTGGTGCTCTGGTCGGCGGGCGTAGCGAAACTGCGGTCGCCGGGGCCAGTGCGCTGGATCATGACGGACAACCTCCGCAACACCATGGTCCGGCATTTCTACACCCATCATCCGCCGATCCAGCTCGGGCTCTGGCTCGCTCAGTGGCCGGTCGTGGGGAGGGTGCTCGCCGCCAGCACCCTGCTGCTCGAGCTTTCCACGCCACTGCTCGTATTCCTCCGCGGTCGGTGGCGGGCATTGATGCTCGCGGCGGTCGCCGGGATGATGCTGGGCTTCGGTCTCGTGCTCGGTGTGCTGTTCCTGCACTTCGTCCTCGCGCTCTGCATCCTGTTCGTGCCATGGCGCGCAGTCGGCGCGTGGATCGCGGCCCGGGTGCCGGTCCACTCCTTCACCGTGCTCTTCGATGGATCGTGCGGACTCTGTCGCAAGACCGTGGGCGTGATCGCAGCGCTCGACCTGATGGACCGGGTGGAGATCAGGGATGCGCTGGGTGAGTGGCCGGCGCTGGCGCCGCGCTTCCCGTCGCTGACGCAGTTGCAGTGTCTCGAGTCGATGCATGTGGTGCGGAGCGATGGCCGGATCTACGATGGGTTCGAAGGTTACCGCGCGCTCGCATGGGCCATTCCGGCCTGGTGGCCTAGCGCTGCCCTTCCTGTACCTGCCGGGAGTTCCTGTTGCAGGCCGGACCATCTACTCGAGAGTCGCCTCGGCCCGACTCCAGCAGGGGTGCCCTGTTCCCGACGCCCGCGTGAAGCTCCCGGAAGTCAGCATCAAATAAGGAGGTGCGTCACCCGCTTTCCCGGCGCGTTGACAATTAGGCTCGCCTAATATTAATCTTTGGCATGAAGTAAGCTGAACTGCGATCTGCGGATTTGCTTACACTTGGCCAGGGACCTGCGAGACCGAGCTCAACTCATTGGCAACAAAGCCGTTCACTGATGTGCCCGCCTGGAGGTTTCCGCGCTTGCGGCCCTCCCTGCCGGAGGCACATCGCACGATTACCGTGCCGGCCGGGGCGGGCGTCCTTCGAAAGGCGCTCGCTTTCGCAGGTCCGGGTTACATGGTCGCGGTGGGCTACATGGACCCCGGCAACTGGGCGACCGACATCGCCGGCGGGTCGCAGTTCGGGTACACGCTCCTCAGCGTGGTCCTCGTGTCCAACCTCATGGCGATCCTGCTCCAGTCCCTGGCGCTCAAGCTCGGGCTGGTGACCGGACGGGACCTGGCCCAGGCTTGCCGCGATCACTACTCGCGGCCGGTGAGTTTCGCGTTGTGGGTGATGTGCGAAATCGCCATCGCGGCCTGTGACCTGGCCGAGGTGATCGGTTCGGCAGTCGCGCTCAACCTGCTCTTCGGAATTCCGCTGGTGTGGGGCGTCGTCATGACGGCCGCCGACGTGCTCCTGATCCTTCTTCTGCAGCAGCGCGGGTTTCGCATGCTCGAGGCCTTCATCATCGCGCTGGTGATCGTGATCGGTGTCTGCTTCGGCATCGAGATGGCCCTGTCGCACCCGTCGATGGCGGCGATTGCGCAGGGGTTCATCCCCCGGGCCGAGATCGTGACCAATCCGCTCATGCTGTACATCGCGATCGGCATTCTGGGCGCGACCGTCATGCCGCACAACCTGTATCTCCACTCGGCCATCGTGCAGACCCGGGACGTGGCCGAAGGGCCCCGGGCGACGCGCGAAGCGATCCGGTTCTCCACGTTCGATTCCACGGTGGCGCTGCTCTTCGCCTTCTTCATCAATGCAGCCATCCTGATCCTGTCGGCGGCGGCGTTCCACACGAGCGGACATACCGGCGTGGCGGAGATCAATGAGGCGTACCGGCTGCTGACGCCGCTGCTGGGCACTTCCGTGGCGAGCATTCTCTTCGCGGTGGCGCTGCTGGCGTCGGGGCAGAACTCCACGATCACCGGGACGCTTGCCGGCCAGATCGTGATGGAGGGATTCCTCGACATTCGCCTTCCGCCGTGGCTGCGCCGGCTCATCACGCGCCTGATTGCGATCGTGCCGGCGGTGATCGTCACTGCCCTCTACGGTGCTCGCGGTATCGCGGCGCTGCTGATCCTGAGCCAGGTAATCCTCAGCATGCAGTTGTCGTTCGCCGTGATTCCGCTGGTGCTCTTCACCGGCGACCGGCGGAAGATGGGCGAGTTCGCAAACGGCCCGGTGCTCAAGGTTGCGGCCTGGACCGTGGCCGTGGTCATTGCGGGGCTGAACACCTGGTTGCTTGTCGGTACGTTCCGGACCTGGATGACCTGAGTGCCGCGCGGGCTCTTCGCCATCCTGCTGCAATCCGGCGTCGTCATGACGGCGATGGCACAGGAAGGAGATTCCCCGGACAAGAGTCACTACAACCTGTTCCATCGCACGCCCAGGTCGCTGCGTCGGCCTCTGACGACCGATCGGCCCGACCGCACGGAAAGCCCCTACACAGTTGACGCTGGCCTCTTTCAGGTGGAGGCGGACCTGTTCACCTACGGGCGTGATGCCTCGGCGGACGGTCAGGACGGTGTCTCCGGCGAATCATTCGCGGTGGCCCCGATCAACCTGAAGGCTGGGCTGCTGCACAACGTCGACCTGCAGTTCGTGCTGGTCCCATACAGCAATGAGCAAACAGGCACCGGCGCAGCGGCGACACGGACTCGGGGGCTGGGCGCGGTGGCAGTGCGCAGCAAGGTCAATCTCTGGGGAAACGACCGCGGACGGACGGCGTTTGCGGTCATGCCCTTTGTGGCGCTGGTGAACGGGCCCGGCGGAGGACGCCTGGTGAACCTCGGGGTCGTACTGCCCCTTCGCGTGGATCTCGGCGCAGGATGGGGACTCGGAACGATGCTCGAGTTCGACCTCGCGCGGGACGAGGGGGATGTTCCGCTGCGCCTGGCGGCGGCGGCATCAGCCTCGCTGGGTCATGGAGTCACGGGGCCGCTCAGCTTCTATGTGGAGCTCTATGGCAGGCGGCTGCTCGGAAGTGACCCCAATGGCTGGGAGGGTACGGCTGATCTCGGATTGACGCTCGGCATCGGGTCCAACCTGCAACTCGATGCCGGATTGAATGCAGGCCTGTCTCGTGCGGCGGAAGACCTCAATCCGTTCGTCGGCCTGGCGGTTCGCTTCTGACATTCAGCCCAGCTCACGACTCGCGACGCACGACTCACGACTCACGACTCTCACAGCCCCAACTGCGTCAATCCCGGATGCTCCACCGGCCGCGGGCCCGGGACCCAGCGGAACAGGCGCTCGACCTCGGTGATCGGGACGTCGTTGATGCTGGCATGTCTCTCGGCCATGTAGCCTTCCGCGTCGAATCTCCAGTTTTCATTGCCGTGCGAGCGGAACCAGTGGCCGCTGTCATCGTGCCATTCGTAGACGAAGCGGACGGCAATCCGGTCGGGGCCAAAGGCCCACAATTCCTTGATCAGCCGGTATTCCAGCTCGCGGGCCCACTTCCGCTTGAGGAAACTCTCGATTTCCGAGCGTCCATTCACGAATTCCGAGCGATTGCGCCAGCGGCTGTCCGGGGTGTATGCCAGGGCGACCTGCGCCGGATCCCGGCCGTTCCAGGCGTCTTCTGCCTTCCGTACCTTGAGCAGCGCTGCCGATTCGTCAAATGGTGGAACGGGAATGCGCGTCATTGGCTGACTCCTCTTTACCGCTATTGACGGAATCTTTTGTCGGTCGAATCTTATGCACACGGGCGCAAGCCCGAGTCAAATCTCCTCGTCCAACAATTCCTGAGGTAGAAAGATGCCACGATCGCATGATCGGGCCGTCCGTGGTGCGCTCCTGCTCCTGGCCGCCGCTGCCGGGTGCTCGGATCCCGCCTCGCCGCCCGCGAGCCCTGTTACGAACGCTACAGTTGCCCCGGTTGTCGCGGCCAAGGGAACGCCGGGAGCACGTCGCCATGTCATCGTACTCAAGGACGGCGTCACTGCCGACCTGAGCGCGGCGGTGACGAAGGCAGGTGGCAGGATCCGCCGCTCGGACGGCTCGATTGGCGTCGTGACCGTGGAGGGTCTGTCCGATGCGGCCGTGGCATCGCTGGGGAAGATGGCCGAGGTGGAGGCCGTGGCACCGGACGTCACGGTGCAATGGATCCCGCCCAGGTCGAGCCAGCATATCCAGGCGAGGCATTTCCCGCAGGCCAGTGCGAACCAGAGCAGCGCTGCCTTCTTCCCGTTCCAATGGAACCTGCAGGTGATCCAGGCTGACAAGGCGTGGGATGTATCCCGCCAGGGTGCCGGCGCGCTGGTATGCGTCCTCGACACCGGCGTCGACCCGGACCATCTCGACCTGCGGGGCAAGGTCGACCTCGCGAAGAGCACCACGTTTGTCGAGTCGGAGGACGGTATTCTCGACCGCAACCTCCATGGAACGTTCGTGTCCGGCCTCGTCAGCACGCGCGGAATCGGGATTGCCTCCACTGCGCCGCGCGCGACGCTCTGCATGGTGAAGGTGCTCGACCAGACGGGCAGGGGCTCGTTCGCCGACATCATTTCCGGGATCATCTACGCCACCGATGCTGGTGCGGACGTGATCAACATGAGTCTCGGCGCGTATTTCAGCCGCAAGGATGACGGAGCGAAGGAGCTGATCCGGGCGCTGCAGCGCGCCATCGACTACGCCTCGAAGAAAGGCGTCGTGGTTGTGGCCGCAGCCGGCAATGAGGGGGTCAACCTGAACAGTGATCCCAGCTCCTTCATCTCTGCACCGGCCGAGCTCAATCACGTGATCAGCGTCGGTGCCACTGCCCCGACCAACCAGCAGGACTTCGACCAGATCGCAAGCTATTCGAATTTCGGCGCGCGCGGCGTGGACATCTACGCCCCGGGCGGCGACTTCGTCGATGGCGGTTCGGAGAATGACCTCGTCATCTCGGCCTGCAGCGGCGGCAACACCATCTTCGATTGCACGGACGAGCAGAGCTATCTCGAGGGCGCGGGCACCAGTTTCGCCGCGCCGCTCGTGTCAGCCGAGGCCGCGGTGATCGAGTCGCAGCTTCCCGGGCCGCCAGGGCGACGAGCAGGTGACACTCTGCATCCTCAAGAGCGCGGATCATCCGACCGGCAAGCGGTTCGACCGGATCTATGCCTCAGGACGGATCAACGTGCTCGAGGCTACCTCCTGCTCCCATGGAGGCCACACAGCATCACGATAGCGCTGCGCGCGCTCGCCGCAGTAGCTTTGTCGCATGACAGACACAACGGCAGCGCTCGGTCGCGAACTCGTCGACAACTTCGGTCGTGGCTGGTCCAAGCTTCGCGTCGACCTCATTGCATCGGTGTTCGCGCCCGACGCGGTCTTCATCGAGACTCCATTCGCAGCGCCGATCAAGGGCATCGATGGCATCCGGCAGTACTGGGCCGATGTGCCCTATCACCAGTCCGAGGTGACTTTCACCTCGGGCGAGATCTTCGTCATCGGACCCTGGTTCAGTACCGAGTTCAAGTGCGTCTTCCGTCGTCGCCGTACCGGGGACTGGGTCGACGCCCGTGGGGCCATATTTTGCGAGACGGCAGAGGGGCTGATTACTGAAATGCGCATGTACTGGCATCGCTGGAATGCCGGACGGGAGACGAGCACTCCCTGACCTCTGCCGTCCCGGGACTGGGACACCGGCGCATCAAGCCGCCGCGTTGCCCCTTGTATTGCAACGACTTACGCACTGGCACACAAGTAGCTATGTGACCGGGTGCAAGCCGGCTGTGGTTCATTGCCGGGTAATTCGCTGACAGATCCCGAGGTCGCCATGCTCTACCCGCTCCTGCTATCCCTGATCGCCGCTGCGCCGATTCCGGCGGCAAAGGATCCCGAACCGACGATCGCCATCGTGCTGAGCGACAATGCCCAGTACATGCCTGGCGACCGCGCCAAGGTGCAGGTGACGACGCGCGATGACGGCTACCTGGTCGTCTTCCAGATCGATCCGGACGGCCGGCTGCGGGTGCTTTTCCCCCTCGATCCAACCGACGACAACTACGTCCGCGGCGGTCGCAAGTACCAGCTGATCGGGCGTGGCGGGCACGCGGGCTTCACCGTCGATGCCGGTGGCAGCGGCGCCGTGTTCGCGGCCGTCTCACTCGATCCCTGGAAATTCACCGGGTTCGTGTCGAATGATCATTGGGACTATGCGACGCTCAACACGAACGTCTACGATGATCCCGAGAACCAGCTCGTCCAGCTTTCGCAGCGCATGGCCGCGAGCCGCTTCGACTATGACATCGTTTCGTACGCCGTAGCTTCGCAGGCGGCGTCGACGGGGACCACATACACATCGACGGGGACCACGTATACCACGGGCTCCGTCGTGGCTGGTGCGACGATCGGCTATGGCTGCTATGACTGCGCCACCGCGCCAGTCGGCGTCATCTACGCGAGCAGCTACGACAACTTCGGGCTCTATGACCCGTGGGTGTATTCGCCCAGCTACTGGTATGGTGGCTACTACCCCGCATGGGGCTACCCGCCCGCCTATCGCTGGGGTTATCCCGGTTACTGGGGTGGTTACTACCCGGGCTACTGCTGCGGCTACCCTGGCTATCCCGGCTACTGGGGTGGCTATCGCCCCGGCTACTGGGGTGGAGGCTATCACAATGGCTACGCCGGCTATCCCGTGTATTTGCCGCGTCCGGCGCAAGCGTACAACCATGGCTGGAATGCGGCTCCAATGCCCTACAAGAACCGCTGGGGCGGCAGCACCTACATCGCGCCCAACTCGGTGGCGGGTGCGTTCCCCGGGGTAGGCGTGTCGCAGCGGCACGACTTCACCGAGCACACCTGGACGGGGACGAATGGTCGGCCGATGCCGACAACCACGGCCGTGGCAGGTGCGGTTCCGGTCTCGCGCGCTGGATACGGCGGCGTCCCGGGCAACCCGGGCAATCCGGCATACACTGGTCGCCGGACCGAGCCGACGGCGAGTGCCTACATCCCGCCGCGGGTGCCGACTGGCGGAGCCCCGGGCAACCCGGCCCGTCCGCGGTCGCAGTCCACGGCGATCACGCCGTATGTGCCGGGCACTCGGGAGGGTGGTGCGCGGCAGGCCATGCCGATGGGTCAGCCGTCGATCGGAATGCCGGCAACGCCCCAGGGTGGTGCGCGGGTCGCGCGGCCGGCGCAAACGATGCCCGTGCTCAAGACGCCGGAAGGAACTCGTGTAAACTCGGAGCCGGTTCTCCGGCGCCGGGAGCCCGAGCCGGCGCAGGCGGTGCCTGCGCGTGAAGCGCACCCAATGCAGTCGCAGCCGCGCCCGGCACAGGCAGCACCGCCGGTTTCGCGCAGTGGTGGCGGCGAGCAGCCCCAGGGCGGCGGCAATGCTGGTCAGGGCCGCGCCGGCGGTGCATATGCTGGAGGCGCCACCGGATACGCTGGTGGCGGTAGCGGGTATGCTGGCGGCGGGGGTGGTGGGGGCGGCGGAGGCGGGGGTGCCCGAGCCGGTGGTGGTGGACGTCGCTAGCTGATGGTCAACGGGCCGTCGCTCCCAGGAGCGCGGCCCGTTTGACTAGCTCTTCCTTCGCACGTAGTCGAGACCCCACTCCATCAGCTCTGCGCTCCGGAGTCCCACCCGCATCGCCGCGTCCACCGCGTCCTCTTCTTCCATCTGCTGGTCGAGCATCAGGACCGGAATCAGGGCGCCGCCCACCCGGTTGGCCGAGGCACAGTGGATGAACACCGGTCGGGCAGGTGCCTCCGCAACGGTCGCGCGAAGCGCCTCGAGGGTCGTGTCATTCATGGATCGCGGGCCTACCGGCAGGTGGCGGTACTCCATGCCGAGTTGCTTGACCAGCGCCGGCTCGTCGAACGGCCGCGGCTCCATCGCCTCGCGCATGTCGACCACGATCGCATTCCCGCTCCTGGCGAGCGCCTCGAGGTGATCGCGGGTCGGCTGGCCACCAGTGATGACGCCAGGCAGGAGCTGGGTTGCGTTGGTGACGCCCTTGATGGCGTCGAATGGAGTCATTTCTCACCTCGATACGTGATGACGCGCACGCGTTCCAGCGTGATCAGGCCACCACCAATCATCCCGTCTAGTTCAGGCAGGATCGCGTCGATCTTCAATTGCTCATCGACGCACTCCACGACGATCGGCAGGTCCAGCGAGAGGTCGAGCACCTTCTGGGTCCGGATCCGTGCGTTGGCACCAAAGCCCATGATGGCGCGAAGGACGGTGGCGCCGGCAAAGTGTCGCTCGCGCAGGAGCATGACGATGGCTTCATACAGGGGCCGGCCCTCATGCTTGTCGCGTTCGCCGATGTAGATACGCATCAGCACCTGCTCGCCCTCGAGCCCGTGCATGCAAGCCTCCTTGCTCAGCGCCGAAGCGCCACCAGCTCCCGTGCGGAGACAATCCCAAGGTACGCCGCCAGGAGGGACAGGAGCACGCTGGCCACGACGTACAGGGCGGCCCGCCCGCCCTCGCCATCCTCGAGAAGGCGCATCGCCTCGTAACTGAAGGTCGAGAACGTCGTGAACCCGCCACAAATGCCGACGGCAATGAACGCCCGGGCCTCAGGCGTGACGTTTACGCCCTCGGCGGCCAGGCGCATCACGAAGCCGAGGATCAGCGATCCCACGACGTTGATGACCAGCGTACCAACAGGAAAGGTGGCGTCGAACAGGCGCTGCAGCGCCGGTCCGAGCAGGTACCGGCACACACTGCCCAGTGCACCACCCAGCGCCACGAGCCAGATCATGCCGCCAATCTAACGGGCCCTCCCGCTTAGATTCCATGCAGCGATGCTGACCGTCTCCCTGGCCCAACTCCGGCCCCGCAAGGGTCGCTACACCGAGAATCTCGCCCGCCTGGGCGAGATGTTCCGCGAAGCGGCGGCGCTGCCCGAACCTCCCGGGCTCATCATCGGTCCCGAGAGCGCCCTGACCGGGTACTTCCTCGAGGGTGGCGTGCGTGAACTCGCCCTCGAGGCCGACCGCCTCTTCGACGACCTCGCCCGAACCCACCGGGAGAGTGGTGCGCCCGCGCTCGACATCGCGCTCGGCTTCTACGAGCTGCACCGCAACCACATCTACAACTCGGCGCTGTACGCCTCACTCGGTGGCGGCGATGCCGGCATCCGGCACGTGCACCGCAAGGTGTTCCTGCCGACGTACGGCGTGTTCGACGAGGAACGATTCGTCGCGGCGGGTGATACGGTGCAGGCCTTCGATACCCGCTGGGGCCGGGCCGCCATGCTGATCTGCGAGGATGCCTGGCACGCCATCGTGCCGGCGATCGCGGCACTCGACGGGGCGGAGATGCTGATCGTGCCCAGCGCCAGCCCGGCGCGCGGCCTCAGGCCCAATGCCGATGAGGACCGTCCCGGCAGCATCCTGCGCTGGGAGCGCATCATGCAGGACATCGCGGGTGAGCACGGCGTGTTCGTGGCGCTGGCGCAGCTCGTGGGCTTCGAGGGGGGCAAGGCGTTCGTCGGCGGATCGATGGTATGCGGGCCGCGCGGCGACCTGCTCGCCGAAGGACCGGTCTTCGACGAGGCACTCATCACGACGTCCATCGACCTCGGTGACATCGCCCGCGTGCGCGCCGAGATGCCGCTGCTCGCCGACCTCGAGGCCCGGATTGCGGTCCTGGCGCCCCAGCTGCTGCTCGATGTGCAGCGCGGTCGCGAGAGTGGATCCGCCTCACGGGGGTCCTCGGATCTCGCCGGCGCGTCCCCGATGCCGGCTTCCGGTACGCCGGCGCCAGACCCCCGTTCGGCGGACCCACTCTTGCGACCGACGCCCTCTCGCTCGGCGGCATCACCGGCCGCGCCCCGCGTGGCGGGCCCCGTCCACGGGTCCTCGCGCGCCAAGCGCCCCGCCGGCGTGCCACGTATCTCCGATGACGTGCTCGAGATCGACGCGCCGCTCGCGCGGCGCTGGCTGGTCGAGTTCCTGCGCGATGAACTCGTACGACGCCGCGGGTTCGAGCGGGCCGTTGTCGGGTTGAGCGGGGGTGTCGACAGTGCGCTGGTCGCCTACCTGGCCGCCGAAGCGCTCGGGCCGAAGAACGTGACGGGCGTGCGCATGCCGTATAGTGCCTCCAGCAGCGAGAGCCTCGACCACGCGCAACTCGTCATCGACGCGCTCGGGATCGAGAGCCGCACGGTCGACATTTCCGCACCGGTCGACGGCATGGTAGCGCCATCGGTGACACCGATCCGGCACGGAAGGGCAACATCATGGCCCGCTGCCGCATGATCGTGCTCTTCGACCTCTCTGCACGACTCAAGGCACTTCCGCTCGGGACCGGCAACAAGAGCGAGCGACTGCTGGGCTACTTCACCTGGCACGCCGATGATTCACCGCCGGTCAATCCGATCGGGGACCTGTACAAGACCCAGGTGTGGGAACTCGCGCGCTACGTGGGCGTGCCCTCGGTGATCGTGGATAAGCCGGCGACGGCCGACCTGATCAAGGGACAGACGGACGAGGAAGACCTCGGTGTCTCCTACGCGCGGGGTGACCGGATCCTGCATTTCCTGCTGAGCGGCTACACACCTGACGCGCTGGTGACCGCCGGCTTCACGGCCGCGGAGGTCGAGGCAGTGCGGCGCCGGCTCGACTCGACCCACTGGAAGCGGCGGTTGCCCACTGTCGCGATGGTCAGCCAGACCGCCATCGGCGAGTGGTATCTGCGGCCCGTCGACTATTGACCAGACGGCGTGAGGAGTGAGAGGTGAGAGTAAAAAACGGCGCCAGGTACCGCTCACCGCTACCTTACCTCTTACCTCTTACCTCTTACGTGGCTTCAACCCCCAGGTCTATGCAACCTCCCAGCAGGCCAGAATCCCGCTTGATGTCCTACTCCCGGGGCGAGATCACCACGTTCGTCATGCCCAACATGCAGAACGTCCTGGGAGACCTCTTCGGCGGCAACCTGATGGCCCTCGTCGACCAGGCCGCCGCGGTCGCCGCGATCCGGCATGCCGGCGCGCGCACCGTCACCGCGTCGATCGACCGGGTGGACTTCCGGGAGCGGATCCCGGTCGGCTCGCTGGTCACCTGCCTCGCCACGGTCGACTACGTGGGCAACAGCTCCATGGACATCACGGTCGAGGTCTTCGCCGAGTGGCCGATGACCGGAGAGCGACGAAATACACATACGGCGCACGTGGTCTTCGTCGCGATCGATGAGCACGGCAAGCCGATGCGCGTGCCGCGGCTCATCGCCGAGACGGAGGAGGAGAAGGTGCGCATGGAGAAGGCGCGACTTCACCGGGAGAGCCTCAAGCGGTGAATCGCGCGATCGTCGTGCTGAGCGGAGGCGGGCGCCAAGGCCGCTGCGCACTGCGGCGCGATCCGCCTGCTGCGCGAGCGGGGCATCGAGCCCGCCCGCTACGTGGCAACGTCGCTCGGCGCCGTGGTGGCCGCGGCGCTCGCGACCGGCGCGGACCCGGACATGGTGGTCCGGACACTCATGCACGAGGCGCCGGCGGGGATCAAGTCCAATCCGTTTGCGCCGATCGCCGGCATCTACCTCGATGGGTTGCTGCGTGGTCGCCCGTTCCGCGACGCCATCGCGCGCATCCTGCCGGCCCGCACCTTCGCCGACCTGGCCGTGCCGCTCACGGTCACCGCGGTGGACATGGATCGGCTCGAGATGGTGGTCTATGGCCATGGCGGGCTGGATGCGCCACTGTGCGACGTGCTGGCCGCCTCCTGTGCCTTGCCGCCCTATTTCCCGGCCGTGACCATCAACGGCCGGCTGCTGCGCGATGGCGGACTCGTCGGGCACCTGCCGCTTGCGGCCATCGGCGAGACGGATGGCCTGCCGGTGATCGCGATCGACGTGGGGCCCGCCTTCGACAATGGCCGCGAACCCCGGCCGGTCAGCGGCTCGCCGGCGCTGCTGCGCGCGGTGGATGAGTCCATCGGGATCCTGATGGCGCAAGTGACCGTGGAACAGCTGGCGCGCTGGCGCGCCGAACGCGGTCCACTGGTGTATGTACGCCCACGGGTGGAGCGCAACGCCACGTTCAGTGCGGAACGTGCACGCGTATATGCCGATGAGGGCTACCTCGCCATGCGCACGGCGCTCGATGCTCTTGATTCCACCAGCCACCCGGCCAAATTGCCGGGATGACATCCGGCCTTCTCTCGACCCGGAAACTCGATGCGCGCATCTGATGTAATGGTGGCCGATCCGATCGTAGCCGTGGCCGGTGCAATGGCGAGCGAGGTCGCCATCATGTTCCGCAGCCGGAATATTTCAGTGGTTCCGGTGGTGGACGATCACCGGACCCGCCTCTTTCTCGGAACCTTGAGTGATCGGGAGCTGGTCACGCGCTGCCTCGCCGAGGGCAAGCATCCCTGGCACACGCGGGCCGACAGCCTGATGCGCACCAATACCACCGTCGTCACGCCCGAGCAGGAACTCGATGGCATGGAGATCCGCATGGACCTCGAGCCAAACGAATCCCACCTCCGCCCAACCATCACGGTCGTGGATGCCGATCGCCGGGTGGTGGGCTTCATCAGTCACCCGGAGCAGGTGGCCGGGATCAAGCTGGTGTGGGGCTGACGTGACCGAGCCCCGCCTGTTCACCCGGGAGGAAGCCGAGCGGACGCTGCCACTGGTCCGGGGCATCGTGCGCGACCTGCTCCAGGAGCACCCAGCCTGGCGGCGCGCGATCGCGCGCTACGAGATCCTCGCGGCCGGCGTCCTGGCCTCGGATGACGAGAGCGCGGATGTGCGGAAGGCCCGCGGCGAGGTCGAGCGTCACGCGGCGCAGATCGAGACCTACCTCCGTGAACTGGAGCAGGTCGGCTGCACCTTCCAGGGTTTCGAGGAAGGGCTGGTCGACTTCCGTTCCATGCGCGGGGACCGGCTGGTGCAGCTCTGCTGGCGCTACGGCGAGGAACGGATCGGCTTCTGGCATGAACTCGGGGCCGGGTTTGCCGCCCGGCAGCCGATCGACGAGCAGGTGCTGAGCGAAGCAGCACCCCTATGACGCTCTGGTTCTACCTGCACCTGCTGGGATTTGGGACGTGGATGGGCGGCGGTTTCTCCATGATGGCGACGGGCATCGCGTCACGGAGCGAGGGCCGCGCGGCCCTCGGCACGGTAGTTCGCCAGCAATGGGCCATCGCGCGCAACCTGATCCTTCCCGGTGCGCTCCTGACAGTCCTCTCCGGCCTGATCCTCACCTTTCATCTCATGCACAACCCGGTCATGGGCAATGGCTGGATGACCGTCATGCAGGTGCTCGGCATGGTGGGCGCCCTGCTGGCGCTGGTGGTCAGCGTGCCCACGGCGGCGCGACTCACGAAGCTCGATCCGATGGGCGAGCATGCCGCCTGGTTCGACAAGCTCCGGGCCAAGCAGCGCATCTCCGGCTCGATCAGCGCGTTGCTGGGGCTCGGCGCCCTGCTGGGAGCGGCGATGTACCGGTACGGGAGCTGAATAACGTAAGCGGTAAGAGGTAAGAGGTAAGAGGTGAGAGGTGAGAGGTAAGAGGTAAGCGGTAAGAGGTAAGAGGTAAGAGGTAAGAGGAATAGCGTGGTGGGCGGGGTGGTTCCCTCGAGACCACCGTCTGCGGCGGCACGGAGGCAGGAGCCATGGCGTTGCGGAGGTTAGCCCAGCCGCAGCCGCGTGGTCGAGAGGGAGCCACCCCGCCCATCTTCTCCTGCCACTTCTTACCTCTTACCTCTCACCTCTCACCTCTCACCGATTGCGTCATCCGTCTCCCGGTTCTGGCAGTTTCGTTGAACGGGGCACTCCCCGCACCTCGCCTTTCTCGCGGTGCACACCACCGCTCCCAGTTCCATGATCGCCTGGTTGAAGCTCCACGCGTCGCGGCCCCGGCGAGGCACGAGGGCGAGTGCCGTGCTCCAGACCTTGTCGTCGCCGCGCGCGTTGTGAGCCGTGCGCGGATGGAAGGCGCGGCGGATGACCCGCGACACGTTGGTGTCCACCGCGGGCTCACGCTGCTCGAATGCGAAGCAGGCGATGGCTCCGGCGGTGTACCGCCCGATGCCGGGCAACTCGCGCAGCCGGGCCACCTCCGCCGGAAGCTCGCCTCCGTGCCGGTCCACCACTTCACGTGCCAGGCGATGGAGGTTCTGCGCGCGGCGATAGTAGCCCAGCCCCTCCCAGGCCTCCCGAACCGCGCCCGGGGACGCATCGGCCAGGTGCCGGATCGTGGGGAACCGTGAAAGGAACTGGACGTAGTATCCTTCGACACGGCTCACCTGCGTCTGCTGCAGCATGAACTCGGATACCGCGATCCGGTACGGATCGCGCGTGCGGCGCCATGGCAGGTCGCGTCCATGGCGGCGGAACCAGCGCAACAGGCTGGCGGCGGAAGGCACGCATCTCCGCGTGCCGTGACGTACTGGACTTCTCAGGCATCGGCGGACAAGATACCTCACCCATGACAACAGGCGCGTTGGACCTCAAGCAGCCCAAGGGCGGCTTCCTGATCGACGTCGCCGCCCGGGTTGGCGACCTGTGCATCGAGATGGTGGCGCAGTTCGGCCGGTTCGGGCTTTTCTGCCTCGAGACGGCTCGGGGGCTGGCCGAAGTCAGGATCTGGTGGCCCCGCTTCCTGGTGGAGGCGTGGAACATCGGGGCCGGCAGCTTCTTCCTGGTGCTGCTGATCTCCGGCTTCGCCGGTGCGGTCACGGCACTGCAGACCGGCTACCAGTTCAGTGGCAGCATCCCCTATTACGTCGTGGGGACGCTGGTGGTCTCCTCGATCATTCTCGAGCTCGGTCCGGTGCTGACGGCGCTGGTGCTTGCGGGCCGCATCGGTGCCCGCTATGCCGCCGAACTGGGCACCATGCGCGTCACCGAGCAGATCGACGCACTGGAGAGCCTGGGGCGGGCCCCCTCGTCGCACCTCATCGTGCCGCGCGTGCTGGCGGCGCTGATCATGATCCCGGCGCTTACCGTCTTCGCGAACGCCAGCGGCATCCTGGTGGGATGGTGGGCGGTGAAGCAGGTGCTGCCGGTGACCAACATGGACTTCACCTATGGCGCGCAGTACTACTTCCGGCCGTGGGACGCCTGGTATTCGCTGATCAAGTCCTTCTTCTTCGGGGGCACTATCGGACTCATCTCCTGCTACATGGGCATGAATACCAAGCAAGGCGCCGAAGGCGTCGGCAAGGGCACCACCGGGGCCGTCGTGACCAGCACCGTGATCGTGCTGCTGCTGGATACGCTCCTCACCAAGCTGTTGCTCAACACATGATCGAACTCAAGGGCGTGAAGAAGCGGTTCGGCGCGCAGGTCATCCTGGATGGCGTCGATTTCGACGTGCGCGAGGGCGAGACCGTGGCGCTGCTGGGTCCGTCCGGCACCGGCAAGAGCGTGCTGCTCAAGACCATCATCGGGCTCATCCACCCCGATGCGGGCCAGGTGATCGTGGACGGCAAGAACGTCCCGACCCTCAAGCGTGACGATCTCGCAGAACTGCGGAAGAGCATCGGGTACGTTTTCCAGAACGGCGCCCTCTTCGACTCGCTCGACGTGTTCGAGAATGTCCGGCTGGGCATCGTGGACGAGTCGAAGTTCACGGACGAGGCCTATTCGAGGGACCGGGTGTCCCAGTGCATCAAGCTCGTCAACCTGCAGCCGGATGTCGTGATGCCCAAGTTCCCGTCCCAGTTGTCGGGCGGCATGCGCAAGCGCGTGGGCATCGCACGCGCCATCGCGGGCAGTCCCAAGTACCTGCTCTATGACGAGCCCACGTCCGGGCTCGACCCGGTCAACGCCGACATCATCGACGCCCTGGTCCAGCGGCTGGACCAGGAGCTCGGCGTCACCAGCGTCATGGTGACGCACGACGTACGTGGCGCGTTCCGCGTCGCGAACCGCCTGGCGCTCCTCAGCGAGGGCAAGGTGGTGATGCAGGGGACACCGCAGGAGTTCCTCGCCTCGGAGAACCCGAAGGTGAAGGCGTTCCTCGAGCGGGACTTCGACAACACCCAATTCGCCGCCTGAGGCCCATGGAATCCCGATTCGGCAAGGAAGTGGTCGTCGGTTTCATCATCATCGCGGCGGCCCTCGTGTTCGGCGTGGGCCTCACTTGGCTGCGCGGCAAGTCCATCAACAACCGGAACGGCGTGGTGGTGCAATTCACCGACGCCGGCGAACTGAAGAACGCGTCGCTGGTGCGGGTTTCCGGGGTGCCGGTAGGGAAGGTCGAGAGCATCACGCTGATCAAGCCAGGCCAGGTGCACGTCGCCATCTCGCTCAAGCAGGATATCGTCCCCAAGGTGGATGCCAAGGCGTTCATCCAGTCGGTCGGTCTTGCCGGTGACGTGACGCTCACCTTCATCCCGGGCGAGTCGCCGACCCCGCTGCCCAAGGGCCAGGTGGTGATGGGCTTCGCGCCGCCGGGACTGATGCAGATTGCAGGCGGCCTCTCCGATCGCGCCGACAGCGTGCTGGTCAATGCCCAGGCGCTCACCGGACAGCAGATGCAGGACCGCCTGGCCCGCACCCTCGAGGAAGCCACCAAGAGCCTGCAATCATCGCAGCGCCTCATGCTGACGCTCAACGATCCGAACAACGGTCCCTCAGCGCAGTTGGCCCTCACGCTGCAGGCCATGCGAGTCACGCTGGGTCACCTGGATTCGACGCTCTCGGCGCCGGCGGTGCTCCGGGCGCGCGACAAGGCCGACACCCTGGTGGGCAACCTCAACGCCATGTCGGCACAGTTCGCCGCGACCGGCGCCCGGCTCGACTCGGTGCTCATGCTGGTGCAGACGGGCAAGGGGACGCTGGGCAAGTTCGCTACCGATTCCGCGCTGTATAGTCGGATGGTGGAGCTCACCGCGTCGCTCGATTCGCTGGTGGATGACATTCGCCAGCATCCGGGGAAGATTGGCGTGACGGTGAAGATGTTCTAGGAGGCCGGCTGGCGGCCTGGCGGCCTGGCGCCCAGCCGCCAGGGCGGCACGAGTATCTTCCCGCGCATGTTATCGGTCACTTTTCTCGGTACTGGTGCCGCCTGTCCCACGGTGGACCGGAACGTCACCTCGCTCGCGGTGCAGCGCGAAGGGGAGATGTTCCTGTTCGACTGCGGTGAGGGCACCCAGCGCCAGATGATGCGCTACGGAGTCGGGTTTTCCTTCCGCGACATCTTCTTTTCCCATTATCACAGCGACCACCTGCTGGGCGTGACTGGCCTCATCCGCACGATGGGGCTGCTCGATCGCACGGCGCCCGTCGTGCTCTACGGTCCGCGCGGTGCCCAGCGGATCCTTGGCCAGATGCTGTCGATCGGCATCGAGAAGTCGCGCTTTCCGGTCGAGATCATCGAGGTCAAGCCCGGCGACGTGCTCAAGCGCGACGGGTATGAGCTTCAATGCTTTGCCACCGAGCACCGCGCCGACACGGTGGGCTATGCGCTCAAGGAGTACGACCGGCTGGGTCGCTTCAACCCGGATCGCGCGCGACAGCTCGGCGTGCCCGAAGGGCCGCTGTGGGGCCGGCTGCACAAGGGCGAGACGGTAACGCTGCCGGATGGTCGCCGCATCGGCCCGGATGTACTGGTGGGAAGTTCGCGTGCGGGCCGTACGCTGGTCTACTCCGGCGACACGAGGCCGACCGCGGCCTTGCTGGAGGCCTCGCGCGGCGCCGACCTGCTCATCCACGAGGCGACGTTCAACCAGGAGGATCGCGGGCGGGCAGTGGAGACCGGGCATTCCACCGCCATCGAGGCCGCGACCATAGCGCGCGATGCGGGCGTGCGCCAGCTGATCATCACCCACATCAGCGCGCGCTACACGCGCGAGGCGCCCGAGCTGGTCGCCGAGGCGCGCAGCATCTTTCCGGAGACATCGGTCGCCCGGGACGGCATGACCGTGGACGTGCCATTCGTTGAAGAGGCGATGGGGCAGGCGATGGGCGCGGTGGACGATGCGACGGGGAGTGCGTAGGGAGTCGTGAGTCGTGAGTCGGGAGTCGGGAGTCGACGTCGGGAGACGGGAGGTGAGCAGTTGTGAGTCGGAGTCGAGGGTGGGGTGGTTCCCTCGAGACCACCGTCTGCGGCGGCACGGACGCAGGAGTCATGGCATTGCGGAGGTTAGCCCAGCCGCAGCCGTGTGGTCGAGAGGGGACCACCCCACCCTCGACGACCTCTCACCGCTCACCGCTCACCTCTCACCTCTCACCTCTCACCTCTCACCTCTTACCTCTCTACCTCTTACCTCTTACCTCACTAACTCACGACTCACGACTCACGACTGACAGTTTGACGCCGCTCCGGGCCCCCGGTATCTTTGCCGCCCTGTCGGGGCTGTAGCTCAGCTGGGAGAGCGCTGCATTCGCATTGCAGAGGTCACGGGTTCGATCCCCGTCAGCTCCATGAAAAGACGGTAAGCGGTAAGCGGGAACTCTCTCGCTTACCGCTTTCCATTTGCCGCCTGCGGCGCCCGCCCCACATCCCCCCCTCACCGCTCACCTCTCACTTCTCACCTCTCACCTCTCACCTCTCACCTCTCACCGTAGTTCTGGCCCCTGCCTTGCTCTGTCGCGGGCATGACCATCATTCCCAACGAGTTGGGCCGCTACGGACTTACCCGGTCGAGCATTCTGCCCGATCAGGGGGTCCGGCTGTCGGAAGTGGTCTCCGCCCTCTCCTACGCGCTCGACATCACCGAGGGACAATCCGAGGGTCACGCGGTCCGGAGCTGTGCCATCGGCATGCGCATCGGCAGCGTGCTGGGGCTGGGCGACGCGGAGCGATCCGACCTCTTCTACGCCCTGCTGCTCAAGGACCTGGGCTGCTCCAGCAATGCCGCGCGGCTGTGCAACCTGTTCGGCGCGGACGACCTCCGCCTCAAGCGGGCACACAAGCTCAACGACTGGACCAACACCAGGGCGTCGGCCTCCTACGCGATGTCGCACGTGCCGGGCGCCAATGCTCTCGCGCGCGCCTGGAAGGTGCTCACGGTCGCCGTGTCGGGACGGGGCAGTGGACGCGAAATGATGGAGACGCGCTGCGAGCGTGGCGCCGAGATCGCGCGGATGCTGGACCTCACCACCGCGACCGCCGCCGCCATCAAGTGCCTCGATGAGCACTGGGACGGTCACGGCCTCCCGCTCGGCATTTCGGGTGACGGTATTCCGCTGCTCGCCCGCATCTGCTGCCTGGCCCAGACCATGGAAGTGTTCAATTCGGCCCAGGACCAGCCGGCGGCCTACGCCATGGCGCGATCGCGCCGCGGCACCTGGTTCGACCCGGCGCTGGTCGATGCCCTCGAGAGCTTCGAGCATGATGCCACGTTCTGGAGTCGCCTGCGACAGGGCGATGTCCGCATGCAAGTGGCATCGCTCGAGCCCGATGACCGGATCATCGTCGCTGATTCCAGCCGGCTCGATCGCGTCGCCGAGGCGTTTGCACGGGTCATCGATGCCAAGTCGCCGTACACCAGCCGGCACTCGGATGGCGTTGCCCGCATCGTGATCGCCATGGCCGGACACGTCGGGCTGCCCCGCGAGGAGCGCACGCTGCTGCGACGCGCGGCCCTGCTGCACGACATCGGCAAGCTCGGCGTCTCGAACCTGATCCTCGACAAGCCGGGACCGCTGACGGACGAGGAGATGGCACGGATGCGGAAGCATCCTCGCTTCACCGAGGAGATTCTGGGACGGGTGCGTTCCTTCCGCGACATCGCCGGCGTCGCCGCACGGCATCACGAGCGACTCGATGGCCGGGGCTACCACTCCGGACTGACGGGCGACAACCTGGGAAGGCTCGACCGGATGCTCGCCGTCGCCGACGTGTGCGAGGCGCTCTCCGCCAATCGCCCCTATCGTGAGGGGATGTCACCCGAGGATGTGCGGCGCATCATCCGCTACCAGGCCGGGACTGGGCTCTGTCCCGGAGGCAGTGGAGGCGCTGGAAGGCGTGGGGATACGGCATGAGGCACGACCCCTGCCGTCAGACGAAGGAGACTACCGCCAGCCCCTCAGCTGACGCACGTAGTCGTGCAGTGCCAGGAACTTCTCGTAGACCACGACGCCCTTCCGCTTCCGCCCCAGCTCACTGAACAGGTCACGCAACCGGCCGTGCCGCGTCACGTAGAAGCGGAACGTCTCGGCGAAATCCTCCTGCGGATGCTGCATCGCGTAGGCCGAAACGTGATCGACCGGCGCGATCGCCACCTTGCGTCGCTGAAAATCGACCCACGACTCATCCTTCACGCGATACGCCTTCTCCACCTCGCCGAAGACGCGTCGGAAGGCCGGCGACCGGGTCCAGCGCCAGTGATGGTAGAGAAAACTGTGACCCAGCTCGTGCACGATGAGCCCGGTGAGCGTGGTCCACGGGATCTCGTCCTGCCGCCGCCCGGTGGCATAGCGCTGCTCGATCTCCACCACCTTGGGATACCTGGGATCGACACCCGAGACGCCGGGCCGCAGCAGCACGCGGTACCCCCACGGCTTGATGCGTGACACCGCAAGCAGCCGGCGCGACCGGGTGAGGGCGCGATAGATCAGGTCCTGCCCGGTCGCATCGTTGCCGCACCAGGGACACCAGACCATCCAGTCATCCACGCCGCGGCTGCAGCGCGGGCAGTTGCCCTCGTATCTCGAATCCTCGTTCCATCCCTGCGGCTTGCTGCACCAGGGGCAGTACGACATCGGGTACTGTACCTGCCCGCCGCAGCCCCAGTCGCACCGCATATCCAGGCGAAAGCCCCGCGGATTCCTGATGGGAATCTCCGCCGACACGCCTTCCTCGTAGATGTCGGCGCCACACCAGGGGCACCACGAGAAGTGGTCCGACACCATCCAGCCGCAGTTATAGCACTCGGCGCCGGTGACACGCTTGCTGTCGCCCCAGCGAAGCTCGCGATCGCAGGTCGAGCAGTAGTTCCAGTATGGCTTGACGGCATGTCCGACCGGGCACCGCGCCTCTGGGCGAGGCGTGCTACGCATGGGCGTGTCCGTGTCGCTGCAGCGCGGTGTCGACCAGGCGCTGGATGAGGGCGGGGTAGGGCAGGCCGCTCTTGTCCGCGGCGTCGGCGAAATCGTGGCCGTTGCTGATGAACGGGTTGGCGTTCGCCTCGAGCAGCCAGACCTCGCCGTCGGCTGCCAGGCGCACGTCACACCGGGCATAGTCCCGCAGCCAGAGGATGCGGAACGCGGTGCGGCAGGTGTGCTCGATCGATTCGCGCGCCTGGGCCGAGATGGGCCGCGCAAACTGGTTGCGAATGCCGCGCCGGGCGCGGTAGCCCTCGTGCCACTTGGCCGCCCGGGTGGCGATGCGCTCCTCCGGCTGGTTCTTCTCCTTGTCGAACACCAGCTCGGTGAGCGGCAGGATTTCCAGTTTTTCCCGGTTGCCGATGATGCTCACGTACAGTTCGCGCCCTTCCACGAACTCCTCGGCGATGGCCGGCTGCTTGAACTGCTCCAGCACGAAGGTGATCCGCTCGGCGAGCGCGTCGGCATCATGCACGACCGACGCCTGCGCAATGCCCATCGAGGCATCGGTCTCCATCGGCTTGACGATGAGGGGGAAGCGGAGGTCACCGGTGTTGGGAGGGACTTCGCCGGGATGGCAGGTGATGAACCCCGGCACCTTGATGCCGTGATGGGCCAGCACCTTCTTGCTCAGGCCCTTGTTGCGCGACACCATGAGCCCGAGCGGTGGCGAGCCGACGTAGGGGACGCCAAGGGCCTCGAGCATGGAGGGAATGACGTACTCGAGCTGGTCGTCGCCGCCATAGCCTTCGCAGCAATTGAAGACCAGGTCGGGCTTCCACTCCTCCAGTCGCCGGATCAGCTCGCCAAGGTTGCTCTTCAGGCCCACCAGGTTGACCTCGTGCCCATTCGCACGGAGCGCGTGCGCAACCTGGTATTCCATTTCCGGCTCGTCGACCTTCACCTGGCCGCCGAACTCGTCGTCCATCTGCTTGAGATGCTCGTCGTGCCCCCACCCGGCAGGGTAAGGGGTGTCGAAGACGATGGCGACGCGGAGTGGCATTGTTGAAGTTAGGAGGTCGAACACGCAGACGGGAGTAGGTCGGTGAGTCGTGTAGTCGTGAGCCGTGTGCTCACGAGACGTATCGCTGACGCGCCTGCGTGCTGTATCGTCCGCTGTACATGCGTGGTACCAGCTGACAATTGCGATCTCACGACGCTCGACTCACGACGTCTGCTCACGACTCACGACTCACGACTACCTATGCCCACACGCGACGACTACGACATCGCCATCATCGGCTCCGGCGCCGGCGGCGGGATGGCCGCATACATGCTCACCAAGGCCGGTGCGCGCGTCGTGGTGCTCGAGGCCGGTGGCCCGTGGGACAACATGGGCCCGGACAGCGCCATGCTCCGCTGGCCCTATGACACGCAGCGTCGCGGGGCCAGCACCAGGCAGCGACCCTTCGGCGAGTTCGATGCCTGCATCGGTGGGCTGGGAAATCGAGGGCGAGCCCTACACCCGGGCGCCGGGCACCGAATTCTCCTGGTGGCGTGCGCGCATGGTCGGCGGGCGGACCAACCACTGGGGGCGGATATCGCTGCGCTTCGGGCCGGATGACTTCCGCCGCGGTGAGCTGGACGGACTCTCCCCCAACTGGCCCATCGGCTACAACGACCTGAGCCCGTTCTACGACCAGCTCGACCAGCTCGTGGGACTCTTCGGCAGCAAGGAAGGCATTCACAACCAGCCCGACGGCATCTTCCTGCCGCCACCGCGACCGCGCGCCTACGAGCTGATGGTGATGAACGCGTCGAAGCAGCTCGCCATTCCCTGCATCCCCGGCCGCCTCTCGGTGCTTACCCGCCCGGTCAACGGCCGCTCGGCCTGCCACTACTGCGGGCAGTGCAATCGCGGGTGTGCGGTGAATGCCAATTTCTCCAGCACCAACGTGCTGCTGGCGCCGGCGCTCAAGACCGGGCGGCTCACCATGATCACCAACGCGATGGCGCGCGAGATCACGCTCGACAGCCGGGGCCGTGCCAGCGGCGTCACCTACATCGACACGAAGTCGGGTGCCACCCAGCAGGTCAAGGCGCGCGTCGTGATCCTTGCGGCCAGCGCGTGCGAGTCGGCCCGGCTGCTGCTCAACTCCCAGTCGGGACGGTTTCCCCAGGGGCTGGCCAATTCCAGCGGCATGGTCGGGCGGGACATTACCGACACGACCGGCACCGACGTCGCGGGATTCATTCCGCGCCTCGTGGGTCGCACGATCTATAACGAGGATGGGGTCGGCGGCGGCCACGTCTACATGCCGTGGTGGGGTAACAACAGCAAGCTCGACTTCCCCCGCGGCTATCATATCGAGGTCTGGGGCGGCATCGACCAGCCGGGTGCCGGGTTCATGGGTGGGATCGAGCAGTACCCATCGGGCGGCGGGTGGGGCAAGAGCCTCAAGAACGACTATCGGCGCTACTACGGGACCACCGTCGGCTTCTCCGGCCGGGGCGAGATGATCCCGAACAAGGGCAGCTACTGCGAACTCGACCCGACCATCAGCGACAAGTACGGCATTCCCGTATTGCGCTTTCACTGGCAATGGACCGACCACGAGTACAACCAGGTGCGGCACATGCAGGAAACCTTCCGCAGCCTGGTGAAGGGGATGGGTGGCGAGGTGTTCGACCCGATGCCGTCGAAGGACCAGGGCTACGGCATCGCGGATGGCGGCACGATCATCCATGAAGTGGGCGGCGTGAAGATGGGGAATGATCCATCGACGTCGGTGCTCAACGCGCACTGCCAGGCGCACGACGTGCCGAACCTCTTCGTGGCCGATGGCGGCCCGTTCGTCTCGCAGGCGGACAAGAACCCGACCTGGACGATCATGGCGCTGTCGATGCGCACCAGCCAGTACATCGCGGCGCAGCGCCAGGCGGGTGCGCTGTGAGCGGCGATGCGATGGACCGCCGCGACGCGCTCAAGTCACTCGGCGTGGGTGCGATGGCCGCGTACGGCGTGGGATCGCCGACCTGGCACCGGTTCCGGCAACTGGTCGCCGCGGGGGGTGCGCCAGGATTCTTCACCGAGGCGGAGCTGGCGCTGCTGCGCATTCTCGCGGACCTTGTCATTCCGCGCGACGAGCGCTCCGGCAGCGCCACCGACTCTGGTGCCATCGAATACATGGATTTTGTCGTGGGCCAGTCGAACCCGAAGACGCAGCAGGCGTGGCGTGATGGCCTGCGCTGGTTCGACGAGGAGAGCGCCCGCCGCTTCAGCATGCCGTTCCAGCAGGCAAGCGACGCGCAGCACGGGCAGTTGCTCGACGACATCGCATGGCCTGCCAAGGCAACGGCCGCATTCAAGCCCCAGGCACAGTTCTTCAACCGGCTGCGCGACCTGACCGGCTCCGCCTTCTTCTCGAGCAAGATGGGCGTACAGGACCTGGGATACCTCGGCAACGTCCCCAACCCGAACTGGACTGGTGCGCCGCCCGCGGCGCTGCGCGGGCTGGGCGTCAACTACGACGAGTGGGACCGCAGGTATGGGGAAGACGGCAGGTAGCATGTCGTCGCCCCTGATCGCGGCGTCCGACATCACTCTCCAGCTCGATCGGGCTGGTGTCATACGAAGCGTCACGCTGGGCCAGCTGGATCAGCCTCTCGAGGAAGTCCGGGCGTGGGTGGGCCAGGGCTGGACCGACACGGTGACGGCCGAGTCGCGCCCCAGGGTCATCACCATGCTGGCTGAGGCCCTCGCCGGCGGTGTCTCGCACCGTCGCGATGTCGACCAGGTCCTGCCCGACGGTGGCGCCGTTCCTGTTTCATACACCGTCGTGCGCATCGATGAAAAGAAGGGCCAGGTCCTGGCGCTCGGGCGCGACCTGCGCGCGTTCTCGGCGCTGCAGCAGCGGCTGATCGAGGCCCAGCAATCACTGGAGCGTGACTACTGGCGCATGCGGCATCTCGAGGCCCGCTATCGCCTGCTGTTCCAGCTGACCACCGAACCAGTCCTGATGATCGATGCCGTCACGCACAAGGTCATCGAGGCGAACCCGGCCGCCGCCCTGCTGTTCGACCAGCCGACCAGGCGGCTGGCCGGGCGGACATTTCCCTTCGACATCGACGCACCCAGCGAGGCGCTTGTTGCCGAACGGCTGGCCATGGTGCGTTCGCTCGGGCGCGCAGATGACATTGTCGTACAGCTGACTGGCTCGGGCCGGAATGTCACGCTGGCCATGTCGCTCATGCGCCAGGACAGCATCAATCTTTGCCTGGTTCGCCTGCTCCCGGCGAGCACTGATCCGGTCCCCGACGCGGGTGGCAGTGCGGCGGCCATGGCACTGCGCCTGATCGAGGCCTTGCCGGACGGGTTCGTCGTGTCGGATACCGATGGCCGGATCGTCCTCGCGAACCGTTCCTTCCTCGACATGGTCGAGCTCGCGACGCTGCAACAGGCGCGCGGACGGCTGCTGAGCGAATGGATCGGCCGGCCGGGCGCCGACCTTTCCCGATTCCTGGGACTGCTGTCGGAGCATGGGACCATCCGGCTCGCCGGCACCACACTTCGAGGCGAGCTCGGCGCCGCGAGCGAAGTGGAGGTCTCCGCCACTGCGGTCACCGAGTCGGATGAGACACACCTGGGCTTCCTGGTCCGCGAAGTCGCCCGGCGACTGGAAGCGGCCCCGCGCGGTGCGAATGACCTGGGCCACGCGGTGGAGCAGCTGACCTCGCTGGTCGGCAAGATCTCGCTCAAGGACCTGGTTCGCGATACGACGGCCCTGGTGGAGCGTCGCTTCATCACGGCGGCACTCGACACCACCCGCGACAATCGCTCGTCTGCCGCGGAGCTGCTGGGGCTGAGCCGCCAGAGCCTGTACATGAAACTCAAGCGGCACGAACTCGGGGAACACGGCAGCGACGGCATCACCAACGCCAGCCACCGGAAGCTCCGGAAGACACGAAAGCACTGACAAGTCTGATCATCTCGGAGAAATCGACGTGAGGCCCAAGCGACTCGGCATCGGGATCATCGGCAGCGGCTTCAATGCGCAGTTTCACTTGCGCGCCTTCCAGCAGGTGCGCGACTGCGACGTGCTCGGCATCTGGAGTCCCAACGCGCGCAATGCGGCATCGACCGCGCGCATGGCACGCGAGCTGGATGTGGGCGATGCCGTGGCGTACAAGTCCATCGCAGCGATGGTCGGCAACCCGGACATTCACGCGATCTGGCTCTGCGGGCCCAATCATGCACGCATCGACAACGTGGAAGAGATCGTCCATACCGTCGAGCGAGGCCGGGGTGAGCTGGTCGGCCTCGCCTGCGAAAAGCCACTGGCCCGGAATGTTGCCGAGGCACGGGAGGTGGCAGCACTGGCGCGACGTGCGCGGCTCAAGACCGGCTACCTGGAAAACCAGCTGTTTGCGCCGCAGGTCGAGGTGGGAAAGGCGCTGCTCTGGGCGCGTGGCGCGCGGCTCACGGGACGACCCTATCTCGCGCGCGCGGCGGAGGAGCACAGCGGGCCGCACGCACCCTGGTTCTGGCGCGGCAAGCTGCAGGGTGGCGGCGTCCTCAATGACATGATGTGCCACTCGGCGCTCATGGTTCGGCACCTGCTCACCGAACCGGGCCAGCCGCTCTCCAGCGTCAAGCCGAAGCGGGTGACGGCGCACATCGCATCGCTCAAGTGGACCCGGCCGGCCTATGCGAAGCAGCTGGGGAAGGAGATGAAGGGGGTGCACTATGGGCGCTCGCCCGCGGAGGATTTCGCCAGCCTGCTGGTCGAGTTCGAGACGGCCGATGGGCACACGGTGGTTGGCGAGGCGACCACGAGCTGGAGCTTTGTGGGTGCGGGACTCAGGCTGTCGGCAGAACTGCTGGGACCGGAGTACTCCATGTCGTGGAATACGCTCGACGCCGGCCTCAAGCTGTTCTTTTCACGGCGGGTGAAGGGACGCACGGGAGAGGACCTGGTGGAAAAGCAGAACGCCGAGATGGGCCAGATGCCGGTCGTGGCCGAGGAGCATGCCGCGTATGGATATACGAACGAGAACCGACACTTCGTCCGCGCCTTCCTGGGCAAGGAAAAGCCGCGACTGACGTTCGCCGATGGGGTAGAAGTGGTGCGGCTGCTGATGACCGCCTATCAGAGCGCCGAACAGGGGAAGACGCTCAGTTTTCCGCCTGCGGGATTGGACAGCTTCGTGCCCAAGGTGGCCCGGGGTACCTGGCGGCCGCGGTAGGCCGTCTCGCAGGCGGCCGTAAACTACCGGGCCTCACGAAATCACGACGGGAACCGTACATTCCGGCCACAGGCGGCCGACTCACCTGTGACCTGTACCCCCCCCTTTATCGGAGTTCGGCATATGAGTGGCATGCAGTCCGATCAGCACAAGAGAGACGCAGGTTCGTCCGAGGGTGGCCTGCCGAAGTGGCTGCCATGGGTGATCGGCATCGTTGTGCTGGTGGTGTTGTTCTCCTGGATGCGCGGATGCGGCAAGGCGCCGATGGCCGGTGCGGCTGCCGACTCCACTCCCACCATGGCGGCGCCGCCGGCGATGCCAAGTGCCGATACCACGATGCAGGCCATGCCGGCGCCGGACACGACGACGAACATGGCGGCCCCGGCCGCGGCACCCGCCGCTGCACCCATGGACACGGCTCATCACGTCACTCCGTCCCCGGCGCCCGCTGGCAAGGCGATTGGCGCGCACGGTGATACGACGCACCATAACGGAGCCACGTTGGGCGCACCGGAGCCGATGGCCGCGCCAACAGACACGGGTCACGGTGCCATGGGTGGCCGCGGCGCGCCTGGCAAGAAGAAGCCGGCGGCGCCGTAGTCGCCGTAGTCACACACGCAAGCAGGGCGGGTGTCCGGCGATCCATGCCGGGCACCCGTTTTTTGTGCAGGAATGTCCCTCGAGGTCGTCACATGCTGCGTCCTGAAAGGAACGCATGACCGGAATGCCGTCGCGCGGATCTCGAATTCTTGTCGCTGGCCTCGTGGTCGGCGCGCTCGATATCGCGTACGCCTGCCTCTTCTGGGGCATCAAGGCGAACGTTTCGGTCGAGCGGATCTTCCAGTCGATTGCGGCGGGGATCCTGGGCAAGGCGAGCTTCGAGGGGGGCGCGCCCACGGCGGCACTTGGACTAGTCCTGCATTTCCTGATCGCGACCTCGATGGCCACGGCGTACTACGTCGCCGGGCGCCGCTGGCCGCTGCTCTGGCAGCGACCGATCCTCTGCGGGGCGATCTACGGCCTGCTGCTGTACTGCTTCATGAACTTCGTGGTGCTGCCGCTGTCGGCTGCGGGACCGGGGTCGAGGAACCAGCTCTGGGTGGCGATGAGCATCGTGGTGCACATGTTCCTGATCGGCGTGCCGATCGCGCTGCTGACCAGGCCGCGGCCGCAAGCGTAGCGCTTGCGTTGCTGAGAAGGCCGATTTGCACGCGTAGGTCAGCGGTTCTCGTCGGGGGTTCCGCCGCTCGGGGTCCTCGGATCTCCTCAGGCACGAAGCGGCTCGAAGCCCCGCGTTCTCGCCCGGGGTCCCGCCGCTCGGGGTCCTCGGATCTCCTCAGGCACGAAGCGGCTCGACGCCATGCGTCGAGCCGCTTCGTCCCTTCGGCCAGACCACCTCGCGGCGGAACCCCGGGCTCGAACGTGTGAGGTGCGGCTGCCGCATCATGGCGCTCACCGCTCACCGCTCACCTCTCACCCTCTCACCTCTTACCTCTTACCTCTTACCTCTTACCTCTTACCTCCACGGGCCGGAACAACCCCGCAAACAGGACCAGTATCACCATCGCCAGGCCCGCGGGCACCAGCCAGATCGCCTGCCAGTCGTGTCCACCACCCGCCAGGACATGAGCGTCCACGACCGCTCCGGACACCCAGCTGCCGATCAGGTAGCCCAGTCCCTGCGTGACCAGCGTGATGAATCCCTGCGCTGCCGCGCGCACCGACTCACCTGCCTGCTGGTCGACGTAGATCTGGCCGGTCACGAAGAAGAAGTCGTAGCAGACGCCGTGCAGCAGGATCCCGGCATAGAGCATCCACACGTTCGGACCGACGTTGCCGAAGGCGAAGAAGGTGTAGCGCACGGCCCAGGCGAGCATCCCCGCGATCAGGATGCGCTTGACGCCCCACTTCGCCAGGAAGAACGGCAGCAACACCATGAAGCCGATCTCGCTCACCTGGCCCAGGGTCATCTTGCTCGCGGCCTGGGGCCAGCCGGACTCGTTCAGGAAGAGATTGGTGAAGGCGTAGTAGAACTGGAGTGGAATGCAGAGCAGGAACGACCCGATCACAAACGCCGCGAACGACCGGTCCTTCATCAGGCTCAGCGCATCGAGGCCGAGCACGTCGCGCAGGCTGAGCGGCTTGCCGGCGGCGTGTGGCGGCGTGTGCGGCAGGACGAAGCGAGAAAAGGCCGAGTGCCGACGGAGGCGCCGGCGGCGATCTTCATCGGGACGTCGGTGGCCTCCAGCTTGAGTGCGCCGACGATGAGTCCCGCCACGATCCAGCCGATGGTACCCAGCACCCGGATGAGCGGGAATTCCTTCGCGGTGTCCTTGACGTGGTCGAACGAAATCGAGTTGCTGAGCGCCAGCGTCGGCATGTAGCAGAGCGCGTAGGCGATGAGCATCGGATAGAACGCGCCGAAGGTCTGGTTTTCGAGGTGGCCCAGAGCAGGGCACCGCCGACGATGTGGAGGACGCCGAGGAATTTTTTGCGTCGCAAAGAATCGATCGGCGATCATGCCGACGAAGACCGGTGCCACGATGGCGCCGATGGCCATCGAGCCGTATGCCGCGCCGATCTGGACGCCGTCGAACTTGAGCGTGGTTCCGAGAAAGGTGCCCAGCGTGACGAACCAGGCGCCCCAGATGAAATACTGCAGGAACATCATGAACGAGAGGCGGGTGCGGATCATTGGCGTCTCCTGTCTAGTTGCGTTCCCTGCGCTCTCGCCCGGCGGGTCCTGCTCCGGCGCTCACGACGCCCTTCGCCCCACCCAACCCGGCCCCTCGCGCTCGCGCCTGCGCCGGACCCGCCAGGCATCGAGCGCCGGACCGTGCCATCGAGACGAGGGTGGTCCCTCGAGACCACCGTCTGCGGCGCACGGACGCAGCGCTCACGCATTGCGGAGGTAAGCCCAGCCGCAGCCGTGTGGTCGACGACGGGTCCACCCTCGTCTCGACGACTCACGACTCCCTACGGCGCCGCCTCAAGGAACTGCAGCCCCTTTTCGAACTCCTGCACCGTGCGCAGGCTCCACTCGTTCTCGAAAATCATGACCGGGTGCCCTGCGGCATCGTAGAGCCGGAGCCGTCCGCCGACGCTTGCCGCACGATCGATTGCCGCCGCGGGGCCGACGACCCAGCGCGGATAGCGGAAACCGATCTTCTCGATGCGGCACGGCGCGCCGTACTCGTGCTCGCAGCCGGAAGCCATCACGTCGAACTGCAGCATGCCCACGGCGCCGACGATCGGCGTCGGGCCGGCGGCGCCGTCGGCGTAGAAGACCTGCGCCGCGCCCTCCTCGGTGAGCTGGCGCAGCCCGGTGTCGAGCTGCTTTCGCTTCATCGGATCGGCGAGGACGATGCGCGCGAAATGCTCCGGCGCAAAGCGCGGAATGCCCTGGAACTCGAGATGCCTGCCGCGGAGAGCGTGTCGCCGATGCGCAGCGTGCCGCGATCCATGACGCCGATCACGTCGCCCGGCCACGCCTCCTCGATGCCGGTGCGCTCGCGCGCCAGGAACTGCTGCGGCGACGAGAGGCGCATCGGCTTCCCCGTGCGCACGTGCGTCACCTGCATGCCCGGCTCGAACCGGCCGGAGCAGATGCGCACGAACGCGACGCGGTCGCGATGCTTCGGGTCCATGTTCGCCTGGATCTTGAAGACGAACCCGGTGAACTCGGGATTGAGCGGCGATGACGGGGCCGGTGGTCGATTCGCGCGGCGTGGGCGCCGGCGCCAGCTCCAGGAACTCCTGGAGGAAGGGCTCGACGCCGAAGTTCGTGAGCGCGCTGCCGAAGAACACCGGCGACAGCTCGCCGGCGAGCAGCGCCTCGTGGCGAACGGATGCCCCGCCTCGTCGAGCAGCGACACATCGTCCCGCAGCTGCGCCAGCCCGCTCGTGCCAACCTCGGCCTCGAGTTCCGCCGAATCCAGGTCGAACGTGCAGCGTCTCGGCGCGCGTGGCGCCGTGGTCCGCCGTGCGCTCGAACAGTGTCACCTGCTTCTGCCGCCGATCGTACACGCCGACGAAGTCGCCGTCGCGGTAGATCGGCCATGTGACCGGGTGGCAATCGATGCCCAGGTCCGCCTCGACGTCGCTGATCAGCTTGAGCGGATCCTCGCCGACGCGATCGCACTTGTTGACGAAGGTGAAGATCGGCATGCGGCGCCGCTTGCAGACCTCGAACAGCTGGCGCGTGCGCTCCTCGACGCCCTTCCGGTTGTCGAGCAGCATCACGGCGCTGTCGGCGGCGACCAGCGTGCGGTAGGTGTCCTCGGAGAAGTCCTCGTGGCCCGGCGTGTCGAGGAGGTTGATGTGATAGCCGTCGTACTCGAACTGCATCACGCTCGACGTCACCGAGATGCCGCGCTCCTGCTCGAGCTTCATCCAGTCGGAGGTCGCGTGCCTGGCCTGCCGGCGCGCCTTGACCGAGCCGGCGAGGTGAATGGCCCCGCCGTACAGGAGGAGCTTCTCGGTCAGGGTGGTCTTGCCGGCGTCCGGATGGCTGATGATCGCGAACGTCCGGCGGCGCGCAACCTCTGACGCCAGGCGCGCTTCGGGGCTGCCGGCCGGGGCCGGGGCGGTCGTGTCGGAGGTCGGTGTGGTCATTGTCGGCGGGTAAGCTAACAGGGCGCCAAGGCGGCAAGGCGCGGCAGGACGCCGGCAGTGCGCTCAGGCCAGGAGGGATGGGGCGCCGTTCGAGGGGATCGTGGAACGCACGGCGGCAAGGTCGCGCGGAACTCCGGCGTGCGTATCCCCTTTCCCGAAGAGCAGCGCCCCGCCCGACTGGCCGTGCATGCCCAGCCAACCGAACGCTAGAGTTTGCGAATCCGGATATTCCGGAACGCCACCGCGTCCCCGTGGTCCTGCAGCGCAATGTGCCCGGTCTTCGACATCCCATACCCCGGCCACTGCTTGAACTTCGACGCCGCCAAACGGGCCTTCCAGTCGTCGCTCCAGAGCTCGTAGCTCACCACCTTCTTGCCGTTGAGCCAGTGCTCCACGTGCGCGCCCTTCGCGATGATCGCGATCTCGTTCCACTCGCCCGCCGGCTTCACGATGCCGGCCTCGACCGGATACATCCCGAAGCAACTTCCCGCTGCGGTGAGCCGCGACTTCCCATCAGGATGCCCAGCGTCATCGAGCACCTGCATCTCGGGGCCGCTCTCGTACGGCGCTTCGTACTGCTCCGAGACCCGGTACATGACCCCGCTGTTCCCATCCTTCGCGACGCGCCACTGCAGTCGCAACTCGAAGTTGCCGTACTCCTGGTCGGTGACGATGTCGTCGCCACCCTCGTTGCCGCCCATCTGCGCCAGGGTGCCATCCATCACCTTCCAGCTCGCCGGCATCGTGGTCCGCTTGTAGCCGCGCCAGTTGGTGGTAGTCGTACCGTCGAATAGCAGGACGAACCCCTGCTTCACTTCCTCGGCGGTGAGGGCGTTCACGGGAGCCTGCGCCCGGGCAGTGGAAACGGCCACGAGGGTGCAGGCGATTGCGCTGAGCAGGATGCGATTTGTCATGGCGGGAGATTACGGCCGCGGCTGCAGGATCGAAAGGGCATCGCCACCCGTGGCCGCTTTGCGCTCCCGGTCCCCGGGGACCAGATTCCGGACCCGGCATGCCACACGCCGGGTACCGGAGGTGGTATGAACGCCAGCGAGACACTGAGTCGGGGACGCGCCGCCTACGAGCGACAGGCGTGGACCGAGGCCCTGGAGCAACTCCAGGCCGCCGACCAGCTCGCGCCCCTCGACATCGGCGACCTCAACCGCCTCGCCACCGCTGCCTACCTCGTCGGCAACGAGACCGCATCGTCCGTCGCCTGGTCCCGCCTGCATCATGCCTGCGTCACCGAGGGCGACGTTGCCGGCGCGGCGCGAAGCGCATTCTGGATCGCGTTCCATGCGCAGCTCGCCGGCCAGCGTGCGCCGGCCAGCGTGTGGCTCGCGCGCGGGATGCGCCTGGTGGACGAGGCGCGCGGCGACATGGTGGAGCGGGGCTATCTCCTCTACCTCACCGCGATGCGCACGGCTATCGAGGGCGATCCCGCCGGCGCCATGAACCTGTTCCACGACGTCATCGCGATCGGCAAGCGGTTCGGCGATACCGACCTCATGGCGATGGCGCGCCAGGCGCTGGGTCGCACGCTGGTGCGGCTCGGTCGCTGCGCACCGGGTGCGGCGATGTTCGACGAGGCGATGGCATCGGTGACGTCGGGCGAGGTGTCACCGATGCTCATGGGCGGCATCTACTGCAGCGTCATCGAGGGCTGCCACGAGATGTTCGACCTGGGGCGCGCACGCGAGTGGACTGTCGCGCTCGATCGCTGGTGCGCCTCGCAACCCGAGCGGGTGCCCGCACGGGGCAATTGCCAGGTCCATCGCTCGCGCATGCTCCAGTTCCATGGTGAATGGCCGGCGGCACTCACCGAAGCGGAGCGCGCACAGGAATGGCTGTCCCAGCCGCCGCCGCAACCGGCCATGGGCTCCGCCTGCTACCAGGTGGGAGACATGCATCGGCTGCAGGGCGACTTCGAGGCCGCCGAGCTGGCGTATCGGGAGGCGAGCCGCTTTGGACGCGACCCCGAGCCGGGTCTCGCTGAGCTGCGGCTGGCCCAGGGACAGGTCGACCAGGCGAAGACCGCCATCTGTCGCGCGCTGGACCTGAACAAGGAGCCGCGCGCGCGCGCACCCCTGCTCGCCGCCGCCGTCCAGATCCTCATTGCAGCCGGCGACGTAGCGAGCGCCGCCTCACTCGCCACGGAAATGGCGCGATTGGCCGACGAAATGCGCGTCCCCTATGTAAGCGCGATTGCGGACCAGGCGACCGGTGCCGTGCTGCTGGCCCAGGGCAATCCCGGCGGGGCCCTGCCCAACCTGCGGGCAGCGGTCGATACCTGGCAGAGCCTCAACGCCCCCTATGAGACAGCCCGGGCGCGGACCCTGATGGGCCAGGCGAGCCTGGAGCTGGGCCACAACGATGCCGCGCTCATGGAGTTCGAGGCAGCGCAAATGGCCTTCGAACTGCTCGAAGCCATCCCTGATGTCGTACGCCTGGACAACCTGATATCCCAGTCCGACGCCACTGATGAGACCCATGGACTGACGCCGCGCGAGGCGGAGGTGGTGCGCGCTGCTCGCCCGGGGTGCCACCAACCGGGGCATCGCCATCGAACTCGGCATCAGCGAGAAGACGGTGGCCCGGCACGCGAGCAACATCTTCCTCAAGCTCGGCCTGCCAAACCGCGCCGCGACAACGGCATGGGCCTATCAGCGAAAGCTCGTTTAAGTCGGCAGCGTCCTTCGCCTGCATACAATTACCCATGCCGGTCCCGCTGCTGCACTGCATACTTCCGTCGATGCGCGCCGCGTCCCTCGGCCCTATCGTGAACCTGTGTGAAGGACCGACATGACGGACCGGACGATGGAGGAGACCATGCGCGAGCGGCAGCGGATTCAGGCGATCATCATCGGTGCGGGCCAGGCGGGCCTGTCGACTGGGTACTACCTGACGCGGCAGGGCGTCCCGTTTGTAATTCTCGAGGGCAACGCCCGAGTCGGCGACAGCTGGCGGAAGCGGTGGGACTCGCTCAAGCTCTTCACGCCGGCGCAATACGATGGACTCGACGGCATGCCGTTCCCCGCAAGTGCCAACGCCATGATCACCAAGGACGAGATGGCGGACTATCTCGAGTCCTATGCAGCGCACTTCAAGCTGCCGGTGGAGACCGGCGTGCGGCGTGCGGCGCGTCACGCGACTGGGCGATGGCTACCTGGTCGATGCCGGTGACCGGCAGTACGAGGCGGAGCATGTCGTGATCGCGATGGCCTCGTACCAGGAGCCACGCATACCGGAGTTCGCCGCCAGCCTGTCACCCGAGATCGTGCAGCTGCATTCGAGCGAGTACCGGAACCTGTCGCAGCTCAAGCCAGGACCGGTCCTGCTGGTCGGTGCGGGCAACTCGGGTGCCGAGATTGCGAAGGAGGTGGCAGCGGAACATCCGACGCTGCTCGCGGGGCGCGACGTGGGCCAGGTTCCCTTCAAGATCGACGGAATCCTCGCCCGGCTCGGTGCACTGCGCCTGCTCTTCCGGCTCCTGTTCCACCGGGTCCTTACGCTCAGCACGCCGATGGGCCGGAGGGCGCACGCGACCAACGCGTCCAAGGGTACGGTGCTCATCAGGGTCAAGACGAAGGAACTCGATGCACTGGGGGTGAAGCGTCTCGGGCGGGTAAGCGGCACGGAAGCAGGGCGGCCGCGGCTGGACAATGGACAGCTGCTCGACGTTGCCAACGTCGTCTGGTGCACTGGATACCATCCGGGATTTTCGTGGGTCGAGCTGCCGATTTTCGAGAACGGGGAGCCAAGGCAGTTCCGCGGCGTGGCGGCGGGTGAGGACGGGATCTATTTCGTCGGGCTGCACTTCATGTATGCGGTGTCGTCCACCATGATCCATGGTGTGGGCCGCGATGCAGCCTATGTGGCGAAGACGATTGCGCAGAGGGTCAGACAGGCGCGCCGCTCGGCAGCGTAGGACATCGCGGCGGGAGTGGCTCCCTCTCGACCACACGCTGCGGCTTGGAAATACCTCCGCAATGCCGGAGCGTGTACATCCATGCCGCCGCAGGACGGTGGTCTCGAGGGAACCATCCCAGCCGCGATGATGCGGGCTGCTGCTCCTGCCGCCTTGCCGCCCTGCCGCTCCTAGATCAGGTTCGCCAGCCCTGCCGTGCGAAGCAGGCTGGCGTAGCGGGAATCCACCGCCAGGCCGTTCTTGTTGTAGGGCAGGTCCATGAGCACGCGCCGCAGGCGACCCGGTCTCCGGTGGTATCCCTGTTCCACCCAGTCCATCGCGCGACTCCACTCGCCCAGTTCCGCCAGCGTGATGATGAGCTTGTCGGAGAGCTGCCGGCTGCCGGCCACGTCGTGGAACGGGTCTTCCGCCTGGGACTTCTCCAGCAATTGCTGCAGGTCACTCCGGAGGTCGGCCTCGCGCGCCGCGGGCCATCCCTGCGTGGCCGCATTCTCCATGAGCGTGTTGAGGCGCGCAGTCTCAGCGCGGACGCCCAGCATGGAGCGACGCGCATCGAGCGCCTCCTGGTGCAGGCCCGCGCGATGGCAGCTCATCTCCAGGCGCTCCAGCGCCGCATCGTAGGAAGGTGAGAGGCGCAGCGCTTCCCGCAGCGGGCCGCGGGCCTCGTCATAGCGGCCGAGCGCCATGAGCACGTCCGCGAGGCCCACCTGCATGAACGGCGCCTGGGGTGCCAGCTCCACGGCGGCCTGCATCTGCTCCAGCGCCTCGGGCAGCCGGCCGGCAATCTTGAGCCATGCGCCGTAGATGCGACGGCCGAGCGCATGATGCGGGCTCAGTTCGACGCCACGCGACAGCTCGATGCCGGCCAGGTCGAACTCATCCTCCCAGTACAGGAAGGTGACGCCGAGCGAACTGTGCACCTCGCCCAGCGTGTCGTCGATGGCGAGCGCGCGGTAGCGAAGGTCCTGCGCCTTGGCCGTGGCGGCCTCGAAATCGGTGAAGCCGCGGATGCCCATCGTGTGGATCACGTCGGAGAGCCCGACCATGGCGTCGGGATTGTCGGGCACCTTCGCGAGCGCCTTCTCGAAGTACACCTTGGCCAGCTCGAACTTCCCCCGTGCCGCAGGGCCGCCCTGCATCGCGACGAGATAGAGCGCGCTTCCCCTGTTCGACAGACTCGGCGATCTCTGCCGGCACTGTCCGGACCACCGCCGATTCGGCGGTGTGAACGGAGGTGACCGCGGACTGTCGTCGGAAGATGGCGCGCAGCTTCTCGAGCAGTGCGCGCGCCGGTCGCGAAGCGCTGCGCCGGGTCCTTGGCCATCAGCTGGTGAATGAGGCTCGAGAGACTCTTCGGTGTATCGGGCCGCAGCTCGCGCGCATCGGGCACCGGAGCGGTCAGGTGCGCCGCGATCTTGGCGCCGCCGCTCCGGCCGGCATAGGGCGCCTGTCCCGTCACCAGTTCGAACGCGACACAGCCGAGGCTGTAGAGATCGGAACGGCCGTCGATGTCGGGATCGCCGCCGGCCTGCTCGGGACTCAGGTAGTCGAGCGTGCCGATCACCATCCCGGTCTGGGTCAGGCGCTCCTGCCCGGGTAGTGTCCCGTCCTGAGCGCGCGATGCCGAAGTCGGCCAGCAGGGCGCGCTCCTGGTACCAGAAGACGTTCTCGGGCTTGAGGTCGCGATGCACCACGCCGTTCGCATGGGCGTACGCGAGTGCCTCGGCGAGATCGGCAACGATGCGCCGTACTTCTGATGGCGGAAGTGGACCGCTGGCCTGGAGCCGCTGGCGCAGCGTCACGCCGTCGATGAGCGGCATGACGAAGTAGAGGGTGCCGGCCGCATCGCCGCTGCTGAAGAGCGGGACGATGTTGGGATGGACCAGCCGTGCGGTGAAGCGGATCTCCTGGGTAAACCGGTCTGCGCCCAGCGCCTGCGACAGGGAGGCGGGAAGGAGCTTGATCGCGACTTCCCGGCCCAGCTCGCGGTCATGGCCGCGGAGAACCGTGCCCATGCCGCCCCGTCCCAGCTCACCGGTGAGCTGGAAACGGAGCGAGAGTGCGCTGAGGACGTCTGGCTGGAGTTCGATGGTGCTCATGTCCCCGAAATTTACGCGGGGGCGCACGCCTTCGCTTGGGTTAATCGACGCCCGTGCTCACGGATGCCAGCTGGGAGATGTTGCCGCCGACCGGCAGCGCGGTTGCCCCGGTGCCGTCCGCCCTGGCCACGCCAAGCGGGGTATCTCCGTCGCTCTCGAAGTAGAAGGCGAGGCGACCGCCGTCAAATGACCAGGCGGGCGAGACCGCCCCGAACCCAGGTGTTGGCCCCCGAGATCGCATACGCACCCGTTCCATCGGCATTCACGATCATGACCGTCAGCGAGAAGACCAGTGGCGTCGTTCGTGTACGCCGTCATTGCGATGCGACCTCCCGGGCCCCATGCCGGGTACAAGAACGTGGTGTCGGGCCCAGCCAGGATGGTGCGGACGCCGCTGCCGTCAACATTGATCGATTCCAGGTGACCGCTGGCTGCCGCACCGTAGGCGAGGCGCTGGCCATCGGGCGACCAGTTGCAGCCGAGTACACCGAACGTGGTGACCTGTCGCAAATCGGTCCCATCGGGTCGCATGGTGAAGAGGTAGCGTGTGGCACCGGGCAATCCCCGGGTAAAGGCTATGCGCGACCCGTCGGGCGACCACTTCGGATCGAAGTCGCTGGTTGCGCCGCTGGTGATCTGGGTCGAATGGGACCCGTCAGCTCGCATGAGGAAGATGTGATAGGTCGTGTCGGCGGGGCCCTGGTTGGCCCTGGCGATAAACGCAATCCGGGTCGCGTCGGGTGCCCACTCGGGCTCGTTCTCGTTGCGACCCTGGTGTGTAGGTGGTCAGGTACCGCGCCGCCTGTGCCGTCGGCGTTTGCGATAGCAATCTGCCCCCCGTACGAGAAGATGAGTTCACCAAGCTTGTACGCAATTGACCGTGAACGCCGCGTGAAGGTCGGTCGAGTCCGCGGTCAGCAGCAACTGGTTTGCCCCCGATACCAGGCAGTTGGTTGCGAGGCCGTCGATCCGCACCCGCCAGGTACCCGGCAGGAGCACCGGCACCTCGACGCCCGTCGTACCGGCCTTCACGATGGACGCGCGTGACGGGTCGGCCGGGTTGGGCTCGACGACAATCCGGTATCCGTCGGCGTCAGTGCCCGGGCCCGAGGTTGTAATGGCCACGTCCAGCCGGGCGATGTGCGAGCACGAAACCGCGAATCGAAGCGTCGTGCTGTCGTGCGCCACGATGGTTACGGAATTGGGGTTCGCCGGGCTGGCCGCGCAGTTCGGTGCGAGACCTGCAAGGCTTACTGCGCGGGTGCCCTCGGGAGTCAGCGCCTGGGGATCGTCGCCATTCGAAGCGATGTGCCGGTCAGGAGCGCCGGTGATGTGAAGGACATAACCATCGGGATCGATTTCCCGGCCGCTGGTCGCGGTGATGATGCGCAGCAGCCCACTGTTCGCCGCACACACGATCTTGAACTGCAGCACTGACGTGGAGCCGGCCAGCACGACGGCTGGCTGCGGGTTGGGCGTGAGCACGCCGCAGTTGGGGGAGACGCCGTCGAGACGCACCAACTGGTTGCCGGTGTTTGCATCGGCAATGGTCAGGCTGTCATTGATCCCGATGGGCTTGCCTGCGCTGGAGCCGATCACCACCTGGTAACCATCCGGATCGAGGGGCGAGCCGATTGTCTCGACCTTGACCATGATGCTCGCGGTCGCAGGCCCGCTGTCGGAATTGCATCCGGAACTGGTGGCGGCGCCCAGGTGGATCAGGATCAGGGTGGCTATTGGTCGACGCATGTCAGGGCCTCCAATCGGGGCTGTGCCCATAGATGCGGAGCGAGGCCAAGCTGCTCCCGTCGGCGCGCACAATTGCGAGTTCGTCCTCCACCTCCGACCCGTCCGAGTAGAGGGCGACCGTCAACAACTGGCCGTCAGCGGACCAGTCGGGACTGACTTGATTGTTGGCGAAGGCGCTGTAGATGACTGTTGCCATGCCGCTTCCGTCTGGACTTATCGTCACGAGGGCACTGCTGGAGCCCAGGAGGTCCTCGCTGAATACGATTGCCGCAATGCGTCCCTGAGGTCCCCATGCGGGCCTGTTGTACTGGCCGTCCTGCGACCCTTCGACCACCATTCGCAGGTCGGTGCCGTCCCGGCGGATCGTGTACAGGGACGAAGCTCCGACGCTGTTCGCCGCGGAAAAGACGAGCCGGCTCCCATCGGGCGACCAGCTCGAGCTTCCCACGCGTGTTGTCGCGATGCGCGTCGCGGGTCCGCCCGAGGCCGGCATGATGTAGAGGCCCCCGGTGGCGCTGGTGCTGTCCTCACGCCCAAAGGCGACAGATGCACCATCAGGTGACCAGACAGGGTCGTGATTCACCCCGGACTGGTTCGTCAGCATGACCAGGCCGGAGCCATCCGCGTTCATGATTCCAATATTCTGTCCCGACGATGTAGCTCGGCTGAAGACGATGCGCGTGCCATCGGGTGACCAGTCGGGCTCCTCATCGTCGGCACTACCGGAGGTGAGGCGCTGGATATCGGAACCGTTCACCTTGACCACGTAGATGTCGCCGACGCTGGTGTACGCGAACTGACCCAGGCGGATACAGGTAATATCGAAATTCACCTGCTGGTCGGCGGTTGTGACCGTGAGCGTGAACGTCGGGGCCGAAGTCAGGTGACAGTTCATGGCGACGTCATCGATCCGGACGCGCCACGTACCGGGCCACACCTTCACCAGGCGACCGGTGGTCATGGCATGGGCCACGATATCCTGCCGCACGCTGTCGGCACCTAGCGGCTCGGCCTCGATCTGAAAACCATCGGGATCCAGGTCTATTCCGTTCGCGGTAATGACAACGTTGATGGCAGCAACGTGCGCGCAGGTGACAGCCAGTGCCAGCGTTGCGCTGTCACCCTTCACGATGCTTACGGATGTCGGGTTGGCTGGATTGGCGACGCAGTTTGGATCGAGACCCGACAGGCTCACTGCGTGGGTCCCTTCCGGCGTGAGCTGGGCCGGCTCGCTCCCGTTCACCGTCACCGTCCGGTCCGGAAGACCGGCAAGGTGCAGAATGTAGCCGTCGGCGTCGATGTCCTCGCCGCTGCTCGTGACTGTGACCCGCAGCATGCCGCTGTTCGCCGCGCAGACCACCTTGAACTCGACGATCGCGTTGGACCCGCTCGAGACGATGGCAGGCTGTGGATTTGGGCTCTGCAGCCCGCAGTTCGCGGCGACACCGTCCAGGCGCACCGTTTCGTTGCCGGTGTTCACGTCGGCGACCGTGAGAGTGTCATTGATCTTGATCGGTCTCGCCGGGCCGGAGCCGATGACGACCTGATAGCCGTCCGGATCGAGGGGAGAGCCGGTCGTCAGGACCCGGACCGTCACGGTGGCGCTGGCGGGGCCGTTGTCGGAGCTGCAGCCGGAAACGGCGGCAATGCCGATGCAGGCGAGTGCCAGGACAGGGATGGAGTGGCGCATGGAACCCCCGGTGAGCGCGTTGTACTGGAATTGGCTTCACCGGGTAACGCGCAGGATGGGTGCGGATCGGGCCACAGAGCCTCCCCTTGCACTTCTACAGGAGCCATCCTACGTTCCTGTAGAAGTCCGAGGGGAACCATTGGAGGCTGAAGTGACCGATATCCGGCTCGAACTCCCGCAGGGGACGCTCGATCTCCTGATCCTCAAGTCCCTGTCGCTCGGGGCCCAGCATGGCTGGGCCATCTCCGAGCGAATCCGTGACGTGTCCCGCGATGCGATGCAGATCCCGCAAGGCTCGCTCTACCCGGCGCTGCACCGGCTGGAGCGCCGCGGCTGGATCGCGGCGCAGTGGGATACCTCCGACAACAATCGGCGCGCCAAGTTCTACGAGCTCACCCGCGCGGGCCAGAAGCAGCTCAAGGTCGAGGCCGACGACTGGCACCGCCTCACGACGGCGGTTTCCCTCGTCCTCGGGATGACCTGACGATGGTGGACGAGATGCTCTCCGACCTTCGCTACCGGTTCCGCGCCCTCTTCCGTCGCGGCACAATGGAGCAGGACCTCGACCAGGAGCTGCAGTCGCACCTGGCGTACGAGACAGAAAAGCGGCAGAAGGCGGGACTCGCGCCGGAGCAGGCGGCGCGGCAGGCGCGCGTGGAGTTCGGCGGAGTGGAACAGGTGAAGGAGCAGAGCCGCGATGCGCGCGGGCTCGGCTTCCTGGATGTCCTTTCGCAGGACCTGCGCTATGCGTTCCGGTCCCTGCGTCGCAGTCCCGGCTTCACTGCCGCCGTGGTCCTGACCCTCGGGCTCGGCATCGGCGCCAACGCCGCGATGTTCGAGGTGGTGGACCGGCTGTTGTTCCGGGCACCGCCATTCCTGCGCGATGCGGGCCGGGTCCATCTGGTGTACTTCACCAACGACGAGCGCGGCGTGCCGTCGACCCAGAGCTACATCCAGTACACCCGCTATCTCGACCTGCGGCAGTCGACCAGCGACTTCGACCAGCTGGCCGGCTACAGCGTCCGCAAGATGCCGGTTGGCAGCGGCGCCGAGAGCCGTGAGATGCAGGTCGCGACTGCGTCGGCGTCGCTCTGGGATTTCTTTGATGCGCCACCGGTGCTCGGCCGCTACTTCACGTCCGCCGAGGATACCGTGCCGGTTGGAGCGTCAGTGGCGGTACTGAGCTACCCCTACTGGCAGGCACGCTACGGCGGGCGCACCGATGTGCTGGGCCAGTCGATCGCCGTGGGCCCGCAGTCATACACCATCATCGGTGTCACGCCGAAGCACTTCACCGGCATCGACGATGACGGCCCGCCCGCGGTGTACATCCCGATCACCGCATACGGCGCGACGATGCGCTTCGGCAACGCCGGTTCCTCCACCTTCTATACCGGATACAACTGGCGCTGGATGAACGTGTACGCGCGGCGCAAGCCGGGCGTGAGCGTCGCGGCTGCCACGGCAGACCTGAGCCGCGCGCACGCGCTCAGCTGGGAGAAGGAGCGAGGCGGCAAGCAAGATCGCGCCGGTCGAGATCGCGAAGCCACGCGCGCTGGCTGGCCCGGTGCAGCGCGAGGCGGGACCCAACCACAAGGCCTCGACCACGGTCGCGGCATGGGTCGGTGGCGTAGCGCTCATCGTGTTGCTCATCGCGTGCGCCAATGTCGCCAACCTGTTGCTGGCGCGGGCCACCCGTCGTCGCCGGGAGATCGCGCTGCGACTGGCGCTGGGCGTGAGCCGCGTTCGCCTGGCGCGGCAACTCCTGACCGAGAGTCTCCTGCTGGCGGGGATCGGCGCCAGCGCCGGGCTCGTCCTGGCCTACTGGGGCGGTTCTGCACTGGCCTCGCTTTTCCTGCCGGATGGGCAACAGGTCCAATCGGTGCTCGATGCCCGCACCCTGGGCTTTGCACTGGTCGTGACCGTCGTGAGCGCCGTGGTGATCGGCCTCGCGCCAATGCTTCAGTCGCGGAAGACCGACCTGGTCGAGTCGCTCAAGGCCGGCGTGCGCGAGGGCGGCGGGCGCCGCTCGCGGGTGCGCACCGGGTTGCTGCTGCTGCAGGCGGCGTTGTCGGTGCTGCTGCTGGTGGGGGCCGGGCTCTTTGTGCAAAGCCTCAGGAACGTGCGCGCGCTCCGGCTGGGCTACGATGTCGAGCCGGTGCTGTACGTGCAGATGGAGCACCGCACGACGAAGCTGGGAGATGACGAGGCGATCGCCCTGCGGAAGCGGCTGCTGCAGTCGGCCCAGGCCATACCGGGCGTGGAGTCGGCGGCGCTGGGTCTCACCGTGCCGTTCTGGGATACCTGGTCGGAGGACATGTTCGTTCCCGGGATCGACTCGGTCAGGCGGCTTGGCGAGTTCACGCTGCAGGCCGGGACGGGCGACTACTTCCACACCATGGGAACGCGCATCCTGCGCGGGCGCGGGATCGAGGACCAGGACCGGAAGAACACCGCGGGAGTGCTGGTCGTGAGCGAAAGCATGGCGCGGACGCTGTGGCCCGGACAGGAAGCGCTGGGGCAATGCGTCCGGCTCATTGCCGATACGATGCCGTGCCGCACGGTGATCGGAGTCGCGGAGGATATCAAGCAGAACCAGCTCGTGAACGATGGAGGGAAGCACTACTACCTGCCGATCGAGCAGTATCACCCGGAGGCGGCGGTGGTATTCCTGCGCATGAAGCAGGATGCTGCGGGACAGAAGGAGACGGTGCGGCGGGTGCTGCAGGCGCTCATGCCGGGTGATTCGTACGTCACGGTGAGCTCCATGACCGACATCGTCGGGCCGGAGATGCAGTCGTGGCGATTGGGGGCCACGATGTTCCTCATGTTCGGGGGGCTGGCGCTGGTGCTCGCGGCGATCGGGCTCTACAGTGTCATCTCCTATGATGTGGCCCAGCGCACCCACGAGCTGGGCGTGCGGATCGCGCTCGGCGCGCGGATGAAGGACCTGGTCAAGCTGGTGGTGGGCGGCAGCATCAGGGTGGCCCTGGTGGGGATGGCGCTTGGGGCGGCGGTTGCGCTGGTGGCGGGCCACTGGCTGGCGCCGCTGCTGTTCGCCGAGTCACCGCGGGACCCGGTGGTGTTCGGGATGGTGGTGCTGGTGCTGCTGGGGGCGGCCGTCCTGGCGAGCGGAATTCCGGCCCTCCGGGCGGTGCGAGTGGACCCCAATGTGGCGTTACGGGACGAATAGATAAGGGAAGGGGCCGGATGCTTGCCGGAGGGGGGTGTCGGGGCTAGGTTTTCGCCCTCCAGAGGTTGGTTCCTGCCCCTTGGTGTAACTGGCAACACGCCTGACTCTGGATCAGGAGAGTCCTGGTTCGAGCCCAGGAGGGG
>CAWJXX010000007.1:0-32827 GCA_963846945.1 uncultured Gemmatimonadales bacterium | reverse complement strand
CCAGCCGTGCAGGCGTCGGTCGCGCAGGCGCTGGAGTTGATCGCCGACGGCGCGCGCGTCGGCCTCGGCTCTGGCCGGGCCGCCTCCTGTTCATCACGAAACTCGGCCTCCGCCGGCAGGAAGGGCTGCGGGTCACTGGCGTCCCGACGTCACGGCCTCGGCGCGTGCGGCGCGGAAGGCCGGCATCCCGCTTATCGAGTTGGGCGAGGATATGCAGCTCGACCTCACGATCGACGGTGCCGACGAGGTGGCGCCGAATCTCGATCTCTTGAAGGGGAGGGGCGGCGCCCTGGTGCGCGAACGCATCGTCGCTGCGGCCTCCAGTCGCCTGGTGATTCTGGTCGGCGAGGAAAAGCTGGTCCGCGGCTGGGCCAGCGTGGTCCGGTGCCGGTCGAGGTGATCCCGTTCGCGCGGTGGCTCGCGACCAGGAAACTCGGGGCGCTCGGATTGGCACCTGCCCTCCGCATGAACGGCATCGGGTCACAGCCGTTCCTGTCGGACAACGGAAACATCACCCTCGACTGCACCCTCCAGGAGCCGCTGCGGGACGCCCCGGCCGCGCGAACTGGAACAGGCGCTGCTTGCCATCGCCGGGGTCGTGGATACCGGGCTCTTTCTCGGGACGGCGGACCTGTCCTCGTCGGCCACCCGGACGGCCGGGTCGACCGCTTCAGCGGACGAAGGATGAGGCGGGGTCACCTGCAGTTCCATCTCGATGTGCTGCCGACCGCCGAGCGCGCCGCGGACGCCGCCGCCCGCCGGTTTGTCCTGGTGCCGACGACGCGATCCGTGCACGCAGGAGTGCGTGGTCGCGCTTTCTGGCGGCTCGACCCCCAGGCATGTACAGGAGCTGGCGGGTGAACCCTGGGTCGGGCCTGGATTGGTCGCGCATCCAGGTGCTGTGGGGCGACGAGCGATGCGTGCCGCCGGATCACGAGGCGAGCACTTCCGCATGGCGCGTGAGGCGCTGCTCGACCACGTGCCGATCCCTGCGGTCAACGTGCATCGGATCCACGGAGAAGACGATCCAGCCGAGGCGGCCGCGGCATACGAACGTGTGCTCGCGCCGTCCTCCGGACGCCTTCGGGCCCGCCCCGCAACGCGCCGGGGACGCGCATCGACCTCGTGCTTCTGGGCCTGGGTGAGGACGGGCACACGGCATCGCTCGTCCCCGGCTCCATGGCAGTACCGACGACCACGTTGGGTCCGGCGCCGACTCCATGGCTGGCGCAGTTGACGGCCGTCACTCTCACCCCGGTCATCATCAATGCAGCGGCCGAGGTCTGTTCCTCGTCCTGGGCGCTGCCAAGGCGGCCATCGTCCGGCAGGTGCTGGAGGGCCCTCCCGGCCGCACGAACTGCCCGCGCAGTTGATCGCGCCGGTCGCCGGGCAGTTGCGTTGGTTCATTGACTCGGATGACGCCGCCCGGCTTCCTGACTCTTCAGACGGACTCACAACGGGGTCACCACCCTCGAGCTGGCGACGTTCATCGCCGGTTTCGTGGCGCCGGCGAACAGCAGCCACGATCATGGCCTGGCGGGCTCATCCCGGTGCTGCGAGCGCGCTCACCTCGCTGGTCGAGGGTTGATAATTCATCATGCAGACGCCGCAGGCCGGCAGGTTGTCCTGACCGTGGGCCATTCCACCCGGCTCCTCGACACCTTCATTGCGCTGCTGCAGTCCCACGGGGTGCAGCGGCTCGTCGACGTGCGCACGGTGCCCCGCTCCCGTCACAACCCGCAGTTCAATCGGGATACCCTGCCGACGGCGCTGGCGAGTCATGCCATCGGCTACGAACACGACGCTGATCTCGGTGGGTTGCGCCACACGCACGCGGGTCACTCAACACCGGATGGCGTAACCTCTCGTTCCGCGGGTACGCCGACTACATGCAGACCGCCGGGTTCGCGGAGGGCACTGGCCCGCCTCATGACCACGGCCAGGCGCGAACGTATCGTACTGATGTGCGCAGAAGCGGTGCCGTGGCGCTGCCATCGCTCCTTGATCGGCGATGCGCTGCTGGTGCATGGGTTGCGCGTGGAGGACATCCTCAGCGGGACCCGTACTCAGGTGCACAAGTTGACGCCGTTCGCGCGGGTGAACGGCCTGATAGTCACCTACCCGCCAGAAGCGCCGCCGCTCCCTTCGTGAGTTGGGCCGCGAACGTGTCCTCCGCGTTCCCACAACTCGCCCTCGATGGCGCGCTCGGCTTCGCGCGCTCCACGCTCGTCGGGATTACGAGCAGTCGCCAGGTGATCGTGACCGGATGGCGTTGGCCCGCCGAGTTCCTCGCCCGGCGTCACGCGAGATGCGCGGCCTTCCCCGGGATGATCGACCGCTTCCTGAAATCGTCGGGCTTTGACGCAATCTCCGACAAGTACGCTTCGAGCTCGACAACTCCGACGGCGCGGACAAGCCCGGGAAGCAGCCTTTTGATGAGAACGAGTCGCTCGCCAGCGGTGAGATCGAGGATCAGGTGCACGAGATCTCGAATCGTCTCATTGTCCAGCCACTCGTAGAAGGGACTGTGCCGTGTGTCCGCTCCCCTGTGCCGGTTCAGTTCCGGATCATCCATGTCTCCTCCTCCCGCTCGCCTGCCCGGCAACCGGTCGTTCAACCCGGCAGATCGCGCGTCGTTGCCTGCCGCCGCTCGAACGAGGACGGCCAATCTCGCCGCGTGCCGCCAGCCGGGCCAGCAATGGATAGAAGTCTAGCGTCGCCCTCTGCTCGCCCAGGGCCGCATGGCACAACGGCACTGCGACAGGAGACCATGAACGAAGCGGATGCCGCAAGGAGGCGGACGGTGCGGATGCCGACGCCCTGATGAAGTCCCTCCACCTCAGTATCCTGGCGGTGCCGGCGCCGGATCCGGCACGAGCTTGAAGAGCTCGGTGAGTGTCGGGGCGCTCGGCCCCACGATGGCCGACATTTCGCCCGTAGCCGAGGCACCGAGCCGATTGGCTCCTGCTTCCAGCAAACGAAGCGCCATCTCGCTGGTCCGACACCGCCCGACGCCTTCACTCCGGCCCTCGTCCCGACCGTACGGCGCATCAGTCGGACCACCGGTTCTGTGGCACCGCCTGCCCCGTGAAATCCCGACGATGTCTTCACGAACTGCGCCCCGGCATCGAGGGCCACGAGACATGCCTGCACGATTTCCGCCGGCGTGAGCAATGCGGTCTCGAGGATCACCTTGACCGGTACGTTGCCCGAACCTGAAATGACTGCCGCGATGTCCTTCGCGACTTCGTCCCAGTCTCCCGCCTTCGCCTCGCCAATATTCATCACCATGTCGAGCTCGTCTGCGCCGTCTCCGATGGCGCTCCGGGCCTCATCCACCTTGACCGCCGACACCATGGCACCCAGCGGAAAGGCGATGACGGCGCACGTCCTGCACCGCCGATCCCGCCAGGCGCTGCTTGACCCGGGCAACCCAGCGCCCGTTGATGCAGACCGACGCCGTCCCGAACTGCTTTCCGGTGTCAGCGGCATGTCGATCTCAGCCGGCGTCGCCTCGGGCTTGAGGAGCGTGTGGTCGATGAATGCGCCGATGCCACGTTGTGACGGATCGCCCAGCCATGCCGGCACGACACCGGTCCAGCCATGGGTGTCGGCCTCGGCCAGCACCTTCGCGACCTGATCAGTTGATACGCTCACGGTACCTGCCCTGGACGAAGGTCTGCATCGACGCCCGATGCTCGGCCACGAGTACGGGATTGCGGAAGACCAGCACGAGCAATGCGCCCGCGGCGAAACCGCCGACATGCGCCCAGAACGCGACGCCGCCCCTGTCGGCACCAATCGACCCGTAGCCGCTGATGAGCTGGATCAGGAACCAGTACCCGAGCATCCAGTAGGCCGGCACCACGATGCGGGTGACGAAGACGAACAGGAAGATCAGCATCTGGATCTGCACCCGGGGATAGAGCACCACGTAGGCACCCATGACCCCGCCGATCGCACCGGACGCGCCCACCATCGGCACCGCACTGTTCGGGCTCAGGAACGCCTGCGTCAGCCCCGCGATGATGCCGCACGAGCAGGTAGAAGACGAGATACCGGACCCGGCCCATCGAATCCTCGACGTTGTTCCCGAAGATGTGCAGGAACCACATGTTGCCGATGAGGTGGAGCCATCCGCCGTGCAGGAACATCGAGGTCACCGGCGTCCACCAGGTGTGCGGCTTCCAGTGATGCAGCCACGCCCGCCCGGCCTGGACTTCGGTGCCCGCCGGTACCGTCTGCAGGACCTTTTCACGGAATGAGCCCGACCGGCAGAACGACTCGATGAGCCGGGGCTCGTCCCCATGCCCTGCACGAGAATCCACGCTGCGACGTTCGGCGCGATCAGGCCGTAGGTCACGACCGGCGTCCGCAACGTCGGGTTTCGTCCTTGATCGGAAACATGCGGCCCCGGGGGCAGGTGACGATCGCGTCCGCGCTCAGCATCTTGCCGCTCCTGCGCCGCCTCGCAATGCGCGCTTCCATGTTACTGCTCTGGCGGTATCTGCCGCGTCGCCCTTCGGGCCCCGGGCGCCCACACCGGAGCCGCAGGCCCGCGACGCGGCTCGCGTCTCGGTGTGCTGGTCTTTCCGAATTCCGGTGCGGCAGCCGCCCGGCCCGATTCATCCGGGGCGTGGAACTCTGCACAGCTTCAAGTTCAGCGACGCCGCCGCGGCCTTCCGTGCGGCCGAGGCGAAGGAGCCGGGTTCCCTCTGGCCTACTGGGGCGAGGCCATGACCTGGACGCACGGCCTCTCGAACGAGCAGGACCTCGCTCGGCGCCGTGCTGTGCTGCAGCGCCTCGGCCCGACACCGGCTGCGCGACGCGCCAGGGCGACGACGCCGCGGGAACAGGTCTGGCTCGCGACCGCGGAGTGCCTCTACGGCCCCGTGGAGAAGGCGCGGCGCGAGCCGCTCTTCTCGCTGGCCCTGGAACAGCTCGCGGCATCGAATCCGGCCGACAACGAGGCACAGACGTTCTACGCGCTCTCGCTCATGTCGCTGAGCCAGTCGGTGCGCAACGTGCCCACCTACATGCGGGCCGGTGCCATCGCCGAGATGGTGCTGCGACGGAACCCGGAGCATCCCGGGGCCGCCCACTACGTGATCCACGCGTTCGACGACCCGCCGCACGCGCCGCTGGGCCTGTACGCGGCCCAGCGATATCGCAGATCGCGCCGGCGGCCGATCACGCGCAGCACATGACCACGCACATCTTCCTGGCGCTCGGCATGTGGCCGCAGGTTGTTTCCCAGAACGCCATCGCGTCCGGGCCCGACAGCAGCAAGTGGAGGCCATCGCACTACACCAGCTGGATGCAGTATGGTCTGCTGCAGGAAGGATCGTTCGACGAGGCGAACCGGGTGCTGCTGCTGACTCGCGGCAACATGACGTCACCACAGCGGCCCAGCTGGCGCTACCACCTGATACTCATGCGCGCGCAGCAGGTGGTGAATGCCGAGCGCTGGGATGATCCGTCACTCGCATGGACCATCGACACGAACGGCCTCGGCGCGTCGCCGTCCGCCATGAGCGTGTTCACCGAAGGCCTTGCCGCCCTCAAGCGGGGGGATCGTGCCACCGCGGGGCGCGCATCCGACGCCCTTGGCGTGCTGGCCGCGGAACCGGATACCAACAGCCGTTATCGCCTTGCGACGGCGATCGCGCTCCGCCAGGAGCTGCTTGGGTTGCTCCAGATCGACGCCGGCCAGAAGGAAGCCGGCCTCGCCACGCTGCACGATGCAACCCGCTTCGAGGACGGTCTGGCGGCGGAGTATGGACCGCCGGATATCGTGAAACCGACGCATGAGCTGCTGGGAGAGGTACTGCTCGGAATGGCGCAGCCACGCGATGCGCAGCAGGAGTTCACCCGTGCACTGGCGCTGGCGCCGGGCCGCTCACTCTCGCTGCGCGGCCTGGCCCTCGCGGCGCGGGCCGCGGGCGACACCGCCGTCGCGACGCGCGCGGCACTGTCGCTGAAGGAGAACTCGGCCGCTCACCACCCGTAGCCGATTGGCACCGCAGTCCCGATCGTGACGGCTCCCCACGGGGCCGGCACGGCAACCCCGACTCCCACCGACATCGTGGTCGACGGGCCGAGGCACGCCTCCGCGGCCAGGAGCAGTATCACCGCCGCAGAAACCAGCAGCGCCCGCCCGTCCGGTCGTCTCATGGCTCACCTCGCGCAGCGACGGGCCACTGCTGCACGGCGAGTGCCGCGCCCTGGGTGTCGGCGATGATCGCGACGGTGCCCTGCCGCACGTCATCTCGCGGGGCCATGATGACCCGCCCGCCCAGTGCCACCGCCTTCGCCACAATGGCGTTTATGTCCGCCACACGAATTGTCGGCAGCCAGTTCGGGCGCACGTCCTCGACCGGGATCGTGATCATGCCGGCTCGCGGCACCGAGTCCCACTCGAACAGGCTGTACGTGGTTCCGGCAAACGGGATGTCGCGCTGCCGGTATCCCAGGAGGCGACAGTAGAATGTCGCCGCGTTCGCCTTGTCCCGGGTCCACAGCTCATTCCAGATCCAGCCGTTGACCGGCGCGGCGGCGGTGGCGGTGTCACCGCCGGCCTGCATGATCGCGAAAGGTGCGCCCTCGGGGTCGAGCAGCACCGCGCTCTCCCCCTGATAGGCCGTGCGCGTGGGATCGATTACCACGTGCCCGCCAGTCTTGACTGCGTCGCGGACGGTGGTCTTCACGCTCGCGACCTCGAAGTAACTGAGCCACTGCGCGGTATTGACCCTTGTCTGGCGCGATTCCGCCAGTCCGGCGACGGCGACGCCGGCCATTTCACCGACGATATAGTGCACGCTGGGACCGGAGGTCGGTGCGCGCCAGGTCCAGCCGAACAGTGCGCCGTAGAATTTCTTGGAGGCATCGAGGTCCCGGGTCACCAGGTCGTGCCAGACCACACGGCCGAGCGGACTTGCAGCGGAGGCACGCGTCCCGCTTCGCGGCATCGCACCAAGCAGGAGGATCACACCGGTGGATGCTGCCATACCCAGGCATCGCGTCATCGAGGGATTGCAACTCCGACTGAGATTGTCGTACCGCTGCTGCTGCTCGCGCCGTGGCGGCCCCGGGGACTCGGTGGCATCTTAGGGCTCGCCTGTATCATAGCGGCGATGACCTCTGGACACTGGACGCGTTGAATGAGCAACGGTGAGGCGATCAAGAACGTTTCCGACACGGCACTCTGGGTGGCCTGCTACCGGGCCCTTGAGACGGAGCGGCCCGACGCCCTGTTCCGCGATCCGTTCGCGCGCCGGCTCGCCGGCGATCGCGGCTTCGCCATCCTGGACGCGATGCCCGATGGGCGGAAGACGTCGTGGCCGCTGGTGACGCGCACGATCGTGATGGACGAGATCATCATGCGCTTCGTGGCGCGCGGGAACGTCGACACCGTGCTCAACCTGGCCGCGGGCCTCGACGCCCGCCCGTGGCGGCTGGAGCTGCCTTCGGCCCTGCGCTGGGTCGACGTCGACCTGCCGGACATGCTTACCTACAAGGCGTCCATCATCGGCGACGCAAAGTCGGCGTGCCACTATCAGGCCGTGGCTGCCGATCTCTCGGATGCGGCCACGCGACGCGAGGCGCTGGCCCACGTTGGCGGTTCGTCCGTGCTCGTGATCACCGAAGGCCTGCTGGTCTATCTCACCTCCGAGAACGTGGCGGACCTGGCCCGGGACCTCCATGCCATTCCCTCCATGAAGTTCTGGCTGTCGGACCTGGCCAGCCCGGCACTGCTCAAGATGATGGAGCGGAGCTGGGCACCCGCCCTGAAGCGAGGCAATGCGCCAATGCGCTTCGGGCCCGCTGAGAACACGGGATTCTTCACGCCATTCGGCTGGCGTGAGGTCGAATGGTACTCGACCTTCCACGAAGGGTTGCGGCGCGACCGGATCATGCGCTTCGGGCGGCTCATCTATTTCATCAATCAACTCAGCAGCAAGCGCCGCGAAGCGTTCCGGCGCTTTTCAGGCTACATGGTCCTCGCGCGGCAGGACTGAATGCCCACTTTCGCCCTCCTCGCGCTGGCGCTCGCCGCCGGTGACACTTCCGGCACATTCATCCTGCACAAGATCGGCAACCCCATCGGCCGGGAAACATGGGCCATCAGTGCGGCGCCCGGCGGAGGGCGCCAGCTCAAGTCCGAATTTGCGTTCAGTGATCGCGGCACGAAGGTGGTGCTGACCGGGCAGCTGGACTACGCCGCGAACGGCCGCCCCGAGCACATGCGCCTCGACGGACAGACCTCGCGGATGTCGGGGGTCGATCTCGAGGTGACCATCGCGGGCGATTCCGCGCGCGTCCGCGAGGACAGCAGCGTGATGGTCGTGCCGGTCCGGGACGCGTTCCCGGTGCGGGGGTATGCACCCTTCGCGATGCAACAGGCCTTCATGCGGGAGTGGCTGGCGCGGGGACGACCGGCGACGCTGCAGCTCGTCCCGCCAGGTGCGCTCCACATCGTCGCTCGCGGAGTCGACACGATTGCGATTGGCGATCGCCGTGCCGTGCTCGAGCGGTTCAGCGTGGGGGGACTCATCTGGGGGCGCGAGACGCTCTGGCTCGACGGCGCGGGCAACCTCATTGCGGCCGCCTCATACGACGCGGAATTCGACCCGCTTCAGGCCATTCGTGAGGGATACGAGTCGGCGCTGGGGACGTTCGTCACCATTGCCACGCGTGATGCGATTGCCGTGCTCGGCGACCTCACGCCGGGCGCGGCCGCCACCGATACGCTCCTCGCGCTCATCGGCGGAACGCTGATCGATGGAACCGGGGCGGCGCCCGTTCCCGATGCCACGATCGTGATTCGCGGTGGGCGCATCGTCGCGGCCGGCGCGCGGGCCAGGGTGCAGGTACCGCGCGGTGCCCGGGTCATCGACACCAGGGGCGCCACGATGCTCCCCGGCCTGTGGGACATGCATGCGCACTACGCCCAGGTGGAGTGGGGCCCGATCTACCTCGCCTCGGGGATCACCACCGTCCGTGACGTGGGCAACCAGTTCACCTTCCTGCTGGGCGCGCGACAAGCCCTCAACCGGGATCATGGCCTCGGTCCGCGCCTGCTGTCCGCCGGCATCATCGATGGAGATGGCCCCAATGCCATCGGCCTCTCCCGCGCAGGCACGCCGGCCGACGGAGTGGCATGGGTCCAGCGATATCACGATGCGGGCCTGGAGCAGATCAAGGTCTACAGCAGCCTTCCTGAAGATGTCTTGCGCGCCATCACCGCCGAGGCACACCGGCTCGGGATGACGGTGACGGGGCACATCCCGCAGGGGCTGGACGGCTACCAGGGCGTCAACGATGGCATGGACCAGATCAACCACATCACCTACATCCGGGGAATGATGCGCGCGCGCGGTGATACCACGCCGCTCACCATGGAGAGTCCCGAGGCACGTCGCGCGGTGGCGTTCCTGGCGGAACACCACACCGTCATCGACCCGACGGTTGCGCTGTTCGAACTGTACTCGCATCCCGAGAGCCAGCCGGTCAGCGCCTTCGAGCCGGGTATCGAGAAGGTGGCGCCCGAGATCGCGCCGTCGCTGACCCACACCGGTGTGGCCCCGGATCGCGCGGCCCGCGCGGCCACGCAGTTCAAGGAGCTCATCGCGATCATTGGCGCATTGCATGCAGCCGGAGTACCGATCATGGCCGGGACCGACCAGGGCGTGCCCGGCTATACCCTGCATCGGGAGCTCGAACTGTATGTGCAGGCAGGCTTCACCCCGATGGAGGCGATCCAGGCCGCGACGCTGGTACCGGCCCGGGCACTGGGCCTCCAGGATGACAGCGGCACCCTGCGTCCAGGACTCCGAGCCGATGTCCTGGTCGTGAACGGGAACCCGCTGCAGCGCATCAGCGACACGCGCAACGTGCGCTTTGTCGTCGCGAACGGACGCTACTTCGAGCCGGCACCACTGTGGCGCTCCGTCGGCTTTACCCCCTAGTCAAGACCGATCACTTGTTTTCCTGGTCGCGCGGCTTTCCCCGCCAATCCGCCGGCGCATAACAAAGGATGAGCGAGAAGACAAAGAGAAACAGCGCGCTGATCACGATTCGCATGATTCCCTCCTCGTCGGCACAAGACTCAAAAGAAGAACGGCGCCCAGCACACCGGTTGGTGTTCCAGACGCCGTCTACAGAAGAACCTGAAGTTCCCCGCCCCGGCATGCCAGCACTCGACTGGCTTATGTCTACGCTGCCAAGCTACAGGTCGCGGATGTCACCGTCAATACAAAAAAACACGACACCACAGCGGGCCGGTATCCCCTGGACACCGGCCCGCCGTGCGCTGCATCACCGCGGGCGGACCGCAACCATGACGTGACCGAGGTCGAAAAACTCTGAGTAGGGCGGGCTCTCAAACCCGGTGTACGTGGGCTCGAACTGCAGGCGATCCTGCCGCGCCACCTGGCCCGCGCTGAAGTACATGACGTTGGTGCGCTCCAGGTATTTCGGCGTATCGTTGGCACCGGTGTTGATGAGTGCCTGCACGCCATCCACCCATACCCGCAACCGGCCATTGGCGACACCCGGTGTGTTCGCAATGGTCTGTACCCGCACCGTATGCCACGCGCCCCGAGCCAGGTTCATGTTCGTCTTGAAGCTGATCGTCGGATTCTGCAGCGCGACCGTCACCCAGATACCGCCGAGCGTCGGGTCGCCTACGAGGGTTGCCCCATCATAGCGCGAACTGGTCACCGTAATGACATGATTGTTCTGCGGCTTCGAGGCGAAGAAGAAGAGCTTTATGCCGTCGTTGGTATTCTTGGGCCCGTTGTTGTCCCAGTTCGCCGGAAACTTGATGGTGAACGTGATGTCGAGCGAACCATCATTCGTCGGCCACGGGCCACCCCAATTGTAGGTCACCGGCGCGTACCCGCCTGGAAGACTCGTGAGAAACGTGGTCCGCGCGGCGCCGGGGCTGCCGGTACCGGGCTGCGTCGGATCGTTGACGAAAGAGAGGTTGGAGTAGAGCGTCCCCTCCGGAATGCGCTGGAACGCACTCCAGCCCTGATAGATCCCGGGCCAGAGCGGAGGTATCTGCGCGTAGTCATAGTCCACGACCGTCTTCCAGCCACCGGCGCTGTCGGGCGGTGCGGGCAGCACGACGGGTGGCGGGGGGGTGGAATCGACGTGGGCGGGAAGGGTTCCGCCGAACACATTGAACCGCACGGCGTAGGCCGGTCGATCCGGGCGCATTGGCACGCAGGTCGTACGAGTGAGTCACGCTCGGGGCCGCGCCCGGTGCACTGCCCAGCACGCCCCAATTACCATCCGCGTCCTGTCCGCTTGCCCGCATCACCTGGAACCCCGGAGTGGCGGTAACTCCCGTACCGCTGAGGAAGGCCGACGCGCCGATGGCGGAAATGGTGAGCGCACCGGGGCTCGACGGTATCACCAGCGTTTTCGTTGCCACGGTGGCTCCCGGCGAAAGGTCGACCTCGAGCACCGAATCGTTCGGCGTCGTGATGTTGGCCCCGCGCACAGTGAACACGCTGACTCGTACCGGATCATACGCGGTGACTCCGCGGGTCACGGCAACGGCCTGCCCTGCCCCAACAGGGGGCGACACCAGCCGGAACACATCGACGGACGAGGGTACGGTCGTATGCAATGCGCGCTTGATACGCGTCATCGGCCGTCCGCCGATCGACACCCCCGAAACGGGCGCCTTGCCCCCCGTGCCACCGAATACCACGGCATAGGCCACGGTGGCGTCCGATTCTACGTTGAGGGGGCCGCCGAAGGAGGTTTTCCAGCCGTCATCACTCAGCGTCGTCACACTGCCGAACGTCGCAGACCCGTCGCTCACTACGACCGGCGCCGAGATGGTGCCGGTGCCCGGCTTGATGTTGAACGAAACGAGGTATGCGGGGCGAGCCGCGGCATCCGCCTTCAGGTTGTACGAGTGCGTCACGCTGGCTGCACCGGGCGCGCTGCCCAGGACACCAAACGCCCCGTCCTGGTCCTCGCCCGTGGCCCGCGTGGTCTGGAATCCCGGCGTCGCCACGACACCGGTGCCATTGACGTACGCCCCGCCCGCACTGACGGCCGAAATGGTCAGGCTTCCTGCGGCAGAGGCCACTTGCACGGTTCGCGTTGACGTCGCCGAACCGGGCGTGAGGTCGATTTCCGTGATGGCATCATTGGGATCGGCGCTGCTTGCACCGCGGACGGTGAAGAACGTCACGCGCGCCGGGTCATATGCCGTGTTGTTGCGCAGCACCGCGACGGCCTTCCCGGTTCCCGTCGCAGGGCTCGTCAACCGGAAAACGTCGAGTGATGCCTGCAGCGTCCGCTGCGCCTGCTTGACCCTCGTCAGCGGCACCCCTCCGACGGTCACCCCAGTAACGGGCGCGCTCCCGCCTGATCCACCGAAGACCACCGCGTAGATCACTGTCGCATCCGACTCAATATCGATCACCCCGCCGAACGATCGGCTCCAGCCGGCGTCACCAACCGTGACACTGTTGCCGAACGTGACCGAGGTCACCGATGTCACGAATGCGGGACCCGCAGGTGGGGTCGGCGCGATCGGGAGGGATCGATTCTCGGTGGGAGACGTGCATGAGACGGAGAATGCGGCCGCGACGACCGCGATGGAAAACCGTGAAAGTTTCATGACCTGCTTCTGGCCGGGAGTTGTACGCCTGCGGAGGACCTTCAACTTCGGAGTGAAGCCTGGCGGTCCTGGGGCGCGCTGCGCGAAGTCACCCAGTATCGCCATTCGTCGCTTCTGCTGCAGTGACCTGCGCTACCTCCTGCTCATCAAGTTCTCGACGCCAGAATCATGACAGCCAATGTCAGGTTTACTTGCGGGCAAAAAGCGCGACCCAGTTGCCATACCCGGCCGCTTCCATCTCCGCCACGGGAATGAACCGCATCGCCGCGGAGTTCATGCAGTAGCGCAATCCCGTCGGGCGCCGGACCATCGTCAAACACATGACCCAGATGGGAATTGGCCTTGGCCGACCGCACCTCGGTGCGATCATCCATGAGGCTGTGATCCGCCTTGGTCTTGACGTTGTCGGGCACCAGCGGCCTGGTGAAGCTCGGCCAGCCAGTACCGGAGTCGTACTTGTCGAGCGAACTGAAGAGCACCTCTCCCGACACGATGTCGACGTAGATCCCCGCTGCGTGATTGTCCCAGTAGGCGTTGTGGAAGGGCGTCTCGGTTCCCTCCTTCTGGGTCACGGCGTACTGCAGCGGCGTCAGGGAGGCCTTCAACTCCTCCTGTGTCGGCTTCTTCCAGTCCCTGGATGGCGGTCCCATGGTTCCCCCGAATGCCGACCTGCCGCTGTCGGCCGGCCTGGCAGCCTGCTGTGCCGGTGAGGAGGAGCAGGCCAGGAGGGTCACGACAGCCACCCCTGCCGCCGCCCGCGTCCATTCCCGGGTCCGTCCAAGTTCTCGCATCATGCCTGCCGCCTCACCGTGGATTTCGCTCGACCCCTCTGCACCCAGGTAACGCCGGACGACCCGGGGTGGATCTATCGGGTACCTGATACCGAACGGTCCCGCGTCGCATTGGTCCAACCGTCCCGCTACAATCGAGGCCTCACCCCTACCGGAGCCCGACATGGCCCTGCTGGACACCTTCAACCATATGGCCAAGGTGACGTCCCGTGCATGCGGCCATCCCGTGACCTTCGTCATCGCGGTGTCGCTGGTGGTCATCTGGGCCGTCATGGGCCCCGTCTTTCACTATAGCGACACCTGGCAGCTCGTGATCAATACGGCGACGACGGTCCTCACCTTCCTCGTCGTCTTCCTGATCCAGAACACCCAGAACCGGGACTCCACCGCCATGCAGCTCAAGCTGGACGAGCTCATACGCTCGATTCAGGGGGCCAAGGACTCGCTGGTCGACCTCGAGGAGCTGAGTGATGCCGAATTGAGCCGGTACAAGGCCCGCTTCTCCGAGCTTGCCGCGAAGGCCCGCAAGCTGGAGGAGACGGACCAGGCACCGCGGGAGGAGGAGCCGACCTGACGCCGGCGGGGTACCCTTTGAGGGGGCTCCAGTTACCCCTGGCGAGTTCCGGCGACATATTGCCGGAGGGAAGGTTTTCGGTGACCGGCCCGAAGTGGCAGTTGGGCCTGAGGGGAGCAGCGCATGACGATGACTCACGAGAGCATCCGCGTCGACGCCGGTCGCAAACCCCGCGAGGACGAGCTGGATATCTTCGGGCTGACCCACACCGGCCTGGTGCGGAAGACCAACCAGGACCACTTCCTGATTTGCGCCCTGCAGCGACAACTCGCCATCTACGCCACCAGCCTGCCAGCCGAGACCAAGTGGCCCCGGCCTGAGCGCCTCGCCTTCGTCGCCCTGGTGGCCGACGGCGTTGGCAGCTCTGCCGCCGGCGAAGAGGCCAGCCGCCTCACGGTCGAGGGGATCACCGAGTACGTCGCCAGCAGCATGAAGTGCTACTACAAGGCAAAGAGTGCCGACGACACGCCGTTCTCCGATGAGCTCGAAGAGGCTGCGATGCAGGTGCACGAGGCTATCGTCGCCCGCGCGAAGGATGATGACGAACGGCGCCGGATGGCCACGACCCTGACCCTCTGGCTGGGTGTCTGGCCCCGTGCCTACCTGCTTCAGGTGGGAGACAGCCGCTGCTACATGCTCCGCGGCGGCCAGGAACTGGTGCAGATCTCGCGCGACCAGACCATGGCGCAGGAGCTGATCGACCAGGGAATCCTGAGCCGCGCGGAAGCGCCGCGCACTCGCTGGGCCAATGTGCTCTCGAGCGCGATCGGCGGGCACCAGACGGAACCCGTGGTCACCCGCATGGACCTGACGTGGGACGACACCGGCATGCTGTGCAGCGACGGCCTCACGAAGCATGTCACCGATGAGCAGATTGCCGAACGGCTGCGCACGATGACCTCGGCCAAGCAGGTCTGTGAGGACCTCGTGCAGGATGCGCTCGACAACGGCGGCAGTGACAACATTACGGTGCTGGTTGCGCGACCGGTTCGACGCCCCGAACCCTGACTCGTTCATACAATTCGATCATGCACACACCGGACGCCGGCGCGCCTGGCGAGTGGCGCGTCATACCCCCAGGCGTCGGCGACACGACGTCCGCCTTCGGCAGTTCAATCCGATTCCAGCTTTCGGGCCGCGAAACCGGTGGCTCGCTCAGTCTTGGCCTTGCTGTTACCCCTCCGGGCGCGAGCCCGCCATTGCATGTGCATGCGCATGACGACGAGGTGTTCATCATCATCGCCGGCATGATGTCGTTCTTCACGCCGGGAGGGTGGAAGGATGTCGAGCCCGGATCGGTGATTTTCATGCCGCGCGGCGTTCCGCACAGCTTCCGGAATCGCGGCAGCGAACCGAGCCAGCACTGGGTCATGACGCTCCCCAGCGGGTTCGAGGAATTCTACGCCAGGAGCGCGGCGGTATTTGCAAGGCCGGGGCCGCCCGACTTCGCGACCATCCGGGGCATCGCGGCCGACTACGGCTACACGATCATGGGCCCCGCACCCGAATAGCCATCCTTCAACCCTGAGAGGTGCCCCGTGGTCCTTGGACTGAGTCTCCCGGTGTTCGCGCTCCTGCACGTGTTGATCAGCGTCATCGGCATAGTCGCGGGGCTGGTGGTGGTCGGCGGATTCATGTCGGGCAGGCTGTTGCGGGGCTGGACCGGGACGTTCCTGGTCACGACGATCCTGACCAACGTCACCGGCTTCTTCTTTCCGTTCGCCAAGCTGCTCCCCTCGCACATCCTCGGCGCCATTTCGCTGGTGCTGCTCCCGCTGGCCCTGGTGGCGCTGTACGGGAAGCACCTGGATGGCGGATGGCGCAAGGTATTCGTGCTGGTGAGCGTCGCGACGCTCTACTTCAACGTCTTCGTGCTGATCGTGCAGCTGTTCTCCAAGTTCCCGCTGCTGATCGCGACCGCGCCGACGCAGAAGGAACCGCCTTTCGCCATCACGCACCTCGTGGTGCTGATCATCTTCATCCTGCTCGGCCGCGCGTCGCTGCGCGGATTCCACACCCCTGCTGCCCTCTGACTTCCAACTCTCAACTCTCGACCTAACTCTCTACCCTCAACTCTCACCGCCGGCGCGGCACCGCGATCAGGCCAAGTGCCACGCGGCGCCAGCCGGTCCAGAGTTGTGTCGCACCGGGTGCCCGAATCAGCATCTGGCTCGAAATCCCGCCATCGAGCAGTACCGCGCGCTCGGCCCCGAGCGCGCCCATGACGGCGGCCATCTCCGGGGTCGTAAGACCCAGCGGAATGTTTTCCAGCACCCCTCCCAGCCCCTCGAAGCGCGTCATCGCGATGAGGATCGGTGCCGTTGCGCATGAGGCCGAGCGCAAGACGGGCGTCGCGATGGGTGCGATCGATGCCCAGGCCATCCGCCCTGAGCGGCGCGGGGACGACTCCACCGGCATCGAGCAGCGTCGGATAGGATTGAAACGCCTGACGGGCTCCGGACAGCGACATGGCGATGGAGTCGGGCGGCACGAGACGCACCCGGCCGTCATTCCCGACGACCACGGCGGGCGCGAGTGGTCCGGTGCCGGCGGCTTGCGACTCAACTCCCTGCTGCACCAGCAGTCCCCACGGCTGGTCCTTGAACTGGCCCGCATTCACCGCGAAGACCGCCTCGGCGGGTGCCTCATCGACTGCCCAACGCCCCGCGAAGACCGGACCATCCTTCGGCTTGACCAGCCGCAGCTCGAGCTGCGCTGGATCCAGGCGGGCCACGATCACGCGAACGCGAAAGGCCTCACCCTCACCGGAGAGTGAAAACTCGCCCCAGTCGAGGCCGGGCGAGGCTGCGCGCCATGTGATTCGATCCGTGACCGCCGGGAGTGCCGCATCCCATCGCGCAGGCGCAGCGCTCTCATGCCACCAGTTCTCCCATCCCGCAGGCGTGCGTACCGCCAGCACCGGTCCCGGCACCGGTGCCAGCACGCCCGCGAGCGTGAGCAGGACCGCCGCGATGCTCCTCAGATGGGCACGCCTGCCTTCTGCATCTGCGTCACCTTCGTCCGGGTCTGTCCCAGCGCCGTGTTGATGGCATTGGCGTCGGCCTCGGGGATCGAGCCGCCCTTCACCTGGGTGTTGCTCTGGGCATAGCCGATCACCTTTTCGCGCAGCGCAGGATATGATGCCATCGACACGCCCGCGGCGGTGGCACCGGACTGCCGGATCACGTCCGCTGCGGTGGTGCCGGTCGAGGACGGAGCGGTCGGCGCCACGGGCTGGGTGCCGCAGGTCTTGTTGATCTTGTCGATCGTGGCCTGGTCGTAGCTTGCGGCCTGCTGCCCGACCGTGGCGGCCTGCATGCTCTTCGATGACATCGCCGCCGCCATTTTCTGGAAATCGGCAATGGTCTGCTGGTCCGCGGCGGTGCCGGTGCCGGCCTGGATCCGCTCTGCGGCGGCCTTGGCCTTCTCCGCCTGCGCCTTCATCGCCTCCTGGTCGGACATCGTCGGTGCCGCATTGCTCGCGGCGCTTTCGGTCTTCCTCGCCAGCGAGTCATGCCCCGCCTTGCTGGCCGCGATCACCTTCTCCTTGCAGCTGTCGTAGGCCGTCGAGGCCTTCTCATAGGCCGTGCGATCCTTCTCGTACTGCTGCTGCGCCTTCTCGATGTTCTTCGACTGTTCCTCGGCGGTCTTCATCGCCTGGGGCGCCGCGGCGAGTTCGGCGTCGAGGCCCTTGTTGATCTGGTCGACCTGTGCCGCGGTGACGTCGATGTTCTGGACGTAGCGCGGTGGCGACGTCGGAACGCCGGCCGCAGAGGCCGCCTGGTCCGTTGCCGCCTTCTTGAGCTTGCCGAACTGGGCCTCTCCGCGAGTAGCGAGAAGCGTTGTTGCAACGGCGATGAAGGTCGCCGCGCGCAGGGACAATCGATTGTGCATTACTTGCTCCGGAAGGAAGGTGCCGTCGACCCTCTTACCTCTACCCTCTCACCTCTTACCTCTTACCTCTTACCTCTTACCTCTCACCGCTCATCGCTGTTCAGCTTCCCCGTCTTCAGCATCGCTTCAAACCGCGGATTTCCCTTGAGCGACGCGAAGGTTGGGTCCAGCTGCAACCATGCGCTCGTGAAGTAGAATGGCGCCCGATGAAGCCATTCGAGCTGGTCGAGCGCTCCGCTCTGATTGCCAAGGGCCAATTCTGACCGGGCGGCGACGATGCGGACATAGGTGGTGTTGGTCAGGGTCAGCTTCATGTGGAACGCACGGCTGATTTCCGCGCGGGCCTCAGCAGCATGGCCGGTATAGGCCAGCATCTGCCCGTAGAGGACCGCAAGCTGCGCGTCGTCCGGCGTGGCCTTGGCCTGTGCCGCCGACGTTGCGAGCGATGAGTCAGCGTAGGCGCGGGCCCGGACCTTGTCGCCTGCCTGCATGTTGGCCGTCGCGAGTGACTGACCCCACCACGCCCGGTCATTGTCGAACGCAGCCGGCGTGAGCCGGAATACAACGGCACGGTCAGTCTCGTCCAGCATCCACGAAATTTCCTGGTAACCCGCAAGCTGCCCCGCCAAGGCTGGCAGCGAGAGCCCGGCCGCGACCGACGCCTTGAGCACCGCGTGTGCTCCGTCCAGGTCGCCGCGAGCGACATGCATGGTGGCCAGGTACGCTATCGCATTCTTGTCGGTTGGGCGCAGGATGACGGCGGCCGCATACGCCGCCTCGGCGTCGGAGAGCCGGCCCAGGTTCAGATAGGTCGTCGCGAGGTTGTAGGTGGTCGCGTAGGAACGCGGATCCATCTCGCGTGCTCGCTCCAGCTTGGCCAGCGCCGAGCCCAGGTTGCCCTGGTTCAGGTCCATCAGGCCGGCACTGCTCAGCACATCGGGATCGCTGGGCGAAATCCGCAGGGCGAGATCCATCTCCTCGCGGGCACGCGCCTCATTGATGTCCACCAGGAGGTAGTATCGCGCGGCGGCCAAGTGTGTCAGCGCGGTGTTCGGCGCAAGCGACACCGCACGATCGAGCGACTCATGCGCCCGCGCCGAAACTTCAGCCGACTTGAGGCCGTTGGCATACAGGCGCGTGTTCGACATGGACAGCAGCGCCCAGGCATCGGCAAACGCCGAATCCAGCGCGACGGCCTGTTCCAGGTAGCCGATAGCCTCGCGCATGCTCGACGGATCAATCCCGGTGATCGCGCGGCCCTTGAGGTACAGCTGATATGCTTCGGGATTGCTGGTGGGCTTGACCGCCAGGTCCCGCTCGGTCGTGCCACCGAGTGCCACCCCGAGTGCGCCGGCGACACGAGTCGCAATCTGCGACTGCACGGCGAAAATATCGCTCATGTCGTTCGGGTCGAAAGTCTGCTGCCATTTCACGTCGCCGGTCCGTGCATCGATGAGCTCGGGCACGACCTGCACCCGGCGCTTGCCGTTCTCGCCCGATGCCCATCGCACCTTTCCGGTCAGGACGTAGTCCGCCCCGAGTTGCTTGGCGATATCTGCGATCGGGAGCGTGCTGTTCTTGTATTCCGTCGCACTCCCCGAGGCGATGACCGACAGTCCGGCGATGCGTGCCAGCTTGCCGCGCACCTCGTCGGAGATGCCGTCGGCGAAGTACTCGTCTGCCGCGGCCCCCTGGTTGCTGAATGGCAGTACCGCCACGCGGTTGCCCTGCTTCGAGCCCGCTGCCATGCCGCCCTTCCGCGCGGCTACGACGGTGGCTCCGACGGCCCAGAGCAACAGCAGTGCGCCAGCGGCCATCACGCCGTTGCGCAGCGACATCCATGGCGCCCTTGCTCGCGCAGCCGGCAGCACGGTGGTGGGTGGCACATGGCACGCCGTGTGCCGGCGTGGGATGCGCGCTCACCGCCGAGGCTGCCGTGATGGCGCCGGATGTATGCTGCCGCGCCACGTCCAATGCGCCCATGAACGTGCCGCCGTGTCGTAGCGATCGGCAGGATTCTTGGCCAGCGCCTTCATCACCGCCGTGTCCACCGAGGCGGGCAGGCCGGCGCGCGCCGCCGACAGCGGGCGTGGCGCCTCCGTGAGGCTCCGCGTCAGGATGATGCGAGCGCTCGGGCCGGTGAAGGGCGGCTCGCCCGCGAGCATCTCGTAGAGCACGGCACCGGTGGCATACACGTCCGCGCGGCCGTCGATCTCCTTCTCACCTGTCGCCTGCTCCGGCGACATGTACTGCGGCGTTCCCACGGCGAGCCCGGTCTTGGTCAGCGCCTCGCCACCCTCGCCCACGGCGCGGGCAATGCCGAAGTCGGCCACCAGCGCGTGGCCCGCGCTGACCATGATGTTCGCGGGCTTGATGTCGCGGTGAATGATCCCGCGCGCATGCGCGTACGCCAGCGCCTCGGTCACCTCGCGTGCCAGCCGGAGCGCCTCATCCGCCGGCAGCGTCCCCACCTTCTGGAGGTAGTCCTTGAGGTGTCGCCCTCGACATGGGGCATGACGAAGTAGAGGAGGCCGTCGGCCTCCCCCGAGTCATAGAGCGGCAGGATGTGGGGATGGGTGAGTCGAGCGGCGATCTCGACTTCGCGCAGGAACCGATCGGCGCCGAGTGTAGCCGCCAGCTCCGGACGCATGACCTTCACCGCGACCTTGCGGCGGTGCTTCAAATCCTCGGCCAGATACACCGTCGCCATACCGCCCTCGCCCAGCACTCGTTCGATCTTGTACTGGCCTGCGAGCTTCCTGGTGACAAGCGCAATCTCCACCGCCCCGGTTGCGGCAATGCGTTGAGGCACGCCGGGATCGGTCGGCGTGGCAACACCGCAGTGCATGCAGAACTGCGCCTCCATCGGGAGAGGCGTGTGACACGCGGGACAGGCGCGCTCAAGAACAGGCAAGGGCGCTCCGGACGGTCGATCGGGAAGTGGAACAGGGGACCGGGGAATTTCTCGTAAAGTCTTCCCCAGCGCAAGTTTGGCCTTGAGCCACTACCGCCATGGCCGAACTTGCCCGCGGACCGTCCGGCGACGCACCTTTGGCGCATGAAAAACCTGATCCGTGCGGCCCTGACCGCCGTCGCCACCGCCGTTCTCGCCCCGCCAATCCAGGCCCAGGTGCCCGCCGCCACCACCGCAGCACTCAAGCAGATCTTCGACTCCAACTACTACGACCCCCAGCGCTTCGGTCCGGCGCGCTGGATCGAGAATGGGGCCGCGTACTCGACCGTCGAGCCGTCAGTCGCGGTGAAGCGGGGTCGCGATATTGTCCGCTACGACACGAAGACCGGTGCGCGCAGCGTCCTGGTGTCGGCCTCGACCCTGATTCCACCGGGCGATTCCCTGCCCCTGCGCTTTGCCGACTACACCTGGTCAGCCGACGCACAGAAGCTGCTCCTCTTCACCAACACGAGACGGGTATGGCGGCAGAATACCCGCGGCGACTACTGGGTGCTCGACCGCAAGGCGGGCACCCTGCAGCCGGTTGGCGGCGGGCGGTACTCCGTCGACACTGATGTATGCCAAGTTCTCGCCCCAGGGTGACCGGGTCGCCTACGTACGCCAGGGCGACCTCTACGTCCAGAGTCTCGCGGATCTCTCGATCACGCGGCTCACGACCGGTGCCGACTCGCTCCACGTGAACGGCATGAGCGACTGGGTCTATGAGGAAGAGTTCAGCCTGCGCGATGGCTTCCGCTGGTCGCCCGACGGCGAGCGGATTGCCTACTGGCACTTCGACATGACCGGCGTCGGCACCTTCCTCATGATCAACGACACCGACTCCACCTACCCGTTCACCGTTCCGATCCAGTATCCGCTGGTCGGCACCACCAACTCCGCCGTGACGGCCGGGGTCGTGAGCGCCCGTGGCGGTTCCGACCACGTGGATCCAGCTCGGTCGGCGATCGCGCGACAGAACTACCTGCCCTGGATGGAATGGGCCGGCCCGAAGGAGCTGCTGCTGCAGCGGATGAACCGGCTGCAGAACACCGACGCGCGTGCAGCTGGCCGACGCCGGTACCGGCGCCGTGCGCACCGCTCTTCACGGAAAAGGACGCGGCCTGGCTCGACCTGATCGACGACGTCCCCTGGCTCAAGGACGACAAGCACTTCCTCTGGACCAGCGACAAGGACGGCTGGACCCACATCTACTCCGTCTCGCGCGAGAACGGCGCCATGAAGCTTGTGACGCCCGATCCGTTCGACGTGATTCGCGTGGCGTCGGTGGACGAGAAGGGCGGGTGGCTCTACTTCATCGCCTCGCCCGACCAACGCCACCCAGTCGCTATCTCTACCGCACCCGGCTCGACGGCAGCGGGAAGACCGCCCGCATCACGCCGGCCAGCCAGGTGGGCAGCCATCGATACAACATCTCACCCGACGCACAGTGGGCCATGCACTCCTGGTCCACCTTCAACACGCCGCCGGTCACCGATCTCGTCACGCTGCCAGCCGATGCCCCGGTTCGCACCCTCGTCGCCAACGCGGAACTTGCCGAGCGGGTGAAGCCGGTGGTCACGCCCCGCCGAGTTCTTCCAGGTGTCCGCTCAAGGACGGCGCGTCACTCGATGGCTGGATGATCAAGCCGCGCGAACATGGACGCGGGAAAGCGCTATCCGCTGCTGATGTATGTCTATGGCGAGCCGGCCGGGACCACCGTGATCGACTCGTGGGTCGACGATCAGCGCCTCTGGCTCCAGGCCATCGCCGATGCAGGGTACCTGGTTGCCAGCGTGGACAATGCGCGGAACGCCGGCGCCGCAGGGGCGCGCCTGGCGCAAGTCGGTCTATGGACAGATCGGCGTGCTCTCGAGCGCGCAGCAGGCCGAGGCGGTGCAGGTGCTCGAGCAGACCCGCTCGTACATCGACCCGAAGCGGATCGCTATCTGGGGCTGGAGCGGCGGCGGGTCGAGCACGCTGCAGGCCATGTTCCGCTATCCCGACGTCTACCAGGTCGGCATGGCGTGGCGTCGGTGCCCGATGAACGCTTCTATGACACGATCTACCAGGAGCGCTACATGGGCCTGCCCGATACGAACGCGGCGGGCTACAAGGCGGCCTCCGCCGATCAACCAGGCCGAAGGACTCAAGGGCCACCTGCTGATGGTGCACGGCTCCGGTGACGACAACGTGCACTTCCAGGGCGCGCAGCTCATGCTCAACCGGCTCATCGAGCTGGGCAAGCAGTTCGACTTCATGGAATATCCCAACCGGAGCCACTGCATCTGCGAGGGTGATGGCACGACGCTGCACATCTACTCGTTGCTGACGCGGTACCTCATGGAGCACCTCCCGGCCGGCCCGCAGTAGGCGACCGGCCACCGAACTCCTCTTGACGGCCTGAAGGAAGGATGCTAGCGTCCTTCAGGCTATCTGGAGGAGTACATGGACCACCCCCCCGCGGAACTGCTGCCCGGCACGCTGGAGCTGCTGGTGCTCAAGGCACTGAGTCTCGAGCCGATGCACGGCTGGGGCATCGCACAGCGCATCAGCCAGCTTTCCCACAATGTCTTCGATGTGCAGCAGGGATCGCTGTACCCTGCCCTGCAGCGGATGCTGCGGAAGGACTGGGTTCGCTCCGAGTGGCGCGCTACCGAGAACAACCGGCGGGCGCGGTACTACCTGCTGACGCGCGTTGGCGCGCGCCAGCTCGCCACTGAGACGACACTCTGGCAGCGCGCCTCCGGCGCCGTCAACGGCATCCTGCAGGTGCAGGTCGCCGACCTCCGCTGATGCGCGACCTGCTCGAGCGCCTCCGGGCCCTGGTCTTCAACCGGCAACTCGATCGCGAGCTGGAAGAGGAGCTGCGCGACCATCTCGCACGCGAGACGGACGCCCGGCGCCGTGCAGGAAGCGCCGCGCCGGAGCGTGATGCGCTCGTGGCGCTGGGCGGCGTGGAGCAGACCAAGGAGGCGGTGCGTGATGCGCGCGGCGTGCGGACGCTCCAGGAGAGCGCCGCCGACCTTCGCTACGCCTTCCGCGCGCTCCGGCGCAACCCGGGATTCGCCCTCACCGTCATGCTGGTCCTCGGACTCGGCATCGGCGCCGCGACCGCGGTCTTTGCCGTGGTGCATCATGTGCTCCTCACCGACCTGCCCTATCCAGAGCCCGATCGCCTGGTCAGCATCCGGCAGGTCTACTCGATGGGGGCGGTGGGAACGCTGTCCGCCGTCGATGCGCTCGCGCTCCAGGACACGCCTGGCATCTTCGAGGCGGTCGGCGCTGCGCGCATGACTGGCATGTCGGTCTCGGGGAGAGGCGAGCCACGAACGCATCTTCGCCGGGCGGGCGACCTCGGGATTCTTCAAGGCACTGGGCGTGGGTACCGAGTACGGACGCCTGACCGATCCTGGCGATGACCGTTCGGGGCTGAACCCGTCGCTGTCGTGACCCATGCCTACGCCGAGCACGAACTCGGGGGTGCGAAGGCGGCCGTCGGCTCGGGAATTACGCTCGACGGCGTGAGCCACACGGTGATTGGCGTGCTGACGCCGGACCGCACCGACCTGGCTGCATTCTCCGCCCAGGTCTGGACCAACCTGCAGCTCGGCACACCGCCGCGGCGCGGGCCATTCGGTCTCCGCGCCGTTGGCCGCCTGCGCCCGGGCATGTCGCTCGCACAGGCCACCAGTGAACTCGGGCACTCAGCCGCGACCTCTTTCCCGCTCTGGGCGGCGGGTTTCCAGGACAGCTCGGCCCGGCTCACGCCGGTGCCGCTGCGCGATGCGATTGTCGGGAGGGCCGGCGGACAGATCCGCCTCTTCGGCGGCGCCGTGGCGCTCGTGCTCCTGCTCGCGGTCGTCAACGTCGCGACGCTGATGCTCGTGCGTGCTTCAGCAAGGGAGCATGAACTGTCGATTCGAGTCGCGCTTGGGGCCGACCGGAGCCGGCTCGCCCGGCTCGTGCTCGCGGAGTGCCTTGCACTCGTAATCTTCGCCGGGTGCATCGCACTTCTCGTGGCGCAGGTCGGGCTCGCGGCCGCGAGTTTCGTGGCACCGGGCCTCCCGCGCCTGGGCGAGGTCAGCCTCGACAGCAGCGGCGTTGTCTTCCTCTTGCTCACGACCCTGCTGAGCGGGCTCCTGATCAGCATGGCTCCCATCGCGGCCGTGCTCGGGCGGCGAGCCGCGGCGAGACCGCACACGTCACCGACTCGCGTGAGCGCTGGCCGGCGGACGCATGCCCTCCGGGGCGCGCTGGTCATTGCGGAATTTGCCATCGCGCTGCCGCTCCTGCTCGGCGCGGGCCTCCTGGCCAACAGCTTCGTGCGACTGCAGCGCGTCGACCCTGGCTTCGATCCGAATGGAGTCATCGGCCTCGCACTTTCGCTCCCGCGCGCGAGATATGACAGCGCCTCGATCCAGCCCTTCTGGCGCCGCGTCGAGGCGCGCGTGCGCGAGGTGCCGGGCGTCGCTGCGGCAGGGCTCTCCGGGTCGATCCCGCCCGATAACGGGGGCGACGTGAACAACTTCGACCTGCTGGACAGGCCGGTTCCGGAAGGGACCAGCCAGCCAGCCGCGCCATGGTCTGCCATCAGCAACGGCTACCTGACAGCGATGGGAGTTCGCTTGCTCGCCGGCAGGCTGTTCAACGAGGCCGACTCGGCCACTGCACCGCCTGTCGTACTGGTGAGCCGGGCCTGGGCAGCGAAGTACTATCCCGGTGAGGATCCCCTCGGTCGCCAGATGTACAACGGCGGATGCACGACCTGTCCCCCGACGACCGTTGTCGGTGTCGTGGGTGACGTGCAGTACCTGGGGATCGGCAGTGACGGCGTGGCCGTCTACATGCCACTTGCACAGGACCAGCCCCGATTTCTCTACCTGATCGCGCGCGCGCCGGGGGCACCAGCAGTTACGCTTCGCGCCATTCGGACCGCACTCGGCGGCCTCGACGGCCAGATCGCGCCGCAGGAGATCATCATGACCGAGCGGCTGCATGATGCGCTTGGTGATCCCAGGCGATGGGCGGTTGTCGTGGGAGGCTTCGCCCTGGCCGGGGTCGTATTGGCCGCGCTTGGCGTGTTTGGATTGATGTCGTACGTGGTGCGGCAGCGGCAGCGGGAGATCGGCGTGCGCATGGCCCTCGGCGCTACGCCGGATTCCGTCATCTGGCTCGTGCTGTCACGCGGGATGCGCTATGCCCTGGCGGGGACTGCGATCGGGCTCGTGGTCTCGAGCCTCGAATCGCACTGGCTCGGATCGCTGCTTTACGGCGTCGCGGCGGCGGACCCGGCAACAGTCGCGATCGCGGTGGTCACGCTGACGGCCATTGCCATGCTGGCATGCTTCGTCCCGGGGGTTCGCGCGGCCCGTATCAGGCCGATCGAAGCCATCTCATCGGACTAGCGAAATGACCGGGGCTAGGGGCTGACGCCGCGACTGCGCTCGCGCCGGGCCTGTCGTTCGCGTGTGTTCCGCGGCTCGACGCTGTAGTGAACCTCGTCTGCATCACCGATCCCCCACCACTCGATTGCCTCGAGCCAGAGCGAGGCATACGTCCGGGCCAGCCGAACCGCTGATGCAAAGGAGTACGGCTCGGCGAGCGTCTCGGTCGAACCGGTACGGGTGCCCTTCAGGACAATGCCGTTCGGGAACCAATAGTCTTGTTGCATGGGCAGAAGGTGCAGCCCGGTCCGGGCGCCGTCCAGTGCCAGGAATCGGGCACCCCATCCCCGCCCGGGCCAGCAGCCTATATAAGGAGGCCGACCGGCAGGATTGGGGGTAAGCTTCGGACTCTTGTTCGCCTGCGGGAGCACGGGTGCGACGCGCGGGTACCACTTCCGCGAATGCACGCGCGAAAACGGGGTCGGAGTCAACCACCTACCGAGGTAATCCATGAAAGAGGCTGCAGCAGAGACGGCCACCGTGACACGCGAGCAGCTGATCGACCTGCTGAACGAGGACCTGGCCCGCGAGTACCAGGCGATCATCGCCTACGTCGTCTACTCGCAGGTGCTCAAGGGCGCGCAGTACATGAACATCGCCGGCGGAGCTGGAGAAGCACGCCGAGGAGGAGCTGCAGCACGCCCTCACCATCGCCAAGCAGATCGACTACCTCGGCGGCATGCCGACGGTCGATCGCCAAGCCGGTGAAGACCTCGGAGAAGGCCGAGGACGATGCTGCGCTTCGACCTGGACAACGAGAACGAGACGATCCGCAACTACCGCGAGCGGGTCCGCCAGTGCGAGGCGCTGGGCGAGTACGCCATGGCCGAGCACATCCGCGAGATCCTCGTGGAGGAGCAGGAGCACCAGATCGACCTGGCCACCGCGCTGGGCATGGACGTGCCGGACGTCACCAAGCCCGCGAAGAAGGCCGGGAAGAAGTAGATCGGGGGTCGCTGCTGGATCAGCGCCGCCGCCCTACCAGGACGGCGGCGCCTTGTACAAGGCGGGGTAGGTCGCCTTGAAAAGCTCCAGCTTCGGCATGTCGTTGACGATGATGTACTGCGAATCGGGGTGCTTCACGAGGTAGTTCTGGTGCGGCATCGGTGCGGCGGTGAAACCATCAAGCGGCACGATTTCCGTCTGGATCTTCTTCTTGTACACCTTCCGGCTGGTCAAGTCTGCCAAGTAGGCCAGGGCCGCCTGCTGCTGTGCCGAATCCGAAAAGAAAATCGCCGACCGGTATTCCTTCCCCACGTCCGGCCCCTGGCGGTCCTTCTCGGTCGGGTCGTGCACCAGGAAGAAGATCTCGAGCAGCTGCTGGTAGCTCACCTGCGCCGGATCGTAGACGAGGTAGACCGATTCCGCGTGACTCGCCCAGCCGGAGACCACCGCCGTCACGCCATTGACGCGACGGTACACTGCATCGAGCCCCCAGAAGCATCCGCCGGCGAGCACCGCCGTCTCCTGGCCCTTTTCGACGGTCGGCATCGGCGCGGCACCCTGCGCCGTGAGCGGCCCGGCGAATGCGATCAGAAGCATCGAAATCATCGCAAGACAACCGCGCGGCCTCATGCATTCCTCCTCTCACGACTCACGACTCCTACGTATTCTCTCCACAACCCCGGGTACTTCGCCTTCAGCTGGCCCAGCTTCGGCAGGTCGTTGTACACGATGTACGGCTGGGTCGTGTGCAAGGCCAGGTAGTTTTGGTGGTAGTCCTCGGCGGGATAGAACGCCTGCAGCGGCACGATCTCGGTCACGATCGGTCGCGAATACAGCTTGGCGTTCGTCAGCTCCGCCACATACGCCTGGGTCGCCTGCTGCTGTTCCGGGCTGCTGAAGAACACTACGGAGCGATACTGGGTTCCGGTGTCAGGCCCCTGCCGGTTCTTCTCGGTGGGGTCGTGCGCCACCAGGAAAAAGACCTCCAGGAGCTGCCGGAATGTCACAACGCCGGGGTCAAAGACGACCCGGACCGATTCGGCATGTCCGGTGGTCCCGGTGCTCACCAGCTCGTAGCCCGGGGACGCGACCGTTCCACCGGCATAGCCGGATGTGGCCGACAGGACGCCCTTGGTGTGGCGGAAAACAGCCTCGACACCCCAGAAGCAGCCGCCCGCAAAGACCACGGTCTCCTGCCGGGCACCAGGCGATGGCATGGTGGCCGCAGCCTTCGTGGCGGTCTGTCCCAGCGCGGCGGACCAGGCGGTGAGCACCAGGCCGATTTGAACCGCGATTCGGTTGAGTTTCGAGATTCTCACATTCCCTCCGGATTCGGAATCTTCTACCCAGTAACGCCGCCACAGGGCTTCTGGATTCCAGCCGGGCCTCAGTCCAGATTCATCTTCGCGAAGAGCGCCTGGAACCGGGGATGCCCCTGCAACGGCACAAACAGGAACGACCCTTTGATGCCGAACACGCTTCCCGCCCGCTCGTGATAGGCCTGTTCCAGCAGTCCATCGCGCTATCGTAGTCTCCGAGACCGGTGTAGACGTACGCCGAAGTGATAGGGCGACACGTACTGCGTACTGGCGCATGCTCCTGCGCTCCAGGATCCCTGCGCGCTCTCGGAACCGTCCGACCAGACCGTACGTCTCCCCGAGCTGGGCGAAGAACACCCTGTTCGCGGGTGCCAGCTCCACGGCCCGCTCAGCTCGGCGATTCCGTCCGCCCTGTTCTCCCACCATGAAGATCCGCCCACAGCGGGCTCGCCTGCGGGCGTAGTCGGGCTCGAACTCTAGGCCCCGAGCGCCGCCTGGGCCTCCTCGTATGCGGCCGGCACGTATGAGGTCGTGGCCAGGTCCGCCCGATGGGCCAGCGGGTCGAGTTCCTGCGCCCGGCGGGCGAGCTCGATTGCTTCGTCGAAGCGCCCTAGCGCCGAGCACAGCCAGCCGTAGTGGTCGTGGCTGTCGGCGCTGCCGGGGTTGAACTGGAGCGCCAGCCGGAACTCTGCCTCTGCCCCGGCCCAGTCGTAGTCGTGGACGCACATCAGCAGGCCGCACCGCATGGGCCTCCCCCAGCGCGTTGTCCAGCTCAGGGCGTGGCGACCGACCTCCGGGCCTCCTCATGCGCCTCGTGTCCGATCTGGCCGCCGCTGCCCCGCCGCGAGCTCGGCGTACGCCAGCGCTACGCCTGCGCGCGCCATCGCGTACCCCGGGTCCGCCGCGATCGCTCTCCTGTAGTAATCGATGCCCCTCAGGATCCCGCTCGGTGTATCGCCTGTACCAGTACCGCCCCCGGATGTAGAGCTGGTAGGCCTGCAGGTCCTGGTGGGTGCCTGCCGATCCTGTACCCGCTCTGAAGGAGAGAGTTCGGCCTTGAGCTCGGCGGCGATCTGTAGGGCGACGTCGGTCTGGATGGCGAAGATGTCGGTGAGCTGCCGATCGTAAGTCCGGCTCCAGAGGTGCCGCTCCGTCTCGCCGTCGATGAGCTGGGCGACAATCCGCACCCGGTCGCCGACGCGCCGGACGCTGCCGTCCAGCACGCTGGAGACCTCCAGGGCGTCGGCGACCTCCCGGATGCTGCGCTCCCGCCGCTTGAAGGGCATGACCGAGCCGCGAGAGATCACCTTCAGCGATCGGATCTTCACGAGCTGCGCGATCACGTCTTCGGTGATCCCGTCTGCGAAATACTCGTTCTCCGGGTCCGCACTCAGGTTGAGGAACGGCAGCACGGCCACCGAGGGGGGCCGGGTCGGTTCGGTCTCCGTCGCGCTGAGCGCCATCGCCAGCTCGCCGGCCGAGGCGAAGCGGTCGGCCGGGCTCGGGCCAGGGCCCGCGTCAGCGCCTGATCCACACTCAACGGCACCGCGGCCGCGTCCGCCGGATGGACGGCGGCGGCTCGGTGAAGCGCCTGGCCATGACCGCCTGCACGGTGGGTCCCGTGAGGGTGGTTCTCCCGCCAGCAGCTCGTATAGCGACGCAGGCCAGGCTGTACATGTCGCTCCGCGCGTCCAGGTCCGGGTCCCCGGCGGCCTGCTCCGGGCTCATGTAGGCCGGGGTCCCCAGGGCGAGGCCGACGGCGGTGAGCCGCGGGCCGAGCGTCGGCGCGCTCTCGGCCAGCGCGATCCCGAAGTCGGCCAGCATCGCCTCGCCCTCGTGAAGAAGGATGTTCTCGGGCTTGATGTCGCGGTGGATCAGACCGTGGGCGTGGGCATGGTCCAGGGCGGCGGCCACCTGTCCCGCAATGCGGAGGACATCCCCGACCGGAAGCTGCTTTTCCCGATCCAGACGCTGGCGGAGCGATTCGCCCCGCACGTACGGCATGACGTAGAAGAGGAGCCCGTCGACTTCGCCGGAGTCGTACAGCGGCAGGATGTGGGGATGGTTGAGCGCCGCGGCCACCCGGATTTCCCGGGTGAAACGGTCGCGCCCAGGAGCTCGCCGATCTCGGGGCGAAGTACCTTGACCGCCACCTTCCGTTGTGCTTCTGGTCCTCCGCGAGGTAGACGGTCGCCATGCCGCCACGGCCCCGAGCTCGCGAACGGCCTTGTACCGGCCGCCAACCGCCCGGTTGAAGCGTTCCATCTGTTCCTTCTGGAGCATGCGCAGCGCCGCCTCCCTCACCCCATGATAGCCCGGTCTAGTCGACGGTGAAGCTCAGCTGCATTCCCCGCGCAGAATGGTTCATCGTCTCGCCCTTGTTCTGGAACATGCACCGCATCCGATAGTGCCCCGGCGTGAATCGCGCCGTCATCACGATCGTGTCACCCGGTGCCAGGTCGCCGACACCCCCGTACGCCTCCCAGATCGGTGGGCCCTTCGGATTGGCACTGTCGGCCCGTGCCTTTGCCTGCTCCAGCGTGACGCCATCCTTGAGCCGTGACAGCACGACTTCATGCGCCTGCGTGCTCGGGTTGGTCACGCGGATGGTATGCACCCCCGCCGTGAGCGGTTTGCGACACCTGGAAGGCAAAGTCGACCAGTTGCACGTCGATGTCCGGCGTCATCGCCGGCCGCCTCCACCGGTTCCGCCGGTCGGACAATGACCTCCTTGATCATTCCCTTGGCGAAATGCGGCTGGTGGTCGGGCGCACTGAAATAGCAGAGCATGACGTACACGCCGGGCGTGAGCGTGACTGCATACGTGGGTCTGGTGTCGCTGACCGAGGTGATGCCCCCGCCGGCGAACTTCACCCAGGTGGAGTCGAACGCGTCCTCACCGGCGGCGAGGAGGTCGGCGAGGCGCTTGCCGTTCTCCAGGCGCACCAGGTCCATGACATGCGCATCCGTGCTCTTGAGATTGAGCCGGAAAAGCACCTTGCCTGCGGGAATGGTGTCGGCGGACTGAAAGAAGAAGTCGCCCAGGGCCACGTCGACGATGGCTGGTGGCCCGGTTCCGCTGGCGAGGACAACCGTCTTGTCGGTGGGTTTGGCAGAACATCCGGCCAGAAGCAGCGATCCGAGCACGCCGGCAGGAATCAGTCGGTCACAGCGAGCCATTCAGGCTCCCGCGTAAGGGCGACAGGATCATCTCGGAAGGTCCTCCGGCAATCCACCATCGACCGTGATGATGTCGCCCGTGGTATACCGGAACTTCTCGCTCGCGAGCAGCATGGCGAGTTCGCCCGCCACTCGCGCCGGGATGAGGGACACACCGAGCAGGTTCCGCTTTCGGTACGTCGCGAGCTGTTCCTCGGTCGTGATGCCCCTGGCGCGCGCGCGTGCCTCGACAAAGGCCCGGAACATCGGGGTGTCCACCTGATCGGCATTGATGGCGTTTACCCTGATCCCATCGGGCCCGAACTCGACGGCCGCGACCCGCAGCGCCTGCAGCAGCGCTGCCTTGCTTCCGCCATAGGCCGCTGCATCGGCGCCGGGCGCCAGCGCCGCCTTGGACACCGAGACAACTATACTGGCCGCCCACGCCTTGCCGGCGCATGACGGTCGCGCCGCTCGCCATGGCGACGCACGGCGCCGATGTAGTGCACGTCGAGCTGCCGCTGCAGGTCATCGCGGGTGAGCGCGACGATGGGCGCGAAGCGCGGCGCCAGGCCGGCCGTATAGAAAAGGCAGTCCAGTCCCCCGAACTCGCGCACCGTGCGGGCAAAGAGATTCTCCAGGGACGCATCATCCCGCACGTCCACTTCCACGCCAATGACACGACCGGGGAAGCACGCGGAGAGTTGCGGCAGGCTCTCCAGCATGCGATCGGCAACCACCACGTGCGCCCCAGCATCGAGATGTGCCTCCACCGCGGCCGCGCCTATGCCACTGCCACCGCCAATGATCACCGCGACACGTCGCGCGAGCAGCAGTGACTTCCGCTCGCGTTCTATCTCGCCCTCGATCTTGCGGCGCTCGAGCGGCCAGTGCTCGAACTCCCAGGGATCGTGCTTGGTCAGGGACTGGAAGGCATCGATCGATTCTGCGTGAAGGACCGCCTCAAGCGTCGCCCGATAACACAGGTTCGCAATGACAGCGTTCTTCTTGTCCTTGAAGGCCGACACCACTTGACGCCCAGTCGCTGGACCATATCACTTGGCCCAGTCCAGCGATGGGCGCCTCGCCTGGTGCCGCGTAC
>CAWJXX010000006.1:0-89339 GCA_963846945.1 uncultured Gemmatimonadales bacterium | reverse complement strand
ATTACTCGTCAGGCAAAGGCCGACGGCAATCCACCGGAGGGGGGAGGCTTGGATTAAGGACATCGATCCGGACTTGGAGGTTGCGTGACCCGCGGCGCGCGGCATGAGGATTATAACCGCGGAAAGGCACGATGCCGTCGTTCACCGCGAGACGGTAGATTCCGCCCACCGCTATTTCGAGAGAACCATGCGTCCAGTTTCGACCGAACGGGTGCAGAAGGGCGTGGCCCAGATCTGGGAACGAGACCTGAGCCTGACGCTCATGCTCATCATTCTCGTGCTCCTTCTGTTCGTCGTTGTTCCCCTGAGCACGCTGGGCGACATCTCGTCAACCGGCGACGTACTCCTGTCCGGCCTGGTCTCGCTCATGGGCATCAGCGGCGCCGTTTCCGGCTCGGACACGCGCCTCGGACGGGCGATCGGCATCGCACTCATGACGCTCCCGACGTTGCTCGGCGGGCTCGAGCTGGTCCGTCCCGACGTGCCCCATATCCGGGTGGCCCGTGGCATCGTGACGCTAGCCGGACTGGTGTACCTGACCTTCATAACACTCCGCCATGTTCTTCGCGGTGGTGACATCACCCGGGCACGCATCGAGGGCGCCATAGCGGTCTATCTTCTCGTCGGCTTGATCTTCAGCGAGATCTTTGCGCTCCTGCTCATCCTGAACCCCGACGCACTTCACGTTCCGACCCCGGCGACGACCTGGTTGGCCATTCGCGGACAAGCGGTGTATTTCAGCCTGGTGACCCTGACGACAGTTGGCTACGGGGACATCGTGCCGGTAAGCCTGGCGGCGCGATCGCTGGCCAACCTGGAGTCCCTCATTGGACAGCTCTATCCTGCCATCCTGATTGGTCGACTGGTCTCAATGCAGCTCACCGCGAACCCGCCCGCCCAGCCCCCGCCGGAGAACTTATGACTCGCGCCTCTTCCGCGATCCTTGTCCTGCTCGCGGCCTGCGGACCCTCGATCTCGAGCACCAAGGCGCCCGTGGGCGTGCCAGGCGCCGGGACCTACGCTTGGGGCGGCATTGCCGCGTTGCCGCCGACCGCCGAGGGCTATGCGCTCGCCAACCAGCGATTGCAGCTCCGGATCAAGCAGTCGATCGACACGGCGCTGATGGCCAAAGGGTACAAGAGGGTGGACTCGGCGAGCGCAGCCTTTCTCGTCCGCTATGCCGTGGGCGTGAAGACGACGTCGGCCAATGCCCCGGTCACCAACCCCGGCCCCGACGCTGTGGTACCGATGACCAGCTGCAATGCGGGAGGATGCTGGAACGGCTGGAACTACGGGTATACCTCGTCGAGCGACCCGGCGTTTGCCGGGCTCACCGAACGTGAGGAAGGCGTCATTCTGGAATTCGTCGACCGGAAGACCGGTGCGATTGCCTGGCATGCCGTCTACCGCGACAACACCACGGGCAAGGCCCCGACGCCCGAACGCATCGACAAGGCCGTCGCACAGCTCACCAAGTCGCTCCCATCCGCGCACTGAACTGAACCGAGGCATCGACGCATGGCTGACGTCGCGGCGGATTTTTCCCGTCCGTACCGGATCACGGACGGAACGAAGTTCCGGCTCAAGGATTTCAACCCGGCCGACCGCGCCGGCGTCAAGGACAAGGAGAGGGCACAGGACGCCCTGGATCGGGGACTGGAGCTTCTCTGCGAGCTGCAGGACAAGCTCTACGCCCAGAACCAGTACGGCCTGCTGCTGATTTTCCAGGCGATGGATGCGGCCGGCAAGGACAGTGTCATCAAGCACGTCATGTCGGGCGTCAATCCGCAGGGATGCCAGGTCTATTCGTTCAAGGCCCCGTCCGCCGAGGAGCTGGATCACGACTTCCTCTGGCGCACGTCCCGCTGCACGCCGGAGCGCGGGCGCATCGGGATCTTCAACCGCTCATACTACGAGGAGACGCTGGTGGTGCGGGTGCACCGGGACCTGCTGGACCGGCAGCACCTGCCTCCCGCACTGGTGACCGAGAACATCTGGGAACAGCGTTTCGAGGACATCAGCGCCTACGAGCGCTACCTGACGCGGAATGGCATCGTGGTGCGGAAGTTCTTCCTGAACGTGTCACAGAAGGAACAGCGGAAGCGCTTCCTCGCGCGCCTCGACGAACCGGAGAAGAACTGGAAGTTCGCGGCGGCCGACGTGACCGAGCGCCAGCACTGGGCGGAGTACATGCATGCATACGAGTCGATGATCCGCGCGACGGCCACCGCCGATGCGCCGTGGTACATCGTCCCCGCGGACCACAAGTGGGTCACGCGCATGGTCGTCGCCGCCGCAGTCGTGGACACCCTCCAGTCACTCAAGCTGCACTATCCCAGGCTCGACGCTGCGGCGCGGAAGGGGCTCGCTGAAGCACGCGAGGCCCTGGAGTCGGAGCGCACCGATGCGGGCGAGTCCGAGGACCTGCAGAAGGACGACCGCGAACGGTTTGATGACTGAGATGGCGTGACCGGAAACGGAACGCACAATCCCGGAATCGAACACTCGGCACCGTCCGGCCCGCAGGTCCCCACGTCGAAATCATGCTGCCACAACACGTTGTCGCACCTCCTGTCGAGCGGGCGACGGGCACGGAACTTCCCTTGTCGTGTGTGGATGCGCCCTGAGCGCACACATCCCAAGGACGCAACGTGGACGTTGTTCGTGAAAAGAAGGTCGACCATCGCGCCCGGTACCTGATCGGCGGGGCGCTCCTGTTTCTCGTCCTCACCACGGCGGGCATCAGCCGCCTCAAGGACGCCCCACCCGCGGTCGAGCGGGGGGCGCTGTCGATCGACACCGTGGAATCGGGCCCCATGCTGCGTGAGGTTCGGGCACCCGGCAGCCTGGTGCCCGAGCAGATTCGCTGGATTTCTGCCGTCGCCCCCGGTCGCGTCGAGCGGAAGCTGGTCCAGCCCGGGGCCAAGGTGACGGCGCAGACGGTGCTGATGGAGCTCAGCAATCCCGACGTCGAGATCCAGCGCCTTCAGGCCGAGCGCCAGCTCACCGATGCCGAAGCGCAGCTCGTCTCGCTCAAGATCAGCCTCGAGACCCAGCGCCTGACCCAGGCGGGCGTAGTCGCGCAGGCGCGGTCGCAGTACAACGAGGCGGCGCGCCAGGCGGGGGCCGCGGGGGAGATGGAGGGCAAGCAACTCATTTCCGCCTTCGATGCCGCCAAGGCCAGGGACGCCATGGCGGAAATGACCGAGCGCCTGGCGATCGAGCAGCAGCGACTCAAGATCCTCACCGACAACATCCCGGCACAACTCAAGGTCCAGCAGGAGCAGATCGACCGCCTCAAGGCGGTGGTCGCGTTCCAGCGATCACTCACCGAGGCCATGGTGGTCCGGGCCGGCGCCGACGGTGTCCTTCAGGAGTTGCCGCTCGAGGTGGGCCAGTTCGCCACCAGCGGGACAACCATCGCGAAGGTGGTCCAGCCCGACCGGCTCAAGGCCGTCCTCCGGGTGCAGGAGAACCTTGCACGCGATGTCGCGATCGGCCAGGCGGCGGTGATCGACACACGCAACGGTTTGGTGCGTGGACAAGTCTCACGCATAGACCCCTCATCCTCCGGCGGGACGGTCACCATCGACGTGGCCCTGACGGACTCCCTGCCCAAGGGGGCGAGGCCTGACCTCAGCATCGACGGCACCATCGAAATCGAGCGGCTGGGCAAGGTGCTGCACGTGGGGCGGCCCACGTACGGCCAGGCCAACACCACGGTCGGCCTCTTCCGGCTGCTCAAGGGTGGGGACGAGGCGGAGCGGGTCCAGGTGGGACTGGGACGCAGCTCGGCCAACGAGATCGAAATCGTTCGCGGGCTGGAAGCGGGAGACGTGATCATCCTGTCCGACATGTCGCGGTTCGATGGAGTCGACCGCGTTCGAGTGAAATAGCCAACCACGACCATCACCGGAGCACTCATGACATCCGCTGGCCCGGCGCTTATCCGTCTCGAAGGCATCAAGAAGGTCTTCTACACCGACGAAGTCGAGACCCACGCGCTCTCCGAAGTCCACCTCGAAGTGCGTCGCGGCGAGTACGTCGCCATCTCCGGCCCGTCGGGCTGTGGAAAGACCACGCTGCTTTCCCTGCTGGGCCTGCTGGACACGCCGACCGGAGGCCAGTACTGGCTCGACAACAAGCCGGTGGCGCAACTCTCCGCGGTCGAGCGCGCCCGCATCCGGAACCGGGAAATCGGTTTCATCTTCCAGGCCTTCAACCTGATCGGCGACCTCACGGTCTACGAGAATGTCGAGCTGCCGCTCACCTACCGGGGCATGCCCGCGGGCGACCGGAAACAGAAGGTCATGGCGGCGCTCGAGAAGGTGGGCATGAGCCATCGGGTGCGGCACTATCCCGCCCAGCTTTCCGGTGGTCAGCAGCAGCGGGTGGCAGTCGCTCGTGCCGTGGCCGGCGAGCCGCTCATCCTGCTGGCGGACGAGCCCACGGGCAACCTCGACTCGACCAACGGCGAGTCCGTCATGCAGCTCCTGCAGGAGCTGCATCGCGGCGGCGCCACCATCTGCATGGTCACGCACGATCCCCGATATGAGCGTCACGCCGACCGCTCTATCCACCTCTTCGACGGCCGCGTCGTCGAGGACCAGGTGCTCGAACTGTCTCCGGCCTGAGCCGGAAGGACCAACACCATGGCTGGACTGGCGAAGGACATCCGCTATGCCGTGCGCACGCTCCGCCGGAGCCCCGGCTTCGCGACGGTCGCAATCCTGACGCTGGCACTCGGCATCGGGGCCAACACCGCAATTTTTTCGGTGATCAACGCGGTGCTGCTCAGGCCCCTTCCCTTCGCCGAGCCCGAGCGCCTGGTCACGATGACGCATTCGTACCCGTCGCTGCACCTCCAGGCGAGCGTCTCGGTGCCGGGCTACCTCCTGTACAAGGAGCAGAAGCAGGTCTTCGCCGCGACCGGCGTGGAATCGCAGTGGGCCCCCACGTTGACGGGCCATGGTGACCCCGGTCGCTTGCAGGCCGTGACCGTTGCCGGCGACTACTTCGCCACGTTCGGCGTGCCGCCGCTTCTCGGGCGCGCATTGCGGCCCGATGAGTCCACGGCGGGCAGCGAGAAGGTCGTGATGCTGAGCGAGGCGCAGTGGCGCGGCACATTTGGCGCCGATCCCGGCATCCTGGGACAGAAGCTGGTGCTGAATGGCGAGGGCTACGAGATCGTGGGTGTCATGCCCCGCTCATTCACGTCGATGCTGAATCGCAATACCGACATCTGGGCGCCGCTCGTCTTCACGCCCGGCCAGGTCAATGGATCCGTCGGCAACGAGTTCCTGGGCTTTACCGGCCGACTGAAGCCCGGCGTGAGCATCGACGTGGCGCAGGCCGAGATGGCAGCGCTGGCGGTGCGCATGCGGGCAGATCGTCCGGGAACGCGCCCTGACGACTGGACCCTTTCGGTCAGGCCACTGCGGGAGAGTGTGGTCGATCCGGCCATGCGAAAGGCCATGCTCGTCCTCCTGGGCGCGGTCGCGCTGGTCCTGCTGATCGCGTGTGCCAACGTGGCCAACCTGCAGCTGGCGCGCGCGGCCGCCCGTTCACGCGAGATTGCCGTGCGGGTGGCCCTCGGCGCCTCACCCGTGGACCTGATCCGCCAGCTCCTCACCGAGAGCATCCTGCTCTCGCTCGCGGGCGGTGTGCTCGGGCTTGTCTTCGCGCTGTGGGGTGTTCCCGCCCTGCTCGCGCTCAACACGAGAAACCTGCCGCCGGCCACCGTCATTGGCCTCGATGCCAGGGTCCTGCTCTTCACCCTGCTCGTCTCCCTGATCACGGGCCTCGTGTTCGGGCTGGCGCCGGCACTGCGCGTGTCGCGCACCTCGCTGCAGGAGACGCTGAAGGAAGGCGGGCGCGGTGCCGCTGGCGATCGTGGCGGCATGGCGCTCCGTCGCGGCCTGGTCGTGGCCACGGTTGCGATCGCGCTCATGCTGCTGGTTGGCGCCGGGCTCCTGATCAAGAGCTTCACCCGCCTGGTCGGCGTCGATCCCGGCTTCCGTCCGGATCACCTGCTCACGTTCAACATGGCGCTTCCCCGGGCGCGGTATTCCAACGACACGCTGCGGGTCGCGTTCTTCAACCGCGCCATCGAAGCCATCAGCGCCGTCCCGGGTGTGGCGGCAGCGGGCGCGACACAGGTTCTCCCCTTCAGCAACAACTGGTCAACCTCGTCATTCAATGTCGAGGGCCACGTCGTGGAGAAGGGGGGCAATGAACCATGGGGCGACCAGCGGACTGTCACCCCCGGCTACCTAGCCGCCATGGGCGTACAGCTGCTCAAGGGGCGCCAGTTCACCCAGCAGGATGACGGCAAGTCTCCCATTGTTGCCATCGTGGATGAGGAGATGGTCCGCCAGTACTGGCCCGACCAGGACCCGATCGGCAAGCGGATCACGTACGACGACCTGACAGACTCTGTGGTAACCTGGGTTCAGGTGGTGGGTGTGGTTCGTCACACCATGCATGAGGGACTCGATGCCGAGAAGCGGCTGCAGATCTACGTCCCGATGCAGCAGGATCCGAAGGCCGTCATGACCTTTGCGGTGCGCACGTCCGGTGATCCGCTGAGCGCGGTGCCGGCGATTCGCGCGGCGCTCAAGGAGGTGGACCCGGACGTGGCCATGGCCGGGATCAACCCGATGGACGAGCTCATCGCGGTGAGTACCGGCCCGCGGCGGTTCTCGATGGTGCTGCTGGCCGTGTTCTCGATCCTAGCCGCGGGCCTGGCCGCGATCGGCCTGTATGGCGTCATGTCCTACACGGTGACGCAGCGAGCCAAGGAACTCGGTGTTCGGCTCGCACTCGGCGCCACGCCTGCCGGCGTACAGCGACTGGTGATGGGTCAAGGTGCGAGACTGGCGGGCATCGGCGTTGTCGCAGGGCTGGTCGCCGCATTCCTGCTGACCAACCTGCTCCGCGTCTTCGACAACGCGGCCACGATCAAGCCGTCGGAACGGTTGCTGTTCGGCGTCAATGCGAATGATCCGACGACCTTCGTCGCAATCTCCCTCTTCCTGCTGGGCGTGACGCTGCTGGCCACGTGGCTGCCCGCCCGCCGCGCCACGATCGTGGACCCGGTGGTCGCGCTGCGAGACGAGTAAGTCACCGACGGAGGCACAGGCATGAGCTGGCAGGACGTGCGCTACGCGATCCGGAACCTGGCACGAACGCCAGGCTTTACCCTCGTCGCACTTGCATCACTGGCACTCGGGATCGGTGCCAACACTGCGATTTTCACGGTGGTGCGCGCGGTGCTGCTGCGCGACTACCCGTTTCAGGATCCGGCCCAACTGGTGCAGGTCGGGCACCAGCGTGCGGAGCGTGGCAGCGTTTTTGGGGGCTTCTCGCCGCAGGATGTCGATGACCTCCGGCGTGACGCCAGCCAGTTTTCCTCAGTGGCGGCGTACTTCTTCACGCCGGGCCTCACCACCAGCAACATGACGAGCACGGGCGAGCCACTGAACGTGGCGACCGCCATGATGGACGGGTACGCCTTCCAGACCCTGGGAGTCTCGGCGGCTCGCGGACGCACATTTGGCCCTGGCGACGATGTTCCCGGCGCAAACGGGGTCGCCGTCATCAGCGACGCATTCTGGCGGGCGAAGCTCGGCGCGGAACCCGGCGTCGTCGGCAGCACCGTGCACCTCGATGGCCGTCCCTTCCAGGTGATCGGCATCCTTCCGCGGACGTTCGCCTTCCCCAGCGCCGAGCCGCAGGTCTTCCTGCCACTTTCCACCCTGACTGACGCAGACGTCCCGCACCAGCGCGGCATCCGCTGGCTCAATGTGCTAGCCCGGCTTGCCCCCGGCGCCACCATCACCTCGGCGCAGGCACAGGTCGGCGCACTTATGGAACGCCTGGCACGCGACTATCCGGAAAGCAATGAAGGGTGGAATCGCCCTGCCATCGTGCCGCTGTCCCAGTACCTGAATGGCGATCTTCGCGTTCCGCTGCTGGCTTTGCTGGCTGCTGTCGGGCTCGTGCTGCTCATCGCCTGCGTCAACATTGCGCACCTGATGCTCGCCCGCGGGCTCGCCCGCGCCCGCGAAATGGCGATCCGCTCGGCGCTCGGCGCGTCCCCGAAGCGGCTGCTGGGCCAGTTGCTGCTGGAGAGCAGTGTCCTGGCGCTGGCGAGCGCGGCCGCCGGATTGCTGCTGGCCTGGGCGGTGGTTCCCGTCCTCGCCGCGCTGGCGGCGCAGGCGGTGCCACGCTCACAGGAGATCAGCATCGACCCGGTCATCGCCGGCTTCTCCCTGCTCGCCGGCGTGGTCGTCTTCCTGATGGTTGGTATCCTGCCGGCCGTGCGCACGGTGCAGCATTCGGCGGGCACGAGCCTTCGTGAGGGGCGCGGCCAGTCCGCCGCCGGCCTTCGGCTCGCGGACGCACTGGTCGCGGCCGAAAGCGGGCTCGCGATGCTGCTGCTGGCCGGCTCAGCGCTCGCCCTGACGAGCCTCTGGCGACTTACGCACGTGGATCCCGGGCTTTCGCGCCGAGAACGTGGTGACGATGCGGCTGCTCCTCCAGGGCGACCGCTACGCGAAGGAAAACAGCATGCAGCGCTTCCGGACCGAGCTGCTCGATCGGCTTGCGGCGCTGCCGGGAGTGACAGCCGCTGGCGGCAGCAAACGAGCCCCGCTGACCGGCGGCGGCGAGCCCTACAGCTTCCGGATCACCCGACCCGGCGGCCTGGTCGACACCATTCGACCGGCCGCGGGCATTCAAATCGTGACGCCGGGTTACTTCAGCGCGCTATCCATCCCGCTGCAGCGAGGGCGGGAGTTTACGGCGGCCGATACCACCGATCCGACGCCGATGATCGTGAGCCAGGCGCTGGCGCGTCAGGTGTGGCCGGGCCAGGAAGCCGTGGGACAGCGCTTCCTCTTCGGGGCCGATGAGGGAGTCGTCGTGGGCGTGGCGTCGGACGTGCGTCATGAGAGCCTGTCGCGGCCACCGGTGACGGCCGCGTACATGCCGATCGCGATCCTGCAGCGCTCCGCGTTCAATGTCTACGTGCGCGTCACCGGTGCCCCCATTGGCTACGTCGGGCGCATTCGTGACGTCGTGCACGACATCGACCCCGACATGCCGGTCAGCGACCTCGGGCCACTGGCATCGCAGGTCTCGGCTTCCGCGGCACAGCCGCGCCTCTTCACCCTCCTGCTTGGCCTGTTCGGCATGAGCGCGCTGCTCCTCGCGTCCATCGGCGTGTATGGCGTGGTGGCGCAGGGAGTCTCACGACGGCGCCGGGAGATCGGCATCCGGATGGCACTCGGCGCACAGGCGACCTCCGTGGTGCAGATGGTGGTCCGCCATGCATTGCGGGCCTCGATCCTTGGCACCGCGATCGGCCTCCTTGGTTTCCTGGCGGCATCGCGCGTCGTCCGCGCCCAGCTTTATGATGTACGCGCGAGCGATCCGCTGATCCTCGCCTCAGCCATCGTGACGCTGCTCGCCGCAGCGCTGCTCGCCGCCTGGCTCCCTGCGCGGCGGGCGGCGTCGATCGATCCGATGACGGTGTTGCGGGTGGAGTAGGCGGCAGGGCGGCAGGGCGGCAGGAGCGGCAAGAGCGGCAAGAGCGGCAAGAGCGGCAAGAGCGGCAAGAGCGGCAAGAGCGGCAAGGTATTGCGTCGTGGCTGGGGTGGTTCCCTCGAGACCACCGTCCTGCGGCGGCACGGAGGTAGAAGTCCTGGCATTGCGGAGGTATTTCCAGGCCGCAGCGTGTGGTCGAGAGGGAATCACGCCAGCCACGACGCTCCCGACGCGATCAACGCAGGCCCAGGAGATCATTCATGCCGTTGCTGCGGCTCTCGAACGTCGACAAGACAGTTCCCACCAGTCCCTCGCCCACCTTCCTGTTGCGCCAGATCAACCTGGTGATCGAGCCGGGCGAATTCGTCACCATCATGGGCCCCTCGGGCGCCGGCAAGTCGACCCTGCTCACGATTCTCGGCATGCTCGACGCGGCGTTCACCGGGGAGTTCTGGTACCAGGATGTCGCGGTGCACGCGCTGGGGGTGCGCGAGCGTGCCGCGCTCGGCCGCAAGGCGGTGGGATTCATCTTCCAGCAATACCACCTGCTGGATGAACTGACAGTGGCAGAAAACCTCGACCTTCCGCTTGGCTACCGGAACGTGCCTGCCGCCCAGCGCGCGGCGCTGGTCGGCGACACCCTGGACCGTTTTCAGCTGGTGGGGAAGAAGGACCTCTACCCGAGCCAGCTTTCGGGTGGCCAGCAGCAGCTCGTCGCCGTGGCGCGCGCCGTCATTGCCGGTCCATCGGTGCTGCTGGCCGATGAACCGACCGGCAACCTGCACTCGAGCCAGGGTCGTGAAATCATGGCCCTGTTCAAGCGCCTCAACGCCGAAGGGGTCACCATCGTGCAGGTGACGCACTCCGAGGAGAATGCCCGCCAGGGAAACCGGATCATCCAATTGAAGGACGGATGGCTGGTCCCGGGATAGATTCATCCTCCCATGGGACATGCCACCCCCCGGATCCTCATCGCCGACGACCAGTCGGACATCCTGCAGGCACTGCGGCTGCTCCTCCGCAATGAGGGGTTCGTGGTGGAGACCGCCACGTCCCCCGCCGGCGTCCTTGCGGCAGTCGAGGCGAGCGACTTCGATGCCCTCCTGATGGACCTCAACTACACCCGCGACACCACGTCCGGCCGCGAGGGACTCGACGTCCTCGCGCGACTGCAGCTGGTGGACGCGTCACTGCCCACCGTCGTGATGACGGCGTATGGCAGCGTGGAGGGCGCGGTCGAGGCCATGCGGCGCGGCGCGCGCGACTACGTGGAGAAGCCCTGGGACAATACGCGGCTCGTCTCCCTGCTCCGCACGCAGGTGGAACTGGGGCGCGCGCTCCGGCGCAGCCAGCGCCTCGAGAGCGAAAACCAGACGCTTCGGCGGGACGGGCAGCCGGAGCTCGTCACCGAGTCCCCTGCCATGCGGGCGACCGCGCGCATCATGGCCCGCGTCGCCCCGAGTGACGCCAACGCGCTCATTCTCGGGGAGCATGGCGTCGGGAAGGAGGTCGCCGCGCGCTGGATGCACGCCGCAAGCCCGCGCGCGGGGCGGCCAATGATCACGGTGAACGTCGGCGGGCTGTCCGAGGGCGTCTTCGAGAGCGAGTTGTTCGGCCACCTCAAGGGAGCCTTCACCGATGCCAAGAATGACCGGATCGGCCGCTTCGAACTGGCCGACCGGGGCACGCTCTTTCTCGACGAGATCGCCAACATCTCGCCCAGCCAGCAGGCCCGGATTCTTCGGGTGCTCAATACCGGTGAGTTCGAGCGGGTGGGTTCGTCCCGCACGCGGACGGTCGAGGTACGCATCTTCTCCGCGACCAACGCCGACCTCGCGGCCGAGGTAAGAGCCGGCCGGTTTCGCGAGGACCTGCTCTACCGACTCAATACGATCGAGATCCGGATCCCCGCCCTGCGTGAGCGCCGGGAGGATCTGCCCCTCCTCGCGGCCCAGTTTCTCGCCGGGTACGCCGGGCGCTACCGGAAGGCACTGCGCGGCTTCCAGCCCGAGGCGATGGTGGCAATGCTGGGCTATGGCTGGCCCGGCAACGTCCGCGAGCTCGACCACACCATCGAGCGTGCGGTCCTGCTGGCCGACGGCAGCGAGATCCAGGTGGCCGACCTTGCCCTCGGCGCCGGCATCGACCGCGCCGCCCAACTCGACCAGATGACGCTCGAAGAGGTGGAACGGCTGCTGGTGCAGAAGGCGCTGGCGCGCGCCGGCGGCAACGTGAGTGAGGCCGCGAAGGCACTGGGCCTGAGCCGGAGCGCCATGTATCGCCGGATGGAGCGGCACGAGCTCTAGCGTCATGGCATCACATTCCCGGCAGGTCGTCGTCATTGCCGCCTGGTCGGCGCTGCCGGCCGTGCTCCTCGCGCTCCTGTTGCTGTGGACCGGGCCGTACGGCCCGCGCGTGCAATGGACCGGGACCCTCTTTCTCGTGCTGGTGCTGGGCGGCGGGCTCAGTGTCCTGTACGATCGCGTGACCCGCCCGCTGCAGACCGCGTCCAACCTCCTCGCGGCACTGCGCGAGGGTGATTTCTCCCTCCGGGCCCGCGCATCCGATCCCGACGACGACCTCGGACTGCTCTACATCGAGGCGAACGGACTCGCCGAGATGCTTCGTGGCCAGCGTCTCGGCGCGATGGAGGCGGTCACGCTGCTGCGGGCGGTCATGGCGGAGATCGACGCAGCGGTGTTCACCTTCGATGCCGAGGCGCGCCTCCTGCTGATCAACCGGGGTGGCGAGCAGATGCTGAACGAACCGATGGAGCGGCTGGTGGGGCGCCATGCGTCGGAGCTTGGCCTCGCTGACTGCCTCGAGGGTGACACGCCCCGGGTGCTCGACCGGCGGCACGGCCGGCGCTGGGAACTGCGGCGCACGTCATTCCGCCAGGACGGACGTCCGCACCAGCTCGTCCTGCTCACCGACGTGAGTCGTACCCTGCAGGCCGAGGAGCGGGAGGCATGGCAGCGCCTCATCCGGGTGCTGTCTCACGAGATCAACAATTCCCTCACCCCGATTCGCTCCTTCGCGGGCACCCTCCGCGCCATCGTGGAGCGGGGTCCGCGCACGCCCGAGAGCGATGGCGACCTGCGGCATGGCCTGGAGATCATCGGGCAGCGCGCCGACTCCCTGGGCCGCTTCATCGCGGCCTACGCCCGCCTCGCACGGCTGCCGCGACCGGTGCTGCAGCCGCTGCCCGTCGCCGAGTGGGTACGGCGGGTCGTGGCGCTCGAGACGCGCATCAGCGTCGCGGTGCGACCGGGACCCGACTGCGTGATCTCGGCCGATCCCGGCCAGCTGGAGCAGATGCTGATCAACCTGGTGCGGAACGCGGCCGATGCCGTGGAGGGGCTGGACGCGTGCGTCGAGCTCGCCTGGGTGGTTCGGGATGGCTGGCTGGAATTGACGCTCGATGACGAGGGCCCGGGTCTCGCCGAGGTCGCGAACCTGTTCGTGCCCTTCTATACCACCAAGCCGGGCGGCTCAGGCATCGGGCTGGCGCTCTCGCGCCGGATCGCCGAGGCGCACGGCGGCAGCCTGCTGCTGGCGAACCGCAACAACGGGAGTGGCTGCCGGGCCACCGTGCGATTGCCCTTGCCGGTGCCGGCGACCTGACGCGCAACGGGGCAGCCCGGATGGGCTGCCCCGCACGACTGGATCGCTTCCGCCCTGCGTCAGCGTTCCTCGTCCTCGTCGAAGTCGTCGAATTCCTCGATTTCCTCGTCATCGAGGCTGTCGAAGTCCTCGTCGTCCTCGTCGTCTTCCTTCTCGTCGTCCTCGTCCTCGTCATCATCATCGAACGTGAACGTGTCTTCCTCGAACTCATCGTCGTCGAACTTTCGCCGCATCTGCAGGGCTCCGTACGACGTCTCGCTGACCGGCATGATCTCCTCCGCCATCAGTGAAGAGGTGAAAGTCGCTGGGTCACGACGCGTCTGCCACCCGGCCGGCGGCCCGGGCTGCCTTCTTGCGATCATTGGCCTGCAGGACGCGCTTCCGCAGGCGGATCGACTTGGGGGTTACTTCGATCAGCTCGTCCTCCTCGATGTATTCCATGGCGTACTCGAGCGTGATCTGCCGCGGGGGCTCGAGCAGGACGTTGTCGTCCGATCCCGAGGCCCGCATGTTGGTCAGCTTCTTTTCCTTGGTCACGTTGACGTCGAGATCGCCCGGGCGCGAATTTTCGCCCGCCACCATTCCCTCGTAGACCACGTCACCCGGCGCCACGAACATCTGGGCACGCTCCTGCAGGTTGCCCAGCGCAAAGGCTACAACCGAACCCTCCCGGTCGGCTACCAGCACGCCACGCTTGCGCCCCGCCAGCGGACCGGCCCACGGACCGTACTCCAGGAACCGGTGATGGATGATGCCCGTTCCCCGCGTGTCGGTCAGGAACTCGGAGCGGTACCCGAACAGGCCGCGCGCCGGGATCTTGAAGGCCAGCCGGACCAGCCCGGTGCCGTTGTTCTTCATTTCGCGCATCTCGGCGCGCCGCGGCCCGAGGCTTCTCCATGACGACTCCCATATACTCCTCCGGGACGTCGATCATCAACTCCTCGTACGGTTCCTGCCGCTCGCCGTTCTCGCCCGTGCGGGTGATGACGCGCGGCCGCGAGACCTGGAACTCGTACCCTTCGCGCCGCATCGTCTCCATCAGGATGCCGAGATGCAGCTCGCCCCGGCCGGAGACGCTGTGGGTATCGGGGCTGTCGGTGGGCTCCACCCGGAGCGCCACGTTGCGCTCCAGCTCCTTGAAGAGCCGGTCCCGCAACTGGCGGCTGGTGACGTACTTGCCCTCGCGACCCGCGAAGGGGCCGTTGTTCACGATGAAGTCGACCGAGATCGTCGGCTCCTCCACCGCGATGCCCTGGCAGGCGCTCCGGCGTGTCGATGGCCGTGAAGGTCTTGCCGATTTCGATGGTCTCGAACCCGGCCAGCGCCACGATGTCGCCCGCGCTCGCTTCCTCCACCTCGACCCGATGCAGGCCGTCGAACGTGAACAGCTTGGTGACGCGGCCATTCTCGGACGGCTCGTCGGTCACCATGCCCTGTTCGCCCATCGGCAGGAGCGACACCTGGTCGCCCACCCGCACGCGGCCACGCTCGATCCGCCCGATGGCGATGCGGCCGAGGAAGGTCGAGAAGTCGAGGGTGGAGACCAGCATCTGGAACGGCCCCTCCGGATCACCGCTCGGTGCGCGGCACGTGGTCCAGCACGGCCTGGAACAGCGGCGTCAGGTCGGTACCCGGATGATCGAGCTCGGGAGTCGCCGTGCCGGCTCGGCTCGAGGTATACAGGAACGGCGCATCGAGCTGCTCGTGCGTGGCCTCGAGGTCGATGAACAGCCCGAGTACTTCATCGTGCACCCGCAGCGGCTCGGCGTCGGAGCGGTCGATCTTGTTGATCGCCACGATCGGCTTGAGCCCGAGCGCCAGCGCCTTGCGGGTGACGAACCGGGTCTGCGGCATGGGACCCTCGGCCGCATCGACCAGCAGCACGAAGCCGTCGACCATGCGCAGGATGCGCTCGACTTCACCGCCGAAGTCCGCGTGGCCCGGCGTGTCCACGATGTTGATCTTGGTGCCGTGCCACTGCACCGACGTGTTCTTGGCGAGGATCGTGATGCCCCGCTCCTTCTCGAGCGGGTTCGAGTCCATCACGCGCTCTTCCACGTGCTGGTTGGCGCGAAACGCCCCGGCCTGCCGGAGCATCTGGTCCACCAGCGTGGTCTTGCCGTGGTCGACGTGTGCGATGATGGCGATGTTGCGAATCACGTGTGCCGCTTTCCCCTGCGAAAATCACCTGCCATGTGGTCCCCAAACGGACCCGCGCGGCGCATATATAGACTGCGACGGGCAGCACCGCAAGAGACGATCGGGTGGCTCTGGAAGTAGCGCTGTGGCAGGGACTTCCGGGCTAGTGCGGCGGGTGGCCTTCGTGGCTGTGCCCGGCGTGGGCATCGGCGCGACGCGGTGTCAGCGGGCCAAGCGAGTCGGGCACGCACTCGTCCAGGCACTCCATCTGGATGGTCACGTGCCCGATCCCGAGCTCCCGGACCACCCGCTGCACGTCGGTAAGGACCCGGGGATGCGATGCGAGGTCGGGTACGACCACGTGCCCGCTCATGGAGATCACGCCGCTGGTGAGGGTCCACACGTGCAGGTCATGCACCGTGATGACGCCCGGGACGGCCTTCATGCGCGCCTCGACGTCGTCCAGGGAAATGTGCGCAGGCGCCGCCTCGAGCAGGATCTCGATGCTCTCCCGCAGCAGCCGCCAGCTTCCGGCGATGATCAGCAGGGAGATGAGCACCGACACGATCGGGTCGGCCATGGTCCAGCCGGTCAGCATGATGATGAGCGCCGCCAGCAGCGCGCCGACCGAACCGAGCAGGTCGCCCATGACGTGCAGGTAGGCGGCACGGCTGTTGAGGTTGCCATGGTCGTGCTTGAGCAACCGCAGTGCGATCAGGTTCACCACCAGGCCCGCGAGGGCGACCGCGGCAAACAGCGGACCCTCGATGGCATGGGGCGCCCGGAGCCGCCGGATCGCCTCGAAAATGATCCAGGCCGACAGGGCCGCGAGCACGATTCCATTGACCAATGCGGCCAGGATCTCGAGTCGCAGGTAGCCGAAGGTGCGCCGGCTGTCCGCCGGGCGCTGCGCCATGCGGGTGGAGACGAGCGCCAGCGCGAGCGCACCGACGTCGGTGAGCATGTGGCCCGCGTCGGCCACCAGGGCCAGCGACCCGCTGATCCACCCGCCCACCGCCTCGACCACCATGAAGACGGCGGTGAGGATCAGGACCTGCCGCAGGCGGGACTCGGAGGAGGGGGCGGCAGGAGCGCGGACGCGGCAGGAGCGGCGGAGTGCAGGAGTTCAGCCGGACCGCGAGTATCGGCTCGTGACGATCGAGTCGTCGTTCTGTATCATGGTCCTTTCCTGCCGCCTTGCCGCCTTGCCGGCTCGCCGCCACCGCCTCCGCGTGCCCGGCCAGATGCTCGGCCTCGGCCAGGGCGATGATCGTACGGCGCATCGGCCGCCAGCCGGGCCGCGCTGTACTCGATCATGCTCGTCCGCTTGAGGAAGTCGTACACGCCGAGCGGTGAGGCATATCGCGCCGCGCCGCCAGTCGGGAGAACATGACTCGGGCCCGCCATGTAGTCCCCGACGGGTTCGGGACTGGCCGGCCCGAGGAAGATGGCACCGGCGTGGCGAATCTGCGCTGCGACGCGTTCCTGGATCCCGCGCCAGGATGGCGAGGTGCTCCGGCGCCCGGAGGTTGGCGACTTCGGCCGCGACTCGCCAGGGACGGAACGACAATGACGGCGCCGTTTCGTTCCAGCGACGCGCGGGCGATCCCCGCTCGAGGAGCGCGGGACACGCCCGCCTCGAGCGCGGCGGGAAGCGCCTCGGCCAGTGCCGCCGAGGTCGTAACGCACCAGGCGGACGGCATCTTCATCGTGCTCCGCCTGGGCGATGAGATCCGCCGCCACCCGTTCCAGATCCGCCGTTTCATCGGCAATCACGAGCAGCTCGGTCGGGCCCGCGATGCTGTCGATCCCCACCTGGCCCACCAGCTGCCGCTTGGCCTCCGCCACCCAGCGATTGCCGGGCCCGACGATCTTGTCCACCCGGGGTATGGTCGCCGGTGCCATAAGCCAGGGCGGCCACGGCCTGGGCCCCACCCACGCGGAAGATGCGGGTCACACCGGCCAGCTCGCAGGCCGCAAGAACGGCATCGGTCAGGAAGCCACCGGGCGGGGTCACGGCCACGATGTCGCGCACGCCTGCCACGACTGCCGGGACCGCGTTCATGATGACGGACGATGGATACGAGGCCTTGCCGCCGGGGACATACAGCCCGGCAGAGTCGAGGGGCGCCACCCGCATGCCGAGCACGGTGCCGTCGGCCTCGCGTATCTCGAAGCCGGGGTCACGCTGATGCTCGTGGTATGACCGGACCCGTTCCACGGCACGCTCGAGCGCGGCACGCAGCAGTGGCGAGAGCCGATCCCGCGCGGCACTCCACTCGCTCGGCGGGACCTCCCACGACTCCGGTGCAAGGTCGAGCCCATCGAGTTCGAGGCGTAAATTGCCGCACCGCCGCGTCGCCGCGCGTGGCGACCGCGTGCAGAATGGTCGCGACCCGCTCGCGGGTGGGCCCGTCGTCGAGATGACGCTGGGGCAGGAACTGCTCGGAGCGCCTCGAGCGGGGGTGCAGCGAGACGCCGGATCATTCGACTCGCGGGCCTTCCGAAACGTGGTTACAGTTGCCGGGATGGAATCCGACCAGCCCACCGTCGCGGCCGGGCTTGTCGCCGTCCTGCTCCTTGTCCTGGCCAATGCATTCTTCGTCGCGGCCGAGTTCGCCCTGGTGGGCGCGCGCCGCACACGCCTGGACGAGATGGCCAAGGGTGGCGACGGCAAAGCTAGGCTTGCCCGGCGCGCGGTTCAATCGCTCACCCGGTACATCTCCGCCACGCAGCTCGGCATCACGCTCGCCTCCCTTGGGCTGGGATGGGTGGGCGAGCCAGCCCTGGCGCGTGTTGTCGAGGGCGCCTTCACCTGGTTGCCCGCGACCACGGCGAAGGTGGCAACACACGGCCTCGCCGTCGCCATCTCTTTCACCATCATCAGCGTCCTGCACATCATCCTGGGCGAGCTCGTGCCCAAGGCCATCGCGCTCCTGTATCCTGAAGAGGTGAGCCGGTGGCTGACGGCGCCCCTCATGGGCTTTGCCTGGATCATGGCCCTGCCCATCTGGTTCCTTAACGGGACGGCCAACGGGATCCTTCGACTGGCGCACATCAAGCGCAGCAGCGAGCATGACCGGCTGCACTCGCCGGAGGAGATCCGCCTGCTCGTGGAACAGAGCCAGGAAGCCGGCTCGCTGCAGCGTGAGGACGCCCGCCTGCTCGAGGGCGTCTTCGAGTTCACCGAGAAGACCGCCGAGGAAGTCATGACACCGCGCACCGAGATCGTCGCGCTGGAGGCCGACCTGACCGTCGGGCAGGCGGCTGACCAGGTGGTGGTGGCACAACGTTCACGGTTTCCGGTCTTCACGGAGAGCCTGGATGACATCATCGGCGTGGTGCATGCCAAGGACATCCTTTCCGCCCTGCGCACCTCGCCCGACTCCGCGCTCCGTGACATTACGCGGCCGCCGCTCTTCGTACCGGGTACCCGCGAGGTCGAGGACGTCCTCACCGACATGAAAAAGCTCAAGGTCCACCTGGCGGTGGTGCTCGACGAGTATGGCGGCACGGCGGGCCTGGTGACGATGGAGGACCTGCTCGAGGAGATCGTGGGGCCCATCTTCGACGAGTACGACCGCCCGGATCACCAGCCGGTGGACGAAGGTGGCACGGTCATCGATGGATCGATGGCTATCAGCCGAGTTCAACGCCGACAATGACGCTGCCCTCGACGACACGAGCTATACCACGGTCGGCGGCCTCCTGTTCGGCCAGCTCGGGCGGTTGCCCAAGCCCGGCGATATCGTGTCGGTCGACGGATTCGAGTTCGAGATCAACTCCATGGCCGGCCGCCGGGTCGATCGCGTGCGCGTGGTCGGGCGCACGAAGCCCGCCGACCCGGAGGCGAGCGAGGCGTGACGTCGCCACTCCCCCGCTCTGCCATTGCGCTCATTCCGCCCGGTGCGATCGACCTGACCGGTGACGCGGTCAAGCGCCGGCGTGGCCTGCAACGGGCCACGCTCGACGTGCTGGAGGCCGGAGGCTTCGAGGAAGTCAGCCCGCCGACCTTCGAGTATGAGGAAATCTTCGTGCGGGCGGGCGGGTCCGGCGTGATCGAGCGCCTGATTCGCTTCCTCGACCTGGATGGCCGGACCCTCGCGCTCCGCTACGACTTCACCGCCAGCGTCGCACGTGTCGCGGCAACCGCCTTCGCCGATCGCGAATCACCGCTCCGCCTCTGCTACGCAGGCAAGGTGTATCGCCAGGAGCCGGATCGCGGCACGCGTCCACGCGAGATCCTCCAGGTCGGTGCCGAGATTCTCGGTGCCAGTGGTGCGGCTGCGGACCTCGAGTTGATCCGGCTGGCACTCGCGCCTGGCGGCGTCGGTGGGGCTGCGCGACTTCCAGCTCAATGTCGGCCACATCGGCGCGCTCGCAGCCGGCACTGGACGCACTGCCGGAAGGGATACGGGCAGACGTGCGACGCTGGATCGACCGGAAGGATCGAGGCAGCCTGACGCGCGGCCCTCGCAACGGCCCCGGCTGACGCAGCGACGTTGCTGACCCTCCCGTTTGTCATGGGACGGCGCGACGCAATCGTTGCGGCGCGAGCGACGGCACCGCGCGCCTCGCATGAGCCACTGGACCAGTTGCTCGCGCTCGATGCCGCGCTCACGCCGAAGAGCGCCAGCACGTCGTCTACGACCTCGGTGAAGTGCGCGGGCTCGACTACTACACCGGCATGCAGTTCGAACTCTTCGCGGCCGGTGCCGGGCGCGCACTCGGGTGCCGGCGGCCGCTATGACGGATCTGATGGGCCGCTTCGGCCGGGCGATGCCCGCCGTGGGCCTCTCCCTCGACCTCGACGCCATCGCGGAGTTGCCGGCGTGACCGGCACGCCGCTCCGCATCGCCATCGCCAAGGGGCGACTGTGGGCGCCAACACTGGCCCGGTTCTCGGCGGCCGGCATGGCGCCGCTCGGTGAGGCCGACCGGCGGCTCCTGCTGCCGACGAGCCTCGACGGGCGTGGAATTTCTCGGGGTGAAGGCAGGTGACGTACCCATCTATGTCGAGTCCGGCGCCGCCGATCTTGGCGTGGCCGGAACCGACGTGCTGCGTGAGGCCAATCCCGACGTCCTTGAGCCGCTGGAGCTCGGCTACGGTGCGTGCCGGCTTGCCGTCGCCGCGCCACGGGACGCCGGCTATCCGGTGCTGGCCGGTGGCATCACGCCGCGGGTGGCAACCAAGTATCCGCGCCTGGCACGCCAGCACTTCGCCGCGCTCGGCCGGTCAGTCGAGATCATCGAGGTGGAGGATCGGTCGAGGTGGCGCCATTGCTCGGGCTGTCGCACTGGATCGTGGACCTGGTGGACACCGGCGAGACACTGCGGGCGAATGGGCTGATCGAGCACGAGACGATCCTTCGCGTCAGCGCGACACTCATCGCCAATCGCGCCAGCCAGAAACTGAAACTGGAAAGACATGTTGGGGTTGATGGAGAGGCTGTGAAGAGGCGGTGAGAGGTAAGAGGTAAGAGGTAAGAGGTGAGAGGTGAGAGGTGAGAGGTGAGAGGCGGGAGATAGCGAGGTGAGAGGGCCGCGCGGAATCGATCCCGATGCGCGACGATGGGACGTGGTCCCGGGCATTTGATCGCGAACTTCTGCATGCGCGACCATACTTCTCTACTGGCCTGGCAGGAGGCACGGGCGGCTGCCCTGGAATCAGTCCGACTCTGTCGCGACCATTGGGTTCCCTACGGTGCTGCGATCTTCAGCCAGTTACAGCGCGCCTCCATGTCAGTGCAACTGAATATTGCCGAGGGCTACGCGTTCACCCCGTCCGCATCGTTCAATCGACATATCCGTCATCGCGTACGGTTCTGCGGTTGAAACCGCGGAGCTGGCCGGTTGCTGATCGATTCGGAGATCGTTGCCGCGGAGGGCTGCTCGAGGCTCCTGGCATGCAACGCACGGTCGCGCCACCTGCTTCTGGGCCTGATTCGCAAGTCAAAGCAGGAAACCGCGACGAAGGCAGCGCGTGAGATGTAGGACGCTACTTCTCTCTACTTCTTACTCTACCTCTCATCTCTACTCTACTTCTTACTTCTTACGCTTCTTTTCCCTCCCGCCAGCTCCCCCGCCAGCCGAATCGCTCTCCTCATGCTTCGTTTCGTCAGCCCGTCCCGTCCCGGCGATATCGAACGCCGTGCCGTGATCCGGGCTGGTGCGCGGGAACGGGAGCCCCAGCGTCACGTTCACGGCCTCACCGAAGCCGCCACCTTGATCGCCGTCATGCCCACGTCGTGATACGGCGCCAGCACGGCGTCGAACTCGCCATTCAGCGCCCGCACGAATACCGTGTCGGCCGGAAAGGGTCCGGCGAGTTTCGAGGCGGCGGCCGCCGGCGCGAGGATGCGCTGCTCCTCGTCGCCGAAGAGGCCCGACTCGCCTGCGTGCGGGTTGAGCGCGCACAAGGCCAGGCGTGGCTGGTCGATGCCCCACCATTCGCGCAGCGCGCGATCCGTCGTGCGGGCAACCCGTCCAATGCGCTCGACCGTGAGCAGTGCCGGCACGTCGCGCAGCGCGACGTGCGTGGTCACGAGCACCACGCGCAGCCGGTCCGACGCGAGCATCATCGCGACATCGACGCCGCCGCACAGTTCCGCCAGCCATTCGGTGTGCCCGGGACAGGGGAAGCCTGCGAGGTGCAGCGCGTGCTTGTTGGCCGGCGCCGTGACGATGGCATCCACCTCGCCGGCCAGCGCCATGCGCGCCGCCGTTTCGACCGCGTGCCCCGCCATGCGCCCGGCGCGAACGGTGCGCGCGTGGTCGGCGCCGATCGCCGGTCCCGAGACCCCAGGTCCCGGTGCCGACACGATGCGCTGCAGGAATGTCCTCGATGAGATCGTCGGGGCCGACGAGGGTGATGCTGGCGTCGAGCGGGTCCTGCAGGGCGGCCCGGGTGATCTCTGGGCCGATGCCGCGCGGATCCCCGAGGGTCACCGCGAGGCGGGGCTTCACGACTCTCGCACCTCGACGAACGTCGCGCGGCGCAGGTGGGCCAGGTAGCGCTGCAGGGCAAGATCCTGGCGACAGGACCTCCTTCACCTTGTCGCGGACATCCTGGTAGGTGATCTCGCCCTCGCCGCGGCGTTCGGTGATCAGGACGATGGCGTACTTCTTCTGGCCGCCCGGGGACTCGAGGGGAAACGGCGGCAGGAGATTCTTGGTGCTGTCCGTGCCGACGATGGCGCGCGAGTAGACCTCGGGAAGCTTGTCGAGCGGCACGGCCGAGGCCTCGCGTTCCTCGGTGCCATCGGTCCAGATCCGCTGCAGCGAATCGAACGAGCCACCCGACGCTGCCGCCGCGTAGATCACCCTGGAATTGACTTCCGCACTGTCGACATCGGCGGCCGTGACCTCGGCCGCGAGCAGGATGTGCCGCACCTGGATCTCGCCCGGCTGGGTCCGCGTCACCTGGATCAGGTGATATCCGAAGGGCGTCTCCACCGGGTCGGAGATGACGCCCAACCTTGAGCGCAAATGCGACGCGGTCGAACTCCGGCACGAAGAGGCCGCGCCGGGCCCAGCCCAGGTCACCGCCATGATCGCGCGAACCGGGGTCGCCGGAGAAGCGCCGTGCCGCGGTCGCGAAATCCGCACCCTTCCGCAGCTCGACCAGAATGGAATCGGCGAGGGCCAGTGCGCGCGCCTTGGCTGCCTCGCTTGGCCGCGGGGCCACGACGATCTGCCGGAACGAAATGGTCGCGGGACGGGTGCCGAACTGGCCTGCCTGCTCGTCGAAGAACGCCTTCATCTCCTGCTCGCTCGGCTGCACCGGCTTGAGCTTGCCCTTCTCCGAGAGCTTGGCCTTGAGTCGGGTCTTCTGCAGGTCCCGGCGTGACTGCTCCGCCAGGAACCGGCGGTATTCATCGAGGCTCTGGAAACCCGCCTTGTGGAGCTCGGCCTGGAACTCCGGCTCCGTGGTGTACCGCGCGCGGATTCCCTTGATCGTCTGGTCGACCTGGTCCAGCACTTCCTTCTCGGTCACCTTGAGCGAGGTATCGCGCACCGCTTCCTGGACCAGGAGCTCGTCGTCGATCAGGTCGTCCAGGACCTTGTGGCGCATCTTGCTGGAATCCGCGGCCGACTTGGGCGCGTTGGCAGGCGGACTGGTCGAGACGAGCTGGAAGAACTGCTCGTCCACCTGCGACTGCATGATCGCGGTGTTCCCCACGACCGCCGCGATGTGATCGACCGGCGCCGCCGAATCCGGTGCCGCTGCCGCGAGATGAACCGATGCCTGCGCCACGGCGTGGCTCGCGCCTGCGAGCCACGCCGTGATTGCCAGCGACATCCAACGCCTGTGCTGCAACATGCTGATGCCGTGCTCCGTCTTCAGTGCCCTGGTGCCGGGGATGCGGGAGCCGGGGCGCCGAGTCGCGCCACCCGGTACCGGCGCCGGACCGGGCGCCGGGCGCATCGGAATCGCGCCCGGCGTCGAGTCAGGCTTGTGCGTCGTGTCCTTCGCCGCCTGTCGCGCACGGCCGATTTCCAGTGCTCGCGCAACGCCAGCGTCGTTGATCTGTACCGGCACACCCTTGCGCAGTTCCATTCCCAGCGACTGCGGAACCGGCACGAAGCGCCTCGCGCCGGTCAGGATCTGGTCCATGAATGCATCGACCTTGAGCGCGGCCACCTTGAGTCGCTCCGCCAGCGAGCCGGAGGAATCGGTGTGCGGCGCCGAGGTCGAGCGCGGCCTTGGTGGAATCGATCTGGACCGTGTACTGGTGCACCATGTCGGCCCATTCCTCGGCGGACGGCTTGATGCCGGCGGAGTCGGCCTCGTTCACCAGCAGCACGTTGGTCGCCAGGATCTTCACGAACCGCGTGAGCATGCTGTCCGGTGCGGTCTTGAGCTGTCCCGTGACCTGCGGCGGAAGCACGCGCACCCAGCGCAGGAACTCCTGGACCGAGAGCGCGCCGCCGGTGTAGGTCGCCAGTGCCTTCTGCGACGTGCTCGACTTGTCGGGATCGGCCATCGCCGTCTTGATCAGCAGCGGCGCGGTCTTCTCGATCTTGAGGTCCTTGTGGAGCGCCAGGCTGTCCATGTACAGCGAGTCGATCGCGGCGACCTGGCTCTGCTTCAGGTAGGCATCGAACCGGTCGCGCACTTCGGCGAGCGGCGGGCGACGGATGATGTGCACGCCGAAGGGCGTATCCACCAGTCCACTCATGGCGCCGGGCGCCAGGGCCCATGCGACGCTGTCGAACTGCGGCACGAAGCGACCCTTCGGCCCGGCCGGCAGGTAGCCGCTGTCGCGGGCGCTGCCCGGATCCATCGACATCTTGCTGGCTTCAACGCTGAATGGCGTGCCCGCCTTGATCGCGTTGAGCGCCATCTGGGCCGTCTTGTGCGCCGCGGCCTTCTCTTCCGGCGGTCGCCGTCTGTCCCGGTACGGATGAGGATGTGCTGGAAGATGCGGATGTCGCCCGCGTCGTAGAGCTGCGAGACCTGCTCCGGCGTGACCTTGATGCGCCTGGCCATCAGCGAGTCGTGCCAGATCGTGGCCTTGAGCTCGGTGATCTGCGGCCACATCGCGTTGGCGATCATCGCCGAGTCCGTCAGGTTGACGCCCTTCGCCACCGCCTGCGCGAACAGGGTGTAGTCGACCCAGACGTTGGTGATGAAGTCCGCCGTCTCGCGGTTGAACTGCGCACCCTTCGCCTCGCCGATGAAGTCAGCCAGGCGGTCCGGCGTCAGTTTCGTCGCCGCCGACCACCGCCGCGGCATTCGCGTTCGGCTTGAAGATGTCCCGGGGATTGCACCCCGCGAGCGCTACCACCATCAGTCCCAGCACCAGTCGCCGCATGACATCTCCAATTCGCGTTTCCCCTAGCGCGCCGGCATTTCCGGCACCGCCGTTCACACCACCGTCCGCAATGCCCGCACCAGGGCCGGCATGAGGGCCTCTCCACCGAGCCGCTCGAGCCGCAGCGCCAGTGGCACCGTGCGTCGCACTTCGGCCACCAGCTGCACGTCGTCGAGCGCCGCGCGTCAACCGGGCCATCCGCGGTGCAATCCCCGGCGCGGAACGTGACCCGGCCTCGTCGCCCCGGACCAGCACGTGCTGAATTCCCAGCGTCGCCCCCAGCACGCGCAGCCGGGCCATGTCGAGCAGCGTCTCGGCCTCCACGGGAAGCGGACCGAACCGTTCCCGAAGTTCCGTGCGAAGCCCATCAATTTCGCCAGGTGCCTCCGCTCGCGCCAGTCGCGGTACAGGTCGAGCTTGGTGTCGTCGTCCGTGACATAGCCGTCGGGCAGGTGGGCCGGCCGGTCGAGCACCACTTCCGGGGGCGGCTGGGTCTCGCGACCCGCCCTGGCCCCGGAGCGCCTGGACGGTCTCCTCGAGCCACCGCAGGTAGAGGTCGAATCCCACCGCATGGGCCTGCCCGGACTGCTCGGCGCCCAGCAGGTTGCCGGCGCCGCGCAGTTCGAGGTCCTTGAGCGCGATCCGGTAACCGGCGCCGAGGTCGGTGTGGTGCTCCAGCACCTTGAGCCGCTCCTCGGCATCCGCGTCGATCGTGTCGGGCACGATCAGGTAGCAGTAGGCCCGCCGGTGGCTTCGGCCCACCCGGCCGCGCAGCTGGTAGAGCTGCGCCAGGCCGAACCGGTGGGCATCGTGAACCACCATGGTGTTCGCGTTGGGCACGTCGAGCCCGGACTCGACGATCATGGTGGTGACGAGAATGTCGAGCTCGCCCGCGACGAACCGCTGCATCACGTGCTCCAGCGGTGCCGGCGGCATCTGCCCGTGCGCGACGCCGACGCGCGCGCGCGGGGCCAGGGCGCGCACCCGTGCGGCGATGGTCTCGATCGTCTCGATCCGGTTGTGCACGAAGAACACCTGCCCGCCGCGGTCCAGCTCGCGTGCCATGGCCTCCTCCAGCAGTCCATCGTCCCACGGCTCGACGAACGTCAGGATGGGCGACCGGTCGCGCGGCGGCGTCTCGATGAGCGTCAGGTCGCGCAGCCCCGCCAGCGACAGGTGCAGCGTCCGCGGGATCGGCGTCGCCGTGAGGGTGAGCACGTCGACCGCGAGGCGAATCGCCTTCAGCCGCTCCTTGTGCTTCACGCCGAAGCGGTGCTCCTCGTCCACCACCAGCAGGCCGAGGTCCTTGAACGCCACGTCGGGCGAGAGCAGGCGGTGGGTGCCGATCATGATGTCGATCTCGCCCTGCGCCAGCCGCGCGAGCGCGGCCTTCTGCTCCTTCGCGGTGCGGAAGCGCGAAAGCACCTCGACCTTCACGGGATAGTCGGCCAGCCGCTCGGTGAAGGTGCGGAAGTGCTGCTCCGCGAGAATCGTGGTGGGCACGAGGACGGCCACCTGCTTGCCGCCCTGCACGGCCTTGAACGCCGCGCGCACCGCGATCTCGGTCTTGCCGTACCCCACGTCGCCCACCAGCAGCCGATCCATCGGCCGCGGCTGTTCGAGTCGCGCTTGATGTCGTCCGTCGCCTTCCGCTGGTCCGGCGTATCCTCATAGAGGAAGCTGGACTCGAGTTCGCGCTGCCAGCGCGTGTCCGGCGGGAAGGCGAATCCGGTCGCCAGCCGGCGGCGCGCATAGAGGTCGAGCAGCTCGCCGGCCATCTGCCGTATGCCCTGCTGTGCCTTCTCCCGCACCTTCTTCCAGTGCGAGCCACCCAGGCTGTGGATCCGCGGCGGTGGCCGGTCGCCATCCTCCTCGGCCGCGCGATAGCGCTCGAGCTGGTCCAGGCGATAGAGCGGTACGTTGAGGCGGTCCCCTCCCTCGTACTCGACCACGGCGACTTCCATGGTGGATGCGCCGACCGTGATCGTCTCGATCCCCCGATAGATCCCGATGCCGTGATCGAGATGGACGACGTAGTCGCCCTTGACCAGCGCGCCGGTCGCGGCCGAGGGTGCGGCCTGCCGGTAGCGGCGGGCGCGCCGGAGCCGCCGGGCGCGCCGGAATATTTCGTGGTCGGTAAGGACCCGAAGCCCGGGCATCAGGAATCCGCCATCGAGCGCGCCCACCACCAGCGTCGCATGAGCCGGCGCCCGGCCGCGTTCCTCGAGCAGCTCGTCGAGCCGCTCGATCTGGCCCTCGTTGTCGCAGAGAATGATCGTGTCGGGCGGGCCGGGAGAGCAGGTCGCGCAGGCGATTCACCTGTCGATCGATCTGTTCCGGCGGCAGGAAGCCGAACTGCAGCGCTGCGTTCTCCGTCACCAGCCGCAACTGGGGCGAGGCGGCGAGGCGGGCCTGCACCTGCTCCGGCGCCTCGAGGATTTCATCGCGCTGGGGGACGTCCTCGCCCAGCCGCCGCGCGATCTCGAGATGGTGCGCCGCCTCGCGCCAGGCGCGCTCGATCTCGTCGGCGATCGGGCCAGGCGCGTCGAGCAGCAACAGCGCGTCGGAGGGCAGCAGGTCCAGCAGCGAACGGCGCCGGGAAGGAGCCGTCGCATCCGCACTTCCGGTGGCCGCGGGCACCTCGGCACTCGTGCTCCGCACCGGCAGAATGGTGACCTCGTCCAGCTCGGCTCCAGACCGCTGCGTCGTCAGGTCGAAGGCGCGGAGCGATGAGACCTCGTTGTCCCACCATTCCAGCCGTGCTGCCGATGCCATGCCGAAACCATAGACGTCGACGATGCCGCCGCGCGCACTGAACTCCGCCACTTCGGTCACGGTCGTGACCCGGCGGAATCCCATCGACTCGAGTGACAGCGCCAGTGCCTGCGGACGGATGCGGGTGCCCTTCGCCAGCCGAACCCGGCTCGCCTCGAGCGCCGCCGGTACCAGGGTCCGCTCCGCCACGGCACGGGCGGTCGTGACCACCAGTCGCAGGCGACCTCCGAGCAGGGCCTCGATGGTCTCCACCCGTTCACCCGCGATCTCGTAGTGCGGCTCGTCCTCGCCCAGCGCCTCGCGCTGGGGATACAGTGCGATGGCCGCCTCGGAGAGGAACTGCAGGTCCGTCAGCCAGCGCTCCGCGTCGGCCGGCGTTGGCGTGACGATGACGACGAGGCGCTGCGGGGCGGCACGCACCAGCGTGGCCGCGAGCACCGCGCCGCTCGATCCGGCAAGTCCGCCGATCGTCAGCGACGCGCCGCGACCGGGAAGACGCTCGAACAGGTCGCGCGCAGGCGCGGAGCGCTCGAAGGCATCGAGCAGCATCGGCAGGCTCATGCGCGACGCCCCCACAGGCTCGCAAGCGCCACCTCGGCGAGCCCGAGCGCGAGTGCAAGCCAGAGCAGCGGACCGCGGAGGTCGCCGCGGGCACCCGCCGAGAAGGCCGCACCACCGGCCCGGTCCAGCGGGATCACGTCCGCACCGTGCCAGAGGCTGCGCACCTGCGCGTCGGATGCCGGTTGCAGCAGCGACTCGCGCGGATCGGGGTTGGCCGCGAGAGCACCCACCGTGTCCTTGCCGCGAAGGAGGAAATAGAGTCCGGTGTCGGGCGGCGCAAAACGCCCTCCGCCTTCAACCGCCCAACGGTGCGACCCTGACACCACTGCCGTGACTTGATCAGGCAAGGTGCCAGCCGCACCGACAGGAACATCCAGGGACGCGACTTCACCACGCGCCAGGCGATTCAGCAGCACATCAACGAAGGGCACGAATCCCGCCTGATAGGGAAGTTCCGTCCAGCCGGTATCGAACCGGCTGGCAACGAGCAGCGTCGAACCACTGCGTACGAGCCAGGGTTCCGATGCCGCCGACAGCAGGACACCGGTGCGCCCGCTTTCCGATGGGATCAGGCGCAGCCGGCGAAACAGTCGAGTCGGGCCCAGCAGGCTGCTGCTGTCGGTGGATGCCGGCGCGAGCGGATCGCCGAAGTGCCACGGCACTCCGCGTCGCGCAAGCTCCCGGTTCAGTGCGCCCAGTGTCGCCGGGTCGTCCGGTGGCATGATCACCGACGCGCTCGAGCCGAAGCCGCCAAGCACGACGTCATCGCCAGGGACAGTCGCCCATTGCTGCGCAGGACCTCGCACGCCGCGTCGGCGAACCGGCCGGCAGGCGCACATGACGCCCGCGCCAGCGGCGCCATCCTCAGGCCCACGGTGCGATGATCATCGAGGCGCAACTCGTCCGGCTGCAGCAGGGCGCGCAGGGCATACCATCCGGCGGGCGCGGTGGGTACGGTGACCTGTACGATCCCACCGACCGTCGCCAGTGCCTGGCGACCGGGGCGATCGCCCACGCTCACCGTGACCGGGACCTGCGCACCCGAATCGCCCACCACCGTGACGGCTACCTGGCCCCCGTCAGTCGACCATGGCTGCGAACCGACGATCAGCGACGCCACGCCCACGTTGTGTGGCGCCGGGTCGTCCGGTCGCGCGACGGTGACCGGCACATCGGTCGCCGCAGCCGTGATCGCCGACGACTGGAGATCGCTGATCACCATGATCTCGCCCCGCAGCGTCTCGCCGGCCAGCACCCCGTTCGCCGTGCGGAGTGCCTCTCCCAGGTCGAGCCGCACCGCGAGCGGTCGCACCTCGCGAAGGGCCGACCGAAGCGCCGTGGGATCACCCCTGCGTGCCGTGCCGTCGGCAAGCATGAGCCACACGGCATCCTGCGCCGCCGCGCGACGAAGCACGGCATCTGCCGCAGCGATCAATCCCGCGAGGCGAGGCGTACCGCCGACAACGGCGGCACTGCTCAGGCTGTTGTCCAGCACCAGCACCAGGGCACCGGGCGCATGCTCACCCACACCGGAGCGGCGCACCGTCGGCGCCGCGGCGGCCAGGACGAGCGCGGTGACCAGCAGGGTCCGCAACAGAAGCAGGAGCCAGTGCCTGATGCGCAATCGCCGCTGGTGCTCGCGTGTCGCATCGACGAGGTAGCGGACCGCCGGAAAGACTACGGTAGGCGGCTCGCGTCGCTGCACCAGGTGAAGCAGCAGCGGTATACCGGCCGCGACCAGGCCGAGCAGGAGCCATGGGTGGAGAAATGTCATGCGCGCGACGACGACAATACGACGCGCAGGGCCTGCCCGAACGGCGTGGTCGTCACGATGCGGTGGTACTGGATCCCGCTCCGCCGGCACGCGGCATTCCACTCGGAGACTGCCTCGCGCACCGTCTGGTCATAGGCATCGGCCCAGTCCCGCGGGCGCAGGACGACGGCTGCTCCGCTTTCGGGATCCTCGAAGCGCGCCTCTGCCGGTCCGCTGAGCGCCACCTCGGCCGGATCCATCAAGTGCAGCACAACGACCTGGTGACCGCGATGCCGCAGGAACTTGAGGGCAGTGAGGGCCAGTTCGCGATCGAGCAGCAGGTCCGAAACGAAGACCACGAGGCCGCGCCGCCGCAGGCTGTCCACCACCCGCTTGAGCGCCGGCGCAGCCGCGGTGCCCCGCCCCGCCCGGACCCCAGCCAGCGTGGCAAGCAGCTGGCGCCAGTGCGTGGCGCGGGCCCGGGGGGGAGTAACGTGACGCACCTCGTCGTCGAAGACGATGAGGCCAGTCGCATCGCGTTGCCGGATCAGGATCAGTGAAAGGGCAGCGAGCAGCCGCTGCGCGTATTCCAGCTTGGGGAGGACCACACCGGGGCTGCCGCTCCACGCCATGGACTTGCTCGCGTCACAGACGAGCATCGCGCGAAGGTTGGTCTCTTCCTCATACTGCTTCACATACAGCCGGTCGCTCCGCCCAAGCATCTTCCAGTCGACATAGCGTGGCTCGTCGCCCGGCTGGTACATGCGATGCTCGGCGAACTCGACCGAAAACCCGCGCCGCGGCGATCGGTGAAGCCCCGCCAGGAACCCTTCAACCACCCCTGTACTGACCAATTCCAGGCCACCCAGGCGCGCCACGTCCGCCGGATCGAGTAAATCGAGCCGGATGCGGGGAGTCGGTGCTTCAGGACGCGACATGCGGGGCGCAACGTAGGGCTGCACCCCATGTATCGTCAACGCGTCCCATTGGCGGCATCCCGGGACACACTATGAGGACAGTCGCGCTGGCGCAGGAATGACTCGGGGTGTCAGGGAACACCTTGCATGCGGGAGCAGACATGGCACATTTGCTGCCTGAGTCTGTACTCCCGATCGGGGGTGGAGGTTTCATGAAGCGGTCGCTCGTGCCAGGCGCGTTGATTGGTGTGTTGCTGCTTGTGACGGGTCCCGTGACGATGCGGACCCTGTCGCTGGCGGCACAACAGCGCTCGACAGCCCATCCCACCGACCAGCCGAAGCCGCAACCGCCACCGCCCAGGTCCGGCACCACGACACCGGCCCCCCAGCCGGCGCCCGCGCCGGCGCCGCCCCGCAGCAACGGCACAGCCGACCATGCCTCGACCCCACCAGCCAGCACGGGCGTGCCCGAGTTGAAGAGACGAAAGCCGTGACGGCAGATTCCCTCGCCGACTTCAATGCATTCCGCGGGCGGATGAACGACATCATCCTGAACGCGGGCAACCTCACCATCAATCGCTTCTTCGCCCTCGACCATCGCTGCTACGAGCCTGGTGCGCTTGGGAGCAAGACCAAGGAAATGCTGGGCCTGGTCTCGAGCCTGGTCCTCCGCTGCGACGACTGCATCACCTACCATGTCGTGCGTTGCCACGAAGAGGGCACCACCCGGGAGGAGTTCCTCGAGATCTTCTCGGTGGGCCTGGTGGTGGGCGGGAGCATCGTCATCCCGCACCTGCGCCGGGCCATGGCGCGGCTGGAGGAGCTTCCCGGCGCATGACCTGCCACGGAGCCTGACATGGCCGTGAAGAAGTACTACCTCGTCATGACCTCCATACTCGTATCGATCATCGCGTTGCTCTACGGCATTTCACCGTCCTGGTTCGCCCGAACGTTCCTGTCCACACCCGACCTGGGGCTCGACGGACGGCACATCCTGCGGGCCGTCATGTGCCTCTACCTTGGCTTCGCCGGCCTCTGGCTTTACTCGGCGTTCCACGCCGGGTACCGGAACTTCGCCATCCTCACGACGATGGTGTTCGGTGGCGGGCTGGTCGCCGGCCGGATGGTCAGCCTGCTCGTCGACGGCGTTCCGTCGCCACTGCTCCTCTTCTACGCCGTCCTCGAGCTCGCCCTGCTCCCGTTCGCGTACTGGGTCTTCACGCGCCCGGATTCGGTCGCGCGCTCCTGACGTCGGGACCCAGGCGAGCGCCTGACTATATTCTCCGCCATCATGTCCCAGTCGACCATCCGGAACTTCTGCATCGTCGCCCACATCGACCACGGGAAGTCCACGCTCGCCGACCGCCTCATCGAGCAGACCGCGACGGTCGCCAAGCGGCTGATGCGTGAGCAATTGCTCGACACCATGGACCTGGAGCGCGAGCGGGGCATCACGATCAAGCTCAATGCGGTGCGCATGACCTACCACGCGAACGACGGCGTGGCGTACGAGCTGAACCTGATCGACACCCCGGGACACGTGGATTTCACCTACGAGGTCTCGCGCTCCCTCAACGCCTGCGAGGGCGCCATTCTGGTCGTGGATGCCTCACAGGGCATCCAGGCCCAGACGCTCAGCAACCTGTTCCTGGCGGTGGATGCCGGCCTCGAGATCATCCCGGTCCTCAACAAGATCGACCTGCCGGGCGCCGAGCCGGAGAAGCGCGCGCAGGAAATCATGGCCCTCATTGGATCGAAGCGTGAGGAGATCCTCGCCGTATCGGCCAAGGAAGGAACCGGCGTTCCTGACCTGCTCGAGGCCATCGTGGCCCGGGTGCCGGCCCCGCGGGGCAAGGCCGATGCCCCATTGCGCGCACTGGTGTTCGACAACATCTACGACCGCTACCGCGGCGCCATCCCCAGCATCCGGGTGGTGGACGGCGCGCTGCGCGCGGGGAGCCAGATCGCGCTCGGCTCCCATCCCGAGGATGTGTATACCGTCGACGAGGTCGGGTACCTGCAGCTCGGGCAGCGCAAGGCCGAGGTGCTGGAAGCCGGCGAGGTCGGCTATTTCCACGCCAATCTCCGAGGGGTGCGGGACTGCCGCGTCGGTGACACGGTACTCGACGCCGGAAATCGCGCCACCGAATTGCTGCCGGGTTACCGGGACGTACGCTCGATGGTGTTCGCGGGCCTCTACCCGACCGACTCGGACCAGTACGAGGGGCTTCGCGACGCGCTGGAGAAGCTCCGGCTCAACGACGCCAGCCTGAATTACGAGCCCGAGACGTCCACCGCGCTCGGTTTCGGGTTTCGCTGCGGCTTCCTGGGCCTGCTGCACATGGAGATCGTGCAGGAGCGGCTGGAGCGGGAGTTCAACCTCAGCCTGCTCACCACGGTCCCGACCGTGGAATACCACGTCTACCTCACCGATGGCACCGAGCTGCTGATTGAGAACCCGACGCTGCTCCCGGACACGACGACCATCGACCGGATCGAGGAGCCGTACGTGAAGGCGCGCATCATGGCGCCCGTGGAATACATCGGCGCCATCATGAAGCTGGGGCAGGAGCGCCGCGGCATCTACAACGGCATGCACTACCTCGACACCGCGCGCGTGGAGTTCGACTTCGAGTTCCCGCTGGGCGAGATCGTGCTCGACTTCTACGACCGGCTCAAGAGCGTCAGCCGCGGCTACGCGTCGCTCGACTACGAGATGGCGGGCTACCGCGAGTCGGACCTGGTGAAGCTCGACATGCTGATCAACGGCGACCAGATCGACGCATTCAGCGTGATCATTCACCGCGACAAGTCGTATGAGTGGGGCAAGAAGGTGGCGGAAAAGCTGAAGGAGCTCATTCCCCGCCAGCTGTTCGCGGTGGCGATCCAGGCCGCGATCGGCAACAAGATCATCGCCCGGGAGACGGTAACGGCGTTCCGGAAGGACGTCCTCGCCAAGTGCTACGGCGGCGACATCACGCGCAAGCGGAAGCTCCTCGAGAAGCAGAAGGAGGGGAAGAAGCGCATGAAGCAGATCGGCGCCGTCGAGATACCGCAGGAGGCGTTTCTGGCGGTGCTGCAGGTTGATGACTGAACGGCGGCAGGGCGCCGAGGGCGCCAGGCCGCCACCGCTTTCCCCTGGCGCCTTGCCGCCTCGGCGCCCTGGCCTGATGTTCTGGCGCAAGCGGTCCGGCGCCGTCGTCATCCAGACGGCTTACATGGGCGACGTCATTCTCACGACGCCGCTCCTGACGGCGCTGGCTGAAATACACGGACCAGTGGACGTGGTCGCCACTCCGCAGTCGGCCTCACTGCTCGACACCCATGCCGCCGTACGTGAAGTCATCCGCTACGACAAGCGGGGCGCCGACCGGGGCTGGCCCGGCGTTCGGCGCATCGCCTCCCAGTTGCGCCGACGCTCCTATGAGGCGGCCTACCTGCCGCACCGCTCATGGCGGTCGGCCACGATGGTGCTGCTGGCCCGCATTCCAGAGCGCATCGGATTCGAGGACAGCCCCGCAGCACCGCTCTACACGAGGCGCCTCCCGCGCCCGGTGCAGGCCCATGAGACCGCGCGCCTCTGGTCGCTGGCGGGCCTGTCGCCCGATACCCCGGTGCCGCCGGTTTCGCTCGGGCTCACTGAAGACGACGAGGCCGAAGCCGATCGCTGGCTTTCCGGCCGCGGGATCAGTGGCCCCTTCGTCGCGCTGGGACCGGGATCACCGTGGGGCGCCAAGCGGTGGCCGTACTACGCCGACTTCGCCGCGCGACTCACCGAGCCCGTGGTGGCCATCGGGGGACCGACCGACGCCGTGATCGGCAACGCCATCGAAGCTGCAGCGCCCGGACGGGCGCACAGTGCCTGTGGCCAGGTGGGTCCACGCACCTCCACCGCGATCATCGCGCGAGCCGCAGCCCTCGTGACCAACGACTCGTCGCCACTGCACCTCTCCCTTGCGACGACCACGCCCCTCGTCGCCCTCTTCGGGCCCAGTGCGCCTTCCTTCGGCTTCGGGCCGCTCGATTCGAAGGCGATCTGCCTGGGCCAGGACGAGCTGCTGTGCCGGCCGTGCGCGTCCTATGGGCCGGCCGCGTGCCCACTGGAGCATCATCGCTGCCTGCGCGAACTCTCGATCTCGCGGGTGGTCGATGCACTGGCCAGGGTCCGCAGTCGCGCAGCGGCCGTCACGACAGGGCCCTGAGAGTGGCCGGTTCCGGCCTCGTCATCCGGGCGCCGAATCATCTGGGTGACCTGGTGATGTCCCTTCCCGCCCTGCGCCAGGGACGGCCGCGGGCCGTGCTGGTACGACGACCGCTCCTCCCACTGCTCGAGCTGGCGGCATTACCGGCGGAGCTCATCCCGCTCGATCGTGGCCTGGCAGCCGCGCTGGTCCGCCGTCCGGGCCGTTCGCGAGCTCGATTGCGAGCGCGGCGTCCTGCTCCCGCCATCTCTTTCGTCCGCGCTCATCTTCGCAGCGGCCGGCCTTCCCGAGCGGCGCGGCACTGCCACCGATGCCCGTGGCCTGCTGCTCACCGATAGCGTTCCCGCGAGTGCCGCCCATGGACAGCATCGCACTGCGCTCTATGTCGAGCTGGCGACCGGTCGCCGGCCGATGGAGCCGCCGGCGCCGCAGCTTGCCGTGCCAGCCGGACCGCGCGATGCCTTCGGCCGCCTGGGGCTCGACCTTGGCGCGAGCGTGATCGGCATCTTTCCCGGCAGCCATGCTTCATCGCGCCGCTGGAGTCCTGCTGCGATTCCAGGAACTGGTCGCGCTCCTTCGCGGCGACGGCCACACCGTCCTCGTGTTTGGCAGCCCAACCGAGCGGGGCCTGACGGCCGATGTCGCGGGCGATGCCGGTCTCGACCTCGGGGGACGCACCGATCTCACGCTGCTGTCCGCCGCCCTCGCCAGCTGCCGCCTCCTGGTGACCAACGACAGCGGACCCATGCATCTCGCCACCGCAGTCGGGACGCCGGTCGTGGCCCTCTTCGGCGCCGGCGATCCCGCCGAGACCGGCCCGCTCGGCCCCCGGCATCACGTCATCCGGCATGCCGAGCTTCCATGCATCGCCTGCCGGAAAAATGCCTGTCCCAGGCGCGGCCATGGTAATTTCCTGCCTCATGCTGAACGCGAATGCCTCGAGCTCATCACCGTCGATGAGGTGATGGGATCCGTTCGCGCCGCCCTTTCGCACTGAGCCGGATTTCATGACCCGTTACATCGTCGGCGTCGATATAGGTGGCACCAACCTGGTCGTCGGCTGCGTCGCCGAGGACGGATCGGCGCTGCACGGCCTGGTGAGCGAGCCCACCATGCCGGAATCGGGCGCCGACGACGTGATGACGCGCCTCCTCGCCCTGGCCCGGCGCTCGATGGCGGAGGCGCGCGCCGCCGTACCCGGGATCAGGATCGCCGGCGTTGGAGTCGGCGCGCCCGGCCCGCTCGACCGGAAGCGCGGCGTGGTCCTGCTCACGCCCAATCTTGGCTGGACCAACATGCCGCTGCGCGACCGGGTCTCGCAGGGACTCGAGCTGCCGGCGGCGCTCGACAACGACGCCAACTGCGCCGTCCTGGGCGAGTGGTGGATCGGGGCGGCCGAGGGTGCGCGCCACGCGGTCGGCATCACCATCGGCACCGGCATCGGTGGTGGCCTGATCGTGAACGGCGAGATGGTATCACGGCGCATCGGATTGCGCCGGCGAAATCGGCCACGTGACGATCGAGACCGAAGGCCGGCGCTGCAAGTGCGGCAACTACGGCTGTCTCGAGGCCTATGCCTCGGGGCCGGCCATCGCCCGCCGCGCCGTAGAAGAGGTGAGTCCGGGCGCCAGCAGCCGCCTGGCCGAGTTCGCCGGCGGCGATCTCACCAAGGTCACGGCCCAGACCGTCTACGAGGCGGCGCACGACGGACGACGTGCTCGCCCTGCGAGGTCGTGAGCGACACCGCGCGGTTCCTGGGCACCGGCATCGCCAACCTGCTCAACGTCTTCAATCCCGAGGTCGTCGTGGTCTGCGGCGGCGTCACGCTGGCGGGCGACCATCTGTTCGTCCCCTCGCGGCGGGAGGTTGCGCGCCGGGCATTCAAGCCGGCGGTCGAGGCGTGCCGGATCGTGCCGGGCGCTGCTCACCGGGACGGCGGGTGTCTATGGCGCGGCCCAGGCGTTCCTCGATGGCGGAGCGCTGAGCGCGATGCACCGTGACGCGCAAGCTCGGCGTCGTCGGCTCGCTGGTCTGGGACGTGATCCATGGACGCGATCCGGCGTCGCCGCCGGTCGAGGAGTGGGGCGGCATCGCCTATGCGCTCGCCAGCCTCGACGCGCGCCTCCCGCCGGACTGGGAGATCGTCCCGCTCATCAAGGTGGGACGCGACCTCAGCGCCGAGGCGGGCCGAGTTCCTGCGCGACGCTCACGCGGCTGGCGCCGGGAGCGCGCTGCGTCGAGGTCCCGGTCGCCGAACAACCGCGTCGTGCTGCACTACCAGTCGACCGAGCGCCGCTGCGAGCGGATGTGCGGGCGGCGTGCCGGGCTGGACCTGGCGCGAGCTCGGCCCGATGGTCGCAGGACCTCGACGCCATCTACGTCAATTTCATCTCCGGGCTTCGAGATGTGCCTGGGCACGGCGCAGGCGCTGCGGCAGGGCTTCCCGGGGCCGATCTACGCGCGACCTGCACAGCCTGTTCCTCGGCATGCAGCAGGACGGCATGCGCATGCTGCAGCCGCTTGCCGACGCGCCGAGCCTGGTTCGGCTGCTTCGACGTGGTCCAGATGAATGAGGACGAGATGCGGCAGCTCTCGCCGAGATCCACTCGCGCTGGCGGCGCAGGCCATCGGCGCGGGCGTCGACTGCTGGTCGTGACGCTGGGACCCGAGGGCGCGTCTACGTGACCGACGCCGGGCGACGGCCGGTGCTCGCACGCGGGCGGCAGGGTCGGACCGATCTCGATCCGCCCTGATTGCGCCGCCCCGCATGTCGAGGTCGCCGATCCGACCGGCTGCGGCGACGTGTTCGGCGCGGCACTCTTGCGCGCGGCTGCTCGGCGGTGACCCGCTGGAAGAGGCGCTCCGGACGCCGCAACCGCGCTGGCGCGCGCAACGCTGCCTTCCGCGGCGCCGGCGGACTGGCGCAGCACCTCCGCGGGCGAGCTGGTGACGCCGTGAGCGCGTCATCGACGTGCCACAGCACATTCGACGACACGGACCTTCGACCAGTTCGCCGCCGCGATCGGGACCTGGCCCCCGGCGGAGCGGCTCCTCTTCGATGCGCGGGGCGCCCAGTGGGCGTCACCCTACGGCCTGCTGGGCCTGCTGACCGCGGCCAGGCCCTCGCCGAGGCCGAGCGGCGAGACGCCGCTGCTCGCCGTGCCCGACGAGCGACGAGGTGCGGCGCTACTGGGCCCGGGCCGGCTTCTTCCAGCATGCCGCCGAATTGTTCGAGCTGCACGGCAAGCTTCCGCGCGCGCGCGGCGACGAAGCCAGTCCGACGTCGCTGCTCGAAGTCACGCCGGTGCGGGCCACCGAGGACGTCCACGAGGTGGTGGGACGGATTCAGGAGGGCGCGTCGCGCATCCTGGCCGGCGAGCTGGGTCTCGAGGCCAAGGCGACGATGGGCTTCGGTATGGCGCTTTCGGAGGCATGCCAGAATATTGTGGAGCACGCCGGCACCGGTGGCTGGGTTGCGGTCCAGGCATACAACTTTCGCCGGCGGCTGGGCCGCGGGTGGTCGTCATCGCGGTGAGCGACGCCGGCATCGGTTTCCGTCGCTCGCTCGAGCCGCACGCAGGCGCAAGCGATTCGGCGACCGCTGGGGTGACGGCGCCGCTCTCGAGGCGGCGCTCATCCAGGGCGTGAGCCGGTTCCGTGACCCGGGCCGCGGGCAGGGACTGGCCGGTATCAAGCGCTACCTTCAACGTGGCAGGGCAAGATCTCGTGCGCAGCGGCACCGCGCGGCTCGCGATCGTGCCACCATGGGATGACGACGTCCCGCTGGTGCGAAGCACCTCTCCTTCTTTCCCGGAGCCCAGTTGCAGATGACCATCCCCGCCCAGGAGAGCCAGCGACGCCGATGATCGAGACGATCGCCGTGGCGCGCATGCTGCGCGAGACGGTCGCCACGCCGTATCCCGACCTCGTCACCCGCCCCACCGGGGTTGCGGTCCGCGGGCGCATCGAGGCGCTCCTCGCGACCTCGGAGTGGGACACTGCGCCGGCTCGACTTCTCGGACGTGGAGTTGCTCGACTTCAGCTGCGCCGACGAGGTCGTCGCCAAGCTGCTGCGCCTGGCGCAGGAACGCATGGGACGTCTCGTCGCGCTGCGCGGGCTGCACGAGCATTTCCTCGAGTCGATTCGACGCCGTGCTGGAGCACCAGCAGCTGCTCGTGGCCGTGCTGTCGGACGGCTGGTACCGTGCTCCTGGGCGACGTGCCGGATGATGTCCGACTCGTGTTCGAGGAACTCGACACCATGGCGCCATGCGGCGGCCCGGACCCTGTCGGCACGGCTCGGCTGGACGACCGCCCGCACCGACGCCGCCCTCGAAAGCTGCCTGCGCCGGGTGGGTCTCGCGCGTCCGCTGGGTACCGGCTACGTGCGCGTGCCGCTGGCATGACGCGTCGGCTCGGCCTCTCCACCATCGCGATTCACGGTGTGCCGCACCGCCGGCCGGACTGGAGCCCGGTCGTGCCGCCGCTCATGCAGTCCAGCACCTTCACCAATCCGGTGGGCTCCGACCGAGGAGGTGCTCTACACCCGGTACGGCAACAACCCGAACCAGGTCGACATCGCGAAGAAGTACGCGCTGCTCGAGGGCGCGGAAGCGGCGCTGTTCCTCGCGAGCGGCATGGCCGCCACCGCGCTCGCGCACCTGGCGATGCTGCGTCCCGGCGATCATCTCGTGTCGCAGTTCGTGGATCTATGGCGGCACGCGCAAGCTGTTCGACGAGGAGTTCGGCCGGCTCGGGATCTCGGTGACCTATGTCGCACCCGACGAGCCCCGGCGGCTGGCGCAAGGCGCTGCGGCAAAACACGCGGGCCATCTTCGTCGAGTCGCCCACCAATCCGACGATGCGCATCCTCGACCTCGAGCCGATTGCGAGGTCGCGCGACACGACGGCATCGGCCTGCTGGTCGATGCCACCTTCGCCAGTCCGGTCAACTTCCGGCCGCTCGAGCATGGCGCCGACGTCGTCATCACCAGCGCCACGAAGTACCTCAACGGCCACAGCGACGTGATCGCCGGCGCGGTGGCCGGCACCAACTCCGTGATCGAGGAAGTGGTGCGGCTCATGAAACTGTGGGGCGCATCGATCGACCCGCACTCCGCGTGGCTCATCGACCGCGGCATGCGCACCCTCGCCGTCCGAATGGAGCGCCACAACCGGAACGGGCTGGCGCTCGCCACCTGGGCCGAGCTCACATCCGGCGATCGCGCGGGTGCACTATCCCGGGCTTGCCTCGCACCCCGACCATGCGCTTGCCGCGCGCCGCTGGGGGGATTCGGCGGGATGCTCGGGCTCGAGCTCACCGGCGGTGCCCCGGCCGCGGAGCGCATGCTCAACCGGCTGCAGCTGATCACCCATGCGCCGAGCCTCGCCGGTGTCGAGAGCCTCGTCTCGGAGCCGCGCCTCACCTCGCACCGGGCGCTGGGTGCCGAGGGCCGCGCGGCCATGGGCATCCCCGATGGCTTCCTCCGCATCAGCTGCGGCCTGGAGGATGCGGACGACCTCATTGCCGACCTGGAACAGGCGCTGGATGGCTAGGTGATCCGCTTCGCCCACGTCTTCAAGTCCTATCCGAACGGCGCGCTGGCCCTCAAGGACGTTTCCTTCGCCATCAACAAGGGCGAGTTCGTCTTCCTGACCGGCCACTCGGGAGCCGGGAAGTCGACCATCCTCAAGATGCTGTTCGCCGAGCAGCGGCCATCGAGCGGCGACGTCCGGGTGGCGGCCTTCGCCGTGCAGAACATGAAGGGCGACGACATTCCCCGGTTGCGGCGCAAGCTCGGCATCGTGTTCCAGGACTTCCGGCTGCTGGAGGATCGTACCGCATCGGAGAACGTGGCGTTCGCGCTGGAAGTCACCGGCGCGCGACGCGACACGGTGCCCGCCCGGGTGATGCGCGTGCTGACGCAGGTCGGCCTGGCGGCCAAGGCGCGAGCCTATCCGCGGGAACTGTCGGGCGGCGAGCAGCAGCGCGTGGCGATCGCCCGCGCCCTGGTGAACGATCCGGCGATCCTGGTCGCCGACGAGCCGACCGGCAACCTGGACGAACGGGCAACCCGCGGCGTGTTCCAGCTGCTCCGCGAAATCAATACGTCGGGCACCATCGTCGTCATGGCCACGCATGACCTCGACCTGGTGCGACAGACGAGCTATCGCACCATCGAGATGCGCGAGGGTGCCGTGGTGTATGACAGCGCGGCCGACGAAGCCGTGGACGAACTGCGATGAACCTGCTCCTGCGCGAGGCCATGCTCTCCTTCCGGCGGGCGCCACTGCTCTCGCTGCTCTCCATCACCGCCATCGCATTTTCCCTCTTCACGGTCGGCCTCTTCGGGCTGGTCGCCCTCAACCTGCGCCATGCGCTGCGGGGCGTGGAGGAACGCGTCGAGGTCGTTGCCTTCCTGCTGCGCGGCACCGCGCCCGAGACGATCACGCTCGCGTCGCAGGACATCGCCAGCTTCCCCGAGGTGGCCGACGTGAAGTTCGTCACCGAGGACCAGGCGCTGGCCCAGGCCCGGCGTGAGCTGGTCGAGTTCAAGGATGCCTACCGCGACCTGCAGGTGAACCCGCTGCCGGCATCGCTCGAGATCCGGCTCAAGGATGGCTTCCGCGACTCCGAGCCATGTGGCCTCGGTCGCGGACCGGGTCCGGGGCTTTCCCTTCGTCGAGGACGTGCGCTACGGACGCGACTGGGTCTCGCGGCTGGACCAGCTTCGCAACATGGCCGGCGTGGTCGGGCTCATCATCGGCGCCGCGTTCGCCCTGATTGCGGTGGTGATCATCGGCGTGACCATCCGGCTCACCATCATGCAGCGGGCACGCGAGATCGCGATCATGCGCGTGGTCGGGGCCACCAACTGGTTCGTCCGGGGGCCCTTCCTGCTCGAGGGCGCGCTCAAGGGAATCCTCGGCGGGCTCATGGCGCTGGGTCTCGCCGTATGGCGCATACTCGGCGTTCAAGGGCGCGGGGCCACTCAGTGACCTGGTGTTCTTCCGCCCGGTCGAAATGGCGCTGCTGCTCGTGTTCGGCGTGCTGCTGGGGCTGCTCGGGAGCCTGTTGAGCGTCGGACGGCACTTGAAGGAAGTGTGATGCAAGGCGGCAGGGCGCCAGGGCGCCAGGGCGCCAGGTGGTTGCGCGCGATGCCGCAGGTGCTCGCTTGCTCTTCGGCTTGCTGTCTCCTTGGCCGTCCTGGCCGCCCTGCCGCCTTGGCGCCCAGACCCCCGACTCCATCCAGGCCTCCCGCCGCCGCCTCGAGGAAATCCGCGCCGAGCGCGACCGGCTCAAGGCGCAGCAGCAGCGCCTGCAGGGCCAGGTGCACGACGAAGAGGACGAACTCACCAACCTGGAGCGGCAGCGCGAGAGCACGACGCGCATCGTCACCGAAATCGACCGCCAGATCGGTGGCCTCTCCTCCCAGCTCGATCGCAACACCGCCGAGTTGATCCTCGCGAGCGACAACCTCGCCGAGCGGAATGCCGTCCTCGAACGGCGACTCATCGACATCTACAAGCGCGGCCAGCTCTATGCCTACCAGGTGCTCCTGACGGTGGAGTCCTTCGGCGACCTGATGAGCCGTTACAAGTACCTCTTTCTCACCAGCCAGCAGGACCGCCAGCTCGTCAAGGAGGTCGAGGCGCTGCGAAACAAGATCTCCTCGCAGCGCAACAACGTCCTCGAGGTCCGGACGCAGCTCGACCACACCAAGGAGGAGCGCCAGGCCGAGCTGCAGCGCTACGGTGACCTGGTGACCGAGCGCTCGAAGCGCGTGCAGTCGCTCAAGCGCAGTGCCAAGAACACCGAGCAGCAGCTCACGCAGCTCGACAAGGACGCGAACCGATTGACGACGCTGCTGGCCAACGCCGACAAGCGCCGCAGCGACGAGTCGGCCCGCGCGGCAGCGCGCGGCGTTGCGCCGTCAGCCGGGACGCTCACCACTGCGGACCTCGGGAAACTCGACTGGCCGGTCCAGGGCACGATCGTCTACAAGTTCGGGCGCGACACGCTGCCGAGTGGTGGCGTCATCCGGTGGAACGGCATCGGGATCGGCGCGCCCGGCGGGCACACCGGTGAAGGCCGTCGAATCCGGGACCGTGGGACTGGTGGGCCAGGTGGGCACGTACGGCCTCACCGTCGCCGTCGAGCACGGCAACGGCTACTGGTCCCTCTACATGCAGCTGCAGAGCGCGGCGGTGAAACAGGGCGACAAGGTGGTGCGAGGACAGGTTGTCGGCGCAGTAGGCGGCGCGTCGTCGGACTATGGGCCCCACCTGCATTTCGAGATCCGGGGCGAAAACCAGATTGCGCTGGATCCGGCGACGTGGCTGAGGAGACGGTGAGAGGTAAGAGGTAAGAGGTAAGAGGTAAGAGGTAAGAGGTAAGATAAGAGGTAAGAGGTGAGCGGTGAGCGGGAGCGCTTTTGCGCTGGCGGCTCCTGCCGCTCCTGCCGCTCCTGCCGCTCCTGCCGCTTCTAGAGCGTCCCTATCCTCTCCCCGCCCTGCGCCTTCGCCCGGAGCAACGCTGATTCGGCGAGTGCCAGCACGTCGTCCGGGCGATCGCTCTCGGGCCATGGGAGCGTGAGCACGCCGGCCGTTATGGTGGGACGCAGGTCGATGCCCTTCGCGAACGAGGGATCGCCCATCCGGAAGCGCAAGCGACGAATTGCCGTGCGCGCGCCCTCGACGCCGGTCTCGGGCAGGAGCAACGCGAACTCATCGCCGCCGACCCGCGCGACGAAGTCGGGCACCCGCATGTCGCGCACCAGCAGCGCACCGAACTCGCGCAGCAACCGGTCACCCGCCTCCGTCCCATGCACGGCGTTCACGGCGCGCAGCTGGTCCAGGTCGATGAGCACGAGTGCCACGCCGAGTGCATAGCGTCGCGCCCGCTCGAGTTCGATACGAATGCGCTGCTCCAGCGCACGCCCGCGCTCGAGGCCGGTGAGTGGATCACGATGGTCGTCGCGCGCGGGCAGGCCCGAAGCGTCGTCGAGCGCCGGCGCGGCGGCGCTCGCCAGTTCGCGGGCGAACGCGACCTGGGCCGCGGAGAGGGTGCCGCGATCGGCTCGCGGTACCAGAAGGAAGATCGCGGCGACGCCGGCCGCTCCCCGCACCGGAAGCGCCATCGCGCTAGCCGATTCGCCCTCGCTGGGGTTTCGCGCGGCCGGCGCCGGCGTCGGCACGATCGCCACCTCGCCCGTGCGCGCAGCTTCCACCAGCGCGGGCCATGAGCCGAGGTCGATCCGGTGATCCATCAGTTGCTCAGCGGGAACGATGGCAACCCGGCGCGCGTGGCGTTCACCAGGATGCACCAGCAGCGCGTCGCAGCGCGCCAGTTCGAGCGACTGAACCAGCCGCGCCGCCACGAGGCCGAGCACATCCTCGATGCCGAGAGCACCGACCGCGCGCTGCAGCATCGGCTCCATTTGAGTGGCGACACGCGCCGACAGGGCGTGCTCGCGTTCGCGCAGGCGCGCGACGAGCCGCGCGGCCAGTTCTCCGAGATGCACTGGCGGCTGGATCACGTCGGCGGCGCCCGCGGTGAGGGCCTGCGCGGCCTGCTCCGGGTCAGGAGCCGACATCAGGAGCACGAGCGGCACATCGGCGCCCACTCGCGCCTGGGCCTCGGCGAGACGACTTTCCAGTCCGGCGCCATTCGGCGGCAGCGTCACGAGTGCGAGCGCGGCACCATGATGCTCGTCTCGCTCCGGTCTCTCGCCCGCCTCGAGCACGAGAAAGCCGGCCCGGGTCAGCGCGCGCTCGAGACCGGTCGGTCGCGCGGTGGCGTCCCCCGACAGCAGTATCGACGGGCCGGTTCTCGATCATCGGTGCAGTGGGCTCTATCACGAATGGATCAATGGATGATGGACATGATTGACGAGCGCCTCGGTGCTCACGTCAGCACCCAGGGTGGACTCGCGACGGCGCCGGAGCGGGGACTCGCCATTGACGCGACCGCAATTCAGGTATTTACCAAGACCCCAAATCAATGGCGTGACCCAGCCATAGATCCAGCCAATGTGGCCGAATTCCGCAAGGCATTCTCCGACAGTGGTTTACGCGCCGTGGTATCGCACGATTCGTACCTCATCAACCTGGCCTCGCCGGACCCGCTCCAGGTCCAGCGTTCACTGCAGGCATTCACGGCCGAACTTCAACGCTGTACAGCACTTGGCATCCCTTTCATCGTGTCTCATCCGGGCAACTACATGGACGACCTCGATGCCGGGCTCGAGCGCAACAGTGAGGGGTACACGCGGGCCCTTCGGGCCGTCCCGGGAGACGTAACGGTACTCCTCGAAACAACTGCAGGAACTGGCACGGCGCTCGGAAGCCGCTTCGAGGAGCTGGCGCGGCTCCGGGAAGGTATCGCCGAGGACGTGCGCCATCGCGTTGCCTTCTGTGCCGACACCTGCCACCTCTATTCTGCCGGTTATGACCTGGTTGGCGAGTTCGACGGCGTCTGGGCAGCATGGGACCGCATTCTCGGCGCGGAAAGCCTGCGCGTCCTGCACCTCAACGATTCCAAGACGCCGTTTTCGTCCCGCAAGGACCGCCATGAGTTGATCGGTGATGGTTCGCTCGGCGAAGAGCCGTTTCGTCGCATCATGCGCGAACCCCGCTTCGCCGGTGTCATCAAGTTGCTCGAGACGCCCAAGGGCGACGACGAGGTCACGAACGACCGGAAGACGCTGCAGCGCCTGCGGGAGTACGCCCCCCATCTGCTCGTTGACCCACCCCTGCCGGCAGGCCATTTTCCCGGGCCAATGAAACGATTTTTCATCGCGCTCTGTCCGGCCCTGGCCCTCCTCGGCCTTGCCAGACCTGCCCGGGCGCAGCAGCCCGACCTCTACTTCCAGCTTGGCGCCCAGTGGGCCGCCCCACTCCTCCATGATGTCATCGTCGGCGAGACGATCACGACCCAACAGTCCGTCGCACCGATGATCCGAGTTGGCGCCGGCCTTCCGGTGGCCCCCAAGGTGAGCGTCGGCCTCGAGGTGACGTTCGCGACCGGTGGATATCACGCGAGCGAGCCGGAGCAGACCGTGGGCCTCGGCAACATCTCGACGCTCAGTTTTCTCGGGAACCTGGCCGGCCCCATCGTCCAGCGGCTTCACTGGCGCATAGGAATTGGCATGATCGGGACGCTGCCGGGCGACAACACCGGCATATTCCTGCAGGGCAGCTGCTGGAACGCCCTCTTCAGCGCGGGACTGGACTACTACCTGCCGGCGCTCAAGAAGTTCGACCTGATGATCGGTGCCCGGGTGGACACGCACTCGCTTACTCCCAGCCAGACGACCATTGTCGGCTTCGGCGGAACGCAGTGGGTGCCACAGGTGTCACTCGGGGTCGGCCTGGCCCTGAAGGGGAAGCAGTGATGCGTCGCGCCCTGCACGTGGTTCTCCTCGTCCTCGTCGCGGCGTGCGGTGACTCGAACTCGCCACTCCGGAGCGACCACTACGAGTGGCGCCTGATCGAACCGGCCGCGTCCGGTGGCACCGATACACTTTCGTTCGCGTGGCCGGTGTCTCGCCTGCCCCTTCGAATCTGGGCGCAGGATTCACTCGGCCTGCCGGCCCGAATGCAGGCCGCGATCACCACCTGGGAGGGCGAGTTCCTCTATGGTGAGTTCCGTGGGCAGATGGTGACGGATTCGAGCAATGCCGACATCATTGTGATTGCCGGCCCGGCGCCGGGCGTCGGTCCCATCCTGCCCGCGATGGCCCGGCAGTGTCAGGGTGCCACGGACATCGCCGTGGATCCCGCCACCTTCCAGCTCACGCCGCCCATGCGGATTTACATCGAACTGCGCTTCGACGAGTCGGCCCCGGGCGTCGAGGACTGCCTCAACCTTACGTCGGCCCACGAACTGGGTCACGCGATCGGCATCTTTCAGCATTCACCGGATCCGGACGACCTGATGTACTCCGACCCGGTCGTGCTGGCGCCGTCGGTGCGCGACCGCAACACCGCCAACCGGGCCTATCATACGCCGACCACCATTCACCTTGGTGGGGGAAGCTGACCGGGAGTCCCGCATGACCATCACGACGCTGCCGACCACTGCCGCCACAACCGCGCGCGCCCCGAGCTGGATCAAGCACGAGCGCCTGGTCGGCTGGGTCGCGGAGATGGCCGAGCTCTGCCAGCCGGACGCCATTCACTGGTGCGATGGCTCCGTCTCGGAATCGGAGCGGCTGTGTGAGCAGATGATCGCTGCCGGAACCCTCAAGCGCCTGAATCCTTCCCTCCGCCCCAACAGCTATCTCGCGCTCTCCGACCCGAGCGATGTCGCCCGGGTGGAGGACCGCACCTTCATCTGCAGCCAGCGCAAGCAGGACGCCGGTCCCACCAACAACTGGGTCGACCCGCGGGAAATGCGGCAGACACTGCGGCGGGTGTTCGGCGGATGCATGCGCGGGCGCACGATGTACGTCGTCCCGTTCTGCATGGGCCCGCTGGGCTCGCCACTCGCGCAGTACGGCGTCGAGATCACGGACTCGCCGTACGTCGTGGTGAACATGCGCCTGATGACGCGCATGGGCCGCGCGGCGCTCGAGGCCCTCGGCCAGGGCGAGTTCGTGCCCTGCGTTCATTCCGTGGGACGCCCCCTCGGTCGCGGCGAGCGCGACGTGCCATGGCCCTGCAACTCCGAGAAGTACATCGTGCACTTCCCGGAGGAGCGGAGCATCTGGTCGTACGGCTCGGGCTACGGCGGCAACGCGTTGCTAGGGAAGAAGTGCTTCGCGCTGCGTATCGCATCGGTCATCGCGCGCGACGAGGGCTGGATGGCGGAGCACATGCTGATCCTCGGGATCATGAATCCGGAGGGCGAGAAGCGCTATCTCGCGGCGGCGTTTCCCTCCGCCTGCGGCAAGACCAACCTTGCCATGCTGGTGCCGCCGCCGGCGTATGACGGATGGAAGGTCACGACTGTCGGGGACGACATCGCCTGGATCCGCCCCGGCGAGGACGGCCGCTTGTATGCCATCAACCCCGAAGCGGGATTCTTCGGGGTCGCACCGGGAACCTCCGAGGCATCGAACCCGAATGCGATGGCAACGATCCGCGCGAACGCGATCTTCACCAACGTCGCCGAAACTCCCGAGGGAGACGTCTGGTGGGAGGGCATGACCGAAGTCCCGCCTCCGCACCTCACCGACTGGCAGGGACAGCCGTGGACGCCGGACTCGGGGCACAAGGCCGCGCACCCGAACGCACGTTTTACCGCCCCTGCATCGCAGTGCCCCGTCATCGACGAGGCCTGGGAGGATCCGAGCGGCGTCCCGATCAGTGCGTTCCTGTTTGGCGGACGTCGCGCATCGGTGGTGCCACTCGTCTATCAGTCTGCCAACTGGAACTTCGGCGTCTATCTCGCGGCCACGATCGGTTCGGAAACCACGGCCGCGGCGACCGGCGCCCTGGGACAGGTGCGACGCGACCCGATGTCGATGCTGCCATTCTGCGGCTACCACATGGGCGAGTACTTCAATCACTGGCTCCAGATGGGACGCCAGATCATCGACCCGCCCCGGATCTTCTGCGTCAACTGGTTCCGCAAGGATGCACACGGCCACTTCATCTGGCCGGGCTACTCCCAGAACATGCGGGTGCTCGAGTGGATCTTCCGCCGCGTGAGCGGCCGGTCCGGCGCGACCGAAAGCCCGCTGGGCTGGATGCCGCGCTATGACGACCTCGAATGGGAAGGGCTCGAGGGCTTTTCGCCGGAGACGTTCACCGAGCTGATGGGCGTGGATACCGAAGTCTGGAAACAGGAGATCCTGGGGCATGAAATGCTCTTCGAGCGACTCTATGACCGGCTGCCCAAGGAATTCGTGCTGATGCGGGAGCTGATCCTGTCCAGCCTGTGGCGTTCGCCGGAGCAGTGGCGACTCGCCGACGAACGGGACGAGGACTGACCACGCGCGACTTCGAGGTCGTTCGCGACCCGCTCTGGGACAACATCCGCCTCGACCCGGCGGCGCTGGCCGTGCTGGACACCGCACCTGTGCAGCGGCTTCGCTACGTCCGGCAGCTCGGCCATGCCTTCCTCGTCTATCCCGGCGCCACCCACACCCGATTCGAGCATGCGCTGGGTGCGTATCACCTCACGCGCCTCGCGCTCGCATCGCTGGACGAGCGCGGCGAACTCGCCGAAGTGGGAGAACGGGAGCGCCAGGCCGTTCGGCTCGCGGCACTGCTGCACGACGTCGGGCACTATCCCTTCTCGCATACGCTGGAGGAAGCCGGGTTTCCGTCGCATGAACAGCTGGGCGTCATGCGGCTGGCCGAAGGAGTGCTTGCAGAGCGGCTGGAAGCGATCGGCGGTGAGCTGTTCGCCCGCGATGTCGGGACGCTGATCGTGGGCGGGGGCACCAGTCCGCTGGTGGGGCTCATTTCCGGGTCGCTCGACCTGGACAAGATCGACTACCTGAGCCGCGACGCGTACATGTGCGGCGTGCCCTACGGCACGGTCGATGTCGAGCGGCTGCTCGCGTCGCTCACCCTGGTACGCACGCCGGCGGGCCGCCTCGAGGTCGGGGTGCACGAGAAGGGCGTGAGCGCACTCGAATCGCTGCTCTTCGCCAAGTACCAGATGTACCGGAACGTCTACTGGCACCATGCGGTGCGCTCGGCCACCTGCATGTTCAAGCGCGCCGTCCGCCAGGCCGTGGCACTGGGCACCCTGCGCATCGAGGAAATCAGCGACGCCACCGACGACGTGGTCATGGAGCAACTCTCGCGCGATGGCAGCGAGCTCGCGCGGTCGGTGCGCGCGCGTCGCCTGTACAAGCGGGCGCTCGAGTTGCCGGCCAGCGACGTCCCTCCCGCGGCGCGGGAGTGGGTGGCCGATGAACCGGCCCTGCTGGAACGGGTGGAGGATTCGGTGGCGCGACAGGTCGGGCTGGAACCGGGCGAGCTGCTGATCGACTACCCGTCGCGACCCAACATGCTGAGCGTGGACCTCCCGCTGCGCACCCGCGATGGCCGCGTGGAGCGCCTGACCGACCAGGGTCGCGCGGGGCAACTCGGCCTTCCGGCAATTGCGGGACAACTCTACCGAAGCGCGCGCCGGTTCCGTGTTTTCGTCGCGCGCCCCGTCACCGCGGACCTTCGCGGCCTGCTCCACCTCATCACTCGGTCGTCCGCCGACGTCAAGCGGGCGCTCGAGTCCGGCGAACAACTACTTGGCTGACGAGCTCTCAATGCGGCACATTCTCCGCCCTGCCCTCACGTGTCATTTCTTCACCTCGCGCTGTTCGCGGGGACCTGTGGCCTCCCCGCGACGGCTTCCGCCCAGAGCATTGGCGCGTACACCCCACCACGGACCTGGGCGGAGCGGCCGCGCCGCTTCGATCTCGTCCACCAGCGCATCGCGATCGGCGTTGACTGGTCCCATCTCGCCGTGCATGGCGATGTCCAGACGACGGTTGTTGCCACGACGGCGACCGACACGGTCCGCCTCGATGCCGATCACCTGACGATTACCGGCGCCACTGATGCGAAGGGGCGCAAGCTGAAGTACAGGGCCGATACGACCCATGTCACGGTGCAGCTGCCAAAGAAGCTTGCCCCGGGCGACACCGCCGTGTTCACGCTGACCTACACCGGCAGTGCCGGAACGCGGGCTCTACTTCGTGCCGCGCAGCCATGTCGTCTGGTCGCAGGGCGAGGCCATCGAGACCCGGAGCTGGGTGCCGACCTACGACTGGCCGAACGACAAGGCGACCTGGGAGTTCCTGGTGACGGCCGACTCCGGGATGTCGGTGCTGTCCAACGGAAAACTGGTGGACGTCACCCCGGTGGCCGGCGGGAAGCAGTCGGTGTGGCACTGGTCGCAGGAGAAGCCGGCGTCCACCTATCTCTACTCTGTCGTGATTGGCCCGCTCACGGTGCTGCATGACCAGTGGCGCGGCCGTCCGGTGGACTACTGGGTGGCACCCGACACCGTGCCCGCCGGCTGGCGCGCCTTCGGCGAGACGCCGTCGATGATCGAGATCTATTCCGAGGTGCTCGGCGTGAACTATCCCTGGCCCAAGTACAGCCAGGCCGTCATTCCCGATTTTACCTATGGCGGAATGGAGAATGTCTCGGCGACCACGCAGACGGACCTGGTCCTCCATGGCGCCGACGGTGAGCCGCAGCACAGCGGGCGCGGCCTGGTGGCGCACGAGCTGGCGCACCAGTGGTTCGGCGACCTGACGACCACCGCCACCTGGTCGCACGCATGGCTCAACGAGGGGCTCACCACCTACATGGAGTCGGTGCAGAACGAGAAGAGCCGCGGCTGGAGCGCGGGACAGCTCTCGTGGTTCTACCAGCAGCGGGAGGCGATGGCGGCCGACCTCAACCAGGAGCGCCCGCTGGTCTACGGCGACAGCCTCGGCTGACCCGATCCAGCTGTTCTTCACCGGGCACATCTATCCCAAGGGCGCGCAGGTCGCGCACCAGCTTCGTCGCCTGCTGGGCGACTCGCTCTTCTGGGCCGGCATGCGCCGTTTCCTGACGGACAACGCCTACAAGCCGGTGCGCACGGAAGATTTCGCGATTGCCTTCGAGCGCACGGCGAACATGGACCTCGACTGGTTCTTCGACCAGTGGTGCTACGGCATCGGCTATCCCAAGGTGAAGGTCACGCGGCACTGGGATGCCGCGACGAAGAACCTCCATGTCACCGTCAGCCAGACGCAGACCATCGACTCCACCCATCCGCTGTTCCGCTTCCCGGTCACGATCCGCATCATCACCGCCGACTCGGTGGTGCGGCGCGAGATCATGGTGACCAAGCAGGAAGAGACGTTCACGCTTCCCCTCCCGCAGGAGCCGCTCTCCTTCCGGTTCGATGAAGGTGCCTGGCTGCTGGGCACCGTGAAGACGGACCAGACGCCGGCCGAATTGGCGGCGATGGCCATGCACGATCTCGAGTTCGGTGCGAGGAACTGGGCGCTCCGGGCGCTGGACAGCAACGCGGATGCCGCGGCCGACAGCGCGCGACGCTTCATCGTGCTGAACGAGCGCGAGGCGATCCTGCGGGAGGTCGCGATGGACCAGCTCGCCCAGCGCCATGATCCCTCCGACGCGGCGCTGATCCGCTCGGCCCTTCGCGACCCGGCAAGCGGCGTACGCGGGAGCGCCATCGAGGCACTGGCGGCCCTGGACTCCGCGGCCGCGCGGCCCGATTGCGCGGGCGATGCTGGAGACCGACCCGAACACCGATGTGCGATCGCGCGCGATCGCCGAGCTCGACCCGGCTGACCCGGCAACGCGCCAGTTGCTCATCGCGCGGACCGTACCCGGCTTCCCGCTCGACCTCCGGCAATCAGCCGCCTATCAGATCCGCAACCAGGACGATCCGCAGGTGGTCGCGGCGCTCATTGCACTCACCGCACCGTCGGAACCGAGAAACCTGCGGCAGGCCGGGCTGCGCTACCTGGCTGGTCGTCCCGACAAGACGTCCGGCGATCGAGACCGCGACAAAGTACCTCACCGACCCCGACCCGCTCTTTGCGGTGAGCGCGGTGCAGACGCTCAGCAGGGTTGGTGGAGATGCCGGGAAGGCAACGCTGCAGAAGGAGCTGGCCGTCGAGCATCGCGTGACGGTTGACGACGCGATCCGGAAGGCGCTCGCGCCGAAGCAATAGATCGTTCGCCTTGTACTTCGCGCGCTGCGACCAGCCGGTCGCAGCGCGCTTTTCTTGTTTGACAGCATCGCGCGCAAGCCGTACGTTCTGCCCGGGCCACCCGCGCTGGGAGCACTCGTGGAGCCTTGGCTTGCGAAGCTGAACGCGGGCGATTCCCAGGCCGCGTGGGACCTGTTCCACGAGCGCTACCGAAAACTCATCCTCGCCACAATCCGGCGCCTGCTTTCGGACCATGACGATGTCATGGACCTCTTCTCGTCCGTGTGCGAAGCGCTCACCGCCGACGATTTCGCCCGCATGCGGCGCTACGCCGAACGCTCGGGCGAGCGGGTCAACGCCGGGACCTGGCTGGTCGTTGTCGTTCGCAACCTCACGGTCGACTTCCTGCGGAAACGTGACGGGCGGCAACGACGCGTCATCCCCCGGGAGCTTTCTCCCCTGCAGCAGGAGATCTATCGCGTCATCTGCATAGAGGGGCTCTCCCACGCTGAAGCCTACGAACGAATCGCTGCCGGCACCGGACCGATTCGCACCTTTCCGCAGTTCCTGCGCGAGGTGCGCGCCACGCATCTCATCGCCCCCTGCCCCGGCATCACTGCCGTTCGCCGGCCTGTTCGCGATGCCGGGTTCGACGCCGTAGTCGGTCCCGATGATCCACTGGAGAGTGCGGAAGCCGACACGCCGGATGGCCGCCCTGCTCGGCACCCAGCCTGCCGACGTGCGCCTGGCGGTGGAGTTGTTCGTGGTCGACGGGATGGGTGCCGCCGATGTCGCCCGGCTGGTCGGCTGGCCCGATGCCAAGACGGTGTACAACCGGGTCTCCCGGGCCCTCAAGAGCCTCAGATCGAGGCTGGAGCAGGAGGGCATAGGCCCCGGTGATATCGAATGAGCAATTTCCCGGGCCCATTCCGTAATTCAATGCAACTGACGGCGGTGATGCCGCCCGTCCCACCATTCACGGCCACCGGATCCTCGACGCCTTGAACTGTCCATCAGACGCCGAACTGCTGCTCCTCGTCGTGGCAGGCGACCTCGCCCCAGCCGGAGAAGTCGCGCGCCACGTTCCGGGCTGCAAGTCCTGCCAGGCACGGGTCGCCGACCTTCGCCAGCTGGCGGCCGGACTCAGGGCTTCTGCCGGCAGCGCGGCGCTTGAAGGCGGCGAGCATCTGGACGAGGTGGCGGTAGCCGAGTTTGTGGAGGGGTCAACTGCCCGCGGATCTGCTGCCGGAGAGGATCGCGCACCTCGCCGGATTGCGGCCACTGCCGCCTGCAGGTTGCCTCGGTGGTCGAGTTGCTGGCCGATCCGGAAATCGCCGCGGAGGCAGGTCGACGCAACCCCATGGCGAGGCGGCTCGACGTCACGCCGAAATCTTCTGGCGGGCCTTGGCACGCTCGCGGCGGCGGCAGCCCTTCTGCTGCTGGTCTGGCCCAGCGGAACGGGCGGCAAGGAGCATCGCGGGCCGACGATCACGGCGGGGTCGACACCGGCGCTGCTTGCCCCGGTGGGCAATGTCTCCGAGGCAACAGCACTGAGATGGACGGCCGTCGCCGGTGCCGATCGCTATCGAGCGACCTTGTTCAGCTCCAGCGGCACGGCGGTGTTCGAGGCGGAAACCACCGACACGGCGGTCACGCTTCCGGATTAGCGTCATCCTGGTCGCGAACCAGCCGTATCTGTGGAAGGTGGAAGCCCGCACGGCGTGGGGCCGCTGGGCGTCGTCCGAGCTGATCGAGTTCCGGGTGGGCAATGGACCGACATCAGCCGGACCGGCGCCCCCGTCCCCCTCGGTCGAGTTGGCCGGGTTTCCTCCGGTCGCACTCGCGCTCGAATCATGATTCGCTCCGCGTCCTCGCCCCCCGCCTCTCCGACTCCGCTCTTGTCCTCGCGGTAAGAGCCCGACCCATCGAAGCGCGCGATGCCCTGAACGAGACGCTGGCTCATGCGGCACAAGGCGCTTCCCCGACGACGTCGCTCGAGCTTGCCCTCGCTCGCCGACTTGCTGCAGCCTATGCCGCGGCGTGGCAGGATGAATTCCTGGTGCACCAGGTCGACCAGTTCACCGCGTGGCCACCGGCGCGTCGCACCGCCAAGGTCGCGGGCGACAGCACGCGCCGCGAAGGGGTTGCCGTGTACAGCCGGGATGGCGCTGGCGCCGCAATCACGGTCTGGCGCCGAGCCCTTGCAATGGCCAGGTCCATCCCCGACACCGCCGGCATGGCCGCCGCCCTCGGCAATATTGGCGCTGCCTTCCAGCACGATGACCAGTCCGACAGTGCGACCGCATACCTCCAGCGCGCACGCATCCTGGCCGCTGCCGTTGGCGACATCCGCGTCGAGGCCAACGCGACGTCGGAACTGGCAGGCATCGACGAGCAGCGCGGCGACATCGCCGGCGCCCGTCAATCCTACGCGCGGGCCATTGCCCTGCGTGAGCGCATCGGTGATTCGCGCGGGCTCGCGTCCGACTACAACAACCTGGCGGGACTTGCCCAGGCCGCAGGCGATCTGGACGAGGCCAGGCGGCAACTCGACGCCGCGCTCGTCATCAATCGACGAGACAACCGCCCGGAGGTAGCGGCGACGAACCTGGTCAACCTCGCCGCACTCGCAAGTCTCTCCGGAGATTTTGCTCGCGCGGATGCGCAGTATCGCGAGGCGCTCGCAATCTGGCGCCGGGGCCAACGCTGGGCCGACCTCGCAGATGGGCTCCGTGGACTTGGTGACCTCGAATTGCGGCGCGGGGACTATCCCGCCGCGCAAGCCGACCTGCGCGAGGCCCTGACCATCTATGACCGAACCGGACCACTGGCTGATGCCCTTGCCGTGCGGCAGCAACTGTCGGGAATCCGGGCCGCCGAGGGTGAGCTGCAGGGAGCGCTGGATGACCTGCGCCAGGCACAGCATCTCGCCGACTCGGCAGGGGTCGAGCCGGGCGTACAGGCAGCTCTCGCCCTGGCGCGAGCGGATGTGGCCATCCAGCTCAACAATCGCCCCGAGGCCGGCCGACTGTACGCCAGTGCCGAGTTGCTCTATCACCGGGCGGGCGACCGTGCCGGGGAGGCGGAGGCGCAGCAGGGACGAGGGATGCTCGCACTCGACGAGGGCGATTTCGTCCGGGCGCAGGAACTGCTCAGCGCGGCCCGCGCGACAGAACTTGCGACCGGAAACCGCCGCGCCGCCTCGCTCAGCCGTCTCTGGCTCGGGCGACTCGCGCTTGCACGCGGGGACACCGCCGGGCGCGCGGCGTGAACTTGCCGCGGCGGCGAGCGACCTGAACCGTCTCGGCGACAAGGTTGCGGCGGCCGCGGCGCAGGGCGAGCGGGCCGCACTGGAGGCAGCAGCAGGCTTTCCCGCCGCTGCGACATCGCTGTATCGCTCTGCGCTGGCCAGCATCAGCGGCCGGATCGCGCCCGAGGTCACGTGGCGACTGCACGCGGGGCTCGGAGCGACCCTCCTCGACCAGAATGCGACGGACGCGGCCGCCGGTGAGTTGCGCCTGGCCATCGCCGACGTCGAACGCACCGGCCAGTCGCTGGCGCTCGCCGAACGGCGATCGGGCTATCTCACCGACAAGTGGGATGTCTACGCGCAGCTCGCCATGCTCGAGCGCGACCGGGGCCGGGTCGGGGCTGCGTTCACGGCAAGCGAACAGATGCGCGCCAACGAAATGCTCGAGTTGCTGGCGCAAGGTCGTGTCGCCGACGCCGGCAGACACGGGCCAGGAACTCGCGGCTCGCGAGCAGGACCTCCGCCGTCACATCGGCGACCTGACCAGCCAGCTCCAGGGCTCGCCGTCGAGCGGCCAGGCGCTTCGGGGCCCCGACCTGTCGCGGATCGAGGCAGTCAATCGCGAGGCATTGCTGCATGCCCAGGCATCATATGCCGAGCTGCTGCTCGAGGTGCGTGAGCAGGCACCGAGGCACGCGGCGCTGGTGACGCGCGAGACGGTGGCGTGGAGCAGTGTCGCGGAGCGCCTGGGGCCCGACGAGGCCTTCATCGAGTACCTGCTGAGTGATGACGGGGCGCTGGCTTTCGTTGTCACCCATGACACGGTGGCCGCGCTCAAGCTGGGCGTGAACCGCAAGGACATCGCCCAGCTGGTCGACTTCGTCCGCGGCACGCTGGCACCGCGCGGTGCTGCCGGCCTCGATTCGCTGTGGCGAGCCCCGTTGCGGCAGCTTCATCGCGACCTGATCGGCCCGATCGAGACGGCGGGGCTGCTCCGCGGCAAGACGCGACTTACGATCGTGCCGCACGCCGAGCTGCACTACCTGCCATTCGCGGCGCTGCTGGCCGGCGAAGGCCGGGGGCAGTACCTGATCGAGCGGTACCAGGTCATGGTCACACCCTCGGCGTCGGTGTGGCTGGCACTCGGCGCACGGCAGCCGACGCATGCCACGGCTGGGGTACTTGCCTTCGCGCCCCAGCCTGAGGCGCTGTCCTCCTCATCCAGCGAAGTGGCGGCAATCGCGCGACTCGGCGGAGCCGACACACGGGTGGTGAGCGGAAGTGCCGCGACCGAGGCGGCGTTCCGTCGTGAAGCACCCACCCGGCGTCTCATCCACCTCGCGACGACCGGCGTCCTCAACAAGCAGAATCCGCTCTTCTCGTATGTCGAGTTTGCGCCGGATCGTGGCGATGACGGCCGGCTCGAGGTGCACGAGGTGTTCGGCCTCGACCTCGCGGCGGACCTCGTCGTGCTGTCGGCGTGCCAGACAGGGCTTGGCTCAGGCGCGCTCAGCGACGTACCGGCTGGCGATGACTGGGTCGGGCTGGCGCGTGCGTTCCTGTCGGCCGGCGCGGGTCACGTCATCGCGACGCTGTGGCCGGTCCAGGACCGGGCCAGCGCCGCGCTGATGCAGCAGTTCTACAAGGGATACGTGGTGGGCGCCGATCCTGGCCGCGCGCTCGCAGCTGCGCAGCGTGCGCTGCTGGCAGTGCCGGCGACGGCGAGTCCGTATTACTGGGCGGGGTTCGAGCTGGTGGGCGGACGCTGAGCGCCCGGGGAGCAAGATCAGGCAGGTTGGCCGTTAGTAAGTAAGGTCAGTCGGAATGAGGCAGCGATGCGAAACACAACTCGAGCAGTTCTTGGACTTGCGTTGGCGGCACTGGCCGCCGGCTGCTCGAGCAACTCGGAGCCGGCCGACAAGACCTCACGCGCACGCCTTCGCCATTCGTGGTATCGAGTCCGGTGCCCAATACCTCGGGCGCCCACTTGAACACGGGCACCGCGCCTCACAGTGCCTCACCTGCGTCCACGCTCGTTTACGTCTCGCTGCCGCCCGGCTCAATGCCTGATGGTCGTATTGCAGCCATCACCGATGCGCGGCTCGGCAGCAGTGCCAGTGCGACGTTCACCGATGGTGGGTTCGATCCGGTTGGGCTGGCGGCTGCCACGGGGGACACCCTGACCCTGACAATCCGGACGAAGAACGGCGAGTCGGTGACCTTCATGCGCGCAGTTCCCGGGGATGGGCGGCCGGTCATTGTCCGCACCAGTCCGCCGCCGCACAAGCGGGATGTGCCATTGAATGCACGGATGGCGATCGTCTTCAGCGAGCCGATTGATGCGGCAACGCTGACGGACGGGTCGGTGCGCCTCAGCACCCGTGGCGTCGGCGGTCACCGGATTGCTGCGGTTCAGCGATAGCGCGCACACCGCAGTGGAACTTGCTCCTGCCGCGCCGCTGTCCAGGGCCACGGACTACGAGCTGGATATTTCCCAGGGCATCCGCGGTCTGGATGGCGACCCACTCCCGGCAGCAGTGGCTGTGCCGTTTAGCTACGGAAACGACCGATGCTCCGCTCACTGCCGGGCCCTTCATTGTATCGCGCCCGCTGGTCTTCCAGGGTCACTCCGGCTCCTGGAGTATTGTTTCGGCGCCAACTGGGGCGTTCGCGAGCAATGCTTCCGTATCGATCAGGCGCGTGCGCACTGAGCAATTGGACAGCTTTCCCGGCATTCCCACGGAGTCAGGTGGCGTGGACCCGCTCGCCCTGCAGGCGAGTGCTGGGGATACTCTCGTGTTCTCGGTTTATCAAAGCAACGACGGCTTCGCTCAATCATATGCCGCCGTTGTCCCACTCGACCTCCGTGCCAAGCGTAGTTCGGAGTACCCCGGCGGCTCATGAACAGGACGTATTGCTCGGCTCCAGCGTGCTCCTGTTCTTCAGTGAGCCGATTGATGGGGATTCCTTGATCTCTTGGGTCGGTGCCTGCCGCGCAGCTGAAGCGGGGCGACGTTGCCGTCGAGGGACACTGGTGGACCAGTGCGGGCTCCAATTGGTCGGGGTCGTTCGTTGCACGCTTCGAACCCTCGGTCCCGCTCAGTCTCGGGACGGACTACGCACTGGTTCTGACATCGGCGATTCGAGGTGCCCAGGGCGGGCAGCCGCTAGCGGGCAATGTGGTCATCCCCTTCACTACTGAGACACGAGCCCCGGGGCCATCAGACGTCGTGCTCGCGGTCCGCTCCTTCAGCATCATAGAGGAGCAGGTTGCAGGTGACACGTCCGTGCGCGTCTACGCCCCACGGCTTCAATTGGCCGAGACCGGAGGCAAGTCGAGCGCCACTGTGTTCAAGATGACCTTCACCATTCCAGGCTTCCAATCGCCCTTCGACATTTGCTCGCCCGGTACAACCGTGTTCGCCGACTCAAGCATGGAAATGTTCGACGAGGTGCGGTACGGCGACTACGCGTGGCAGCTTGCTGCCTCCGTTGCCGGCTCCGGTGTTCGGGCCACCCCGGGAGAGGCGAGCGCGACCATCCTCTATCGGGATGATGCCGGCCGCACCGATACCCTCACGGCTCATGGCGCTGTCACGCCTGGCGGGCCGCCACCGGTCTATTTCGAGGGCCCTGCACACCAGTACTACTATGGCGGGCCCAACAACGGCTCCAACTGCGTGCCCCTGAACGCCCCGAGCACGGCCTCCAAGTCGGCCGCTGCCCCCAGTTCTCGGGCAGGACGGGTTTACGCAGCCCAGGGTGATGACGTGGATGCCAAGGCGATGAACGGCAGGAGCCTTGTGCGCGCGACCTGCGGCCTCATCGTTGCCACTAGCCTGGCCCTGGCCTGCTCTGGCACAGAGGGACCGAGCTCGATCGGCCGGAAGGCTGTACTGACGGTTCAATCGTTCAGCATGGTCGAGTATCAAAGTCAGGGCGACACCGGCCGCTACAACTACGCCCCCCAGCTTGTGCTGGCCGCGTCTGGAGGTGGCTCCGCAGCTACGGTCACAGCGATGCTCTTGTCCCTTCCTGGCTTCAGCACATTGGGATCGGTGTGCTCCACTGGCACCATGGTGCCAGCAGGGCAGAGCGCAGTGATGTTCAGCGAACTGTACGGCGACTACGAAGTGTCGTATACGATCGATCACCCCGTCGCGGCGGGCCAGGCCACGGCGACCATCATCTTCAGGGACGATATCGGTCGGGTGGACACTCTCCTGGCCGCGGGCCCGGTCGTCCCCGGGAGCATGCCTACGACGAACACCAGCGGGAACGGGCATGGCTATGGAGACTGCCAGCACGTCTTATCCGGAACGGCCGCCCCCGCAAGTAGCGCAACAGGTGCACCGCGCGCTCCAGCAAGCCAGTGATGGAAGTCATGTCCGGGCTGATTAACCGAGTAATGATCAGGATGCGGGCCGCCCTAGCCGCCCTTATCGCCTCTGGCGGTTGCACTCCCCTTGGGTTGCTCGGCCGCAAGACGCCTATGCGCTCACAGCCCTACCTGGCGTGTACAGTCGTTCTCAGTAGTGGAGTCAGAGAAGACCCCCGATTCCGGGTACTGGATCTACGCCCCGCAACTCGACGTTTCAGATGCGTCGGGACACGCCGGACTCGAAATCGTCGGCCTCGAAATGCTGTCCATTCCTGGCGTACAGACGCCATGGCCGCGCATCTGGGCCCGATCCCTCGCCGTCCCGGCTGGTGAGTCCACAGCGCTGTTCCACAATATCTACGGAGACTTTGAGGTCGCCTTCGAGGACGGTCATGGCACGCGCTCAACTGGAGGCGAAGCGAGCGTGCGGCTGACCTACCGGGACGAATCTGGTCACTACTACTCCACAGTGATCCATGGCCAAATCACCTCCGGCTCACCGCCAAGTCCCAACACTGCGAACTGCGGTCACTGGGAGGGGGTCGGCACCTACGTTCCAGCATGCCTCCCCGCGCTCCGGCAAGTGGCTCCGTGAGACGGCCCTTGGACCCACGCCTTGCCCTGGCGTCGCAGGCTCGCAGCCAGACGCGGCGCCCACGGGGAGCAAGACCAGGCAAATTGGCCGTTAGTACTAAGGTCAATCGGAATGAGGCAGCAATGCGAAACACAACTCGAGCAGTTGCCATCGATCCCCTGGAGCCGAGGCGAAGCAGCCTCGCAGTCGCTGCTGGGCTTGCGTTGGCGGCACTGGCCGCCGGCTGCTCGAGCAACTCGGAGCCGGCCGACAAGGCCTCACGCACACCTTCGCCTTTCGTGGTTTCGAGTCCCGTGCCCAACGCCGCGGGCATCCACTCGAATACGGGCGTCACGCCGCACAGTACCTCCGCAGCGTCCACCGTCGTCTACATCTCCCTGCCGCCCGGCGCGATGCCCGCCGGAGTGACGGTCACCATTGCCGATGCGCATCTCGGCAGCAGTGTCAGCGCCGCATTCGTGGATGGCGGTTTCGACCCCGTTTCCCTGGCCGCCGACGCGGGTGATACACTGACCTTCACCGTGCGACGGGCTGATACCACGTCGGTGACGTACATGCGTGCCGTGCCCGGTGACGGGCCTCCCATCGTGGTGCGCACCAGCCCGCCGGTCCACAAGCGTGACGTGCCGCTCAACTCCATCATGGTGGTCGTATTCAGCGAGCCGATCGACGCGGCGAGCCTCAAGGTCGGCGCGATCCAGCTCTGGCGCAGGGGCGACTTCAGTGTCCGGTCACCTTGCGGCGGGCGATCCCTGCACCTGACGGCGACTCTTCGCGCCCGACAGCGCACTCGCGGGACTTACCGAGTACGAACTGCGAGTCACGCAGGCCGTAACCGGACTCGATGGCACGCCGCTCAAGGCGCCTGTGGCCGCGCCATTCACTACGGCGGCGGCGGGCACCCACTCCCCATTTCACGATTGGCGGAACAGTGTCGGGCCTGCAGGGCTCGGGCCTGGTGCTGCAAAACGGCGGTGCCGATCCGCTCACGGTGACGGCCAATGGGGCATTCACGTTCGCAACTGCGCTCGCCAGTGGCGCTGCCTACAACATTACCGTCTTTTCGCAGCCGACGAGCCCCGCGCAGTCGTGCAGCGTCACGAACGGGAGCGGGACCGTGGGTGGTGCCGATGTCAGCAATGTCCTCATTGCCTGCACGACCATCCCAGCAAACCTGGTGTTTGCCTCGGTGAGCGCGGGCGCCAGTCATACCTGTGGGCTGACGACCGCGGGCGCCGCCTATTGCTGGGGAGACAACACCGCGGGTGAGCTGGGCGATGGCACGAGCACAAGCAGCCTGGTTCCTGTTGCCGTCACAGGTGGCCTCACCTTCCAGGTTGTCGACGTCGCGAATGGCTTCACCTGCGGCGTCGTCACGAGCGGCGCCGCATACTGCTGGGGTCAAGGCTGGCTTGGCACCCCCAGCCCGGTCGCAGGAGGCCTCACTTTCGGGCCCGTCATCGCCGCCGGGGTCGATGGAGACGATGCCGTGTGCGGCGTCACGACGACCGGCAGCGCCTACTGCTGGGGCGGCAATACCTATGGTGACTCTGGGCGATGGCACCACCACCAGCAGTGCGACGCCCCGGGCGGTCGCGGGCGGACTCACCTTCCGGTCGATCAGCACGCAGCTCTTTTCCACCTGTGGTGTGACGACGGCCGGCGCTGCGTACTGCTGGGGGCGCAACAATTGGGGCCAGCTCGGCAACGGCGAATTCGGCGACTCGACGAACCGTACCGCGCCCGTGGAAGTGCTCGGAGGACTCACCTTCACGACGGTCAGCGTCGGTGAGCACGAGGAAGCCTGCGGCGTCACGACCGCTGGCGCGGCATACTGCTGGGGCAACAACAGCAAGGGGTCGGCACAGTGCGGGCTCATCAGGGCGGCCGATCGTGCGTTCCCTGTGCGCTGCGATCCCAAGCCTGCACTTGTCCCAGGGGGGCTCACCTTCGGGAACGTGAGTATCGATCTGGGGCGTTGCGGAGTCACGACGACGGGCGCCGCGTACTGCTGGGACGCTCCCGGCATGGTGCCCCAACCCGTGTCGGGGGGGCACGCCTTCGCCACGATCAGCACCGGGAATGGGTACGCGTGCGGAGTAACGCTTGAGGGCGTGGCCTACTGCTGGGGAATCAACATCGCCGGTCAACTCGGCGACGGCACGACGAACGGCAGCGCACTGGCGAGTGGCGCCTCGCCCGTAAAGGTCGCCGGGCAGTCGTAATTGAACCGTGGATCGGGAAGCAAAACGATGACAACGCGCAATCGGGGGCTGGTAGCTGTCGCGGCACTGCTAGGTGCCTGCTCGAACGGCACGGAGCCGCATCGCAATGGGCCGGCGCAGCCAGGCTCCATGTTCGTGGTATCCAGTCCGGTGATCGCGGTCCCGACTGCGGCGGGAGCCGGCAATGCGCCGTGCATGCGTCGCTCGGTTCCATGCTCGTCTACGTCTCACTGCCACCAGGCACGATGCCTGGCGGCCGGACGGTGGACATTTCCGATCCACACCTTGGCAGTCGCGCCCGCGCGACCTTCGCGGACGGTGGCTTTGACCCCGTGGCGTTGCCGGCGGCAGCTGGAGACACCCTCACCTTTATCGTGCGGACTGCCGAGGCTGATTCCATCATCTACATGCGCGCCGTGCCAGGAAGCGGGGTGCCGACTGTCGTGCGCACCAGTCCGCCCCCGCACAAGCGCGATGTTCCCTTGAACGCACGCATCGGCGTTGTCTTCAGTCAGCCGATCGATGCCGCGACGCTCACCACGGCATCAATCCAGCTGTGGACCAACGGCACCCAGGTGCCCGGCACGGTGCAACGAAGCGACCCTGCGGGGCTCACAGCTCAATTTTCTCCAGATGCTTCACTGGCTGCCGGCACCGACTACAAGCTCGTCATCACTCCCGGGATCCATGACGAGAGTGGTGCCGCGCTCGACTCCACCGTGACCGCCACTTTCACCACCGTAGCGGCGAGCGGAGATCCGGGACCTCAGACGCCGCGCTCGGCGGGGCGATCGCCTTCGTGAGCTCCGGCAGTGACGCCACTTCGCACATCTATGTCTTGAAGCAGGCGACCGTCACGCAACTCACCAACGCCGCCGTTTCCGATGACCGGCCAGCCTGGTCGCCGGACGGTCGCAGAATCGCCTTCGAGCGACTGGGTGATGCCTCCACTGCCGGCATCTGGCTCATGCAGCCAGACGGATCCGGACAGGTACGCATATCCACGCTCGTGGGTGCCCCGGCGTGGTCGCCCGATGGGGCGCGCATCGCCGTCATGCCCGGGAAGGCACTGTGGTTCGTGAACGCCAATGTCGCAGGCGGGGCCATCAAGATCCTCGACTCGCTTCCCGGAATGGCGCAGTACAAGTCGCCTGCGTGGTCCCCGGACGGGTCGACCATTGCCTTTGAAGGAACGATCGATCCCGCGGAAATCGGTGACTGGTTCACCCAGATCTACCTCATGAACGCAAACGGCTCCGGCGTGCGGCGGCTGACAGCGGTCGGCGCCGGCGTTACGCAATGCGCCGAAGGAAGACCGGCGTGGTCGCCGGATGGAACCCGACTCGCGTATTGGACCTTCTGCGGCGGGATCACCGTGAACGATCCGCGCAATCCGGCCGGCCCCGTCCGCCCCACGATCTCGCCTGTGACGGACTTCGAGGCTCATCCCACATGGTCCCCAGACGGCACGCGACTCGTGTATGGCTCCCCCAGCGGCAACGAGCAGCTGGTCCTGCAGAGCACCGATGGGACGGATGCTCCGCACGCGATTACAAGCTTGGCGGGTGGCGCCCGGAACCCGACCTGGTCGAGGTAGACGCTTCACTAAAGACGATAGCCGTTGCCCGCGCCCACAGCGGTGCGGGACCGGTAACGCTTCAAGTGCGGAGGTGGAACGGTGACAATCATCGGATGGCACTTCATCAGAGGGCCAACAGCGCGCCATTGGCGCGCCGCCCTGGGGTTCGGGATGGCCGGGTGGGCAATGGCCTGCTCTACGAACTCGGAGCCCCACGAGAAGAAGGTGACATCGACGACGCCATCAATACCCGCACCATCGGAGATCGTGGTGTCGAGTCCGGTGCCGGCTCCAGCAGTGCCAGCGGCCCGCACAGGAGCCGCGTTACGGGATATGTCGCCCGGCACCACCGTTGTCTACATCTCGATGCAGCCCGGATCGGTCCCGAATGGCCGGACCATCTTCATCGGGGATACCCGTACGGGTGTGACAATCAGCACGGCCTTTCTGGACGGCGGCTTTGATCCGGTGGCGATCGGGGCAAGTGCTGGCGACACGCTCACCTTCGTTCTCGAAACGACGGATTCCACATCGGAGACCTATACTCGCGCCGTGCCAGGCAACGGGCCGCCCATCGTGGTGCGCACCAGTCCGCCGGTCCACAAGCGTGACGTGCCGTTGAATGCGAGACTCCTGATCGTCTTCAGCGAGCCGGTCGATTCGATGACGCTGAGAGGAGCGTCAATCCAGCTCATGCACGGCAGCTCGTCGGTACCGGGCAGCGCGTACTTACTCGATCCCGTCGGCGTTCGGGCCGAATTCAAGGCCGATGGCCTCCTGGCGGTGAACACTGACTATACGCTCGTCATCACCCAGTCGGTTCGCGACGTCAGCGGGTCTGCGCTGGACTCGGTCGTATCCGTGACCTTCACCACCTCCGCCCCTGAGATTCTGATCGATGCCTCGCTGGATGGGGGGGCCTGGTGGGGTCCGCAGAACCTGAACCAGGCGACTCCTTCTCTGCCTCACCAGGGTCAGCCGCTGGCCGACGACCTTCGTTCAAGGGGCTACCACGTCGACGAACTGGCGGGCGGTACGTACATCACTCCTGAACTCCTCGCACCCTATGTAATGATAATCCGCGCGGGGGTCTTCGACTTCGGGAACGGCGGATATGACTCCACCGAGATTGCGGCGTATCAGGGCTGGGTGCGCGCCGGTGGGAAGCTCCTTCTCCTGAACGATATCATGAAATTTTCGTCCGGCCCCATCGATCGGCTCGGGATGAGTTTTGGCTTGGTATACGCGGGTGTCACTACCGGAAACAACTTGCTGGTGACGTGTGATTGTGACGCGGTGACAGCCGGAGCCGACCCGATGTACTACGGCTACTACGGAGTGGGCAGCGGCTTGATCGCCTATCCCGATTCCGCAACGATCGATGGATGGGTCGACCAGGGCACCTATCTCGACCGGAACAATGACAAGGAGCAGGAGCACGACGAGCCGTCGGCAGTTGCCGTCATGGGAACGATGCGATTCGGCAAGGGAAAGATCGTCTTTTCGGGCGATGTGAACATGTGGGAATGGCTACCCGAACCCCTGCTGACGAACGTGCTGGCGTGGCTCAAGGCACCCTGACGCCGGGCGCTGAGCAAGATCGGACCTCCTGACCGTATCACTCTGTGTCGATCGAACGTTGAGGGACTGAGCGGTACGGGTTGCAGGAGGTGAGAATGCCGATGACGTCGCGGGTGGTCTGCGCCGCAGGTATGGCGCTCGTCAGTACGGTGCTTCTTTCCACGGCTTGTTCTTCGGAGAGCAACGACGACCAGACGCTGTCTGTCGCCATCACGCCTGGCAGCGTGAACGTCGCGGCTGGTGGGAGCACCACGGCAGCGGCGACGATCACGCGGGGCGGCGGGTTCGGTGGCGTGGCCACGCTTACGGCGACGGGCGCGCCCGCGGGTGTAACCGTTGCACTTACGCCCGCAGCCATCGCCGCCGGCGCAACCACCGGCCAGGTCAACGTGAGCGTCGGCGCCGCCGTGGCGCCCGGTACCTATCCCATCGTCATTCACGCCGCCGGCAGCGGAGTCGCGACTGCGACGGCGGCACTATCGGTTGTAGTCCTCCCCGGTGCTGTCCATGGCTTCACGTTGGCTGCGGCTCCGGCCTCCCTTGCGACACCGGCAGGTGGCGTGACTCAGACCTCGATCATCACCATTTCCAGGCAAGCGCCCTTCGCCAGCACCGTGTTCTTCTCCATTACAGGCATGCCGGCTGGCGTGACGGCAAGCCTCAGCCCATCAAGCGCAACTGGCACCTCCTCCACACTCAGCGTAAGCGTTGGCGCCGGCACCGTGAACGGCACCTACTCGCTGGTCGTACGCGGTACCGGCATCGGCGTGTCTGTTGAGACCACGACTGTTGGTGTCACAGTGACTGGCGGCGCGGCAGGTGGCGTCACGCTCGCGCTGGCACCACCGGGGCTCAGCATCAGTGCGGGCGGTGCGACGGCGCTTTCTACACTCACCATTTCGCGCGCGGGCACCTTCACCGGCGCGGTTGCCGTGGGCGTCACCGGCATGCCGGCCGGCATGACTGCAGTTCCGGAGCCGGCGAGCGTAACCGGAACGGACGCCACGATCACCGTGGGCGCGACGTCGACGGTGCCCCCAGGCAGCTACAGCCTGATGGTCACCGCGACCGGCACGGGCATTTCGCCGGCGTCAATTCAGCTGCCCCTCACTGTCAGCGCGCCCTTAGGCAGCGTCACGTTCAGCTTTTGCGCCACAAACGCCCCGTTGTGGCTCGCGATCCAGGATGGAGACGGCGCGTGGACGCGACTTACACCGGGGGGCAACAACAGCTACACCTTCAGCTTCGGGTCGGGGAGGGGTGGCATCGCCACCGTGGACACGGTAGGAACCGCCACCGAACTCCGCGTTTTTTATGCGACCTCCTATGAGCTTACCAGCGTGGAAAATGCCGCAGCCCAGAGCTCCTGCCGCACGCATACCTTGAGCGGCACTGTTGCGGGACTGGGTACCACCGATGTTGCCCACATAAGCATCGGCTTGAGCACGCAATCCGTCCCGGCAAACGGGCCGTTCACGATTGCGCAGGTCGCCCGCGGTCGGCAGTATCTGGTGGCGACAAGGACCGACACGACAACCTTTCACACGAGCAAAGTCATCCTGAGACGCTCGGTAAGTGTTGTGGATGGTGGCACAATCCCGACCCTGGACTTCGGCGTCGAGGGATTCGAGCCGGCAACAATTGGCGTAACCGTGAAGAACCTGGGTGGCCAGGACGCGGTGGTGTCCTCTTCATTCGACGACATCCCAGGCGCACCCGGCGCCCTGATCGGGTTGATTCCGAGTTATCACGCTGCGGGTACCTCTCCGGTGCCTATCGCGATAGTCCAGGGAAGTGCGCTAGCAGGTGAAGAGCAGTTGGTTCAAGCCGCGGTGACCGGCACCAACACGTTCCGGAGCGCCGGCGCGTACATTTTCACCCCTTACGGCCTCGCACCCATGACAATCACCATGGGGCCCGTGCTCAGCGCGCCGGCAGTCAGCAACGCGGCAACTACCCCATACATCCAGCCGCGCGTGCAACTCACAAAGCAAGCGTCCTACGACCGACTGATCAGTGCCAACTACAGGGCCACCGGCAGTACCGCAAGCATGAGTATCGCAGCAACCGCGGCCTACTCCACATCGTCGGCGACCTGGACACTTACGTTCCCGAACCTGAGCAGCGCAGCGGGGTGGAACAATGCCTGGGGCATTGCAACCGGCGTCCCGTTCGATTGGGATGTGACCGCCCAGGGCGGCGCCATTGCCCTCTTTGATGAACCGTACTATTTCGATGTTGCGACCACCCAGACGGCGTCCCAGAGCAGTTCGGCGCCAATTGCCGCCCGAGCGCTCGGGACCGGCGGAAGCCTCCTTGGTTCGCTGCATGCGCACTAGCAGGTGCTTTCAGGATCGATATTCCGGCACCCTCGTTAGCCCGGTGCAGTGAGCTTCCGCGGAGGTTCCATGCAGACCGAACTGCGTCGCCTCGTGATTCCGAGCCTCCTTGTCCTCTTCGCCGCCGGGTGCAGCGACGGAACCGCGGACCAATCCACCCCGCCGTTTCCGTGCACCAACGCCGGGGCAGATGCCTACGCGAATCAGCCCTTTAGCGAATTCCCCCCGCTCCATCGCACCGGCGCTACCAAGGCTGGCGCCTATCCCGATCGCACCATCACATACTCCTACGTCGACTCGTCGGGACGCTACCATACGACTGTCCATGGAGCGGAGATCCTGACAGACGGGCAGTTGAGTTGCATCTATTCGTATCACTAGGCCGGGACGCCCTTGCATTCGGACGTTTGACCTGGGGCCGCCCCGCGATCGCGAGGCGGCTTTTTCATGCTGTACCCTGCCCTCGTCCGCGCGTTTATCTATCAGGCCGGTCCTGGCCGCCACGCGATGGCAGCTGCTCACTCATTCCTTCTTGTGATTGACGCCTCATCGATGACGCTTCAGCGCCTTCGCACACAACTGCCATCCATCCTTTCCTTCCTTCCGCACCCGCGCCCGGCGCGGTCGGTCATCGTTTCGCTCCTGGTCACGCTGCCCTGCGCGCTCGCGGCCCAGACCCGCCCCTCTCCGGTGCAGGATCCGGTCGTTACCGCCAAGGGCGGACGCCCGCTTCCCGGTCCCGTCTACGAGACGCGCAACTTCACGCGGGCCGTTGACCGAGGCACGCGCGATCGCACCGGCCAGCCCGGCAAGTCCAACTGGACCCAGTTCGCCCGCTACCGCATTGATGCGCGCCTCGACCCCGCGACGAAGCGCCTCACCGGCCGTGAAACACTCACATACTTCAATCGCTCACCCGATACGCTGATCGCGGCGCCGATCTACCTGCGTCAGAACCTGTTCGCGGCCGGGAGTCCGCGGCGGGAGTCGGTGCCGCTTACCGGTGGTGTCACCCTCACACAGGTTACCGCACAAGGCATCACCCTGCACCCTGCCAAGCTCGATTCAGACAGTGGGCCGGCCGCCTACGAGGTGAACGCCACGGTGATGTGGATCCGGCTGCCACACCCGATCCTGCCCGGTGACAGCGCGAGTTTCAGCTTCGGCTGGTCGTTCATCCCGCCGCCGTCGCCGTCCGACGGGCGGCAGGGGCGCGAGGCCGACGTCTTCTTCCTGGGCTACTGGTATCCCCAGATCGCGGTATACGACGACGTGGATGGCTGGGTCACCGATCCGTACATCAACGGCGCCGAGTTCTACATGGACATGGCGGACTACGATGTACGGGTCACCGTGCCACGCGGATGGGTGGTCGGTGCGACGGGCACGCTGCGCGACTCCGCGACCGTGCTGTCGAAGCGAACCTTGCAGCGACTCGCGTCAGCGCGCGGGAGTCGCGACGTCGTGCACCTCATCACCAAGGCGGACTGGAACACCAGCAACGCGCTGGTGAGCTCTGGTCCGACTGCGACCTGGCACTTCACGGCGGCCAACGTGCGCGACTTCGCCTGGGGTACGAGCAACAGGTATGCATGGGACGCCACCTCGGCGATCGTCCCCAATCGCGCCCGCGGCACCGTGGATACCGTGGCGATCAACAGCTACTTCCGCCTGACCGATGCTGCGGCCGCGTGGCCGCTCGGTGGTGCGCGTTTCACTCGCGACGCCATCGAGGGCCTGTCGGCCTGGCTCTGGCCCTATCCCTGGCCCCAGATGTCATCGTTCGAGGGGGTACTCACCAGCGGCGGAATGGAGTATCCCATGGCGACGGTGATGGAGCCGTGGGCCGACACCCTGTCACTCGCCGGTGACCTGATGCACGAGACCGGCCACATGTGGTTCCCAATGCAGGTGGGATCGAACGAAACGCGCCACGCGTGGATGGATGAGGGCCTGACCCAGTTCAACACCGCGCAGGTCATGCGGAAGCTGTACGGCGAGCCGCGCAGTGGCGGCAGGCCCAACGACACGGAGGAGGGCCAGCGCAGCAGCTACATTCGCACCGCCCGGCGCGGGTTCGATGCGTCGCTCATGACGTGGAGCGACCTCTTTCCACTCAACCTCTACTTCATCTCCAACTACAACAAGACGTCCGCGGTACTCGCGGCCCTTCGCGGCGTCCTTGGCGATTCCACCTTCCATCGCGCGCTGGTGGACTACGGCCAGCACTGGACCGGACGCCATCCGCAGCCAGCCGATTTCTTCAATACCTTCGACAACATCGCCGCTCGTGATCTCTCCTGGTTCTGGATCAGCTGGTTCTACCAGGCGTGGCCGCTCGACCAGGCCATCGGGTCGGTGACGGAGGCAGGTGACTCGGTGGTGATCAGGATCGAGGACCGCGGACTCGCCATTATGCCCGTCAACCTCACCATCACGCGAGCCGGCGGTGTGATGCAGCGTGTCTCGCTTCCGGTGGACGTATGGCTGGGCGGTGCGCGAACGACAACGGCTCGCCTCGCACGCCTTCCAGCGGTGGAAAAGGTGGAGATCGACGCCGAGAATGCATTCCCCGACCTCGATCGCTCCAACCAGGTCTGGCCCGCCAGGCCTGCGCATTGAGATGGCGCGCGCTCACACGCCGGCAACTATTCGCCCGGGACGCCGGCAGGATGTCGATGGTGTCGAGCAGCTGTACCGGACCGTGGGCGCCACGCCCGGAGGCATAGCCCGAGCGCCTGACGAAGTCACCACGGCGTACGTACAGGGCTTTGTCGAGGAGAGCCTCGAGCGCGGTGTCCTGCTCGTGGCCGAGATCGACGGACTCCCCGGCCTGGCCGGTGAACTGCATGCCTATCCCAGCACCCTCCGCGTCTTCAAGCACGTCCTGGGGGACCTCACCGTGGCCGTGCATCCCACGGCCCAGGGCCGGGGCATCGGCCGGAAGCTGTTCGAGCGGCTGATCGCCACCGTGCTCCACGAGCGACCCGACATCACCCGCATCGAGCTCGTCACCCAGGAAACCAATCAGCGCGCTCTCCGTCTGTACGAAGGCATCGGCTTCGTGCGTGAAGGCCGCATGCCGGGACGCATTCGGGGTCCCGACGGGCGGCTGGATGCCGACATACCCCTCGCCTGGCTCCGGCCAGGCACTCCCGCGTTTCCTGGCTAGGTTTCCGCCGCGCCGGCCCCAGGGGCTGACGCACGGCCGGTTGGCCGTTTCCCTTCTACCCGAGTTGTGAGTCCATGCGCTACGCGATCCTGCTGACCCTGTTCGCTGCGGTACCGCTTGCGGCCCAGACACCGGCCGCGCCCCAGGCCCCGCCACCGCCCACGATTGCCCGGCCATCGCGCCCGGCCCCGGCCCCGGTTGCTTCGGACCGCGCGGTGGTGACTGACGACGGCATCTGGGAGCCGCTGATCCTCGCGGCGCCCAACAACATTCGTCAGGCGAACGGAGCACCCGGCCGCGCCTACTGGCAGCAGCGCGCCGACTACAGCATCAAGGCGACGCTCGATACCGCGGCCAAGACGCTCACCGGTACGGTGACGATCCACTACACGAACAATTCGCCCGACACGCTCAGCATCGTCTGGATGCAGATGGACCAGAACCTGTTCCGCCCCGGCAGCGTGGGATCCCTCCTCAACGCGTCGGAGAGTCGCTTTGGTGGTGCCGGGTTCCAGGGCGGATTCGATGTGACCCGGATCGAGCAGGTCGCGGCCTCGACGGCGACCAGGGGACGCACCGCGCCCGCCGCGCGCAAGGCGCAGGCGCTCAAGACCCGGGTCGACGACACGATGATGGAGGTCACGCTCGGCACGCCGCTGCCGCCGGGCCAGGCCACCACCTTCGAGATCGACTACCACTTCAACATCCCGGAGCACGGCGCCGATCGCATGGGGCGTGACGGCAGCCTGTACGAGCTGGCGCAGTGGTACCCGCGCATGGCCGTCTACGACGACGTGCATGCGTGGAACACCCTCCAGTACCTGGGCCAGGGCGAGTTCTATCTCGAGTACGGCGACTTCGAGTACGAAGTGACGGTGCCGGCCGGGTACATCGTTGCCGGGACCGGGACGCTGCAGAACCCCGCGGACGTGCTGACCGCAGCCCAGCGCAGCCGGCTCGCGGCGGCGATCAAGTCCGATTCGATCACCCACATCGTCACCGAGGCGGAGCTCACGAGCGGCGCCGCGCGGCCCCGGGCATCCGGCACCCTCACCTGGAAGTTCAAGGCGACCAACATCCGTGACGTCGCCTGGTGCGCCGCCCCCAACTACATCTGGGACGCATCGGCCTGGAACGGGATCCTGGCGCAGGCCTACTATCGCCCGTCGGCCGCCGAGCTCTGGAAGGATGCGGCCGACATGTCCCGCTACTCGATCAAGGAGTACAGCACGAGGTGGTTCCCCTACGCCTATCCGCAGATTTCCGCGGTCGAGGGTCCGGTCTCGGGCATGGAGTACCCGATGGTGGCGATGGAGTCGCAAAGCCAGAGCAAGGAAGGGCTGTACTCCGTCGTGACGCACGAGATCGGGCACATGTGGTACCCGATGATGGTGGGCAGTGACGAGCGTCGCTACGCCTGGATGGACGAGGGCTTCAACACCTTCATCAACATCTACTCCGAGCAGGGCTACTTCAACCGCGATGACAGCAAGCGGCGCATGGGCGAGGCGCGGTTCACCATCACGACCGACCAGTCACCCACGGCGCAGCCGATCATGACCTACGCCAACCTCTACAAGACCGGGGCCAATCTCGGCGAGCTGGCGTACATCAAGCCCGGCAACGGCCTCTTCCTGCTGCGCGAGAAGATCCTCGGGCCCGCAGTCTTCGATCCCGCCTTCCGCGAGTACACCCGCCGCTGGGCGCATCAAGCACCCGCAGCCGAGCGACTTCTTCCGCACCATGAACAACCTGTCGGGCCGCGATCTCGACTGGTTCTGGCGCGGATGGTTCTTCACCACCGGCACGCTCGACCAGTCGATCGAGAACCTGACCCAGACGCCGGGCACGGGTGGCAACGCGGTGGCCGTGACGATCAGGAACCTGGGCAGTCTCGTCATGCCGATCGAGCTCCAGCTCACGTTCGACGACGGCACGACGCACCTGTACAAGTACCCGGTCGAGGTCTGGTACAAGGGCGACACCTTCGTGGCAGACATCACGACGGCCAAGACGGTGAAGTCGGCCACGGTCAATCCGGATGGCCTGTTCCCCGATGCGGCTGCGGGCAACAACACGTGGCCGGCAGCGGCCGCTGCGACCTCGCCGCCGGCAGGTCAGTAAGCCATGCCGAGTCGCCGCCTTGCCTGGTCGCTTGCCCTTGGTGGTGATGCTGCCATGCACGGTGGCGGCGCAGCAGCCGGCGCCCGATCCCGCGGACGTCGGCTCGATCGAGGGCATCATGCGCGCCTGGTACGACGTCATCAACGGGCCTCCGGGTGCGCCCCGGCAGTGGCGGCGCGACAGCACGCTGTACATGCCGGGGGCGATGTTTGTCGCCATGGGTATCAAGGACGGGAACCCCGAGGTCGCCACCTTTACGCCGGAGCAGTATCGCCGCGCGGTCGACCCAAGCTTCGTGAAGAATGGTTTCTACGAGATTGAGGTCGGCTCACGCATCGAGCGATTCGGGAACGTGGCGCAGGTGCGAAGCGTGTACGAGACACGCCGCGTGGCCGGCGGCCCACTCACGGGGCGCGGCATCAACTACGTGATGCTCTACTGGGATGGCAGCCGCTGGTGGATTTCAGGTGCCGAGTGGGATGACGAACGGCCGGACAACCCGATTCCGCCGAGCTGGGTCGGAGTCTCTGAACGCGCGCCATAGCGGCGCGCCACGACTGCAGGAGCGGCCTATTCGCCGCTGGTGTCGGACTTCCGGGCTTCCATGCTCCGTGATGCGCCACTGGCGACGGAGCGCGCCAGGAGGCTCGGGAAGTCGGGTTCGTCGACCTCCCACTCACTGAAACGACAACTGACCACCCTGCTTTCATTGTGGGTGGAAAGTTCCAATGTGACGTGGGTCGCACTCTCGTCCCGGCGCGCGACGCGCCGGGCACGGATGGTCCACGTCCGTCCGTCCTGAGCCTCGAACTTCCGTTCCGGCATTTCCTCCCCTTGTCCCGAGCCCGGGTGATGGTCGAGTACTATTCTGGACATGATGGCGCTCCCCAAAGCAACAAGCGATATGTATGCGAGGACAACGCCAAGGAGTTTGACAGTGTCAGAAAAGCGATACTTGCCGCGCCTCGTCGCTCTCATACCCATTGTACCCCATAGGCTCCGCTTCGACCCCTTGTACCATGGTGTTATTCGCCGCTGTTGTCCTATTGGGATGTCAGCCAAAACCGACCACAAATTGCAGACGACGGCCAGTGGACCATGCCAGGTCGCGACTACACCGCGCAGCGATACAGCGGCCTCACCGACATCACGCCAGCGAATGCGAAGCAGTTGCACGCCACCTGGAGTTTTTCGACCGGCGTGCTCGGCGGACATGAAGGACAGCCGCTGGTGGTGGGGAACACGATGTACGTGGTGACTCCATATCCCAACGTGCTCTACGCTTTCGACCTGACCAAGGAGGGATATCCGCTGCGGTGGAAGTATCGTCCGTGGGTCGATCCGCAGGCGATCGGGCAGGCGTGCTGCGACATCGTCAATCGTGGCGCCACGTATGCGCAGGACAAGATCGTGTTCAACCTCCTCGATGGGCACACGGTCGCCGTGGATGCCAGCACGGGACGGGAGCTGTGGAAGACCCAGGTCGCCGACATCGCGATCGGCGAGACCACGCCCATGGCGCCGCTGGTGGTGAAGGACCGCGTCATCGTCGGCAACGCCGGCGGCGAGATGGGTGTGCGCGGATGGGTGAAGGGGCTCGACCTCGCGACCGGCGCGATCATGTGGACGGGCTACAATCTTGGCCCCGACAGTGACATGCTGGTGAATCCGGCCACCTTCAAGCCACGCTACCAGCAGGGAACGGAGCTTTCGAACAACAGCTGGCCCACGGACGGCTGGAAGCACGGCGGCGCGCCGGTGTGGGGCTGGCTTTCCTATGACCCGGAACTCGACCTCGTCTACTACGGCACGGGCAATCCCGCGCCCTGGAATGTGGAGCAGCGTCGCGGCGACAACCGCTGGTCGTCGAGCGCGATGGCGCGGAACCCGGAAGACGGCACGCTCCGCTGGGCCTTCCAGTTCACGCCCGCCGACAACTGGGACTTCGACGCGACGCAGGAGATGATCCTGACCGAACTCACCATCGGCGGCGCCGCGCGGAAGGTGCTCGTGCACTTCGACAAGAATGGCTTCGCCTACGTGCTCGATCGCGCGACCGGCGAGTTGCTGTCCGCGAATGCGTATGTGCCGGTCACGTGGGCCAGGAGCGTCGACCTCAAGACCGGCCGGCCGGACGTGGACTCGAGCAAGGTCACCGGCGCATCACGCGGCATGGTGAAGGGGATCTGCCCGTCGCTCGAGGGGGGAAAGAACCAGCAGCCCGCGGCGTGGTCGCCGCTGACGAAGCTGTTCTACCTCTCCACCAGCAACATGTGCATGGACTACGCGTCCACCCGCGCCAACTACATGGCCGGGACACCCTACCTCAGCGCCGGTGCGCCCTATAGCGTCGGGCCGGGAGGCAGCCTCGGTGCCTTCATCGCCTGGGATCCGGTGCAGGCCAAGCGCGCCTGGGAGGTGAAGGAGCCGTATCCCGTGTGGAGTGGTGCGCTCGTCACGGCCGGCAACGTCGTGTTCTACGGGACGCTCGACGGCTGGTTCAAGGCGGTGGATGCGACCACCGGGACGCCACTCTGGAAATTCAAGGTGGGATCCGGTGTCGTCGGGAACCCGATCGCGTTCCGGGGACCGGACGGGAACGAATACGTGGCGGTGTATGCCGGCATCGGTGGGGACTGGTCGCTCATCTCCGGCGACGTGCGCTCGGACGATCCCGCCGACGTACGGCCGCCGGCCAGCGTCATGCCCGACATTGCCCGCCATACCAGCCAGGGCGGCATGGTGTGGGTGTTTGGGGTGGGGGAGAACAAGTGAGAGGTGAGCGGGAGACGGTGAGCGGGAGACGGGAGACGGGAGACGGGAGACGGGAGACGGGAGACGGGAGAACGATATGACGAGAGCAGTGGTCTGCATTGCGGCCGCCATGATGGCCCTGATTCGCGTGTCGCTTGCGGCGGCGCAGCAGGCGCCTCCGCCCGCGATCCGCTACGACCAGCACGTCTCCGTCGCCGGGAATCCGCCGCCCGGGCGCCACGATGCACAATCCCTTCAAGGGGGACACCGCAGTCGTCACGCAGGGCAGCAAGCTCTTTACCGGATTCAACTGCGATGGCTGCCACTTCGGTGGCTCGGGCCCGAGCCTGACCGATGGACGGTGGCGGTACGGCGGCGCTGACGGCGAAATCTTCATGTCGATCTACTATGGACGGGCGCGCGGCATGCCGGCGTTCGGCGGGACGCTGCCGCCCGAAACCATCTGGCGGCTGGTGACCTACGTGCAATCGTTCCAGCCGGCCGACAGCACCATCGCCACGACGCGATGGTAACACGGCTCCTCGTCATTGTCGGCGTCCTGCTCACGGCGCTGGGGGCCCTGGCCCGGGACGTATCACGCGGTGTGCTGGACGCCAATGCGATGGCCGATCGTACTGCGGCGAGCCTGAGCGATCCGCGCGTGGCCGCATACGTCGCAGACCGGCTCACCGATGCGGTGCTGGCCCAGAAGCCTGACCTCACGGCATTCCGCCCCATCATCGCGGCAACGGCAACCGGCCTGGTGCAGACGGCACCGTTCCGCGCCGTGGTTCGCGCTGGTGTGCGCGCGGCACACAACTCGGCCTTCTCCACCGCGGGCCGGCGGGTGCTGCTCTCACTGCCGGACGTCGGCATGCTGATCCGTTCCGCCGTCGAAAGCATGAGCCCGGCGATGGCGGACAAGATTCCACCGCGACTCGAGGCATTCGCGACGGACCTGAGCCGCCAACCGAGGATGCCGACGGTGCAGCGCGCGCTCCGCCTCATCAAGTTCGCGTCAGAGGCGGGGGTTATGCTGCTCATCATCGGCCCCCTGCTCATCATACTGGGCATTGGACTGGACGCGGATCGGCGGCGCGCACTCCTTCGCGCGGGCGTCGGATTGCTCGTCGCCGCCCTGCTGCTTGCGGCGCTGGTCCCGGCCGGGCGCGTTGTGGCGTCCCTGGCCACGCCGGATCCGCTCGAGCGCGGTGCGCTCTTCGGATTGTGGCGCGGCTACTTCCTCGGCTTGTTTGCCTGGGCCACCATGCTGGGCGGCATCGGGTTGCTCATCACCGCGGCTGCCACCTCCCTCCTCGAGGCAGCGGACCCGGTGGGTCGTGCGCGCTGGGCCATACAGCAACTGACGACGCCACCCTCGACACCGGGGCTTCTGGCGCTCTGGTCCGCGGCACTCGTCATCATCGGCGTGCTCGCCATCGCCTTCCCGGTTCAGGCCGCCGCGGGCGTCACCATGTTCGCGGGCGTCGGGCTCAGCTACGTCGGCATCCGTGAACTTTTTCGCCAGGTACTGGCCGCAATCCCCGAGGAGACAGAAGCCAGGGCGGAGGCGTCAGCCCGCGAGCCATGGCTCAGTCGCCGCGTGCTGGTGATCGCCCTGCTCCTGCTGACCATGGGTGGCGCCGTGGTGGCGCTGGCACGACCGGGCAAACCCGAAATGTCGAGCGGCGCCATGGAGTGCAACGGCTCTTCCCTGCTCTGTGACCGGCGCCTCGACGCCGTGGTGTTCCCCGCCACGCACAATTCGATGTCCAACGTCGACATGCCCAACTGGATGTTCCCGCAGCAGAACGCGAGCATCCTGCGGCAGCTGAACGATGGCATTCGCGGCCTGCTCATCGATGTGCACACCGGTGTTCCCGTCGAGGGGATCGTCAAGACGGATCTCGAGGCCGAGGCCAAGTCGGCGCAGAAGATCGCGCAGGCTGTCGGCGACTCCGCGACCGCCGCGGCGATCCGCATCCGGGATCGCCTGAGCGGCACCCCCAGCGGACCGCCCGCGCTGTACCTCTGCCACGGGTTCTGTGAAATCGGGAGCGCGCTGCTGGAGCCTGAGCTGGAGCAGATCCGGAACTTCCTGCGGGCACATCCCGAGGAAGTGCTGGTCATGGTCATCGAGGATTATGCACCGCCGGATACCATCGCGGCGGCATTCGTGCGCGCGGGCCTGGGGGACCTGGTCTATGCCGGACCGATGACCGCTCCGCTGCCGACGCTGCGGTCACTCATCGAGGCGGGAACGCCACTGGTGGTCTTCCTGGAGTCCGGCAGGCCCGGGGTGCCATGGCTCTATCCGGCCTTCGAGGGCGACATCATGGAGACGCCCTATACGTTCCACAACCCTGGCGAATTCTCGTGCAAGGCCAACCGCGGCGGGGACAGCGCCCTGCTCTTCCAGGTCAATCACTGGATCGAATCAACACCGGCCCCCAAGCCCAGCAATGCGGCAATCGTGAACAGCTACGACTTCCTGCTGGACCGGGCGCGGCAATGCATGAAGGAGCGCAAGCACCTGCCCAACATCCTCGCCGTGGATTTCTACCGCGTGGGTGATCTCTTTGGCGTGGCTCGCAACCTCAACGGCCTGAGCGGCGGGCTCGAGGCCGCCACCATGCCTCACCCCGCGCTGCCCTGATCGATGACGCGGGTCACGATGTCCTGGGCCTGGCTTACCAGTTCGCGCAAGTGTGCGTCGCTCCGCAGGCTTTCCGCGTAGATCTTGCAGATGTTTTCCGTGCCCGACGGCCGGGCGGCGAACCAGCCACCCTCGGTCGTGACTTTCAGTCCGCCAATTGGTGCATCATTTCCCGGCGCGCGCGTGGTGCGCGTCACGATCGCGTCCCCGGCGAGACGCAGATCGGGCACGTCCTCCGGCGTGAGCCGGCCCAGGCGCGCACGTTGTGCCGCCGTGGCCGGGGCATCAATGCGGGCGTAGAACGAGGGGCCCAGTGACTCGGTCAGGGTGCCGTACAGTTCACCCGGGTCACGACCTGTTACCGCCGTGATCTCCGCCGCCAGGAGGCCCATGATGAGGCCGTCCTTGTCGGTGCTCCACACCTCGCCGCTGCGGCGCAGGAAGCTGGCACCGGCGCTCTCCTCGCCCCCGAAACAGCAACTGCCGTCGAACAGCCCGGGCGCAAACCACTTGAATCCTACCGGCACTTCGTAGAGGCGCCGCCGGCTGCGTGCGACCACCCGGTCGATCAGGCTGCTGCTCACGATCGTCTTGCCCACCACCGCGTCAGGCGACCAGTCCGGGCGGTTCGTCGTGAGATAGTCGATGGCAACAGCCAGGAAGGCGTTGGGATTCATGAGTCCGGCGCCCGGCACCACGATCCCGTGCCGGTCCGCGTCCGGATCGTTGGCAAAGGCGATGTCGTAGCGATCCTTGAGACCCACGAGGCGGGCCATGGCCCATGGGCTCGAGCAATCCATCCTGATGCGACCATCGTGATCCACCGTCATGAACGCGAAGGTGGGATCCACCTCCGGATTCACGATGGTGAGCTCGAGCCCGAGCAGCGAGTCGACAGCATCCCAATAGGGACCCGATGCGCCACCCAGCGGGTCAATGCCGATGCGAAGCCCCGAGGCTCGGATCGCCTCGATGTCGACCACGCTGCCGAGGTCCTCGACATAGGGCGTGACCAGGTCGGCTTCGTGCGTGGTCGTCGCCCGCAGCGCGGCGGCGAATGTCACGCGGCGCACGCCAGCATTCCCTTCACGCATCAGGGCATTGGCCCGATCCTGAATCCATCGGGTGACCGTCGTGTCTGCCGGCCCGCCGTTGGTGCCGTTGTACTTGAAGCCACCGTCCTCGGGCGGGTTGTGCGACGGCGTGATGACGATGCCATCGGCCAGGCCCGAGGTCCGTGCGCGATTGTACGTGAGGACGGCGCGTGAGATCACGGGAGTTGGCGTGACACCATCGCGCCGCTGAACGACCGTCTCCACCCCGTTGGCCGCGAGAACCTCGAGCGCCGTGCGCTGTGCCGGCACCGACAGCGCGTGAGTATCGCGCCCCATGTAGAGCGGGCCGTCAATGCCATTGGCTGCACGATAGTCGCAGATCGACTGCGTGATCGCCACGATGTGGGTTTCGGTGAATGTGCCATCGAGGGAGGAGCCGCGGTGCCCGCTGGTGCCAAAGCTGACCGGCTGCGACGCGACATCGGGAGTCCTGGCGTAGTACTCGTGTTCGAGGTGCGCCAGGTCGACCAGCAGGGCCGGGGGTGCCGGAAGCCCGGCCAGTGGGGAGACAATCACGGTGCTCGCTAGTGGCCGATGTGCTCCAGCGCGACATGCATCGACTTGCTTGAAATCCGGATGAGTCCGCCGAACGGCCGGTCCAGTTCCATAATGAGATAGATCGCTCCCGATACCGACATGGCCGACAGCGCCAGGGTGGCGGCGACGGTGAAATTGGCGGGCGCGAAGAGCCCGATGCTGAGGAAGATGATCGCGAGCCAGGTCACGACGATCACCAGCATCGGTGTGGAGATGGAGGACTGGCCCTGGGCAAGCAGCAGGAAGCGCACCTGGCTCATGTCGACCAGCGCTGCCAGCGCCTGGGTCTTGGCCAGGCGCTGCAGGTCATTCTGCGGCGTCAGGGCCTCGACCGCTTCGGGCAGCTGCGACGCCCACAAACCCGCGGGGTCGGTCTCGGCCACTCCCGAGCGTGCTTCCCCAGGCCAGAAATGGTCGATTGCCGTCGACGTGACCGCGCGCAGCTGAGCTCGAGCCTCGTTCCCTTCGGGGCCGTATCGCGAGAGCAGCGCATCGACGTAGTCGATGCGCGCTGCCAGCAAGGTCACTTCGCTCCGTTCGGTATCGTAGGCGGCCTTGGTGGATGCCACCAGCAGGCCGAGCACAAGTGCCGTCATGGTGGCGACGAGACCCATCGCCACCCTGATGGCATCCTTCGTTTCCGGGACGAGGTGGTGCCCGGGGAGGGCAGCCCGCAATCGCAGGCCACCCAGTCCGGCAAGCATCAGGCAGGCGAATACGACAAGGCCTACCCGAAGCGGCTCCACGCTGTCTTACGGCTGGACCATCGGGATATTCGCGGCAAGCGCCAGGTCGGCCAGCAGGCTGATCCGCCGATCGATCTGCATGAACATCGCAACCTTCTTGCCCGGGATGACCTTTCCGAAGATCGGGATGTACTTGAGGCGGAGGCCGGAAATCGACTGGTCGATTCCGATCCACCGCGTGATCATGTCGGTGGCTGCGGCATCCGTCATCGTCTTGTATTCGGCGGCGTACTGCTTGATGATGGCCCACTTCGCGTCGTTGAACGCCGTGATCTCCGTCGTGTACTGGTCGTAGATCGGCCAGAACTTCGTGGCCTCGGTGTCCGTGAGCGGCAGGTTGACCGCGACGAGCTGCTTCTTGTCGGACCGCATCTCGGCCCGCATGGCGGCAATGTCCGCTTCGGTCATCGGCTTGGCCGCGACGGGCTGGGCAGCGGCGGGTGTTGCGGCCGGCTTGGCCGGTGCGGCGGGCTGCTGGGCCTGGCTTGCGGTAGCGCTCACGGCAACGAGGACCATCACGGCATATGCGATTCGCTTCAACACGTTCATGACTCCTTGAGGGGGGTACTGTGCGGCGCTCAATCTCGCGTGAGAAGGGCCGCCGCGCCAGAGCAATGCCGAAAAGGGCTAAACCGGCCCGGCCCCGGGGCCTCTCCACATCAGCCGAGCGCCAGGACCATGATGCCGGCGGCCGCGATCCAGCTGCCACTCACCCTGACCGCCACATGGGTCCAGGGAGCACGCAGCCGGCGGACGAAGCCAAGGGCGTAGGAGACCACCAGGAGGCACGAAAGCGCCACGCCGGGAAGGAACCGCCAAGCCGACGTTCCTTCGCCCATGTCGGCTCCATTCGCGAGCCCGATGGCCAGTCCCACGAGGACCGCGAGCGCCGAAAAGACGGCACGAGGCAACGTCCATGCTGCGGCGACGAGTCCGCCGAGCACCACCATGGCCGCCACGGTGAAAGGCTGCATTCCCGGTACCTCGCCACCCACGTTGCCGATCACTCCTCCCAGCAATGCGCTCAGTGGAAGGGCGGCCAGCACCGCCAGCGCCGCCGCACGCCCCTGCTGGCCGGCGAGAATACCGAGCGCAAGAAGGGCGAGCAGCATGTCGAGCGAAGTGACGACATGAAGCATCCCGCCGTAGAAATCGCCGGCTCCGGGAAAGGCATGCGCGTGAGCCACACTTGGGACCAGCGGGAGGATCAACGCCCCCGCCGCCAGCCCGCCCAGCATGCGCACGATCAAGTGTTTTCTCACAACGCGGCCGATACGAAGTACATCCCGCCTGCAGCGATCGCTGCGCCGATGCCGCGCAGTGCGCGTGGTCCCCAAGGGCGGTTGTGGACCAGCCCGATGGCAATGCCGGCCGCGTGCAGGAGGCCGGTGGCGAGCACGAAGCCCAGGCCGAAGGCCAGGGGGGCCGCAGCGTGCGGAAGTTCCCTGCCGTGCGCATAGCCGTGAAAAATGGCAAACACGCCGACCAGGGCAGCGGCGGCCCAGAGTGGCGGGCGCGCCGCGAGCAGAATCATGACGCCGAGCGCGAGCGCCGACGCCGCGACCCCGAGCTCGACGCCAGGCAACGGCACTCCGCGAACGCCGAGCACGCCGCCGATGGCCATCACGAGCGGAAAGGTCACTGGAAGCACCCAGATCGCCGGCTTGCCCAGCTGTGACCCCCAGATGCCGACGCCGATCATCGCCAGCATGTGGTCGGGGCCACTGAGTGGGTGCAGGAATCCACTGGCGAAGCCAAGGCCCACGCCCGAAACGGGATGGGCCAGCACGAAGGAGGGAATCATGAGGTGAACCCGAGCACGCGCTGGATGAACCAGAAGGCGGCAAAGGAGCCGATCGTGTATGCCGGAATCGGTCGGCTCCATTTCGGCCAGCGGATCTGCAGGCTGCGAATGGAATGCACGAACAACAGGAACACCGCGACAAATCCGAGCTGACCGACCTCCACGCCCAGGTTGAACATGAGCAGCGCCAGCGGAACGTCATTCGACGGAATCCCAATGCGCGTAAGGGTGCCGGCGAAACCGAAACCGTGCAGCAGCCCGAACGCGAAGGCGATGACCCAGGGATAGCGCTGGGCCAGGCCCACGACACCACGCTGCTGCTTGACCAATTCCGAGGCGAGAAACACGATGCTGAGCGCCACCGCCGCCTCGACCGGCGGTGGCGGCAGCCGGACCACGTCGAGTGTGGCCAGCGCCAGCGTGATGCTGTGGGCGAGCGTAAATGCCGTGATGGTCTTGAGCAGGGGCCCAACACCGCGCACCAGCAGGAGCAACCCGAGCACGAAGAGCAGGTGATCGATCCCGAAGAGGATGTGCTGGACCCCATAGGTGAAATACGATATCGCCATGGCTCGGCGGCCAAGAGATGCATCGATGTCGATCCACGGACGCGATGGGTGCACCAGCGTTGTCGTCGCATGGCCATCCAGCGTCTGCACCCGCACCAGCACATCGGTGATTGTGGCCTGCAATCCAACGAAATCAACCCGCAGCCCGCCATGGCCAGCGGTGTCAGCGGCGATAACCCAGCGCTCGAGGCGCGAGTCGGTGAGTTCCTGCACCGTGGGCTCGGTAACGTTGTGCACGCTGTTGGGGAACCGGAGCACGACTGGCAGTCGTGCGCCAGACAGTGTGGGCGTCCGCCACAGCACGGCATAGCGCCCGGGCGCAACCTCCCGTATCTGCAGGAAGGCTGGTCGCGATTCGTGGGCATCGAGGGTCGGCGCCACGGCAAGAAGCCCCACCAGCACCAAGCAAATGGTGCGAGGTACGGGACCGCGGGGGAGGCTCATCAAAAACTGGCCGGCCCGCCAGGCACGGCCTGCAGCGTTTTGCTGAGCGCGCCCGCGTCATAGCCGGGTGGCAGAACAACATGATAGCGGGCACGCATCTCGGCGTAAGTCTTTTCCTTTATCGCCGTGCGCTTCTCCTGCAGGAATGCATCACGCGCATCGGACTCCGCTTCCTCGAACGTTGGCACGCGAGGCGCTTCCGCCGACTCGACGAATACCACGTGCCACCCAAGCCCGGATTCGATCGGCCCCTGCCAGGAGCCCACCGGAAGGGTGAAGAGTGCACGCGCGAAGTCTCCGCCGAACGCCGCGCTCACCTGTTCGAGCGAACGACCGGTATAGCGATCCTGGAACATGAACGGATCGCCCAGGGTAGCCGCACCCTGCCAGTTCTCCCGCTTGCCTGCAAGACGCGTCTTCGCCGCCGAGGCACCGGCGAGCGCGATCGTGCCGCGACGGTCGGGCGAGAAATAGAGATGCCGGAAGGTCAGCCGGCCGGGCACTGTGAACCGGGCAGCATTCTTCTCGAACCAGGAGCGCAGTTCCGCCGGGTCGGGGTCCTGCAATGCCGAGAGGTCTTCCGCGAGAAAATCCATTTTCTGGACCATGCGACGCTTGATAATCTCGTCACCCTGGTCGAGCCCCAGCGCCAGTCCCTCGCGATACAGTACCTCCTGGCGCACGCGATCCTCGATCAGGTGATTCATCTCCTCGGCCGTCGGGGCCGGGCGCTCCTGCGCCAGCCACGCCACGCTCATCTGCGCCAGGTCATCCTGCGTCAGCTCGATGCTGTACCGTGACCGGACGCTCACCTCAGGGTGCAGCAGGCGATAGCCCACGAACACCAGGATCCCTACGGTGAAGAAGTGAACCAGGGGCTCACGCGAAAGGCGCCTGCCAAGAGACTGCCGGTCAGGCGCCCATTCAGTACCAGCGTTCAATTCGCCTCCCCGGGCTACTGCAACTGGAACTCCACCTGCGTGCCGAGCTGCGCTGGCGTCGGGATGATCTCGTAGTTGGCAAAGCCGAACTCGTTGCTGCGCGCTGCATAGTACTTGTCGCCGAGCTTGTACACAGCGAGAGAGAAGGGAGCATTTCCAACCTCGGTGATGATCTTGCCATCCTTGATCTCGTAGCTGGACGAGGTGCCCGCGTATCCCGCACGAGTGATGTCGCCGACATCGCTCGGCTGCGGAATCCGGGGATTGGTGTTGCGAATTCCTTGCAAACCTGCCGGCGTCCAGGTCATCGCGAACCTGCCGCCGGTTACGTTGTTCTGGACGAACGTCGTCTGGTTGACGATCAGCTTGGTGAGGGCCGAGTCCGTCAGGGCCAGCGCGCCCTTCGACTTCAGCTCGGCAACGGTCATGCTGCGCTTGGCCGCCTTCCGCGCCGCATCACTCGGACCGTACCAGATGGGGGAACCCCATGCTCGCTCCTGCACCGTCGCAGGCACGATCTCGGGCGGTGCTATGCCGAGCTGCTTCGCCTGAATGGTGGTCCAGCGCGGCGTCGGAATCTCGATCACGCGCGCATAGTAGAACGCATCGACCGACGGATCGAAATCAGGATCGGCCCATGTGGTCTTGAGCTCGATGGCGCCGATAGTGTTAGTGTAGGTCGCCTCGGCGATATTCACCGTGCTCCCGACCGGCGCGACGTTCTTCGTGATGGGGTCACGCTTCCTGCTACCCGACCACGCCACATCGTAGACCTGCTCGAACGACTGTCCACTCCGTGACCAGCCCTTCACGATCTGCAGTCGGTCGAGGTTGCCGGACGTCGGATCCTTCACTGCCCACACGATGAAAGTTGGCGCTTTCCCCGCAATCGCAGGCAGGTCCGAGCCCATCGGGACGCCCTTTGTGTAGCCGGTGCTCGTCCAGTCCTTGCGCTTCTCCGTCCCCGGCGCGAAGCCCCAGCCCCCGAACATGCGGATCTGGATATGCGGCCCGCTGGTGGCAAAGGTCTCCCTGCGCCGCATCCCATCGAACAGCGAGGCCCGCGTGTTCTCCTCGGCCCAGACGCCGGTCAGGCCCGCCGGGTTCTCATAACGCACATCGAGGCCGGCGAAAACATTACCCGACATCCGCTGCTTGATGTCGCCGTCATTGAGCCCGTGCGCGCCGTAAAAATTGCCCTGGCGGTATGGCACGCCGGTATCGTGCGAGTCCGATCCGCCGACCACGCCTTCCTTGTACGGGTTGAACCCCAGCGCTCCCTGCATCGCGATCCCGTCCTTGAAGGACTGGCGGACGAAGCTGCCGGGGATCTGCGGGACGCGACCGCCCGGATTCCCCAGCAGGTAGTTCAGCAGTTCGTAGTTGGCGAACTCGTCGTTGGGCGAGAGCAGTGGATGGGTCTCCGACTGACCCTTGATCTGCTTGATCTCGGTGAGGCGCTCATTGCGATCGCGAGAGGCCGCCCATGCTGCGTCGATGGGATTGCCCTTTTCGCCCACCTCGACCGGGAACATATGACCATCGGAAAGATTCGCGTTGTGTGAGATTGCCAGCAGTTCGTTGCCTTTCTTGCGCTGTCCGTCCATCCAGGCCCAGAGGTCACTCGGGTTCTGTGACTCCAGGGAGCTGAACGGCCGCTCCGGTACCTTGCTGCAATCCCGGAAGAAAACGTTGCGGTGCAGGTTGCGCGAATCGGGCGTGGAGGTCCATTCGTAGGAGCAGAACGCAGTGAATTTGCCCGGCTTGTTGTACTTGTCAGCGATCGCGATGTTCTCCTTCCACACCGTCCCTGCCACTTCCGGCGAAATCAGCGGCTTGATCGGCTTGTTCACGATCATGCTCGTGCCGAGCCACAGATAGATGCGCTGGATGTCAGCGGGCGACCTGACCTTGAGGCTATCGGCAATCGGCAGCTTGCTGATGGCGGAGCCGGGCGTGTTCGCGAGCGCGACAGTGCCGACGTACTCGGAATGATCGGTGACGCCCATCCAGTCGAGTGGATGCTCGATCTTGATGTCGTAGCCTGCCGGATGCTTGATCGGCAGGCCGATCGCATACTGGTAGGCCTCAGCCGGACCGGCCAGGTGATTGCCGAAGATGTACGCATCGAAGGACCAGCTGGTGTGCACGTGCGTCTCGCCGTAATAGGGATGGCGGACGGGAGCCTGGGCCTGCAGTGGAGCGGTGAAAAGCAACACAAGTGCGGACGCGGCTGGAACGCTCCATCGGCCGACCATGCGGCTGGCTCCATCGTGATGGCAGGAACGGGGATGTAACATAGAGCGATATAATAGCCCCACCCGTGCGCAGTGCAAATGCAGGGCGAGTTGGGACTACTGTGCAGCTGCCAATCGCCGTGATGGTTGGACCTAGCCCGTTGCGCCGCGCAACGTCCTGCTCGGCGATTCGCCGAACATCCGCCGGTAGTCCTGGGAGAACCACCCGGCGTGGAAGAACCCCCACTGCCCCGCGACGTCCATGACGCCGACACCCGGCGTGGCGACCTGCAGGGCCCGTCGGACGGCGTTCAGCCGCAACATCTTGAGGTGGGCCTTGGGCGTGGTGCCCAGATGGACTCGGAATGCCAGGTGGAGGGTGCGCTCCATCGTGCCCATCGCGGTGCATAGGTCGCGAATGGTGAGCGGCGCCTGCAGGTTCTCCAGCAGGTATTCCTCGGCGCGGCGCGCCAGCCTGGCCGCGCCAGGCAGGTGCGCACGCGGGCCGTGGAGGGCGATCGCCGACAGCATTGCGTCGAGAATCTTGTTTTCGACCCAGTCCGCGATCCTGGGATCGTTCAGCCGAGCAGGATTCTCATAGAGCGCTTCAAGGCCCATCCGCTCGATTTCCCACATCCGTTCCTGCGTCGACCGCTTTCCATTCAGGCGATCGCCGCGGGTGATCTCATCGAGCGACCGGCCCAGCAAGGCCAACGCGTGCTGTTGCACGTCGCCCTCGGACATGGCCATCAGGAACAGCTGATAGGGGCCGTCCGTGCGGAAATCCACAGCCTGTCCGCAGCGCACCATCGCGACCTGCTGCGGCCGGAGTTCGACACCGCGATGCCGCCCTTGCACCTGATCGGTCAGCGCAAAGCCGAGGACGACCGACCGTGCCGGTGCCGCGCCGCGGCTGAGCAGGCCCGGACGCCAGTACTTGGTTCCGAACTGCATCCGGGCGGTGTGGGCGTACCGCAACCCGCCGGAGAACGCGCCATGCCCGAGCTGGAAGTGTTCCGGGACCCAGCGAGGGGCGATGAGGTGCAGAAGTTCGAAGTCGGTGGTGTGCACGACACCACCGGTGCCGGCATCAAACATGGCCGGCTCCCGTGACCCGCTCCCGGGCGGGAGGCTCCCCGCGCCAGTCGATCCTCGTGCCCCAGGGTCGCCCATCGACTCGATGCTCACGCCTCCAAGATACTGCGTCATTTCCCCGTGCCGCAGGGGGCGGTATCCGGCCGGCTCGCCGGCCAGCCCACGCTCACTGCGGTCCGGGTACTTCGTTCCCGAAGGTCCACCCCAGTCCCGAACTGA
>CAWJXX010000005.1:0-169168 GCA_963846945.1 uncultured Gemmatimonadales bacterium | reverse complement strand
TCGTTCAACATCAAGCTGGGCACCGGCACCATCTCGGCGCCGGTCGTAGTGAGCGATGGGTCTGCGACGTTCGGCAGTGTGACGACGCTGAGTGATGACGGCTGGAAAGCCTCCTTCGGCGGCCCTCTCAACGTAGAATCGGACGCCACCGTGGCCTATGCCGTGGTATTCGGTGGCACGGGGGGCAAGGCGCCCGTTTCGGGGGTGTCGATCGGCGGACGGCCGATGACGCGTATCAAGCGCGCTTTGCATATGACTGTAACCTCGTCCGTCGATGTGTTCCGGCTGGTGTCGCCCCCGGTTGGGGCAGGGCAGGCCGTTGCCGTGACCCGCGGAGTCACCGCGTATGATCCGGTACGAGTCAGCGTGTTCACTGTGCGGGGGGCCAACATCACGACGCCGAACGATTCGGTGCTCGAGGTCGACCTTTCGCCGGGAGCCACCGTGGCAACGAAGACGCTGGTGATCCGTCGAGCCCCGGTGCGCTCACCATCTCCGCCATCGGCGCCTCGGCCTTCCTCAACGGTACGGGAATTACCGCCACGCCAGGGTTCCAGGTGATGCGGGCAAGCGGACAGGACGCGGATGGCAATTGGGGCGTGCTGGGCAGTCGCCGGGCGCCAGCCCGAGCGTTACTCACTCGTACCTCCTGCATGCCAATGCGCCGGATCGACCGGCCTACGCCGTGCGGTTCAATGTGTTCGGCGGCACCCTTCCCGCCCACGTCGATTCCACCCCCCCGCCACCCATCGTGCTGCCCCCGCCGCCCGACAGCGTCGGTGGCTGGAAGACGGTCGTGGACTATGACTACGCGCAGATACCTCCGCTCTGGCCTGGGATCTATCAGGGCTGGAGTGCGTTCCAGCGCATTCCGGAGGGGACGCTCTACTCCAACCTCTCCTTCGTCAACGATCCGACGCAGCCGGGTACCGGCAGCCCGGGCGCCGCGCGGACCACGTTCCTCACGAGTCTTCCAGGCGGATACGCCCGGTACTATACAATTGGGGCGGACCGTGGCCGACGAATGATGGTTCGCTCGATATCACGTTCACCATCAAGTTTCCGGCGAACTGGGACAACAACGGGCCCAAGAATACCAACGACGGCGTTAAGCTCTTCTTCTTCGGCACGAAGCCGCAGAACAATCATGTCATTACGGTGACCAGTTCGCGCTATGATGGGGCAACCCTCGTAGGCGACCCGACGCTCGGCGGTATCTGGGTGACCGTCGCGCTGCAGAATCCCACGATCAGCTTCAAGACGAACATGAACCTGGCTCGGGGCGCGTGGCATACGGTGCGCATACAGACCATCGCGAACACACCGGGTGTCGCCAATGGCCGGTTGCGCGTATGGGTGGATGGCGTGCAGGCACTCATCAACACCGGTGCCAATGATCCGCCGAAATACCTGGAGCGCACCAACGTCATGTACTTCAGCGCAGGCCAGATGCCAGGCAGGATCGGCTCCAGTTCGAGCCTACCTACACCGGCGTGGAGAGCCCGCCCTATACCGAGTCGTTCGACATCGGTCAGGTCACGGTTGCGGTGCGTCCTCGGTGATGCAGCGCACAGCGCCGGTGGCCAGGGAACCGGCGCGCTGCAGTGTCGCGTTTTTTTGTATTGACGGTGACATCAGCGACCTGTAGCTTGGCAGCGTAGACATAAGCCAGTCGAATGCTGGCATGCCGGGGCGGGGAACTTCAGGTTCTTCTGTAGACGGCGTCTGGAACACCAACCGGTGTGCTGGGCGCCGTTCTTCTTTTGAGTCTTGTGCCCACGAGGAGGGAATCATGCGAATCGTGATCAGCGCGCTGTTTCTCTTTGTCTTCTCGCTCATCCTCTGTTATGCGCCGGCGGATTGGCGCGGCAAGCCGCCGGACCAGGAAAACAAGTGATCTGCCTTGACTAGGGGGTAAAGCCGACGGAGCGCCACAGTGGCGCCGGCTCGAAGTAGCGTCCATTCGGCGACAACAAAGCGCACGTTGCGCGTGTCGCTGATGTGCTGCAGCGGGTTCCCGTTCACGACCAGGACATCGGCTCGGAGTCCTGGACGCAGGGTGCCGCTGTCATCCTGGAGGCCCAGTGCCCGGGCCGGCACCAGCGTCGCGGCCTGGATCGCCTCCATCGGGGTGAAGCCTGCCTGCACATACAGTTCGAGCTCCCGGTGCAGGGTATAGCCGGGCACGCCCTGGTCGGTCCCGGCCATGATCGGCACTCCGGCCGCATGCAGTGCGCCAATGATCGCGATGAGCTCCTGGAACTGCGTGGCCGCGCGGGCCGCGCGTTCCGGGGCCACACCGGTGTGGGTCAGCGACGGCGCGATCTCGGGCGCCACCTTCTCGATGCCCGGCTCGAAGGTGCTGACCGGCTGGCTCTCGGGATGCGAGTACAGTTCGAACAGCGCAACCGTCGGGTCGATGACGGTGTGGTGTTCCGCCAGGAACGCCACCGCGCGACGTGCCTCGGGACTCTCCATGGTGAGCGGCGTGGTGTCACCGCGCGCGCGCATCATTCCCCGGATGTAGGTGATGTGGTTGATCTGGTCCATGCCATCGTTGACGCCCTGGTAGCCGTCCAGCCCCTGCGGAATGTGCCCCGTCACCGTCATCCCGAGGCGGTGCGCCTCGGCGGTGATGGCGCGCAACACCTCTTCGGGAAGGCTGCTGTAGACCTTGATCTGCTCCAGGCCCGCATCGTGATACCGCTGGACCCATGCGACTCCTTCGGCCGGCGTGCCAGCGCGGGAGAGGCCGATGGCGTTGGGACCATCTCCATCGATGATGCCGGCCGACAGCAGGCGCGGACCGAGGCCATGATCCCGGTTGAGGGCTTGCCGCGCTCCCAGCAGGAAGGTGAACTGGTTGCCCACGTCACGGACGGTGGTGATCCCCGAGGCGAGGTAGATCGGGCCCCATTCCACCTGGGCGTAGTGCGCATGCATGTCCCACAGGCCGGGGAGCATCGTGGCGCCCCTCGTGTCGATGACCCGGGCACCGCGCGGTACATGCACCCTGGCCCGCGCGCCGACCGCGACGATGCGCCCACCGCGAATCACGATCGTGGCATCGGGAACGGGCGCCGCGCCGGTTCCATCGATCAGCGTGCCGCCGACGAGCGCGAGGAGCGTATCGGTGGCGGCCACGCCAGGCGTGAGGTCACCGAGCACGGCAATCGCGTCACGCGTGGCAATGGTGACGAACGTCCCCAGCGCCGACTCGTATCCCTCACGAATGGCCTGAAGCGGGTCGAATTCCGCGTCGTATGAGGCGGCCGCAATGAGGTTGCCCTCGCCATCGAGCCAGAGCGTCTCGCGTCCCCAGATCAGTCCCCCCACGCTGAACCGCTCGAGCACGGCACGGCGATCGCCAATCGCAATCGTGTCGACTCCGCGAGCGACGATGTGGAGCGCACCTGGCGGGACGAGCTGCAGCGTCGCCGGTCGTCCCCGCGCCAGCCAATCCCGCATGAAGGCCTGCTGCATCGCGAATGGTGCATACCCGCGCACCGGGAACGCGTCCCGGACCGGCACGACCATCACGCTGCTGTCCTCGCGGACGCGCGCGGAATCGCCCGCGATGGTCACCTCGAGGTCGACCCCTGACATCCGCGAGGTCTGTCCGTCGAGGCGCATGTGCTCGGGGTGGCCGTTCGCGGCGTAGTCCAGCTGCCCGGTCAGCACCACCTTCGTGCCGCGATCACTGAACGCAAATTCGGACTTGAGCTGGCGCCCTCCGCCGGGCGCCGCACTGATGGCCCATGTTTCCCGGCCGATGGGGTTGCCGATCTTGTGCAGGATGAATGTGCCGGAGGTGTCACCGGCGGCGAGCGCCAGTGCGAGGAGGGCGAAGGTGGGCATTCAGTCCTGCCGCTCGAGGACCATGTAGCCTGAAAAGCGCCGGAACGCTGCGCGGCGCTTGCTGCTGAGTTGATTGATGAAGTAGATGAGCCGCCCGAAGCGCATGATCCGGTCGCGCCGCAACCCTTCGTGGAAGGTCGAGTACCATTCGACCTCACGCCAGCCGAATGGCGTGAAGAATCCCGTGTTCTCAGCGGGCCCGAAGCGCATTGGCGCATTGCCTCGCTTCAGCGCGGGGGCCCAGCTCCGCTCCATCATCTTGAGCAGCGCCGGGCTGGCCAGGTCCGACAGCCAGAACTTCATGGAGGGAATGGCATGGAGGTCCCGGGCCAGGTCGGCCACGTTCTCGGCCGTGAGATAGACCAGCAGGCCTTCGGTGATCACGAGCACGGATGAACCGCCAACGCGGGCCAGCGCCTCGCGTCGCGCGGCCGCATCCGAGAGATCGGCAGCGATGGCCTGGTAGTGGCACGCCGGCTTCGCGTCGCCGATGATCGACGCCTTGTAGGTGAGCATGTCCGGCAGGTCGACGTCGACCCAGCGCAGGGCCGGCGGCAGCTCCAGCCGCCACGGGCGGGCGTCGAGGCCCGCGGCCAGGTTGAGCACGGTGTCGACGTTCCCGCGCGCCACGAAGCGCATGATGATCTCGTCCATCACGATCGTGCGCGTCACCAGCGGCCACGACGTCTTCCGCCCATCGGGCATCGCGTCCAGGATGGCGAAGCCGCGATCGCCGGCGAGCCGGCGCGCGAACGGATCGCGGAACAGGGCGTCGGGCCGCTCCGTCTCCAGGGCCCGGTAGCACGCCACCCAGAGTGCCGTGTCCGAGACGTTCTTTATCGCTTCACCGTTGCTCATTCAACGCGTCCAGTGTCCAGAGGTCATCGCCGCTATGATACAGGCGAGCCCTAAGATGCCACCGAGTCCCCGGGGCCGCCACGGCGCGAGCAGCAGCAGCGGCACGACAATCTCAGTCGGAGTTGCAATCCCTCGATGACGCGATGTCTGGGTATGGCAGCATCCACCGGTGTGATCCTCCTGCTTGGTGCGATGCCGCGAAGCGTGATGCGTGCCTCGGCTCCAATTCCACTCGGCCGTGTGGTCTGGCACGACCTCGTGACGAGGGACCTCGATGCCTCCAAGAAATTCTACGGCGCACTGTTCGGCTGGACCTGGCGAGCACCGACCTCCGGTCCCAGCGTGCACTATATCGTCGGTGAAATGGCCGGCGTCGCCGTCGCCGGACTGGCGGAATCGCGCCAGGCAAGGGTCAATACCGCGCAGTGGCTCAGCTACTTCGAGGTCGCGAGCGTGAAGACCACCGTCCGCGACGCAGTCAAGACTGGCGGGCACGTGGTAATCGATCCCACGCGCACGGCCTATCAGGGGGAGAGCGCGGTGCTGCTCGACCCCGAGGGCGCACCTTTCGCGATCATGCAGGCCGGCAGTGACACTGCCACCGCCGCCGTGCCGGTCAACGGCTGGATCTGGAATGAGCTGTGGACCCGGGACAAGGCGAACGCCGCGACCTTCTACGGCGGCCTCCTGGGATACCGGCAGCGCGACATCCCGTTTGCGGGAACCACGTACAGCCTGCTCGAGTGGGACTCGGTGCCGCGGGCCGGCATGATCACGATCCCGGTCGAGGACGTGCGCCCGAACTGGCTGCCGACGATTCGTGTGGCGGACATAAACGCCATCGTGGCGAAAGCGGTGGCACTGGGTGGGCGGGTCATCATGGCCCCGCGCGATGACGTGCGGCATGGCACTGTCGCGATCATCGCCGACACCCAGGGCGCGGCACTTGCCGTGCAGCAATGGCCCGTCGCTGCGGAAGGTGAGCCATGAGACGACTGGGCGGGCGGGCGCTGCTGGTTTCTGCGGCGGTGATACTGCTCCTGGCTGCGGAGGCGTGCCTCGGTCCGTCGACCACGATGTCGGTGGGAGTCGGGGTTGCCGTGCCGGCCCCGTGGGAAGCCGTCACGATCGGGACTGCGGTGCCGATCGGCTACGGGTGGTGAGCGGCCGAGTTCTCCTTCAGCAACAGTGCCGCGCGCGTCGCGACGGCGGTGTCGCCCGCCGCCCGCGCCGCGAGGGCCAGGCCCCGCAGCGAGAGTGAGCGGCCCGGCGCCAGTGCCAGTGCACGGGTGAACTCCTGCTGCGCATCGCGTGGCTGCTCCATTCCGAGCAGTACCTCTCCCAGCAGCTCATGCGTCGGCTTCACGATATCCGGCGGTCCATACTCCGCCGCCAGTCCGTCCTCGAAGCGGGTTGCATCGTGCAGCGTGGCGAGGCCGGCTTCCTTCTGGCCGGCGTCGATCTGGAGCAGCCCAAGCAGCTCCTGGCGGAGCGCGATCGCCGTCGCAAGGCGATAACGGCTGTTGGTATCCGGTTCCGCGGCCAGCACGCCAAGAGCGTCGGATGCGCGCCCCGCGGTGGCACGATCCCCCCGCTTGAGGGCGGCAAGGCCTTCGGTGAACACGCTCATGGCCGACGGCGACGCGCCGAGGCCGTTCGTGTCGATGGTCCATGCGAGTGACGGATCATCCCAGCGCTCGGCATTCACCACCTGCTGCGCGCGCATGAGTATCAGGTGGTAGCGCCAGCTGGGCCGCTGTGGTGACGTCATGTTGCCGCGGGTCAGCAGCAGCAGCCGGTTCGCCTCGTCGAACGATCCTTCCTGCAGCAGTCCATACTGCATCCAGCTGGTGTAGTGCGATGGCCTCCACTTGCTGCTGTCGGGCCCGGACGCGATGGCGTTCTGGGAAACGACCTGCGGCCACATGCCGAGCGCCAGGAAGATGTGCGTGGTCATGTGCTGCGCGTGATCGGCCGACGGCGCGATCTGCGAATACCGCTGGGCCGCGTACAGGCCCAGCGGCGCGTGCGTCGGGTCGTCGAAGGCGTGGATCACATAGTGGGCGGCCCCGGGATGCTCCGGGTTCCGTCGCAGCACCATCTCGGCGATGGCACCGGCCCGCATGTAGGTGGGCACGTTGCGCACCGACTGGCTCAGCGACATGAGCGAGAGCGCGTAGAACGTCTGTGCCTCGTTGTCGGCGGGATTCGATGCCGCGAGCTGTTCCAGGGCCAGCGAGAAGAGCGTATCGCGCTGCGCCTTCTCTCCGGGGCCATAGAGGATCTCCGCGGTCTCGAGCCAGGCCTGTTCCCGCGGCGTCTTCGCCTTGGCGCGTCGCGCGGCCGGTGTCGGGCCGAGGCGCTGCAGCACCGCACGGGCCGAGTCGAGATCCTGCTCGTTCCAGAGGCCGTGCGTCCAGGTCATGGCCTCGCCCCAGTAGGCCAGCGCAAACCCGGCGTCCTTCGCCTCGGCCGCGCGGAAGGCCGCGGCGGCGTCGCTGAACTCGAAGCTGTGGAGCAGCTTCACGCCCCGGATGAAATCGGGTTGGGCGGCTGACGCACCCGAATTGGGAAAGACCAGGACACCGAGACGCTCGCCGCTCATCGCGGGCCTGGCGGTTTCGGTGTGGGCGTGCTGGGCCCGGCAGGGCGATGCGGCAGATACTGCCAGCATCAGTGACATGGAAGCGTGCATTGCGAGGCGGCGCATGAGCGGCCAATATGCTCAGCGCGGACGCGATTGTCACCTGCCCCCGAGGCCGCATGTTTCCGATCAAGGACGACAACCCGACGTTGCGGACGCCGGTCGTGACATACGGCCTGATCGCGCTCAACGTGGCAGTGTGGATCCTGGTGCAGGGCATGGGGACCGAACCCCGGCTCATCGAGTCGGTCTGTCGGCTCGGGCTCATTCCGGGAGAGTTCCTCCAGACGATCCCGGCGGGTACCGAAGTCCAGGCCGGTCCGGGCGTGGCGTGCATCACCGGAAGCCTGCATACCTGGTGGACGCCCGTGACCTCGATGTTCCTGCATGGCGGATGGCTCCACCTCATCGGCAACATGTGGTTCCTGCACATCTTCGGGAACAACGTCGAGGATTCGATGGGCCGGGTCCGGTATCTCGTCTTCTACCTGCTCTGTGGCATCATCGCGGGGCTGACCCAGGCGTTCCTGAGCCCGAACAGTGCGGTGCCCATGGTGGGCGCGTCCGGTGCGATCGGTGGGATCATGGGTGCCTACGTGGTGCTCTATCCCCGGGTGCAGATCCAGATGCTGATCTTCCTGTTCGTCTTCGTCACCCGGATCGTGGTGCCGGCATACTGGATGCTCGGGTACTGGTTCCTGATCCAGCTCATCAGTGGCTACGGGTCGATCGGTGCCGACAGGGGCGGCGTCGCGTTCTGGGCGCATGTCGGCGGTTTCGCCGCCGGCGCATTGCTCGTGCTGGTCTTCCGCAATCCCGTACTCGTGGCCGAGCATCGGGCGTCGATGCAGACCTTCGTCCAGGGCAGGTACCGTGAGCGCATCAACTGATCAGGTCGCGAAGGTGCTGGCCGAAGCGGACACCCATGGCTGGACCGGTGCGGTACCGGCATGGCTGGGCGATCCGTCCCAACGTGGCATCGGCGCATTCATCGACCACACGCTCCTCAAGCCCGAGGCGACGCCGGCCGACATCGATCATGCAGCGGATACCGGAAAGCAGTTCGGTACGGCGTCGGTCTGCATCAACGGGCGCTGGGTCGCCCGGGTGAAGCAGCGGCTGGCCGGATCGCCGGTCAGGACCTGCGCCGTGATCGCCTTTCCGCTCGGTGCCACGGTCACGGCGATCAAGGTGGAAGAGGCGCGACGTGCCGTCGGCGACGGCGCAGACGAGCTCGACATGGTGATGAGCATCGGCGAGGCGAAGGCGGGAGACTGGGAGGAGGTCGCGAAGGACATTGCGGCGGTCATCGCCGGCGCGGGCAAGGTCCCGGTCAAGGTAATCCTCGAGTCCGCACTTGCTCACGCCGTCGGAGATCGTGCAGGCGTGTCTGGTTGCCCTGGATGCCGGGGCGCAGTTCGTGAAGACGTCGTCGGGATTTCACGGGGCAGGCGGAGCCACCGAACCGGTGGTGCGGCTGATGCGGCGTACGGTCGGGACGAGGGCCGGAGTAAAGGCATCGGGCGGTGTTCGGACCAGCGAGATGGCGCTTCGTTTCCTGGAAGCAGGAGCCAATCGGCTCGGTGCCTCGGCTACCGGCGAAATGTCGGCCATCGTGGGGCCGAACGCCCCGACACTCACCGAGCTCTTCAAGCTCGTGCCGGATCCGGCACCGGCACCGCCAGGATACTGAGGCGGAGGGACTTCATCAGGGCGTTGGCATCCGTACCGTCCGCCTCCTTGCGCCATCCGCTTCGTTCATGGTCTCCTCTCGCAGTGGCGTCGTTCCATGCGGCCCTGGGCGTGCAGAGGGGGACGCTATACTTCTACCTGTTGCTGGCCCGGCTGGAGGCACGCGGCGAGAATGGCCGTCGTCGTTCGAGCGGCGACAGGCAACGACGCGTGATCCGCCGGGTTGAACGATCGGGTGTCGGGCAGGCGTGCCGGAGGAGGTGACATGGATGACCCGGAACTGAAACGGCACAGGGGAGCCGACACACGGCATAGTCCCTTCTACGACTGGCTGGACAATGAGACGATTCGAGATCTGGTACACCAGATCCTCGACCTCACCGCTGGCGAGCGACTCGTTCTCATCAAAGGACTCATTCCCGGGCTTGTCCGCGCCGTCGGAGTTGTCGAGCTCGAAGCGTTCTTGTCGGAGATTGTCGTCAAGGCCCGACGATTCCAGGAAGCGGTCGATCATCCCGGGGAAGGCCGCGCATCTCGCGTGACGCCGGGCGAGGAACTCGGCGGGCCAACGCCATCCGGTCACGATCACCTGGCGACTGCTCGTAATCCCGACGAGCGTGGAGCGCGCGAAGCCGAGCGCGCCATCGAGGGCGAGTTGTGGGAACGCGGAGGACACGTTCGCGGGCGAATTCACGAAGGAAGCGGCGGCGCTTCGGACGGGTAGGTGACTATCAGGCCGTTCACCCGCGCGAACGGCGTCAACCTGTGCACCTGAGTACGGGTCTCGCTGAGGATGTCTTCCACGCGCAACCCATGCACCAGCAGCGCATCGCCGATCAAGGAGCGATGGCAGCGCCACGGCACCGCTTCTGCGCACATCAGTACGATACGTTCGCGCCTGGCCGTGGCCATGAGGCGGGCCAGGCCCTCCGCGAACCCGGCGGTCTGCATGTAGTCGGCGTACCCGCGGAACGAGAGGTTGCGCCATCCGGTGTTGAGTGACCCCGCGTGCGTGTGGCGCAACCCGCCGAGATCAGCGTCGTGCTCGTAGCCGATGGCATGACTCGCCAGCGCCGCCGGCAGGGTATCCCGATTGAACTGCGGGTTGTGACGGGATCGGGGCACCGTGCGCACATCGACGAGCCGCTGCACTCCGTGGGACTGCAGCAGCGCAATGAAGGTGTCGAGGAGCCGGGTGGAATGGCCCACGGTCAGGACAACCTGATCGGCCTGCGGCGTCTGCATGATGAAGTATCAACCCTCGACCAGCGAGGCGACACGGGCTCGCAGTACCGGGATGAGCTTGCCGTCGGAGCGCACCCGAGACCACGTATGCCAGGGACGGTCGCTGGTGAGGTGGTTACCCCGTTGTGAGTCCGTCAGAAGAGTCAGGAAGTCGGGCGGCGGCATCCGAGTCAATGAACCAACGCAACTGCCCGGCGACCGGCGCGATCAACTGGGCTGGCCATTCGTTCGGCCGGCGAGGTCCCTCCAGCACGTGCCGGACGATCGCGGCCTTGGCGGTGCCCACGACGAGGAACGCGACCTCGGCCGCCGCATTGATGAGGAGTGGCGTGAGTGTGACACGCTGCGTCGACGCACCCGCCGGCTCTGCGGGCCTGACCCAGCGCGGGTCCTCGTGCACCGCAATGGAGCCGGGGAAGATCGATGCGGTGTGCCCGTCCTCACCCAGGCCCAGCAGCACGAGATCGATGCGCCTTCCCGGCGTGGCGCGCGGCGGGCCCGATGGCGTCCGCAGCATGTGGCGCAGCACCCGTTCGTATGCCGCAGCCGCCCCTGCTGGATCGTCCTCGCCGTGGATCCGATGCACGTTGACCGGCGGGATCGGCACATGGTCGAGCAGCGCCTCACGCGCCATCCGATAGTTGCTCGCCTCGTGGTCCGGCCGCACGCATCGCTCATCGCCCCACAGCACCTGGATGCGCGACCAATCCAGGCTCGACGCCCAGGATTCACCCGCCAGCTTCCTGTACATGCCTTGCGGGGTCGAGCCGCCAGAAAGCGCCACCACGCACTCACCGCGCGCACGGATCGCGTTGTCGGCGACCAGGACAAACCGGCGGGCGGCGGCGTCCGCGGCGCGCTCGGCGGTCGGCAGCACTTCGAGATGGAACTGCAGGTGACCCCGCCTCAATCCTTCGTCCGCTGGCGCGTGTCGACCCGGCCGTCCGGGTGGCCGACGAGGACCAGGTCCGCCGTTTCGAGAAAGAGCCCGGTATCCACGACCCCAGCGATGGCCAGGAGCGCCCGTTCCAGGTCGCGCGCGGCGGGACCGTCTCGCAGCGGTTCCGGGAGGGTGCAGTCGAGGATGATGTTCCCGCTGTCCGAGCGGAACGGCCGTGACCCCGCGCCGTTCATGCGGAGGAGAGGTGCCAGTCCGAGCGCCCCGAGCTTCCTGGTCGCGAACCACTGGGCGAACGGGATTACCTCGACTGGCACTGGCCCGCGCTCGCCCAGCCGCCGGACCAGCTTGTCCTCACCGACGAGAATGACGAGCCGACTGGAGGCCGCAGCGACGATCCGTTCGCGCACCAGGGCACCGCCCCTCCCCTTCAGGAGATCGAGATTCGGCGCCACCTCGTCGGCGCCGTCGACGGCGATGTCGAGCTGCAGGCCTTCGCTCAATTCGATGACGGGAATGCCGGCCTTCCGCGCAGCATGCGCCGAGGCCCGTGACGTGGGGACGCCAGTGACCCGCAGCCCTTCCTGCCGGCGGAGACCGAGTCTTGCAATGAAGAGTGAGGCGGCCCGACCAGAGCCGAGGCCGACGCGCGCTCCGTCGGCGATCAACTCCAGCGCTTTCGCGACCGACGCCTGCACGGCTGGATCGTCAGGAGCGCCCATGATTACCGCGGTGTGGGGTGAGGCTAGTCCTTCATGAGGCGTCACGCCGGGTCATGCCAGCCACCGATGTCGGCCGCGAGCCTCGTCGCGTCGGCGGGGCCCCAGCTGCCGGGTTCGTACTCGATCGCCGGCACCACGTTGTCGAGAATGCCCTGCACAACGGCCCAGGCCGCCTCGACACCGTCTTCGCGCGCAAAGAGCATGGCGTCGCCGTCCATGGCGTCGTCGAGCAGCCGCTCATAGGGCGTCAGCTCGTCGCAGGACGGACGGTGGGTTACCCGGAGTTCGATCGGCTCGGAGACCAGTTCCTCTCCAGGCCGCTTCACCCGCGCGCCGATGGCGATCTCCATCTCGGGTCCCAGGCGGAAGCGCACGTAGTTGGTGTCGCCGTGGGCCAGCATCAGGATCGGCGGCCGCTTGAACGAAACGATCACCTCGGTGGCCGTTGTGGCCAGTGCCTTGCCGGCCCGGATGAGGAATGGCACGCCTTCCCAGCGCCACGAGTCGACATGAAGCCGCAGCGCCGCGAATGTCTCCACCGTTGAATTCGGCGCGACATCTTTTTCGGCGCGATACCCGCGGAACTGCCCACGCACCAGGCACCCCGGCGTCAGCGGCCGGATGTGGCGAAAAACCTTCACCTGCTCATCCCGGATCCCTTCCTCGTAGCCCAGGTCGGGCGGCTCCATCGCGAGAAATCCGACCACCTCCAGCATGTGGTTCTGCACCACATCGCGAATGGCGCCGGCCTCCTCGTAGAAACGGCCGCGTCCCTCCAGGCCGAACCGCTCCGCCATCGTGACCTGCACACTCTCGACATAGTTGCTGTTCCACACCGGCTCCAGGAAGGTGTTCGCGAAGCGGAACAGCAGGAGGTTCTGCACCGACTCCTTGCCGAGATAGTGATCGATGCGGAAGATGCTGGCTTCGTCGAACACCTCATGCAGGGTCGCGTTGAGGGCTCGCGCGCTCCAGAGGTCGCGCCCGAACGGCTTCTCGACGACGATGCGTGCGTCGCGGGCACACCCCGAGGCGTCCAGTCCCCGGGCAACGGGCTGGAACATGGCGGGAGGAATGGCGAGGTAATGCAATGGGCGCCCGGCATCGCCCAGCGCCGCACGCAGCGCCGTATAGGTGCCGGGGTTGTTGTAGTCGCCCTCCACGTATCGAAGGCATGATGCGAGCCGGTCAAACACGGCTTCGTCCACCGGCCCATCATGCTCGACGCTCTGCCGCGCGCGGGCGCAAAACTGCTCCAGCGTCCAGTTGGACCGCGCGACGCCGATCACCGGCACGCTCAACCGGCCGCGACGGGTCATGGCGTACAGCGCGGGGAAGATTTTCTTGAAGGCGAGATCGCCGCTCGCCCCGAAGAAGACGAGCGCGTCGGAGCGCTCCCGGCTCATGAGTCCGCCTTCCGCTCCACGTGACCGCCGAACTCGAAGCGCATGGCGGAGAGGAGGCGATTCTGGAAGTCGGCATTGCCGCGTGAAGTGAACCGACCGAAGAGGGCCGCGGCCAGGACATTCGCGGGCACGCCCTCGTCGATCGCCGCTTCCAGGGTCCAGCGCCCTTCCCCCGAATCGGAGACACGCCCGGTGAAGCGATCGAGCGCGGGATCCTCCGCGAGCGCGGCGGCGGTGAGGTCGAGCAGCCATGACGCGATGACGCTGCCGCGGCGCCAGACCTCGGTGATCTCGGCCAGGTCGAAATCGTACTGATAGGCGGTGGGATCGCGCAGGGGCGTCGTTTCGGCGTCCGGGGCGCCGGTGCTGTTTCCAACGCCCGCGTGCCTGAGGATGTTGAGTCCCTCCGCATACGCGGCCATCATGCCGTACTCGATGCCGTTGTGCACCATCTTCACAAAGTGGCCTGCGCCGTTCGGGCCGCAGTGGAGGAACCCCCGTTCGGCCGTCCCGCCTCGCTGCTTGCGTCCCGGAGTCGTGGCGAGTGTCCCGGGTCCCGGAGCCAGGGTGGCGAAAATCGCGTCGAGTCGCTGCACCACGCCAGCGTCACCTCCCACCATGAGGCAGTACCCCCGCTCGAGGCCGAGCACGCCGCCGCTGGTGCCGCAGTCGACGTAGTGCAGTCCCCGGTCGGCGAGCCGGCGGGCGCGGGCGATGTCGTCGCGGAAGAACGAGTTGCCGCCGTCGATCACCACGTCGCCGGGATCGAGCAGGGGAACAAGCGCGTCCAGCGTGGCGTCGACGGCCGCCGCGGGAACCATCAGCCAGATGGCCCGCGGCTGGGCGAGCCGGGCCACGAACTGGTCCAGGCCGGCGGCCCCGGTCGCCCCTTCCGCGGCGAGCCGCTGCACCGCCTCGGCGGAAACATCGTGCACCACGCATTCGTGCCCGCCGCGCATGAGGCGGCGCACCATGTTGGCGCCCATCCGTCCGAGCCCGATCATCCCCAGTTGCATTGCTCCGCTCCTGCTGGTCGCTCGCCGGCGTGCGAGCCGGCGCTCAGTGAGACTGCCGCGCGAGCACCGACCTTCGCGGTCGCGACAACATGCTCCACGGTGAACCCGTACTCCGCCATCACCACCGGTCCTGGTGCCGATGCACCGAAGCTGCCCACGCCGATGATGGCACCGGCTGGCCCGACGTAACGTTCCCAGCCGAAGGGAGAGCCGGCTTCCACGCTGACCCGGGCCTCCACCGCGGGCGGGAGCACCGCGTCGCGGTATGCCGCGGACTGCGCCTCGAACAACTCCCATGACGGCATCGACACGACCCGGCTCCGGACACCCTCGCCGACCAGGTGCAGGTGCGCGGCCAGCGCGAGTGACACCTCCGAGCCGGTTGCGATGAAGATGAGCTGCAGCCGTGACCCGGGGCCCGCTTCGATCAGCGAATAGGCGCCGCGCGCGACTCCGTCTGCCGGCGCGAGGGTCGCCCGATCGAGCACCGGAACCTCCTGTCGGGTGAGTACCAGGCCAACCGGACCGGTGGTGTGCTGCAGCGCGATCCGCCATGCCTCGACGGTTTCGTTGGCATCGGCCGGTCGGAGGAGCAACAGGTTCGGCATGGCGCGCAGGCTGGCCAACTGTTCGACCGGTTGGTGGGTTGGGCCGTCCTCGCCGAGCGCGATGCTGTCGTGGGTCCAGACGTAGATGACGCGCGCCCTGCTCAGGGCGGCGAGACGGATGCCCGGACGCATGTAATCCGAGAAGGTGAGGAAGGTCGCGCCGAATGGAACGACGCCACCATGATGCGCCATGCCGGTGAGGATCGCCGTCATCGCATGCTCGCGGATGCCGAAATGGATGTTCCGCCCGGCATACCCCCACACCCCGCCAGCCGTACCTTGCGTCGGCGGAACCTGATCCCGCTCCGGGGTGGCGGCAGACTGGAAGTCACCTTTCTCCGCGAGCATCGTGCGGGTGGACGGATCGAGATCACCCGACCCGCCGACGAGATTCGGCACCGCGGCCGCCAGCGCCTGCATGGTCTTGCCTCCCGCTGTTCGCGTGGCCACCGCGCCGTCGCCAGGCGTGAACGACGGGAGGCTGGCATCCCACCCGGGCGGCAGCTGGCCGGTCATTGCGCGATCGAACTCGTCGGCAAGGTCCGCGTGCACCGTGCGCCAGGCGCCGACTGCATGCCGCCACGCGCTCCGCACCGCCATGCCCCGTTCCCGTACCTTGGAGAATTCCTGCCGCGCCGCCTCGGGCACATGGAAGGACGAATCCTCCGGCCAACCATACGCCCGCTTCGTCAGCCGTGTCTCCTCGGCACCGAGCGGCTCCCCATGCGCGTGGAAGGTGTCCTGCTTGTGGGGACTCCCGTAGCCGATATGGGTGCGCGCGATGATGAGCGACGGCCGGTCGGCCTCGGCGCGCGCCGCCCGGAGCGCACCGTCGACCGCGTCCAGGTCCATCCCGTCCACCTGCTGCACCTGCCAGCCGAGGGCGGTGAAACGGGCTCCCACATCCTCCGAGAAGGTGAGGTTGGTTGTGGCCGAGAGCGTGATCCGGTTCGCGTCGTAGAGCACAATCAAGCGGCCGAGGCGGAGCTCGCCGGCCAGGGATGCGGCCTCCGAGGAGACCCCCTCCATGAGGTCGCCATCGCTCGCGATGACATATGTGCGATGATCGATGATCGAGTGGTCCGGCCGGTTGAACGTGGCCGCCAGCCATCGCTCTGCAATGGCCATCCCCACGGCGTTCCCGAACCCCTGGCCCAGGGGTCCGGTGGTGACCTCAATTGCGAGGCTGCTGTCCCGTTCCGGATGGCCGGGCGTGCGGCTGCCCCAGCGGCGAAAGTGCCGGAGATCATCGAGCGTGAGGTCGTAGCCCGTCAGGTGCAGCAGGCTGTACAGCAGCATGCTGCCGTGTCCTGCCGACAGCACGAACCGGTCGCGGTCGGGCCATGTCGGGTCCGCAGGGTCATGTCGAAGGTGCCGGGTCCACAGCGCGTAGGCCATCGTTGCAGCGCCCATCGGCATGCCGGGATGCCCCGACGCGGCGCGCTCCACCGCATCGATGCTGAGCACGCGGATGCTGTTGATGCAGAGCTGGTCGATGGCCTGCACCTGGCTCATTCGCGTTCCACGCTCAATCGCTGGAGATGGACCGGCGGGCGCCTGAGGTACCGGTCAGATGGCGGCACCCGGGTTCCGCGCCCGGGAAGTTGCCGTCCCATATCGAGAGTAGCCCCATGATCTGCGGAAGGTTTCGCGGAACGGCGGTGATGGTTCCCTGGTGAGCATGACTAGCCTGTTGTGACGACCTCCACCTCCCGCCCCAGCAGTTTCGCCAGCACGTCGCCCTTTCGGGTCGCGCCCCAGAGTTCCAGCGAGATGTCCGCGTTCGCGAGTCGTGGTGCAACGCGGACGGTCAGGCGATCATCGGTGAGTTCGCTCTGCACCGTGTCGACCACCGCCGTGTGGCCCCGATCGAGGCCGTCGGCCACGCGCAGGAGGCTCGAGAGCCGGCGCACGATTCCCTGGTCCGGCGTTTCCATGTCACCGAAATCCTCGTGCTTCTTCTTGGGGCCGCCCTTGCGGTGATAGCGGCTCACCAGCGCCACGATCGCGCGGTCACGGGGCGAGAGCGGCAGCCGGTCGGCGTGCATGATGAGCTGGTAGCTGTGCTTGTGATGCCGTCGATAGCTCACCAGCTGTCCCACGTCGTGCAGCAGCGCCGCTGCCTCGAGCAGGGCCCGTTCCTCGCTGGTGCAGCCGAGGACCTCGCCCAGCTGGTCGTACAGCTGGAGCGCCAGGTAGCGCACCTGCTCCACGTGGCGGCGATCGCCCTGGCACCGCTCCACGAACTCGCGAAGCACTCGCAGTGGCTCGTTCCCTGCGGGCGCGGTGGCGCCCGCCATTTCGAGCAACAGGCCCTCGCGCAGGCCGAAGGCACTGATCGTGACGCTGCGCGTGTCGGACAGGTCCAGCAGCTCCGCCGTAACGGCCAGGCCGGCAAGGATGATGTCAGCTCGCTCGGGATTGAGCCCGATCACGTTGCGGCGCTGTTCCGGGGTCCTGGTGCAGAGCCATTCCAGCAGTTGCTCCACCTCGCCGGTGGGCACGCTGGTGCCGTGAATGCTGTCGGGCACGGGCAGGCCGCGGCGGCCCACCGCCATGCGGCCGAGGTTGGTGAACGTTCCGCCGGAACCGATGAAGATCGGGTTGGTCCATTCGCGCCAGGGAAACGCCTTGCGCAGTATGCGCCGGATGTGCTTGCGCAGCGCCTCGACCTCCTTGCGCGGGTCCTTCCGCCCGGAGAGGTGCGATTCGGTCAGTCGTACGGCGCCCAGCGGGAGGGAAATGGTGCTTTCCACCAGCCCGTCGACCGTGCCGATGATCTCGAGGCTCCCGCCGCCGATGTCGGCGACGAGGGCCCGCGCGCCGTCCATCCGGAAATGGTGGGCCACCGAGCGCCAGGAGAGATTGGCCTCGGTCTCGGCATCGATGATACGGAGCGGGATGCCGAGTTCGTCACGCACCCGCTGCACGAACTGCTCGCCGTTGGTGGCCTCGCGGACGGCGGACGTGGCCACGGCCGCGATGCGCCGCACGCCGCGGCGCTGGCAGACGACGCGCATGCGGGCAAGCCCTGCCATGGCACGCTCCATGGCGGTGGCGTCGAGCACGCCGGTCTCGGCCAGGCCGTGCGCCAGGCGGGGCTGGTCCTTCACCTCGTCCACCACGGTCAACCCCGAGACGGGGTCGTATTCGGCGACGAGCAATCGGATGGAATTGGAGCCAACATCGAGCGCGGCAAGCCGTTCGCGGCCCGCCGGCGGAGCAGCGGCAAGCACCTCGGCATCGGAAACGGAGGTGGCGATGCTGTCGCTCACTCCGGCACCAGGTGCCTCACCTGCACCGGGCGATCTTCTCCCCGGTCCTCCGCGTGATGCTTGATCGACTTGCCCTCGACGAGAAAGACGACGTCCTCGCCGATGTTGGTGGCGAGGTCGGCCACGCGCTCCAGGTTGCGGCTCACCAGGAAGAGTTCCATGCCGGTACTGATGGTATGGGGGTCCTCCATCATGTGCGTCAGCAGGATGCGGAACACCGAGCGGTGCAGGGCATCCACCTTGTCGTCCCGCAGGCAGACGTCGCGCCCACCCTGGGCATCACCCCGGATGAACGCCTCCAGCGCGTCGGAGAGCATCTCGCGTGACAGGCGCGCCATCTCCACGATCTCGGGTTCGGGCGCGATCGCCCGCGCCTCGGCGAGCCGCTCGGCCGACTGGGCAATGTTGACCGCGTGGTCGCCGACCCGCTCGAGGTCGTTCGCGATCTTGAGTGCCGAGGTCAGCATGCGCAGGTCGCGCGCCATCGGCTGCTGCAGGGCGAGGAGGTTGATGCACTGCTCCTCGACCTCCATCTCCATGTTGTCGATGGCGCGATCGTTCACGATGACGCGGCGCGCCTTCTCGGCGTCGCGCTCGAGGAGCGCCTCAACCGCCAGGCCCAGCGCCGCCTCGGCCTCGCCGGACATCGTGAGCAGGCGCACCTTCACCCCGCTCAGCTCGTCGTGAAAATGGCGGTGCGTCTCGAAACTCATCCGAATCTCCCGGTGATGTAGGCTTCCGTCCGCGGATTGGACGGGGCCGTGAATATGTGCTGCGTGTCGGCGTACTCGATCAGTTCGCCCTGGTCGAAGAAGGCGGTGTAGTCGGACACGCGTGCCGCCTGCTGCATGTTATGCGTGACGATGACGATCGTGTAGTCCTTCTTGAGCGTCCGGATCAGCTCCTCGATGCGCTGGGTCGCGATCGGGTCGAGTGCGCTGCAGGGCTCGTCCATCAGGAGCACCTCGGGCTGGTTGCCGAGCGCGCGCGCGATGCACAGCCGCTGCTGCTGCCCGCCCGACAGGCCGGTGCCCGGGCTTTCCAGCCGGTCCTTTACTTCATCCCACAATGCCGCCTGCCGCAGGCTCCGCTCCACCAGGTCCGGCAGGTCCGCCTTCGGGATCAGGGCGTTGAGTGCCGGTCCGTAGGACACGTTGTTGAAGATGGACTGCGGGAATGGATTGGGCCGCTGGAACACCATGCCGACACGCTGGCGCAGCACCACCAGGTCCGTGTCGCGGTCAAAAACCGAGAGCCCGTCCACCAGGATGTCGCCCCGGTGCCGCGTGCCGGTGATCAGGTCGTTGAGCCGGTTGATCGACCGCAGGAAGGTGGACTTGCCGCACCCCGAGGGGCCGATGATGGCGGTCACCCCGCGCCGGGCGATGTCGAAGTTCAGGTTGCGCAGGACCTCCCGCTTGCCGTAGGCGAAGTGGAAGTCGCGCACCGTGATGGCCGGGGCGCCGGGGCCCTCGCTGGCACCAGGTGCGCGAGGGGTGAACGTGGGCTTGGGCGCCGTCGTCATGGTCCGTTGGGTCTCGAGAGCAATGGTCATCCGAACCGCCCTGTAATGTACGCCTCGGTCTGCTCTTCGCGCGGGGCCGTGAAGATCTGGCGGGTGACGCCCGTCTCGATCAGCGATCCCATGTAGAAGAAGCTCGTGGTGTCGGACACCCGCGCGGCCTGCTGCATGTTGTGCGTCACGATCACGATCGTGAACTGCCGCTTGAGCTGGTACAGCAACTCCTCGATGCGCTGCGTGCCCTGCGGATCGAGCGCCGAGGTGGGCTCGTCCAGCAGCACCACGTCCGGCGCGGCTGCGATGGTGCGCGCGATGCACAGGCGCTGCTGCTGGCCACCCGACAATGCCATCGCGCCGGTGTGCAGCCGGTCCTTCACCTCGTGCCAGAGGCCGGCCTGGTCCAGTGCACGCTCGACCGTCTCCTGCAGGACACTCGACTTGACCCGGCCGGAGACCCGCATTCCCGCGGCGACGTTGCCGAAGATGCTCATGGTGGGGAAGGGCGTGGGTCGCTGGAACACCATGCCGACCCGCTTCCGCAACTGAATCGCGCTGACCCTCGATGCGTAGACGTCGTCACCGTCGAGCAGCACGCGACCGGTGATCCAGCCCCCGTCGGACATCTCGTGCATGCGGTTGAGGGTGCGCAGGAAGGTGGACTTCCCGCAGCCCGACGGCCCGATGAGCGCATGCACCTGGTTGGGCGCGAACCCGACCGAGATGTTCTTCACCGCGGTGAACTTCCCGTACATCGCCGACAGCTTGTCGGCCTCGATGCGCGGGAGCGACGCGCCCGTCGGCGCGGCCGCGACCGGGGCGGTGGCGAGTGCGGCAGTCACTTCAGCCACCGAGGCTCGCCATCCGGCGCGTCGCGAAACGCGCCCCGAGGCTCAGCACGAAGACCAGGAGGATGAGCACGAGTGCCGCGGCCCAGGCGTAGCGGTGCCATTCCTCGTAGGGACCGGTGGCGTAGGAGTAGACCGTCAGGGGCAGCGCCGCCATCGGCTGGTTGAGGTCGGTGCCCATGTACTGGCTGCCCAGGGCGGTGAAGAGCAGCGGCGCGGTCTCGCCGGCGATGCGCGCCACCGCGAGCAGCGCACCGGTCATGATGCCCGGCAACGCCGTGAGGAGGATGATCTGCAGCGTGGTGCGCCAGCGCTGGTATCCCAGCGCCAGCGCGGCTTCGCGCAAGGAGTGCGGCACCAGCTTGATGATCTCTTCCGTCGTCCGCATCACCATCGGCACCATCAGGATGGCCAGCGCCACGCTGCCGGCGAGCCCGGAGAAATGCCGCTGGCGCGCCACGATCCAGGTCCACGCGAACACGCCGATCACGATGGAGGGGGTGCCATTCAGCACGTCGGCCACGAATCGCGAGACGGTCGCGAGACGGTTTCCCGGATACTCCGATGCAAAGACGCCGGCGCCGATTCCCACCGGAATGCCGATGAGGCAGGCGGTGCCGACCATCAACAGCGTACCGACGATGGCATTGGCCACCCCGCCACCATTCTCGCCGGCGGGCGCCGGCATCTTCGTGAAGAAGTTGAGCGACAGGCTGCCGGCGCCCTTGATCAGCAGGGTGCCGAGAATGAAGAGCAGGGGCAGGACCGCCACGAGCACACAGGCCATGAGCACGCCGGTCATGACGTTGCTCTTGAGTCGGCGGAAGATGCGGCGATTCATCAGATGGCCGAGCTCCCGGCGCCCGAGCCGCGCGCGACCCGCCAGATGAGCAGCCGTGCGCCGGCATTCACCAGCACGGTGACCACGAACAGGGTGAAGGCGACGTACGTCAGCGCCGAGAAGTGCATGGGCGTCGCGGCTTCGGCGAACTCATTCGCGATCGCCGCGGCCATGGTGTAGCCCGGCGCAAAGAGGGACGCGGCAATCTCGTGCCGGTTGCCGATGAGCATCGTCACCGCCATCGTCTCGCCCAGGGCACGACCCAGCCCCAGGATGATGGCGCCCAGGATGCCGGTGCGGGCATACGGGACAATGGCCGTCACCACCGCTTCCCAGCGCGTGGCACCCAGGGCCAGCGCGGCTTCGCGCTGGCTGCCCGGCACGGCCATCAGCACCTCGCGCGACACCGACATCACGTAGGGCATGATCATGATCGCGAGGATGATGCTGGCCGACAGCATCGAGGGGCCGTAGATCGGTCCCTCGAAGATCGGCAGGAAGCCAAACGCGCCCTTGAGGAAGGGAAAGACCACCGCTCGAAGGAAGGGGACCAGCACGAAGATCCCCCAGAGCCCGTATACCACGCTCGGAATTGCCGCGAGCAGCCCGATCACGCTCGCGATGGGCTGGCGCACGGCACGCGGGGCGAACTCGGTCAGGTAGATGGCCACGCCGACCGAGAGCGGCACCGCGATGAGGAGGGCCAGGAACGACGACAGGAGGGTGCCGAAGATCAGGGGCAGCGCACCGAACCGGTCGGCGACCGGATCCCACTCGCTGGTGGTGGCGAAGCCCAACCCGAAAGTGTGCCGGGCGAGCTCCGAACCGGTCCAGAGTTCATAGACCAGGAACCCGAGCAGGACGGGCGTGGCCAGCGCCGCCAGGGTGAGCAGCGCCTTGAAGATTCGATCGCCGTAACTGCTTTGCTCGAGCGAGAAGGCACCCGCGCTCGGTGCTGCTGCAGCGCGGGGATCGGTGACGGTCGTAGTCATCGCGGGATGTTACCCCCGGCCCCGGACTGACCCGTCACGTGATTGTAACGATTGCGTAAAGCGGCGTCTTTACGCAGCATCAGGCGCCGATCCGCTTCTGGATCGACTCAATCAGCGACTGCGGCAGCGGGGCGTACTGCAGGTCGGCCGCCATCCGCTGCGCATCCGGCGACAGCATCCACCGATGAAGTCCTTGATCTGCTTGGACTTGGTCGCATCCGGATTGTCCTTCTTGATCAGGAGCCAGGTGAACGACGCGATCGGGTATGCGTCCGCGCCAGCTGCATTCGTGATCGACACCCGGTAGTCGGTTTCCGGCGGGAACTGGGCGCTTTGTGCCGCGGCTGTTACAGACTTGAGATCCGGTGTCACGACGGTGCCCGCTGAATTCTTGACGTCGGCGTAGGCAAGACCGTTCGAGACGGCATAGATGAGCTCTACATACCCGATGGTGCCGTCGGTCTGCTTGACCTGCTGGGTAACGCCCTCGTTGCCCTTGCCGCCCAGGCCGATCGGCCAGTTGACGGACGTAGCCTTGCCGACCTTGGCCATCCACTCCGGCGACACCTTGGAGAGGTAATCGGTAAAGATGTAGGAGGTGCCGGAGCCGTCGGAGCGATGCACGACGATGAGGTCAGTCTGCGGGCAGCTTGAGGCCGGGATTGAGTGCGACGAGCTTCGGGTCATTCCACTTGGTGATGCGGCCCAGGAAGATGCCGGCGATGGCATCGCCATCGAGGACCAGCTTCCCGCCCGCGATCGCCGGGAGATTGTAGGTCAGCACATCGGCACCGAGCACGGTGGGCACATGCAGCACGTTCCCCTGGACCGCCGCGATCTGCTCGTCGCTCATCGGTCCGTCGGTGGCGCCGAAGTCGACGGTACCCTCGGTGAACTGGCGAATCCCGCCGCCCGACCCGATCGACTGGTAGTTGATCCGGACGCCGGTCGCCTTGCCGTACGTGTCGAACCACTTCGTGTAGATCGGGTTCGGGAAGGTTGCGCCGGCCCCGGTGAGCGCCACCGACGAAGACGAGGCCGGCGCGGACCCGGTAGGCGAGCCTTTCCCTTGTCGCCGCCACACGCCGCAATGCCCGCGCTGGTTGCAAGCACGAGCAACAGCGGATGGGGACGCATCTGGACCCGCATCGGGACTCCTTGAGGTGGGCAGAGCAAATTGTAACGCCGGGAAAACAATGCTGCAGCGTCACGAGGGTCGTACCGGAGGGTCACGCCACGGTAACGCGGCGAGGTCAGAGTCAAGTCCCGCGGTGAGCGTCGTCCAACCTCTGACTCTCAACCCTCAGCTCTCAGCTGGGCAGTCGCGCCGGACTCCCACCTCTTACCTCTTACCTCTTACCTCTTACCTCTTACCTCTTACCTCTTACCTCTCACCTCTCACTCGCCACCACCATGAACGGATCCGTGAACACCGCATCCTCCTGTTCCAGGAACCGGAGGATGGGATGGAGGCGGAGGCGGCGCACGAAGCGCTCGGGAAGCCCGATCACGCGGAGCACGCGCCCCGAGAGCTCGAGCTCCCGCGCCAGCGCCCACAGTCGCGCGTGCCGACCGGATCGACGCTCGAGACCGCCGAGCAGTCGACCAGGAGCTGCGGCTGGTCCGGGAGCCGGGCGATGTGATCGAGGAGGTGGTTGACTGCGGTGGAGTCGAGGGGGCCGCGCAGCGTCATCGCACGGTCGAGACTGCTCTGGGTCGTGCGCGGGAGATGTCATATGCCGAAGGTGACGGCGGCCCGCTACGGTTTGTTAATCGTGGCGTAACAGTCGACCTCACGACTCACGACTCCAAAGGAAACCATCCCCGCACCACCGTTCCCACCCCCAGCTCGCTCTCCGCCGACACCCTGCCGCCATGCGCCTCGACCAGGTGCTTCACGATCGACAGCCCGAGTCCGGTGCCCCCTTCTTCGCGCGAACGCGAGGGATCGGCGCGATAGAAACGCTCGAAGATCCTCGGCAGGTGTTCCGAACGGATACCGGTGCCGGTGTCGGCCACGCTCAGTTCGACGCCACCGTCCACCAGGCGCGCGGCCACCGTGATGCTGCCCGGCCGTCCCAGATAGCGCAGCGAGTTGTCCATGAGGTTGGTCAGGATCTGCCGGATCGCATCCGGATCGGCATACACGGTCGCCGCGTCCGGGTCGATCTCGAGCTTGAGTTCCGCATGTCGCGTGGCGACCCGCTCGCCAAGGCTCGCCCAGACTTCGCGCACCACATGCGTCACCTCGACCGGCTCCGACCCGGGTTGCCACCGGCCGGACTCGATCCGCGAGAGATCGAGGAGGTCGTCGACCAGCCGCTGCATCCGGTGCGCGTTGCTCAGGATGATCTTGAGGAACTCCCGCCCGGTCGCCGCATCGGGCGTATCCATGAGCAGTGTATCGGTGTAGCCTGAGATGGAGGTAAGCGGGGTCTTCAGTTCGTGCGAGACGTTGGCGACGAAATCCCGGCGCACCGTCTCCAGGCGCCTGAGCTCGGTGAGGTCATGCAGCACGAGCACGGCGCCCTCGTTGTCCAGCGGACGGGCGTTCACCAGCAGCACGCGGTCGTCCAGTTCCAGCTGCCGGTCCTGCACCACCACCCCTTCGAGCACCGAGGTCACGATCTCCCGGGCCGGCTTGGAGCGGAACAATTCCCGTACGTCGGGGAGCGCGTCCGTCGGCCCGTAGCCGAGTTGCCGTCGCGCGGCGGCGTTTGCCGTCGTAATGCGACCACGGCCGTCTGCCGCGATCACGCCTTCCATCATCGATTCCACCAGCGCCATCGACGCCGACTGCTCGCTGCGCAACTCGGCGAAGCGCTCGTCGAGTTGCCGGTGCATCTGCCGCACCGCCTGCACCAGCGTGTCGATGTCGGGAATGCCGGAGCGCGGGAAGCGGGGCAGGGCGCCGGCGGCGATGGCGCGGGCTGCGGCGCCGAGGTCATTGAGCGGCTGCGCGATCGACCGCCCCGCCACGAAGGCGAGCCCGGACCCGACCAGCAGGGCGATCAGCGCGGCGCCGTACATCGCCCGCCGCGCCCGGCGCACGACATCGTTGACCTGCACCGTGCTCGTCGAGACCAGCACGATGCCTTCCGTCCCCGGAATCGCCACGTGCATTTCGGGCTGCGAGATCGCATCGTCGCGGCGCACGTCCCAGCCCACCGCCCCGCTGCGGGCGGCCTTCACCTCGGGCTCGAAGGATTCGTCACTGTCGGTGGCGACGCGCCGGAGGGTGTCGCCGGTCGCGACGAGATGCCCGGAGGTATCGAGGAGGACGATGCGGTGGGCACTGCGCCGCTGGAGGCTCTGCAGCACCTCGACCGGCTTGCCCGACGAGGTAATGGCGGCGTCGACGAGGCGCGCCTCGAGTTCGAGGCCGCGTTCGAGTTCCTCCTCGAGGTTGCGCTGCAGCGATCGTCCCGCGGTCCAGACCAGGATGGCGACGGTGAAAAAAAGGACGACAACGGTACCAGCGACCAGCCGTCCGGCGAACTTCACCGCGCCTTGCTCACCTTGTCCGAGCCTCGAAAGCGGTAGCCGAAGCCACGCACCGTCTCGATGAGCGGACCATGCTCGCCGAGCTTGGTACGGAGCCGCTGCACGTGCATGTCCACCGTGCGGGTCTGGATGTCGGGCTGTGCCTCCCACACGGTTTCGAGAAGTTGCGGACGGGTCTGCACCCGGCCCCGGCGCTCGAGCAGCGTGAGCAGGAGCTTGTACTCGGTCGACGTGAGCTGGAGCTCCTGGCCATCGAGCAGCACGCGATGCGCTGCCCGATCAATGGTAATCGGGCCCGCGGCCAGGGTGGAGCCAGCCGACACCGCCGGCGAGGCCAGCCGGCGGAGCAGTGCCGCGACCCGCAGGGCCAGCTCGTGCGGCGAGAACGGCTTGGTCAGGTAGTCGTCGGCACCGAGCGAGAGTCCCTTGATCCGGTCGACTTCCTCGCGTCGCGCGGTGAGGAGGATGACACCGACGTCGCGCGTCTCGTCGCGCTTCCGCAACTCGGTCAGGACCTCGTAGCCGGAGAGACCCGGCAGCATCAGGTCGAGCACCACGATGTCCGGCCGCTCTTCCCGCGCCGAGCGCAAGGCGTCGGCGCCATTGGCGGCAGTGGACACCCGGTATCCGGTCTTGGCCAGGTGGTAGGCCACGAGCGCCGTGATGTCGGGCTCGTCGTCCACCACGAGTATGCGATGTGTCATGCGTCTCTCCTCGGTCGCTTCAACGATCTGCCTCCGATTCCGTCACCCTGCTGGTGTATTCCGACCGGCTGCGATCCTTGGCCCGGCGCCGCTCACTCCGGGTCGGTTCGAGTTCGGCCAGCGCGGAGAGAATGGCGTCGAGCATGCGCGCGCGGGGGCCGGCCCCGCGCTTGAGCCGATACAGCACGAAAGGCGCAATCGGGGTGTCCCGCACCAGGTCCGCCCGCTTGAGCACCTGGAGGTGCCGGGACACCGTGGGTTGCGGCAGTTCCAGTACTTCCTGCAAGTCCGCGACGAACAGCGGCGCGGCCGCAAGGCAGTTGAGGATGCGTAGCCGCGTCGGTTCGGCCACGGCCTGGAGTAATTCTGTTGGCGTCGGGCTTGCGGTGCTTGTCATATGCGCCAAAACGAATACGCCGTCGCCACGTCTCAGGCAAGCGTAGTTACATGATTGGGACATTTTGTCCCGGCGACCGTTTTGCCGGTCGCGCTTCCACCTGTCCCGGCAACCGGGGATATTCCTCCTGATGCTCCACGCCATCCTGTTGGCCTGCATGGGCTTCGCGAGCCCGGCAGACACTGCGCGAGTCGTCGTCGTGGCAACCACGGACGTGCATGGCAACGCCACGGCCTGGGACTATGCGCTCGAGCGGCCCTTCCCGGGCGGCCTGACGCGCGCCGCCACGATCGTGGACTCCCTCCGTAGGCAGTACCCGGAACAGGTCGTGCTGGTTGATGCCGGCGACCTCGTTCAGGGGAACCCCTTCGCCGCCTTTCTGGCGCGCGAGCCGCGCACACCGCATCCGATCATCGAGGCGATGAACGCGATGGGGTATGATGCGGCGACACCCGGCAATCACGACTTCGATTTCGGCCTGCCGTTCCTCGAGGGCGTCACCCGCGCCGCGAAGTTCAAGTACGTCGCCGGAAACATCCGGACCATTCCCCAGGACACGCTCCTCTTTCCCGATCACACGGTCATCCGTCGCGGCCCGATCCGCGTGGCGATCGGCGGGTTCACGACACCCGGCGTGATGCTGTGGGACAAGGCGGAACTGGCGGGGGTGGCGCGAGTCGGTCCCATCGCCGGCGCGGCGCCCGCGGTCGTGCGCAGCATGCGGCTCGATGCGGATCTTTCCGTCGTGCTGATGCACAGTGGACTCGAGCGCAGCTCGAGCTATGACACGACGGGGATCGGTCCCGAGAATGACGCGGCGATGCTCGCCGGGCTGCCCGACGCGCCCGACCTGGTGATCGTCGGGCACACGCACCGGGAATTGCGCGACAGTGTCATCGGAAAAACCCACTTCACCCAGCCGAATTTCCAGGCCCAGTCGCTGAGCGTCACCCACATCCTGCTCGAGCGCTTGCCCAGCGGACGCTGGCGCGTCATCTCCGTGAAGCCGGAACTGGTACCGCTCGCCGACGTGCCGCCAAGCCAGCGGATCCAGGCGCAGCTGGCCGGCGCCAGCGACGATGCCCGGCGCTGGCTGGGCACCGCGATCGGGCGTGCCGCCGGCGCTATGCCGGCCCGCTATGGCCGTGCCGGACCCACGCCCCTCGTCAACTTCATCCAGTCGGTACAGCGACAGAAGACGGGGGCCCAGCTTTCGGCGGCATCGGTGTTTCGCCTCGAGAGCGGCTTCGCCGATGGCGACATTACGCGTGGTGAGGTTGCCGGCATCTATCCATACGAGAACACCCTCAAGGCGATCCGCATCACCGGGGCGCAGCTTCGCGTCTACCTCGAGCAGAGTGCCCGGTACTATGCGGTGCAGGATGGCCGGGTGGGGGTGGATCGGTCGATTCCGGGATACAACTTCGATATCGTGAGCGGGGTGCAGTACGACATCGACCTGTCGCGCCCGGCGGGCTCGCGCATCCGCAACCTGAAGTACAGGGGCGCCGAGGTCGCGCCGGCCGATACCTTCACCATGGCGATCAACAGCTACCGGGCGACCGGCGGCGGTGGCTACGATGTGATCGCGGGTGCGCCGGTCGTCTACGACAAGGGTGAGAGTATTCGCGACCTGCTGACCGCCGCGGTCGAGCAGAAGAAGGTCATCGACCCGGCGCAGTACGCCGAGCAGGACTGGCATATCGTGCCGGCGGACGCCGAGCGGCAGCTGCGGATCATGTTCGGCGGTGGTACGGGCGAGGCCGGGCGTGCCCGCGCGGCCCGCATGCGCGATTCGGTTGCCCTGCGGGTGCTCAGCACGGGCGACGTGCATGGCGCGCTCTTCCCGAAGACGCCATCGTGGTCGCAGGGGCGCCCGCTCGGCGGCGTCGCCACGCTCGACGCGATGATGGACAGTGCCACCGCGCAGTGCAATTGCCCGACCATCCGCCTCGACGCCGGTGACGAGTTGCAGGGGACGCTGGAATCGAACCTGTCGTACGGCCGGGCGACCATCCAGGCCTTCAACCTCATGAAGATCGCGGCCGCGGTGCCCGGTAATCACGAGCTCGACTGGGGCATCGACACGCTCCAGGCCCGGATGCACGAGGCCAAGTATCCCTTCCTCGCGGCCAACATCGTCGACTCGGCCACCGGCAAGCGCCCCGACTGGATTGCGCCCTGGCGCATGTTCAAGGTGGACACGCTGCGCGTGGCGGTCATCGGCTACATGGCGGAAGGCACCAAGGGCATGGTGCGGACGGAGAATACCGCGGGGCTGATGTGGCGGCGGGGCCTGCCGGCCATTGCCGATGTGCTGGACGAGGTGAAGGCCCAGCATCCCAGCGTCATCATCATCCTGGCCCACGAGGGCGGCTACTGTGAGCAGTCGAGCTGCACTGGCGAGATCTTCGCACTCGCGAAGGAGCTGCCGCCCGGTCTCGTCGACCTGATCGTGGCGGGTCACACGCACGTGAAGATTGCCACCGAGGTGAACGGCATTCCCATCGTCGAGGCGGCAAGCAGCGGGACCGCGGTGGGCGTCACCGACCTCGTGCGGCGCGCGGACGGCGGTTATCGGGGATATATCGACGTGCGCACGGCATACAGCGACGCAGTGACCCCGGACAGCGCCCTCGGTGAAATGATGTACCAGCTCCGGAAACAGGTCACGCCGCTTGCCAGCCGGCCAATCGCAATGCTGGGCCAGCCGCTCACGAAGGAAGAGGGCGGTGAGTATGCGCTCGCCGATTTCATCGCCGATGCCCAGCGGAACCTGATGCGGGCGGACATGGCGCTGATGAACAACACCGGCGTCCGTGCCAGCCTGGCGCCGGGTCAGGTCACCTACGAGCAGATCTTCCTGGTCCAGCCGTTCGGGAACCAGATCATGCTGCTGCGGATCACCGGGAAGGACATGCGCGCCGCGCTGGAGCACGCCCTCGAGACCGGCACGCCGACGGCGAGCGTCTCGGGCATCACCGTCACCTGGGACAGCACGAAGCCGCCGGGCCAGCGGGTGACACAGGTGGTGATGAGCGACAAGAAGAAAATGGAGGACAAGGTGACCTATCACCTCGCCGTGAACGACTTCCTGGCGACCGGCGGCATCGGGTACACGATGTTCGTGGGACTGGGTCGCGACGCAGCCACGAAGGGTGACGTGGAGGTGCTGGAGCTGTACCTCAAGCGCCTCGCGCAGCCGGTGGCGGCGCCCGCGACCGGTCGCTTCGTACAGAAAAAGCGCTGAGGGTGCGTGTCTTCGTGAATGAGCGGCCGGTGGAGGTGGATCCCGGCGCCACGGCGGCCGATGCGGTCAGGACGCTGGACCCGCTTCTGGGCGAGCGCGTGGCAGCGGGACAGGCGCGCATCACGGACGGCCGTGGCATCGAGGTTGGCGCCGGCGAGCCGGTTGCGGCGGGTTCGATCTTCCGGGTCATCTCTGCCGGCCGCGCTGGGCAGGCAGCATCGCCAGATGCTGACGCGTGAACTCGTCGGCCGGCTTCCCAAGGCCGAGCTTCACGTCCACCTCGATGGCTCGCTCCGGCCGGAGACACTGATCGATCTTTCCCGCGCGGCCGGAGCGGCACTCCCCACCAATGATCCGGACGCCGTACGCAGATTCATGCTCGTGGACAACGCGAGCGATCTCGAGGGGTTCATCGCCCGGTTCCGGTACACCATCGCGGCACTGCAGACGCCCGAGGCGCTGGAGCGCGTTGCCTGGGAGATGTGCCAGGATGCGGCGCGTGACAATGTGCGGTATATCGAGGTACGCTACTGTCCGGAGCTGAGCACGCAGCAGGGCCTGCCGCTCGAGGAGGTCATTGCGGCCGAGCTCCGCGGCTTCGCGCGGGGCGAGCGGGACTTCGGCGTGGTGGCGCGCGTGATCAACTGCTCGCTGCGTCACTACGCGCCGGATGTCTCGCTGCGCATCGCGGAGGCCTCGGTCCGGTTTCGCGGACAGGGTGTGGTGGCGTTCGACCTCGCCGGGGGCGAGAAGGGCCGGCTCCCTGGCGTCCATCACGCCGCCTTCGACGCGGCGCAGCGCGGCCGCCTTGGCATCACGGTCCACGCCGGCGAGGCGGCGGGCCCGGAGTCGATCGCGGATGCGCTGGACCGGTGCCACGCCGGACGCCTGGGACATGGGACGAGGCTGGGCGAGGATCCGGTGCTGCGCGACTACGTGCGCGACCGTCGGACGGCCATCGAGATCAACATCACGAGCAACGTGCAGACGCACGCGGTGCCTGCGGCGGCCGCGCACCCGGTGCGGGACTACTTCGATCGAGGGCTCAACGTGACGCTGTGCACCGACAGCTGGCTCATGTGCGGCGTGTCCCTCAGCGATGAATACTGGCTCGCCCATACCGTGCTGGGCTTCACTCGGCCGGAGATCGACCGGATGATCCTCAACGGCTTTGAATCGGCCTTCGTGTCATGGCCGGAGCGCCAGCAACTGCTGCAGGCAGCACGCGAGGAACTGGCGGCGCTCTCGTGAGCGCCGACGGGCTCGCGCTCGACCGCTTTCGCGGCCTCCTCGGCATCGCGGTCATTGTCGGCGTCGGCATCCTGTTCTCCCACGACCGTCGCGCCATCCGCTGGAGCATTGTCGGCTGGGGCCTGGGCCTGCAGCTCGTGTTCGCGGTGTTCGTCCTGAAGGTGCCGGCGGGCCAGGAGCTTTTCCTCCGGCTCGGGGACTTCGTCACCAGCGTGCTCCACTTCAGTTATGCCGGCAGCGAGTTCGTCTTCGGCGAGATCGGCAAGCAGCATTCGAGCATCGGGGTCGTGTTCGCCTTCCAGATCCTTCCCGCCATCATCTTCGTGTCCGCCCTCTTTGCCATCCTCTATCACCTCGGCATCATGCAGGTGGTCGTGCGCGGTTTCGCGCGGGTCATGAGCCGCCTCATGCATGCGAGTGGCGCGGAGAGCCTGGACGTCGCGGCGTCGATTTTCATGGGCCAGACGGAAGCGCCCCTGACCATCCGGCCCTTCCTGTCGAGGATGACGCGCTCGGAACTGATGACCGTGATGACGGCCGGCATGGCGCACATTTCCGGCTCGATCATGATCGCCTACATCGCCTTCGGCATCGAGGCGCGCCACCTCCTCGCCGCCGTCATCATGACGGCTCCCGGTACCATCATGATGGCGAAGCTGATGGAGCCGGAGACGGAGGTTCCCGAGACGTACGGCCGCGTGCCCGAGCATGTCGAGAAGCCGGATGTAAACCTTGTGGCGGCGGCGGCGCGTGGCACCAGTGAGGGACTGCACCTCATGCTCAACGTCATCGCGATGCTGATCTCCTTTGTTGCGCTCGTGGCGCTGTTCAACGGGCTGCTGGACGTCATTCACGGCTGGTTCAGCTGGTTTCCGGAAAACCTGCAGACGATCTTCGGCTGGGTTGGCCGTCCCGTGGCGTGGCTCATGGGCGTGAACTGGGCCGACAGCGGGGTGGTGGGCGGGCTGCTCGGCACCCGCGCGGTGCTCAATGAATTCATCGCGTATGCGCAGCTTGGCCCCCTCAAGGCCACGATGGATCCGCGCTCCTTCACCATCGCGTCGTTCGCCCTCGCCGGGTTTGCGAACTTCGCGTCGGTGGGGATCCAGATTGGCGGCATCGGTGCGCTTGCGCCCGACCGGAAGTCCGACCTCGCCCGCCTGGGCTTTCGCGCCATGCTGGCCGGCACGATGGCGAATTATTCTGTCCGCGACGATCGCGGGGATCCTGCTGTGAGCACCAGGACACCAGGGCGCCAGGGTGCCATGAAGGAACGGGGGTATCCCGCCGCCCTGGCCCCCTGGCGGCTTGCCGCCTTGCCGCCGCCCTCGAGATGACCGCCTCCAAGGTGATCCGCTCCTGGCTTGGCCCCCGCAAGCCCGCAGCACTGCTGGTGCTCGGTTCAGGCATGGCCGACCTGGCCGACCTGGTCGACGGCGCCACGCGGCTGCCGTATGGCGATATCCCGGGATTCCCGAACCCGACTGTCGATGGCCACAAGGGCGAACTGGTCGCGGGACGCATGAGCGGACGCGAGGTGCTGGTCCAGGGCGGCCGGTTCCACATGTACGAGGGACATGACGCGGCCACCAGCGCGCTCTGTGTCCGTGCGGCCGCGGCGAACGGCATTCGCACGGCACTCTTCACCAACGCCGCTGGTGGCATCCGGCGTACCTTCCACCCCGGCACGCTCATGCTCATTGCGGATCACCTCAATCTCCAGTTCGGCAGCCCGCTGATCGGTACCGTGCAGCAGGGCGAGGAGCGTTTTCCCGACATGTCCGCGCCCTATGATCCGGCGCTCCGTGCATCGCACACGAGGTCGCACGGGCGAGGCGAGTCGAGCTCGAGGAAGGGGTGTATTGCGGCTTGCTGGGCCCGAGCTATGAAACGCCAGCGGAGGTGCGAATGCTGGAGCGGCTCGGCGCCGACGCGGTCGGCATGTCGACGGTGGCGGAGGTCATTGCTGCGCGTGCGCTGGGCATGCGCTGCCTGGGCATCTCGACTGTGACCAACCTTGCCAGCGGTATCGGCCGCTCCCCGCTGTCACACTCCGAGGTCATGGAGACTGCCCGCGCGGTGCGCGACAACCTCTCGCGCCTGCTGGCCGGGATCGTGGAGCGACTGGACCAGTGACGGAGACACCGCGCGCCGGCGAGGCGGGACACGAGGGCGTCCGCCTGGCCCAGGCGGGAATGCTCCTCAATACGGTGCTCGCGATCGTGAAGATCCTCACCGGCATCCTGGGCCATTCCTACGCCCTGATCGCGGATGGCATCGAGTCGGTGGCGGACATTTTCGGCTCGCTGATCGTATGGAGCGGCCTCCGGATCGCGCGAAAGAACGCCGATGTGGCGTACCCATTCGGCTACGGCAAGGCGGAGGCGCTGGCGGCCGCCGCAGTAGGAATGATGCTCATCGGTGCTGCCATCGGCATTTCCATCGAGGCGGTGCGCGAGATCCTGATCCCGCACCATACGCCGGCTCCGTTCACCCTCGCGGTGCTCGTCCTCGTCGTGCTGATCAAGGAACTCTTCTTCCGGCGCGTGTCACGGGTGGCGGTGGCGTCGGGCAGCACGGCGGTGAGCGCCGACGCCTGGCACCATCGCAGCGATGCGATCACCTCACTCGCTGCCTTCATCGGGATCAGCATTGCGCTGCTCGGCGGGAAGGGCTGGGAACAGGCCGACGATTGGGCCGCCCTGCTGGCTGCCGTGGTGATCGCCTACAACGGCGTGAAGATCATCCGACCGGCGGTCGAGGAACTGATGGATCGCGCGCCGGGCGAGGCGCTCCTGGCGCGCGTGGAACGTGCGGCCCATTCCGTGGCCGGAGTACGCGCGACCGAGAAGCTCAAGATGCGGCGCGCCGGGACCACCTACTACGTGGATCTTCATGTACAGGCGGATCCCGCGCTCTCGCTGCACCGGGCGCACATCCTTAGCGGGATGGTGAAGTCGGCCATCCGCGCCGCGGTGCCGGAGGTTTCCGGTGTGCTCATCCACATGGAGCCCTTCGAGGAGTGATTTCCTGAACGGTCGCTCACCCCGGGGGTAGTACTGCATGGACCCTTACGGGGGGAGAAGTGTGATGAGCAGCACAACTCTGATCAGTCGGGCGTCGATGGCGATGGCAGTGCTAGTCGCCTCCGCCTGTGCCAGCAAGAAATCCGATTTCCCGCGCGAGAGTGCACCGGCCAACCCCGGCATCGTGGCGGGCGAAAGTGTGGCTCGTGACAGCGCCTATGGCTTCAAGTCGATGCCCGTCGCGGCGCTGTCCCAGCTGGAACGACGCCTCGCGACGGCGCCGCAGACCCAGCCGCAGCGCACGCAGGTTGCCATGGTGTCGACACACCTGCGTCATCCCTGGGATGTGACGGACTACTAGCCCCTGCCTTCGGGCCGGGGCGCGGCCGGGGGTTGGACCTCGGCCGTGTGATCGAGGGGACCGTGCCCGGCACCCAGGCCGGGTGCCTGGGCGATCGCGCGAACGACATACTCCAGTGCCCGTTCCACCGCCGTGTCGAGGGGCGCGCCCTGCGCCAGGCCGGCGGTAATCGCAGCGGACAGCGTGCAGCCGGTTCCGTGCGTTGAGGTCGTCCGGATCCGCGGATGTACAAACCGCCGTACCCCATTCTGTGTCACGAGCAGGTCCACTATTGTTTCGTCGGCCAGGTGACCCCCCTTGATGAGCACCGCGGCAGCGCCTGCGTCGCGCAGGGCGAGTCCAGCCTTCTCCATGCCGTTCGCATCGTGAACTGGCTGGCCGGTGAGCAGCGATGCCTCTTCCAGGTTGGGCGTCACCAGCGCCGCCAGCGGGAGCAACCGGTCCCGGATGATGCGCTCCGCATCGGGTGAGAGCAGGCGATCACCCGACGTCGCGATCATCACGGGGTCGACGACCAGCGGCGTCCAGCGGAACCCGGCGATGCAATCGACGGTCATGGCGGCGAGTTCAGCACTGGCGAGCATGCCGGTCTTCAGCGCGTTCGGCGGAATGTCGGAGGCCAGTGCCTCGAGCTGCAGCTGCAGGAACGCGGCCGGTATCGGGTGCACGCCGAAGACGCCCAGCGTGTTCTGTGCGGTCAGCGCGGTGAGCGCGGCCATGCCGTAGACCCCGAATTGATGAAAGGTCTTGAGGTCGGCCTGGATACCGGCCCCCCCGCTGGGGTCCGATCCGGCGATCGTCAACGCAACGCGCATGAGTGCCCTCGAAACCCTCATTCGTGACTTGAAGCGCCGCCGCGGCCGGGAACGCCGCGGACTCGCGCTGGCGGAAGGCGTCCGGCTGGTGGAGGAGGTCCTCGCCGTCGGTGTGCCGATCCGCGGCGTGGTCATTTCGCCGACGCTCGAAAGTACCCGTCGAGGCGAGGCGCTGGAAAGAGCGCTGGTTGCGGCCGGCACGAAGATCGAGCGCACAGATGACCAGGCCCTCGCCACGCTGTCCGACACGGACCATCCCCAGGGTATCGTCGCCGTGATCGAGCCGAGGACGTGGACGCTCGATGACGTCGTGGCCGGCCCGCGTGCCGTGCTCCTGGTGCTCGACGCCGTGCAGGATCCCGGCAATGCCGGCACCATGTTGCGCACGGCGTTCGCGCTCGGCGCAGCCGGTGTCGTCGCATTGCCGGGTACCGCCGACCTGACCAACCCGAAAGTGTTGCGCGGGAGCATGGGAGCCTTCTTTCGCCTGCCATGCATCGCCACCGACGCAGAGGCACTCGGGGCCTGGGCAACGGCACATGGCGCGGAGACATGGATCACGGACGCCGCGGCCGGCCCCATGCCGCGTCGACCGCGTGGCGCGCCGGTCCTTCTGGTGCTGGGCAATGAGGGGGCAGGCGTCACCGAGGCTCTCGACCGCCCGCGCGACGCACAGGGTCGGCATCGCCCTTGCACCCGGAGCAGAGTCGCTCAATGTGGCGGTCGCTGCCGGGATTCTCCTGTACGAGGTATTGCGTGGAGACTGAAGGACTTGGGGTCGGATTCTTCGTGGTCGTGGCCGCTGTATTCGGCCTGCTTCTTGGCAGTTTCCTCAACGTCTGCATCCTGAGCTGGGGCGTCGAGCCGAAGGAATCGGTTCGCCGGCCGCGTTCGCGCTGCCCGAAGTGTGGCCACCAGATCGCCTGGTACGACAACATCCCGGTGCTCTCCTGGCTCGTCCTGCGGGCCCGTTGTCGCCATTGCCACCAGCCCATCTCACCCATGTATCCGCTCGTCGAGCTGGCCACCGCACTCATCTGGGCGGGCTTCGTCTGGAAGTCGGGTCCCACGATCGAGGCCTTGCGTGGCGCCGCCTTCTTCACGCTGCTGCTCGGCATCCTGGTGAGTGATGCGCGCGCCTACATCATCCCCGATGAGTTCACCATCGGCGGGTTCGTGATCGGGCTCGGTGCTCACCTGGCTCGGTGCAGGCAACCACGGCCTCGTCCTGGCACTCGCCGGTGCGGCGGTCGGGTTCGGCCTGCTCTGGGGAGTGGGTGCGATCGGCAGCGCGATGCTCAAGCAGGATGCGATGGGCGGTGGCGACATCAAGATGATGGCGATGGTCGGCGTGTTCGTCGGCTGGACCGGTGTCCTGCTCACCATCTTCCTCGGGGCGCTGATCGGGACGCTCGTCTTCGTCCCGATTCACCTCATGCGTGAAAAGAAGCTTGTGCCATTCGGCATCTTCCTGGCACTCGGTGCCGCCGTCGCATTTCTCTGGGGCCCGGCCCTCATCGGGTGGTACCTGAACAGGTACATCGGCGGGTGATGCGCCGCCTCGCCTGCCTGGTGCTGCTGCTCGCGGCGTGCCGTGGCACCCCGAGGGAAACGAACGAGGACCGGAGCCTGGTTCGCCTGGTCGACAGCCTGATGCCATCCGTGGAGCGCAGCGTCGGCCTCAAGTTCCATACCCGCCCGCGGTCCGCCCTGCGCACGCACGAGCAGGTGCGCAGCTTCGTCAGCGCCAAGCTCTCGCAGGAAATGCCGCCGGAGCGGTTTCTGCAGCTGACCCGGGCGTACACCATGCTCGGCCTGCTTCCCGATTCGATCAACCTGCGCGCCATCATGGAAGACATGCTGTCGCAACAGATCGCCGGCTACTACGACCCGGATTCGACCACGCTCTACGCCGCCGAGGGTGCCGAGCCGGCGGTGCTTCGCCTCACCGTGGCGCATGAGCTGGTGCACGCGCTGCAGGACCAGTACATGCCCCTCGACTCGATCCTCAAGGACAAGAGCAGCAACGATCGTTCGGCGGCGGCGCAGGCAATTCTCGAGGGCCAGGCCAACTACGCCTCCATCGTGATGCTCCAGGGGGCCGAGGTGGCCCAGAGCCGGGAGTTCTGGGACGAGTTCCGGAAGACCGGTGATGAACTGCTGAACGCCGGACAGGAGAAGGTGCCGGCAGTGCTGCGCGAAGGCCTGCTGTTCCCCTATCTCTCGGGTGCCGAGTTCATGGTCTGGTGGAACACGTCCAGGTGGCGGGACACGCTCCCCTACGGCCCGCGGATGCCGCAATCCACCGAGCAGATCCTCCATCCCGAGCGCTATGCGAGTGGGGACCAGCCCATCGACGTTCGCTTCACCGACAGCGTGCCCGGCAGCTACGAGGACGTGCTGGGCGAGTTCGACATCCGCCTGCTGATGCAGGAGCTGACGGGCAGGAAGGCCAGCGACAGCTCCCTCCCGATCGGCTGGGGAGGCGACCGGTTCCGGCTGGATGAAGGCAACGGGGGGCCAGCCATCATCTGGGTCTCCGTCTGGGATGAACCGCGTCATCGCGACTGGTTCCTTGCCGCCACGGGACAGAAGTTCAAGGCCCGGGTGAAACCGGGCTTCCGGGTGCAGGTCGACACACTCACTGCCGGTGGACGCGCCGGCCTGCGCTACGTCTTTGCCAAGGAGACCTGGACCGGCTGGCATGCCCTTCCTGGAGCCGTGGTGCTGCCCGACAGCGCACGGAGCCCGGGTAGTGCGATAGCTGCATCGCAGGGACCGGCCGGCAGGTGCGGGACGCTGCAGGTTGCATCGCTGCTCGGCGGGAGGCATTCTTACAAGCGACCCATTTCGTGGTCGTCGATTCGGCCGTGACGAGCGATCGCCCATTTCTTCCGGAGAAAACCATGCGACTCCTTGTTCCGACGCGACGTCGTGCCCTGCTGCTTGCCGGGCTCACCCTGGGCGCTGCCGCCGTATCCATTTCGGCGTGCAGCGACAATGCAGCTACACTTTCGATCTCGGTCGCGCCCGCCAGCCTCAGCGTCGACAAGGGAGCGAGCGGCACGACGGTCGTCACCGTCGACAGGGGCGGCTCCTTCTCCGGCTCGGTCGCCCTCGCGACCAGCGGTGGTCCGACGTCCATCACGGTCGGGTTCACTTCCGTGCCGTCAGGCACGAACACGTCCACGGCCACCGTCACGGTGGCAGCGGACGCCGTGTCAGGCAGCTATCCACTGACGATCACTGCGACGGGGAGCGGGGTACCGGATGCCACCACGATTCTGACGGTGACCGTACCCTAGCCAGTATCGCGGTTCGCGGCCGCGCACGCTCGTGCGCGGTCGCCCCCTGGCGGGACGGCCCGGTGCCCGGCGGCTGTAGATTGTGGCGATCAATCCCACGGAGCAGCAATGCCACGCCTGGTCACCATCATGGCGATCCTCATCGCCGCCTGCTCGCAACCTGCTGCCGCACCATCTCCCGCCAGCATCTCGCACACGCCCCAGCAGAGCAACACCAGCGCGCTGCTCATCAGCGTGAGTCCCGTCAATGACACGATCGTGTGGGCAAGCGGCACCGGTGGCACCTGGCTGCGCACGCTGGATGGCGGCGCGACCTGGCAGGCCGGCAAGGTCGCCGGTGCCGACTCGCTGCAATTCCGTGATGTGCACGCCCTGGACGCGAACACGGCCTGGCTGCTCAGCATCGGCAATGGTCGCTGCCTCGCGCATCTACTTCACCCACGATGGCGGCGCCACCTGGGCCCTGCAGTACCAGAACGCCGACTCGGCCGCCTTCTACGATTGCTTCGATTTCTGGGATGCGCGACGCGGTATCGTCGTCGGCGATGCCGTGAAGGGGCACACGGACATCCTCAGCACGGAGGATGGCGGTGCGCACTGGACCCGCCTCGACCCGGCCGGGCTGCCCGCGGCACCCGAGGGCGAGGGAAGCTTCGCCGCCAGCGGCACCTGTCTGGTGACGCAGCCTGGGGGTCTCGTCTGGATCGTGGCCGCCGACAGCGTGCGCTCGCGGGTGCTGCACTCGGCGGACTACGGCCGCACCTGGAGCTCGGTGATCGTCCCACTCACCTCGTCGCGCGGCGGCACCGGCGCGCAATCGATCGCGTTCCGCGATGCGAAGCATGGCATGGTGCTCGGAGGCGGCACGACCGCGGTGGCCGGAGACGAGGACGTTGCCATCACCTCGGACGGCGGTGCAACCTGGTCGCTGCGTGGGCGGCTGCCCTTTACGCCCGGTGCATGGGGCGGGGTCTACGTGCCCGGCGCACGCCTGCCGACCGTGGTTGCGGCGGGGCCCGGCGGCGCGGCCTGGTCCCGTGATGAGGGAGCGACCTGGGTCCCGATCGACAGCCTCAATTACTGGAGTGTGGGCTTCGCGTCACCGCGGGCGGGATGGCTGGTAGGCGGCAAGGGGCGCATCACGAAACTCGCGGGATATTGAATGGTCACCATGCGCGCACTCGCCATCCTGTCGTCGATGCTGCTGGCCGGAGTCGGTGCCGTTCCCAAGTGGCAGCAGGTCTACCGCGGGGCGGACAGCGACTTCCTCAAGGCCTATCAGGAAGTGGTGCGCGACTCCTCGGAGTGGCAGGACCAGTGGGCGACGACCGGCGGGAGTTCGGCGACCGGCAAGGCGGGCAGGCCCGCGCCAAGAATCAACTTCAGCCGCAAGATGGTGATCGTGGCCGCGAGCCCCGGCTTTGCGGGTGATTCCGTGGTGCTCGCGTGGGAGCCCAACGCGAAGTCCGGGGGAACATTCCTGGTCACCACCTATCACTTCTGCAAGTCCACCACGAAGACGATGCCGGTGGACATCATTGCGGTGCCGGCGGATCCGGGGTCCGTGCTCTTCCATGACAAGCAGGTGCGCGGACCCGCGTGTCCGCCGCTCAAGTCCTAGGAGCGACTCACGGCTGTCCGTTGATCATCACGTGGGCCCACGGCGTTCCTGCCCACATGATGTAGGCGCCGGTGTTGCTCGGCGTGGTCGGGAGGCCAGTGGTCTTGGGATCCATTGGCCACATCAGCATCCAATGCGGGCCCGTCTGGATCCATTTCGTGTCCTTCCCCGGCTTGGCATACGGATCGGTGTTGCTGACATCACTGCCCCCGGCCAGCATGTACGCGACTCCCGGGGTTGTGTTGGCGGGCTTCGCGGCATGCGACATGTACGCCTGACCCCAGAGCATGGCGTTGGCATCGGCACACATCGGGTCGGGACCAGGGGTTTCCGGGTTGTCGGGGAAGCAGGTGAAGCCGTTCGTGCCCGGTCGCAGCGTCACCATCTTGCCGTCGGGGCCTGGCAGCACGACCGCTGCGTGCGCCCCGATGTCGGCCGGGGCGGCGCGCACCGCCGCCTGGATGAGTGAATCCTTCTTGGCGGGGGACAAGGCCTGGGCGTGAAGGACAACCGGCAGGAACAGGAGTGCGACGGGGAGGCGCGACGTGGTGGACCGCATAGGACCGGCTCCGAGGGAGGGAGGGAACAACGCGAGCATTCGCATCATATGACGCGCCGGGCCGGGGAGCAATCAGCCGAGGCACAACCGCCTGTCGCGCGGGGTACCGCAAGGCGTCCGGAGCGGCTCACTCAAAGGAGGGGCGTATGCGCCCGTCGTCGATCATCGGTGTGCTGTTGGCCCTGCTTGGCATTTTCGTACTGGTGCGGGGAGGTGGGTTCACGACCCGGAAGGACGTGGTGAAGGTGGGGGACGTCAAGCTCACGGCGCCGGAAGAGCACGCGGTTCCGCCATGGACGGGTGCAGTGGCATTGGTGGCCGGTGTCGCGATGGCAGCGGCCGGCTTCAGGAAGAGTGCGTAGTGACAGTGACCTTCAAGCCCGCCGGCTACTCGACGGTCTCACCCTACCTGATCGTCAACGGCGCGCATGGCACGATCGAGTTCCTCCGGCTGGTCTTTGACGGGGTGCTCGTCCGGCACTTCGACACGCCCGATGGGAAGATCGGTCATGCAGAGGTCAAGGTGGGCGACAGCGTGATCATGCTGGCGGACCACCAGCCGGGCTGGCCGTCCACGCCATCCAACGTTCACATCTACGTCACCGACGTGGACGCCACGTTCAAGCTGGCGCTCGAGGCCGGTGCGACATCGGTGCAGGAGCCGGTCAAGAAGGATGACGACGACAAGCGCGGAGGTGTCGCCGACGGGGGGGGCACCACCTGGTGGATTGCCACCAAGGTGGTGTGACCCGGCCCGCCTCAGCTGCGGTCGTAGAACGCCGTCGGCTCGATGCCCAGTGATCGAAGGTAGACGCTGCCCTGGGCGCGATGATGGATCTCATTGTCGATCACGTATAGCAGCGTCGTGATGCACGGCGCCTTCCACTGGCCGAACGCCGAATCCACTTCCTGAAAACGCTTCCCCGGGATTTCGGGCCAGAGCCTGGCAATGGCCGCGGTGTTCTCGTCCCAGACGTGCAACAGGTCGGTCTTGGTCGCCGGCTTGGCGGGTGACGCGTAATTCCAGCTGCCGGTGGCCACGCCTTCGAGCGTCGAGACCGCCATGCCGACCATCTCCATCGCCAGCTCGACAAAAGGCCGCATGCCGCCGATGGAATAGCTGAAGAGTTCCTTCTCCGGGAATTGCCCGATCATGCGTCGCGTGACGCGCCGGTGGCCCTGCCAGTGCTCGAGCAGCTGCTCTGGCGTGATGACAGTGATTGTGGCGGTGGCGGTGGCAGTCATGAGAACGGTCCTCCAGCTTGACGCGGCGTCAGCAGCGTCCGTGACGATGGTCGTACGGCTCGCAGGCGAAGCCGTCGATGGCCCAGAGTCCCAGCTGGTCGCCGCGTGCGGCCTTCACGGCCTGGGCAAACCAGGAAACGTACTGCACGTCCGGGGCATACGTGAGCGTCAGAGCCCACCCCTGTCGTACCATCCACCAGTTGATGAGTTCACCGCGATACCAGACGTAGCCAAGGGTACGGCCGTTCCGGTCGCGTGCCTGCACGTCGTGTTCGAGCTGGGTAGTGGTGCCGACCGGGATCCGCTTCGCGAGTTCACTGCCCGACATTTTGCCGTAGGGCTTCTGGCTCAGCTCCGGTGCGTCGATACCGATGAGACGGATCCGGCCGATGCCCTCGCATTCGATCGAATCGCCGTCGGTGATGCGGGTGACGCGGCACGGATTCCGTGACGCGGACCGGCCTGGGCGGGCCACCGTAGCGCACATCCTGCGCGGCGAGTGGCGCGGTCGCGAGAAGCGCGACCCACAGCGCAGAGGCCGCGGCGAGCGCAGTACAGGTGGGTCGTTCGCGTCGAGCGAGCGAGTGGCGGCGCTCAAGGCCGGGCCGCCGACGGATCCATCCGGTCACGGACGCTTCGGCGAGCCCTGGGACTTGAGCGCCGGATCCGAGCGAGCAAGCGAGACGCGGACGGCCCGCCGAAGCTGCGCTGACGCGGTGGGTACGTTCAAGCTGCGAGAGCGTGCCACGGGCTCAGCTCGCGAGATCGGTCTGCCGCAGCGCTACGGTCAGCGCGACCAGCCGGTCCCGCGTCACGTCCACCGGGGCCACGTCACCGACGATCGCGCCATTGCGGCCGGACCGGACGAGCACCTCGGTGGGAATCAGCACACGCACCGTCGTGCCGATGTCGGGCTTGCTGTAAACCTGGACCGCGCCCCTGTGCGCCCGCACGACCGCAAGGACGCGGGGCAGGCCCAGTCCGCGTCCCGCACCCCGCGTACTGAACGACGGCTCGAAAATGCGGGACACTGATGCCGCGTCCATGCCGCGCCCGGTATCGGACACCTCGATGTATGCGTATCGTCCCGGGGGCAGCGAATCATCGAAGTACGCCGACGCGAGAAAGGCGCGCGTCGCCTCCACCGTCCCGGTCGCGAGCGAGATCACCCCTCCGCCCTCTTCCAGTCCCTCGGCCGCATTCTTGACCAGCTCGACTACGGCGACTCGAAGCGACTCGGCATCGCCGAATACCGACGTGAGGCCCGGGGCCAGGCGCAGGTGCAGTGATGCCGCGCGCGCCGTGTATCCCCGGAACGAGGGGCTCCAGGCGGCGACCAGGGACGAGAGGTCGATCAGTTCGTCGATCTCCCCGGCACCCTGCATGGCTGGCTCCGGCACCACCAGTTCCTCCACCTCGTCGATCGTACCGGCATCCGCCTCGTGGTCCGCGTCGCCGAGGATCCCGGGGCCGGCCACCTCACCGCGTTCTTCAACTACGCCGGCCACGCGGCGAAGCCAGCCGCCCGGCGCGCGCTCCGGGCGGAGGCGCGCACGGAGCCAGCGCACTTCGCCCTCGGGGGTCACCGCGCGCCATTCGATCTCGCGCACGCCGCTCTCCCGGTACACGGCGCGCTGTGTCCTGCGCAGGAGCGGGCGGTCTTCCGCGTGACAGCGTTCCAGCAGCTCGTCGAAATTGGCGAAGGCCGCGCCGTGCGGCAGGCCGAACAATGGCCCGAAAGTCTCGGAGCAGTCGAGCGAGCGACGCTCGACGTCCCATTCCCATGTCGCCATGCTCGCCGCCGCCAGCGCGCGCTGGACGTGTTCCTCGCTGCGTGCCAGCGCCTCGTCGGCGAGCTTCGGGCCGGTGATGTCGCGCCCGACCGCCACCCAGGCGCTGGTGATGCCGCGCCCGTCACGCACCGGACTCACGTCGAGCTCCAGCCAGATCGGCGAACCATCCCTGCCGTAGCTGAGCATGTCCTGCAGCACCGGCAGCCCCGCATCCATGGACTGCTGGATGCGGTCGAGGGCCGTGCGATCACTTTCGGGACCGGCGAGGGTGTCCAGCGTCTTGCCGAGCACGTCGGCGCGCGTCACGCCCAGCCGGCGCTCGAAGGAGGCGTTGACCCAGCGGATGCGCCGGCCGTCCGGCGTGAGCGCGGGATCGAGCACGAGGACGACATCGCCAGCGGCAAAGAGGGCGTCACCGAGAAGTGCGCTCTGGTGGCTGCGCTTTTCGCTGGTGAGCGCCTGACGCACGAGCTCGGCGGCGGCGCCGAGCGCCTGTCGTTCCCGCGGCAGGGGCTCGCCCGGCACCGTGAGGTAGGCCGCCACGACTGCAAGGAGGTCGCCGGTTGGAGTGAGGACCGGCAGCGCCCACTCCGCGCGCAGACCGTGCGCCAGGGGCACCTCGCGCTGTGCCGACCAGAGTGTCGCCGGCGCCGCGAGGTCATCGCTCACGACCAGTTCCCGCCGACGGGCGGCCGCCACCGCGGCACCGGGGCCATCGTCCAGCGGAAGGGTCATCATCACCCGGCGAAGACCCTCATCCAGGGCCGGTGCCGCGGCAAGCCGGAGCGTGCGCGACGGTGCATCGACCAGGTGCACCGCCGCGCGGATGCGATCGGAGGCACCCTCGAGTGTGGCACACACCTGCGCCAGCACGTCGGCCAGCGCGGCGCCGCTCACGATCTGTTCCAGCACGCGCGACTGGCCGAGCGCCATGGCCTCGTCTTCGCGCCAGCGCGTCACGTCGCGACCGACCGCAACCAGCACCGATTCGCCGGGACGCCGGGCCACCGTCCACTCGAGCCAGCGCCAGCTCCCGTCGTTCTGGTGCCAGCGACACTCGAAGACGACCGGCGCGCCATCATCGCGAATCCACGAGAGCGCCGCGCGCACACCGATGCGATCGCCTTCGTGCACCAGTTCAGCGAACGGCTGGCCGTGCAGCATGACCGCCGCGGGACCGAAGTCGCGTTCGAGATCTGGACTCACGCGCGCCAGGAAGCCGTCCGGTGTCAGGAGACAGGCGTACTCCTGGGGCAGCGGGAGGGAATCCCGCAGGCGCCGGCCGGTCATCTGATGTTGTGGCTTTCGCATGATGGCCTAAGATCGGGCGTCAGGCCCGCAGGAGGCAAGGCGGAAAGGGCGGCAGGGCGCCGAGCCGGCAGGGCGACGGCACACGGGGCTAGAGGATCTGCCGCAGGACCTGCAGCAGCAGCCCCACAAGTCCGCCGACGAGGGTCCCGTTGATGCGCACATACTGCAAGTCTCTCCCGACCTGCAACTCCAGTCGCCGGGCGGTCTCGGCACCGTCCCAGCGTGACACCGTTTCGGTGATCAGTTCGCCTACGTGACTGCGATGCTTTTCGGCCAGGCCCGCCACGGCCCGTGCAATTCCCTGGTCGATCTTCATTCGGAGCGCTTCGTCGGCCAGCATAGCCGTCCCGAATGCCTGGATTGCACGCTCCAGCTCCGGCGGCGGTTCGCCGTCGGCGTCGTCCGCGTATCGCCGGAGTGCGTCGCGTACGTCGCTCCAGAGCCTGGCGCTCAGGTTGAGGATGGCCGGCGAGCGAAGCAGGTCCTCCTTGATCTCCTCGGCGCGCTCGATGGTGTCGGGCGCCGTCTTGAGCCGTTCGACAAACTCGTTCAGCGCGACGTCGAACTGGCCGCGGACCGGATGCGAGGGATCGGCCACGATTGCGCCGAGGGTCCGCTCGATGGCACCGACCACCTTTTCATGCAACCGTTCTTCGGCGGCATCCGGTACCCACCATGGCGACTCTTCGCCGATCCGCTGCCGGATGAATCCCTCGTTCCGTTCCAGCACGTTGTTGATGACCCCGAGGATGCGGTCGAGCAGCTCCTGGTGCCGTCCACCCTTCATCAATCCCTCGACAGCACGCGCCGCGACTGGTGCTGCGGGAATTGCACGCAGGCGACCCACGATGCTGCGATCGACGAAGTTGCGGGCGGTCTCCTCGGGCACCGCCTCGGCGGCGCTGGCGGCAGCCTTCACCAGTTGACGGGCGAGTATGCGGCTGTTCTCCGGACTGGAGAGCCAGCTGCCGACGCGTTCGGCAAGACCGAGCTGGTGCAGTCGCGCGGCGAGGACTTCGCGGGTGAAGAAGTTCTTCTCGAAGAAATCGGCCAGGATTCGCGCGATCCGTTCCTTGCGGGTCGGAATGATCGCGGTGTGCGGAATCGGAATGCCGAGGGGATAGCGGAAGAGGGCAGTGACGGCGAACCAGTCGGCCAGGCCGCCCACCATGGCTGCCTCGGCGCCGGCGCGGACCCAGCTCAGCCAGGGGTACCTGGATTCGAGGATCGCGGCCACGAGGAAGATCGCCGCGGCTAAGCACAAGAGCCCAGTGGCTTTGCGCTTCATGTCCGCCAGTTCGGCGGCTTTGATGGCCTCGTTCCGAACCTCGGGGAGCGGAACGCCGGCGGGTGTGATTGCCGGGGGTTGTTCGACCGGGACCAGAGTCATGTTCAGAAACCTAACGGCGGGGCTTTCCAGAGCCGGGGTGGGAGGCCCATCCACCCCGGCTCAATACACGCCCCGCTGCACGCGGAACTTGAAGAAGCCCCGTAACCCCGCTATCTTCCGAGGCTTATGTTCGACGAGCTCTCCGGAAAGCTGACCGCCACACTGCGCCAATTGGCCGGTCGTGGCGTCCTCACTGAGGATGCTGTCCGCGAGGGTTTGCGCGAAGTTCGCCGGATCCTGCTCGAAGCCGACGTCAGCTTCGAACTCACCCGCGAGTTTCTCGAAAAAGTGCAGGCGCGCGCCGTTGGCGCGCTGCAGATCAAGGATGTCCGCCCCGGGCACCAGACTCGTCAAGATCGTCTACGACGAGCTGGTCACGCTGCTCGGCGAGAAGTCCGCGCCGCTCGCCTTTGCGTCGGTGCCGCCCACGATCATCCTCGTGGTCGGCCTGCAGGGATCCGGCAAGACCACCACCGCGGGCAAGCTCGCGAAGCGGTTGAAGCTGGAGCAGAAGGCGCCGTTCCTGGTCGCGGCCGATGTCTATCGTCCCGCCGCCGCCGAGCAGCTGGCGACGCTCGCGGGCCAGGCGCAGGTCGGCGTCTACCATGGCGCCGGGCGAGAAGGACGTGGTGAAGCTCGTGAGGCGGGCATTGCCGCAGCGCGAAGGATCGCGCGCGCACCGTCATCATCGACACCGCGGGCCGGTTGCAGATCGACGAAGAGATGATGAATGAACTGCGGAAGCTCAAGTCCGCCGTCACTCCTCATGAAATCCTCTTCGTGGCCGACGGCATGACGGGCCAGGACGCGGTGCGCGTGGCGAAGGGTTTCCATGACGCGCTCGGCATTACCGGCGTCATCCTGACCAAGATGGACGGCGACAGCCCGCGGCGGTGCCGCGCTCTCCGTCTACGGCATCACGAAGGCGCCGATCAAGTACATCGGTGTCGGCGAGAAGCTCGACGCGCTCGAGCCGTTCCATCCCGACCGCTTGGCGGGCCGCATTCTGCAGCAGGGCGATATCCTCTCGCTCGTGGAGCAGGCCCAGGCCACGGTCGACGAGAAGGAAGCCGAGAGCTCGCGAAGAAGATGGGCCAGAAGAAGTCGCTCGATCTGGACGACTTCCTCGCGGCCATGCGGCAGATGCAGAAGATGGGGCCGCTCAAGAATGTCCTGGGCATGCTGCCGGGCATGAATGCGCAGACGCTCAAGATCGGCCAACCTGGACGAGAAGCGCGTCAAGCATGTCGAGGCGATCGTGCTCTCGCATGACGGCGAAGGAACGGAAGGAATCCCGACCTGCTCAACGGCAACCGCGCAAGATCCGCGTGGCCAAGGGTTCAGGTCGTACGGTGCAGGAAGTGAATTCAGCTGCTGACGCAGTTCAAGCAGATGCAGAAGATGATGAAGTCGGCAGGGAAGCCGGGCATGCGACTTCCGTTTGGGGAAGGGGTTTCCCGGGCTAGCTCGCGGGTTCCGCGATCGTGGTATGAGTTTCGTCCGTACAGGTCAACGTTGTCTGGAAGCACTTCACGAGAGGAAGTTGAACAGCATGGCTACTCGCATTCGTCTTCGCCGCGTCGGTCGCAAGAAGCTCCCGCTGTACCGTATTGTCGTCGCCGACCAGCAGTCTCCGCGCGATGGGCGGTTCATCGAGATTCTCGGCACGTACAACCCGAAGGGCGCCACGCCCGCCGAGAAGATCGTTCTCGACGTGGACAAGGCCAAGGACTGGATCGCGCGCGGCGCCACCCCGACTGACACCGTCATTGCGCTGCTGAAGAACGCCGGGCGTCTGGCTGCAGGGGCGCGCGACCAAGTGATGACGGAACCGGTCCGCCACCTGGTGGTGGGACGGCTCCGCAAGCCGCACGGGTCTGAAGGGAATGTCACGGTCTTTCCGCTCACGAATGATCCTGACAAGGTGTTCGCGGCCGGCCAGGAAGTGTGGGTCAAGGATCTCGCAGGTGAGTTCGTCGGTGAGCCGCTGACGGTGGAGTGGAGCCAAGCCCTACCATCGCGAATGGCTGCTGAAGTTCAAGGGGATGGATCGGGTCGAGGACGTCGGAGTGGGTCAGGGGTCTTTTTCTCACGACTCCCGACTCCCGGCTCCGGCGCCCCGTCCGACGGTGAAGTCTGGCTGCACGAGCTCGAGGGCTTCGCGGTGCGGACAGCCCGATGGAACGGCGCTCGGACTGGTAACGGCGTGGTACGAGACCGGCGCGCGGGATCCTGATCGAGGTGCAGGGACCGAAGCGTGAGTTCCTGTTGCCGTTCAAGAAGGAGTTCGTGCCCGAGGTCGATCGGGAAGCGCGACGGCTGATCGTCACGCCACCGGATGGGCTGATCGATGAGTGAGGAATCAGCTGCTCACGACTCACGACTCACGACTCACGACCGTCTGCGAATCGATGTCGTAACGCTGTTCCCCGAGGTCTTCGAGCCGTATCTCTCGGCCAGCATCACGGGACGCGCGCGGCAGGCCGGAAAGGTGGAGTTCGGGCTGGTTCAGCTCCGGGACTTCACGCACGACAGGCACAACACGGTGGACGACTATCCCTATGGTGGCGGGGCGGGGATGGTGCTCAAGCCGGAGCCGTTCTTCGAGGCGGTGGAGAGCCTGGGTCCGCGTACCGGACCGGTCATCCTCCTCTCGGCGCGGGGAAGGAAGTTCGGGCACGCCGATGCGGTGCGGCTCTCCCTGGAGAGCCAGGTCACGTTGCTCTGCGGCCACTACAAGGACGTGGACCAGCGGGTGGCCGAGGGGCTGGCGACGGAGGAGCTGTCCCTGGGTGACTTCGTCCTCACGGGTGGTGAGCCGGCGGCGCTCTGCATCATCGACGCGGTGGTGCGATTGCTGCCCGGGGTGCTGGGGGATCATGAGTCGGCCAGCAGCGACTCGCACTACGATGGATTGCTCAGCCCGCCGAGCTATACCCGGCCGCCTGAGTATCGCGGGATGAAGGTTCCGGACGAGTTGTTGAGCGGCAACCATGCGAAGATCGAGGCATGGCGCCGCGAGAAGGCTGAGAAGTTGACGAAGGACCGCCGGCCCGATCTCTGGGCGGCGCACGAGCACGGCGAGTGAGTATTCGGCGCGTTCTGCGCCCTTCGCGCCCTCTGCGCAGTACACGGACACCAGACGAGGATACGACCATGCAGGACATGATTGAACTGAGCCGGGAAGGATTGCGCAGCGACTTCCGGGCTTCGGGGCCGGCGACACCATCCGCGTCATGGTGCGCGTGCGTGAGGGTGACAAGGAGCGCCTCCAGGCGTTCGAGGGGATCGTCATCGCGAAGCGGGGCGGTGGGGTCAGCGAGAACTTCACGGTCCGCAAGGTATCGGCGGGCGTGGGCGTCGAGCGCATCTTCCCGATGCACAGCCCGTCGATCGCGACGGTCGAGGTGGTGCGCCGCGGCCAGGTCCGCCGCGCGAAGCTCTACTACCTGCGTGCGCTGAGCGGCAAGGCGGCCCGCATCCGGGAAAAGCGCGACGCGTAGAGCGGCTTCAAATGGCAGGGAAAAGCGAGCGGGGCGACCGAGGGATCGGTCGCCCCGCTTCCGTTTTCTGCCAATTGCCGCTTTACATCTGGCTGGCTCCTCTTATGGTTCCAGACGCAGTCGCAACACGCCCGCGAACGGCATTCAAAGTGGAGGAGCGAGATCATGGCTGACATGATGAGCATGTTGGGTGAGGACGGGGGCGGAGAGCTCGAGGATGCGTTGCGTCGGAGAGTGGTGAAGCAGGCGCTGAAGCGTCGCCTGGTGAAGAAGGCCATTGCGAAGAAGGCCGTCAAGCGGCGGGTTGCGAAGAAGGCCCTCAAGCGCCGGGCTGTGAAGCGTCGCGTCGCGAAGAAGGCCGTGAAGCGTCGCATCGCGAAGAAGGCCGTGAAGCGTCGCGTGGTGAAGAGGGCCGTTGCAAAGAAGGCCGTCAAGCGCCGGGTTGCGAAGAAGGCCCTCAAGCGCCGGGCCGTGAAGCGTCGCGTCGCGAAGAAGGCCGTAAAGCGTCGCGTGGCGAAGAAGGCCGTGAAGCGTCGCGTCGCCAGGAAGGCGGTGAGGCGTCGGGCAAGGAGGCGGTAGCCGGTTTGCAAACCGGGCAGCACCGCCGTACTCAAGCCGGTGCTGTCCGGGGCGCTTGCCTGTTCAGTTGGGGTGGCTCAGCGCGAACACATACGCACCCACAGCCCCGACCTGCGACGGCGTGAGTTGCGCCCCGCCCATGGGCGGCATGACACCGGTGTGCTCCTTCGGGGCCGGCACCCCTGCCTTGATCGTCTTCACGATCGACTGATAGCTCCCATCACTCCACAACCACTTGTTGTCGGTCAGGTCGGGCGCGAGCGGCGACCCCTTCGCGTCGCTGCCGTGACAGCCGGCGCACGTGCCGTTGGCGACCTGGCCGTGATAGACACTGTCTCCCAGTGCCACCATCGCTGGCGTGATGCCGGCGGCCTTCGCTGCGGCACTCAGTGATTCCGCAACGCCCGGCCCGGTGCCGCCCGGGTTCACGCCCGCATCGGGGTGGATGCCTTCGGGCGGACTGACCGATGCAGTGGGCGCCGGGACAGCGCCCGCCACCATACACCACCCGCCAGATGCGCCCGTGCAGGTCATCGCTGATGTACAACGCTCCATCAGGCCCCACAGCGAGTCCCGCTGGGCGATGGGCTGCCTTGCCAGGGTCCTTCTTCGCCCCGGCAAACCCGTCGGCGAAGACTTCGTATTGCCCCGTGGGCTTTCCCATGGCGAAGGGTACGTACACCACGTTGTATCCGCCTTGAGGCCCTGGTGCACGGTTCCAGGACCCGTGAAACGCGATGAATGCCCCGCCATGATACGGCGCTGGAAAAAGGCTGTCGCTGTAGAAGAGCAGCGCGTCCGGCGCCCAGTGAGCCGGGAAATACGCCGCGGGCGCCTGCTTCTTTGCGCACGGTCCGATCGCCTTGCCGCCATCACCGCCGTACTCGGGTGCGAGCACCAGCTTCACCTGGGCCGAATCGAAGTAGCATTCCGGCCAGCCGAAATCCGCGCCCTTCTCGATCCGCAGCAACTCTTCAGCGGGAAAGTTCTGGCCTTGAGCCGCGGTGTAGAGCTTGGGCCAGTTCTCCGCGAGCTGGTCCCGTCCATGCTGGGTGGAATAGACCTGGCCTGCTGCGTCCACCGCGATGCCGACAGCGTTCCGGATGCCAGTCGCGTATCGCTCCTTCGGCGAGAAATGCTGCCCGGGCTGGTTCGCGTCGTAGCGCCAGATGCCCCCGCGGGTCTCCAGCTCGGTGCATGGATCGTTTCCCGGCGAGAGCGCGATCCGATTCTTGAGCTGGCAGGCATTCGACGCGGAGCCAAGGTCCACATACATGCCCCCGCTCGAGTCCATCGCGAAGGGATGCATGGGGTGGTCGCCGGTGAGCGGCAGGCCGTCGACGATCACCTCCGGCGCCGCGGTCGGCGCCAGAGCTTCCGGGCGCCACCGCGTATCGCAGGATCCTGTCATTCGACTCGGCGTACAGCGCGCCCTGGTACAGCGCGATCCCGGTGCCGCCATGGCCGCCGCTCGCGACGCTGTCCCCGAACCGGGCAATGACATCCGCCCGGCCGTCGGCCGTCGTATCACGCAGTGCCACCAGGAAGCCGCCGGCGTGAGGCTTGTCCTTGCCGTAGTACTCCCCGCTCCACGTGTTCACGTAGACCGTGCCATCGGAAGCGACGGTGAGGTGCCGCGCGTGCCCGATGCTGTCGGCAAAGACGGTGGCGCAGAACCCGGCGGGCAGTGTCAGCCCGCCGTTGTCGCTCGCACACGCCGGTGTGGTCGCGACGGTCACATTCTTCGTGCTGTCGGGCGCGCTGCTTCCAGTTGCTGGCGTCACTCCCTCGAGCGCGGCATCCTCCGAGCATGGCGCCGGTGACAAGCGCCAGACTGAGTACCACGACGGCGCTCGAACCCAGCATGCCGAATTTCACGCTGTTCTCCTGATCAATGACCCGGTTGGCACTTCTCAGCGTCAATCAAGTTGGCGGTTGCAGGTCCCGCAAGATTGCAGCAGAAAATCAGAGCGGGGCGATCAGTACACTGGTCGCCCCGCTCCTTCATGGTGGAATCGCCCATCCTGCGCGGTCAGTACCCGGACTTGCCGCCCGTGTCCAGCGCCAGGTCGCCGCACGCCACGATCGTCTTCTCGTCTGCAGCGGACTTGTGGACGTTCACGGAATAGTCTCCTGCCGTTGGCGTCGCCATGGCGAGCTTGGCTTCTTCCTTGGCCTTGCCATCCTTGCCCACCTTGAGCGGCTTGTAGGCCGTGGCCGGGCCGACGATGCCGCCACCGGTCCCGCACTTCCCCGAGTGAACGTGCCACGGCAACTCCGCGCCGGCCGTTGCCCCCTTGATGCTGATTTCGGCCTCACTTTCGTTCTTGCCCTTTTCCTCGACTTCAGCCTCGCCGGTGATTCCCGAACCAGCGACCGGCTTCAACTGGGTTTTCCATTCCGGCTTGAATGCGGCCGACGCGCCCGCCAGACCTGCTACGGCGACGCCGACGATGAGAATGCTGGGAATAGCTCGCATGGGACACCTCTCCTGACCTCTCGGCCACTGCATGGGGTGACGGAACGGGGTGGGAGGGTTGTAACCCCCCATTTCGAGGCTACCCCGGAAAGGCTCCTGCGTTGCGGTGAGTCCTCAGTGACCGGTATTGGCAGCGACGGTAACCTTCTCGATCAGCGAGTGCAGGAATGCAGCGGCATCCGGGTTGGTCGATAGTCCCGCACTCTGTCCGGCCCAGAGCGGCATCAGGTCGGACCGCCCGCCTGCTCAGCCGGCGACGGCAACACTCTTGATCAGCGCGCGCTGCAGACGGGTAGGGAAGGGTCGGCGTTCCGTCGCGGTTCAGTTCCTCCATCAACCTGTTGCGGATCCCGCGGGCGAGTCGCCCGGAGAAGCCGCGGGTGAGGCCGGTGTCCCTCGCGGCCGGGCCACGCAATGCGGCCCGGTGCAGCGGATTCGCGCCCGATTCCTCCGATGCGAGGAAGGCCGTCCCGATCTGGACTCCCTCGGCCCCGAGCGCCAGGGCAGCCATCACGCCCCGGGCGTCGGCGATGCCGCCGGCCGCGATGACCGGCACTTTCACCGCATCCACCACCTGCGGAACCAGCGACATCGTGCCGATCAGGGAATCTTCGGCGCGCCGGAGAAAGGCTCCCCGATGGCCGCCCGCCTCGAAGCCCGAGGCCACGATGGCATCCATGCCCGCGTCGCTCCAGCGCCACCGCTTCCTCGACCGTGGTCGCCGTGCCGATGGTTACGATCCCGAGGGTCCGGCATTGCTTCACGAGCTCGACCGGCGGAACGCCGAAGATGAAGCTGAAGACGGGGACCTTCGCCTGCAGGACGGCACGAGCCTGGTCATCGAACGATGCCGGGATGTAGCCCTGGTACGCTGGCGTCGGCGCACCGAGTTCAGTCAGGAACGGCGCGATCGGCGAAAGGCTGTGCTGGAAATCCTGCTCGTTCGAATCGCGGGCCCCGGCGTCTTCCATCGAAACCCAGAGATTCACCGCAAACGGCTTCGATGTCAGCGCGCGAACCTGATCGACGGTTTCTGCGATTGCGGCCGGAGTCAGGGTGTGGGCGCCGAAGGAGCCCAGTCCGCCTCCGTTGGAAACGATGGCAGCGAGTCGCTGCGAGGAGAGGCCTCCGAGCGGGCCCTGGATGATGGGATACTCGATCCCGAGCAGTGCGGTCAGCCTGTTTTCATTCCAGCGCGTCATGGCAATCCCACGTGCGGCAACCCCTGAAAGGCATCAGCCTGGCACCCGGACCGGTGAATCATACCCCCCGGGCTGCCCTCGTCCCGGCTTCCAAAGGCCGCTGGTTCCCCAGCACCAGGCGACGCCGTCCGCCGTGGTGGCGCAGGTGTGGTGCTCCCCTGCATCGATGCTGACAAACCGCTCGGAGGTTGCGACCGGGACGGGGCTGGTGACGGCGCCGTTGAGTGGCGCGGTGCTGTTCCCCATCTGGTATGCATCGTTGGCCCCCCAGCAATAAGCCTGGCCATCAGTGGTGAGCCCGCAGGTAAACCACTTGCCGGCGGATATCGCCTTGAAGTGCAGACCTCCTTTCGACCACGACCGGCGTCCTGATGTCGAGACCCGCGGTCGGGCCGTGACCGAGCGCACCCGTGGCGCTGGAACCCCAGCACCACGCCGTACCGTCTGTAGCGAGCGCACAGGTATGGTCGAAGCCTGCCGAGACGGAGGTGAAGGTGAGGGTGCTGGAAACGGGCAGAGGGTAGTAACTGCATTGCACTGTCGAGTCCCAGGGCAGGCAGTGGAAGCTCGCGTCGTTGCCGAGCTGACCGTGTTCGTCCGAGCCCCAACAGTAGATGGCCCCTTCCACTGTAACGCCGCAGGTATGGAGCCGGCCCGGCAGAGATCTGGGCGAAGTGACGAGCACCCGCGACTGTGACCGGATCTCCTCTTGTCAGTCCGGTCCCTGTTCCGGCTTGTCCCGTCAGGTTCTGTCCCCAACAGTATGCGATGCCGTCAGTCTCGAGTGCGCATGCGTGGTCCAGCCCTGCAGTGATTGCAACCGACTGGGCCAGTCCGGAGACGAGAGTCGGCACGTTGACCTGGGGAGGGGCACCCTCGCTCACGCCGCGACCATTCTGCGCCCCCCAGCAGTACACGACTCCTCCGGCCGCGATTCCGCACGCAATGTCGCCACCGGCGCTCACCTTGCTGAATGTCATGCCGCCCGCGACGAGCGTGGGGGCGTCCTGATCGGCCGTGGTTCCGGTCCCGAGGGTCCCACCACCTCCTCTTCCCCAGCAGTAGGCCACTCCCGCGACCGTCAGGCCACATGTGAAGGAAGTCCCTCCAGAGATGTCCGTCCAGGTTGCCTGGCTGATCGGAAAAGATTCTTCCTGAATGATTCCATCAACGTTTGCGCTGATCCGCGCGGTTCCTGCGGGACCAACCGTGATGTATGGCAGAAAGTCGTTGACGAGCGTGGCATGGTCGTCCAGCTTCGCCGCTGCGGGATCAAGCGAGGTCCAGGCGGCTTGTATGTTCGGCAACGTAGTGCTCGACGCATCACGCGCGATGATATTGAGGGAGAAGAGGGAGCCAGCCAGCACCGGTTTCCCGTCCGGTACGATCTCCACCAACGCTACCGGCTGGCCGGTGTGAATCAACATCTGCATTTGTGCAGACTTTCCCTCGCTCGTCGCCACAATGGTGATGATCCCGGACTCGTAGGCAGTCACCAGCCCATCGGACGAGACTCGGGCCACCTGACCATCGGAGCTCGTCCAGGAAATCACTCGATTGGTCAACGTCTGGCCGCTGGCACCCTTGAGACTGGCGGTCAGCTGGGCGGTGCCCCCAATTGATATCGCCGGGTCGGATGATGGCGTTATCTCCACGGTAGCGACGGGAGCAGGCGCGCTCGGGCCCGAACTCGAGTTGTCGCCACATGCGCTGAGCAAGACACAACCGATGCTCGCGGCAACAAACGATCGGGCGATCGACCCACGCTGTGACGAACGCTTGCCTGGTGAGAGGCAACGCTTGAAGCGCATGACGACTCCTGCGGGGTTCACTCAGGTTGGAATCGAACGCTGGGGTCCGGCACCTGGAAGGCTACAAGTCGGGACCTCTGCTGACCATGGGCGATCCGACTCAGGGCGGAATCCCACCGCAGGGTCCAAGCCCACGCCGCGGGGCAATGTCCTGTGTAAGTGCCGGGGTCGGTGAGGGTGCCCATGCGGGCCGTCCCAGCACAGTGACAGACGACGACGGTTTGGTCCCGGTCTTCCATGGGCGTCGAAGTGATAGCCCTACTGCGGCCAGGTACGGAGCTATACCGTTCGTCACGCCATTCTTTTCCGTCGCAATGCCACCAGCTCATGAAGAACAGTTTGCGGCGAGGCCCTTGCGACTTCACCACGGGTGGTACATGAGGAAATGCTGGAGAGACCTGACAGTTGCGTCGACGGTCCTGCTGTCGCTGGCGAGCTCCTGTTCGAGTGAGGGCCCGGATCCCGGGTCGCCAGTTGATCTCGCGGGAATCTGGTATCTCAGCGACTCGACCGATCTTGCGTTCAGCGGGCAGTCCAGCAGCTGTGTGCGGGTAAACCGGCCGGTGCTTTTCAGCTATTACGCGCCCGAATCCACCTGGGTCGGCGAGGAGCAGGACGGGGGCACCAGTCGTTGCAAGTTCAACGGGGTGCCGGGAGACACGGTGACCATGGGCGGTCCCTACATCGTGTATACCGCAGTCAACCCCACGCCGGTGACGGGAGACAGCATCAGTTTCATGGCCATCAGTTCCATTTCGCTCGTGGGCAAGATTCGGAGTGCCCAAATCATGTCGGGGATGCAACCGTCGACATCCTGGAATGGCCGGTACGGCACCTGGGTCATGCGGCGAACGCCCTTCTAGGACACCGCGTTCACCAACCCTGACCGGCTCCTTGACGAGCGCGCTAGCTTTGGGTCATGAAAGTCCGCGTCTTCAACGCCAAGGGCCTCCTCGTCGGTCCGGTCGAGTCTCCGGCGGTCGTCAAGACCGACGACGAGTGGAAGAAGCAGCTCACGGCCGAGCAATACGAAATCGCGCGAGGGAAGGGGACCGAGCGTCCCTTCTGCGGCACCCTGCTCGACAACAAGCGTGAGGGTGTCTACACCTGCATCTGCTGCGCGCTGCCGCTCTTCACCTCGGACAACAAGTTCAATTCCGGCACCGGCTGGCCCAGCTTCTTCCAGCCCATCGCGGAGGAGAACGTGAAACGAAGAGGACCGCGCCTACGGCATGCGCCGTATCGAGATCCTCTGTACCCGCTGCGACTGCCACCTGGGTCACGTCTTTCCTGACGGGCCCAAGCCGACCGGCCTTCGCTTCTGCGTCAATTCCGAGTCGCTCAACTTCGTGGACAAGCAGGACCTCGCCACCCTGGCCGATCCCGCCGCCGCAAGCGCATAGCACGCCGCGGCCGGGATCTTCCTAGGCGGTCGGCACCTTTCCGTTCGGCGTGAGCCGGTCCACCACCTGCGGCAGGTATTCCGCCAGCTTCGCGCTCACCGTCTCCGGCGGCAACTTCAGCATCGACGCGATCATGTTCAGCTTGTCGGGCCCGATCACCCTTGTGATCTGCTCCGCCGTGATCGGCTGATTGGCACCGGTCCCGATCCAGCTGTGCACGATGCCATCGAGGCCATGCGCCTTGAACTGCTCCACCAGGCTGTTGAGTCCCTGGCCCTGCGCGCCACCGACCAGCTCACCGATCGCCGTCGTCAGGTTCTGGTGCGACCCGCTCAGCCCCAGCTTGTTCATCATGTCCTCGAGCATGCTCATGCGAAACTTCCTTTCCGTGTAAACCATCCAGACACATGAACGGCCCCCTTCCGGAGGCCGTTCAGTGTTGAACCGGCGGGGAGGGCTACCCCCGAATCATGAACTGATCCAGTGATCCACGCCACCGTGATGCGAACAGGCACCTTCATGCTGCTTGCTCTTCGAATACGACTTGTCCTTGCATTGCGCCGTCGCCCCGGCGGGTGCGCTGCCGTCCGACTTCGTCGGCGTTGCCTTGGCCGGCGCGGTACTGCCACCGGTCTTCGTCGCCGGCGCCTTGGTCGCAGCCGGAGCCGGAGCTGGTGACTTCCCGGTCGTACCCGTGCCCATCGCCGGCGGCGTCGAAGCACCAACACCGCCATGATGCGAGCAGGCGCCCTTGCCGGATGTGCCGGTCGTCCCGTCCTTGCAGGTAACCGACGCCGCGCTGGTCGGGCTCTTGGCCGCGACGGGGGCCGGCTCCACCGGCTTCGCCGTCATCGATGAGTTGGCCGGGGGAGTCTTTGCAGCTGCTGTTGACTTGCTGGCCGGCGCGGGCTTGGCCGCCGCAGTGCTCTTTGCCGCCGGTGCCGATTTCGCGACGCCACCGTGATGCGAACAGGCGCCCTTGCCCGCGGTGGATGTCGACCCATCCGTACACGTGACGGTCGCGGCTGCGGCCGCCTGCGCCGACGCCTGTGTCGTTACCAGTGCGGGCGCGAGCAGCAGCAGTGCGACCATACCAGACCATCTGACCATACGATCCTCCTCGAGGGCTCGACTTTGGTGGGGCGCGGCCAGACGTTATGCCGCGTATTCAAGGTGGGAGGCGCAGTGATTCCGCGCCATTGGTCAGCTTGGCCTTTTTTTGACGAGCGATGGGACAAAATGTCGCACTCAGGGGAACGGTCGTGGCCGCGGCATCGGCATCGGCCAGGGGTCGACGCCCGAGTTCCCTGTGATGCCGCGGATCGCGGCCTCCCGGACCGCCGGATCCTTCGATTGCAGCAGAGCGGTGAGCTGTTCTGATGATTCGCCCGAGTGAATCAGTGCGCGCAGCTCGGCCTTCCGCGCCTGCGGGTCCTTCTCCGTAGCGAGCGCCGTCCGGAGCGCCGGAATGGCCGCGCTGTCCCCGATCTGCGACAGCGCCCACGCCGCCATCATCCGCACATCCTCATTGCTCGACTTGACCGCGTCGATGAGTGCGCGAGGCGCACGATCCGGCTCGATGTTCCCGATGGCCCACGCAGCCTGTGACTGCACCTTGGGGTTCTTGTCGCTGGCCAGCACCATGGCGAGGCCGCTCACGGCGCCCTTGTCCTCGGCATTTCCCAGCGCCCACACTGCGGTCTCCCGCACATCCTCGCTCGCATCGCCCTTGGCCGCGGCAAGCAGCGCGTCGGTTGGCGCAGTTCCCGTTGCCTCGATGTTGCCCAGGGCCCAGGCGCACATCTCACGCACCGTCGCATCCTTGTCGGCGCGGAGCGCCTGCGCGAGTGCATCACCCGCAGATTTCGCCTCGAGATTGCCGAGTGCCCATGCGGCAGTGAGGCGAACCCGTGCCACGTCATCCTCCCTGAGGATCTTGAGCAATGCGGGAACCGCACTGCTGGAATCGAGGTGCCCGAGTGCACCGGCAGCCGCTTCGCGCACCATCGGTGACGGATCCGTCAGCGCCTTCGTGACCGCCGGCAGCGCCTTGCCGTTGCCGATGCGACCCAGGGCCCAGGCGCCGTCGGCGCGCACCCCGGTCGCCGGGTCGTGCAGCGACTTGATGAGCGGGTCCACCGCGGCGTCCGGCCCGACGAGCCCCAGGCCCAGCGCCGCCACTTCGCGGATGGCGGAGTCGGCTGATGCCAGGCGCTCGACGAAACCATTCACCACCTGCACTCCATCGTCACCACCCAGCAACCGCGTGGCGAGCTCGCGGACGCACGGATCATCCACGCCAAGACTTGTGAACAGGTAGCTGACCTGGTCGGAGGTGAGGCTGTCGTGCCGCCCGCGACGCTCGCGCAGGTCCTCGCGGCCGAGCGGCGTCGCCGGGGCGTCCCGCCAGGCGCCCCAGTTCCAGTTGTTCACCGAGTTGGCCGCCAGCCGGCAGATCGCCGGGGCGCTCCCTTGGCCGCGGTCATCAACGCATGCACGTCGATCGCGTCGCCGTGCACCTTCGTCTCGTGCGGCGTGTGCGGCAGGACCAGGTACAGCGCCAGGGTGATGGCAAGGCTTCGCAACATTGGGTTACCTCTATGGTGAAAAATCAGCACTAACTGTCGAAAGAAACGGGCGACAGGCGACGCTGTTCCGTCACCCGGCGCCCGTGTACTGGACGCCGTTCAGGGATAGGGGCGCGGCTCCGGGCGGGGCTGCGGCCACGGGCCGCCACCACCATGACCGCCGGCAAGCGCGGTCACGGCCGCCTTCCGGATTTCCGGATCGGGCGACGTCACCAGGCGCTGCAGCACCGACACCGCCGCATCATCGTTGGCGGAGGCGCCGATGGCACGGATCAGGTCGCGGCGGATTTCCTGGTCGGTCTCCTTGTTGAACGCCGCCTCGAGCGCCGGCAACGCCGCTGGATCCTCGATGTTGTACAACGCCCAGGCGGCGGTCTTCCGCACGTTCGGATCGCTGTCCGACAGGAGCTTGATCAGGGCGGGCGGCGCCTGCTTCGGGCCACAGTTGCCGATGGCCCACGCGGCCGTCGAGCGCACGTTTGCGTCCGGGCTCGCGAGCGCTGTTACCAGCGCCGGCACGGCTGCCTCGTCACCGATGTTGCCCAGGGCCCAGACCGCCTTCTCGCGCACTTTCGGGTCCTTGTCCGTCTCCGCGGCCTTCGACAACGCACTGATCACGGTGGTCGAGGCCTTTGCATCAGCCAGCGCCCAGGCCGACATCTCGCGCACCTCCGCGTCGCTGTCGCTCCCCAGCGCGTAGACCAGGGCGCTCGAGGCCACCTCGGTCTCCGCGTAGTTCTGCAGCCCCCACGCGGCGATCCGGCGAATCGCCGCGCTCGAGTCGGTGCGCAGCGTCTTGGCCAGCACCGCCGCACGCTCATCCGGCGTCTGGTTCGCGGTGACGCCTGCCTTCGCGATCGTTGCCAGCGCCGCCGCCGTCACCGCCTGAACATTCTGGTGCTCGATTTCGTGCTTCGCCTCGTTCTTCGTTTCGCTCCGTGCCTCGGCCTTCAGCTCGACCTTCTGCACCTGCGCCGAGGTGGCCTGCTGCACGTCCTTCCGTTCATTCGTCGCCTCGCGCTTCTGCTCGTGAGCTGCGGCCTTGCTGCTGCCGGCCACATCGCCATCCATGCCGACGAGGCCGATCGATGCCGGGCGATCGGCGCGCGGCGCATCGCCTGGTGCGCCGGCGGGCGCCGCCACGACCGGAGTCGGCTCGGCCTGGCGCGGCGCCGATGAAGGCGCCGCGGCACCAACTACCACGGCGAGCAAGCCCAGTGATCCCACCATTGCCACGGTCTGCATCCGTCCCATTCCCTTCCGTTGCAGCTCGGGGTTGAGGATGGCGAGCATCCGTCCCTCGAACTCCTTGCGGTGTGCCATGGCCAGCGCAATGGCCGGCGTGCGGTGATCCCGTACACAGGTCACGATGTCGAGCAGGTGCTCGGCGTACTCGCTCGGGCGCGTACCGAACTCGAGCGCGAGGTCATCGCAGGCGCGCTCGCTCTCCGCGCGAAGGTGCCGCGCCGCCGTCCACACCAGCGGATGGAACCAGTAGAGCGCGCAGGCGATGCGGCCGAGCGTGTGGCCGACCAGGTCGTGACGGCGCACGTGGCCGAGCTCGTGGATGAGCACGGCGCTCCGGCGCTCGGCGTTCCAGTCATCGCTGGCGGCCGGAAGCACGATCGTCGTGTGGCCAACGTCCGGCGGCAAACGGCATCATCACGTCGGCGCTGCGCACCAGCTGCGGGAACCGTCTCCAGCCCGAGCCGGTCGGCGATCTCGTACAGGGGCACCTGCCAGCGGGACTCATCCAGCGGCTGCGCGCGGCGAACGATGCGGCGCACCGAGAGCGCGCCGTAGGCGAGCCACGCGAGCAAGCCGGCCGCTACCAGCGCCCACACCAGCAGCAGGATGGCACCGATCGAGAGCGGCACCCGGCTGGCGGTTGTGGTGGACGGGGCAGGCGTCACTGCGTCCACCGGCGTCGCGACCGCCGACGGGGACACGCTCGGCGCTGTCGTGATCGGGCCCACCGCGCGGCCCGTGGCCACATCGGACACGCCCGATTCGGCGCGCTGCGCCCATCCCTGCGGCAGGATCGGCATCTGCAGCGGACTCCAGTAGGCCAGCACCGGCATGATGAGCAGGGCACCGAGCGCCGTGAGCCACACCAGGTGACGTGACCCCGCCGATGCCCGGGCCATCGCCAGCGTCGCGCAGAGCGCGATCAGCAGCAGGCAGGTGGCCTTGAGCAGCATCAGGACCATGGGAACTGCGGTCGTGGTTGGCATCAGCTCGTCCCCTCACTCCGCCGGGTGCGACGGATGGTGTTCCGGAGGCGCTCGATATCGGCCTCGCTCAGGTCGGTGTCGGACAGTCGCAGCAAGGCGGTGACCGCCTGCTCCGTCGACCCTGCGAAGTACGTATCCACCACGTGCGCCAGCATGTCCTCCCGCGCCTTCTCGGTGGGCTTCGCCGGGAAGTACACGTAGCGGGGACCGTCCTCGCGGTGGGCGATCAGCTTCTTCTCGCCCAGGATCCGGAGGATGGACCGCACCGCCGAGTAGGTCGGCGGGTCGGGCAGGGCAGCCATGATCTCCGACACCGTCGATTCGCCACGATGGTGGAGGATTTCCATGACCTGCCGCTCGCGGCGGCTCAGGTCTTCGGTAGCGGGGCGCTTTGTCATGTGCTGATATTTCAACACTGAAGGGCAAAAGTCAAGGGACCAGTTTTCTCGACGCCATATATGTGCTTCTGTCATAAGCACTTGCGGGACTATCTCCGGCGCCGCGGGATTCGGCGGAGGCTGACTCCGGTTCGCCGCGGCAGGCCCACCTTGCGCCGGCCGGCCCTGGCCTTGTAGATGTATTGTATGGGAGCCCATACATCATCCGGAGACACGCGCACCGTGCTGGATTCGGTGCGCCGCATCGTCCACTCGCTGCACGAGTCGTCACGCCGGGCCGAGCAGCAGGTCGGCCTCACGGGAGCGCAGCTGTACGTGCTGCAGGCCCTTGCCAATGCGCCGGTCATGTCGGTCAACGACCTCGCCGCGCAGACCCATACTCACCAGAGCAGCGTGTCCGTCGTCGTCTCGCGCCTGGTGCGGCGCCGGCTCGTGCGGCGCGCGGCGTCCTCTGCCGACCGTCGCCGGCTGGAGTTGTCGCTGACGGCGCGGGGCCGCCAGGCGATCGCCGAGGCGCCCGATGTCGCACAGGGCCTCCTGGTGCAGGGCATCGAGCGGCTGCCGGCCACGCGTCGCCGGCTCCTCGCCAGCGCGCTGGGGGAGCTCGCCCGCGCCATGGATGCCGGGGCGGGGGCACCGGCGATGTTCTTCGAGAAGCGTGAGCGGCGCCGCCCGGGAGCAGTCGACAATGCATGACGAAACCGGTGCGGAGCAGGGCGACTTTACCACCACGCCGCGGGTCATTGCCATCAGTGCCCTGGCACTTGGCATCGGCGTGATCGGCGCCTTCCTGGCCAGGCTGCTGCTCACCCTCATCAATGCCTGTACCAACCTCTTCTTCCTGCACCGGATTTCCACCCAGCTGGTGACGCCGGCCGACACCACGCTCGGCGTCCTGGCGATTGCCGTTCCGGTGGTCGGCGGGCTCATCATCGGCCTGATGGCCCGGTATGGATCGGAGCGGATCAGGGGACACGGAATCCCCGAGGCGATCGAGGCAATCCTGATCAACGGCAGCCGGGTCCAGCCGCGAGTCGCGTTCCTCAAGCCGATCTCATCGGCCATTTCCATCGGATCCGGCGGTCCCTTCGGCGCGGAGGGCCCGATCATCATGACCGGTGGCGCCGTGGGATCCGTGGTCGCCCAGTTCTTCCACCTCACGAGCACCGAGCGGAAGACGCTGCTTGCGGCCGGCGCCGCGGCGGGCATGTCCGCCACCTTTGCGGCGCCGGTGGCGGCCGTGCTGCTCGCAGTGGAACTGCTCCTCTTCGAGTGGAAGCCGCGGAGCTTCGTGCCGGTGGCCCTTGCAAGCGCCGCCGCCGCCGCGGTGCGCCACACCTTGATAGGTCCGGGGCCGCTCTTCCCGGTCCCGTCACATCCGGACTATGTCGGCGCCGCAGGGCTGGCCGGATGCCTGGTGTCCGGCCTTCTGGCTGGCGCGCTGTCGGTGGTGATGACCAAGGCGGTCTACGGAGCGGAGGATGCCTTCCACCGTCTTCCGGTACACTGGATGTGGTGGCCGGCTCTCGGTGGCATCGTGGTCGGAATCGGCGGCTACTTCTTTCCCCAGGCCCTGGGCGTGGGCTACAACACGATCGGCGAGTTGCTGCAGGGTGATGTCGCGCACCGGACCATCTTCGGGCTGCTGCTGGTGAAGGCGGTGATCTGGGCAGTCGCGCTGGGTTCAGGAACGTCCGGAGGCGTGCTCGCGCCGCTGCTTCTCATCGGTGGCGCGCTGGGTGGTGTCGAGGCGTGGTGGCTGCCGCATCTCGGGGTTGGCTTCTGGCCACTTGTCAGCATGGGCGCGGTCCTGGGCAGCACGATGGGCGCGCCCTTCACCGGCATCGTGTTCTCGCTCGAGGTGACGCATGACATCAACATGCTCCTGCCGCTGCTCATTTCGGTGACAAGCGCCTATCTCGTGACGGTGCTGGTACTCAAGCGCTCCATCCTCACCGAGAAGATCGCGCGCCGCGGCTACCACCTCAGTCGCGAGTATGCCACCGATCCGCTGGAGGTTCTGTATGTGCGGGAGGTGATGGGCAGCGCCCTCGTCGTGCTCCCCGTCGATGCGTCGCTCGAGTCGGTGATCGTTCCCATCCTCGCGGACCCGATGGCTGAATCGCAGCGGCTTTTCCCCGTGGTGGACACCCAGGGTTGCCTGCGCGGCGTCGTGACCCGGCTCGACCTTCGCCAGCTGGCGGAACGGGCCGGGAGCGAGCCCGCTGCCCGGCTTGGCGACGTCCTGCGACCCGCCCCCGCGGTGGCCTATCCCGACGAGCCCCTCAGGGCCATTGCCCACCGCATGGCGGCGAGGTCACTCACCCACTTCCCCGTGGTCGAGCGTGGCGAGCGGCGCAAGCTGGTCGGGATGGTCGGCCTGGAGGACCTGTTGAAGGCGCGGACCCTGAACCTGGAGGCGGAGCAGCGCCGCGAGCGGACCATGCGCGTCCGGTTCACCATGCCGGGCTTGCTCTCAGGCTGGGGAAGCTGAACTATTCGGGACCGTGAATCTCCATCGGGAAGTACCGCAGGATCGCCGATCCCCGCAAAGCGGGATGCGCACGGTCGCGTCCGTTGCGGTCGGCATCGTCACGTTCTTCCTCATGTACTGGTTCCCGTTTGCGATGATCGAGATGCCGGTTTTCCTGGCACTGGGGCTCTCGCTCGCGGTGGCAATCCTTGCGGGGCGCCTGATGTGGAACGCCGGCGGAGGCATCAACTTCGATGCGGCGCGAAGCATGTTGCGCTGGGCGTTGATCCTGGGCGGAGTCGGTTTCGCGGCGGGTTTCTTCGGGCCGATAATCCTGGCGCCGGACGCCAATCAAGGACCCCTGCTCGGCATCTTCATTACCGGCCCGCTCGGGTTTGTGCTGGGCGGCATTGTCGGGCTGGTCCTCTGGCTCAGGAAGCGCCAGGCCGTCGGCGCGGGCTAGGCGGCCTCGCTCCGCGCCAGGCTCACGTGAATCGATTTTGACGTCGGCGTGTTGCTCTCGAGCGCGACACTCCCGAGCGGCACGAGCACGTTGGCTTCCGGGTAGTACGCAGCGAGGCAGCGGCGCGGAATGCCGTACGGCACCAGCTGGTACCGTCGCGCCACTCGCTCTTCTCCCTCGAAATGACTGGTAATGTCGACGCGCATGTTCGCGGTCCATCCGCGGGCCGCCATGTCGTCCGGGTTCATGAACAACACCCGCCGGCCGCCGTGCACCCCGCGGTAGCGGTCGTGCAAGCCGTACACGGTGGTATTGAACTGGTCGTGACTCCGGATCGTCGTGAGGATGAATCGGTCGCCGCTCAGGTCGTGCGAGGAAATGGGCGCCACGGCGAACTGCGCCTTGCCGCTTGCGGTGACAAAGTGGCGCTCCCGGGCCGGGTTCGGCAGGTAGAACGGCCCCTTCGCAATCCTGTCGTTGAAGTCGGCGAACCCCGGTATCACGTGGCTGATGTGATCGCGGATGAGGGAGTAGTCGGACGCGAGGCGCATCCAGTCGATGTTCGAATGTGCGCCCAGCGTCGCCATGGCGATTCCGGCGATGATGGCGGTCTCGCTCCGCAACTCGGGCCCCGCCGGCCGCAGCCGGCCGCGTGACGAGCTCACCACGCCCATCGCGTCCTCCACCGTCACGAATCCTGCGGGATCTGCTTCCGAGCGACCCAGGCAGGGAAGGAGCAGCGCCTCGCGGCCGGTGACGAGGTGCCCACGGTTGAGCTTGGTCGCGATCTGCACGCTCAGGCCCAGGCGGCGCATGGCCATGGCGGTGCAGACCGTGTCGGGCGTGGCCGACAGAAAGTTGCCCCCCAGCCCGATGAACACCTGGATCTCCCCCGCATGCATCGCGGCAATGCTGTCCACCGTGTCGTGCCCATTGTGGCGCGGCGGGGGAAAGCGGAACTCGCGCTCGAGCGCATCGAGGAAGGGGCCGGCGGGACGTTCCCAGATGCCCATGGTGCGATCGCCCTGCACGTTGGAGTGCCCCCGCACGCAGCAGGTACCGGCGCCCGGGCGGCCGATGTGCCCGCCCATCAGCAGCAGGTTCACCAGTACGCGGATCGTCGCGACGGAATCGCGATGCTGGGTGAGCCCCATGGCCCAGCAGGCAATCATTCGCTTCGAGTGAGCAATTGCGCGCCCGGCCTGCTCGATTTCCTCGCGCGAGACACCCGATCCATCGACGATTTGCTGCCACGACGTCGCCTGCACATCCTGCACGACCTGGTCGAATCCCGCCGTGTGCTCGCGAATGAAGTCGTGATCCACCACACCGCCGTTGGTGGCTTCCTCATCGAGCATCACCTTCATCAGGCCCTTGCAGAGCGCGATGTCGCCATTGACCCGGACCGCGAGGTGCTGGTCGGCGAGCTTGATGCTTGCGCCCGTCAGCACATGCGCCCCGAATGAAATGATGTTGGAGTATTCCTCCGGGTTCGGGTCGGTGAACCGGGTGAAGCCCGGTTCCGCCAGTGGGTTGATCGCAATGATCCTGGCGCCGTGCTTCTTCGCATGCTCCAGCGACGTGAGCATCCGGGGATGGTTCGTCCCCGGATTCTGCCCCACGATGAGGATCATGTCGGTCTGCTCGAAATCCTCGAGGGTCACCGTGCCCTTGCCTATGCCCAGGCTCTCCACCAGCGCAGTGCCGGAGGATTCGTGGCACATGTTGGAGCAATCGGGGAGGTTGTTGGTGCCGAACTGCCGGACGAAGAGCTGGTAGAGGAACGCTGCCTCGTTGCTGGTCCGTCCCGAGGTGTAGAACGTCGCGTGATCCGCGGTCGGCAGCGCCTTGAGCGTCGAGCCGATATGCGTGAACGCGTCGTCCCAGGTGATCGGCTCGTAGTGCGCAGCGCCTTCGCGGCGGAACATCGGCTGCACCAGGCGTCCCTGCGCGTCGAGCCACACGTCCGGCTGGCCCGCGAGCTGGTCGATCGACCATTGCCGGAAGAACTCGGCGCCGATGGTGCGCTTGCCGCCCTCGCTGGCCATCGCCTTGGCACCGTTCTCACAGAACTCGAAGGTGTGCCGCTTGCCGTCGGGTGCCGGCCACGCGCAACTCTGGCAGTCGAAGCCATCCTTCTGATTCACCTGCAGAAAGACCCGGCCGGTGTCGATGACGCCCAGGCGGGGAAGCGCCTTGGCAAACGAGCTGACGATGGCGGGAAAGCCGGCGGCAGCGTGGGAGCCATGCCGGATCGTGGCAAGAGTCGTTTCCAGTGGCGGCTGGGCCAGCAACGCCCGGGGGTCCATCGCTGCGCTGGCGGCGCAGCTCTGGTCCAGCGCATTCCGGAGCGCCTCGCCGACCTCGACCCTGCCGATCGACCGCGGCGCGTAGCACGGGAAGAAGCCCTCCGCCAGCAGCCTGTGGGGGTCGATCGCCGGTGTCATGGTGTCCGATGCACTTCGGATGTCGTCCGCCATTCGGGTCTTCCTCCTTCAAGGACAATACCCTGAACCGGAATCCGGGATGCAGCGTGCCGAGCCGGTGCCCCGTCGCACTGGCGCCGGAGCGTCGATGAGGGAAAATTGCGTCGCTTGCCCACCGATTGTCCCGACGCTTCCAGGAGGCACCATGGTTCTACCGCTTCGACCGCTTGCCCGTCTGGCCGTTCTTGGCATCCTCGGCGGCACGGCCGCCTGCAGCAAGACGGGCGACAAGGGTGCGCCGGCTCCCGACTCGGCGGCGATGGCGGCAGCGGCTCACGCCCCCAAGATCGTTGCCATCATTCGCGCAGCCGACTGGATCGGGGCCGAGTGGAGCGAGGACGCGCTGCGGGTCGGGCTTTCGGAAGAGGGGCTCGAACGTGGCAAGGACTACGATTTCAAGCTGTCCAGTGCCCAGGGTGACCTGGCTACCCTGCCCAGCCTCCTCGACGCCGCGGTCGACCAGAACGCCGCCGTCATCGTGACCCTGCAGGACGAGACCCTGAAGGCGGCGGTGGAGCGGATCAAGGACCGGCCGATCGTGTTTGACGTGCTGTCCGATCCGTTTGCCGCTGGGGCCGGCACCAGTGACTCATCGCATCTCGCCAATGTCACCGGTGTGTATTCGCCCGGCTTCGGCGACCCGGAGCAGGAGCGTCGCGTGGCGCTGATCAAGAAGGTGGTGCCCAGGGCCAAGGTGATCGGCGTGCTCTTCACCCCGGGCGAGGCCCTGTCGGTCTCGCTCAAGGACAAGTTCACGGCGACGGCCCGCAAGGCAGGACTGACCGTGGTGGCGGTACCGATCAACACGGCGAGCGATGGCACGGAGGCGACCCAGGCGCTGGTTGCGAAGCATGTGGACGCCATCGAGATCTACGGCAACGCATCCCATGCGGCCTTCGAGAGCGTGATCGCCGTTGCCAGGGAGAAGAAGATTCCGGTCTTCTCGCCCTCGCCGTTCGAGATCATGAAGGGCGCCACCGCGGCGCTCTATCCCGACTTCCAGGAGGGCGGCGTCGTCGCCGGCCACATGATCGGGCGGATCCTCAAGGGGGAGAGCCCGGCGCAGATCCCGTTCTACATGCTGAAGACCTCGAAAGAAGCGATGGCGGGAGACTCGGGCGCGAGCGCCTCGAAGTAGCCATGCCCTTGAGCGTAGCGCACGACGGTGCGGTGGCCGTCGTGCGGCTGTCCGGCCGGCTGGACGGCGACAGCGCAGCCCAGCTGGCCGATGCCCTCGAACAACTCCTCCGTGACGGGTCGCGCGAGGCGGTTCTCGACCTCCGCGACATAGACTACATCAGTACCCCAGGGCTGCAGGCCATCGCGGGGGCGCAGCAGGAATTCGCCGCGATTCGGGGACACCTGCGCGTCACCGCTGCATCCCCCACCGTCCGGGAAGCGTTCGAGGCGGCAGAGATGCTTGGCCTGATCAGTGGCACCACCTCCCCCGGCGGCATCGAGGCATCCCTCCGCTCCGGGTTCCTGCGGCGCTCCACCAACCCGACGTTGTCGAGCCTTGCGGGCACCAATTCCTGGGAAGTTGCGCGCAATTTCCTTGTCCGCGCGCGCTACGAAGTTGCCGAGCCCCCGTTCGCCCTCGCGGCGGCAACGGTATCCTGCCGCCTGGTCGGCGATCCCTCGTGGGCCGGCACAGGTGAGATTCCCCGGTCGAAGCTCAGGGCAGTGTCATTCAGCGAGCAGACGTTCGGGCTCGGCATCGGTGCCCTGGGCAGCGATGTCGACCAGGCCCTGCCGCGCCTGGGCGAGCTGGTGGGCGCGCAGGGTGTCGTTGCAGCGCAGCCAACCGGCGGTGCCACGCTGCCGGATTTTCTCCTTGGCCCGCACGGACACGCCGCTCCCGCGGTCATGGGGAGCGGCATGCTCCTCGAAGGGCCCTTTGCCCGCACAATCCGGTTCACGCGGCTTCCCGACCACGACGCGGTCTCACTTTCGGAAGTCGCCAACGTTTGCTGCGAAATTGCCAAGGGCGTTCCCACGGCCATCGTGATGATGGCGGAGGTGTCGGGACTGGTTGGCGCGTGGCTGCGCCGGTCACCCGGAGGCGACAAGCCCGGGTTCACAACTCGCGCGCCCGCCGTGCGCGACTGGCTGGCCCTGACGCCGGCCCGGATCCAGGAAGGCACCTCCGCCCTGGTCGTTGGTGTCGTGGCGAAGGAAAAGTCGGCGGGTGCGCTCGCGCCGTGGCTTCGTCCCCTGGGCGGCCGTACGGAATGCGTAGGCCACTTTCATGCGTCCGTGTTCTCCTTCCGGCCGGTTCCGTTGCGTACGGTCCAGCCGCGAGTGCTCGTGACCAAGTATTTCACGCAGCAGCGCGTGCGTGCGGTCCTGCACCTGCTGACCGACGACCGCGGACCGACGGGTGCCGGCGAGAGCGAGTTCCTGCGCGGTATCTGCTGGTCCTCCCCGGTCGGTCAGATCGAGGCCCTGACGTGAACCTGCTCGTCGGCGCCATCTCGATGGGGCTCCTGCTGTCGCTGCTGGCCCTCGGCGTGTTCGTGACCTACCGCATCCTGGGCATCTACGACCTCACTGTCGATGGCTCCTTCGGCCTTGGGGCAGTGGTGGCAGCCGGATTGCTGGTGCGCGGCGCGGACCCCACCACGGCGACCATCATGGCCGGCCTTGCCGGTGCCGCCGCCGGCGCCATGACCGGTTTCCTCAACGGGCGCCTCAAGGTGGACATCCTGCTCGCCGGCATTCTCGTCACCACGGCGCTTTACTCGGTCGACCTGTATCTCATGAAGGGCGGTGACATCGCGCTCGCCGGCACCGCTGCGCTGCCGGTCACCGCTGAGCATCTGTGGGTTGCGGCCGGGCTTCCCGCAGAGGGCATGGTGCTGTGGGGGACCCGGGTAAGCGCCCGGAGCCTGGCGACGCTGCTCGCGCTCATTCCTGCGGCAGGCGTCCCCGTCTTCCTCCTGGACCGCTTCTTCCGCACCTCGCTCGGGCTCGCGCTGCGCGCGACCGGCGACAACCGCACCATGGCCACAGCCGTGGGCATTGACGTCGACTCGATGTTCGTCCTTGGGCTGCTGGCGGCCAACGGCATGGTGGGACTGAGCGGCGGCCTCTTCGCGCAATACCAGTCGTTCGCCAACATCCAGATGAGTTTCGGGAGTCTCGTCACGGCCCTCGGCTGTGTCATCCTGGGCGAGGCGCTCTCGCGCGGGCGACCGCTCGGCCGCCGGATCGCGGGCGTCGTGCTCGGCACGATTCTCTTCCGCTTGCTGGTCGCCGGGGCCATCCGTGCCGGCGTGGCCCCCAACGCGCTCAAGCTGCTGACCGCGCTGTTCGTGCTCGGCGTGCTGGTGGTGCCGAGCGTGGTGCGTACCCTCTTCCAGCACGGCGGTGAACGGCGCGCAGCTCGTGCCTGAACCAAAGGCCCTCGAGGTCGTCGACCTCCGCCACACCTTCAATGCGGGCACGGCCAGCGAGGTCCATGCCCTTCGGGGCGTGAGCCTCACCATGGAACCCGGCGCGTTCGTGGTGGTACTTGGCTTCAACGGATCGGGGAAGACGTCGCTCCTCAATGCCGTGGCGGGATCGCTGGTGCCGCAGCACGGGAAGGTCTTCATCGATGGCAGTGACGTCACCCAGGTGCCGGAGTTCCGCCGGGCCGGGCTGGTCGGCCGCGTCTTCCAGGATCCGCTCAGCGGGACCGCGCCACGCCTCACGGTCGCCGAGAATCTGTCGCTGGCAACGCAGCGCGGGCGACGCTGGCCCGACCTGCGCCGGGCCCTCTCGCGTACTCGCCGTGATGCGTTCATCGAGCAGGTGCACGAGCTGGGCATGGGCCTCGAGCAGCGGCTCGACTCGCCGATGGGTCTGCTCTCCGGCGGCGAGCGCCAGGCGCTCACCCTGCTCATGGCGACCCTGGTGAGCCCGCAGATCCTGCTGCTCGACGAGCACACCGCGGCCCTCGACCCCAACAGTGCGGAAATGGTGCTGGCGCTCACGGGCGAGGTGGTACAGAAGCGCCGGCTCACCACGCTCATGGTCACCCATTCACTGGCGCAGGCGGTGCGCCTGGGCGATCGTGTGCTGATGATGCATCGGGGCGAGGTGGTGCGGGACTATCGCGGCGGCAGCAAGCGACGGTTGCGGGCCGAGGAGCTGCTGGACCAGTTCAACGCCATGCGCAATGAGGACCTGCTCGACGAGTCTGCGGCAGGGATGCTCGAAAGGACCTATTCATGAGAGTTCCGGTGCGCACGTGACCTGGCCGATCCTCGGCATCTTTGTCATCCTCGCCATCGGCGCACTCAAGATGGGAAGCGCGCTGATTCTCCCCATCGTCATCTCGGTGCTCTTCACCTTTCTCCTCGGGGCGCCGGTGCGATGGTTGCGCCGCCTGCACATTCCCGAGTCGATCGGCGCGGGTGTCGTGGTGTTTGGCGCGGTCGCGTTCATCGCGTTTGGCATCTACCAGCTCTCGGGGCCGGCAGCCGAGTGGCTGCAGCGCGCCCCGGAGACCATGAACCAGGTGGAGCGGAAGCTCCGTCGCGTCACAAAGCCGCTGCAGACCATTCAGCAGACGGCGGCAAAGGTGGATCAGGCGACGACGACGGCAGCTCCCGGCGCGGCGAAGGATGCGCCCGCAGAAGGTCGAGATTGCCCGGCCCAGCCTGGCGGAGCGAGCGTCAGGTACCGGGATCGATTTTGCGGGATCGGTGATCACGGTGGTGTTCCTGACCTACTTCCTGCTCGCGACCGGCACCTTGTTCCGGCAGAAGCTCGCGGCCGTGCTGCCCAGCCGCCGCGAGCGCGCCAAGGTGGAGGAGGCCCTGGGGGAGATCGAGTCCCACATGTCGCGCTACCTCCTGATGACCACACTCATCAACATCGTCTTCGGCCTGGTGTCCTGGGGTTTCCTCGCGCTGCTCGACATGCCGAACCCGGCGCTGTGGGGCGCCCTGGCCGGCGTGCTCAACTACATCCCGTACGTCGGCGGCGTCGCCACGGTGGGACTCGTCGGCACGGCCGCGCTGGTGTCGTTCGACACGCCGGACAAGGCGCTCATCATTGCCGCCGGCTTCCTGGTGCTGCACCTGCTGGTCGGCAACCTGCTGACACCGGCACTCCTCGGGAGACGCCTGCCGCTCAATGTCGTTGCACTCTTCGTCGGGCTCGTCTTCTGGGGCTGGATCTGGGGAGTGGCCGGTGCCGTGCTCGCGGTGCCGATGACGGTGATGGTGCAGGTCATATGCGCCCACATCGACGGGCTCGAGAACGTTGCGGTTTTTCTCGATAGCTAGACGCACATCGTCGCATCCCGGAGACAATTGCGTGCCCGAAAGCCGCGCCGCGCCGCCTGCCTGGCGCGGCACGCCGCATGCCTTCGCTTCCTGCCGTTCACGTTGCGCCGTCATGCTGCCCGACGGATGCATGGGGTCGGCCTCGGGAGGGGGAGGGCATCATGGGTGTCGGGAGTTCCACGCCGCTGAGCGGCCGCGCCACCTCGCGTTTCAACCTGGTCACTGCCGCGGGCCTGAATGCCTTTCGGAAGCTTCCATTCGGCGGCGCCGTCGGCATCGTCCTGGCGGGCGGCATTCTCTGGCTCGCACCCCAGCTCGTCCCCGAGGGATGGCCGGCCGAAGCGGTCCTGAGCCTCGGCATGGGAAGTGGCGTGGTGGCGAGCCGGTTGTTCGACGCCATGCTTGGATGGTTTTTCGAGCCGATCCGGAGACATCTCGGGTCGGGTTGGGAAGCGGTCCTCGAGCTCCGGAAGCTCGACCACTACCGGAAGCTTGGCATGCTGCCGGAAGAGAAGGCCGATGCCCTCACCGGCCAGATCGTGCAGGAGGACATCACAGCGAAGAAGCGCGGCTCCAAGTAGCAATCGCTGCTCCTGCTTGCCGCCTTGCCGCCGGGGCGGTAAGCTGCAACGTTGGATATGACACAGGCCAGAAGTGCTGGCCTTGGCGGGCGAGTGGCTGGGTCGCAAGCCGAAGGCACGGGGGCCGCGCAGCTTGCGCGGTATCCGTGCTTTTTCATTTGGGGTAACTCATGACCGATCCTGCGCTTCGCAGCGTCGCACCGATTCACCGCAGCGGCCGCATCGCGCTCGCCCACGGGCTGGCGCGCGTGGTCGCGGTGACGGTCTTCGTACTCGGGTTCGCGGGCTTCGCCGGTCATATCCTTCATCTGGACTGGCTCGTGTCGCCGGCACCGGCGTGGCCGCCGCTGCCGCTGCTCTCGTCCCTCGGGCTCGTGGCACTCGCGGTCGGCCTGTGGAACCTGGTCGAGGGCGATCGCTGGCGGATGTTGCTCGCGTCGGCCTTTGCGCTTGCCATGTGCGCCACGGCGCTGCTGTTCTTCGTCGCGGCAATCCCGATTCCCGCAGGCGGCCTGACCGTGGCGTCGGTGCTCATCATGGGCGCGGCGGCCCTCGCCCTGTACGTCTCCACCATCGAGCGCCGCTCGGACGTGGTACAGCTCACCATGCTTCTCGCGGGCTTCGTGCTGGTCGCGCTGTCGCTCACCGTGTTTTTTGCGCGGTCCGTGGGTGTGGCGACGACCGGGTCGGGTGCCGCCATTACCGGCGCGTCGGTGCAGACGCTCATCAGCGGCCTGCTGATGGGGGTCATGCTGGTGGTGATCGTCTGGGCACGCGGGATCACCATCACGGAACCGCCCGCGTGGCTGCCGGTGGTCGCGGGCGCGGCGAGCCTCATGACGGTCCTCTTCCTGTGGCGCGCCCTGGAGCACCGTGAACGGGAGATTGCCCGCAGCGGTGCTTCGCAGGCGCTCGATGCGGAGCGCCGCGGGGTCCTGCGGGAGGTCGACGTGGCAGTGCGGTCGATGCGGCGCGCGGCGGAGCGCGCCACGCGTGACACGTCGGCAGGCGAGCAGGAGCGCAACCTGCGCTCGCTCGCCCGCGACATCCCGGCCCTCGACACCGCCATGCTCCTGCGCAACGCCGGGAGCGATGAACTGGTGGTGCCGGGTGACCACGCCGTACGACGTTGCGAGCGTGCGCGAGGCCTGGCAGCGCCACGCGGGCCGCATGCCCCTGCGCCCGGGCGATACGGTCGCGGTCCTGCCGCTCGACCTCGAGCTGCGCTACTTCGCCATCGTCGCGCCGATCTGCGACTCCCTCTCCTGCGCCGGCGCACTGGCCGGCGTGATGCGTGCCGAGCGGCTCTTCGCCGAGGCGATTGCCGACACCCTCGGTGGCTATCGCTTCACCGCCTTCGGTACGGATACGGCGGTCGCGGGTGATGCTGCACCGACCGAAGGTGGCTGGGTCGGCGAGGTCCCGGTCCGGGCCGGTGACATGCACTGGTCGCTCCGCGCCGCGGTGAGCGGGGTCGCGAATGCGGGCCCGCGCACCGAGCTGCCCGCTGCCGTGCTCTTCATGGGCCTCGTCGTCACGGGCCTGCTCCCGGTGACCCTGCGGCTGGGACGCACCGCCTGGCGCAGCGCGCGCGAGAGCGAGCGCTCGCGGCTCTCCGCGGCGCTCGAGCGGACCACCGACGGCATCTGGGAGTGGGACCTCATTACCGGTCTCGCGACGCGGAGCCCGGCACTGTGGACCTACCTGCACTACGATCCCGCGCGTGCCGATCCGTACCTCGAGGGATGGACGTCACTGGTGCATCCCGAGGACCGGGAACGGGTCGAGAACGAGCTCGAGTCGCACATCCGCGGCCAGAGCGAGAGCTTCGAGGCCGAGTATCGTGTCCTGAGTGGCAAGGGAGACTGGCACACCATCGTGGATCGCGGGCGCGTGGTGGACCGGGACCAGGCCGGCCGACCGGTCCGGATGCTCGGCATCAGCGCCGACGTCACCGAGGCGCGGAGCACCAACGCGGCAAGAGAAGCGAGCGAACGACGGTTCCGGGCCATCTTCGACAGCGGTTTCCAGTTCCAGCTGCTCCTCGATTGTGATGGTCGCGTGCTGGAGGCGAACCGGACCACGCTCGACCGTGCCGGCCTGACGGCCGAACAGGTGACGGGATTGTTCGGGTGGGAAGCGCTCTGGTGGAAATCCGACCCGGCGGCGCAGCAGCTGCTGCAGGAGGCGTGTGAGGGTGCGAACAGCGGGACGGCGAGGATCTACGAGCAGCAGGCCCAGGACGGCACCGGCCGCATGCTCGTGATCGAGATCGCCGTGAAGCCGATCCTGAACGCCGAGGGAAAGGCGACCCAGATCCTGGTGGAGGCGCGCGATGTCACCGAGGCGCGCCAGGCGGCCGCGACGCTGCAGGAAGTCGACACCCTCACGGCCATGGGTCGCGTGGCCGCCCGCGTCGCGCACGAGATCAACAATCCGCTGGCCGGCATCCAGAATTCCTTCCTCCTGATCAAGGACGCGGTGCCGGAGAGCCATCCGCACCACAAGTACGTGGGGGCCATCGAGCGGGAAATCGGCCGCATCGCACGCGTCACGCGGCAGCTCTACGAGACCTATCGCCCCGAAACCGAGAGTACCGGCGAGGCGTCACTCCACACCGTCGTCGGGGACGCCGTGGCTTTCCTCGAGCAGGTGAACCGGGGCAACAAGCTGCTTATCGAGACGGACCTGAGCGCCGTGCCGACCACGGTTCCGCTCTCGGCCGCCATGCTGCGGCAGATCATCTACAACCTGGTCCAGAACGCGGCCGACGCATCGCCCCCGGGCGCCTGCATCCGGGTCAGTGCCCAGGTGCGCGACGAGACGCTGGAGCTGCAGGTCCTCGACCAGGGGCCCGGGGTGCCGGCCGCACTGCGCGAGCGGATCTTCGAGCCGTTCTTCACCACGAAGGACAAGCGACTGCAGACCGGCGGCATGGGCCTTGGCCTGGCCCTGGTGCGACGCACCGTCACGGCCGCGCACGGCCAGATCCGGATCGGCGACAATGAAGCAGGCGGAGCGGAGATTCATCGTGAGCATTCCGTTCCGTCGGCAACGTGGAGGAACAACATGAGCAGCAAGGGCCGCATCCTGATGGCCGACGACGAGCCCATCTTCCTGAACGCCACCGCGGACCTGCTGCGACGGGATGGCTACGAGTGCGTCACCGTCGAGGATGGCGCGGCGGCGATCGCGAAGGTGGGTGAGGAGCTTTCGACCTGCTCATCACCGACCTGGAGATGCCGGGAAACTCCGACCTTCAGCTTGTGCGCCAGATCGCCGAGCGCAGCGGCGGACTTCCCGTCATCATCCTGACGGGCTATCCCTCGGTCCGCTCCGCCATCGCCTGCATCGAGTTGCCGGTGGCGGCCTATCTCACCAAGCCGGTGGTGTTCGAGGAGCTGCTCGAAAAGGTCGACGACCTCGGTGGGCCGGTTCCAGGCCTATCAGGCCATGCAGCGCACCGAACAGCGGCTCAAGGCGTGGCGCGAGGAGTTCCAGTCACTCACCATTCCGCCCGCAGCCGGCATGGGCGCATCGCCGGATGTCTTCCTTGCCCTCACCCTGCGCAACGTGATGGGATCACTCACGGACCTCGAGCAGCTGAGCAAGGCACTCAACCGCCAGCCGGTGGAGGGCAATCCCTGCCAGCTCATGAATTGCCCCCGCGGCGCGCAGCTGCAGTCCGCCATCCAGGAGACGGTGCGGGTGCTGGAGGAGACGCGGACGGCCTTCAAGTCGAAGACACTGGGCGACCTCAGGCATCGACTGGAGCTGCTGCTGGATCATGTATGACGCAGGCTGAAACTGGCTCGATGTCGAGATGCGTGACTGGCGTCACAAGACGGCTTGCGCACGATATCGATCCGCCATAGTATGGAAGTGCAGGAAGGACATAGGCCGCGTTTCGGGCCACCTTGGCGGGCGGAGCGTTCCGCAAGCCGAAGGCGCTGTCGAGATCAGCAAGTTGATCTCCAGCGCCTTTTTCGTTTCCGGTGTCCTGCCGCCGGGTGCAGCGCATAGTTGAAGGCCGGCGCTGCGGTGAGCCAGACTGGGGGGCTCACTGCGGCGACCGCGCCGCATTCGGCGGCTTCAAGGAGGTCAGGATGAACTGGGATGAGATCAAGGGGTCCTGGAAGCAATTCAGCGGGAAGGTGCGCGAGCAGTGGGGCCGGTTCACGGACGACGACCTCGACGTGATCGGCGGCCGGCGCGACCAGCTGATCGGCCAGATCCAGTATCGCTATGGCACGACCCGCGATGCGGCAGAAAAGCAGGTCTCTGAATTCGAGCGGCGCTTCAACGCGGCCGCGGGGAGGTAAACATGATACGCTGGGCACTCGCGTTTCTCGTGCTCGCGCTGGTAGCCGCCTTCTTCGGGTTTGGCGGGATTGCGGTTGCGTCCGCGGACATCGCCAAGACGCTTTTCTTCGTGTTCCTCGTCGTGTTCCTCGTTACCTTTGTCATGGGCCTCATCGGCGGCAGGAAAGCCCTGTGATGACTCGGAGGGTAGCGTTCACACCTTCAGGTGCGGAGACGGGAATCGCACGCGCATGAGGCCCTGCGGAGGCCACTCCGCTGAGCCATGCGACATCGGGAGCGCTCCGGCACTCCCGATTGTCGCGTCCACGCCCTGCTGCCGCGGCCAATGAAGGCCATTCGACGCGGCGTTCTCCTCCCGATACTGGCCGTCGTCGCCGCGATCATCGGCTTCGTCGCGTTGACGCAGCGCAACGCCTTCCTCGACAACGTGCTGCGCGACTGGGCCATCAGCGCGATCGCGAGCGCATCCGACAGCGTCTACCACCTGTCCGTGAGCCGGCTCCGGGTCACGGCGTTCCCGGGCCGGATCGTCGTCGATACGCTCCAGTTGACCACGGATACTGCACGCAACGAGTATCGCGCGGTGCGGCTGCCGGTCCTGACGGTGAAGGCCACGGGCTGCCGCGTCACCGGCATCAACACCCTGCGCCTGGTCTTCCAGCAGGGCCTGGTGGCGAGCTCCATCGGCTGCGACAGCATCACGGCATCGGCACTCGAGACGGTGCGCCCGGAGGTGCCGGTCCAGTCCTCCGCGGCGAGCGCACGTCCCGGCGTGCCCATCCTGGGCGATTCGCTGCACCTTCCCGGCGCCATTCCGGTGATCATCGTGGGACGTACGTCACTGCCCAGGCTCGCACTCCAGTTCACCCAGCGCTTCGCCGACAGCACTGCCAGTGTTTTCGACCTGCAGCGCCTGGCCATCGAACTGCGCAACACCCGTATCGACCCGTCGGTGCCGCTCGAACGGCGCCGGCCGCTGATGAGTGAGGTCGCCTTGCTGAGCGCCGACACCCTCCAGGTCCTGGGCTCGGGGCAGACGGCGTTCTCCATGGGGCGCTTGCGCGTCAACCTCACCGACTCATCGGTTGCCCTCGACAGCGTGCGTCTCGGGCCGGTGCAGCCGGACGCGGAGTGGACCCGGCAGCAGAAGGTACGGCGCGATCGGGTGCGCGTGACCCTCGACAGCGCTCGGTTCCACGGTGTCGACTTTGCGAAGCTCCGGACGGTCGCCGGGCCGATCGGCATCCGGCGCGTGACGGTGTCGGGGCTGACCATCGACGTGCTCTCGGACAAGCGCCTCCCGAATGGGCCGTCCCACAAGCGCGCCTCGCCGCAGCAATGGATCGCGGGGCTGGGCCATCCGCTCGCCATCGACACGATCGAGGTGCGGGACTCCCGCGTGGCCTATCACGAGCATGGCGTGGGCCGCGTGGGAACGGGCACCATGACGTGGGAACGGATCGAGTCGCAGATTGTCGGTGCGCGCACGATTCCCGTGCGACGGGGTGATGCAGTGCCTCCGATGGTGATGCACGCGATCGCCTACCTGCAGGGGAAGGGAAAGATCGACGTCACCTTCACGGTCCCGCTGACCGCGACCCAGTTTGACATGGCCTACAAGGGCCAGATGGGGCCGATGGACATGACGGCCCTCAACAGCTTCATCGCCGAGGCACTCCCGGCGCACGTCGTTCAGGGGTCGCTGCAGGTCGTCACCTACGACGTCACCATCAGGAAGGGACGCTCGGTGGGGCGCATCATCCCGAAATACGCGGATTTCAAGGTCGATATCGAGGACAAGCAGGCCGGGTTCTTCAAGAGCATCGGCTTCGCCTTCGCCACGCTCTACGCCAACGCCTTCAAGCTGCGGCATGACAATCCGGATGGTGACAAGCCACCGCGCGTCGGGCTGATCGACGTGCAGTGGAACGGCCGTGCGTCATTGCCGCAGGTTCTCTGGTTTGCGCTGCGCCAGGGGCTGGGCCGGGTCTTCATCAAGTGACGGGAAAGGCAGGACCGTCCGGTGGCCGCTGCAGGCAGCGGTACCGGGCGGCGAAGAGGGGAGGGATTGGGTTGTACGCAGGTTCAGTATGACAACAGCAACAGCGCTGCCACACTCACGACCGTCATGGCCGCCGAGGCCATCGAGACAAAAGAGGGACTGAGCCGGAGGGACAGCGCTGTCAGGGCACTATTGACCCGCACATGTCCCGAATGACCACCTCGCAGCTGTCCCGCCGGTACCGACCATTCGATCAGGTTGCCGGGCTTTCGCCCGCTCACCACGACTGACGAGGCGCGGCGTCGTTTCGTTAGCTCCCTCCGGCCGGGGCAACGCCGCGCGACCCCACGCCGCGGCCCCCGGGCCGATCCGTACTTCGTGCCGTGGTTGCACGGCGCAGCGGAGGATCACGCCGGCCGCGACTTCCGGCACGTAAACCGGCTCGGTGAACGGCGGCGTAAAGCCGAGATAGCTGCGTGCGTGAAGGCGGAACGGCGTATCCATGGAGGAAGGCTCGACCACGACGATACTGACGCCGGCGGCCTGCAGCTCGGCGCGCATGGCGTTCGAGAATGTCCGCACCGCGGCCTTCGAGGCGGCGTAGTGCCCCTGGGGGCGTCACCGCGGGCCACGTCGCCGCCGACGTTGATCACGGTGCCACCGGACTCCCGGAGATATGGCAGCGCCGCGAGCGTGCCGTGCACCACACCGAAGTAGTTCACCTCGAAGAGGCGCCGTGCATCCTGTGCCGGGACCTCGGCCAGCGGCCCGAAGAGACAGACGCCGGCGTTGTTGATCCAGGTGTCGATGCGGCCGAACGCCTCGATCGTCCTGCTGGCCACGGCGTGCATCTGGTCAAGGCTGGTCACGTCGCCACTCACGGCGATCGTCGTCGCACCGTCGCGATTCAACTCCTCGGATCGCTCACGCAGGATCGCCTCGTTGCGCGACACCATCACGATGCGCGCCCCTGCAATCGCTCCGTATTGGGCCGTCGCCAGCCCGATACCGCTCGATGCACCCGTGATCACCAGCACCTGGTCCCGCAGCGGACGGCGCATGCGAGGACGCAGCGCCTGCCTCACGGGATCACCATCTCGGCCTGTGGCTGCCGCAGCAGGCCCGCCTCCGACCATCCATGATGCCGCACCCGGACCCGCAGCTCCGGGGCGATCCAGTTGATGCCCTCAGGCAGCGGCGACGCAATCAGCGGCGGATGGATCGGCAGGCGAAGGGGTCGAAGCTGCTGCGCAAAGCGGCGCCGTGCCTGCCGTGTGCCCAGATCCAGGACCGCGCGTCCGACGTAGCGCACCCGGCCTGCCTGCGCCGTGCCGCAGGCGAGAAACAGTACCGCTCGATCACAATGCTTTACCCAGGTGTATCCGATGACGAGGCAGACCTGATGCTGCGGCCGGTACTGGCGCTGCTGCAGCGCCGCCAGCAACGGGCTCGGCTCGAGGGGAGGCATGTCGATTTTCATGGGTGACCTGCCGCGAATTCGCGAGATGGTGCGCCGACCACGTCGCGACCGGTCTGGAACAGCTTGCGGCCGAAGTTGACCAGCCGCAGGACCGCCGGCGCACTCCAGTACTCCATTCGTTGTACCGCGACCTCCAGGAGCACCAGTTGCTGGCTGCCCGCCGAGAGGACCGAGGTGATATGCGCCAGCCCGTTGACGACCAGGAAGATCGGCGAATCCGCCTGATACAGGGCGCTGACGACCACCCGCGGATTGGCAACCAGTTCACGCTCGACGTTATCGGCGAGAAGCCGCACCGTCAGGCCCTCGCCCATGGGCTGCGCCGGCTCGACCAGCGCCGTGCGGGTGCGAAAGGCGCCATCAGCATCGGTGGTCGTTATCGAACAGAGGCTCACATGCCTCAGCATTCCTGCTCGCGCTTCTGCAGCCGGCTCGATGCCGGGCCCGATCCAGCTGTCCATTCCGGCCTCCTTCCCCGCTGGTGCACAAAACAAAAGCGGACGCACTCCGGGCCCTTGGCCCTTCGTACGTCCGCAACGCGCGAGACCACTCTCTCGCCCATTCGAACTTGGGTAATGCCAGACGGCAGCAACACCCTGTCTTCTGGTACTATGCTACGGCATTGACCTCAGGCGCGCAAGTCGCAACTGATAACTTTTGTGACGTTCATCACCCGTAAGGAAGATGACAGATCGCTCAGCGTCGCGCCGTACCCCGGATGGGGAAGGTGCTCGTCTCGCGTGACTTGGGACTCCCCACGGTAACCTCGACCTCGTGTATCACTCCGTCGTCCACCAGGGGAATCGCATTGACAGGACATGAACGGCCGTCCAGTTCCACGGACATGACCCCACGTGCGCGATGCTCGGGATTGGTGACGACGATCCGGTAAGTTGACCGGCCGTGACGCCAGGTCATCCGGAACGACGGCCACGAGGTCGGAATGCAGGGATCGACCTCGAACGTATCCCCATGCCGGCGCAGTCCCAGGATGCTTTCCACCGCGGCGCGGTACATCCATCCGCAGGAACCGGAGTACCAGGTCCACCCCCCCCGTCCCGCGTGCTGTGGATGCGCATACACGTCCCCGGCCGTGACGTACGGCTCCGTCTTGTAGCGCTCCACATCGGCTGCGGTGCGCGCGTGGTTGATCGGGTTCAGCATGTGAAAGAGTTCCATCGCCTCGTCGCCGTTCCCGAGCTGTGCCACCGCCATCACCGTCCAGACGGCGGCGTGCGTGTACTGGCCGCCGTTCTCTCGCAGGCCGGGCGGATACCCGCGGATGTAGCCGGGATCGCGAAGGCCCTGGTCGAACGGTGGCGTCAGCAGCAGGACGCTCCTGGTGGCGCGGCGCACGAGATGGGTGCGAACCGCATCCATGGCGCGTTCCGCCCGGCCGGGCGAGGCCGCGCGTGACAGCACGGCCCAGGCCTGGGAAATGGAGTCGATGCGGCACTCGTCCCCCTGTGCCGACCCGAGCGGCGTGCCGTCGTCGTAGTACGCCCGGCGATACCAGTCCCCGTCCCATGCGAGTTCGAGCATGGTACCGAGACGGGCGGCTTCCGCCGCATATCGGGCGACGCGCGCGCCATCGCCGGCCGCCTCGCACAGCGGAATGAACTGGTCCAGCACCGTGCGCAGGAACCACCCGAGCCATACGCTCTCGCCCCGCCCCTCCTGTCCCACGCGGTTCATGCCGTCGTTCCAGTCACCGCTTCCCATCAGCGGCAGCCCGTGCGGCCCCGCCGTCAGCGCGTGATCGATCGCCCGCAGGCAGTGTTCCCGCAGCGGTGGCGGACTCGGCAGCAACCTGCGGCTCGAGGTACGCCTCCATTTCCCCGGGCTCGAGCAGCCGGCCCTCCAGCCATGGGACCTGCTGCTCCAGCAGCGCATCGTCGCCGGTCGCGGCGAGGTAGCTCGCGGTCACGATAGGGCAGCCAGAGAAGATCATCCGAGCAGCGCGTTCGCGTGCCGCGACCGGAGGGCTCATGCCACCAGTGCTGCACATCGCCCTCGGGGAATTGCCGCCCGGCGGCCCGCACGATATGCTCGCGCGCGAGATCGGGGCGCGAGAGCAGCAGGGCGAGCACGTCCTGCAGCTGGTCGCGATAGCCGTACGCGCCGCCTGGCTGGTAGAAGCCGGTGCGGGCCCAGAGGCGGCAGCTCACGTTCTGGTACAGGAGCCACCGGTTGACCAGCACGTCAAATGAGTCGTCCGGGGTCGACACCGTGATGGCCCCGACGAGGTCATCCCACGCGGCCGTCGCCTCGCGCAACGTCGCATCGGCGTCGGCAACGCTCCGGTGTCGCGCCAGCAGGTCCCGGGCATGGCGCAGGTCGCGACCCTGGCCCAGGACGAACGCGACGCGCCGGCTCTCGCCCGGCTCCAGCCGCACCGATACCTGCAAGGCAGCGCAGGGATCGAGCCCGGCCCCGAACTCACCCGAGAGCGTGCGCCGGGTCAGGCCGGCGGCGGTGACCAGTGATCCATTGCGCCCGAGAAACGCGAGACGGCTTCCGGTGGCCGAGGCGAGCGGTTCGCTCGCGCGCGAGGAATGCGGTGCGCCCCGCGAACGCCTGGTTGAACGGATTGATGGCGAGCACGGCTGAGCGGTCCGCGTCGAACGAGGTCTGGACCTGGAGGTGATCGCTGCTGCGCGGTGGCCCCAGCCGCCATTCGGCGAAGGCGTACAGGCTCAGGTGTCGCGGCCGGTCGGATCGATTGGTGAGCGTGACCAGCGACACCTTCACCGGGTCGAGCGCGTCGACGCCGATCTCCACGGCGTGCTCGATCCCGTGGCTCGCGTGCTCGCAGCGCGTGGATGCCGGCAGCATGTCGTATGACGAAGCGACCGCTGTCGGGGTGCCGCGGCAGCACGCCCGCCAGTGGAGACCAGATGTCGCCGCTCTCCTCGTCACGGAGCAGCAGGGCCTCGCCCGTCGGGTCCGACACGGGGTCATTGGCGAAGGGTGTGAGGCGGTTCTCGCGACTGTTCTCGCTCCACGTATAGGCGGACCCCGACGCAGACACCACGGTGCCGAACTGGGGATTGGCCATGACGTTGACCCAGGGCAACGGCGTCTCCTGTTCGCCCTCGAGCACGACCACGTACTCGCGCCCCGCGTCCGCAAAGCCTCCAGTGCCGTTCGCCAGGATCAGGGACGGCACCTCGACGTCGCGATCGGGCACGCGCGCAACTACCGGCCGGTGCCCGTGGCACTTCGCGCACGCGACCGCGGCTCCTCGTACGGATGATCGAGTTGCGAAGCCAGGTCACCGCGGTCCCCGCTCAGTATGGCCCGCGCGACGCTCGCGAGCAGGACACGCTCGGCTTCGCCCATCCGGTCCCCGCGCAGGAGGAATACGCCGCCCGGCTGGTGTTTCCATGCCGCCCACGGCCCGGTATCGATGAGCGAGGTCAACTGCACCTGCATCTCGTCCTGGTAGCTCACCGGCTTGTCGTTGAGGATCACGACGTCGGCGGTGAGCCCCTTGATGCGCCAGTACTCCTGGGCCTGCAGCACCTGGCGGACGAGCGACATGCCGTCCTCCTCACCGATGCGCACGAGCAGGATGGGGAGGTCGCCCGAGATCCCGTGGGCCCAGAGCCCCGGCTGGCCCAGGACGTTGCGCGCCAGGATGGCGGGCTCGGCCCGGAGCGACGAATCGAGGTAGAGGACGCGGGACGCGAGGCGCTCGAAGAGTTGCGCCTGCTCGCTGCTGACCCCGACATGGCGCAGCATGCTCTGCGACTGCGCGAAGGCGAGGGCGAACGTGCGGGCGGCCGCACTGGGATCGTGATACTTCTGCGCCAGTGCCAGCGCATCCTCGCTGGCGGCTCGCGATGCCGGTCGCGAAGGACAACCGCACGAAGCCGCCGGGCGCGAGCCGGATGCGCTGGCGCAGGCTCACGATCGGATCGAGGACCGCGCCGGTGGTACCGCTCAGCGCGCGGCCGTCGAGCGCCACCGGGTTGCTGGCATCGTGACCCCGGCCCAGGAAGCGAAGCCGGTCGGTCTCCCATTCCACGGCACCGCGGGCACGGCCCTCGACGCTGAGCACGTGCACCGCCCACTGCCCGGCGTCCTCGTGTGAGCGTGGGCGGCGATGGCAGAGCAGCGCCGTGCTGTCCGCCAGGTACTCCGTCTCGATGAACAGCTTGCCGAAGGCCGGGTGCGCCAGGTCCTCGGCGGCCGATGCCAGGGCGATCTCCGCGTAGCTGGTGACCTCCAGCTCCCGCGGCCGGTCGGTCTGGTTGGTGAGCGAAATCCGCCGCACCTCCATGTCGTCCTCGGTCGAGACGGCGATCTCCAGCTGCGTCGCGATCCCCTCGTCGTGCCGCCGGAAGGTGACCTTCTCCGACTGCAGCGTGACGAAGTAGTCCTCCGGCTCGCGAGCCGTCGGATGGTACGCGGCCGACCAGACCAGGCCGCTGCGCACGTCGCGCAGGTACACGAACTGGCTGCCGAGATCGCGCGTCTCGTCCTCGCGATAACGGGTGACCGATACGCCACGGCAGCTGCTGGCCCCGCCGCCGGCGCTGGTGACGATGGCACAGTAGGCCCCGTTGGTGAGGAACTGCGCGTGCGGGTGACGACTGTGCGGCGTGCGGAACCGGCGCAGGTTTGCTGCCGGCACCGGAGCGGTGCTCCGGGTCTCCTCGACCGGTCGCGGCTGCGTGATCGCCGCATGGCGCGGCGGCCGTTCCTGCAGCAGCAGCACCGTCGCCTCGACGCCCGGATTGGCATGAAACCGCCGGACCATCGGATCGCCCAGCACGGCGTTGGCGATGGCGACAAGGCTCATGCCCTGGTGATGTGCCAGGAACGCGCGGACGATCACGCCGCGACGCCCGCTTGCGACGTCATGGTCGTCGTTGTCCCGCCGGTTGGTGTAGTCGATGGCCTCGTAGAACCCACAGGGTCCCTCGGCGCCCGCGCGCGCGAGTTGCCTGAAGTTGTCCGCCGCCTCGGACGGGTCGACCATTGCCGCAAGCGCCGTCGCGTAGGGTGCGATGACGAGCTCGTCGCCGAGTCCGCGCTTGAGCCCGAGTCCTGGAACACCGAACGCCTTGTACTGGTAGTTGCCGTGCCGGTCCACCAGGTTGAACCCCGATTCGGAGATGCCCCAGGGAACCCCGCGCTGGCGGCCATAGTCGACCTGTCGCTGCACGGCCATGCGGCACGACTGGTCCAGCAGCGTGTCGGGGAAGCTGCGCATGACCAGCAGCGGCATGAGGTATTCGAACAGCGTGGCGCTCCAGGAGAGGAGCGTCGGCGCGCCATGCACGCTGGTCAGCAACCGGCCCAGGTGGAACCAGTGCCGCTCGGGCACGTCGCCCTTCGCGATCGCGGCAAAGCTCGCGAGCCTCGCTTCGGAAGCCAGCAGGTCGTAGAAGGAGGAGTCGAGCCGGCCCGGTCCCTCGGCGTCGGCCAGCCGGTATCCAATCGCAAAGATCTGCCGCTGCCGATCGTAGAGAAACCCGAAGTTCATGCGGGCCGCGAGCCGCAACGACCGCTGCTCCAGCGACGCCAGCCGGGCATCGAGATTCGCGTCGGGCATGCTGTCGCGGGCAAGTGCCGCCGCGAGCGCCCGCGCCCAGTCGCGCAGCTCGCGCGATTCCGCCGACTGGCCGGCTTCCGCCTCGAAGTCATTGGTGGCGCCGACCAGCGTGCCCCGCAGGTCCATGGCCTTCTGCATTGATCGTTCGGCGGCGTCCGGATCCTCCTCCAGCGTGTCGGACACGCGTGGTCACGAGGTCCACCAGGCGCGATGCCGCTTCCGTGTGGCTGCCGTCGATGGCCCAGAGGGATACCGCGGCGCGCCGTGCCACCCGGGCGGTATCTGCAAGCCCCGCGCGCAGGACCTCCGCCGGCTGCGGGGCCCGCCGCACCTCGTCGAGGCCAGCCGCGAGTGCCAGCAGGGCTCCGGCGAGGTTGCCGCTGTCCACGGTGGACACGTACCGCGGTAACAGCGGCATCAGTGTCTGCGTGTCATACCAGTTGAGCAGGTGTCCCTCGTGCTGCTCCAGTGCCTCGGTCGTGTCGAGCAATGCCTCGAGCCGGGCAACCAGGTGCGGCGTGCGGATGTAGCCCAGGTCGTGTGCGGCGAGCGTCGACAGCATGCCCATCGCGATGTTGGTGGGGGAAGTCCGGTGTGCCACCACCGGCGCCGGGACTTCCTGGAAGTTGTCCGGCGGAAGCCCATGGTCTTCCGCGCCCATGAAGAGCTCGAAGTACCGCCAGGTCTTCCGCGCCACGCTCCGCAGGTAGAGGCGATCATCCTCGGTGAGCTGGCGGGGCCGCGCTGCGACCGGCCGGCTCAGCCACCAGGCAACGACCGGTGCGATGACCCAGAGGGTCAGGACCGGGGCCGCTACCGCGAACGCCGCAGGTCGTCCCGCGAGGATCAGGATGGCCATCACGCCGGCAATCGCCGGACTGGCAGACATGGCGCCGAAAAAGAGCAGTGCGGTCCCGCGGCCGGTGAGTCCGGTGGCGCGCGCGGCCGCTGCGGCTGCCGTTTCCCACTCGAGGAGGCGGCGCTGCGTCACGATCAGCCGCACCAGCGTCAGCACGATGGCATGGGCCATCTCGTACGCGTGGTACGCGAGGAACGTCACCTGCAGGATGACCTGCGCGGCCGCGGCGGCAAGGTCCTCGCCAATGAGGCGGAAGAAGACGCGTGCCGGCTGCTTCGGCTCAGGACCCGCGAACAGTCGGCCGAGGATCGGATAGATGGGGAAGGCCAGGGTCGCGAGGACGAAGAGCGTCCACGCCAGCGGGCTGCCGGGAAGGACGAGCCATCCCGCCGCAAACGCGAGCACGGTGGCGGGCGCGACCAGGGTGCGCCGCAGGTTGTCCAGGATCTTCCAGCGACCGATGATCGGCAGGCGGTTGCGGGCGAGTCCCTGGCGGGTGGGGACCAGCGGAAACAGCCAGAAGAGAATCTGCCAGTCGCCCCGGGCCCAGCGGTGCTGCCGCCGTGCATGGGTGAGGACGCTCGCCGGGTAGTCGTCGACGACCTCCACGTCGGTGACGAGGGCGGGACGTGCGTGCAGGCCCTCGAACAGGTCGTGCGAGAGCAGGGCGTTGTCCGGCACGCGCCCCGCGAGCGCCGCGGCGAACGCGTCGACATCGTACAGGCCCTTGCCGGTGAACAGCCCCTCGCCGAAAAGGTCCTGGTAGGTATCCGACACGGCGGTGGTATACGGGTCAACGCCGGTATGCCCGGCGTAGACGCGCGCGAACAGCGACCCGGCCGCGCTCGCCATGGTGACGCTGACCCGGGGCTGGAGAATGCCGTAGCCATCGGTGACGCGCCCGACGGCTGGATCGAAGACGGCGCGATTGAGTGGATGGGATGCAATGCCGATCAGTTCACGCGCCGCGTCGCGCGGAAGCCGCGTGTCGCTGTCGAGGGTGATGCAATAGGCCACCCGCCCGTCGAGCAGCGCTGCATCGCCCACGTGCACCGCAAAGCTGGTGTCGGTGGCGCCGCGCAGCAGCCGGTTGAACTCCTCCAGCTTTCCGCGCTTGCGCTCCCATCCCATCCAGCAACCTTCGTTGGCGTTCCACTGCCGTACGCGATGGAACAGGTGGAAAATGTCACCGCGCTCGGGGTCGCTCGTCGCGTTCAGTGCATCGATGCCCTCCTGCAGGCTCGCGAGAATCGCCTGGTCCTCGGGCATTACCTGTCGCGGGGCGTCGACAAAGTCGCTCAGGATGCTGAAATGCACGTTGCGGTCCGCGTTGCCGAGGGCCAGCACCTGCAGGTGCGCCAGCAATTCCTGGGCGGCGGCGACGCTGGCGACCAGGGCCGGGATGACGACGAATGTTCGTGACTCCGGCGGGACCCCGTCGGCGAGTTCGAGGCGCGGCAGGCGCTGCGGCGGCATGATGAGCGCGACCAGCCGCTGCACCAGCGCAATGGCGAGCTCGCTGGCCGGAAGCAGCAGCAAGAGGGCCATGGATACCAGGCCGAGCGGCCCCGCCTCATGCTCCACTGCGTAGCGCAATGCCCCGGCAACGAGGAGTGCCGTGACGGCGCCAATGGCTCCGAGGTAGGCGACCGTCGCGCGCGCCGTGAGGAAGCGCCGCAGCCGGGCCATGAAATACGGCCGGTAGGACACCTCCGACTCGAAGCGGGCCCGACCCTGTCCGATCAAGTGGTAGCCGATGTGTGCGATGCGATCCTGGCTCGACGTGCGCTCGGCCGCCTCGCGTGCGCTCTCGACACATCGCAGGGCAACGCCCACCTGGGCCTCGCCGGTCGGTTGCGCCAGCTGCTCCACCGCCTGGCGGTAGCGGTCCCGGCTGAGGAAGTCCATCCGGCCGTAGACGGCCGCGGGGTCACGCCGCAGCGCCTGCTCGACCAGGCTCACGCTCTCGAAGTATTCCGACCAGTCGAGTGTGCCGCAGAAGCGGAGGCTGGTGATCGAGTTGGCGACCGAGACCTGGCCCATGGCGAGCGCCTGGTGTTCCGCGCGGATGACGTCCTCGACGGTCTGTGCCTGTGCCGCGAGGCGCCCCTCGATGCTTGCGCGCAGCGGCGCGGCGGATGGCCCGAATTCGCGCAGCCGCTGCAGCACCTGGACCACCCATGCCGTGTTCATCGTCTCGGGCAGCGGCTGCGACTGGACCTCGGTGCCGGCCTCCAGCCGGTCGAGCAGTGCGTTTGCCTCGTGCCGGGCCCGGCGACCCTGCAGCGTCTCCTCGGCGAGCCGGCGGAGGTTCTCCAGCAGCGCCACCTTGAGCATCAGCGGCCACGCCCACAACTCGCCGATCGTCAGAGGGGCCACGGTCTGGTAGGCCGCCATGAACCGGTGCAGCAGGTTCCGGTCGAGTCGTCCATCCGTGTGTCGCACCAGCTCGACCGCCAGCGCATAGGCGCGCGTCGCGCCCCCGTGCTGGCGCCCGTCCAGCACCGGCAACTGCCGCTGATACGCGGGCGGCAGGTCGTGCTGCACGGCGCGAATCTCGAACTCGATGAGATGGAAGTTGTCGAGCAACCATTCGGCGGCGGGCGGCACGAAGTCCCCGCCATGCACGTCATCCGCCAGCAGCCGATAGGCCTCGCGCAGGACCGTCGCGTTGTCGTCGAGCCGCTGGAAAAAGGCGCGACCGTCGCTTTCCGCCTCGCGCGAGACCGTGGTGGTTGCCGCCAGCAGCTTCGCCTGTTCTTCCAGGCGCTCGACACTGAGCAACTCGGCGCGGAGCGGGGGATCGATCGCACGGGCGCGACGGGCGGACCGACGACTGAGCAGCGAAATGGGGATGGCGGGATCCTCTCGTGAAGCGGGCCCTGCTCAGCTGAACTTACACCGGGCCGGCGCGGGCCACCCTGTTCGGATGACCCGGCCCGCCGCGGTCTTTGATCCTACGGCTACTTGGTGCTGCTGGTGCTGGAGACCACGCCAAACTGGTTGGCGCCCTTGTCGTACACGTCCTTCGGCACGATCTGCTTCTGGTACAGCTCATCCATGCTCTTGTACGGCCGGCCTGCGATGATCTTGTCAGCATACGGGCCCCAGCCCGCGGCCGCCAGTTGCTCCTTCGTGGCCGTGTTCACGTCCACGGTATTCATCGCACCCATCGTCGGCGCGGCAGCGTCCTTCTGCGCCGGTGACTTCGCGGCTGCGCTGTCCGCTGGCTTCTTGTAGCCCGACGTGGAGTCCTGGGCCGAGGCAACGCCGGCGACGAGGATCAAGGCGCCGACGGAAAGGCCGACGGACTTCAGGATTCGGTTCATCATTGTTGCTATCCCCTCATTGAGTGATCGCGATCACAGTAAAAAAAGAAGGGCGCACCCGGCACCCGTGCCGTTTGCGCCCACCCGCTCGGAGCCCTGTCGCCCCGACCGTAGGCGGCTCCATCCGTGTTTCGATGGAGCCCGGTATTCTCGCTGCTTCAATTACGGGTGGGCCGGAGATTCGCGCAAGTGTTTGCTCGGTCCTTTGGTGCGGCCCGTCACACACTTCTTTTTGGGCGCAATTGCGGTCTTGCGCAGCCGCACGGCGAACCCTATTGTGAGTTGGAGACTGGAGCAGGGAAAGCTCCATGTCCGCCTTGATGGGGGAGTGACTCTGGCTCCTCGGATTCGAAGGCGCATCAGTGCCCCCCTGGGCCGGTGCGCCTTTTTGCTGTTCGTCAGCCCCGGGCGCTCATCTCCATGTGGAGGTTCCAATGGCCGTCTGCGAACTCTGCGGCAACGACTACGCCAGGTCCTTTGCCGTGACCATGGATGGCGAGGAGCATGTGTTCGACAGCTTCGAGTGCGCCATCCAGGTGCTGGCGCCCCGGTGCGAGCACTGTGGATGCCACATCATCGGGCACGGCGTGGAAAAGGACGACGCCATGTTCTGCTGCGACCATTGTCTGCGCCACGGAGGACCCATTCATGCTGCCCACTGAAGGTGATGATGGTACGCGCAAGGTCGGGGACCTGATCAAGGAGATCAGGATCACCATGCTCGTCACGCTGGATGCGGACGGCCGGCCCCGGAGCCGGCCGATGTCGATGCAGGACGTGCCCTTCGACGGCCACGTCTGGTTCCTGACCAACCAGGAATCCGCCATGGTTCGCGAGATCATCGCGAACCCGGTGGTGAACCTGGGCTACGCATCGCTTGCCAGGGAGACATTCGTCTCGCTCACCGGTCGCGCTGAGGTGCTGGATGACCGCGTCCTGGTGCACGACTTCTGGCACCCGTTGTACAACGCATGGTTCGACGGCCCCGACGACCCGAACATCTGCGTTATCCGGGTGGACGTGGAGACGGCCGAGTACTGGGACACGCGCGGGGGGAAGGTGGCATCCATGCTGGCGATCGCGAAAGCGGCCCTCACGGGCAATCGCGCCAGCAGCCGGTCCGAGCACGATACGGTGGAGATCGCCTAGCCGCGCGAGCGTCCGGCGACCGGGCGTCGCACCGGGGCCGCTGCGGCTGCACGGCGGAGGAACTGCAGGAGTCGGCGCTCGCGCGATGACAGTCCGCGCGGCGTGATGCTCGTCTTCACGCCGGTGCGCATCCAGGCGCGCCAGAGGGTCTCGTCCTGATAGGCCTCGAGGACGGAAGGGTGGATGTAGCTCTTGCGGCAGATGGCGGGCGTGTTGCCCAGCCGTTCCGCGACCGTCGCGATGTCGGCGCGCATGGCCACCTTGCCGGGCACGCCGATGCCAATGGCACGGTGCTGCTCGAGGCACGCCGCCGCCGTGAGTGTGGCACCCCAGGTCCTGAAATCCTTGGCGGTGAAATCCCTCCCCGCAATCTCGGCGATGTAGCGGTTCACTTCCGACGACGTGAGCTGATGCCTCCGCCCGGCATCGTCCACATACTGCAGCAGCTGCGATCCAGGAATGCGCCGGCATGCGGCGAGAAGCCGTGCCAGCTCGGCGCCCTCTACTGTCACGTCACGATGGAGGCCGCCCTTGCCGCGGTAGGAGAGGTGTGCGGTGCGCTTGCCGATCGACACGTGCCGGTCGAGCAGCGTCGTGAGGCCGTAGGAGCCATTGGTCCTCGCATACTCGCGATTGCCGACACGAATGAAGGTTTGCTCCAGGATGCTGACCGCCAGCGCCAGGACCTGCGGTCGCGAGGTGCGGCTGCCCCGGAGGTCCTTCCTGAGGCGCCGCCGCACCAGGGGCAGCTGCTCCCCGAAATCGCCCAGTCGGTGATACTTGGCGTGGTGTCGCGCGACCTGCCATTCGGCGTGATATCGATACTGCTTTCGCCGCCGGGCGTCGCGGCCCGTCGCCTGGATGTGGGCGCGGGCATCCGGCGCGATCCAGACCTCGATCCATGCGGGCGGTATGGCCAGATGTCGGATGCGATCGAGCGTGGGCTGGTCGCGCACGCGACGGCCTGACGGGTGGAAGTAGTGGAAGGTGCTGCCCCGGCGCTTGCGCGAAATGCCGGGCACGTCGTCGGTGAGAGGGCGCAGCGATGCACGCCGCGCCGTCTCCTGCCGACTGGGACGATGCCCGGCGCGCGTCAGGTCGAGCGCTTCCGCGAATGCTTGCGGCCGCTGCCGTGCTTCTTGCCGCCGCCGTCCTCGGAGTTCACGGTCGCCCAGGCCCGCCGCTCCGCCTCCTTGCTGGACACGCCGCGATCTTCGTAACCCTCTTCGATGTGCTGCGCCTTGCGACGCTGCTTGCTGGTGTAGGCGCTCTTGTCACCGCGTGGCATGACTCCCTCCAATGAAAAAAGCGGGCGCTCGCGAGGGACTTTCCCCCGGTGCGCCCGCAACTGCGAGATCAGGTTCTCGCCGATCGGACCGTCGCGACGCCAGTCGTCGCGACGTGCGTCCACGTTAGTGCGAACCAGGAATGCGCGCAAGATTCGCGATCCTGGCGTCGATCATGAAGTGCGTGACAGGCGTCACATCACGGCTTGCCGCCTCCGACAGGGCTCGTCATACTGCAAGTGAGCGACGACGTGCAGGTGCAGGAAAATTGAACCTGGCCTTATGGACGGCTGTTCGGGAGCCGTCAATGCGGGCGCGAGCGCGGGCGACCGAATGCCCCTCGCGCCCTTTTTTCTTTCGCGGGGTCTTGCAGGCCGGTGAGGCTCCGCCGCTGGGGGCATGCGCATGGTCGATATGCAGACGATGGAAGATCTCCGGAAAGTCGCGGACCTCATCCGTGATGTCCGCGTGGCCATGTTCGTGACGCGGACGCCCGAGGGCGCACCCCGAAGCCGCCCGATGTTGACCCAGGAGGCAGAATTCGATGGGCACGTCTGGTTCCTGACGCGCGAGGAGTCGACGAAGGTCCGTGATATCCGGGCCAATCCCGTGGTGAATCTCGGCTATGCCGCGGAGGGGCGCAGCACCTACGTCTCGCTCACCGGTCGTGCGGAAATCCTGAATGACCGTCCGCGCATCAGGGCGGTGTGGACCGCCGCGTTGCGCACCTGGTTCGATGGCCCGGAGGATCCCGGCATCCGTCTCATCCGGGTGGGCGTCGAGTTCGTCGACTACTGGGACACCGCGGGGGCACGGAGCGCCTCGCTGATCACAATACCCAAGGCCGTTTTGGCCCGGGGACGCGCGGAGGCGTTCCGCACGCTGCAGCGTTGACTCCCGCAGTCGTCCTAGGGCCTCGCGGTCCTGAGGTAGGCGGCCAGCTGGTCGAACGTGCCGCCAAATCCACCTTCCATCGATGCGAAACTGCCGGCAAACGTGGCGCGCTCCTCCGGGGTCGCCGCGTGCGCGACCGTGCGGACGGTCAGCGTGGTCTTGTTGTTCTTCTCCGTGAGCGTCATGGCACCGAGCATTTCCAGCGGCCACGTGTCGCTGCCGGGATGGCGGGTCACGCCGCCCTCCGCGTCGGAGAAGGTCGTGATCCAGACCAGGCGGCCGGGCGCCACGATGTCGCGAAACAGCCACTTGCCCCACATCATCTGGCCCGTGGGAGACTTGAGTCCGTAGTGGAATGCGCCGCCCGGGCGCAGGTCCATCGTGGCCACCTCCACCGTGAAACCCGTGGGCCCCCACCACTGGGAGAGCCGCTCGGCTTCGGTCCACGCCTTGAAGACCAGGTCGCGAGGCGCATCGAACGTGCGTGAGATGACGAACACGTCGGCCGGCGGCTGCATCGCCACGTATTCCTCGAGCCGCGCCAGCGTCTGCTTTCCGCCGTCGATGGCGCCGTACTTGTCGGCCGTCATGTCGCGATGCGCCTTCGTCTCGAAGAGCAGGGTCAGGGTCACGCGCGTCTTGCGGCCCTCCGGCGTGAGCTCGATCGAGGCCTCGAAGTGCGCGGGCGAGTCCGGGGTGTCATCCCCGTGCCAGTAGGTGAGGCGCTCGGGCCGCGTCACTTCGTGAAAGACGATCTTGTTGGGATAGTCCACGCCGTCGGGCCCGTGCATCATGAATCGCCAGGTCCCGCCCGGCGTCACCGACATCTCGTGAATCGTGTTGGAGAATCCGCGCGGACCCCACCAGTGCACGACATGCTCGGGGCGGGTGAACGCCTCCCATACCAGTTCGCGTGGCGCGTCGATGACGCGCGTCACGGTGATCTCGCGCTCGGCGGTGGCGCCGGCGGCAGGCATCGCCCGCGCAGCGGCCTTATTTGTCTCGACCATTTCTCTGCTCCCGTTTCTGGTTGTCGCGCTTCTGGGTCTGTCGCAGGTTCTTCTGGTACTCCTGCAGGTAGTCATCGAGCCGTTCGAGCCGCGCCTCCCAATGGCGCCGGTACTGCTGGGTCCACGTGGAGACTTCCTGCAGCGGCTTCGCGTCCAGCCGGCAGGGCCGCCACTGCGCCTCCCGGCCCCGGCTGATGAGCCCGGCCTTTTCCAGCACTTTCAGGTGCTTGGATACGGCGGGAAGGCTCATGGCGAACGGCTGCGCCAGTTCGGTGACGGTGGCCTCGCCCGTGGACAGCCGCTTGAGCAACGCTCGCCGCGTGGGATCGGCGAGAGCGGCGAAGGTGGTGCTGAGTCGATCGGCGGTGCGTTGGGCAGCGAGCAAATTAACCATCCGGTTAAGTAACCTGCAGGTTAAATACATCCGGCTCGCCGGCGTGTCAAGGGTTGTGCGGGGGCGCGACGCGAAATCCTCTTGCCGCCCTGCCGCCTTGCCGCCTTGCCGCCCTGCCTAGCGCCTGACTCCCGCCAGAATCTTCGGAATAAACCTCGGCACCTGCCGCCGATACTCCGCGTACTCCGGATACTTTCCCATCGAGATCGATTCGGTGAAGCTGGTGCTGCCCTGGAAGAGCAGGACCAGCAGGACCGCACCTGCGCCATACCAGGTGACCCAGCTGCCGGTAGCAGCCACGCTGAACAGGTAGTACGCAACCCAGATCATCTGCTCGGCGGCAAAATTGGGATGCCGGGCCAGCCCAAAGAGGCCGGTGGTACGGAATCCCCGCTTCACGTCGCCGGTGAGCTTCTCCCCGCTCGCACGCTGCTTCGCCTTCTCGGTCTGGAAGTCGTACTGCTGCTGGTCCGCAATCGCTTCCACGACCACGAATCCCAGGAACATCAGCGTGGCGATGAGGTCCAGGCGCGACAGCGGGCGCGCCGCTCCCGCGGCTGCAACGGAGGGCAGCGTGATCAGGAGCAGCAGGCCGACCTGGTACAGGGACACGAAGAACAGGTTGAAGAGGAGCCAGCCCCAGCGCGTATCGAGTGGCGGCTTCGCGCGAAGTACCGCCCACCGATAGTCCTCGACTCCGGTCCACGGCGGCCAGCCATAGCCACCGCGCCGCCAGAAATTGAAGGTCAGTCGGGCGCCCCAGAGGGTCACCAGCGTGGCCATGAGCACGGGGCGGGGCATCCAACCCGAGCCGGCCGCGAAATACCAGGCGAACACGCCCGGGAGAATGCTCCAGAGGCGGTCGACCTGGCTGTAGTTGTGCGACACCTCGCTCACGACGAAGGCGAGGAGTGCCGCGCCGAGCGCGAGCTCCACGCCGCCCCGCAGCAGTTCGTATTGCGTCATGGCACCGGGAAAAAAGTGTGGACTGAAAATAGCTGGCCAGTCTGGTAACTTGCTCACTCATGTCCAACACCAGCGCTTCCCGGACGATCCTCGTGACGGGTGCCAGTTCGGGCATCGGCCGTGCGACGGCTGGGGCCCTCGCCGCGATGGGCCATGATGTCGTCCTGGCCGGCCGCTCGGCGGAGCGCACCTTGCCGGTCGTGGAGGCAATCCGGGCGCGCAGTCCGACGGTCGATGTGCGTTTCCTGGCGGTGGACATGTCCGATTTCGACTCTGTCCGCCGGGCTGCCGGCGAGTACCTCGCGACCGGCCGGCCACTCGATGTCCTGATCAACAACGCCGGGGTGGCCGGCACCAGCGGGCTCACCCGTCAGGGCTTCGACATCACCTTCGCCACCAATCACCTCGGCCCCTTCCTGCTCACGAACCTGCTGCTGCCGCGGATGCGGGAACGCGGCGCGCCGCGCATCGTGAACATCGCGAGCACGGCGCAGATGTCGGTCAAGGCGATCGACTGGCATGGGCTCGAGCGGCGAGCGAGTCCGGTGCAGTCCGGTTTTCGCGAGTACGCCCAGACCAAGCTGATGAACGTGCTGCATGCGAAGGAGCTAGCGCGCCGGCTTGCCGGCACGCCCGCGCTGGCCTGTTCACTGCACCCGGGCGTCGTCGCGTCGGACATCTGGCGCAGGGTTCCCGCGCCGATCCGCTGGCTCATGAAGCTGTTCATGATCTCGAACGAGGAGGGCGCCCGCACCCCCGTCTACTGTGCCACGTCGCCGGAGCTCGCGGGAAAGTCAGGAAGCTATTTCGACGACATGCACGAGGCGGAGCCCAACCCGCTGGCGAGCGATCCGGCGAACGGTCTCGAGCTCTGGCGACGCAGCGAAGAGGCGGTGCGCGAATGACGCGCGTCCGCACGGCCGTCGTTGCGCCAGGAGCGAACCCGCTGGGAGTCGGGCCTGGTGCTCGATCGGGGTCGATGAGGTGGGGCGCGGGCCGCTGGCTGGTCCGGTGCTCGCCGCGGCCGTCGTGTTTCCGCCCGAACGTCAAGCGCATCGTCGGGCTCCGCGACTCGAAACTGCTGAGCGCACGACAGCGCGAGGCGCTGCTCCCCAGGATTCGTGAACGGGCCCTGCGGATTGCGGTGGCGGCCGCGTCGGTCCGGGAAATCGACCGCTTCAACATCCGGGTCGCGACGGCGATCGCGATGCGGCGGGCCGTGGCCCGGGTCCTCGACGGACTCGATGCGTGGCAGATCCTGGTCGATGGCCTCCCGTTCCCCGAGCTGGGCTATCCGCACGAGGCGATGGTGGATGGGGATGCTCACTGCATGTCCATCGCGGCGGCTGGCGTGGTGGCGAAGCAGGTTCGCGACGGCCTCATGTGCCGGCTGGCGCTCCGGCATCCGGTGTATCGATGGGAGACCAACATGGGGTACGGTACGGAGGAACACCATCAGGGGCTGCGGGACCATGGCCCATGTCGCCACCACCGTCAGAGCTTTGCGCCGATTGCCCAGCTCATGCTGTGGTAGGCATCTCGAAACTCTTCCGTTCGCGCGCCGGTACCCAGAAGAACCTCGTCGGACGCTCGAGGAACGCCCGCCGGATTGCCCTCCACAGGAGCGAGCGCTCGGCCGGACCCAGGTTGCGGGCTCGCGCTGCCGTGAGCAGTGCGAGCCACGCCGACACGGTGAAGTTGAAGAAGCCGATCACCGCGATGCCGACGAATCCCCAGAAGATGTCGCTCGGCACCAGCTCGCCGGCCGCGTGGAGCGGCAGCACGCCGTAGGCGGCTCCGGCTGCGTGCAGGGTCACGTGGCGCACCTCGAGCGCGATGCCGAAGAACCGGCTCAAGAGCACCGGCACGAACCCGAGCAGGAACCCCAGCACCAGGTATCCGGTCATTCCACCCACATGCGCCGCGACGAAGTCCCCCAGTCGCCTCGCGAAAGCCTTCCCGAACACCCGCTTTACTCGGTGAGTCCTCCCGCGTCGCCTCGGCGAGTTGCCGGTAGGCAATCCAGTTTGCCGCCGCGCCCGCGGCCAGGCTCGACAGCCAGAGAAAGACACCGGTGATCGCGGCATAGAGCGCCGTCAGCGTCAGGACCGGGTTGATCCCGCGAAGCGCGTGCTCGGCCGTCTCGGTGGAGAGGAAGTACCGGCCAGTCAGCTGGTGAAAGAGGAAATCCAGCAGCAGGGAGAGCGCCACCGTCGCACCGACGTTCGAGACGGTCACCGCGGCCTGCGACCGGGAGATCGCGGCGATCAGTTCGATGTTGTGCTCCATGTTGCTCTTGTCCGCGAGCGACGTGGCCAGCGCCGAGGCCGTCATCGCAGGCTGCTTGGACGAGAGCGCAAAATGGAAGATCTGCAGGATCCAGAAGCTGATGGTGTAGTTGGCCGCCAGGCCCATCGCGAGGACGACCGGAGCCAGGGGAAGGGCCGAGAGCCCGAACTTGAGGAGCGCAGTGAACGCCGTGACGCACCCGCCGTACGCGCCAGCCCGCAATTGTCCCCAGTACTCCCGGCGGTTGCGGGCGACGTAGTGCTCGCCGGTGACCCCGGTGTACTCGGTGATCTTGAGCGCGAGGCGCTTGGTCTGGGCCCGGCCGATCGCCTCGAGGCTTTCGTCCTCCACCACCGCGTTGGTCATCAGCACGCCGAGCTCGCGGGCGGGCACGGCGCCGGTATCCAGGGCGACGTGCAGCAGCACCGCGAGCCGCGTCAGCAGCGTCCCCAGCAGCTCGTGCCGGAACAGCGTGGTGCTGGGCGCTCCCCGGTCATCGATCACGGCCGAGACCTGGTCGAGCGCCACGCGGCAGCGCGCGAGCGCCGGCTGCCAGTCCGGTGCCTCGGTGCCCCGGGCCCGCGCCAGCTCGATGCTCGTCACGACGGTGGCGAGCTCCGCGAAGGGCGAGGTCAGCAGGTCATCCGTGGGGCGAAGCTGCAGGATCTCGGGCGAGGTGCCGATGGCGCCCAGGCGCAGGGCGATGAGGTGCGCGGCGCGCAGCAGGAGTGATCGCGGCGTCGCCATCAGCGCCGCACAGCGCTCGATGGTCATTCCGTCGAGTGACGCGATCCAGCGTGCATCCAGTTCGGTCGGCTTGAGCCGGAACACGAGGTCGCGCAGGTTCTCGGTGGAGCGCACGCGAGGGAGCACCCGGTTTGCCAGGCGGTGCATCATCTCCGTGCGTGAGCGAGAGCTGGCTCGGCAGGCCCGACTCCGCGAGCAGCCGGATCACCGTGGGATTGCCCCACGCGTCACCGATGCGCTCCACGAGCAGGTCGCGCTGCGGATGATCATGAATGGCATCGAGCAGCACCTGCAAGCGCGCGGTACGCGGCGATGCGGGGCCGAGCGGCTCGACTTCGGCCTGAAGGAGCCAGCGCAGCAGGCGCTCGTGCCAGAACGCGCTCCCGCCCGGGAGTGCTTCCGCGAGGAGGCGCTGCAGTTCTGTCAGTTCGGCGGAATGATCCAAGGCACCGCTGGGGAGAGGGCCGCCGCCGCGGCCTGGGGATCCGACGTCCGGGGAACCTCGAGCACACGGTCGAGGCCTGAGAGACGCACGATGGCATCGCGATTCGTGGCCATGGACACGTCCGGGACATCGGGCGGCGAGAGCACTACGCCAGCTGCGAGGATGCCGCCGAGTTCCAGGGCGCCGAGCGTCAGAAGGGTATGGTTGATGGTGCCGAGCCTGTTGCACGCGACGACGAGCACGGACGCGCCGAGCGCCTCGGCGAGATCCACCGCCGTCCAGTCCCACGCCAGGGGGGCGAGGAGGCCACCCGCCATCTCGACCAGGGCGACCTCGACGCCTCGCGCCGTTTCCTCGACATCGGCGACGACCGCGTCGAAGTCGAGCTTGTCGCCGCCCTCGAGTTCGACCGCGACGGCAGGCGCCACTGGTGTCCTGAAGCGGTGCAGCGCGTGCAGCGGCGTCCGCTGCCCGGTGGCAGCCGCGAGTTGCGCACCATCCTCCCGCGGAGATGGCTGCACGTCGGTGCCGGTTTCCACCACCTTCACCGCCACGACGCTGGTTCCCCGTTGCACCAGTGCGCGCGCCAGGGCGCAGCCGACCCAGGTCTTGCCCACGCCGCTGTCGGTGCCGGTCACGAAGACAATGCGCGTCATCACCCCAGCCAGCAGGCCTCGATCACCGACTCGCGAATGACGCGGACGAGCATGGCCATCTCCGCGTCGGTCGTGGTCAGCGGCGGCATCAGCACGATCACGTCGCCGAGCGGGCGGATGAACACCCCGCGCCGCCGCGCCGCGGCACACACCTGCATGCCGCGGCGCGCCGTGGAGGGAAATCGTGCCTTGCTGTCACGGTCGGCGACGAGCTCGATGCCTGCGGCGAGACCGTACTGGCGGATGTCACCCACCGACGGCACGTCGCGCAGGCTGTCCAGCAGCGCTGTGAGGTGCGAGATCTTTCCCGGCAGTTCCTGGAGCAGGTCGCCCTGCTCGAGGATGTCGAGCGTCGCATGCGCCGCGGCTGCCGCCAGCGGATTGCCGGTGTAGGTATGTCCGTGAAAGAACGTGCGGCCCTCCGATGGGTGCCCGAGGAATGCGGCGAATACGCGCTCGGTCGTGAGCGTCGCGGCCATCGGCAGGTATCCGCCAGTCAATCCCTTGGCGAGGCAGAGGAAGTCGGGTGCCACCCCCTCGCGCTCGCTGGCGAAAAGCCGTCCCGAGCGTCCGAATCCGACCGCGACCTCATCGAGTATCAGGAGGGTCCCGGCGCGGTCTGCCAGCTCCCGCACGTGGCGCACGAACCCCGGGGGCTGCGTGATCATCCCTGCGGCGCCCTGCATGCCCGGTTCGAGCACGATGGCCGCGAGGTCCGGGCCGTGCGCTGCGACCAGTTGCTCCAGCGCCTCGATCGAGCCGCCGCTGCACTCGGCGGGGCAGGATTCATTTACGTGCCGCGGGCAGCGATAGGCGTACGGTGACGGTGCCTGGACGGTGCGGAACAGGAGCGGACGATAGCGTTCGTGGAAGATGTCGATGCCGCCGAGCGAAACCGCGCCGATCGTGTCGCCGTGATACGCATTGCCGAAGGTGAGGAACAGGTTGCGCCTGGCGCCGGCGCCGCCATCGGCCTGCTGCCAGTATTGCAGCGCCATCTTGAGCGCCACTTCAACCGCGGTCGACCCGTTGTCCGAGTAGAACACGCGCGACAGTCCCGGCGGCGCCAGATCCACCAGGCGCTTCGCCAGTGTCACCGCCGGTTCAGTGGCATTCCCGAGGAAGGTGGCGTGCGCGATGCGGTCGAGCTGCCCGCGGATCGCGGCGTCGATTTCAGGGCGGCGATGCCCGAACAGGTTGCACCAGAGTGAGCTGACGCCATCGAAGTAGCGCGCACCGTCCGCGTCGACGAGATAGTGTCCCTCGCCAGCCACCACCATGAGCGGCTGGTCGTCTGCGTATGCGCTGTGCGGCGTGAAGGGATGCCACACATGGAGGGCGTCGAGCGCCCGGAGTTCCTCCGGGCTGGCGGCAGGGCGCCCGCGCGCCAGGGCGACAGGTGCCTCGCCGGCCGCCTCGATGCCTGGCGCGTTCGCGCCCTGGCGCCTGGCTGCCGCAGTCATGCAGGCACCAGCTCCGCCACGCGAAATCCGGCATCCTCGATCATGCGCCGGTCGTTTTCGTATCCTGCCCCGCCCGTGGTGAGATAGCCATTCACGAAGATCGAGTTCGCCGGCCAGAGGGCCAGTGCCTGCATCTGGCGCAGGTTGACCTCCCGCCCACCGGCGACACGGATGTCGCGCGACGGGTTCACGAAGCGGAACATGCAGAGCAGCCGCAGGCACTCCATGGGGGACAGTCGCTCGCGCGTGCCCATCGGCGTGCCGGGCCTCGGATCGAGGAAGTTGACCGGAATCGATTCCACCTCGAGCGCCTGCAGCTCGAACGCAAGTGCGACCCGGTCGTCCTCGGTCTCGCCCATGCCCATGATGCCGCCACAACAGGCCTCGAGTCCCGCCGCGCGCGCGCGCCGGACGGTCGCCACCCGGTCCTCCCAGGTATGTGTGCCGCACAACTCCGGGAAGAAGCGCCGGGAGGACTCGAGGTTGTGGTTGAATCGGGTGACCCCGGCCTCGGCGAGCTGCTCCGCCTGGCCATCCTTGAGCAGGCCGAGCGAGGTGCAGATGTTGATGTTCATCTCGGCCTTGATCTGCCGCACCGCCTCGCAGATCGTGTCGAGGTCCCGCGCGGACGGCCCCCGGGTCGCCGTCACCATGCAGTACTTCACGGCGCCCATCGCGTGGGCATGCCGTGCTCCCTCCACCAGCTCGTTCACCGTCTGCATCCGGTACTCCTCGACGCCCGTCTGGTAGCGCGAGGACTGGCTGCAAAATGCGCAGTCCTCCGGGCACTTGCCGCTCTTGGCGTTCTGCAGCACATGGAGCCGGACATCGCGCCCGTGGAACTGCTCCCGGATCCGGAAGGCCGCCCCGAGCAGCGCCAGCAATTCGTCGTCGCTCGAACGGATGATGCTTCGGGCGTCGTCAGGAGTAATGGGGTCGCCGTCGAGCACCTGCCCGGCAAGCGCATTCCAGTGGCTCACGGTAGCTCCGGGACGGAGTGTGGAAGGAGTCCCAAAAGTACTCTATTGCCCGGTGCCGGGCGGATACTTCTCCAGGAGTTGCTGCACCACGCGCATCTTCGCGGCGAAGTCCATCGTGCGCATGTCGAAGACGATGTCGTCGCTGCCCGAGAGCGCGCCAAACGCGCCGCCTGCGGTGCCCATCTGCATCTCGGACGACCGGAAGAGCCGGATGTCGTCGATATCGTTCACCTTGACGGAGCCGGTCGAGTCCTCCGAGCGGTACATCAGGCGATCCTCCTTGAGGCCGACCAGCCGGACGTCCCAGACCAGCGAGTCATTGTGCAGGGTGATCTGCCACCGGTTGTCCCTGGCTCGCGCGCTCCCCGCGGTTGCGACGGAGTCAGGCGTCTGGGCGGCGACCATGGTCGCCGAGCCCAGTACAAGGAGTATTCCTGCCGCTGCCCGCCTCAACATCGTTCACCTCCTGCCATCGCCCGGGAGCTCGACGCCCCCGCTCAATCTTAAGCCCTCCCTTGGCGTTACCCACCGTACCGGGCCGGTCACGGCGGCCCCTGGTTTGCCCTCCAGCCGCTCAGTCGTCTAGCTTTTGCCGGCTGCCGGGGGGCGTAGCTCAATTGGTAGAGCAAGGGACTTTTAATCCCTAGGTCGTGGGTTCGATTCCCACCGCCCCTATTCCTGGGGGAACGGCCCGTCGCTCGCCGGCGTTCCGCCTTGCAGCCCCTGTACCCGGGGCGCATCTTCAGGGAGGCATCTATACCTCCCGTACCCGGTACCCATGCACATCCGGTCCGTTTCCCCGGTCTTCTCCAGTGATGGTGAAGTCTTTCGTTGGGGCGATGTTGTCGAGCATGCCCGGCTTACCGGGGACTGGGCCCGCCTGGAGCGCCAGGCGGCGCTGGGCATCGCCCTCGAGGCCGACGCGGACGAAGACGATGCCGAGCTGGAGCAGGTGGTCGACACTGCCGGTGAAGAATTCCGCTACGAGCGTGACCTGATCACCGCCGATGAGATGGAGGCGTGGCTGGAGGCGCGGGACCTCACGGCTGGCGACTGGATGGGCTTCCTGCTACGGCGGGAACTCAGGACACGAGCGGGTGACATGGCCGTCATCATCGACACGAATGATGCCGAGGCGGCGACCGAGCGGGAGGAAGTCATGCGAATCGACTTGCTCTGCTCCGGACAGGACCAGCAACTCATCAGCCAGTTCGCCCAGGAAGTTGCTGCCGCCATGGCGGTCCGCGGTCCGGGATCCATCCCGGCGGAGCCCGTCACCGACCGGGTGGCATTCATCCGCGAGGCCGCGCGGAGTTTCCGGGCCGGCGTCACCACCCCCGAAGCACTGGCCCGCGAAATCTCGGCGCACAAGATGGAATGGCTGCGTCTGCAGTGCCGCCGGATTGCCTTTACGGGCGAAGCCGAGGCGCGGGAAGCGGCGCTGTGCATGAGAGAGGACGGCCTCTCCCTGGATGAGGTCGCGCGTGACGCGCATGTGGCACCCCGCGAATCGAGCTTCTTCATCGAGGAACTGGATGCCGAGACCCAGCCCGGATTCGTCGGGGCGCAGGCGGGTGACGTGATCGGTCCCCTGAGACGGGAGGACCGGTTCGTGGTCTACCAGGTCGCTGCGAGGATTCCACCGGCGGTGACCGATGATGACGTTCGACAGCGCGCCGAATCCAAGGTCATTGCCCGAGCCCTTGCCTCCGAGGTGAATCGTCGCATCCACTGGCATGAAGCCCACCCGGCCTAGCGGCGCCTCCGAGGCGCTCGACCCGATCCTGCAGGCAATTCCCGTCCTGACGTACCTCCCTGCGGATGTGCGCGACCTGGTCGTGGCCAGTTTCGTCCCCACCACCTATGGCTTCGGCCAGGTGATCGTGAAGGAGGGCGATGCGGCCGACGCGCTGTACGTGCTCGCCAGCGGGCGTGCGCGCATGGTGAAGCGCGGCGACAGCGGGGAAGAGGTCTCGCTCGGGGCGCTGCGCCCGAGCGACACGTTCGGCGAGGGTGGATTCCTCGACCGCGGGGTGCACCCGGTGACGATCCGCGCCAGTTCGGAGGTCGAGGTGCTGCGCCTCGACCGGTCGGTCTTCGACGCGCTCCTGCGGCGGCGCCCTGAAGTGCGCGAGTTCTTCGACCTGCAGGCCCGCCACCGTCACCTCCAGCACTTCTTCCGCCAGTTCACCGATCTCTCCGCCTTGCCTCCCGAGGCGCTCGGCGCCCTGCTGCGCGAGCTGGAGCCGATCGAGGTGGCGAAGGGCGAGACCATCTTCTCCGAGGGCGACCCGCCCGGTCCGCTCTACATCGTGGAAGACGGCCGCTGCCGGGTGCACGTCGGCATCGGTGACCGCCGCCGCAACGTCGGCTTCCTTCGCCGGGGTGAGTTCTTCGGCGAGAAGTCCCTGTTCACCCAGGCGCCCCGGGAGGCGACCGTCGAGGCGGTGACCCCGTGCCGCCTGCTGCGCCTCACCGGCGAGCGGTTCGAGACGCTGCTCGACCAGTATCCCGAGATGCGCAACGCCCTGGGCGAGCGGGTTCGGCAGTTCGATTTCCAGCACACCGCGCAGATCCCGATCGACCTGTTCCGCGAAATGCTCCCGGCCGACGCCAACGACGGCGCCATCGTGAGCGACTCGCAGGTGGATGAGGACCTCACGCGGACCTGGTCCATCGACGAGCTGGAGACGGTGGCACCGCGTCCGGGAGCCACCACCACGGCCACGCACCCGATCAGCAACGAGACGGTGCAGAGCGATGCCGCGTCGACCCCGCGGCGGAAGGCCGGCAGCCGCTTCCCGCACCTGTGGCAGATCGACGAGATGGACTGCGGCGCGACCAGCCTCGCGATCGTCTGCCGCTACCATGGCAAGGCGATCAGCCTGGCGCGCATCCGGCGGCTGGTGCACACCGGACTCGACGGCGCCAGCCTCAAGGCGATCTGCGAGGGCGCCAACGAGCTCGGGCTGGCCGCGCGTGCGGTCAAGGCGTCGCCGAGCGGGCTCGAGAAGCTGCCACTGCCGGCCATCGTGCACTGGGACGGGAACCACTGGGTGGTGCTGTACGAGGTCGATGCCACCCACGTGCGCATCTCCGACCCGGCGGTGGGCAAGCGCCGCATGCCGCGCGAGACCTTCGCGAAGATGTGGAGTGGTTACGCCGCGCTCTTCGACTATACCGATCGGTTCGCCTCGAACGAGGAGACCAAGCCGGGGTTTGCGTGGCTGCTGCCCTTCTACAAGCCGCACGCGCGCCTGCTGTCCCAGGCTGCCGCCCTCGCGCTGATCATCAGCCTCCTCGAGATGGTCATCCCGGTCTTCACCCAGGTGATCGTCGACCGCGTGGTGGTGGAGCGCGACGTGGGACTGCTTCACGTCCTCATCATCGGCATGGCGACGGTGCTCGGGTTCACGCTGATCGCGACGGTCGTGCAGCGCTACCTCCTGTCGTTCGTGGCCGTGCGGGTGGATGCGGCGTCACTCGATTTCCTCACCCGGCGGCTCCTGAGCCTGCCGATGAGCTACTTCAACACCCGCCGCACCGGCGACATCCAGCGACGCCTCGCGGGGATGTGGCAGATCCGGGAGTTCATGGTCGAGCACGGCGTCGCCGTGCTGAGTGCCTCGGCCCAGCTGCTTGCGGCGATCACGCTCATGCTGGTGTACAGCCCGATCCTGACCCTGGTATTCCTCGCCACGGTTCCGTTGTTCATCGTGCTCATGCGCTACTCGGCCCTGCGGCTCCGTCCCCTCTATGCCGAGCTGGAGGAGTCGCTCGGCCGCTACATGTCCTTCCAGATCGACGCGATCAAGGGCATCGAGACGGTCAAGGCGCTCAGTGCCGAGGGCTCGTTCCGGGAATTGATGCTGCAGCAGTTCCACGGCGTGGTGCGCAAGCGATTCAACGCGGACTTCACGCTGATGGCGTTCAATGGCGTGATCCATACCATCACGCTGCTGTCGGTGCTGCTCTTCCTGCTGGCGGGGGCCTACCAGGTCATCGAGGGGCACCTGTCCATCGGCGGTCTCGTGGCCTTCAACGCCCTGGTGGCCCTGGCCAACGCACCGATCCTCACGATCCTGCATGTGTGGGACAACCTGCAGCACGCCAACGTCCTGCTCAACCGGCTGGAGGACATCCTGCACGAGGTGCCGGAACAGGGCTCCGATCGCAGCAGGCTCATGCCGGTCAAGTCGCTCGAGGGGCGGATCAGCTTCCGGCAGATGGGCTTCCGCTATGGCGGTCCCGAGTCGCAGCCGATTCTCGAGAACGTCACCGTCGACATCGCGCCCAACACCATGGTCGCGATCGTCGGCCGGAGCGGCTCGGGCAAGACCACGCTCATCAAGTGCCTCTCCGGCCTGCTCGAGCCCACGGAGGGCACCATTCTCTACGACGGCATCGACCTCAAGACGCTCAACTACCGGGACCTTCGCCGGAAGATCGGCTTCGTCCTGCAGGAGAATCACCTCTTCGACGATACGATCGCGCGAAACATCGGCTTCGGCGAGGAAGAGCCGGACATGGACGCCGTCACCTGGGCGGCGCAGGTGGCCAACGCCCGGGAGTTCATCGAGCGGCTCCCGCTGGGCTACGAGACGCGCATCGGGGAATCGGGCCTCGCGCTGTCGGGTGGCCAGCGCCAGCGCATCGCGATCGCGCGGGCCATCTATCACCGTCCGCCGGTGCTCGTGTTCGACGAAGCCACCAGCGCCCTCGACACCGAGTCGGAGCGTGCCGTCAAGGAGAACATCGACCAGCTGCTGGAGGGCCGCACCTCCTTCGTCATTGCGCACCGGCTCAGCACCGTGCGTGATGCCGACCTGATCATCGTGCTGGAGAAGGGACGGCTGGTGGAGCAGGGATCACATGACGAACTGATGTCCCGCCAGGGGCTGTACTACTTCCTCGTCAGCCAGCAGCTGGACCTGTAGCGCATGGCTGAAGACGAAACCCGGTTCCTCGAGTCCGACCCGCCGCACTGGGTGGCGCGCGGCCTTGCCCGGCTCACCATCGGTGTCACGGTCGTGGCCATCATCGCGGCAGCCGTGGTGCGCGTGCCGGAGACGGTGACCGGACGGTTCACCCTCGTCCCGATCAGCGGCACCGACCCGGTGCGTACCGCGCGGGACGGCGTGCTGATGGAGGTGAAGGCGCACGAAGGCGAGGCCGTAGAGCGGCGGGCACCCCTCTTCGTGATCCGCTCGGTCTCGCTCAACGACCGGTCCGCCGACCAGCGGACGCTCGAGACCCAGCGCCGGACCAATACCGAACGCCTGTTCCTGCTGGAGCAGCAGCATCGCACCTCACAGCGGGCCGACTCGGCCCAGCTGCGGCGCCTGGAGGACCGGGCGACGCACCTCGAGCGGCTGATCGTGTCCAAGACCCGGCGCCTCGCGGTCATGCAGGAGATGGTGGACAGCTCGGCCGAGGGTGCGAAGAACGGCGCCCTGGCCCCGTTCGAGGTGCGAAAGCTCGAGCTCGAAACGCGCTCGATCGGAGAGGAAGTGGAGACCGCGACGAGCGACCTCTCCGAGACGCGTTCCGACATCACCCGGCTCGGCCAGGACCTGAGGTCGCGCGAACTCGAGTACCAGCAGTCGCGTGCCACCCTGCAGGAATCCCTCGAGAGCGGCGCGATCCGGTCGAGCGCGCTGAGCCGTGAGCTGGTGAACAGCAATGACAGCGGGTTCGTGCTGCTTTCGCCCTGCGCGGGCACGCTCATTCGCCAGCGCGTGAATGCATCCGGGGCCGTGGTGCGCGAGGGCGACGTGCTGGGTGAAGTCGCCTGTGACGGCGCCAGGCTGCAGGGCGAACTGGCGGTGCCGCAGGCCGGCGTCGCACTGGTGCAGGCAGGGCAGGGCGTCAAGCTGCGGTTCGACGCCTTTCCGTACCAGCGCTACGGCGTTCGCTTCGGCACCGTTCGCTGGGTCGGGCCCGCCGGCCTCAACATGCAGGACAGCACCGCCTTCCGCGCCCTTGTGGACGTGGCCGACACGGCCGTGCGCGTGCGCGGATTGATGCGGCCCCTGCTTCCGGGAATGGGTGGCGAGGCGGACATCGTCGTCGGGCGGCGGTCACTGGCGAGCCTTGCGTTCGAGCCGTTGCGCGCCCTGCGCGAGAGCTTTGCGGAGGCGCCCGGCAAGTGAGCGAGTCTCCATTCAACGGCAGCACCGGCCAGCAGGACTGGCACTACACGCTCGACGATTTCCGCAGCGACGACGAGGAGATGGCGACCTGCCTCGGCCTGGCGCGGCTCGCCGCCCGCACCGACCTGCCGGTCCTCATCCTGGGCGAGACCGGCACCGGCAAGACGATGCTGGCGCGCGCCATCCACAATTCCTCGAAGCGGTCGTCGCGACCCTTTGTCGCGTTCAATTCCTCCGCCCTGAGCGACACGCTCCTCGACAGCCAGCTGTTCGGCCACGAGAAGGGCGCCTTCACCGGCGCGATCCGGCGCATCAAGGGCAAGTTCGAGCTGGCGGACGGGGGCACGCTGTTCCTGGACGAGATCGCCGACATGAGCGCCGCCGGCCAGGCCAAGATCCTGCGCGCGGTGGAGTACGGTGAGTTCGAGCGGCTGGGTGGCGAAGGCCTGCAGCAGGCCGACGTGCGGCTCATCAGTGCGACCCACCTGCCCATCACCCGCTACCTCGAGACGGACCATTTCCGGAAGGACCTGTTCTACCGGATCAGCGGGATCACCGTGCGGCTGCCGGCGCTCCGGGAGCGGCCGCATGACCTGCGCACGATCATGGCGGCGGCGATTGCCGCCGCCGCCCGAAACCAGGGCAAGTCCATCGTGGGCCTGAGCCGCGACGCCGCCGACCGCCTGCTCGAGTACGAGTGGCCCGGAAACCTGCGACAGCTCCAGCGGGTCATTCACACCGCCGTGGCCATCACCGAGGGAGAAGTCATCGGGCCGGAGGCGCTGCTGCTCGAGTCGCCCGTGGATGCCGTCGAGCGCGAGCGGGTCGCCACTGCGGCGCCGCGGGGTGCGGCCGCGAGCGACGACCTCTCGCTCCGGGCCGCCGAGGCGCGGCACATCCGGGAAGTACTGGGGCGATTCGGGGGGAACAAGCGCCGGACGGCGAAGGCCCTGGGCCTGTCGCGGTCGACGCTGGATCGGAAGTTGGGCGGATGATGGTCGGATCGTGGGTCGTGAGTCGTGAGTCGTGCGCTAGTCTCATGACGATACCATAGCTCCACAGCAAGACCACACTTGGTATCACGACGCAACCAAGCCCAACTCACGACTCACGACTCACGACTCTTAACTCGTTGCGCAACACGCACATCGCACTTTGCTCGCAATGTGGCCCACCGCTTGCTTTTTAATGAAGCGTTCGCAGCAACGTCCACTCGATCCGGAGCTACCCATGGCGAAGAAGACCACGAAAGTGATCAAGGACCTGAGCAGCACCAAGAACGCGGCGAACGTCAAGGGTGGAGTGATGCGGAGGGACTGAATAGTTGCAGGGTAGTTCAGCAGGACAACACTGCGGGTACACGTCACGTTCAACTTCACAGGGAGCACACCATGGCACCGAAGAAGATCAAGGACCTGTCGAGCACCAAGAAGAGCGGCAGCGTCAAGGGTGGCCAGACGGCCCGGAAGCCGCGCGGCTGAGTTGATTCCCCTGGGGCCGCGCTTCGTGGCGCGGCTCCCGGGAACTCCACTGTGGATCGGGTTGACGCCCTTCAAGTTCAACCGGAACGGATGGGCATATGGCACAGAAGAAACGCGGCAAGGGGTCGGACAGGAACTCCAGGGACCTCGTTCTCCTCAAGGACCTGGCGCCCCGAAACGAAGTAAAGGGCGGTCAGGCCAAGCTGAGGTTCGGCGAGGCGCCCCCGACCAGTGAAGGAAAAGCGAAGCCCTGAATCCGCAGCCTGATTCAGGGTTTCTGCTTTCCGCCCCGCCCCGCCAAGGGTAGCTTCCGTTTGTCCGCGTTCGTGACCCCTAGAATCGGTTCAGGCACTATGGCGACAGCATCGACGGCAACCGGTCCCGGCACATCCCGCCCGGCAGCACCGCGCACCGGCCAGACCACCATCTGGCTCGACGGGGTGTGGTACGACCGGGATACCGCCAAGGTCTCCGTGTTCGACCATGGCCTGCTTTATGGCGACGGTGTCTTCGAGGGCATCCGGGTCTACGGTGGAAGGATCTTCCGGCTCGAGGAGCACCTCGACCGCCTGTACGACTCGGCGCAGGCCATCTGGCTCAATGTGGCGCTGCCCAAGGCCGAGATGATTGCCATCACCGAGGAGGCGGTGCGCCGGTCGGGACTGGCCGAGGCGTACATCCGGCACATCATCACGCGCGGCGTCGGAGACCTCGGTCTCGATCCGCGGAAGTGCCCCAGGGCAACCGTGATCATCATTGTCGACACGATCGCGCTCTGGCCGCAGCAGGTCTACGAGACCGGCCTTCGCGTCATGACCGCGGGCACGCCGATTCCGCATCGCGAGGCGCTGTCGCCGCGGGTCAAGTCGCTCAACTACCTGCCGCACATCATGGCGAAGAGCGAGGGCATTGTGGCCGGCATGGACGATGTGCTGATGCTCGACAGCGCGGGCTATGTCGCCGAGGCGTCGGGCTGCAACATCTTCGTCGTGAAGGGGCGCAGCATTCGCACGCCGCCCGCGTATGCGGGCATCCTCAAGGGTGTCACCCGCGATCTCGTCATCGACCTGGCGCGCGAGGCGGGCTACGAAATGAGCGAGGAACTCCTCAACCGCTACGACGTGTACACCGCTGACGAGGTGTTCTTCACCGGCACGGCCGCCGAGGTCGTCGGGATCAGGGAAGTGGATGGCCGCCGCATCGGCGGTGGCAAGCCCGGCCCCGTGACCCATGACATCGCCGCGCGCTTCCGGGCCATTACCCGCGGCTGATTCTTCGCGCACCTATCCGGCGGGTCGCGGTGCTGCTCGAGGCGCCGCGACCCGACTCGGTGCCGCGTGGCGTCATCGATGCCGTCGGCGAGAAGTACGCTGTCCGCCTCTTCCGCGTCATTGCCCGCCGCACCATCGAAAGCATCGAGCAGCTCGGGTGGGTGCCGGTCGGCTGGTATGCTCCGGCCGATGCGCTTCCGGAGATGCGCCGCTGGCTCGGCGCCGACATCGCCCTGGAGCCACGGCCCTCCGGAGAGTTCGCGGCGACGCTCTGGCCATCGCCGAGATGGCTGCCCCGGAAGGGAACTGGCTCGCCGTTCGCCCTGCCGGTGCCGGCCTCACGCCGGAGCTGATCGAGCGTGCGGGGCAGGCGGTGCAGGATGGTGGCGTGGTGTTCGGGGCCACCACCCGGGAGGAGGTGTACCTCCTCGGCGGACCACCGGAGTTCGCCGCATTCCTGCGCACCTTGCCGTGGGACGGACCCGAGGCGGCGCTCGCGCTCAGGGCCCGCCTGCGCGAAGCAGGTGCGGGCTGGGCCGAGGTACCCGCGCCTCATTGAGGTCAACAACGGCGACGACCTGCGGGCCGCCGGACTCTTGACCTGATCTCGGCCGCCTGGGGCACCTTCTCCCGCCACTTGTCCAACTGATTCCGGGGGCGCCATGGCATGGCGAGTGGTGGAGTGCGAGCAGCGGAAATGGTCCGTGTCGGTGGCAGCCGAGCGCCGGGCCAACTCCCAGCGCTGGAACCTGGTGCTGGCCTTCCGGGCCAAGGATGGGGATAAGCGTCTGCTCTGGACCGAATATCCCATGGTGGCCGCTTCCCGCTCGTCCCTCCTGCAGCAGGCGGAGCGCATTCCCGATTCGAAGCTGACCGAGCTCCTTGCCTCCCATCTTCGGGCGTCCTGACATGGCACCGATTTCGCTTTACGGCCTCCCGCGGTGCCTGAGGCCCCTCGGCCGGACCTGCGCTCTGAGACTGCCTGAATGAATCCGGAACCCCTGGAGCCGATGTCGTCACCAAGGCCGAACGATCGCCTGCGCTTTGCCGACTTCTCCATCGACCGCCTGCCCAACGGTCGCTGCCGGGCGCGGGTGCTCCTCACCTGGCTGGAGACGGAGCGTTTTACCGGTGAGTCGGAAGGACTCGCGTCGCAGGCCGGCGAATTGCGCTGTGCCGCCCAGGCCTGCGTGAATGCGCTCACCCAGGCGGTTCAGGACGGGATGGGGTTTGAGTTGCTTGGTGTAAAGTCAGTGCGCGCTTTTGACGCCAGTGTCGTCATCGTATCGCTGGCCCTTCGTGGTGAGGGCGCCGGACAGCGCGTGGTAGGCAGCTTTCTTTCCGATACGGACGCCGCCCGCGGCGCCGCCCTCGCCGTACTGAACGCGACCAACCGCGTCCTCGGCAACAAGTTCTTCATGCGCTGAACCGCTCTGGCTTTGTGCCAGAGGCTCGGCGGCTTGCCTAGGTGGGGGACCAATTTCATTCCAAATCATTGTTACCTCGGCGCTTATGAACGCGCCAGCGCTTGCAGTCGAGCCTCGCTGACTGGCATGCTTGTCGCTAGATTGGGGCCCATGCGTAGAGAAGCCCTGGGACTCCTGCTCTTGGGGGCGATCGGTTGCGGCAGTCAGCCAACCGTTCAGCCTGCGCCCGCGGCTCATCCGGACGTGGCGACGGCCTCGCCGGCCCCTCTCCCCGAAAACCACTACCCCAGGCCATCCGGCGCCGCCAGTGACGTCCCGCCGATTCCGGAAAGGTGTCGGCACTCTCGGAAAACGTGCTGATGGCGACCGACTCGGCAGCAGACGAGGCGGTGCTGGATCAGCTGGCTGAAGCCCATCCCGACGTGCCCGCGACGGACGACGAGCCGGCGAACGTCCCGGTCTCCTGGGATATCGACGTGACTACCTGGGCCGACCACGACCGGGTCCAGTTCTACGAGTACTTCTTCGAGGGCATGGCCCGCGAGCGTTTCCAGGTCTGGCTCGACCGGATGCCGGTGTACGAACCGATGATCCGGCAGAAGCTCCAGGCGGCCAACATGCCGACCGACCTGGTGTACCTGGCACTCATCGAGAGCGGGTTCTCCAATTCGGCCATCAGCCGCACGCGCGCCGTCGGCATGTGGCAGTTCATGCCGCGCACCGGCAGGGAATACGGCCTGAGGATCGACAGCTGGGTGGACGAGCGCCGGGATCCGGTGAAGTCCACCAACGCCGCCCTGCGCTTCCTCGCCGATCTTTACCAGCGCTTCGGGTCGTATTACCTGGCGGCCGCGGCCTACAACGGCGGTGGCGGGAAAATCTCACGGGGCCTCAGGCACATCGGTGCCACGCCGACGACCACCGTTGCCGCGGCGTCGAGCACGCCGGACGGGGAGCAGGCACTGGAGGAGGACGAGGACGAGGGGTTCTCGGATGCCGACTTCTTCAAGCTGTATGACACGAAGCTGATCCGCCGGGAAACCAAGGACTACGTGCCCAAGCTCATTGCCGCGGCACGCATCGCCAAGGAGCCGGTGCGGTACGGCTTCACGCCCGCCGCAAAGGAAGCGCCGTACCCGCTCGACTCCGTGATCGTGAGCGGCACGGTGGGCCTGGACGTCCTGGCACGAGTGGCGGACACGACACTCGCCCGGATGCTCGAGCTCAACCCGCAGTATGTGCGGCTGGCGACGCCCCCGGGATCGACGTCGATCGTGCGCGTCCCGGCCGGGCACCAGGCAAGCGCGCAGCTTGCGTTCGACGAGCTTCCGGCGGCGCAGCGCACGACGTTCGCGTACTACACGGCGAGGAAGGGTGACACGCCTGCGCGGATCGCGCAGCAGTACGGCGTGCCGGTGTCGTCACTCTATGAGGCCAATCCCTGGATCCGCGCAACGTCAACGGTAAAGGCTGGCCGTCAGGTCGTCGTACCGACTGGTGGCAGCGCCAGCGTGCTGGTGGCCCGGCAGGTCTCGACCTACAAGGAGCCGCTTGACCGGAGCAGTGGTCGCGGCGGCTATCATACCGTGAAGAAGGGTGAGACGCTCGGCAGCATTGCCAGGCGGTACCACGTCAGCGTTGCGACGCTCAAGTCCTGGAACGACATCTCCGGCAACAGCGTGCGGGTAGGCCAGAAACTTCGGGTCTACGGGGGCAGCAGCACGCGCCTGGCGAGCTCATCCTCGGGCATCACGGGATCACGCGAAGGGTGGTGGCTCGACGACTGGCGGCGCGCCCACGGTGAAGCATGTGGTGCGCAACGGGGAGACGCTCACGAGCATCGCGCAGCAGTATGGCGTAACGATCGCCTCCATCAAGTCCGTCAACCATCTCTCCGGCGGACTCAAGGCGGGCAGCACGATCAAGATTCCGAAGAAGGCCTGAACGGCGGCGCACCTTCGGGGGCCGGAGAAAAACAAAGGGGCAGCCAGTGCGGCTGCCCCTTCGCTGTTTGCTGAAGAATCCTGTTGCCTGCTCAGGTCCCGAGTTCGACCGCCTGCTTCTGCATTGCCGGCGTGATGCGGTGGGGCTGGTACCCGTTGAGCACCGCGTCCTCGTAACCGTTGGACGGATCGCCGCCCTCGGAGACGATCTGGTTGACCCGGCCCGGCCCCCGATTGTAGGCGAGCAACGCCAGTTCGTAGTCATTCCGGTACTGCTTGAGCAGATCGCGGAGGAAACGGAACCCGATGCGCAGGTTCACGTCGCGATCGTAGAGGTCCTTTTCGGTCAGCGCACTGTTGTAGAAGCGCGCCGTCGGCAGCTGCACCTGGGTGAAGCCAATGGCGCTCATGTTGCTGCGCGCCGCAGCCTTGAAGTTGCTCTCCACCTTGACCAGCCGGAACGCCAGCTGGGGATCGATGCCTTCCTGAAGTGCGATGTCGTACACCGACGTCGCCAGGTCCGACGGAATCTGGTAGCGCGCCGAGTAGCCCATGATGGCCTCGGCACGATCGAGCTTGAGTGTCAGCAATGCCGCGTTGCCGTCGAACGGCGCCACAGGTGTTGCTGCCACCTCATTGGTTGTGGTGACAACCGGTGACGGCGGCGACGCTTCCTCAGGGCGCGTGCGGCGAGACCACCCGCCGACGGCACTGAGCAGCACGGCACCGGCCAGCAGCGCACTGCTGCGCGCAAGCGTTCCCTGACGCCAACGCGGGCGCGGGCGCTTAGGGCTGGTCGGGTACGTCATGTATTACCTCCTTGCTGTCGTTGAACGGCAGCGGACTGATCAGGGCGCCTCGCGGTGCCAATCGCCCCGGGTTCCCCCGGTCTTGCTGACCAGCCGGATCTCGTCGATGACCATGTCCCGGTCGACCGACTTGACCATGTCGTAGACGGTGAGGCACGCCACCGAGACCGCCGTGAGCGCCTCCATCTCGACACCAGTGCGACCGGTAAGGCTGGCGGAAGCAACAATGCGCACTCCCGGCAGTGACTCGTCCAGCCGCACTTCCACCGTGACCACATCGAGCACCAGCGGATGACAGAGGGGAATCAGCTCCCCGGTTTTCTTCGCTGCCATTACGCCGGCCAGCTCGGCCACGGCTACTACATCACCCTTCTCCACCGCATGGTCGCGGACCAGCTCGAATGCGTCGACCGACATCCGCACGGCACCTTCCGCCACAGCCGTTCGTCGTGTCGCCGGCTTGCTGCCGACGTCGACCATGCGTGCCTTCCCCTCACTATCGAGGTGTGACAGGGCCCCCTTCTGGTTACTCACCCCTGCCTCCTCAAGCTGTTCCCCGGCCCGCTTCGCCGAGGGCCTCCGCCAGGTCCTGAGCCAGGACGCCGACCAGCAACTGCGGGTTCACGTTCCCCTGTGCCGTTTCGCGCGCCGCATTCACGAGCCCCTGCGCCTTCAGCAGTTGCGCGACCTGGCGCTGGCCCTTGAGCGAGGCCGGGATGGTGCGACGCGGCGCCGTTCCCGTGGCTGCACGAGCCGCATCTCCCGAGCGATTCTTCCAGCGCTTCGAGCATCGCGGTGAATTCACCGCGCGCCGCAAACGTCGGTTGCCTCAGGACCCGGTCGGCCCGTGCGCCGGGTCCCTTCAATACTGCGTCGAGCAGTTCGGCCGCGGCAGCGAGGGCCTTCGCACCGGCATCTGCCGCACTCAGCGCCGCGCCAATCGATCCGTCAGCCGTCGTCGCCCGCTCGTCCAGCACGGCGGGAGCGAGCGGGGGCTTGAGCTCGGCTGCCAGGAAGCCCTTTACCTGGTTCGCACTGAGCCGTCCCAGCCGCACCGGAGCCACCCGTGACCGAATGGTCGGCAACAGTCGGCCCGCGTCAGTCGCGGTCAGGATGAACCAGGTATCGGCTGGCGGCTCCTCGAGCAACTTGAGCATCGCGTTCGCCGCGTCCTGACTCGACTCCTGGGGCACCAGTCGCTCGGCATGCCCGAGGATGAACACCTTGGGCCCGCCCTCGACCGACGTCAGCGCCGCCCGGCGCTGGATCAGTCGTACCGTTGCCAGCGGGTGGCTCGCCATTCCATCGAGCGCACCATAGAGCGGGTTCTTCCGCCGCTCCGCCATCACTTCGCCAATCAGCTCCGCGACTTCATCGACCTGCTTGTCGGCGTCCGTCGCCTTGGGCCGCAGGATCGGTACGATCCAGTGCAGGTCGGCATGGCTCAGGTCGGCTGTGAGCCGGCAGGCGCGACAGCTTCCGCATGGCTCCAATGCTTTGCGCTCGCAGAAGAGCAACTGAGCAAGCCACAGTGCGACGCGCTGACGACCTACGCCTTCTGCTCCCTCGAGCAACAGCACCTGGGGAAGCTTTCCCTTGCGCGCCGCACTTCCCAGCCGCGTCCTGACCTCTTCATGCCCAATAAGCGGTGCCAAGCTCATGGGGCCAATATGGCGATTTCCATGCTTGTGCGGAAGGGCTAAAAAACCTCGTAAGGCATTATTCTTCAAGGCCTTACACTGTCGCAACAGATGCCTTTACGTGACAAAGTCAGGATCCGTTACCTGGCCGTAGCAGTAGTGAGCAGCCACTCGCTTAAGGAGATATGCGAGCATATGCTCGCAAGCGGGAAGCTCGTTGTTTGGAGTGGTATTGCGGGACGATGCGCTAGCCGAGCGATCGCGAAGGCTGTTCCTGGCAGCTGGAATGGAGACCTATACGGCGATGCGAGTGTGTACTCGCTTTGTGACTAAGATCACAAAGCGACCCTACTGACCCAACAGTGTGGCGCCATGGTGTCGTGACAGTTTTTGCATCTGTTACAAAGGGGCCTGAGGCCGGCTGCAGGGCAGCCATATCAGGGGTTCCTCATGCCCGATGGCACCGCCGAGGCACGCACCGTGGAATCCACCCAATGGCGTTTTTGGTCTTGCCCCACCCTCTGGCGGTAACTAGGATTGGCACCGCTTTCCCGAGTAGCTCAGTTGGTAGAGCAGCTGACTGTTAATCAGCGGGTCGCAGGTTCGAGTCCTGCCTCGGGAGCTGCAGCGAAAGACGATGTTTGCACTGAAGGGTCGCCTCCTGGCGACCCTTTGTGTATGCGAAGAAACCAGCCTCAGCGACGTGCGACCGTGTACATCCACGCGTCCCCGTGATACTCGTGTGTGGTGACGGTGGCGCGCTTCATGTCGCGCGACACATCCACGCTGAAGATGGGTCGCGGAATCGTTCCCAGTGAGTCGATGAGCCCGTGACCGCGCAACCGGTAGAAACTGCGCGTGTCAGGGGTTCCGTACACCGCGAGCAGAACATCGCCGCCAGACAGCCAGGAGGCATCGACATTGGGCACGCCGGCGCCGGTCCACAAGGTCGTAACCGTGCTGTCGCGTAGTGACAGCACATCGACCCGCAGCGAATCGGTCATGACGCTCTTGCCCCAATACAGAACATGCTGGCCGTCGGGAGAAACGATGAAGGACCAGATCCCCTGAAACCACCGGGGTGCCGGATAGACACGCGGAACTCGCTCGCCCCGCCGCTGCACTTTCACGCTGTGCTCATCGATGGGAGTCCATACCCAGCCGCTCCCCGGGCAGTATCTCGGGACAACAGGCCATCGCGGTGTCAGGTGGAGTGAATTCGGCGAGGCGTGCATGGGTCGGCACATCGATGAGTACGGCATGCCCCCGGCCGGACTCGACCTCATCGACGACGACGGACGCCGAGTCGATCCACGTCCATCCCGCGGGTATTCCCCTGGTTGGCAGTGCCGTCTCAGCGCCGCCTGCGAACGGCAGCGTACTCAGCCGGAAGCGGGCCGCCTCAGCTGCTCCGGTCAATCGCGCGAGCAGCACGTGACTGCCATCCGGGCTGATCGTCGCCGCGATCCGTGCCGAGCCATGCGCCAGCCGTCGCTCTTCGAGAAATTTGCCATGCAGCGCGTCGTCGAAGGGGAGCGCCCAGATGTCGTAGTTCTCCGTGGCCTCGCCGATCAGGAGTGTCCCGCCATCGGCCGTCACATCGAAGCCGGTGAAGAGTCCAACATATGCGGTGTCGATGGTCGTGCCGAAGCGGCCCGTCGCCGTGTCGAACGGCAGCCGCATCAGGTTGAAGCTGCTGCTGAACCACAGCGCGTCGCGCGAAGCCTGGGCGAGGTCGACCGGGCCGAAGTGCCGGCGGTCGGTCTCTCGCCCGGTTCGGTCAATGACGCGAAACTCGGGGCCGTTGTCGGTCTCGATGCGCAGGATGAACCACCGAGATCCGGGAACATTCATCGCGAACTCGATACCGATAGCGGGGCCCGGGACCGCGATGCTGTCGCCAGGGACGCCGTCGAGTCCGGCCACTCGCAGCCAGTAGGTGCTGTCGGAGCCGGCGCTCGGCGTGAGCAGCAGGGAATCGCCCCCGGCGAAGAAGGCCGGGAAGTAGAACGAGCTCACTGCGCGCGGCGTGCCGCCGAGCGCCGACACGAGGTACAGGCCTTCCTTTCCATTCACCAGTGTCCCACCCACCATGAGATTGCGCCGGTCGGGACTCCAGCCGATATACTCGATCAACGACACACCACGGACGATGTTGCGGGTCGTGCGGGTTCCCACCTCCTGGATGTCGATACCGAATGTGCAGCCCGCGGGAGCACACTGTCTCGTGACGTAGGCCAGGTATGCCCCGTCGGATGACAGTGCCGGGCTGAGGATCGTCCCGAGCGTCGTGACCTGCCGGCGATCCTTGAGCAGGATCGTGCCGTGGCGCGAGGCCGATCCCTTCATCTGGGCGGCGAGCGCGCCGAGCAATGACGACCGTGGCAACGGCGAGCGTCAGGACACCGAGGTATCCGGCCCGGGATCCCGCGAGGCTCTGTCGGCACGGTCGGGGGTGCTGCGACGATGTCTGCAGCGACCGCGGGCACGCGCGTCGCGATGGCATCACGCAGCCCGTGCGGCACGACCGGTGCGGGCATGGCCCCGGACTGCAGCGTCGTGATGAGTTCGCTGATCGCCGGATCAGGCCCGGTGCCCAGTTCGTCGCGAACCAGCGCCACATGCGCGCGCGCGACGTCGAGGGCCGCGCTCGCGTTGCCGCCGTGCGCGAGTGCGAGCATCAACGCTCGCACGACCACTCCATTGAGCGGCTCACTCGTCGCTGCGCGCTGCAGCAGCTGTGCGGCGAGCGCCAAAGTCGCCCGCCGTGCTCGCGCGCGCGGCGAGCTGGCTCAGCGCCTGGACGAACGCATTCGCCAGCCAGGCACGGCGCCCCTCAGCCCATCGCTCGAATTCCAGTGCATCGGGGATATGGACGCCGTCGAGGAACGGGCCGCTGTATGCAGCTGACGGCTGCCTCGAGATCGTTGCGCGCGATGGCCGCCGCAAACTCCGCGACATCACTCGGGAGGATGGTCGCGTTCAGCCGGAGGGTGGTCGGGCCTTGCAGCAGCGCTTCCGCACCCAGCTCGCGCCGCGTGACGTAGAGCACCTGGTCCAGCGCGTGACGTGCCTTGTCGGCGGTCTTGTCGGGCCAGAAGAGGAAGAGCAGGCGGTCACGCGTGACGCCGGCCGGTCCCTCGGCCGACAGCACGGCGAGCAGCGCCAGCTGCCGTCGCTGCAGGATCGGATCAGCGGTGGCATCTGCACCATTGATGATGGCCAGCCCGCCGAACGTCCTGAGCTTCATGTCGTCGAGGCCGTCATTGCGGCCGCTGCACGCGATACATCCAGGCATCGCCATGATACAGGCGCGTGCTGACCACGGCGCGTTTCAGGTCGGCGGAGACCTCCACGCCGAATACCGGACGAAGAATCGTGCCCAGCGAGTCGAGGCGCCCCGGTGACCGCAGCCGGAAGAATGTTCGTGTTTCTGGCGTGCCGTATTCCTCGACGAGGATACTCCCATCGTCGAGCCAGCCGGCGTCGAGGCCCTCGCCGGCCGGGAGCGTTGCCCAGGCCTGCTCGCGGCCATCAGCCAGCGACACGACCTCGATGCGGACTGAGTCAAATGCCACATTGGCTCCCGTATAGAGCAACCGGAGGCCGTCCCCTTCGACACCAACGCCATTGAGGTACGTGAACCAGGGGGGCTTGGGAAAGACATCGCGTGCGGTCCCGCCCAATCGCTGTACCCGGACGCTTTGTCCGTCTTCCGGGATCCAGGCCCAGCCCCCTCCCGGGATCGGTGACATGTGGCAGCAGTGGGCGGAATCCGCGAGCGCGAGTTCGTCGGTGGACGCGCGCGTGGCAACATTGACACGGACGAGCTCGTTGCCGGTCGACGTGCGCATGCCGAGCGCGAGCGTGGCTGCGTCCGCCCAGCCCCAGTTCCATGGCTCTCCGGCAACGGGCACCGGCACTTCCGCCCCACCCTCGAACGGCATCACTGAGAGCCGGAGGGCATACTCCTCTGCGCGGCTCCGCTCCCTGGAAATGAGAACGTGCCGACCATCGGGCGCGATGGCGAACCCCACAGAGGGATGAGCCGGTCACGAGCTGCCGGGCGCCGGTGAATTTTCCCCGGAGTGCATCACTGAAAGGAAGGCTTTGCAGGTTGTACTCTTCTGTTCCTTCGTCCAGTACCAGCCTGCTTCCGTCCTGCGTGACGCTGAACGCGGTGAACGCTCCGGTATACATCGTGTCCGGGACCGTAGAGAGGCGGCCACTTGCGGTATCGAACGGCAGCCGTACGAGCGTGAAATCGGTCCCTCGCCGCAGGGAAAGCCACACCGCGTCGTCGGCCATGGCATAGTTGTCAATCCACGGCGTCACTTGCCGCGCGAACTCCCGCCCGGTGCGGTCAATCACGCGGAGTTCCGACCCGGGCGCATGGTTGAGGTCGACAACCAGCCACCGCGTTCCGGGGACATTCTGGACGTAGTTGATTCCGCCAGCCAGGCTGGGCACATGGATGCTGTCACGCGGCAGGCCGTCGAGTCCCGCCACGTACACCAGCCACTCCTTGCCGGGTGTGGGGTCGGGGGCGAGCACCAGCGAGTCGCCGCCGGCGTAGAATCCCCCCGAACATTGCCGCAAAGCGGCAGGGGTTGACCACCAAGCGCAGAAATGAGGTAAAGCTTCTGGAAACCCGCGGTGCCGCCGGCAAGCGTACCCGCGACCAGCAGATTCTTGCTGTCAGGGCTCCAGGCGATGTAGTAGATGCCCTTGGCCTGGTCCAGGATACGCCGGGTGACGGTGCCTCCCACTTCCTGGATATCGACGGCGTAGGTACAGCCTGCGTCACCGCAGGTGGTCGAGACGAAGGCGACGTATTTCCCGTCCGCGGTCACGGCTGGCTGGGTGATTTTCCCCGATGTGGTGATCTGGCTGCGATCGCGCAGCAGCACGGAGACCGGCACTGCGTTCGGCCCCGCCCGCGGACCAGTCGGGCACCGAGCAGTGCCAGCACGGCGATCGCCGAGCACGAGCAACAGCGGCGCGCCGCAGGGGGATGCCCCCAGGCGGCCGTGCGGCTGGCGTGGCGACATGTCCGCCGCTGGTGCGGGCCGCGCCTCTGCCGACCGGCGGCGGTGGCGCGATCGTCGCGCCTGATGATGATGCCGCAACCGCTGCTGGCTGCCGGACATCTCCGGTGCGTACTGATTCCATCAGCGACAGGATGGCGCTATCGGGTTCCACCTCCAGCTGCTCACGCACCAGGGCGCAGTGCACCCGTCCGGCGGCGAGGGCTGCACCGGCGTTCCCGCTGTTAACGAGCGCCGACATCAGGTCGTGAGTCACTGCGCTCGAGAGCGGGTCGCTTGCTGCAGCGCGGCGCAGGTGCGTCACCGCCAGCGCAAAGTCGTGCCTCGCCGTCGCGGCTGACGCGAGCTGGCGGAGGGCCTGCGCGAAGGCGTCGGCGTAATGCCGCCGGCGCCCGTCGACCCATTGCTCGAAGTCCGGAATGTCAGTGAGGGACACCGCCTCGAGAAACGGCCCCGAGTAGACTGTCGTCGCGGTCTCGAGGTCGCCGCGCTTGAGCGCCGCGTCGAATTCGGCGGCATCGCTCGGCAGCACGGTGCTGTCGAGCTGAAGCGAGGTGGCGCCGGAGACGATGACCTCGGCCCCCAGCGCACGGCGCACCGCGTAGAGCACCTGGTCCAGCGCGTGCCGTGCCTTTCCTTCCTCGGTGTCCGCCCAGAGCAGGCTGATCAGCCGTTCCCGGCTCACCGAGGCCGACGACTCGGCGGCGAGCACACACAGCACGGCCAGCTGGCGGCGCTGGATGCGAATCTCGTCCGCATGTCCGTCGCTGTTGATGACCGCGAGTCCGCCGAAAGTCTTGAGTCGCATGATGCTCAGAACGCGTAGGCCACGGAGGTCACGAAACCTCGCGGTGCGCCGGGCGCCACCCGCGTCTCGCCGACGCCCTGATACGACCGCGCGTTCGTCAGGTTCGTGAAGTTCATCTGCACCATGACCCCGCGGCCATGATATGCAATCAGGGCATCAAGGATGGCGTAGCCCGGCAATTGAAAGGGGTCACCCCAGTTCGCGTACACTTCATCCTGGGCGGTGACGCCGGCGCCAAGCTGGAGACCGTTGATCACGCCGTGATGGACGGTGTATGTGGACCAGAGGCTGACGCGATTCCGTGGCTGGTTGGACGGGCTGTGATACCCACCGGATAGTACTGGTTGCCGGCGATCACACTTGAGTCAGTAAAGCCGTATGCCGCCACGATGCCAAGTCCTGGTGCCGGTGATCCCGAGGCGTCCAGTTCGACACCGCGGCTCCGCAACTGGCCGACGAGCAAGACCCTGTTGCCAGTCGGATCCGATGGATCCCCGATCAGCACGTTCTGCTTGGTAAGCTGAAACACCGCCAGGGTCGCACCGAACCGCCCGTGCGCCAGCTGCTGCTTCACGCCGACTTCGAATTGCTGGCCGAGTTCGGCCGGAAAGCTGACTGGGTCGCCGCAACGGTGGCAGGGCAGATTCGGGAAAAAACTGTTCGCCCAGGACCCGTAGAGCGAAGTTTCCGACGCAGGCTGGTACACCACACCCGCGCGTGGTGAGACCTGCTTCGTGACTCCCGTGAGGCGCAAGGTGGGCGTCGGGTCGCCCATCATTCTGGTACGTGAACTCGGATCGGTTGATATCGAACCGGGCACCGATCGTCACCTTTACCCTGGGGGCAAGGTCGACAAGATCCTGTACGTACACACCGAGTTGTCTCTGCTGATTCCAGTACTGGTTCGTGCCGGCGGGGTCTGCTGGCACGGCGCCATACGCTGGATGATGAAGCGCGATCGCCGCCAGTAAAGCACCATTGCTCACGATGCTGTTGAATCCTTCCGTGAACAGCTCCACGCCCATGACCAGGCGGTTCCTGACGCCGTCCGACATGACAGTAGCAAGCAGCTCCGTTTGAGAGCTTATGTCGTGTGTGTGATCAGTACTCTCTCCGTAGCCCCGAAGTACTGATTCTCCAAGAGAGTCAAGGCCATCCAGGTCGTAGTTGAAGTCCCGCTGCCGGTTGGCCGAAAAACTCAGTCCCTCGCGCAGGCGCACGTCAGCGCGCAGCTGGTAGGTCAGTATCCCGTGGAGCGAGAAGGACTGCCCTTCGGAGAGCGGGACGACCGGCTCGCCGTAGAAGTTCGATACCGGCAGCGTCGAACACCCCGTCATACAGCGGGAGAAACGGATTGCCCCTGTAGCGCGACTGGGTGTAGTCGCTCGTGAGACTGAGCGTCATGCGCGAACTGGGCTGCCATGCGATGACCGGTGCGACGGCGAACGCATAGCTGCCTTCGCTCATGTCCTGAAAAGTCCGGATCTGCTGCACCGCGGCATTCAGGCGATACCCGAGTGCCGCTGACGACGTGAAGGGGCCGCCGACATCCAGCGTCGCTCGAGTGTCGGCATTGTCATCGACACTCAGCGTCAGGGCGCCGGCCCGTCGGGCCAGCGGTTGCTTGGATATGAAATTGGCCAGGCCGCCGAGCGAACCAACCGCACCGTATGCTACGGACTCCGGGCCCTTGAGGAACTCCACCCGCTCGACGCTCGACATGTCGATGCGCGTATCGTAACCGAGGTCCCTGAATCCATCGTGCAAGGTGGTGTTGAAACCACTGGACGGAACGCCGCGAAAGAGGTAGCTCGCGTCGTTCAGGCCGGACGGCGCAAGTGCGATCACGCCGCTGACGTTGTTGGTGAGTTGCGCGGGCGTGGTAATGTGCCGGTCGGCGATCACCCCGGGCATCACGACCGCAATATCCTGCGGAAGGTCCAGCAGGGGCACAGGAAACTTCGTTCCGCCGGTCGCGCTGTCCGCGTAGTAGGACGGGACGCGCGCTGCGGTGACGGAGATCTCGGGGAGCTGCTGAGTGGTGCCAAGTGTGATGAGTACGACGACTGTGTCGCCGCCAACTACACTCACGAGGGCACTTCCCGGGTTCCACCCTTCGAGCGTAGCGACCACCGTATGCGTGCCCGGCTCGACGCCCGGGAGGACAAAGTGTCCAGTACTGTCGGCGACCGTGGCGGAGCCCAGGTTCCCCCGAATTACGACCCTGGCCCCGGCGCCGGCGTCAACCGTGGTCCGGACCACGCCTGTGATACGGCCAAGGCTCTGCCCGGCCGCCGCCGCGGTCAATGTGAGGAGGAGACAGCCGACGATCGGGACGCATCTCACGAGGTCCGCCACATCGAGTCTTTGGGATGGAATGCCCACGCGCCGGCGACCCGGCAGGCGCACGAGCCACCTTAACATGCCGTGCGGGTCCGGGAGGCACAACTATGGGCGGAGCGACCCAGGCAGGGGCGCAATGAGGCCATGTGAGGCCCACATGAGGGCGACGTGAGGTTGGGCTGAGGATGTCGCGCGATCCTGTGCGCGTCACCGAAGTCCGATCACGTCCTTCTCAGGAGGCGCCTCATGTACTCCCGGTCACCACGACGTCTCGTTCGCCCCATCGGCCTCGCTGCACTGCCGGTCCTGCTGCTCCTGTCAGCCTGCAGCTCCTGACAAGAACCTCGGCCCCCTGCGGCTCCCGACGCGGCAGCCCCGCTCTCCGACGCGGACCTGTCACGGCACAACTGCTTTGTCCATCATGATGATTGTGCCCTCCCGAAGAACGGGCGGATCGCCTTCTCGAGATATATCCCCTTTACCGGCTTTGGGATCTTCTCGGCACTCGCCGGACGGGAGCGAACTCACGCAACTGACCACGCCGACAGCCGGCGTCTTCGATGACTTTGCTCCTGATTGGTCACCGGACGGCACGAACATCATCTTCGAGCGAGACTATAACGACGCCGCCGGCACCCACCAGCTCTTTCGTGCCAACGCAGATGGAACTGGCCTGCACCAGTTGATGAACTGCATTGATCGCTGTCTCGGCGTCTCGGATCCGGTCTACTCACCCGATGGGCGAAGGATCGCATTTGACGAGGCAAATGGAGATGAGAGTGCTGTCACGGTGGCAATCTGGGTCATGCGCGCGGATGGGAGTAATGCACTGCAGGTCACGCAGCGCACTTTCAATACGGGTTCAGAGGACCACGAAACGTCCTGGTCTCCCGATGGTCGCAGGATTGCCTTCACGCGAAGCGACTACGCGGCCGGCAAGCAGGCAGTCTTTGTGAGCAATGCTGATGGAACTGATGAACACAGAATCACCCCGTGGCAGCTCAATGCCTGGGCGTCCGACTGGTCGCCCGACGGCCGATTGATCCTTATCAGCTCGCATTTCGATATCGAGCCCCCCGGCAAGGAGCAGCTGTACACGGTGCATCCCGACGGCAGCGGCCTGACGCGCCTTGCACCGGCCGGTTTCGACCAGCCCCTGAGCTTTGGCGGCAAGTTCTCACCCGATGGGCGGAAGATTGTCTTCCTCCATCAGGCTGGAACCGCAGACGGCGTCTATCCCCTGGTGTATACCATGGACCTCGACGGAAGGAACGTCGTTCAGATCTCCCACGATTCCCAGTTTTACGCTACCCTGGCCTGGGGTACCCACCGCTAGAATTGCGTCGCCTGCCCGACGCATCTGCTGACCCTGCACGGTATTTCCCGGCCGTGCGGGGTCGCTCCTTTTCTGCCGGCAAGGAAGAAACTGAGGTATTACGGAGTTTTCCATGAGTGCCTCCGGGCATCATGGTCCTGCAAATCACGCAGAACCACGACAAGGAGGAGCTCATGTACACCAATCGTAACCCGCGCAAATCGGGACCGCTGGGCCTGTCGATCGTGCCACTGTTGCTCGCACTGTCCGCCTGCAGTACCGATTCGGCGGCCCCGATCAGCCCAGGCGCTGATCGATCAGCCACGACAGCCAGTGTTGCATCAGGGAAGGACAGGTGCCCTGAGTGGATGCGCGAATGCGCAGGCGACAGAAATGGGCGCATTGCGTGGTCCCAGTTCATCGACTTCACGGGCCAGGCCATCTTCTCGTCCAGGGCCGATGGGTCCGACCTTCGGCAATTGACTAAACCGGTGGCTGACGGGTTCGAGGATGAGCATCCCGATTGGTCGCCGGATGGCTCGACGCTCATCTTCGAGCGGGATTTCGCCGCCGATGGCATCGCGCAGATCTTCCGCATGAACGCTGACGGAAGTGCCCTGACCCAGCTCGCCGACTGCACCGGCGACTGTCTTGGCAACGCGTTCCCGTCGTACTCCCCCGATGGAAGGAAGATCGCCTTCATCCGATATATCGGCCCCGTCCGCGACGACGGGAATGCCACATCGGGTGGAATCTGGATCATGAACGCGGACGGAACGGGCATGCAGCAGGTGACGCAGCTCAAGTTGCCGACCACCACGGAGGATAGCCATCCCCGCTGGTCACCTGACGGTCGGCACCTGGTCTTCATGCGGCTGACGACATTGGCCCAGCCTGCGAACCGGCAGGCGGTGTTCATTGCGAACGCGGACGGCAGCGAGCCGCGGCGGATCACGCCGTGGGAACTTGACGCCAATGTGCCGGACTGGTCGCCGGACGGCAGGCTGATCCTGGTGTCGTCGCACAGCGATGCAAGGCTCCCGGGCTTTGCGGAGCTCTTTGCCGTTCGTCCCGATGGCTCCGGCCTTACCCGGATACCTATTCCCGGCCTGCGCCACGCCCCGGGCATCGATCGGTTCGCGGAGAATGGCAAGTTCTCGCCCGACGGTCGGAGCATTGTGTTCAATCACACCGAGGAGGCGGACTTCTGCTGCGTCGTCTATCGCATGAAAGCCGACGGCACGGACCTGCTCCGGCTGAGCGATGGAATTCATGCCGCTTTCGCAGCTGTGTGGGGTACGCATCGCTAGCCGTGCCTGGGTCTCCGGTCGCGACAAACCCCGCTCGAGCATGGTGCTCGGCGGGGCTTGTTCGCTGTGCTATCCGCGTTGCCGCCGTCGCTACTTGAGCCAGAGGTAGAGGCCGATCAATCCCAGGATCAACCCGCCCACGGCAATCGCCGTCCCGGCGTCACCACCGACCAGCAAACCACCGATCAGTGCGGCACCGCCCACGATCGCCAGGACGGGGCCGTCGCCGCCCTTCTTGCGGCGGTTGTCCCATGTCATCTCCGTCGATGCGTCGGTCACATTGCTGTAGCCCACCGTGGCGCTCGCGATCGTGGGGCCGACCGGCGTGGGCGACGGAGATGGGGGTGGTGGAGGCGGAGTGATATCGGCGAGGGATGGAGCGGGAGTGGCCATCTGCGCGACCGCCGGGGCAGCGAAGGCGGAGAGTGCAAATAACAGCAGCTGCACGCGAATGCTGGAAGCTCTTGGCATGTAGTTCCTGCGCAAAAGGTTAGCGATACCCGCCTTCTCCTATACCCCGGAGGAGCCCATTCGTCCCGGCGCATATGACCCTGCTTTCGCCGGGAGGACCTCATTGCCCGCCACCAGCCACAGGCGATCTCCAGCCACCGGTTCTACTTCGTCGCAGCCGGTGAATTCGCCGAAGGCGGGCAGCACACCGGTCTCATGCCCGAACCAGAAACAGGGCAACCGCTCATGCTGGCGGCCAGCACCCCGTACCGTGACGCAGGGATGGAGGTGACCCGCGAGTACGTAGCCTCCCGCAAACGTGACCGGATGATGCGCAAACATGAATGGCCCGTCGCCGTGCGGGCCGCTGACTACGTGCAGCCCGAGCGCTTCCGGTGGATCGCCGGCGCGCATGTCGTGGTTGCCTCGCACCAGAATCATCTCGATGGACGCGTGCGAGCTGCGCCACGCCACGAGCGCCCGGAACATCGCATCGCTTCGCCCTTCGCGCGCATGCAGGAAATCGCCGAGAAAAACGATGCGCTGGGCCCTGGTGGCGGCGACAAGCGCATCGAGGCGCTGGAGCGCGCCGATCGTCGTTCCGTGCGGTACATAGACACCGGCCGATCGGAACGTCGCTGCCTTCCCGAAATGGGGGTCTGCCACGAGCAGGGTCGCACGCGCGGCCCACCATGCTGCCCGGTCGACGAGCAGCGTGAGTTCCTCACCCGCGACGGTCGCCCGCGCCGCGCCGGCCAGCCCAGGTGACGTCACCCTGCCGCTCGTTCGAGGGAGAGTTGCATGCGACGGACGCGATCCGCCAGCGATTCGCTCGACAGCTTGTTGCGGGTGCGATCGACAAGCAGGGGAAACGCGAGGGGGGTGAACCGGCCCGGATCGGTCAGCACCAGGCGGGAACGAAACAGGCGCTCGAGTGCGATGCCGAGGCGGCTGCGCTCGAGCTGTCGCTCCAGCACTTCGCGATAGGCCTGGTCGAGCAGCATGTTCCCCGGGTCATAGCGCTGGAAAACATCGAAGAACAGGCCGCTGGACGCCTGCAGCTGGCGCGCGGTCTTCCCGGCGCGCGGGAAGCCAGGGAACACCAGGCCGGTAATCCGTGCGATCTCGCGGAACTGGCGGCGCGCCATCTCGGTTGCGTTGAGGGAAGCGGTGATGTCGTCCTGCAGGTTGTGTGGGGACAGCAATCCCTGGCCAAGGGCCTCCTCGAGCGGCGCCGCCGCGCTGGAGAGCAACTCGAAGCCGTGGTCGTTCGAGGACATGGTGAAGGTGATCGGCCGGATCCGCGCCATGCGCCAGCCCAGCAGGGCTGCCATTCCCTCGTGCACCAGCCGTCCCTCGAAGGGAAAGACGAAGAGGTGCCAGCCGTCGCGTGTCTTCACCCGCTCGATGAGCAGTTCATCAGGCCGGGGGATGGCGGACCAGCGGGCCTGCACCGTCAGCAGCGGACGGAGCGCCTCGAGTTCCGGGTCCCGGAAAACGCCCTCCGCGGCTTCGCCCAGCCGCTGTCGCAACAGGTCCGCCAGCTCTCCCGAAAGCGGCATTCGCGCGCCCATCCATCGCGGAATCACGCCCTTGGTCGAGGTGACCCGTCGCACCCAGGCTTTCATGTCGCGCATGCGGACCAGCTCCACCGGTACGCCGGCAAAGAAGAATCGGTCGCCCGGTTGCAGGCGGGCGATGAATGACTCCTCCACCGTACCCAGTGACCGGCCCCGGACGTACGATACGGTGACCTGGCCGTCACCGACGATGGTGCCGATCGACATCCGGTGACGGCGTGCAATGTCCTGAGTGCGGACCCGGTACCGCCCAGCTTCATCCATCACGAGTCGAGCGTATTCGGGATAGGCCGTGAGCGCATCGCCGCCCACGCTCACGAACCGGAGGATCCAGCTCCATTCCTCGTCGGTGAGCTCGGCGTAGGCGCGGGTGCTGCGCACCTCGCGCAGCAGTTCGTCGGGGCGGAAGCCCCCACCGAGCGCGACCGTGACGACATGCTGCGCCAGGACGTCGAGCGGCCGCTCGACCGGCAGGCGCGCCTCGATTCTTCCGGCCGCGATACCATCGCGCACCGCTGCCACCTCGAGCAATTCGAGCGCGTTGGTGGGGACGCATGTGAGCCGGCTGACGCCGCCGGGCTGATGTCCACTCCGGCCGGCACGCTGCAACAGGCGCGCGACGCCCTTGGGGCTGCCCACCTGCAGCACCCGGTCCACTGGCGAGAAGTCCACGCCCAGGTCGAGTGACGAGGTCGCCACGACACAACGCAGCGCGCCGGTTCGCAGGCCCCGTTCCACCCAGTCGCGCTTATTGCGATCCATCGATCCGTGATGCAGGGCGATCCGGCCTGCCCAGTCCGGCCGCGCGGAGAGCAGTGCCTGGTACCAGATCTCGGTCTGCGACCGGGTATTGGTGAACACCAGTGCGCTGCGGCCCTCCTCGATGGCCTGCACCACTTGCGGCAGCATCTGCGTGCCGAGGTGGCCGGCCCAGGGAAAGCGTTCGATGAGTGGCGGGATGAGCGAATCGATGATGACCTGCTTGGGGTCCTCGCCCCGGATGATGCGTCCCTCCCGCCCGGCACCAAGCAGGGCATCACGCGCCGCGCCCAGGTTGCCGATGGTGGCCGAGAGTCCCCAAGTGCGCACGAACGGCTGCAGTGCGCGGACGCGCGCAAGCGCGAGCTCGACCTGCACGCCTCGCTTGCTGCCCATCAACTCGTGCCACTCGTCAACGACAACCACGCGGAGGTCACCGAACAGTGCCGGCGCATCCTCCCGGGTGAGCATGAGCGAGAAACTCTCCGGCGTCGTGATGAGCGCGGTCGGGAGTCGCCGGCCCTGTCGCGCTCGTGCGGCCGGCGAGGTGTCACCGGTGCGCGTCTCGACCGTCCACGGAAGCCCGAGATCCGTGACCGGCAGCAAAAGGGCATCGCGGGTATCTGCGGCGAGGGCGCGAAGCGGGGTGAGCCAGAGGACGCGCAGTGGAAGGGTGCCGCGCGACTTCTGCTCCCGGAGGCTCTCGAGCAGGGGGCCCCACCATGCCGCGAGGGTCTTGCCGGTGCCGGTGGCCGCGTGAACCAGGCCGCTTTCCCCGTCGAGATATGCCCGCCACACCGCCTCCTGGAATGGGAGCGGCGCCCATCCCTTGCTGCGGAACCAGCGTGTCGCGGCATCGCGAGTCACGTGGGCTCCAGCAACGCACGCAAGGCGTCGATGTGATCCGCTTCCGCCGCAGGCTTGTCCGTGCGCCAGCGCAGGATCCGGGGAAAACGGACGGCCACGCCCGACTTGTGTCGCGTCGACCGCTGGATCCCCTCGAACCCGAGCTCGAAGACCTGTACCGGGTCGACCCGGCGCACCGGGCCGAATTTTTCCAGCGTATGCCGGCGGATCCAGCCGTCGAGCGACTTGATCTCCGCATCGGTCAGCCCGGAGTAGGCTTTCGCGAACGGGACGAGGACATCGCCGTCCCAGACGGCAAAGGTGTAATCGGTGTGCAGCGAGGCGCGCCGTCCATGGCCCGCCTGCGCATAGATCATCACCGCATCGACGCTGTACGCATCCACCTTCCACTTCCACCAGCCGCCCTTGCGGCGCCCCACACCGTACTCGCTGTCGCGGTGCTTGAGCATCAGGCCCTCGGCGAGCACCTCGCGTGCGCGGCGCTGCGTGGCCGCCGCATCCGCCCAGCCGGAGACGGCGACGACAGGCGAGGCAAGAATGCGATCCTCGAGCACGGCAGCGCCCAGCACGGCCTGCAGGCGCTCGCGTCGCTCGAGCAGCGGGCGCGCGCGGATGTCCTCTCCGTTGCTCTCGAGGATATCGTAGGCAATGAGCACCACCGGCACCTCGGAGAGGATCTTCGGCGTGAGCTTGAGGCGGCCGATCCGGCGCTGCAGTTGCGCAAAGGCCAGGGCGCGTCCCGCCTTCCACGGCATGACTTCGCCATCGAGCACGGTCCCGTCCGGCAGGGCGCCGCCGGCAGCGGCCAGCTCGGGAAAGCGCTCGGTGACCAGCTCGCCGCCGCGGGACCAGAGCCACGTCTTCCCGTCACGTCGAATGAGCTGCGCGCGGATCCCGTCCCACTTCCACTCGAGTTGCCATTCGTCCGGGCTGCCGAGCGCTGCCGGATCTCCCTCCAGTGGATAGGCGAGGTAGAAGGGGTAGGGACGAGAGCGGTCCGCGTCGCTGGTATCAGGCGTGACCAGGGACGTAAACCATCCGGCCGACGGCGTCCACTGTCCACCGAGTCGATGCGCGATGGTCGACTCGTCGACGGCGCTGTAACGCGACAGTGCCCGTACCACGAGCTGCTGGGACACCCCGACGCGAAACGCACCGGTGAGCAGCTTGTTCCAGACAAACCGCGCGGTTCCGTGCAGGTCGCGCCACGAGGCCAGCACTACGGCACGCTGTTCCGCCTCGCCCTGCGATGCGAGTGGAAGCAGTCGCCCCGTCACCCACTCGTGCAGGGGCATGGCCGACTCCGCAGTCGGAGACCGGCAGGAGGTGCGCGATCGTCTCCGCGAGATCACCGACCGCCTCATAGCAGGCATCGAACAGCCATTCGGAAACGCCTGCCTCCTGCATGGCCCAGCTGGCGAGCCGCCGGACCGGGATCAACCGCTTGGGGCGACCACCCGAGAGGAAATAGACGGCCCAGGCGGAGTCGGCAGGCGGGACGGTGCTGAAGTACGCCACCATCGCCGCAACCTTCTCGTTGGTGCGATTGGTCTCATCGAGGGCGGCATAGAGCCTGGCGAACTCCCTCACGGACCCTCGTCCGCAATCGCTGCCCGCTCGATCTCGTCCTCAACCGCCTCCTCGCCATCCCATTGGCTTACCACCGCCTCGGCACGCCGGCCATGCTCCTGCAACCACCGGACGACCGGCTCCCGGAAGCCATGCGTCACCTGGACACGCTCCGCACCGGTCTCGTCGATCGCGGCAAGCAGCGCCGGCCAGTCCACATGGTCGGAGAGCGCGAACCCACGGTCCAGTGCGCGCCGACGCCGTGCACCACGCAGGGTCATCCACCCGGAAGCGAACGCGGTCGATATGGGGCCGAATCGACGGAGCCAGGTGCTGCCTGCGGCGGAGGGTGGCGCAACGATGAGGCTCCCGGCGAAATCGGTGCCTCGCGGCAGTGATGCCACATGCTGGGTGACCGGGAGCGCCACGCCCGACGCGCGGTAATCGCTGTTGAGCTGCTCGACGGCGCCATGGGTATAGATCGGGCCGATGCTCGCGGAGCCGAGCCCCATGATCACGCGCTGTGCCTTGCCCAGCGCGTAGGCGAACATGACACTGGCGCGACCGCTGGCACTATTGCGAACCCACCAGTCGCGCATCTCGCCGAAGGTCTCGTCCTGCACCGCCCACCGATAGATGGGCAGCCCGAACGTCGACTCGGTGATGAATACGTGACAGCGGAGCGGCTCGAATGGCGTGCATGTGGGGTCGGGTTCCGTCTTGTAGTCGCCTGAGACCACCCAGACCTCGCCTGCCCGCGCCACGCGGACCTGGGCCGAGCCCAGGATGTGCCCCGCGGGATGAAACGAGACCTGCACCCCGTTGATCAGCTGGCTCTCGCCGTAGGGCAGGGTGGTGATGTCGGCGGCGGGCCCGAGTCGGGTGCGCAGGACCCGCTCGCCGGACCGTGCAGCGAGGTAGCGGCGTGAGCCCCACCTGGCGTGATCGCCGTGCGCATGCGTGATCAGCGCACGCTCCACCGGCTGCCAGGGGTCGATGAAGAAATCGCCGGCAGCACAGTAGAGCCCGCGCTCGGTAACCTGGAGAAGGTCGGGCGTGTTGCCGGCGGCGCGAGGAGCGCCGCCGGCTACCGCCTCGTCACTTGCGTGCTGGTCGTGCTCGCTTCGATCGGGTGGCCTTGGGCTCACTCTCCCCGTCCTCTTCCTCGTCCTCTTCCTCGCCGTCGTTTGCGTTCCGCTCGTGTTCCAGCGCCGCCGGCACGACCGTCTCCTCTGCGATCGAGCTGAGCAGCTCATCCGCGGCATGCTCTTCCCTGAGCGTCGCGTCGAGCAGGGCCACGACGTCGTCATGGCCCAGGGCCTCGGCGAACGCGCGGACGTTCCCGTACGCCGCGATCTCGTAGTGCTCGACCCGCTGGGCGCTGGCGATGATGCCGGCATCGAGCACCGCCGAGACGCCCTCCTCCTCGAGCATCTCGGCGCTCTCCTCGATCAGGCCCTCGATCGCCGGGCACTTCTTGGTCTTCGCCGCCACACCGAGCAGCTCGAACGCCTGCTCCAGGCGGGCGACATGCTCTTCGGTTTCAGCGAGGTGATTCGTGAACGCCGTGCTCAGTTCGGGTGCGTTGGCGGCACTCGCCATTTTGGGCAGCGCCTTCACCAGCTTCTTCTCCGCATAATAGATGTCCTGCAGCTGCTCGACGAGCAGTGCCTGAAGATTGTCGAGGGACATTATCCCACTCCTGCGTAAGGGAAAGAACGATTTCATGGGAAACACAAAGGCGCACCCGGATCGTGTGATCCGCTGTGCGCCTTCAGGAACGAGCCTCGTGCGCCCGCTCACCAAGGTGGTCGCGCCGTGCGACCGCTGACTTGTGTTCCCAACCTACTTCGATCGACGCCGGGCACAAGCGCTCCGTCGTCGCTGTTATGTCACGATCCTGGGCGCGGGCGGAACGGGGCTTCGACATGGCGCTTGAGCGCCATGAGCATGCTGACCCAGTTTTCTTCGGAGTGCTCCCGGGCTTCTTCATCCGGGTTGTTGTCCTGCGTAAGGGTCACCGCGGTGTGCGATCCCTCCGGAGTGAGCGAAATCGTGACGGTGTGATAATGATCCAGTGTATCCGATTGGCCCGACAGCGGGCTGAAGTGCGAGTAGGACAACTGCTTGCCGGGCACCACGCGGAGAACCTTGCCCTTGTCCTCGTACTTCCTGCCGTTCCATTCCCCACGCCAGCGGATGTCGCTCCCCACTTCCCAGTTCGTCTGCACGGTGGTGCCGAACATGTACTCCTTGATGGCGGCCGGATCGAGCAGTGCCCGCCAGACGGCATCTCGCGGGGCACTGATATTGATGGACGCCTCCGCGACTCGGTCGGTGTGCATGAATGCCGAATCCTTTCTCAATCTGAAACGTGAAGACGGCGCGCTACGGGGTGGTCGCCCGCAACGCGCCGCTACTTGCTCAACGACTCCACGATGCAAGGCCTGTCGGTGACGTGGCATCACCACTTGATCGTACCGCTTCAGTGCCGTGATGGTTTCATCGACTGGGAGATTTGTTACGAGGCACGCTGCGCCACCACGGCGTCGGACCTTCGAGCTGGACCGGCTCTACCGGCTGCCCCAATCGCGGAGTGATGATGCGCGCCGTGGGTCCCGCCAGCTGGAGCAGCGTTTCCGGCGGTTCGTCCCATTGATGCAGCGCCAGGTCGAAGGTTCCCCAATGAATGGGGAAGAAGGTGCCTCGGCCGAGCAAGTCAAAAGCCCGCAATGCGTTGGCCGGCCCGAGGTGTATGTCGGCCCAGGCCGCGTTCGATGCCCCGATCTCCAGCATCGTGAGGTCAAAGGGGCCGAACCGCTCTCCGATGGTGGCAAGCTCGCTCGGTGAGGCCGGTATCTCCTGAAAAGAAGATCCGCCGCTTGCTGCTCGTGAAGACAAAGGAAGACCAGAGCGTCCGGTTCCGGTCGGCCACGCTGCGGCCGGAGAAGTGTTGCGCCGGCGTGGCCGTGATGGACAGGTCGCAATTGGGCACCGCGAACGCTTCCCACCAGTCGAGTTCGATGATGCGTTCCGGCGGAAGGCCCATGGCCTCGAGTCGGGCACCAACGCCGAGTGAGGTGATGATCGGTGCGCCCAGCTGCCCCAGCGACCGCATGCTGCCGACGGACAGGTGATCGTAGTGGTCGTGCGACAGCAGCACGGCATCAAGCGGCGGTAACTGGCCGATATCCACCGGAACGGGGTGAAATCGCCGGGCACCGGCAAACGATACCGGGGATGCGCGTTCACCGAACATTGGGTCCACGAGCACGCGCGCACCATCGATCTCGAGCAGCGAAGCGCTGTGCCCGAGCCATGTGACGCGCAGTCCCGATGCGGCTGGAGTGGCCCAGGTCGCGAGCGGACTGTCCACCGGGAGTGGCGCGTGCGGCGCGCGGGAGCCACCCTCGAGGAGAATCTCGCAGACCATGGAAAGCGAGATGCCCTTCATCGTCGGGCCGACCCTGGCCGTGTTGCGGAATCGCCCATCGTGGAACTGCCGGGACGCGCGGACCCGCTCCGCGCGCAAGCCAGTGTAGAACGGCAATCAGTACCGTGCTTTCGAGTGCGACCAGTCGCCGTCGCGCGTCATCCTGGCAGCAGGCCCGGGTCACCGGAGGGCCTGCCGAAGCGGATTGCCGATCGCTGGCGTGCCTTTGCGGCTTCCACTTCGCGGTCGCGGGGCGGCGTGTTCGTCACCAGCGAATGCAGGAGGATCCGTGCCACGACGGTGGTCTCCTCCACGGCCGCGTTGAATGCCTCCTCGTTGGCCTTCGATGGCTTGGTGAATCCGCTCAGCTTCCGCACGAACTGGAGCGATGCGGCGCGGATCTCATCATCGGTGACCGGCGGGTCGAAGTTGAAGAGCGTCTTGATGTTCCGGCACATACCACGTTCCTCCTTGTTCCCTGGGCGGCGGCGACACACTCCATTCAGCATAATCGAAGGGGCACCCGCCCGGGTGCCCCTTCATCCAGCGCCTGCACCGGCGAGCGCGTCAGCCCGAGAACGACCCGTGTGCGCAGGTGTTACTGCCCTGCTCGGTCGCCCCACCCGTCACGGCGAAACTCACGGTGACGCTGCCGTTCGTCGCGCTGCCGGTCGCCGAGATCTGGGCGTGAGCAGTGGTCAGCACAAGCGGCCCGAGGGCGTAGGGCAGTGTCGGGTTGTTGACGGTCTGCATGCCGCCATCGGTCGCATACATGAGTTGCGTGATCTTGCCATCGCCCAGCACCGTCGCAGTGTAGGTGACGGAGATGTTGCCGCTGGTATTCGAGGGGCCGGTATCAACCGCACAGGCGCTGCCGGAACCGCCCGAGCTGTCACTGCTGCATGCCGCCGTCATGAAAAGCGCGCCGAGCACCGCAAGTGCGGCCATGGCGCGCCATGGCGCCCGAGCCTTCGTGGTCTTCATGCGCATCCCCGATGGAAGAATTGATCCGGGTCGCAAGCGGGCCGTGAGGCTACCGGTCGGACAGCAGTCCCATTGCCACGACTGATGAGCGTGCCCACCACGATGATACTCGTCACCGTGACGATGGTTCGAAAGAGGAATCGGTAGCGGTCTGCGCGGCGGCGCAGGTCGACCAGTTCCGCTTCGGGAACCTGGGCCATCGGTGCCGGCGCCGGTGCCGGTGCCTGCAGCGCATCAGGCGGAGATCTGGGTCGTGATTTCGTTGCTCATCGAGGCATCCCCCGTCAGCAGGTTCAGAGTGTCTTCAGGTACTGCACCGTCTCCGGCACATAGCCGAGATGCTCGTAGAGACCGCGCGCGCGCTGGTTCTGCAGCCAGACCGAGAGCGCCACCCGATCATACGCCTCCTCCCGGGCCCAGGCTTCAACGGCATCCAGGAGCCGGCGTGCAACGCCCTTGCCCCGGGCCGCTGGTGCCACGGCGAGCACCTCGATATACGCCATGGGCGTGTGACTGAAGTAGTCATCCTTCTCGCGAGCACAAAGCGCCCCGACGATGGCACCAGCCTCCTCGACCACGGCCGCGAACGAGCCGTCGATCTGGTCGAGCAGGATGTCGTGAATGATTGCGTCATCAGCGCGCTGAATCTCGGCTGGTCCGCGCCAGGCGGGCACCGGGAACGACGCCAGCTCGTCGGCGAGCGCCAGGATCGCCGGCTCATCGGCGGACCGGCCCGCCTCAGCACCAGCACGGGGTCAGCGGCCACGAGCGAGTGCTCGTGCAGCCAGGGCGTTGATGTCGCGATTCTCCAGCAGGTGCGCGGACGCCCCGTGTCGCGTTGCCTCGATCATGGCCAGGCCCACCTTCTCGGTAGTGGTGACGTGGTCGGGCGCGAGTCGCTGGAGGACGGGATACAGGGGGCCGAGCACCGCATAGATCATCCGGTACCAGGTGGTACTCGAGGTGATGCCGTGCATCGGCTGGATGTATCCCGGCCGGAACATGTACGCCGCCTTGAAGGGCAGGGCGAGCAGGGCGTCTTCCGTGGCCCCCTTCACCCGGGCCCACATCATCCGCCCCGCACTGCTGGTGCCCTGACCGGACACGTAGATGAAAGTCATCGCCGGTGCCATGCCCGCGAGTCGCCCTGCCACCTCGAGTGTCAGGTCATACGTTATCCGCCGATACGATGCTTCGTCCAATCCCGCCGCCGTGACGCCGAGGCAGAAGAAACAGGCATCGAGGCCCGGCCAGTTCGTGCCCGGCTGGCGCCAGGTCGGTCACGTCGGCCTGCACGAACTCCCGCAGTTTGGCGTGCGTGGTGCCGATGGGCCGGCGCGCGATGGTGATCACCCGCTCCACACCCTTGTCCAGCAGGCATTCCCGCAGCACGCCCTGCCCAACCATCCCCGAGGCGCCGAACAGCAGGACTTTCATCCCGTCACGCCAGGCAGGTCGCGACGCATCTGTACCACCGGGAGCAGCACGCCATCGGGCAACCTCACTTCCTTGCGCTCGACCACGCTGAAGCCGCAGGCCAGGTACAGTGGCTCCCCCGGCAACGTCGCCGAGAGGGTCAATGCCGTGAAGCCGGCGGCGCGGGCCGCATTCGCGCCGGCGTCGAGCAGCATGCGGCCGATCCCGCGCCGCGCCCACGCGGGGTGCACGAAGAATGCACGGATCCGGGCAGGCTCGTGCGCCGGATCGATGAAGTCATCATCCTCGCGATGCACCTGGTCACCACCATAGTGACTCTTGCGCCGGCTCCAGCCGCCGCACGCCACGATGTCGCCGGCCGCCTCGACACAGAAATAGCTGCCATCATGGATCAGGCGGCTGTCGGGGCCGAAAACGTAGCGGATCCCGCTGTCGATCTGTTCGGGCGAGTAGTACCCGGCGCTCAGGCCTCGCACGGACAGGTCGATCAGGCGCTCCAGCCGCGGCACGTCGGCAATCGTCGCGGCACGCAGGGTGAGCGCAACTGGCGTCGCGTCCGGCATGATCACTCCACCCGGCTCAATCGACTGCGGCGAGGGCTGCAGCGGCGATCTCGCCGTCCTGCGCGGATGTCATGCCGCTGATACCGATCGCGCCGACGATGACACCATCCCGCACCATTGGCAATCCGCCCTCGACCATTGCGGCGCCGGGGTGAATCGAAAGCAGCGCCGTCCGCCCTCCGGCGATCGTGTCCTCCAGCGCCTTGGTCGGGCGCCTGAACCGGGCGGCTGTGTGCGCCTTGCGCACGGCCACGTCAGCGCTGGCGGCCTGGGTTCCATCCTGCATGTGGAACAGGACGAGGCCCCCGGCGGGATCGACCACCGCGACCGCGACCGACCAGCCACGCTTCACCGACTCGGCTTCCGCCGCGGCCGCCATCTGCTTCGCAGCCGCGAGGGTGACGTACGGAACGTTCCGGGTGACGGACATGTTCACCTCGCGCGCATTGTGAGTGCTCGTGGCCGCACCACGCAGCCCTCGAGATGGTCGTTGACCAGGCCCATCGCCTGCATGAACGCGTAGACGGTCGTTGGTCCGACAAACTTCCATCCGCGTTTCTTGAGGTCCTTCGACAGGGCGGCCGCCGCCTCGGACCCACCGAGTTTCCCGAGCGCAGCCCGCGTGATCCTCGCCGGCCGCTGCGCCGCCGGCGGCTCGTATTGCCAGACGTAGCGGGCCAGCGAACCGAATTCATCCGCCGCAGCCGCAGCCTTCTTCGCGTTGTTGATGGTGGCTTCGATCTTTCCCCGATGCCGGACGATCCCGTCATTGGTCAGCAGGCGATCGACCATCCTCGGCGTAAACCGTGCAACTGCCTCGATATCGAAGCCCTTGAACGCCTCCCGAAAGGCGTCGCGCTTGCGCAGGATGGTGAGCCAGCTCAGGCCCGCCTGGAATCCCTCGAGCGAGAGCTTCTCGAAGAGCCGGCGGTCGTCGCGCACCGGAAAGCCCCACTCGTCGTCGTGATAGGCGATGTATTCCGGGGTGGAGGCGCACCAGAAACACCGGGCCGCGCCGTCCGCCCCGAGGAAGAGGCCGTCAGCCAGCCTGGGCATATTTGTCAACTATTCTTGTCATTTCTAATGTGTAGCGACAATGTTACACATTGGACAAAGCTCGTCCCGACCCGTATATGGCAGAGCCCGCATGTGCTCCACCGTGCCCTCACGGCTCGCCGGCGTGACGCGTCCGCACCTCGCCGCCCGGGCCTCCATTGGGAACCTGACAACATGACTCCATTGGTAGCGCTGGCGCTGAGCATCGGCGTTCTGGGTGGTATTGCGACTGCCCTGTACCTGAAAATCGGCCTCGCGATCTGGGCCGGCTTCATTGCCTGGGCCTGTTTCTTCCATAGCGGCGGCGACACCGAGGCCCTCAAGAAGACCATCATCTGCAACATCTTCGGTATTGTCTGCGCCGCGGTCGGCGCGGTGCTCATCCTGCATGGCCTGCACCCGGCGATCGCGGTGGGACTGACCGTGTTCGTCATGGTACTGGCCGCGCACGTGAAGGCATTGTCCACGATTCCCGCGAGCGTCTACGGTTACGCGGCGACGTTTGCATACCTGTTGCAGACCGCCAATGTCATGGTGATGGACAAGCTGGTCATCGTCGACATCCAGGGCAACCCGATCATCGTGGTGGCACTCTCCATGATACTCGGCGCCATCTTCGGCCTTATCTCGGCGAAAGTTGCTGGTGCGTTGACCAAGAAAGCGGCCTGAACCTCGTCGGCGCGCGTGGGGCAGGGGCACAATGCGGCCCCGGGAGCGATCCCGGGGCCGCCTTGTTTTCACGCGTCTCCGCGTCTCCGTCTCCCGTCTCCCGTCTCCCGTCTCCCGTCTATTTCGCCACCGGCACCAGGTCCAGGTCCTGGAAGTCGAAGCTGAAGTCCACATCGGGTGACGCGGGCGCCATCTTGACGTTCGCAATACTGCCGTCCGGGTTGAGTGCATAGGTGACATAGGCATCCGCACGCACCTCCCGATCGGTCCATCGCACGATGAACGTGTCGTACTGCCAGTGCTCCAGCGTGCCGACGAGGACCGGGGTATGGGTGAAGCGCATGACCAGCTTCCCGTTTTCCTCGGTCACCGCGACGTCGCCATACCACTTGTCCCGGAAGGTGCCGGCATAGCGGGCCAGTGGAAGCGATGGCTTGCTGGCCGAATCTCGCGCGGCCGTGGCCTGCTTCATCTCCGCTGCATCCGCGGAGTCGCCACGCGCCTGGGCCCAGCGGAAGGCAGCGAGCCAGTCGAACTGCGCTCCCATGTAGTAGTCGAGTATCCGGAACGTGATGGCGCTGAACGCCGCCCCGGATTCGGCATTGGTGAACACGGCCACACCCAGTCGCAGGTCAGGAATGGTGGTGACTTCGGACACGAAGCCCGGCAATCCCCCGGTGTGCTGCGCCATCTTGTAACCCGCGGTAGTCACCCATGAAGAGGCCGAGGGCGTAGGCCTTGAAGTTGGAGCGGAGCGGGGCGAGCTGGGGGGGCGGCGGGTTGTTGTTCAGGATGGTGACGGGGCTCCACAGGGCGCGCGCGGTCCGCGTGCTGTACAGCGTTCCACCCCCGGGAATGCGCCCGGAATCGGCCATTATCATGAGCCATTTCGCCTCGTCCGTGGCGTTCGTCATGATTCCGCCGGCCGGGTTGGTCGCCGAACTGGTGTCCGGTGCCACCGGTCGCACCGAGCCCTGCACCTTCGCGTGCGTCGTCGCGATGTTGCCGCGGTCACCTGGTGCCGGATAGTGGGCGAAGGTGCCGGTCATCCCGGCGGGCACCAGGATCCTGCTGGTGATGAAGTCCTCCCACGTCTGTCCGGACACGGCCTCGATCACCTGGCCCGCGACCAGGTAGAGCACGTTGTCGTAGGCATAGTCGTAGCGGAAGCTGGTCGCCGGCTTGATGAACTGGATGCGATCCGCGATCTCCCGCCGGGTATAGTTGGACTCGGGCCACCACATCAGGTCGCCTGCCCCCAGGCCCAGGCCGCTCCGGTGCACCAGCAGGTCGCGCACCGTGATCTGCTGGGTCACCCACGGGTCGTACATGCGGAACCAGGGCAGGTAGGTGATCACCGGTTCGTCCCACTTGACCTTGCCCTCCTCCACCAGCAGGCCGAGCCCGAGCGACGTGAACACCTTGGTATTGGACGCAATGCCGAAGAGCGTGCCGGCATCGACCAGCGCGGGCTCGCCCAGCTTCTTCACGCCGTAGCCCCTGGTGAGCACGACCTTGCCGTCCTTCACGATCGTCAGTGACACGCCCGGGACACCGAACTCCTTCATGACCTGTTCGACGTACTGGTCGAGCCCCGGTGGCGCTCCCGTTGGCGACGGCCTGGGCATCGCCGTCCTGACCTGCGCGCCGGCGCTGCCTGCCACGAGCCACAGGGAGAATGCCAGTATTGTCCCACGCCGCATGACCGACACGCGCATCGAGTGCTCCGGGAAAGAGGTGACCCGCAGGGATTGCCGTGGGAGGATGGTTTCGGCGCCGGCATGGCGCGGTCACGGCGTCCCTCAATATGATGCATGGTCCTTCCTCCAGACAGCGGCGGTCCCCGGATGATGCAGCGGGAAGAGCGGCGGTCATGGGCCATCGTGGCGCTGTCGCTCGCGGCGCTGTGCGCCGTGGCCTGGTGGGCCCACGGTGTCGTGCGCAACAACGTTCGCGAGCGCACGCAGGACCGCCTGCATCTCGTGCTCAACGCCGAGGTCGAGGGCCTGACCGCGTTGCTGCGTGGCCAGCAGACGCTGGTGGCCTGGATCGCGGCGGAGCCCGGCATCCGGAGCGACCTCCTGGACCTGATTGCACAGGCCCCACGGTCGACTGTTCCCCAGCTTCGGCGCCTGCCGGCGGCGCTCCACCTCACCGCGCGGCTGCATCCGCTGCTCGAGAGCCACGGATACGAGAACTTCGCCGTCGTCGGCATGGACAGCCGCGTCATCGCGTCCAACGACTCGCTGTCGATCGGCACCGTCTCCCGGGCGTATACGCCGGACCTCATCGAGCGCCTGCGACGCGGCGAGACCATCACCGTTCCCCCTTATGGCATCAAGGTGCGCGACAGCGCCGGCGAGCAGACCGGCCGGTTGCGGCCGGTGCTGGTGACCGCCACTCCCCTGTTCGCGGGACCAGACGGACCAGGCGGAAGAGGGCAGGTCATCGGGTGGTTCGACATCCGCAGTGATCCGGCGACGGCACTCGACCCGATCATCATGGCCGGCCGCCCCGGCCGCACCGGCGAGACCTACATTTTCAATCGGGAGGGGGTCCTCCTCACCACCAGCCGGTTCAATGCCGAACTTCGCCGGGCGGGCCTGCTGGCCCGCGACACCCTCATCGGATCCGCGCTGCACGTGCGTCTCGGCAATCCCGGGGGAGACCTGCTGGATGGCTACGATCCGGGGACGCCGCCCACGGCATGGCCGCTGACCGTTCTCGCGCAGCATGCCACCGAGGGTCGTGACGGCTACGACCTCGAGGGGTATCGCAGCTACCTCGGCCAGGATGTCGTGGGGATCTGGCGCTGGTTCCCGAAAGCCTCCGTCGGTCTTGGCGTGGAACAGTCGGTTACGGAGAGCTATGAGGGCATCAGGATCCTCTGGCGCGCGTTCGCCGCGTTGCTGGGGCTGCTCATACTCGGTACCGGACTCATCTGGCTCGGGTTTGACGCGCTCGAGCGTGCGCGCAGCCGTGCGCGGCGGGCTGAACAGCTCGGGCAGTACACGCTGGAGCGAATGATCGGGGAAGGGGCCATGGGGACGGTGTATCGCGCCAGTCACGCGTTTCTGCGTCGGCCGACGGCCGTGAAGCTCCTGCGGCCGGAACGGAACACGCCGCAGGCCCTCAAGCGATTCGAGAAGGAAGTCCAGGCGACCAGCCAGCTGGTCCACCCCAATACGATCACGATTTTCGACTACGGCCGGTCGCCGGGCGGCACGTTCTACTATGCGATGGAATACCTCCGCGGCCTGACGCTCGATGTCGTCGTGCAGCGGTTCGGGCCGCTGCCGGAGCGCCGCGTCGCGCACATCCTGCGACAGGTGTGCGGATCCCTGGCCGAAGCCCATGCGGCCGGGCTCATCCACCGGGACATCAAGCCGCAGAACCTCATGCTCTGTCATCGCGGTGAGGTGGCGGACTTCGTGAAGGTGCTGGACTTCGGGCTGGTGAAGGAGAGCGAGGTGCCGGACGCCGACCTGACGCGGGACGGTGCCGCCGTCGGAACCCCGCTCTACATGGCGCCCGAGGCCGCCTCGGCGTCCGCGGAGGTCGATGCGCGTGCCGACCTGTATTCGCTCGGTGTGGTGGCCTATTTCCTGGTGACCGGCGTGCAGCCCTTCTTCGGCATCAATGCAAAGGAGGTCATGCGACGCCACATGGAGGAGCGACCCATGTCACCCTCCGAGAAGCTGGGGCAACCCGTGTCGCCGGAATTCGAGGCCCTCGTGCTCCGGCTGCTCGCGAAGGATCCGGCACAGCGGCCGCAGTCGGCCCGTGCCGTCGAGCTCATGCTGGATGACGTGATCGAACCGATGCTGGGCCGCTGGACGGAGGAGGAAGCCGATGCCTGGTGGCGCGCCAATGCACCACAGCTCATCGGCTTTGCCGACGTCGGCAGCGCCGGAGGGCCCGCCGCTCAGGCTGAGCGTCGATGTCGAGAGCAGGGCCGAGCGACTTTGAGACGGTTTCCCAGCCGGCGCACCGCGCTCCTCCTGGTGGCAGCGCTCGCGTGCGCGCCCGGCGTGGCCTCGGCACAATCGGTGCCCGATGCGACGGAGATCTGGGGCCAGCCTGAACCTCTACCTTCGGCTTCCGGACAAGCTGCGGCTGGTTGCGGGCGGGGAGATCGAGGACGCGACCAACGTCGACTACACCCAGTGGAATGCGAGCCTGGGGCTCGGCTACCAGCTGCTGCGGATCAAGCGGCAGCACCTGGTGAACCTCGACGATGACAAGGAACACCACGTCACGACCGCCGCAGGCTACGAATATCTCCACACCGAGAATGGCTCTTCCACCAAGGTCGAAAACCGGCTTGGCGTCGAGATCACGCCGCGCGAACGGCCCTTTGACCGCTGGCTGGTGGAGGATCGCAACCGATTCGAGTTCCGCTGGGTCAACGACAAGTACTCCACCCGCTACCGGAATCGCCTCAGCGTCGAGCGCGACGTGCTGATCAGCGGCGTGAAGATCACGCCCTATGCGTCAGCGGAGTTCTTCTACAGCTGGGAGAGTGACAGCTGGGATGAGGAGCAGTATGCCCTGGGCGTCCAGGTGCCACTGCATCACGTGGCACAGCTGCAGGTCTACTACCTGCGGCAGGAGTGCACCTCGTGCGAGCCCGGTGATGCGAACATCATCGGCATTACGCTCACCTGGTTCCTGCGGAACCGGCTCTAGGCGTCCAGAGCGCGCCACATGTACCAGCTGGCCAGCGACCGGTACGGACGCCAGCGCTCCGCGTGCGCCGTGAGCTCGGCGGGCGTCGGCAACTCCCTCTTCCGGTAGGTCAGCGCGAATCCCTTCCGCACGCCATAGTCCGCCACCGGCAGCACGTCCGGTCGACCGAGGCGGAAGATCAGCAGCATGTGCACCGTCCACGGCCCGATGCCCCGCACCACGGTCAACCGCTCCACCAGCTCGTCATCCGTCAGCCGCCGCGCCTGCGCCAGCGTGGGCAGTTCCCTGGAAGCGGTCCGGCGCGCCAGGTCCTGGACGGCCGCCGTCTTCGCATTCGAGAGCCCGGCGGCGCGCAGGCGCGCGGGCGGCGTTGCCACCAGGTCGGCCGGCGTGGGGAACCGCTTCGGTGCGTAGATCGCGCGTACCCGGCCGAAAATCGTACCGGCGGCGCGACCCGAAAGCTGCTGGTAGACGATGGCCTCGGTGAGTGCGTGGAAAAGGCTCTGCGTATGTGCCAGCTCCAGCCGCAGCGGATGGGAGCGCTCGATCAGCCTCGCCAGGCGCCTGTCGCGCGACTTGAGGTGCGACACCGCGTCGTCCCAGTCGTAGGGCAGTGCCCTGCGATCAGTTCGCGCCGGCATGGGTTCCCGCAATCCACAGGTCCATTTGCCGCTGGAGCACGTCGAGCGGGAGCGGGCCGTTCTCCAGCAGTGCATCGTGGAACCGCCGCACGTCGAACTTGTCCCCCAGGACTGCGCGGGCCTTGGCCCGGATCGCCTTGATTCGCAGCTCGCCCAGCTTGTACGCCAGGGCCTGGCCGGGCCACACGATGTACCGATCCACTTCCACTGCCGCTTCCTCCTGCGAGAGGGCGGCATTGGAGAGGAGATAGGCGATCGCGGAGTCGCGCGACCAGCCATACTCGTGAATGCCGGTGTCGATGACCAGGCGGCAGGCGCGCCACATCTCGTAGGTGAGCTGCCCGAAGCGCGAGTAGGGATCGGTGTACAACCCGAGGGCACTGCCCAGGCTCTCCGCGTACAGCGCCCAGCCCTCCACATAGGCGGTGTAACCCGCATTGCGGCGGAATTGCGGCAGGTCCGACAGTTCCTGCGCGCGCGCGATCTGGAGGTGGTGTCCCGGCATTGCTTCGTGCAGCGTGAGCGCCTCCATCGTGTATCTGGGTCGCGCGTCGAGCCGATAGGTGTTGACCATCATGAAGCCGGCGCGGGAGCCGTCCTCCGCCGACGGGTAGTAGCGCGCGCCCGTTTGCGAGGGAGCTTCATAGTCCGGAAAGGGGCGCACCCCGTACGGCGCCCGGGGCAGGGTGGCGAATTGCCCGGGCAGGGCGCCGTCGATCCGCTTCGCGATGGCGCGGAATCCCTCCAGCAGCTGGTCCGGCGTCGTGTAATAGAAGCGGGGGTCGGTCCGCAGGAAGTGCAGGAAGTCGGCAAAGCTCCCGGTATACGCCACCTGTTTCTGGACGGAATCCATGCTGAGCCGGATGCGCTTTACCTCGGCCAGCCCAAGCTGGTGCACATCGGCCGGCGTCACGTCGAGCGTGGTGTTGGCGTGAACCTGCCAGGCATAGTACGCCTCGCCGCCCGGCAGGGACGTCGCCGCCGGCTGCTTCCGTCCTGCCGGCAGGTATTCGTCCTGCACGAAGGCGCGGAGCTTCTTGAGCGCGGGCATGACCGAGTCGGCAATGCTGCGCTGGGCCGCGACCGAGATGCGGGCGCGCTCGCGCGAGGGGAAATCGGCCGGCAGGTTCGTGACCGGCTTGTAGAGGGGGCTTGCCGTCGGGTTCGTTACCAGTTGCCCGTCGATCTGGGCCGGTATGCCGCGCAACTGGAAGGCAGGCTGGACCCATCCCGTCTTGATCCCCTCGCGGAGCAGGGCAATCGTCTGGTCGATGAACCGGGGAAAGGCATCGAGCCGCGCCAGGTAGTTGTCGTAGTCGCGGACGCGGGTGTACGGCATTGCCGCAATGAGCACCGGAAACCCGACTTGCACCCCGTCGAGCTGGTCGAGGGGCATCAGCCAGGTGGAGAACTTCTGTCCCTCGACCTCGATGGTCTTGTCCCAGATGAAGAGCTCGAGCGAGAGACGATCCTGGTCGTCGAGGGTGGACGAAGGCACGCCGCTGGCGCGCTGGAGCATGGCCCGCGTGTGTGCCTGGCGCGCGGCGATCGCGGAGGCCGACAGGTCCGTCAGCTTCGCGTCATAGCGATGGTCGCCGAGAAAGGTGGCACTTTCGGGCGACGTCTCCATCCGGTACTGCCAGTCATCGGCAAGGAGTCGCTGCAGCGGGGTCGTGTCCTGCGAGGCCACACTGATGGTCAGCAGGAGGAGGGGAATCAGGATCGGGAACCCTCCGGCTTGTAGAGCGCCGCGTCGAGAATCGACCAGAGGTGCACGGCCCAGCCCAGCAGGAACCACCAGAGGATGGCGGCCAGCACGAACATGACGACCGCCTTCGCGAGGCGACCCTGCAGCAACTGGCCCAGCCCCGGAATGAAGAAGCTCGCGAGTGCCGCGATCACGTTGCCCGACGATCCTTGTCCTGCCATCCGTTCCTCCCAGAGTCGTTCCACCGAAAACTAATCTTCGGCGACCATTGGTCGCACCGATCGCGTCAGAAGCAGGCCGGCGCCCACGATGGCGAGGCCGCCCGCCGCCTGCATCAGGCTCGGCCGCTCGCCGAACATCGGAATCGCGAGCAGCACCGTGAACAGGATGCCGAGGTAGGTGAGTACCGCGACACGCGCCGCGCCCTCCAGGGCATAGGCGCGGGTCATGGCCAGCTGGCCGCCCCCGCCGGCCAGGCCGGTGAAGAGCAGGAGCAGCGCCTGGGGCATGGTCGGCGTGCGCCAGACCGCAAGTGACAGGAGCGCCGTCGTGACCATGGCCACGAGCGAGAAATGCAGCACGACGGCCTCGCTGCTTTCGCCCGGGCCCAGGCGGCGCAACAGCATCATGGCGAACGCGTAGAACACGGCGCCCATGGTGGCGACCCCGGCCACCCATGCGGCGCTCTCGAATTTCGGCTGCAGCAGGAGCACCACGCCGGCGAAGGCGATCACCACCGAGACACCCACCATGCGGGATCGCGGCTCACCTAGGAACCAGGGGGCGAGCAGCGCCACGAAGATCGGCGCGGTCGCCCCCAGCGTCACGGCGTCTCCGAGGTGAATGCGAGGTGAGGTGAGCGCGTAGAAGGTGCAGAGCGCGGAGGCCGTCCCGAACACGGCGCGGCCCCATGACGTGCGCTGGTCGGCGATCCGGAGCGACACGCCGCGGGATCGCGCAAAGAGCCAGGCCATGAGCGCGCCGACCAGGAACCGCGAGGCGGCAACCTCGGGCCAGGGCAGATCGCCGCCGGCGACTCGCGCACTTACGTTCATCACGGCGAAGCATCCTTGCGCGAGCAGCATCCAGCCGAGGCCCGCCAGGTGATGGCGCGCCTCGGGCTGTTCGGCGACAGGGACATGAACGGACATGGCGGGGGAACATACATGCACGCACGCGTGGCACGGTGAATCCGCATCTTTTCCTGCAGGACCTGGCCCTGGTGCTGTGTGCCGCGGCGTTCACGACGGTCGCCTGCCAGCTGGTGCGGCTGCCGGTCGTGCTCGGGTACCTGCTGGCCGGGATCATCGTCGGGCCGCACACGCCGATCCCGTTCTTCGCGAGCGAGGAGTCCATCCGCACGCTGGCGGAGCTTGGCGTCATCCTGCTCATGTTCTCACTGGGCCTGGAATTCAACTTCCGGACGCTGGCCCGGCTCATCCCGACCGCCGGGGTGGTCGCGCTCATCGAGATCGGGCTCACCTTCGCCCTCGGCTTCCAGGTCGCGTCGGCCTTCGACCTCGGGACCACCGGCAGCGTCCTGGCCGGCGCGCTGGTGTCCATCTCCTCCACCATGATCGTGTCGCATGCCTTTGCCGACCTGAAGGTCGAGCAGCGGCTGCGCGAGGCCGTGTTCGGCATCCTCATCGCCGAGGATTTGGTCGCGATCCTCATGCTCGCGACGCTCTCGGCGCTGGCGACGGGCGAAGGCGCGATGGGCGAGGCACTGCTGCGCACGGTGGGGCGACTGGTGCTCATCATCGCCGCGCTGGTGGGCATCGGGCTTTTCGTCGTGCCGCCATTCTTCCGCTTCCTGGTGCGACTCCGGCGCAAGGAGACGCTGCTCGTCACCAGCGTCGGGTTCTGCTTTGCACTGGCGCTGCTTGCCCAGTCCCAGGGCTTGTCCGTGGCACTCGGCGCGTTCCTCGCCGGCGCGCTGATTTCGGAGGCAGGCGTGTCGCGCCATGTCCAGCCACTGGTGGAACCCCTGCGCGACATGTTCACCGGCATCTTCTTCGTGTCGATCGGCATGCTGTTCGACCCGCCCGCCGCACTCCGTGACTGGCCGCTCGTGCTTGCCCTGACCGCCACGGTCATCGTGGGCAAGTCGCTCGGAGGCACCATCGGCGCATTCCTGTCGGGGCAGCCGGTACGGACCTCGGTCCAGGCCGGGATGAGCCTGACGCAGATCGGCGAGTTCTCCTTTGTCATCGCCACGCTGGGCGCCGGGCTCAGCAGCGGGAGTGCCCGGCTCTTCAGCGTGGCGGTCGCGGTGGCGATGATCACCGCGTTCACCACGCCGCTGCTGATGGCGCGGTCGCAGGCGCTGGCGCTCGAGGTCGACGCCCGGCTGCCGCGGCCGCTGCAGACGTTCGTGTCGCTCTACGGTTCCTGGCTGGAGCTGCTGCGCCAGCCGCGCATGATTTCGGGATGGCGCCTCGTGCGGCGCGGCCTGCTGCTCCTGGTGGCCGCCGCGGCGATGCTGGCGGTGATCGTCATCGCCGCATCGCGCAACCTGGCGGCACTGGGCACCCTCATCGCATCACGAGCCGGCCTTGGCGAGCAGGCGGGTTCGCTGCTGGCCATCGCGGCAGCCGCCATCGTGGCCCTGCCGTTTGCGATCGCAATGATGCGCGGCGGACGCGACCTGGCGGAGCGACTTGCGGCCGAGGCGCTTCCGCTTCCGGTGCGCGGCGTCGACCAGGGCCGCGCACCGCGTCGCGCACTGGCGCTCGCCCTCCAGGTGGGGGCGATCCTGGGGTCGGTCTCCTGGTGATGGCCGTGACGCAGCCGTTCCTGCCGCGCCTGAGTGCGCCGGCGCTGGTCGTGCTGTTGCTGGCGCTGCTGGGGATCGCATTCTGGCGGGCGGCGAAGGACCTGCAGGGTCATGTGCGCGCGACCGCCGAGGTGGCGGCGCATGTGCTCGCGTCGGACCATCGCCGCGCCAGCACGCCTGATGCGGCGCTGGCGCAGGTGGAGCAATTGCTCCCCGGCATCGGGCATCTCTCCGCGCTCACGGTGGACGCGGAGAGCGCCGCAGACGGCCAGACGCTGGCCGACCTCAACCTGCGCGGTCTCACCGGCGCAACCGTGGTGGCTGTCAGCCGCGGCGAGCGGTCACTGATCTATCCATCCGGTGGCGTCCGGCTCGAGGCGGGAGACGTGCTGGCGCTCAGCGGCACGACCGACGCAATCATCGCGGCGCAGGAACGACTGGCCGCGGCCATCGGGAAAGGGAGGAAGACCAGTGGAGCCTGACGAATTCCGCGTTGCCGGCCATCAGCTGGTGGACTGGATGGCCGACTACATGGCGGGCATCGAGCGACTGCCGGTGACGCCAGACGTGAAGCCAGGTGACATCCGCAGGATGTTCCCGGAATCGCCGCCGGCTGAAGGGAGCACGACCGACCAGCTGATGGCGGACTTCGGCCGGTCGATTCTTCCCGGCATGACGCACTGGGGACACCCCGGGTTCTTCGCATACTTCCCATCCACCGCAAGCGCGCCCTCGGTGCTGGCAGAAATGCTGACGGCGACCATCGGGGCCCAGTGCATGTCCTGGGCAACCTCCCCGGCCGCGACGGAGCTCGAGCAGGTCACGATGGAGTGGCTGCGCCAGATGCTGGGCCTGCCCGGGGGATTCACCGGCGTCATCCAGGACACCTCATCCACGGCGACGCTGGTATCGCTCCTCACCGCGCGCGAGCGTGCCACCCAGTACTCGAGCCATGGGGCGGGGCTGCGCTCCGCGCCACGACAGCTGACCGTCTACGCATCGCGAGAGCGCCACTCCTCGGTGGACAAGGCCGTGCGGCTGGCGGGATATGGCCTCGACTCCCTGCGCCTGATCGACCTGGACGGGAACTATGCGATGCGGCCGGCCGAGCTGGAGCGCGCCATCGTCGCCGATCTCGCGGCGGGTCACCTGCCGACGGCCGTAGTGGCCACGACCGGGACAACGGGATCCACCGCACTCGACCCGCTCCGCGCGATCGGAGAAATCTGCCGCCGGCACGGAGTCTGGTTTCACGTCGATGCGTCCTATGCCGGTACCGCGGCCATCCTGCCGGAGAAGCGCTGGATCATCGACGGCGTCGAGTTCGCCGACACGTTCGTGTTCAATCCCCACAAGTGGATGCTCATCAACTTCGATTGTTCGGCCTACTTCGTCCGGGATGTCGAGGCGTTGCTCCGCACCTTCTCGGCGAATCCGGAGTACCTGCGCACCACCCACGATGCGGAAGTCGCCAACTTCCGCGACTGGGGCATCCAGCTGGGCCGGCGCTTTCGTGCGCTCAAGCTCTGGTGGGTCATTCGCAGCTACGGCGTGGAAGGCATCCAGCGATTGCTTCGGCTGCACTGCGACTGGGCGCAGCAGGTCGTCCAGTGGATCCACGAGGATGGCCGTTTCGAGGTCATGGCACCGGTGCCACTGGCCCTGGTGTGCTTCAGGCTCAAGCCCTTGCCGGGCGAACTGCCAGAGGCCAGTCGACGCGCGCAACAGGGAACTGCTCGAGCGGATCAATGCAACGCGACAGGTCTTCCTCACGCACACGGCGCTCAACGGCCAGTACGTGATTCGCATGGCCATCGGCGCCCGGGCGACCGAATTCCGGCATGTGCAGGACGCCTGGACCCTAATTGCCGGGATGGCGTGAGAGGTAAGAGGTGAGAGGTAAGAGGTAAGAGGTAAGAGGTAAGAAGAAGAGTAAGAGGGAGGTCCTTCACTCACTCTCACCTCGTCACCTCTCACCTCTCACCTCTCACCTCTTACGTAGTTCCCGCGAACGCCGGCTCCTCCAGGACGTTGCGCAGGTAGCGTCCCGTGTGTGACGCCGGGACCTGGGCCACGGCCTCGGGCGTGCCCTGCGCCACCACGCGGCCGCCGCCGCTCCCGGCTTCCGGTCCCAGGTCGATGACCCAGTCGGCCCGCTTGATGACGTCGAGATGATGCTCGATGACGAGCACCGTATGGCCGGCATCGACCAGGCGATCCAGCACGCTCATCAGGACCCGCACGTCGTCCAGGTGCAGGCCCGTGGTGGGCTCGTCCAGGATGTAGAGCTTGCGTCCCGCCCGCTTGCCGGCTTGCGCCAGTTCGCGCGCGATCTTGAGCCGCTGGGCCTCCCCACCCGAGAGCGTCGTCGCCGGCTGCCCCAGGCGCAGGTAGCCCAGGCCCACCTGCTGCAGGTGCCAGAGGGCAATCCCCAGCTTCGGCTGGTGGCGGAACTTCGCGATTGCCTCCTCGACGGTCCACTGCAGCACGTCGTGGATCGACTGGCCGTGAATCTTCACATCCAGCACCTCGCGCTTGAAGCGCGAGCCGTTGCATGTCTCGCAGGGGACGAACACGTCGGCCATGAATACCATTTCCACCTGCACGTGGCCGGCCCCCTCGCAGGTTTCGCAGCGCCCGCCCGCCAGGTTGAAGGAGAAGGTCGCCGGGGTGTACTTGCGCTGCCGGGCCAGTGGCTGGCTGGCGAACAGCTCGCGGATCTCGTCGAAGGCCTTGATGTAGGTGACAGGATTGGACCTCGGGCTGCGGCCGATCGGCGACTGGTCCACCAGGAGCACGTCGTGCAGCCACTCGACGCCGCCGAGCGTGCCCTCGCCCACCAGCTCACCCAGGTGCGACTTGGCCGAATGGCCTCCGTGCAGTCGTGCCTCGAGCTGGCGGTACAGGACGTCATGGATCAGCGTGCTCTTGCCCGACCCGGAGACACCGGTCACCGCGGTCAGCGTGCCCAGGGGAATGTCGCAGTCGACGCCTTCGAGGTTGTGCAGCCGTGGCGCCCCGAACGGTGAGCCACCGCGGGCCGGTGACGCGCCGGACACTGGGCACGCCGATGCGCTTTTCGCCGGTGAGGTACTGCCCCGTGAGGGAATGAAGGGCGCCGTCGAGCGGCCCCGCATGCACGACGCGGCCGCCGTGCTCGCCCGCGCCGGGCCCGAGCTCCAGCATGAAGTCCGCGTGGCGGATCGCCGCCATGTCATGCTCGACCACGACCACGGTATTCCCGCCGTCGCGCAGCCGGTGGAGCAGCCGCAGCAGCCGGTCGGTGTCACGCGAATGCAGCCCGATGGAGGGCTCGTCGAGCACGTACAGCGTATCCACCAGGCGCGAGCCGAGCGCATTCGCCAGCGAGATGCGCTGCGCCTCTCCCCCGGAGAGTGTCCGGGTCTGGCGATCCATCGTGAGGTACCCGAGGCCGACATCCCTCAGGTATTCGATGCGCGGCGCCAGCTGCTCCAGCACCGGCGCGCCGACCTGCTGCGCGAAGCCGGTGAGGGGAAGGGTCTCCAGCCAGTCGTGCAGCGCCTCGACCGGCAGCGCCGCCACCTCGGCGATCGTGCGCCCCGCGAGCAGCACGGCCCGCGCGTGCTCGTTGAGTCGTGAACCGCCGCACGACATGCAGGTCTCGGCCAGCTGGTACTGCCGCAGGAAGACGCGGATGTACTGCTTGTAGCGCTTCTCCTCGAGGCCCTTCAGGAAGGGGAAGATGCCGAGGTATTTCCCGCTCTTTCCGTGGAGCAGCTCGCGACGCACCGACGCCTTGAGCTTTCGCCACGGCGTGTCGCCGTCTGCGCCCAGTTCCGCCGCGCGCTTGATGAGGAGCCGGCGGCGCGACTCGTAGCGCGGCTTGGTCCACGGATCGATGGCGCCCTGCGCCAGGGTTCGCGAGGGATCGGGCACGATGAGCGACTCGGCGTACTCCAGCGTCGCCCCGAAGCCGTTGCACGCCTCGCAGGCGCCACGCGGATTGTTGAACGAGAACAGGTTCGGCGTGAGTGGCACCGACGGAGTGTCGCAGGCGCTGCAGGTGGGAAACTCGGTGAAGCGCAGCCGGCCGCCGTCGTGCAGCACGAGGGCCACGCCCTCGCCCTCGGCGAACGCGGTCGACAGCGCCTCGGCCAGCCGCGCCCCCGGACCCGCGAGACGGTCGACGATCACCAGCAGCTCGCGCGCACGGGCGAGATCGACCCTGGCGCCGAGCTCGTCGAGGTGCATGGGGACGCCATCGGCCTGCACCCGCACGAACCCGAGCGCCTTCAGGTTCTCGACGATCAACTCATGACTCGCGCGCGCGGAGGCAGGCAGGGGAAATGCCACCTGCAGGCGCCCCGGTGCCGCGGCCGCGACGGCATCGGTCGCCGACTGCACGGTATCACGGCGCACCGGTGCCCCGCACTTGCGGCAGTAGGGCGTGCCGACCCGGGCCCAGAGGAGCCGCAGGAAGTCGTAGACCTCGGTCGCGGTACCGACGGTGGACCGGCTCGACACCGTCGGGTTCCGCTGCTCGATCGCGACGGCCGGTGCCAGGCCATCGAGCCGGTCCACATCCGGCTTGGGCATCCGGTCGAGGAACTGCTTCGCATAGGTCGAGAGCGACTCGATGTAGCGGCGCTGCCCCTCGGCGTAGAGGGTATCGAAGGCGAGGCTCGACTTCCCCGAGCCCGAGGGCCCGGTGATCACGATCAGCGCGCGGTGGGGCAGATCGACGGTGACGCCCTGCAGGTTATGCTGGCGTGCGTTGACGATGCGGATGACGTCCGGCATGGCGGAGGGAAGGATAGCGGGCGCCGGGTCTTCGGGATAGCTTCGGGTCGCGCGGGCTGTCGGCCGGTGGGCGCAGGCCGCTAGTTTCCGCCCCGGATGGCCGCCCGACTTTTCACTCCCCAGTTGATCCGTCGCGGGCTCGAGATCTTTCTCCTGATCTCGCTCGTCGGTTTTGCCGTGACGTTCATCTACGGCAAGAATCCCCAGGCGTCCATCGACAAGCTGCTGCACCTGCACTGGGCCTGGCTGCTGGTCGGCCTCCTGCTCGCGTCGATGGACTGGATTGGCGGCGGACTCCGCCTCTGGGTCGTTGCCCGTGTGGTGCACCCCAATCCCCCGCTGGGGGGGATGATGCTCGCCGGTGGCATGAGCGCGTGGGGCTCGTACCTCACGCCCCTGCAGTCGGGTGCCGCGCCGATGATGATCTACACCATGCGGCGCTTCGGCGTCCCGGTGCCGGTTGCGGTGACGTCGACGCTCATGACGTTCATCGCCACGGTGGCATTCTTCGCCATCGCCGGCCCGCTGGCCATCGTATTCGGGGCAGGGAAGTCGCTCGGCAACCATGACGCCGTGCTCGGCCTGTCACTCTACGACCTCTTCCTCGGCAGCCTCGGGGTCTTCGTCACCCTCGGCTTCATCCTGATCGCGGTCATCATCTTCCCCAGGCACATCAGCGCGCTGCTGCACCGGATCGCCGACTGGGCCGGACGCAGGAGCACGCGCATCGCCGCGCGGCTCGAGGGCCTCCGCACCGGCATCGACCAGGCGAACGCCTCGGTGCAGGTCTTCAACTCGCCGAAGGGCTGGCTGGCCCTGCTCTGGGCCATCCTGCTGTCGGCACCATCGCACGCCAACAAGCTGCTCGCGGGCTACGTCGCGATGCGCACCCTCGGCATCCACGCCAATTTCGTCGACATCCTGCTGCTGCAGACGCTGATCACCTTCCTGCTCTACTTCGCGCCGACGCCGGGCGCCTCGGGGATCGCCGAGGTGCTCTCGGCCCTGATCATGGCGGCGTACGTGCCCAAGGAACTGACGCCGGTCTACATCCTGATCTGGCGCCTGATTCTCAGTTATTTCACCATCGCGTTCGGGTTCTTCGTCTTCACCAGCTGGGTACGGAAGGGACTGAAGGGAATCTCGATCGAGGGTGAAGAAGGATTCGACCTGGCGTGACCGGCGAACGCGACGACGACCACGGCCTCGCGGGCTACGATGCAGCGATCCTGCGACGGCTGGTACGCTACCTGGGGCCATACCGCTGGCTGGCGGCGTTTGCGGTGCTCCTGCTCCTTGCCTCCGCCGGCCTCGCCCTCGTCAACCCGATCCTGACCGAGCGCGCGCTCGACGTCGCGGTGCCCCGGCGCGACTTCGGCCTGCTGCGGACCCTCGCGCTTGTCGCCCTGGGCGCGCTGCTGATCGAGTTCGTGCTCGCCTATGCGCAGGAGCTGGTGACCACCTACATCGCCCAGCGCGTCATGCGCGACCTGCGCCTCGAGATCTTCGCGCACCTGCAGCGTCTCAGCATTTCGTACTTCGACCGGAACCCGGTCGGGCGCCTCATGACGCGCGTCACGTCGGACGTGGAGACGCTGAACGAGCTCTTCTCCTCCGGCGTGGTGACGGTGTTCGGCGACCTGTTCACGCTGGCGGCCATCATGATCCTGATGCTGGTGGCCGACTGGAAGCTCGCGCTGGTGGCGTTCGCGGTGATTCCCTTCGTCTGGCTGCTCGCGCGCATTTTTCGCCGCCGGGTGCGCGAGGCCTTCCGCGACATCCGGCTGCTGCTGGCGCGACTCAACAGCTACCTGCAGGAGCATCTCTCCGGCATGCGCGTGGTGCAGCTGTTCGCCCGGGAGCGCGCATCCGCGCGCGAGTTCGGCGACATCAACCAGGAACATCTCGCGGCGCACCTTCGCTCGGTCACCATCTACGCCATCTTCTTCCCGGCGGTCGAGATCCTGACCGCGGTGGCACTGGCGCTGGTGCTCTGGTACGGAGGGCTGCGCACGCTGGGGGGAACGCTCACGATCGGCGTGCTGGCGGCGTTCATCCAGCTGACGCGACGATTCTTCCAGCCGCTGCAGGACCTCTCCGAGAAGTTCAACCTGCTCCAGGCCGCCATGGCGTCGTCGGAGCGGATCTTCCGGCTCCTGGATGAGCCGGTAACGGTTGCCGAGCCCATCGCGCCGAGGGCGCTGCCCACGCCGGTGCGGGGCGAAGTGCGGTTCGAGTCGGTCTGGTTTCGCTACAGCGAGAACGGCCCGTGGGTGCTTTCGGACGTCTCCTTCACGGCGCGTCCGGGCGAGACGGTGGCGCTGGTGGGGCACACGGGTGCAGGCAAGACCACGATCATCAGCCTGCTGCTCCGCTTCTACGAAGCGACGCGCGGGCGCATCACTGTCGATGGAATGGACATCAGGGAATTGTCATCCCAGGAACTCCGGGGCCTGATCGGCTATGTGCAGCAGGACCTCTTCCTGTTCACGGGCGACATCCTGCACAACCTCGCACTCGACTCGAAACGGAGCGAGGCTGAGATCCGTGCCGCGGCGGAGCGGGTCGGTGCCGATCGCTTCATCGGGCGGCTGCCGGACGGCTATCGTCACATTCTGGGCGAACGAGGCCGGTCGCTCAGCGTCGGGGAGCGGCAACTCCTCAGTTTTGCTCGCGCTTTGACCCTGGATCCGACAATTCTCGTGCTCGACGAGGCCACCAGCTCGGTCGACGCGGAGGCCGAAGCGCTGATTCAGCAGGCCGTGGCGGAACTGATGCAGGGGCGGACCAGTCTCGTCGTGGCCCATCGCCTCAGCACCATCCTGCACGCCGACCAGATCCTGGTTTTGCATCACGGTGAGATCCGGGAGCGCGGCACGCACCGTGCCCTGCTCGAGGCCGATGGCCTCTATGCCATGCTCCATCGGCTCCAATTCGGGCCGGATGCGGTGCGCAAATCAGCCTGATGCGCGGAGGCATGGACACAACTCCATGTCTCTTGTCCACTTATGTCACGCGGGCTAGAATTGTCGAACCTACATGATGCACTTGCGCGGAACATGATCCAGCTTGAGGTGGGGGGACGGCGTCATCCCGTCTCGGCGGGTGAGTTTGTACTCGGATCGGACCCGGGTGCGGGCATCCTGCTCGAGGGTGCGGACGTTCTCGTGCGTCATGCTGTGGTGGAACTGCTTTCGACTGGCGAGGCGGCCATCCGGGTCGGGACGCCGGTGGCCGAAGTGCGCGTGAATGGTGTCCGGCTTGGCCTGGAGCCCACCCCGCTGCTGCACGGCGACAAGATCACCCTGGCCGGCCACGAGCTGCGTGTCGTCGACGAAGCGCGCTCGGGTAGCACCCAGATGATGGCCGCGTTCTCGTTCCCGGAAATTCAGGGTCAAGCCGCGGGTGGTTCGGCGGGGCCCATGTCATCCGGCCGGCTGGTGAGCCTCACCGATGGGCGGGAGTACGCCGTCGCGCCGGACGGCCTCGTGTTCGGTCGCGATGCGGGCTGCGACGTGGTGATCGTCAGTACCGAGGTCTCCCGCCGTCATGCAGAAATCCGCCCTGGCCCCAACGGCTACATCATCACCGATTCGAGCGCCAACGGTACGCTGGTCAACGGCCAGCGCATCAGCGGCTCGCACGTGCTGGCCCGGGCTGACGTGATCCGGATCGGCGGCGAAGATTTCCGCTTCTACGCCCAGCCGGCCGCCGGAATCGCGGCGCCGATTCTCTCGGGTCCCGCGCTCGGCGCCTCGCAGCGGCTGAACGACACGATGCACGGCATCCCGACAACGCCGGCGTCGCTTCCGGCGGTGCCCGCACTCAGTGATACACTGCACGGTTTCCCGCCCCATGCTCCGGGCGCTGCCGGCGTATTGCGGACACCGCCACCCGCACCGGCCCCTGCGCCGGTCGCGCCGCTCGCGTCCCTGCTGATTCGCGGTGGGGCACTAAGGGCAAGCGCCTGCCGGTACGGGCACCGGTGGTGAACATCGGCCGGGCCGACTACAACGATATCGTGCTGCCGGAAGCCAGCGTGTCCACGGCGCATGCCAAGCTGCAGCGTCGCGAGGGCGTCTGGGTCATCGTCGATCTCGATTCGACCAACGGTACCACGGTGGACGGCGAGCCGGTCAAGGGCGAGTTCCCGCTGTCGCCCGGCGCCACCATTCGCTTCGGCGAGGTGGCGGTGCTCTTCGAGCCCATGGATGCGGCGGCGGAGTCGCACGGCTCCGGCACGCGGGTCATGCCGCGTATCGATGTCGCACCCCCGCCGATCCAGGTCGAGGCGAGTGCCCCGCCGGCGCCTGAACCGCCCGTCGCGCGACCGGCCCGGCCGCCGCAGCCGCGCAAGACCGTGGTCAGCGGCTCGGCCAAGTCCTCGTGGCCGGTGTCGACCTGGGCGCTCATCGGGTTCCTGGTGCTCGCCGCCGTCGCCGCCGCCCTGGTCTTCCTGAGGTAACCGGTGCGATTCACCTGCGCAGCGCGCACCGACGTCGGCATCGTCCGGTCAGGCAACGAGGACAACTACCTCATGTTGTCGGACCGCGGGCTCTTCATCGTGGCGGACGGGATGGGTGGCCATGCCGCGGGTGAGGTGGCGAGTGAAATGGCAGTGCGGCTGATCGCACGCGAGGTCGGAAGCCTCAAGGGACTCGACAACAGCGGCGCGTCCAACCGGCTCGCGCAAGCCATCCGCACCGCCAACGATGCCATTTTCTCCCGCACCCTGGCCGAGCACGACAAGCGCGGCATGGGCACGACGGCCACGGTCATGGTGCTGCTGCCTGGCCGCTACCTCATCGGGCAGGTCGGTGATTCGCGGGCATACCTGCTGCGCAACGGCGCACTGCACCAGCTCACCAAGGACCACAGCTACGTGCAGGAGCAGGTGGACGCCGGGCTGCTGACGCCGGAGCAGGCGCGGGTGCATCCCTACGCCAATGTCATTACGCGGTGCGTCGGCGCGAGCGTCGATGTGGTGCCCGACATCTACTTCGGTCACCTGCAGCCGGGCGATGTGGTGCTGCTCGCGTCCGATGGCTTGACGGGCATGCTGGAGGATGAGCAACTCGAACGGATACTCCGGATGCAGGACGGGCCGGAGCGCTGGGTGGACCGGATGATCACCGAGGCGAACCGCCGGGGTGGCCTCGACAACATCACCGCGATTGCGGTCAAGATCGAAACGGTGGACGGGCCCACCGGCGAGTATCACGTCACCAGCAGCAGCAACGGCATTCCCACGCCAACGCCCAGGCCGACCCCGAAACCGACCTGAACAGGCCGGCCGACCTCCACCACCGACGCGCCGTAGTCAGTGCCCTCCGTGGCCGCCCCCTGGGCCGCCATGACCATAGCCCCCGCTGTGCTGCGCCGGCATGGCCTTCTGCATCTCCTCTTCCAGTTCCTTCCGCCGGTCCTTCTGGTCAGTCTCGTACTTCTTCCATTGGTCCTTGGGCAGCAGCTTCTTCACTTCCTCGTCAAATCCCTTCTGCTGCTTCTCGAGCCGCGTACCGGCCTCGTCCAGGGTAGAGACATAGCCTGGAATGACTTCATGATTGCCGGTGTCCATGGCATCCTGGAGCTTGCGCTGCACGGCCTGCGCTGAATCGCGCGTACCCCTGGTCTGCTGCCGGAACGCCTCGTACATGGACGCATACTGCTTCTGCTGGTCGGTGGAGGCGCCGACGATGCCGGTGAATTCGCTGGGCGACGGCGGGCCCTCCAGCGCCACTGGATCGTACGTGGGACCCCTGGCGCCAGGCGGCGGCCCGCCGCCGCCGTGATGGCCTCCCGAGTTGGCCGCCGCCACCGCCGGCGCCCCTGGGCCCTGGCGGGGGACGACGCGATGAATGACAACAGCAGAACAACGGCCAGTCGTGTGATCCGGGAACCGTGCACCATGCCAACCTTGATGTCTGTTATTGAGAAGTACGCATGAGACTGTCGTGGCGTTGGAGGGGCCCGGATTTCGGCCGGGGGACCGCCGCCGTGGGTACGGTCGTGAGTCGTGAGTCGTGAGATGGCTCCTTTCACGACTCACGACGCGCGACGCACGACTCCTACAGCAGCGTCCCATGCAGGATCGAGTACGCCACCGTGAAGTAGATCACCAGCCCGGTCACGTCCACCAGGGTGGCCACGAACGGGGCTGATGCGCTGGCGGGGTCGAAGCCGAGCCGCTTCAGGGCAAAGGGAAGCATGGAGCCTGCGAGCGAACCGAACGTCACCACGCCGACCAGCGCGGCGCCCACGGTGAGCGCGACCAGCCGCCAGTGCTCGCCGTAGTTGTAGAGGTGCAGCTGCTGCCACACGGTGATGCGGATGACACCGATCACGCCGAGTATCGCGCCGAGCACCAGCCCGGAGGGCAGTTCCCTCACCGCCACCCGCCACCAGTCTGCCACCGACAGCTCGCGCACGGCCAGCGCCCGGATGATGAGCGAGGTGGCCTGGCTGCCGCTGTTGCCGCCCGAGCTCATGATCAGCGGGATGAAGAGGGTGAGCACGACCGCCTGCGCCAGCTCGCCCTCGAAGTGCTGCATGGCCGTCGCCGTGAGCATCTCGCTCAGGAACAGCACGCAGAGCCATCCCGCGCGCTTCTTGATCATCGCGATGAAGGCTCATGTCGATGTACGGCTCGTCGAACGCCTGGACGCCGCCGAACTTCTGCACGTCCTCGGCGGCCTCGCGCACCAGCGCGTCGATCACGTCGTCCACCGTGACGATACCGAGGATCCTCCGGTCGCGGTCGACCACCGGCACTGCCAGCAGGTTGTACTTGCTGATGATGCGCGCGGCCTCCTCCCGGTCGGTGTGGGGGCGCACCGTCAGGACGCTTCCGGGTCGCGCCCACATGCGCCATCGGCGTCCCGGGCTCCACCAGCAGCAGCTCGCGGAGTGACGCCACGTGCATCAGGGCCTGGGTGACGGGATCGGTGACGTAGATCGCGTAGACCGTTTCCTTCACGTCGCCGACGCGCCGGATAAGTGCCAGGGTCTCTGCCGCGGTGGCGGTGGACGCGACGCTGACGAATTCCGTCGTCATCATGCCGCCCGCCGAATCCGGCCGGTACTGCAGCAACAGGCCGAGTCCCTGCCGCGTCACCGGTTCCAGCAGGGGCAGGAGCCGCTCACGTTGCTCCGGCTCCAGCTCCCGGAAGAGGTCGGCCTGCTGGTCGGCCGACATCGCGTCGATGAGTCGCGCGGCGGCCGGTTGCGGCAGGCCGCAGATCATCCCGGCTCGTTCGTACTCCAGTTCCGGTTCGTCCAGCACCCGCACCGCGACGTCGAAGGGCAGGGCCCCGAGCACCTTTGCCGAAGCCTCGGGCGGCAGTTGCCTGAGGGCGTCGGCGATGTCGGCCGGCTGCAGGTCCTCCGCCATGTCCGCGAATTCGTCGAGGTCGGCGGACAGCAGGTACAACAGCTCGGGCGTGACGGGCGGGGTTGGCTGGGCGGGAAGCGTCATGTGAAGATCCCGTACTGCGGAGGTTCGATGCGCCCGGGAGGGATGGGCCGCGCTGAAGTATAGGAGGTGCGTGCTATGTTCCCGTCATGTCCTCTCCGATCCTGCCGCCCGAGTTCGCTGCGCGGCTCGTCCGCGAGCACCGCACTTGCACCCTTCCGGCCGGCATTCCCGTGCGATCCGAGCATCTCGCCCGCCAGGTGCTGACACTGCTGGTGCCGCATTTCGATCCGCAGGCGACGCGTGACGAGACGGCGGTGCAGGCCCTCGCCGACGATGCCGCGACGACGCTGTCCCAGCTTCTCGAGCGGCTCGCGCCGTGGAGCAACCAAGGTATCGATCCGCACCTCGCGACGGAACGGTTCGTCGGGCAGCTTCCGGGCGTCCACCGCGCCCTGCAGGCCGATGCCCGGGCGCACTTCGAGGGAGACCCGGCGGCGACCACGCTGGATGAGGTCGTCCTGGCCTATCCGGGGTTTCGCGCCGTCGCCTATCACCGGATCGCCCACGCGCTCCAGGAACTTGCCGTGCCGCTGGTTCCGCGCCTCATAGCGGAACTGGCCCACCGTGAGACCGGCATCGACATCCACCCCGGTGCACAGATCGGCGAGGCGTTCAGCATCGATCACGGCACCGGCGTCGTCGTGGGCGAAACCGCGGTCATCGGTGACCGGGTCAAGATCTATCAGGGTGTCACGCTGGGGGCGGCGAGCGTTCGCAAAGACCTGGCGAACACGAAGCGCCATCCGACGGTCGGGAACGATGTCGTCATCTATGCCGAACGCCACGATTCTCGGTGGCGACACGATCATCGGGGCGGGCAGCGTGATCGGCGGCAACGTATGGCTGACGCGCAGCGTTCCGCCGGGATCGATCGTGAGCCACGAGGCGACGGTCGGCCGGCGTCGGGACCCGGAGGCGAGTGGCGACCTCCTTGAATTCCACATCTAGCCAGCAGATTCGAGGGTTCCATGCGTGCCAGCACCATTCTCGAGACGATCGGCAACACACCGCATGTCCGGATCAACCGCCTCTTCCCTGCGCGGGTCGAGGTCTGGATGAAGCTCGAACGCGCCAATCCCGGCGGCAGCATCAAGGATCGCATCGGGCTGTCGATGATCGAGGATGCCGAGCGGCGCGGCGTGCTGAAGAAGGGAAGCGTGATCATCGAGCCGACCTCGGGCAACACCGGCATCGGCCTCGCCATGGTCGCCGCGGTGAAGGGCTACCCGCTGATCCTGGTGATGCCCGAGTCGATGTCGATCGAACGGCGCCGCATCATGACCGCCTACGGCGCCAAACTGGTGCTCACGCCGCGCGAGAAGGGGATGAAGGGCAGCATCGAGATGGCACAGCAGCTCGCCGCGGCAACCCCCGGCGGATGGATTCCCCAGCAGTTCGAGAATCCTGCCAACATCGAGGCGCATCGGCGCACGACGGGTCCCGAGATCATCCGTGACTTTCCGGAAGGGATCGACGTGCTCATCACCGGCGTCGGAACTGGTGGCCACATCACGGGCGCCACCGAGGTCATGAAGCAGGCCTGGCCGCGCCTCAAGGCCTTCGCCGTGGAGCCGGCCAAGAGCGCGGTCCTCAGCGGGGGCGCGCCGAGCCCGCACCGGATCCAGGGAATCGGCGCCGGATTCATTCCCGCCAACATGCATCAGGAAGTTCTCGACGGCGTCATCCAGGTATCCGAGGAGGATGCATTCGCCATGGCGGTCCGGGCCGCGAAGGAGGAGGGGATCTTCATCGGTCCCTCTTCCGGGGCAGCGCTCGCCGCCGTGGCCCAGAAGATTCCGGACCTGGCTGATGGCACCCGAATCCTGACCTTCTGCTATGACACGGGCGAGCGCTATCTCTCGGTGGAGGGCCTCTTTCCGCTGCCGGACTAGGGGGTCCGGCAGGGGTGCACGGTCCGCCTGGCGAGTGTATGTTTTGCGTTGCTGCTGGCCCGGCGAGATCGGGCCGGGACGGCTATGCTGTGTAACCTGAGGAGGATAGGCGTTTGATGAACCCAACCACTGCGGCGATGGACACGGCTGGCGCCGACGTCGGTACGCCCGTTGACACCCTGGAAGGGAGTTCGAAGGCAGCCCCGGAGCGTCGGTTCGTCAACAATGCCGATGCCTCCTGCCGCATGTTCGAGGCGGACTGGATGGAGGCGCTGAGCCATGTTCGTCCGTGGGTGCCGCATGTCATCTTCATCCCGGTGACGATTGCGTCGCTCTGGCTCGCGTTCCAGGCGCTCCCGCCGCTCGGCGTGCTCGGGTGGTTCCTGGTGGGCCTGCTGGTCTGGACCTTCATGGAATACGTCATCCATCGCACGCTCTTTCATCCGCCGGACTGGATCGAGGACGACACCCGCCGGATCGTCGGTGGCCTCAAGCAGACCGATCCAGTCATGCCGGCGCTGCCGACCTTCCGGCACAAGTTCTATTTCATGGTGCACGGGGTTCATCACGACTACCCGAACGACTCCACCGCCTGGTCATGCCACCGTCGGTCAGCATCCCGCTGGCATTCGTGTTCTGGTTTGCCTTCAAGGCGGGGTTCGGCCTGGGCGCGCCGGCGGCATTTGCGGGGCTGATCGTAGGCTACCTCGCCTACGATACGATCCACCATGCGACCCATCATGCGAGCGCCAGTTCACCGATCGCGCGTATCTGGAAGCGGCGTCACTTCCGGCATCACTACGCCGATTCGAGCCATGACTTTGGCGTGAGTTCGCCGCTGTGGGACGTGATCATGGGCACGATGGGGAAGGGCAAGAGCCCCGGGTGAGTTGGAGGTCGCTCCTGCCTGGTCTGCGAGCGCCCCGATCCTGATTCTGCGCGAGCGCCCGTTCCCGGGCGCTCGCGTTTTTTTTTGCATCCGTTCCTCGCACATTCGCTTTACGACAGGGGTCACTATGACTCTCGGAGCCCTCCTTGCCGTCGCCGCCATCGCCTCGGCGACGCCGGTATCATCCGGCACAAAGGACGACATCATCTACATGAAAAACGGTGACCGGCTGACCTGCGAGATCAAGGGGCTCACGTCGGGCGCGCTCCAGGTCAGCCTGGACTATGTGGATGGCACGATCTCGGTGCAGTGGTCCAGGGTGGCCCGGCTCGAGAGCACCAAGCTCTTCATTGTCCGCCTCACCGATGGGACGGTGTATACCGGGTCCCTGAACGTGCCGCAGGGGCCCGAGGAGGCGACGGCCCTCGAGGTGGTGGAGGTGTCGGGTGATACCGTAAACGTCACGAAGCGCGATGTCGTCCGCGTCAACCAGACCTCGATGACTTCTGGCGACGCTTCTACGTAGACCTCAATTCCGGCGTCATCTACTCCAAGGGCAACCAGAACACCCAGTACAACTTCAGCTCGACCATCGGCTATCCGCGGGAGCGCTGGGGCGTGCAGGGAAGCTTCAATTCATCGCTTTCGTCGAGTTCCGGAGTCGAGGCATCCACGCGCAACCAGGCCGGCCTTTCCGGCTACAAGCTGGCCCATTGGAAGAACTGGTACTACTCGCTCACGAGCGCCTTCCTGCAGAGCACTGAGCAGAGCATCAGCCTGCAGACCAACGTCGGTGGCGGAATGGGCTATCTCATCAAGAACACCAACCGCATCAACCTCTCGCTGCTGGGCGGGCTGGCCTGGCAGAACACGCAGTACGAGGCCGGCTCGCAGGCGGACGCCGAGAACATCCTGGCCGCGATGCTGGTTGGCAATCTCTCGATCTTCACCTTCAGCAAGACCAACATCGCCCTGACGGCGATTTTGCTGCCCGCGCTCTCCGATCCCGGGCGCTTCTTCTTCAACACCAACGCCAGCTACTACTTCAAGATCTGGAGCAACCTCAAGCTCAACTTTTCGTTCTACGGCAACTGGGATAGCCGCCCACCGAATGGCCTTTCCGGAAGCGACTATGGCC
>CAWJXX010000004.1:0-6357 GCA_963846945.1 uncultured Gemmatimonadales bacterium | reverse complement strand
CCTCGGAGCAGGGCCTCCCGGGTTCGCTTGCCAAGCTCACGGGGCTGTCGGGGGACACGCTGCAACCCGTCATCGCGCGTGCCACCGCGGTGAGCCGGCTGGCCAATTACCCATCGCCGGTTGCCATCTCGGCCGCCGAGGCAGTCGGGGGCCGACCCTGACCCGCTGCTGCGCGCAGCTGCCGTCACGGCGCTGGGCAATGTGGAACCGGCGGAACGGGTCAGGTTGCTGGCGCCGCGGCTCTCGGACTCCATTCTTGCCGTCCGTATCGATGCGGCGCAGGCACTCGCCGGACTCGAGCAGCAATTGCCTGAGGCCCAGAAGCCGGCATTCGCCAAGGCGCTCAAGGAGTACATCGACGTCCAGCTGTTCAATGCCGACCGGCCCGAGGCATGGACCAACCTGGGCACCGTGTATGCCGAGCGCGGCGACGCGACCAGGGCGGTGGAGGCCTTCAACCGGGCGCTCGCGCTCGACTCGGCGTTCGTTCCCGGCTGGGTGAATCTCGCGGACTACTACCGGTCCGTCGGCCAGGATGGCGCGGGGCAGGCAGCACTGCGCGCCGGTCTCAGGAAGAACCCGAACGCCTCCGCATTGCACTATGCGCTGGGCCTGACCCTGATCCGGGCGCATGATCTTCCGGCTGCGCTCGCCGAACTCAGGACCGCCGCACGGCTTGCACCGGAGGATGCGCATACGGGCTATGTGTATGGAATTGCCCTGCACGACAGCGGGAAACCGGAGGAGGGGATCCAGCAACTGGAGGCGGTGCTGAAGCAGCATCCGAACAATCGCGACGTGCTTCAGGCCCTGCTGCAGTACACGGAGCCACGATGGCGGGTGAGGTGGCGCGCGCCAACCGGGTATTCCCTGCGGTTGCAGCAGGTCAGCGCCGCCGGGCCGTAAGACTGCCGGCGGCACTGGCCCGGGCCGCGCTATGCCTTGACCGAGAACGTCTGCATCATGCCCTTCATCATGTGCGGCTTTCCATCGGCCGCCGGTACGAAGCAGAGCAGCACATAGTTGCCCGGCTTGAAATCCACCGTGATCCGCTGTGCCACCCCCGCCATGACTGGAGTCACACCGCCCACCACGCTTGCCGGTACCGCCCCCTCATAGGTCGCGCCCCACTTCATGAACTGCTCCATCGTCACGTCGGGATTGAGGCGGAAGATGGCCAGCTCGTGCGGCTCGACGCCCGGGCTCACCACGCATCGACGGTCTTCATCCCCCCGTAACAGAGTCGGACAGCGTGAACGAATACTCCGTCATCGCCCTTCAGGTCGGCGGGTGGCAACACCGCGGGCAGTTACGTCCCGCCGGCGGCGCCACGACCTTCAGCGGACGGACCATGCCCTTCATAAGTGGGGCACGTGGTCCGGCAGGTCGACGAAACACAGTACTGCGTAGTTGCCTGGCGGAAGGTCCATCGTCTCGACGAGGTCGTGTCCCGGGTCCACCACGTTGGGGCCGCCTGCTGGTGTTGCCCACGGGGAACGGGCCCGGGGCTTGATGGCCGCCATCAGGTCGTCCACCGTCTTGCCGTCCGCCAGCCTGACGAGCTCGACGTGATACCTCAGGGCCGTCGTTCACCTATGGAAGGTCACCTGCCCGCCGGTGATTTCCGCCGGCATCGAAGGCATAGTCCTCGCGCATGGATCGTGATGTCTGGTGGCCGCTGCGCGGCTGCAGCGGGTGCTGGTTGCGGTCGTTCACAGCCTCCGCGAGCCCAAGCAGTGCGACAAGGCCGGCCAATCGATGTATGCCTGGGTACCGATGCACCCGAGCCTCCGTAAAAGGAATGCCGCCTGCCCCGGGAGGGCAGGCGGCATGAAGCAGCCCTCAGGGCGCCGGGAAAGTTACGCCTTTGTGACGGTCAGTGCGACACCCTCGGTCACGACGGCCACAATCTGGTCGCCGACCTGCACCTTGGACAGGTTCACCCCGGGCCGACCTTGAGCTTCTGCGGCTTTCCGTCGGCAAACTGGAGTGTGATCTTGCTCTTGGAAGCATCGACCGCCGACGACCGTTGCGGTCACCTCATACGTTGCGACCGCGATGCCGCCGGGCTTGGCGCCGATGGGTGTAAGCACCGCGCCACCTGCCGCTGCCGCATTCGGCGGACCGCCGTTCTTCGTCAACGCAGACCACTGCCTGCTCGGTGACGACCGCGTTCACCTGGTCGCCGACATTGAGCTGATTGAAGTTCACCATGTCCGCCGAGGCCTTGAAGGTCGTCTTCTTCCCATCGGGGAAGTGAGCGTGACCTTCCGGTCCTCGGAGTTGATCGCCGTGACCGTCGCCGAGGAGGTGAACGTCTCGACGGCGATGCGCCGTTGCCGGGCCCGATGCCACGGCGACCGACGAGTTCCCTCCACCTTGTTGCCGCCGCACGCGGCCGAGCACGAATGGCGGGCAGTATGACCAGTCGCGCGCAGCCTTGAACCTGTCTTGAGAATGCCATCGCCATGACCGCTCCGTACAGAATGGTGAGATCGAGCCGGCCCCTTACCGCTTACGGTAAACTAGCGCCCCACGCGGGTCCTGCCAGTCTCACGCAGTCGACAATTCGGTCCATACGGCGCGATGATCACTGGTCACGAGGGCCTCGACCAGCGACCCCGACGGCCTCCTCGATGTCGAGTCCTCGCACGAACACGTGGTCAAACGACCAGACATGATGCGTCCGCCCGACCCACGGGTCACCCAGTCGATACCCCGCGTCCGGCGAACACCCTTCCCGCACCCATGCGGTTCAGGTCGCCTGCGATGATGACCGGATCCGGGCTGCAGCGGCATCAGCGGCCACGGCGGCGCCTGGGCATCCTGTCGACGTCGGCGTCATCTCCCACAGCGTGCTGAAGTGCACGTTGTAGAAGCGGACCGGCGGCCGCGCACCATGAGCGTCGCGCGCACGGCGATACGGCGGGTACCACGGGTCCACCCGCGACCGGGGAGTGCCAGGCTTCCGTCGTCCAGGATCGGCCAGCGGCTGAGTATCGCCGGACCGAAGTTGCGCCCCGTGAGCGGGTGCCGCATCGACGGGTAGTAGACGTACTGCGCGCCCAGCGTTTCCGCCGCGCGGTGCCACCAGTTCCTCGTCCGTCTCCTGCAACGCCAGCATGTCGGCCGCCCCAAGCCGGGGCTCGCGCTGCAGCAGGTCCAGCACGGCTCCTGGCCGCTTGACCAGTTCGACGTTGTAGGTGGCGACGACCAGCGATCCGTTCTGCATCGACCGGGCATCCTGCTGCCCTTCCGGCGCGCCGCCGCTCGGGCGTTCGGGAGGCTCGCGCGCGAAACGCGGGCGCCCCCGCGTTCCCCGTAGTTATGGGACTGTCTCCAGCCCAGTGGCAGCGGCCGACCAGCGAACGCCGCGCTGCCCCTCGTTGATTCATCAGTCATATGACGAACAATCTATCCGAGGCTCCAACCCATCGGGCACCTCCCGTATATTCGGTGGCCTCGTGCGCATTTTCCTTGTCTTCCTCGCCGCCGTCGCGCTTTCCGCCGGCACCTATCTCGGGCTTGAACGACTCGGCCGGCGCGCCTGGCCCGCGATCGTGGCGCGCGCCATCGCGTGGGGCGCGCTGGGCCTCCTGCTGCTCAACGTCAGCTGCCCCCGCCCGCCGGTTGCCTTGAAGCCGCTGGTGCTGCTGGACGCCTCGCTGAGCATGACGGCGGCCGGTCGCGCTGGCTGGCCGCACGTCGCCTGGCCGATTCGCTGGGCGAGGTGCGCACCTTTGGTGATTCGCGCGGCGCACGCGATACCCTGCCGGTCGTGGTCGGTCCAACCTGGCTCCCGCGCTCGCCGCCGCTGCGGCGACGGACCGGCCGGTGATCGTCATTACCGATGGTGAGGTGGACGACGCCCCCGAGATTCCGGCCGACTTCCTGGCACGCGCACGGGTCGACGTGCTGCCGCGCATGATCGCCCGCGACGTGGCGATCGTCGAAGTGGATGGACCATCCCGCATCACATCGGGCGATTCGATCCGTGTTTCGTTCACCGTTCGCACGACCGGCACGCGGCCGGGCGACTCGAGCATTGTCGAGTTGCGCTCCGACGACAGCAAGCAGGCACTCCTCGCCCGGCGGGTGGTGCGGGGTGACGAGGCTCGTGGTGTGCTGCGCGCGGCATCAGCCGGACTCGGCGCCGGCGAGCACCTGCTGTCCGTGAGCGTCGTGCAATGCCGCTGATGCCGAGCCCCGCACGGATGAGCGGTTGCTGCACCTGACGGTGACCGAGACGCCCGGCGTGGTGCTCGTGGCGTCGCCCGCCGACTGGGACACGCGATTCCTGTATCGCACCATTCATGACGTGGCTGCGCTGCCGGTGCGGGGCTATGTCCGGATCGGTGACACGTGGCGCACCATGGGCGACCTCAAGCCCGTCACCGAGGAGGCGCTGCAGAAGGCCATTCGTCGCGCCGACCTGCTGGTGCTCAAGGGCGACGCCGTCGCGCGCGCCGATGCAGCGCGGACGCGCGGGGTCTGGCTCTGGCCCGGGGCGTCCGCGTGCGCCGACAACTGACGGTGACTGGTACCTGACGGCCACACCGTCTTCGCCGCTTGCGGTTGCGCTGGGCGGCCTGCCAGTCGATTCATTTCCGCCAGTGGTGCAGCTCGCGTCCACGCAACCGCCGCCGATTGCCTGGGTAGGACTCATGGCGCAGGCCGGTCGGCGCGGCGCGCCACGACCGGCCTTCTTCGGCCTGGAGTTCCAGGGCGCCCGGCGTGTCGTGACCGCGGTGACCGGGCTGTGGCGCTGGAGTTTTCGCGGCGGGTCCTCCGAGCAGGGATATCGCGCACTCATCGGTGCCACGGTGACGTGGCTGCTCGGCGCCCCGGACTCGGTTCGCGGGTCGCGCGTCCGGTGCATCCGGTAGTCATGAATGGCCGAGAATTGATCTTCGAGTGGACCGGGGCTGGGCCGGCCCGCGCGGTGCCCGTGACCTGGACCGGGACGGAAGCACGTGCGGATACGCTCCGCTTCGATGGGGCAGGCCGGGCCGAAGTCTGGCTTCCGCCGGGCACATGGCGCTATCGGCTCGGGGGTGGTGGCGAGGGCCTGGTTGCCGTGGAGCAGTATTCTGATCGAGTTGCTCTCGCAGCCGGCCACGCTGGCGTCGAAGCCCGGGCGAAGCGCGAGCGGCACGGCGCGCACCGCCGCGCGCGACTGGATCTGGCTTTTCGGCGTGGCGGTGCTCGGCCTCTGCGCGGAATGGCTTATGCGCCGGAGATTGGGACTTCGATGAACGGGATTAGGCTTCCAGCATGACACTCGGCCGGGTGGGAGAGAAGAAACTGGGCCTGTGGGGCCGTCTCAAGCGCGTCATGCTCACCGATGTCGGTGCGCTGGTGCGCGGGCTCAAGGCCGCCGACCTCGAACAGATCGAGCAATTGCTGATCGAGGCGGATTTCGGCGTGCCGGCGACCATGGAGCTGGTGGAGTCCCTGGAGCAGGGTGTGCGGTCGGGCAAGCTCAAGAAGGAAGACGATGTCCACCAGGCACTGGTCGACCGCCTGACCCTGATGCTCGCGGGCCCCGAGCATCCCGAGCGTCTCGCGTTCGCGGCCGATCGGTCTCACGGTGATCCTCGTCATGGGGGTCAACGGCGTGGGGAAGACCACGACGGTCGCGAAGCTTGCCCGGAGGCTCAAGGGCGACGGTCGCCGGGTCCTGCTCGCGGCAGCGGATACCTGGAGGGCCGGGGCGGTGTCCCAACTGCAGGTGTGGGCAGAGCGAATCGGCGTGGCGTGCGTTGCCGGAACCCAGGGCGGTGATCCTGCCGCGGTGGTGTTCGACGCCATCGAGGCCGCCATCGCACGCGGCGCCGATACCGTCATCGTGGACACGGCGGGCCGCTTGCACACGCAGGAGAACCTGATGGACGAACTCCGGAAGGTTGTACGGATCATCGCGCGAAAGGTGCCGGGCGCGCCGCACGAGACACTGCTCGTGCTCGACGGGACGGTCGGGCAGAACGCCATCCAGCAGGGCAGGCTCTTCGGCGAGGCCGTGCAGCCTACCGGGGTGATCGTGACCAAGCTGGACGGCACGGCGCGGGGAGGCGCGGTTGCGGCGCTGCGTCGGGAACTCGACCTGCCCGTGCGATTCGTCGGCGTGGGCGAAGGCATCGACGATCTCGCGCCATTCGATGCCCGTGCATATGCGGAAGGATTGCTATAGTCCCCCGCACTTCATCGCTCCGCCCCGACACCCCATCCAGTTCCTCAAGGGTGTGGGCGAGACGGGCCGACGCGTTCGCCCGCCTCGGCATCCGCACCGCGCTCGACCTCGTCTGGCACCTTCCCCATCGCTATCTCGACGCATCGACCCTCACGCCGCTGGCAAAG
>CAWJXX010000003.1:0-175219 GCA_963846945.1 uncultured Gemmatimonadales bacterium | reverse complement strand
GCCACACGGCGTTGTAGGGCTGGCGGACCATGTCGTCATCGGCCGATGCGACCTGCGCAATATGGCCTGTCGGACGGATGGCCGGTGTAATGCGGCAACGCAAGGAGGAGCAACAGCATTGACGCGGCCGATCAGCGCGGGGTGTCGGCCTGGGTACGCTCCTGATACAAACGATGATCCGCGGCCCCCAGCAAGGCCTCAGGGGTCGCACCATCCCTCGGATGAACGGAGACCCCGAGGCTCACATGCACTTTCGGTATCTCGATGTCCGCGGCCAGGCGCTCGGCCATGCGGCGCCCCGCATGCCAGGCGTCAGCCTCCGCGGCGTCGGGGAGCACGAGGGCGAATTCGTCGCCGCCGTAGCGCGCGGGGATGTCGATGGCCCGCGCCGAAAGGCGCAGCACATCCGCCACCCGGCAGAGTGCGCGACTGCCGATCATGTGCCCGTACCTGTCATTGATCTGCTTGAGCCCGTCGACATCGATGAACACGACGGCGAATGGGCGCCCGTTCCGGAGTGACCGGCCAATCTCGGCCTCGAGCCGAGATATCAGTTCGCGGTAGTTGGCCAGCCCGGTGAGGGGATCGCTGGTGGAGAGGTCGCGGAGTCGCTGCTCCGCGGCGCGCCGCTCCGAGACCGAGGCACTCACCGCGAGCGTCATGACGGACGCCACGCCCATGTAGACCTGGAGCAGGAGCAGCGACCATTTGGCGTGGCGCGAGTGAACGGCCCGTATCCGCGAAGCGTGCCCCAGATGGCCAGGGCGCCCAGCACGATGACCGCCGTGGCGGCTTCGCGGCGCCCCAGGCGCAAGGCGGCCCAGATGAGGAACGGCATGCAGAGGTACGCGAGCGGAAAGCCGCGTTCCACGATCCCGAGGAAGCCGCCGAACACACTGAGGGCCGCAAAAACGAGGCAGGCATAGAGGGCGATGGCCTCGAATGCGACATCACGGCGGCGCACTTCCGTTGCTGGCGCATGCCACGCCAGCAGCGCCGGCGCGACGATGAGGGCCCCGGTTGCATCGCCCAGCCACCAGGTGAGCCAGGTCATCCTGACGGCGTCAGCCGCGATGAAGCCGCCGGCCAGCAGGGTCCCGACACCGATCGTCGCACTCACCGTGGTGCTCAGCAACGCGGCGAGCAGCGCGAACTTGAAGACGCTTTCCGGGTGCATGAGGCAGTCGCGGCCGCCGGCAAGCCGGGTCACGAGCCAGGCGCCGACGACGCCCTCGAGCGTATTGCCGATGGCGATGGCAATCGACGTGAGGATCGTACCGGCAGTCGTGATATTGACCAGGAACGCGCCCAGCAGAATGGCGGGCCATGCACGCTTTCCGAGAACCAGGAACGCAAAGAGCGCCAGGCCAGTCGCTGGCCAGACTGGCGTCGCGCTCGGGTTTTCGAACGCCAGGCGCAAGCCAAGCTTGCCCGCGACAAAGTATGCCGCAAGCAGGAACACGGCGTCTTGCACATCCGCGGTCAGCTGACGCTGATTCATGGGTACTTGAATGCTACATCTTCCGGGGAACGGCCGCATATCTTCCCCCCGGATGGATCCCCTCTCCGACGTCCTGCGCGCCGTTCGTCTCGACGGCGCCTTCTTCTTCACCGTCGAGGCGGTGGCGCCCTGGAGTGTCCTGAGTGCGGCGGCGAAGGAACTCTCGCCCCGCATCGTGCCGGCTGCCGAGCACCTGATCTCCTACCACATCGTGACCGCGGGCCGGTGCTTTGGGGGGCTTGTTGGCCAGGAGCAGGTCGAGCTGGTCGCCGGCGACGTCCTCGTCTTTCCCCACGGCGACGCGCACATCATGTCGAGCAGCCAGGGGCTTCGCATCGGGCCCGACGTCAACAGCGCCGCTCCCGCGCGATTTCCGGCGACGCTCTTCCTCGGCACGCAGGGCCCGAGCACCACGTCCTTTGTCTGCGGCTTTCTCGGGTGCGACCTGCGCCCCTTCAACCCGCTGCTCGCCGCACTGCCCCACCGGCTGCACCTGCGGGGGATGTCCGATGCCTGGCACACCACGTTCATCGACCGGGTCACCGAGGAATCCCGGCTCGGGCGGGCGGGCGCGGACACCGTGCTGACCCGGCTCGCGGAGCTGATGTTCATCGAGGTGGTGCGTCGCTATCTCGACTCGCTGCCCGCCGGACAGGTCGGCTGGCTCGCTGGCCTGCGTGACGAGGTCGTGGGCCGCACGCTCACCCTGCTGCATGCGCAGCCCGGCCACGCATGGACGCTGGCCGAGCTGGCGCGGGAGACGGCATCGTCGAGGTCCAGCCTTGCCAGGCGCTTCACCGAGCTCATCGGCCAGCCTCCCATGCAGTACCTCGCGCAGTGGCGGATGCAAGTTGCCGCCAACCTCCTGGCCCAGGGCAGCAGCAAGGTCGCCGCGGTCGGGGCGGAGGTCGGCTACGACTCCGAAGCCGCATTCAGCCGTGCCTTCAAGAAGGCCACGGGCCAGTCGCCCGGTGCCTGGCGCGAATCCCGCCACGCGATCCGCTAGCGTCGCAGCAGGCCGCGGCGCGCCGGAGCAGGAAATCGGGACGATCAGTCATTGGGAAAACCCCCCGCATCCGCCACTATGGATCCCGCACGCCACAAGGCGGGCGAGGACCCTCTGCAGAAAGTGTGGTGGATCAATGAACAAGCGTTCCGAAGCCCTGGCCCAGCGGCTCGAACAGGGAGCCGAGGCGCTCGGCAACCTCGCGCGATCAATGAGCGACGCCGAGTGGCAGACGCGCGTCCCCCGGGACGGACGGAAGATCGGCGTGATCGTGCATCATGTCGCGAGCATGTATCCGCTCGAGATCCAGCTCGCGCAGCAGCTTGCGGCGGGCAAGGCGATCGTCGGCGTCACCTCCGGGAAGGTCGACGAGATCAATGCGATGCATGCGCTGGAGCACGACCGGGTCACGAAGCCGGCGGCGCTGGACCTGCTGCGGAAGAACAGCAAGGCGGCGGCGGCAGCCATTCGCGCGTTGACGGAGGAGGAGCTCGACCGGGCGGCGCCGATTTCGCTCAACTTCGATGCACCGCTGACCTGCCAGTTCATGCTCGAGGATCATGCGGTGCGGCACAGCTATCACCACTTCGCGCGCATTCGTGCCGCACTCGGGATCGGTGAAGGCCTGCGTCCACGCGTGGCGGTGGTCGATGCGGCCTGAACAGCCTCAGCCTCCCGGATGAGTGGTCTTCATTCGGGAGGGCGTGCCGGGCAGGCACAGGTGGGCGTGGCGAGCGTGAGGGTCCAGACCGGCCCCGAGTACATCGGCCCCTCGAAGCGCACGAACGCGGGCACGCCATCCGTGACGACCCACACGTCGCTGTCCGGCGGAAGCTTGCCGAGCACCGAGGCGACGAGCCCGACGATAGCGCCAAGCCGTGGCTTGACCCGGAGATGGACCGCGCTCTCGCGGTGTTGCCCGATTGTCACCTTCGCTGTGCCAACCGGCGAGAGCTCGAGCCCGATGAGTCGCGGCTTCGGCGTGAACGCCACCATGTGCACCGTCTCCGTATCGTGCGGCGCCATGTTTTTCGCGATGATGATGGCCATCCCGTTGTAGACGTCGGGCGGAAGGTCCAGCGCCCCGGTGAAATCCTCTGCCTTGCCATCCTTGTGCGACTTCGTGCGCACGTGGTATTGCCCCGTTCGTGACAGCCGCGCATCGAGCTCCCGCTCGAACGACGGGCCACCCTGCACGAGGTGGTAGGACTGGATCCGGAAGGCACCCTCCTGCGTGAACGTGACCGTCTCATCGAACACGGACGAGTCCGCAAAGTGAAAAACCATCCGGCTCTCGACCTCGCGTCCCCGCACCACCTGCAGCAGGTCGCCGGACGCGAGCAGCGTGCCTCCCGCGGCCCGGAGCTCGAGGAAGCCGTGCAGCGTGCCCTCGGGATAGCGCACCGCAACCGCCGCCGGCTCCGTCGGGTTCGCCGACGGAATCACGGCCGCAGGAAGCGCGAGCACGGCGGCTCCCAGGACCACGCGCGTGTACGACAAGAGGTCACCCATACTGTGACCTCTTGATACCCGCGCTTCCGCGTTCGGCTCCCGGCGGCCCGCCCCACCACGTGGCCGCTACGGCGTCACTTCCAGGACCTGCGCCGCGGAGCGTACAGGCACGATCCACGTCACCACTTGTGGTACGCCAACTCGACACGGAAACCCGCATGCAGCGAATGCCGCGCCAGGTGGTCCCGGTGAAGAAGGCTTCGCCTGTCGCATTGATGCCAGCCATGACCTCGTCGGTTCGGCGATCGTGGTCCTCCTCGGTGGCACCGTGGCGACCATCGAGGAACCGCACGAGGCCCTGGTTGATCGACGATACCGCGATGACACGGGCACCCGGCAGGGCACCGATACGAGTCACGATATCGTGCGCGTGCCGGCTGCAGCGCTCGATCAGGTCGGCGATGCCCCGGCGCCCGAGCTGGCGCAGCGCGGCCCATGTGGCGAAACCGCGAGCGCGGCGAGAGTGATCCGGCGTCCAGTCGAGCTGGTCCCGGGCATCATTGGCATGCTCCAGATAGCTCGCATGGTGTTCCATCGCTGCCCGGTGATGCTCCGGGTGTGCGACAAAGGCATATCCGCAGTCATAGGGCACATTGAGCCACTTGTGCCCGTCGGTTGCCCAGGAGTCCGCCAGCTCAACGCCGGCAAGCAGGTGGCGCAGCGTCGGCGTGGCGTTGCACCAGAGGCCCATCGCACCGTCGACGTGCACCCAGGCGCCGGCGGCGTGCGCCAGCGCGATCAGCTCGGGAAATGGATCGAATGCCCCGCAGTTGACGTCGCCCGCCTGCAGCACCACGATCGTCGGGCGCCCTGCACTGCGCGCCAGCGCATCGCGAAGAACCGCTGGTGCGAGTCGCGCTGCGGCGTCACTTGGAAGCAGGTCGATGCCGGCGGTGCCGAGGCCGAGCAACTTGAGGGCTCGCGTGGTGGTGCCATGCACCTCGACCGACGTGAGAATGCGGAACGATGGGGCGCCGGCCAGTCCCTCGCGATTCACGTCCCATCCCGCACGCCCCAGCAACGCCTGTCGTGCGGCTGCCAGGCAGGTGACATGTGCCATCTGGCACCCGGTAACGAGGGCAAACGAGGCACCCGGAGGCAGCCCCAGCACCTCCTTGAGCCAGGTACCGCACACCTCCTCGACCACGGCGGCAGCCGGGCTGCATGCATAGAGGCCTGCGTTCTGGTCCCAGGCAGCGGTAAGCCAGTCAGCGGCGAGCGCTGCCGGCAGGCCCGCACCAATGACCCAGCCGTAGAACCGCCCGCCCGCCGTGCCGAGCAGGCCGTCGGTCGCGTCACGCGCCAAGTCCTCCACCACAGTGACAGCGTCGACGCCATCCACCGCCAGCGGCTGCGCGAACCGTCGCCGAAGTTCTGCCAGTGAGGCGGTGGCGCGTACCGGTGCGGTGTCGAGCGCATCGAGATAGGCGATGGCGAGTTCCGCGGCGCGCTCCAGGGCGGCATTCGGGTCACGATCATCGGCGGACATGGCACTCCCCGGTCAATTCGACGCCAGGCGGCGCCAGGCGTGCGGCAAATGCTCGCTATCGCTGGATACTAGGCAGGACCGGCAGGATGGGCTTCCCGGATCATGCGATCAAACCGATGACTCCCCGTCACCCGTCCGGTTCGGGTAGGGCCAGGCCCATGGCGATCGCATCCATCTGGCCCCCGCGCAGCCGGGCCCAGGCCGGAACGCGGAGCGCACCACTGACCATCATGGCAAGGCCGGCGAACAGCAGCATGGTCACGCCGGGCATCGAGATCCCGAGATGGCCGCCTACGGCGGCGGAAATCGCCGTCACCGCACTCACGCCAAGCACCGCCGCACCAGTCGTCATTGCGGCGCGTGCTCCACCATTCACCGTGGACAACCGCAGCCGGCTCCCCCTGGGGTCGGGCTCGAGCAGCACCTGCAGGTTGCCGTTGGTCCATTGCCGCAGGGTGCCGGACGCACTCAACTGCCCCCGCGCCTGGAAGGTGTCACGCAACTCGACGACGAGTCGTTCCCATTCGGCCTCGGAGAGGCGCCGGTCGAGCACGACGGTGCGCGCGACCCCGATCGGGAGCCCGAGCAGGGTTCGCACCGCGGCTCGTGGCCGCAGTGCCACGGCGCGCGCAGCCTGCGCCACCGCCTCGGGCGCAATGCCGACCTCCCTGCCGATCTCCTGGAGCTCGGCCAGCGTGAGGCCCTCGTCCGGTGGTTGCTGCAAGGCCGGCGTCTGGGCGGCATCGGCCGCCCGTGCAAAGATCGCGGCCACCTCGGCATCGTCGTAGCGTCGTTCAGTCATGGTGATTGATCATCGCTCCGCCGGCGTCACGAGGCAAACCGGTCATGCCGGCTTGAGCAGCCGCAGATATTGGCGCCAGGGACCCACCGCGTCAGCATACTGTCTTGCCATGACCCGGGCGATCTGGGCGAGATGATCGAGGTCGTGCACCACCCAGGTTGCCAGCAGCTGTCCGAGCGTGACCCGCCCGAACTCCGGGTGCGTTCCGGCGCGCGAGAGGTCGGCCGTCGTCAGCCGATGCCCCGCGAGCCGCTGCAGGCTCTCCGACCGTACCACGGCGAACGTGTCCAGCAGCTGCGCCAGCGTGGCATTCTTCGCGAACTCGACGTGGCCGAACCGATTGAATGGCGGGAACGGTTCCGACTCGCCGTGGTCGAGCAGGTGCTCCACGCGGAACATCCAGTTCGTGCGCTCGCCGTGAATGAGGTGCCCAACGACATCGATGGGACTCCATGTCGCCGGACCCTCGTTGCCGGTGATCCAGTCCTCCGGAAGCCCGCGCAGCAAGTGATCGAGCGCCGCAGGTGTCCGGCTGAGTACGGGAACCGCGGTTTCCAGGTCAAAGTCCATGACTTGCCTCCTTCACGCTGACCGGTTCCACATATCTTCCAACCCATGCCCACTCAAGCTGCGCCTCCCGCTGTTCCGTCGGTTGGGCGACCGCATGATCGCATGCTCGATTCGTATCGCCGCATGGCGTGGGTCTTCGACGAACTCTTTCGCATCCCCGGCACGCAATTCCGCTTCGGTCTCGACGCCATCATCGGGCTCGTGCCGGGTGTCGGTGACCTCGCGGTCAGCGGCGTGGGCGCGTACGCACTGCTGCTCGCATTCCGGCTGCGGGCGCCGGCCGCAGTGCTCGCGCGCATGCTGGGGAATATCGCGGTGGATACCCTGTTCGGCTCGATTCCGCTGATCGGCGACATCTTCGACATGACCTGGAAAGCGAACACCAAGAACCGGCGCGTGCTCGAGGCGTGGCTGGATGATCCGGCGCGAGCGGAGCGCCGCAGCAAGTGGGCAATCGTGCTGTTCGCCGGCTTGTTCCTGGCGCTCGTCCTGGGGAGCCTGTGGATAACGTGGCTGGTGGTGACGTGGCTGATCGGGGTGCTCGCGGGGCCGCACTGATGCGCCAGGCGGGTGAGGGTTTCCTCACCCGCCTGCCACCGGTGTGTCGTCAGGCGCTCATGTTCGGCTCCGGCTGGAGCACGGCAAAGGCTGCACCTGCCGGGTCGATGATCGCAGCCCACCGCCCCACACCCTTCGCCTCATGCGCCGGCATCGGGATCCTGGCCCCGAGCTTCGCGGCCTGCGCCAGCGTCTCATCGCAGTTTTCGACGATGAAGTAGGGAAGCCAGTGCGTCGGCACGTTGGCCATCGAATCGGGTCGCTGCATCCCTCCACCGATTCCCTTCCCATCATTCTGGAAGATGGTGTAGTCCATGCCCGGCATCGGCATATTTTCCGTCTTCCAGTCGAACAGTGCCTGGTAGAATTTCGCGCCTGCCTTCACGTCGGTTGAAATCAATTCGTTCCATCCCAGCGCCCCCACCTCGCCCCGGCGCCCGATGCCGCTGTGTTCCTTCGCCTGCCACACGGCGAACGAGCCACCTTGCGGGTCCTGCAACATCGCCATCCGCCCGATGTCACCGACATCAAACGGGGCACCAAGTGCGGTTCCGCCGAGGTTGGTCGCACGTGCGGCGGTCGCATCCGCATCGGTGACGGTGATGTAGGAAAGCCAGTGCGGGGAAACGCCCTTCTTCTGCTGGTCTGCCGTGAGCTGGTACATCGCGGCGACATCCTTGCCACCGATGCGGAAGATGAAATAGGCATTGTCCGGCCCCATCGGCATTTCATGCACGTCCCAGCCGAAGAGCCCCGTGTAGAAGGTCTTCGCCTTCCCGGCGTCCGGCGTACCCAGCTCCACCCAGGAGAACGTGCCGGGGGGGTTGAGCGTCATGACGGTCATTGGAACCTCCTGTTCACTGCACTGTGTGATACGTCACAAGGGACCCTGAACGCTACGGCTGCGAGGTCATCCGGTTTCAGCCGGGTATTCCGCACCCGCAACTTCTCCAGTATTACTCCCGTAGCGAAAAGGGCAACCCGTTCCTGCGTCACGACTCCGTCCCAGAGGTATCCATGCGCCGCGTCCTCTTGTCCGCCGCATCTTTCGCCCTCCTGGCAGGACCCCTCGCGGCACAGGCGGCCAAGCGGCCCGCCGATTTCAAGGTGCGATATGACGAACCGGGGCCTGACAGCACCACCCTGGTGTTCGTGACCATGGCACCGGGCTGGCATGTCACCACCGGTCCATCGGTCATTCTCTGGAATCCCGCCACCACGGCGAAGGGCAACTTCAAGGCAGAGACCACCATCAATCTCTTCAAGCCCGGCGGGGGGCACGCCGAGGGATTCGGGATCTTCGTTGGTGGCACCAACCTCGAGGCGGCCAGCGAGGGCTATACCTACTTCCTCGTCCGGAACGACGGGAAGTACCTGATAAAACAGCGGGTGGGGGCTGATACGAAGGACGTTGTGCCGTGGACGGCCAGTCCGGCGATCAAGCTCTTCGATGGATCCGCGACCAGTGTCGGCAACACGCTGACCGTCGTTGCGGGCGCCACGAATGTCGATTTCCTGATCAACGGCACCAAGGTGGCGAGCCAGCCCCGTGCGGCGATCGCCATCGACGGCGTCGTCGGGCTTCGCGTCAATCACATGCTGAACGTTCACGTGGCCAGCCTCGCGGTCACGCCGGGCTGAGGTCGCTAGACCACCCTGAGTTTCCAGCGACCGCGACGGAAGATCGCGGCGCTGGCCAGGGCGAAGGTGCAGAAGGCGATGGTGATGGCGGTGAACGCGCCGCGCGGCCCCCAGGCCAGGACGTGCGCCAGTCCCCAGGCGAGCGGTATTTCCCAGAGCCAGAAGCAGAAGAGGTTGAGCCAGGTGGGCGTCCACGTGTCGCCCGCGCCGTTGAACGACTGCGTCAGCACCATGCCGTACGCGTACAGCGGGAACCCGAGGCTCACGATGCGCAGGCAGGACGCCGCATAGGGAATCACCGCCGGGTCGGACGTGAAGCGCTCGACCAGCCACTCCGCTCCAGCGAAGTAGCATATCCCCACCGTCACCAGGAACAGCGCGTTGTAGTTTGCCGCGATCCAGACCGCGCGCTCGGCGCGATCCGGCTTCCTGGCGCCCAGTCCCTGTCCCACCATCGTCGCCGCGGCATTGCTCAGGCCCCATGACGGGAGCAGCGCGAAGATCACGAGCCGGATCGCGATCGTGTAGCCGGCGAGCACGGCACTCCCGAAGGTCGCCAGGATGCGGACCATTCCGATCCAGCTCACCATGCCGATGATCATCTGGAAGGTGCCCACCGCCGAGAGCCGGATCAGCGATGCCGTGACCCGGAGGTCCACGACCACATGCTGGATGCCGACACCAAGACGGCCCCGTCCGCTGCCAAGCACGTAGAGCTGCAACAGTACCGCGCTGCCGCGGGCGATCGTCGTGGCAACCGCGGCCCCGGTGACGCCAAGCCGGGGAAATGGCCCCAGCCCGAAGATCAGGCAGGGATCCAGGATCAGGTTGATGGTATTGGCGAACCAGAGCATCCGCATGGCGATGGCCGCATCGCCGGCACCGCGGAACGCCGCGTTGATGAGGAAGAGCAGGATGACACTTACTTCACCGCCCAGCAGCACGCGGGCATAGCCCGAACCCACGGCAATCACTTCCGGCGTCGCGCCCATGAGGCCGAGCAGGCGGGGTGCCAGGAGGAAACCGGTTGTCCCGAGCACCACGGCCACGGCGAGCCCCAGCAGCACGGCCTGCACGGCGACGCGCGCAGCGGCGTCGGGATTCTTCTCCCCGATCCGCCGGGCCACGAGTGCCGTGACCCCGATGCTGAGTCCCATGGCGAGCGCGTAGATGACCGAGAGGAGTGATTCCGTGAGGCCCACGCTCGCCACGGCGTCCGCACCGAGCCTGCCGATCCAGAAGATGTTGACGACGGCGAACAGCGACTCCAACACCATCTCGAGCACCATCGGAACGGCGAGCAGTATGATTGCTCGCCGCAACGGGCCCTCGGTGTAGTCGGTATTGGTGCCGCGAATGCTTTCGCGAATCTCGGCGAGCAGGCTCATGGCATCGCAGGTCAGTTCACTGACAGACGCCGGGCCGCGGCTTCCGCCGCGACTCGCTCAGCCGGTGGGGTAGGCCTTGTCCAGGTCTTCGAAAATCAGGCGGGCGTACTCGAACCCGGCGATGGCCTCGGCCACCACGTCGTCCTGGCCCCTGGCATCGAGCGGCAGTGCGCTGAGTGCGGCACGGTAGGTGTTCTTCCGGCCGTTCAGGTCGGTGACGTCCCGAAATTTGTAGAAGTTGGTGCCCGCCTCGCCGACGTCGTAGGTCTTGGCCACGCCCCGGCCCATCATCTGGCCACCGGACAGGTCCCCGAGATAACGCACATATGCATGAGCCACGAGGCCGCGGGGGTTGGTCTTTGCCAACGCCGTGATATGGGCCGCGTAGTCGGCGGCGGACTTCACCACCGGCAACTGCTTCCAATCGGCACCGGCGAAGAACTGCAGGTCCTGCTCCAGCGCGGCGGCGCGGTTGAGCGTCGGGTCGTAAACCATGCTCACGACCTTGTCATCCTTGTGCTGTGCCATCCCGGCCTCGAGCGCCACGTAGACCGGGTGCAGCGCCCGGATGAAGGCGACGTAGGCATCGCGGGGCAGCATCCCCCGAAACAGGTGCTTGACGTAGCTGGTGCGCTCCGCCGCCGTATGCGCCGTTGCAGTGGCGTCACGCAGCCGTTCGGCAAACGTGGCGGGGGCAGTTGTTTCGCTCATCGCAATCCTCCGGTGAGTCGCGAAGTTAGCGACACGCGTCCGGTGCGCCAAGTCACGTGTGCGTCGCCACCAGGTGCACCGGAATACCGCCGTTGCTGGTCCGCCAGAGCTCCTCCATCGGGAGGCCGAGCTGGCCTTCGAGACGGACACTCGCCCCGAGCAGGGCGACGCGCCATCCGGCCAGCCGCGCGCGCGCAAGATTACCGAGCTGCGCATACAGGTCGCGCAGCCCGGACTCCTCCCCGACACGGGCGCCGTACGGCGGGTTGGTCAGCAGCAAGCCGGGCGGGTCCCTTGCCTCCAGGGCGGAGAGCGGCGCACAACGGAACTCGATGCTGCGCTCGACGCCGGCACGCGCCGCATTGGCCTGCGCGGCCTCGATGGCGCCGGCATCGCGATCACTCCCGCCAATCAGCACGCTTTTCCCGATCTTGATGCGCGCGTTCGCCTCGGCACGCAGCCGGTCCCAGAGAACGGCATCGAAGCCGGGCCAGTGCTCGAAGGCGAAGTGTCGTGCAAGACCCGGCGCACGGTGACGGGCCAGCAGTGCCGCTTCGATCGGGATGGTGCCGGAGCCGGTGAAGGGGTCGAGCAACGGAATGGTCCCGTCCCAGCGGCAGGCGAGCAGCATGGCCGCGGCGAGCGTCTCGCGCAGCGGCGCCTTGCCGGTCTCCAGCCGGTATCCGCGCCGATGCAGCAGCTCCCCGGAACTGTCGGCCGAAATGCTGAACCGGTCGCGCACGACGCGCACGATGAACCGCTGGCGCGGTGTGCCGGCCGGTGCGGCCTCGCCGACGAGTCCGATGCAGTCGCTCGGCAATGCCCCGCTGGTGATAGAGTTTCGATTTCCGGCTGGTGACCTCGAAGTCCGGCGCCATGCCCGGTGCAAGCACGGTGTCCCACGGCAGCTTGCCCGCGTGTCGCTCCAGCTCGAACCAGGTGCGTGCGTCGAACGAGCCGAGGCGCAGGAGCACGCGCGAGGCCGTGCGCAGTTCGAGGTTGGCGCGATAGAGGAGCTCGCGATCGGCCCGAAAGGTCACCCCGCCGGGCTCCACGGCGCCGGCGCTCACCCCGAGTTCCACCAGTTCATTCGAGGTGACCTGCTCGATGCCTGGGGCCGAGACGGCGAAACACTCGCCGGCCTCAATCTTCAATGGCGGACTCCAGGCGTCGTTGTCGCCGGTCGATGATCCGCCAGGTGAGGTAGCCGACGATGACGAGGTTGGAGAGAAGGAGGGCGACATGGAACCAGGTCACGCGATGAAGGAGAAGCCGCACCTCGAACGGCAGGTAAAGGCCGCCACTCAATGCGCCGAACCACTGGGCCCACGGCTGTTCCTGCCAGAGACCCCATGCCTCCGCCAGCCGGACGATGGCGTATACAAGCGCCCCGAGCGCCAGCATTATCAGGCGGCGATCGTCCATCTTGCCACTGGCCTCGATGAAGATCCGGGGCAGGTGGCTTGCGGGGTTGAGGTGCGCCTCGCGCACCAGCGTCTCGGCAATCGACTGGAGGTCCCGGTGCAGCAAGCCAAGGATCCCCATGCCGGCCAGCAGCACGAGTGCGCCCTTGGCGCCTTCGAGCAGGGCGATGGTCCGGGAGGCGGCAGACGATTTCATGGAGGCGGGGAAGTTACGCTTGGTCGCATGGATAAGGAGTAGGGTTCATGCCGGAATTGCCGGACATCGTCGTCTATCTCGAGTCGCTCACACCCCGGATACTTGGCCAGCCGCTCATCGAGTTGACGCTGGCCAGTCCCTTCGTGCTCCGCACCGTGGAGCCACCGATTGCGGCGGCATCAGGCCGTCAGGTGACCGGGTTGCGTCGCCTGGGGAAGCGAATCGTGCTCGAGCTCGAGGGCCATCTCTTCATCGTCATACACCTGATGATCGCGGGCCGGCTCCGCTGGCGGCCACCGGGCAAGACGCTGGGCGGCAAGCTGGTGCTCGCCAGCTTCCGGTTTCCCGACGGCACGCTCTACCTCACGGAGGCGGGGTCAAAGCGACGGGCGTCCATTCACCTGGTCGAGGGCGAAGCCGCGCTGGCCGCGTTCGAGCGGGGCGGACTCGAGGTGCTGGAGACGGACGTCGCATCGTTCGCCGCGCGATTGCGCAGCGAGAATCACACGCTCAAGCGCGCGCTCACCGATCCGCGCCTCATGAGCGGGATCGGCAACGCCTACTCGGACGAAATTCTCCATCGAGCCCGGCTGTCACCCCTGCTGCTCACGTCGCGGCTGGGCGACGACGACGCCGCACGCCTCTTTGCCGCAACGCAAGCAGTGCTGCACGAATGGACCGATCGGCTTCGCCGCGAAACGGGTGACGCCTTTCCCGAGAAGGTCACGGCGTTCCGGGAGGGCATGGCGGTTCACGGGCGCTTCAAGCTCCCCTGCCCCGTGTGCGGAGCGCCGGTGCAGCGGATCCGCTATGCGGACAACGAGACCAACTATTGCGCGCGCTGCCAGACCGGCGGCCGGCTGCTCGCCGACCGGAGCCTGTCACGGCTGCTCAAGGATGACTGGCCGAGGAGCATCGACGAACTCGATGACTAGTCGCGGCTATTGCAGGTACTTCCTGAAGAACGCAGTCGTCCGAAGCCACGCGGTATCGGCCGCCGCCTGGACATAGTTGCGGCCGGTCGGGTTGGCAAAGGCATGCCCCGCATCGAAAAACTCGATCGTCACCGGCTTGCCCAGTTTCTCGAGGACGGCCTGCATCGCGCGCACGCTGTCGGCGGGAATGCCGGTGTCCCTGGCGCCGTAGAGTCCGAGCAAGGGCGCCTCCAGTGACGCTCAGCTGCGCCGGGTCGGTAATCGGCGCGCCGTAGTACACCACGACTGCATTCATCTTCTTCCCGCCTACGAGGCCCGCCTCCAGGCTCCAGTGCCCGCCGAAACACCAGCCGACCGACCCGAGCTTCGTCGCACCGTGCGCCTTCAGGTAGTCGATGGCCCCTGCCAGGTTGGCCCGGCTGCCCGCGGCATTCTGCATCGCGGCCTGATAGAGCTTGGCCGCACTGTCGGGCGTCGGTGCCACGCTGCCCATCAAGTCCACGGCCAGGGCGATGTAGCCCTCTCCCGCCAGCCGCTCCGTCATGTTACGGATCTGGTCGTTCAATCCCCACCATTCGTGCACCACGACAAGGCCCGGCAGGTTCTTCGCACCGCCTTTCGGTCGTGCGATGAAGCCGTGAATTGCCTTCCCGTCTGCCGACATGTAGGTGACGGTGTCGGAAACGACCTCGACCCTCGGCGCCAGGTGAGAGGCGTTCGGCACGGGCGCGTCATGCGCGTGCATCACCTTCATGGCGGCGGCGTAGTCGGTAGCTGCGGGCTGCTGCGCCGCGAGTGGTGCCACGGCGAGTACTGAGAACGCGGCAAGCACGGTCGCGTTAAGCCTGATCATGATCGCACATCCGGATTGAGATGGGACCTGAATGCTAGTGCGCGCGGTGTCGCGTCGCGAGTGGACCGCGTTTCCGGCTGGCACAAGCGCTGCTTTGTCTCGCGCCCGGATTCAGCAACCCATGCTCGGGGGCGGTTTTGCATTCATCGCGCGACATCCTGTCCAGCCAAGCTGTCCCCGTGCGGGCTGGCAGAGGTCACGTTGTCCATCGCTGTGCGCTCGCCCTGTTCGCGCTGCTGGTCATCCCTCCGGCGGCCGCCCGCGCCCAGTCCGCGCATCTCGCGACCGACTCGGTGCTCACACTCTCCGACATCGAGCAGCTGGCGCTGGACAGCAATCCCGACCTGCGGGCCTTCCGGCTCGAGGTGGGCGCGGCGCGCGCTGACCTCCACACCGCCACACTGCGGCCCAACCCGACGCTGGGCCTCCTCGCTGACATTGTACAGCTCAATCACTTCGGAGTTCATCCCGACTCGGGCAACTGGGGCGCCACGATCGCCGTGCCGCTCGAACTCGGCGGCAAGCGCGGCGCACGAACCACGCTTGCCGAGGAGGTGCTCTCGGTCACCCAGCTGACCGTGGCCGACAGTGCGCGTCACGTGCTGCTCGCGGCGCGCCTCGCCTGGTTTGACCTCGTCGCCGCACGCGCGCGCCTCGGCATCGCGGAGGACGTCCTGGCGAACTGGCGGCAACTGGTGACGCTCAATACCAGTCGATTCAAGGAGCAGCAGATCGCCGGGGTGGAATTGTCTCGCGCTCAGGTCGCATTCGGCGCCGCCGAGATCGGTCGCGATGAGGCCGACCTGGCCGTGCGACAGGCGCAGGGCGACCTGGCCCGGATACTCGGACGCCGCGGGCTCGTGACGGTGGCCGCGCCGCTTGCCGTGCTGGACACCACCCCCGGTCCACTCCCGCTCGACTCGCTCGAGGCACTGGCCCTGCGTGAGCGGCCCGATGTCCTGGCCGCACGGGCGGCACAGGACGCCGCGGCGGCCAACGTGCACCTGCAGGAGGCCAACGCGACGATCACTCCGCTGGTGAGCGGCGATTTCCAGAACAGCCAGGGTACGCCGCTCATTGGCGTGTCGGCCTCCGTGCCGCTGCCCGTGTTCAGCCGGAACCAGGGTGAGCGCGAGAAGGCGGCGATCCGGGTCGACCAGGCGACGCGCCAGCGCGAGGCCACCGAGCTTGCGATTCGTGCCGAGGTTCGGGCCGCCCGCGCCGAGCTGGTGACGCGGCAGGAAGCACTGGCACGCTTCGGGGCCGGGACCACCGACGGCATCCTGGCCCGCGCCCGCACCATTCGCGAGACGGCCGCGTATGCCTACCAGCGGGGTGGAACCTCCCTGCTCGAGCTGCTCGATGCCGAGCGCACCTATGCCGATGTCACGCGGGCATGGGTCGACGCCGTGACCCAGTACGACCGGATCCGCGCCGTGCTCGACGCGGCCATCGCCACTGATGCCGCGCGCCTGATCAGCGGCGAACTCCCGCAATCCCGCTAGGAAGTGACCATGTATCGACCTGGCCTTGTGCTGACCCTGCTCGTCGCCGGCTGCGGAAGGAGTCGCGCCCCGGCGACGGGAGGCACCGATTCCCTTGTCGCCGCCCCGACCGTGAAGGATGGAAGGATCACCCTGGCCGCCGCCCAGGTTGCGGGGTTTGCGCCGGTGGCCGTGGCTCCCGCCGGCGTGACGGCGGAACTCGTGGTGTCCGCCCGCATGGTGGCGACGCTCCGGCGCGGTGAGGCGCTGGGTCAGCCCCTGGTGCTGTTCGATGACGCGGACGTGGCGGCACTCTACTCGGAATACCTGCGCGCCCGCGCGACGTACGAGCGGACCGGCACCCAGCTGGCGCGACTCAAGGAACTGCTCAGCCGGGATGCGGTTGCCGGCAAGGATGTCGTCGACGCGCAGGCGGACTACACCCAGGCCGAAGCGTCGGTGCGCGAGGCAGAGACCCGGCTGCGACAGAACGGCTTCGACCCCAAGCTCATCGCCACGCTCACGCCGGGCTCGATGCTCGCCGTGGCCGACGTGCCCGAGTCGCGCATCGGCGCCGTGGCCCTGGGACAGCTGGCGCAGTTCACCCTGCCGGCATTCCCGGCCGACACTTTCGCCGGCCGGGTCACCGCGATCGGCGAGACCGTCGATCCGGAGACGCGCACGATTCGCGTGGCAATCGAGATCCGTGACGCGAGCGACCGCATCAAGCCGGGCATGTTCGCTCGCGTGAGCATTCGGGAGGGGCTGCGCCAGACACTGACGGTGCCACTGAGCGCCGTGGTGAGTGCCGACGCCAGAACATGGGTCTTCGTCAAGCGCGGGCCATCCACCTTCCAGCGCCAGGGCGTGACGCTGGGGCCCGACGACGGAATGCTGACCCAGGTGATGTCGGGCCTGGCCCCCGGCGATACCGTGGCCAGTGAAAACGCGATCCTGCTCAAGGGCCTGGCCTTCGGGTACTGATGATGCTCACCGACATCATCCGGTACGCGCTGCGCCAGCGGGTGCTGGTGCTGGCCCTCGCGATCATCCTCGCCATCGCCGGCATCATCGCCTGGCACGAGCTCAAGCTCGAGGCCTATCCCGACGTGGCCGATACCGAAGTCGCGATCATCACGGCATACCCGGGACGCGCGGCCGAGGAAGTGGAACAGCAGGTCACCATCCCGGTAGAGCGGGCCGTGAACAGCGTGCCGCAGGTGGTGAGCCGGCGATCGCGCACGATCTTCGGGCTCTCCGTGGTGCGGCTGGGCTTCGAGGAGGGCACGGACGACTACTTCGCGCGGCAGCAGGTACTGGAGAAGCTCCGCGACGCCGACCTGCCCGACGGCGCCATCACCCAGCTCGGTCCGCTGTCGACCCCGGTCGGCGAGCTGTTGCGATACGTCATCGAGACCGACTCGGGCCGCACCCCGATGGACCTGCGCGAGGTGCAGGACTGGGTGGTGGTACCGGCCCTGCTGGGCGCGCCGGGCGTCGCCGATATCACCAACTTCGGCGGCCTGGTGCGGCAGTTCCACGTCATCGTGAACCCGGCCCTGCTGGAGAAGTACGGTTTCACGATCGGCGACCTCGCCAACAAGATCACGGAGAACAATGCCAGCACCGGGGGCAACGTCATCCAGCAGGGTGCGTCCCAGCTGGCGGTGCGCAGCGTCGGCCGCATCACCCGCAAGTCGGACATCGAGCGCATCGTGCTCGACACCCGGCATGGCACGCCGGTGTTCGTGCGGGACGTTGCCAGCGTCGAGACCGGCGCCCTGCAACCGTCCGGCGTGCTGGGCTATACCGAGGTCGGCAACCGCCAGGACGTCAACGACGCCGTCGAAGGCATCGTCCTCATGCGCCGCGGCGAGAACCCGACCGATGTGCTCGAGGCGGTCAAGGCGCGCATCGCCGAGCTGAACGCGGGCGCACTGCCTGCCGGGATGAAGCTGCGGATTCTCTACGACCGGACCGACCTGGTCGAGAGCACGCTTCACACGGTGGGGCACACCCTGCTCGAGGGCCTGACCATCGTCGTGGTGGTGCTGCTGCTGTTTCTCGGGAGCATGCGCGCGGCCATTGCGGTCGCCGTCACGATCCCGCTGGCCCTGGCCTTTGCGTTCGTGGCCATGAAGCTCACCGGCATCCCTGCCAACCTGCTTTCACTGGGCGCCATCGACTTCGGCATCATCGTCGACGCCGCCGTGGTCATGGTCGAGGCGATCGTCCGCACGCTGGGCCACGCGCCCGCCGAGGCCCGTCGGCATGGCACGCGCCGGCTCATCGTCAAGGCCGGCGCCGAGGTGAGCCGCCAGATCGTCTTCGCCGTGTGCATCATCATCCTTGCCTACCTGCCGCTGTTCACGCTGCAGCGCGTGGAGGGGAAGCTCTTCTCCCCGATGGCGTATACCCTGGCGTACGCCGTGTTCGGTTCGCTGCTGCTGTCGCTCACGGTGGTCCCGGTGGCTTGTTCTTTTCTTCTCGGTCCCGACCAGAAGGAATGGGAGAACCCGGTGTTCGCCTGGATCACGGTGCGCTATCACCGCTACCTCGAACACCTGGTGCATCACCCGGGACGGGCGCTTGTTGCCGGTGCGCTCGCAGTGGCCGTCGCGATCGGCATCGGCGGGCGCCTGGGTACCGAGTTCCTGCCGGAACTCGATGAGGGCGGCTTCAACATCCGCTGCATCCTGCCGTCGGGGGTGTCGCTCGACCAGGCATCGCGCTATCCGACCATCATCCGCGCGACCATCGCCCACTATCCCGAGGCCCGCTACATCATCTCGCAGCTGGGCCGCAACGACGACGGCACGGACCCGTACGGCCCGAGCCGGATCGAGACGCTGGTGCAGCTCACGCCCTACGCCGACTGGACCACCGGGCGTACCAAGGCACAACTGCTCACTGCCATGAAGGAGGACCTGGAGGCGGCCATCCCCGGGGCGGGGTTCAGCTTCTCACAGCCCATTCTCGACAACGTCGCGGAAGCCGTGACGGGCTCGGCCGCCGACCTCGCCATCCTGGTGAACGGCCCTGACCTGACCCGGCTCCGGGACATCGCCAACCAGATCCTGGCGGTGATCAAGCCGATACGCGGTGCGTCGGAAAGCGGACTGGAGCAGGAGGGACCGCAGTCGCAGCTGGTGATCGACCTCGACCGCGAGGCGATGGCGCGCTACGGGCTCAACATCAAGGACGTGAACGCGGTGATCGAACTGGCCGTGGCGGGCCGGCCCGTGAGCCAGGTCTACGAGGGTGAGCGGCGGTTCGACATCGCGCTCCGTTACACCTACGAAGCACGTGCCAATCCCGACGCGATCGCCAACATCCTGATCCGCACGCCGACCAAGGCAAAGATCCCGCTCAGCCAGATCGCCTCGGTACGCATCGTCCCGGGCGAGACGATCATCGCGCGGGACAACGCGGTGCGGCAGGTGGGCGTGCGCACCAACGTGCGCGGGCGCGACCAGGGCAGCTTTGTCGCCGAGGCGCAGCGTGCCGTGCAGCAGGCGGTCGTGCTGCCACCGGGGTACAGCATCAGCTGGGGCGGCCAGTTCGAGAACCTGACCCGCGCGCGGCGCCGGCTGGCACTCGTCATTCCGCTCACCATCGTGGCGATCTTCGCGGTGCTGCTGCTGCTCTTCCGGAATGACGGGATGGCCGCGGGCATCGTGCTGACCAACGTGCCGTTCGCGCTCGTCGGTGGCGTCGCGGCGCTCTGGCTCCGGCACATCAACTTCAGCGTCTCCGCCGGCGTGGGGTTCATCTCGCTTTTCGGCGTCGCGGTGATGTCGGGAGTGCTCCTGGTGAGCTACATCGGCCTCCTGCGGGATCAGCAGCACTACGGACTGCGCGCGGCCGTCGTGGAGGGCGCCACGACGCAGCTTCGCCCGATCATGATGATGATGTTCGTGGCGCTTATCGGCCTCATCCCCGCCGCCCTGGCCACCGGCATCGGCTCCGACGTTCAGCGGCCGCTGGCGACCGTGATCGTGGGCGGCTTGCTCAGCGCGCTGGTGCTGACGCTGCTCGTGATGCCCGCCCTCTATTTCAGTGCCGAGGCCTGGCGGTTGCGGCGGCGGCGGCGGCGGCGGGTCAAGGCAGGATTGACTTACCTGGAGGAACGGGAGGAAGAGGCTTTCTAGGCTGGAGACCGGCGGGTTTCGCTGCTTGGCCGGGGGTGGGACCCACCCTTATATTCTCCCGCCCTCAGGCTAGGTAGCTCAGTTGGTAGAGCAGCGGACTGAAAATCCGCGTGTCGGGGGTTCAATTCCCTCCCTAGCCATCAAGGGGCTGCCGTACCGGAAGGTGCGGCAGCCCCTTTTGCTTCCGGGCTACTTCACGAACCGGCGGATGAACGCCAGCGCCGTGTCGGCCACTTCCCGCCATCCGCTGTCGATCGTCAGGGCGTGGCCGCGACCGGGAATCTCCACGATCTCGGTCACGCCACGGTTGTCCTTCTGCTGCCGGAACGACGCGTTCGCGATGGACCAGGGGACCGTGTGGTCCTTCTCGCCTGAAATGATCAGCAGCGGACCGCGCGACGGGTTGTCGCTGTCGACCCGCGCCTCCGTCCAGGGATTGAAGTTGGCCGTCGCGGCCTGGAAGAGCGGCGCACCCGACGCCGGCACGGCGTAGGCCTCATACAGCTGTCGTGCCTCCTCCTCGCTCACGGCATTGGCGAATCCATAGCGGAACTGCTCGTACGTGAGCGGGATCGCGCGATTCCGGTTGGCCGGATTGCCCAGCACGGGCCACGCGGACTTGAGGGCGGAGAAAGGCAGGGGGAGAACTCCGCGGAACGGAGCGGGGTCGATCGCCACCGTTGCTACCGAGCGACCCCGGCCGGCCAGGATCTGCGCCAGCAGGCCACCGAATGAATGACCGATGATGACCGGCTTCCGGACCAGGGCGGCCACAATCTCATCGAAATGATCCGCCACCTGCCCTACCGTCTTGTGCGCCATCACCGCCGGGTTCGCGTTGGCTTCGGCCACGGTATCGGGGTCATCGGGCCAGCCCGGCGTGAGGGCGGTGAATCCGGCCTGCTCGAACATCGCCGCCCAGCGATCCCAGCTGCTCGGCAGGAGCCACAATCCGTGAACGAACACGACCGGCTGCAGTCCGGTCTGGTTCGCGCGCCTCACCTGCTCCATTTCGTGCTGCGTGATCGTCACCGGCGTGTCGGGGCTGTTTCGTGCTGCCGTCATTGATCCTCCTCCAGGGCGTGCGCAGGCTCAGCGGCGAACGTCGAACAATCGGTCCACCGGCTCATATCCGCAGGGAATGGTGACACCACCGGGCGAGGCACCGGCGGCGAGCAGTGCCGCGACCGAATCCGGCGAGCGCCGCTCCATCCAGTAGGAATCCACCGTCGCGCTGACCGCGCGCATGAGCGGCGTCCGGTCCTTGCCATCGCGCGCGTTCACGTCGGCCCCGCGCGCGATCAGCAGCTGGACCGTGGCCGGCCGCGCCCGCCACGCCGCCGCGTGCAGGGCAGTGCTGCCGGGCGCCACGTCGAAGTAGCCGTCGCCATCGCGGAGGCGGTCATCGACCGGCACACCCAGGTCCAGCAGCAGCCGGACGCCCTCGGTGTTGCCATTGCCGGCGAACGCACCGAGCAGTTCAGCGCCCCCGGCCACGAGCTCCCCGGCGAGGGCGGGCTCTACGCATCGCGATCTCAGTGACCTGCGCATCGTCGCCCCGGGCGCAGGCAGCTATGAGCTTCGCAGTACCGTAGAGTGGCACCGCCATCCCGCGCTGCTCCAGCAAACGCAGGAGGTCCCCGCGGCCGCGGCGCGCGGCCGCCACCACGGCCGAGATGCCGTCCCGCTCGAGCGACATGTCGGCGCCATGGTCGAGCAACAGCTCGAAGATCGGCAGGGCGTTGTCGCGTGCCACCGCGTGATGCAGCGGGGTGATTCCACGGAATCGGCCTGCATTGGGGCTCACGCCCTGCTCAAGCAGCCAGGCAATCCCCTCCTGGTCGTGCCAGTCGTGCTTCCGGACCAGCATGAGCGAGAGACCCTCCGCATTCACCTTCCCGCTCTGCACCAGCACCTTGAGCGCATCGTTGTCATACGTCTCGGGAGCGTGATAGGCGGTCTCCCCGTCATTGGGATCCGCGCCACGCTCGAGCAGCAGGCGCGTCAGCGCCGCATCGTGGGCAACTCCCGCCGCGCCGTACAGCACGCTCTCGAACTGGGGGTCGGGCTGGTGCTCTGCCTCGAAGAACCCCGTATTCGGGTCGGCACCGGCATCGAGAAGCAACGTGGCGGCCTCGACAAAGGCGGCCGATCGCGCATGATCGAGCCTGAGGAAGCGGGAGAAGCACAGATACGTGAGTGGGTCCCAGTCCCGCGGGCCGCCCTTGTGCATCGCGCTCGCCGGGTCCTGTGCCAGGAATCGCCGGACCGCCTGGACGTTCCCGCTTACGGCGGCGGCGTAGATGTCCGCCTCCGCGAGTGATGGATCAGCCGCGAGCATGCTCGCGGCCCGTTCCAGTGCACCCGAGGCATGCCAGGCGTCCAGGGGCACCGACGCAGCTTCGATGAATTCGGCGCTGTTCACGAGGCGAAGTTGTCCCGCAAAGTCGGGATGGTCAACCGGGGCACGACGTGCTCGCAGGATTGGTACACTCGCTACACTTCTGCATGACGATGGATCGGCAGGACACGTTTCGCTGGATCGCGTTCGCCGGCCTGGCGCTCTACCTGTTTACCGCACTTACCAATGTCGGCATCGTCGCGATCGACGACTATACCATCATGGCGCAGGTATTTCCTGCCCAGGTCCACAGCGTCGCCAGCATCGCGGGCGTCGTGGGTATCAACGCCCTGGTCCCGCCGCTGGTGCACCTCGGAATCGCGACGCTTGCCTCGTGGCTCGGCATCACTCATCCGCTGACCCAGCTGCGCTTCGACCAGGCCGTGGTGGGCGTCTCCGGGTTCCTGCTTTCGCTCCGGGGTGGCTGGCTCGCCTTCGCGGGGTATGCCGATGCGGAGCGGCAGCGCCACCGCACCGTATTCGCGGCGCTCCTCGGGTTCTATTTTCTGGCGCCGCTTTCCTCACCCGGCCAATGGTGGAGTCATTGTCGGCGCCGTTCCTGATCCTGGGAGCCGGCCTGGCATGCCGCTATCTGGCCCAGGCGCGGCGCTCGGACCTCGCCGCGTCGGTGCTCGCGTTTGCCGTGGCCGCGATGCTGCGGCCGCAGGTCGGGCTCGCGGTACTCGCGCTCCTTCCAGTCGTGCTGGGTACGGCGCAAGCGCGACTTCTGGGTCTGGGCCGCCACGGGCACCTTCTGCTTCGTGGTGTCCGGGCTGCCGGACCTGGTCGTGCGCGGGGCATTTCACGAGTCGCTCCGCCGCTACATCGAATTCAATCTCCAGCAATACGTACGCGTTCGGCACCTCGCCGTGGTACGTGTTCTCCCTGCTCCTGCTGGGCGCCACGCTCCCGCCGGTATTCCTCGCATCGTACCGTGGCTTGCCCTGGCGCGAGCGGTATCACCCGCTGCTGCCCGCCGTCGCAGTATTCGGGATCTTCCTTGTCTCGCACTCCCTGGTGCCGCACAAGGAAGAGCGCTTCATGATTCCGATCATCCCGATGCTCCTGCTCCTCCTCACCCCGCTCGCCTGCTGGCTGCTCGCCCATGGTCCCGCATGGCGGGTGCGGCTGTTCCTGGTCGCGAACGGGCTCCTGCTGCTGCTCAACGTGAGCAATGCGCCGCAGTCGAGTGGCATGCGCCTGGCCGGCTATCTCGACCAGCATCCGGCAATCACCGAGGTGGCGCTCGCCGACCAGGCCATCGTGGTGCCGCTGGCATTCGTCACGCACCCTGTCGTCGTCGTCAAGGCGCTTCCGGATTCTGCAGGCTGCGGGACCGGCGTCGCGGCGCTGGCACTCGGACCGCACGCGCCCGGTCTGGCACAGGATCCCCGGCTGGTGCGCGCGGCACGATTCGAACCTGGCCCGCTCGAGCGGCTGATCGTGGCAATCAACCCGAGGCACAACGCGCGTCGGGGTCCGACCGAACTCTACGTGACGCGGGGCTGTCCGGCGTAAGAAAAGAAGCGCCCCTCCGATTGCTCGAAGGGGCGCTGGGCGAGGCTTCAGGTGAGGTACCGCAGCCAGTTCGCTGCCTCGCGGAAGGACCTTCTCCTACTTGCTGCTCGGAGCGGCAGGCTTTGCCGCCGGTGCCGTTGACGTGGCCGTCGCCGGCTTGCATCGTGTTCGTCTTCTTCGCTGCTCGGCCGTCTTCGCTGGTCCGCCTTCGAATGCTTCTCTCGGCCTTCTTGTCAGTCCTTCTTCTGCTTTCCTTGGCCTTCTTGTCAGCTCCTTCTGCGCCTTGGTCTCAGTGTCGTCGGCTTCGCAGCCGTGGTCGCCGCGGCTTCGCCGCCGTCGTGGGCTGCCGGCAGGGCCGGGGTCGCGCCGGAGCCTTCGTCACCTGGGTCGCGGGCTTCGCGGTCGGGGGCGTCGCGGACGTCTGCGCCGCGAGCACCGTCGCGGAGAGGGCCAAGGACGCGAGGGAGAGAGCAAACTTGCCGATCATTGGAACGATCCTCCGGAGTGGTGTGCCGTCGAACTGCCGCCGTCGCTTGCGGCGCTGCCCCCTGCTAAAGCATCCGTGATGCCACGCGCTCGCACCGGCACATGACGCACATCACAAATGCTCGCAACTCCTGCTCGCAACAGGTGATGCGACCACTCGACGGCACTTCGTCGCAACGATGATTTGGTGCGGAAAAACGGCGATGGGAGACAGAGCGTCAGCGACAAGCTGACCCGGCTGGACAGAATGGCGCGCTCAGTCGGCCGGACAGTGTCGGGCCGCCAGCGCTGCAGCATCCGGGTGAGCGTACGGCGGGAAATGCCCAGCACGCGGGCCGTGCGCTCACGGCTGCCATCCATGGCGCGCAGTACCCGCAGCACGTGGTGCCGCTCCACGTCGGCGAGCGGCAAGCGAGCGCCGCCGGCATCGTCCTCCGTCGCCCCGGCAGCGTCACTCGCCGCCCTGCGCGATGCGTCCTGCTGGCGGATCTCCACCGGCAGGTGCTCCGGCCCGATCACGTCCTGCGACGCGAGCACCAGCGCGCGCTCCAGCACGTTGTGCAGCTCGCGCACGTTGCCGGGCCAGTCGTACGCGAGCAGCAGCGCCTGCGCCTCGGGATCGACCGCCACCGGGCCGCGATCGTGCCGCTCGGCCAGCCGCCGCAGCAGGTCGTCGATGAGCAGCGGCAGGTCCTGCCGCCGCGAGCGGAGCGGCGGCAGCGTGAGCGACACCACATGCAGCCGGTAGTACAGGTCCTCGCGGAACCGGCCGTCGCGCACCAGCTGCGGCAGGTCGCGATGGGTCGCCGCAATGATGCGCACGTCGACCGAGACGGGCGCCTCGGCGCCCACCGGCACGATCTCGTGCTCCTGCAGCGCCCGCAGCAGGCGCGACTGCAGTGCCGGCGAGATGTCGCCGATCTCGTCGAGGAAGAGCGTGCCGCCATCGGCCTCGCGGAAGAGGCCCGGCCGCGCCACGTTCGCGCCCGGTGAATGCGCCCTTCACGTGGCCGAACAGCTCGCTCTCCAGGATTCCCTCGGCGAGCGCCGAGCAGTTCACCGCCACGAACTTCCGGTGGGCGCGGTCGGAGTAGCGGTGGATCGCACGCGCCACCAGCTCCTTGCCGGCGCCGGTCTCGCCGAAGATCAGCACGCTCGCCTGGCTCGGCGCCACGCGCGCCACCGTCTTCATCACCTCGATGATGGCGGGACTGTGGCCCACCAGCGTGGGCTCGCCGGCTCCGCGGGGCCGCGACTGCCGGGGCCGGCGCGCCGCGCGTGCTCGAGGCCAGCTTGCTCCGCGCCAGCGCGCGGCCGATGGTCACGCGCAGCTGGCCCAGGTCGTACGGCTTGCTGATGAAGTCGTGCGCGCCCGCCCGGATCGCCTCGCCCGCCGCCGCCGCATCGCCGAACGCCGTGAGCACGAACACGATCGCATTGGCGTCGCGCGCTGCGCACCTCGCGCAGCAGCTCGAGGCCGCTGCTGCCCGGCATGCGCAGGTCGGTGAGCACCGCATCGAAGGGCCCGTCGCGATCCACCCGCTCCAGCGCCTCCGCCGCCGGACAGCGCCCGCACCACCGAGTACGACTCGCGCTCCAGCACCTCGGCGAGCAGGGTGCAGGCGGCCTCGTCGTCGTCGACCAGCAGCAGGCGGGGAGCAGCGGCGGTCATGCCGGCGTTTCGTGAAAGTGAGAGGCGCCACGTGGTGCCCCGGTCGCCCGGAATGTGCTCGAGTTCGCCCGCCCTGCGCACGCGCGAGGCGCCGGCTCACCGCGAGGCCGAGCCCGGTGCCGGCCTCGCCCTTGGTCGAGACGAAGGGATTGAACAGCTGCTGCTGCATGATCGGCGCGAGGCCCGGCCCGAGTCGGCCACGTCGATCCAGGCGCGATCGGCCGACATCCCGGTGCGGAGCGCGATGCTGCCGCCGGCGTCGAGCGCCTCGATCGCGTTCTTCAGCAGGTTGAGCAGGACCTGCTCCACCAGTGCCGGGTCGCACCACGCCATCACCGGCCCGCCGGCCGTTGCGGCTCGAGCGTGCGCGGTCACGTCCCGCCGCCAGCAGTGACGGCTCGAGGAAGCGGAGCATGCGCAGCGGCGAGGCCATCGAGGTCGGTCGGCCTGAGCGTCGGGCGCGGGCCATCCGCCGCGATCCAGTCGGGTCGCGCACGATGCGTCGCGAGCCGGTCCACCTGCGCCAGCAGCAGCTGCACCCGGTCCACGGCCGCGGGTTGCCCCGCCCGCTGCAGGTCGTCGCGCAGCAGCTGCAGGTGCCCGCTTACCGTATTGAGCGGCGTGCCGATCTCGTGCGCGAAACCCGTCGCCGTCTCCTCCAGCAGCGCCAGCCGGTCGAGGCTGCGCGCCCGCTCTTCCAGCGCCAGCAGTGCCGCGCGCGCCTCGCTCTCGCGCTGGCGGGCGGTGAGCGCCTCGCGCAGCCCGTTGTATCGCCGCGTGAGCAGCCGGAATTCCTCCGGACCCAGTTCGGGCGCGGCCGGTGCATTCGCCACGCCGCGCATGCGCGCCTGCCATCGCCGCACCCAGCGTGCTGAGCGGGCCGCCGACCCAGATCGACGTGAGGTACGCCACCGCGCCGGCCACCAGCAGCGCCGCGACCAGGGCGAGCACGTAGGCCCGCTGTCGCTCGAGGCGCGCCCAGCCCATCGAGCGTTGCCGTCTACACGCTCACGTGCAGCACGCCGTACGGCGCACCCTCGGTCCCACCGGCATGGCCACGTTCCACGCCGGGGCGTCGCCCGTCACGTAGCGGACCTGCGGGCGCCGCGCCGCCATGGCGAGCGTGTCATTGCGCGATGGCTGCCGATCAGCGCGCTCGTGTCGCTCGAGGCGACCAGCTGCAGCCCGCCATCTTTGCCATCGAACATCGCGGCGTTGGAAAGGCTCAGGTGCTGGCTTGGCCAGCCCATCAGCGCCTGGGTGATCGGCGCTCGGCTCGCCGTGCGGGGCCACCCGCGACGAGGTACTCGCTCCACGACGTGGCCAGCTCCACCGATTCGCGCCGGCGGTCATCCAGCCGGGAGCTGTTCCGACCAGCGAAGCGCCACCTCGGTGGCGCCCAGCACCAGCGCCACCGCGATGACGGCGGTGAGCAGCGCGAGACGGCGGGCGAGTCCCATGTCTGGCGAATCTCGCATGCGCCCCCGAACGGAGCCAGCCATATTGGGTGTCCTGATTCTGGCTGCCGTCAAAAGCACTTGCCATGCCGACCAGCTTCCAGGGCGCTTCTCGAAGTCAACTTGCTGTGCCATAACGTCTTGACCCGATTCGCCCGATCGACCCTCGTCGGGAGTTGCCCCGCTGTCGCTGCCAAGTTGGCCCGGGGTGGACAACTTGTCTCGCCGCCTTCTCCGGCTGCGACGGTGCCGACATATTCCCCTCATGGCGACTCCCTGCCGGAGCACACGCGCGCTGGCTGGCGTCGGGCGCTCTCTCCATTTGCTGCCTTGATCATGTGAAATCGACGACCTGCGGCGAGACCCGCGCCGTCGCGACAAACGACGACACCCTCCCTGCCCTGGCGAGCATGCCCGGGAGCACCTGATTCATCATGTCGATCGCGATCATCGTTCCCGCCCGGCTGGCCTCGACTCGATTTCCCCGCAAGCTGCTGCATGAAGTGCAGGGCAAGCCGGTGATCCTGTGGACTGCCGATCGCGTTCGAGCCGAGGCGCCGGAGTTTCCGCTCTGGTTCGCGGTGGACGACGAACTGCTGCAACGGGTGTTAACCGGCGCCGGCTACCAGGTCATGCTCACTGAGGTGGGGCACTCGTGTGGTACCGACCGTATCGCGGAGGCCAATCGCCGCATCGGGGCCGATGTCGTCATCAATGTGCAGGCGGACGAGCCGATGGTGACCGGGGCGCAGATCCGCCAGCTGGCAAGCCTCATCGGGGGTGACGCGCCGATGGCGACGCTCGGATATCCGCTGACGCGCGAGCGCGAGTACCTCAACCCGAACAACGTGAAATGCGTCGTCGATGCCGATGGTCACGCCCTCCTTTTTTCCCGGGCGCCGATCCCGCACTTCCGTGACGCCGGCGGGACGCTTCGACCAGGCGGGCGCTGCCACGGTGTCGCTGCTGGTTCATCTCGGCCTCTACGCCTACCGGCGTGATTTCCTCGAGGCCTTTTCGCGCATGGCACCGGGTCGCCTGGAAGCGGTGGAAAAACTGGAGCAGCTCCGCGCGCTGGAGCGCGGCCATAGCATCGCGGTGGGCATCACCGACGAGCCGCTGATCGGGATCGACACGCCGGAACAGGCGATGGAGTTCGAGGCCGTACTCCGGAGTCGCTCGGCGCCATGACCTGCACGCGGGCGCTGTACGGGCGGATGTGACATATTCCTGCCATGACAGGGACCCCGACGCGCTTCCCCAACCTCACCGTCCTCGACCATCCCCTGATCCAGCACAAGCTCACCCTCCTGCGCGACCGGCACACGACCACGCGGGACTTCAAGCAGCTGGTCACCGAGATCAGCGTGCTGATGGGCTACGAGGTGACGAAGGACCTGCCGACCGAACCGCACGAGATCGAGACGCCGCTCGAGCGGATGACGGGAACGCAGGTGGCGGGGAAGAAGCTGGTGCTCGTGCCCATCCTGCGCGCCGGGCTCGGCATGGTGGATGGCCTCACCCAGCTGGTGCCGTCGGCGCGGGTCGGGCACATCGGCATGGTGCGCGACCACGAGACGCTCCAGCCGCGCGACTACTACTTCAAGGTCCCGGCGACCGACGATGCCCGGGACTTCTTCGTGCTCGACCCGATGCTCGCCACCGGCGGCTCGGCGGTGGCGGCCGTCACCGCCCTCAAGGCCGCCGGGGCCCGGCGCATCCGGTTCCTCTGCATCGTGGCCGCGCCCGAGGGCGTGGAGCAGATGGGCGTCTGCCCATCCCGACGTGCCGATCTTCGCCGCCGCGCTCGACCGGGAGCTGAACGACGAAGGGCTACATTCTTCCCGGGCCTGGGCGACGCCGGCGATCGTCTGTTCGGGACGAGGTAAGGGAGCACCATGACGCTGACGACTCTCCTTCTACGGCGCCGCGGGCCAGGTGACCGGCTCGATGTTCCTGCTCGAGGCGGCCGGCGCGCGCATCCTGCTCGACGCCGGGCTCTTCCAGGGTCGCCGCGCCGAGGCGCGGAAGCTCAACGCCGAACTGCCCTTCGATGCGCGCCGCATCGACATGGTGGTGGTGAGCCACGCGCATATCGACCACACCGGCCGCCTGCCGCTGCTGGTGAAGAACGGCTTCCACGGGCCGATCTACTGCACCCCGGCCACGCGCGACCTGAGCGCCGTCATGCTTCCCGACGCCGCGCACATCCAGGAGAAGGACGCCGAGTTCCTGCGCCGGCATGGCCGGGGCGGGCCCGAGAGCGAGCCGCTCTACTCGCTGGCCGATGCCGCCGAGGTGCAGGACCTCATGGTGGGCCTGCCCTATCGCCGGCCGCTGCACCTGCGGAAGATGCTCACCGCCGAGTTCACCGACGCCGGGCACATCCTCGGCTCGGCGACGGTGGACCTCCGCTGCAGCGAGGGCGCGCCGCAGCGCATCGTGTTCTCCGGCGACATCGGCCGGAGCGGCCTGCCGATCATCCGCGACCCGCAGCCGCCGTCCGGCCCGATCGACACCCTCATCGTCGAGTCCACCTATGCCGACCGCGATCACGAGAGCGTGGCCGAGGCCGAGAAGCGCCTGGGCGAGGTGGTGCGGACGGTCGCCGCGCGCGGCGGGAAGGTGCTCATGCCCGCCTTCGCCCTGGGACGGGTGCAGGAGCTGGTCTACGCGCTGCACCAGCTCTGGCGCCGCGGCGAGCTGCCCGAGATTCCCATCTACGTCGACAGCCCGCTGGCGGTGAGCGCCACCGAGGTGTTCCGGCTGCATCCCGAGGTGTTCGACCAGCGCGAGCAGCTCATCGCGAAGCGGCTTCGCGCCCTTCGACTTCCCGCTCGTGCGCTACGTCCGCGACGTGGCCGACTCGAAGAAGCTCAACTCGCTGAGCGGCCCGGCGGTGTATCATCGCGGCCTCGGGCATGGCGGAGTCGGGCCGGATCCTGCATCACCTCGCCAACCACATCGGCGATCACCGCAACTGCGTCCTCTTCGTCGGGCTTCCAGGCCGAGCACACGCTGGGCCGCCGGATCCAGGAAGCAGCCAGACGACGGTGAAGATCTTCGGCGAGATGCACGAGCGGCGCGCCGAAGTGGATAGTCGATCGACGGCTACTCGGCGCACGCCGACCGCAACGAGCTCCGCGCCTGGGTCCGCCGGCTCGGGCGGCCCCATCAAGCGGGCCTTCGTCGTGCACGGCGAGGCCCCGGCGCTGGGAGCGATGGCCAACCTCCTGCGGGAGGAAGGCGTGCGCGAGGTGCATGTCCCGGAGCAGGGTGATACCTACACACTCTGATACGGCCGGTCACCGCGCCGTCTCCCTGCCAGCATGAAGTTCATTCGTCGAGTGTTTCGCGCCCTGCTCGGCCTGGCACTGCTCGCCGCGTCGCGCTCGTGGCGGCGTTCGTCGTCGTGCTCACCACCGCCACCGTCGATGAGCGGCGGCCCGCCGACGCCATCGTGGTGCTGGGCGCCGCGCAGTACAACGGCCGGCCGTCACCGGTGCTGCAGGCGCGGCTCGATCACGCGCTCAAGCTCTATCGCGCCGAGCTGGCGCCGGTGATCGTCGTGACGGGCGGTGTGGGACGGGGTGACACGGAGAGTGAGGCGACGGTGGGAAGCGCTACCTCACGGCGCGCGGCGTGCCCGCGAAGGCCGTGGTGCTCGAGGCCCACGGGCCGCTCGACCGGCGAGTCGATGACCGCCGTTGCCGCTGGGCTGAAGCAAGGCCGAACGTGCAAGTCGGTGATCCTGGTGAGTGATCCCTTCCACATGGCGCGGCTCCGCGCCGAGGCCCGTCGCACCGGCATCACGGCCTATCTCTCGCCCACCACCACCAGCCCCATCTCGGAGAACCCGCAGCCGGAAATGGAGTATCTCGTCGCGGAGTCGTGGAAGGTGCCGCGGCGTGGGCAGGAGCCTGGTGTCCGAGTGAGCTGGTCGAGAGTCGAGAGCGAGTCAGCGCGACTGATCCACGCCCACGCTCGACCTCAGCCCTGTCACCGCCCAGCGCGCGCGCGCCCCCGAACTGCTGACGACGGCCGCATCCTCGAGCCAGCCGCTCACCTGCGCGGCCGGCGAGCGGCGGCGAGAAGAGCAATCCCTGCCCACAGCTGCAGCCGAGCGTCCGGAGGATCGTCGCACTGCTCCTCCGTCTCGATGCCCTCCGCCACCGTGATGAGCCCAAGGCCGTTCGCGCAGGCCGATGATGCCGCGTACCAGCGTGGCCCCGTTGGGCCCCTGGTCGAGCGACGTGAGGAACGAGCGGTCGATCTTGAGGATCGCCGCCGGCAGCTGCTGCAGGTAGCTCAGCGACGAGTAGCCGGTGCCGAAATCGTCGATCGCGAGGCGCACGCCGAGGCCGCGCAGTTCCCGGAATACCTGGGCCGATCGCTCCGGCTGCTGCATGATGGCGCTCTCCGTGAGTTCGAGCACCAGTGATGCCGGCGGCAGTCCCGACGTCGCGAGCGCGAGCGGACACTTCCGCGGCCAGCGCCGGATCGGGCAGCTGGCGCGCCGAGAGGTTCACGGTGACGTGCATGCCGGGGTACTCGCGCACCCAGGGCGCCGAGTCGCGGCAGGCGAGGTGCAGCGCGCGACGGCCGAGCGGAATGATGAGGCCGGTCTCCTCCGCGAGCGGCACGAAGACGGCCGGCGTGATCCTTCCCTGCACCGGATGATCCCAGCGGATCAGCGCCTCGACACCCGACCACGCGCTGCGTCGCCAGCTCGACGATCGGCTGGTAGTCGAGGAGGAACTCGTTGCTGTCGGGATCATCGAGCGCGCGACGGAGGTCGCTCTGCAGGCCCAGGCGCCCGACCACCGACTCGAGCATGCGCGGCTCGAACAGCTTCGTAGCGGCGCCCGTGCCGTTCGCCTTGGCGAGGTACATCGCGACGTCGGCATGCCGCAGCACGTCGCCCGCCGAGTCGACCGGCTCCGCAATCGCGACGCCGATGCTTGCCGAGCCCGCCGTCTCCCGCCCGAAGACGCGGAACGGCACCTTGAGCGCGTTGGTGATGCGCTGCGCGATGTCGAGCACGGCCTGCCGGTCGCGGGGCGACTCGAGCAGCACGGCGAACTCGTCGCCGCCCAGCCGGGCCACCGACGTCCTGCGGCGCCCACCTGCTCCCGCAGCCGGGTCGCAGCGGCGATGAGCAAGCGCATCGCCCTGCGCATGGCCGAAGGTGTCGTTGACGTTCTTGAAGCCGTCGAGGTCGAGGAAGAGCAGCGCCGGCGGCAGGGCCGCACCGGGCCGCGGACGGCGCAGCGCCGCCTCGAGCCGGCTCCGGAGCAGCACGCGGTTGGCGAGGCCGGTGAGCCCGTCATGCATCGCCTGGTGCGTCAGGCGCTGCTCCAGCTCGCGTCGCTCGGTGATGTCGCGCGTGTTGAGCACGATGCCGCGCACGTTCGGATCGGCCAGCAGGTTGGTCGCCGTCGTCTCGCCCCACGCGAATCCGCCGTCGGCCCGGCGCAGGCGCCAGGACCGCACCGTGCTGCCCCAGGGCCGCGCCAGCAGCTCGTGCAGGAAAGTCCGGGCCGACACCGACTCCTCGGGATGCAGCAGCTGGTCGAACGGCCGGCCGATCACGTCCTCGGGCACGCAGCCGAGCAGCCGCTGCACCGAGGGACTGGCGTAGAGCACGGTGCCGTCCCGGTCCACGACGACGATCGCCTCGGAGGCGTTGGCCACCAGCGACTCGAAGCGTTCCTCGACGCTCCGGCGGGTGCGCTGCGCCTCGTGGTCGAGGTTTTCCCGCACGGTGACGATCTGTCGCAGCACCACCACGGCGGTCAGCACCGCGGCGCCGATCGGTGAGGCCGATGACGAGGCGAGACTCGCTGCGGCTCGCCACCACCGCCAGCAGGACATATCCCGCCGCGAGCGCCCCGAACGACACGAGGCCCGACGCCCGGTGGCCCGTCGCTCCGCGGTGCCGGGCGTCCCTGCGCGCGCGGCACAGACCCAGAGCCATGCGAGCCCCGCCACGAGGAGGAGTTCCGCGTAGAAGGTGCGTTCGTGCGGCAGCGCCCCACGCAGCGACGCCGCGCCCGGCTGGTTCGGCACCCAGCTGTTCGTGAGCAGCAGGAGCCCGGCCCCGAGCGTGAGCAGCGCGAGACCCTGCCAGAGCGGAAGCTTCGGTGACAGGCGGAAGAGGTGCGTGGCGAGCGTGAAGAGCACCAGCAGGTCGCCCACGGCATAGACCACCTGGAGCAGGCCTGGCCGCGCGCTGCCTACCAGCGTCGCGCGCTGGCTCGACACCGCCCAGAGCACGAGCGCGCCGCTGAGCGCGATGATGGTCGCGTCGAGGAGGTAGCGGCGGCGCGCGAGCCGCCCGAGTTCGGTCGATGGGAAGGCCGCGAGACCCAGCAGCAGCAGCGGCTGTACCGCGAGGAAGCACAGCTGCATGGTCAGGCTGACCGCCTCGGCGGCCGGCCCCGGCAGGCGGATGTTGGGCGTCTGGTCGCGGAACGCGAAGAGCGACGAACCCCAGCGCCTGGGACAAGCCCGGCGAGCGCGATCAGCCACCAGCGCGCGGGCACCTGCGGAAAGGCGGGACGGAAGGCGAGCGCGAACGCCAGCAGCGACCAGAGCGAGCGCGACGACTCCCGGTCCCAGACCTCGATGGCGAGCCGGGCCGGGTCCGCGGACGTTCACGGCGGGGATCTGGGCATACCACACCGCCGCCGCCGCCAGGAGGACGGCGACGATGCACAAGCGGCCACAGCACCATGCGCGGTGCCGGCGCCGTTTCCTGGACCGCGGATCCGTTGCCGTCACGGACTAGACTTCACGCGCCCAACGAGGAGCAACCATGACCAGGTTCACCACCGAGCGAAAGTATTCCGGGCGCGTCATCGACCTCGACGTCGACACCGTGAAATTCCCGGATGGCAGCACCGGACAGCTTGAGATGATCACGCCATCCCGGTGCCGCTGCCGTCGTGCCCTTTCTCGACCCGCCCGGATCCGCCGATCCGCGGGTCCTCATGCTGCGCCAGTTCCGCCACGCCGCCGACGGATACCTCTGGGAAATCCCCGCCGGTCGGCTCGAACCGGGCGAGCCGCCCGAGGCCTGCGCCCGGCGCGAACTGCGGGAGGAAGCGGGGATGATCGCCGAGACGCGTACTTCCGCTGACCTCCATTCTCACCACGCCGGGGTTCACCGACGAACTGATCCATCTCTTCTCAGCCCAGAATCTTAGTCCCGTTCCGACGGCGCGCGAAGCAGACGAGTTCATGGAGGTCCATGAAATCCGATGGTCTGAGGTCGGGCGTAGGATCAGCAAGCGGAGAGATCCGGGACGCCAAGACCCTTACCGCCCTTATGTTTGTTCAATGTTTTATATTGATAACCTTGAACAATCTCCGACCGTCGTATGTTGGACGGGCAGGTTTGGACAGAAAGGGTCCAGCCCCGGAGGGCCGGAACAGTGGCCCCATACCAACGATGACTACGCTCGCCCCGCGCGAGCTCGGAGGCCGACATGACCGCAGCAACAGTTCCTGTCGCATCGGCAACGCTGTCCCGCTGGTCCAGTTCGTCGGCGCAGGATCGGCAAAATCTCGAGACCAACCAGATCATTGCACGGCACCTGGCCGGCGATGAGCGCGCGTTCGGCGAGATCATCCTGCTCTACCGCCCCCGGCTCATCGCCTTCATCTACCGCATGATCGGCGATCGCGAGCGCGCCGAGGACCTGGTGCAGGAAGCCTTCATCCGGATCCACCGGCACCTGCACCGCTTCGATTCCACCAAGAAGTTCTCGACCTGGGCCTATACCATTGCGTCCAATCTCGCCAAGAACGAGCTCCGCAACCGGAGCCGGAACCCGCTCGTCTACTACCAGTCGACCCGGGTGCAGGATGACGAGGACCAGCGGCCCCTGCAGTTCGAGGACGCCGCACCCGTCCCGACGACATGTACGCCAACCGGCACCTCAAGTAGCTGGTGGACGCGACGGTAGATCGGCTCTCGCCGCACCACCGTGAGGTGTTCGTGCTGCGGGAACTGCAGGGCAAGAGCTACGAGGAGATCGCCGCGATGACTCACTGCAACCTCGGGTACGGTGAAGAGCCGGCTCAACCGGGCGCGGGCCGGTTTTGCCGAGATGATCGCGCCCTTTCTGGACTGAGGCGCGGCGCGCCCCTTCTGTTTGACCCCCATCCGGAAATAGGATGGGGCGTGCCCGAACAGACCTTTGATGCCACGCTCCGCGCCCTCAAGAAGGGCGACATCGCCCCCGTCTACTACCTGGTGGGCGCGGAGGACCTGCTCAAGACCGACCTGGCCCGCGACATCAGCGACCGGGTGCTCGACCCTGCCCTCCGCGACTTCAACTTCGACCAGCGCACCGCCACCTCCCTCGACCCCGAAGAGCTCTCCACGCTGCTCAACACCCTGCCGATGATGGCCGAGCGGCGGGTCGTGATCCTGCGCGACGTGGAAGGCTGGCAGAAGCAGATCCCGGGGCAAGGCGGAACTGCTCCGCTATCTCGCCCGGCCGGCGCCGGAGACCGTGCTCGTCATGGTGCAGGGCGCAGGCTGATCCCGACGCCGACAGTCGAGATCGCGCCCCACGCCGTGACGGTTTCATGTGACCCGCTTCCGCCCGACCGGGCGCTGCGCTGGATCATCATCGCAGTGAACAGCTCGGGCTCGCTCTGCACCCGAAGCGGCGGAGCACCTGCTGCAGGTGGTGGGCAGCCAGCTCACGGCGCTCGACGCCGAACTCGTCGAAGCTTGCCTCGCTTGCCCCCGGCACGGCGATCACCCGTGAGCTCGTGGGCGAACTGGTCGGCGTGCGCCATGGAGAGACGATGTTCGACTGGCGGGACGCGATTTTCGACGACGCGACGGCCCGGGCGCTCGCCCTGCTGGGGCCCGTGCTCGACCAGACCGGCGATCTCGGGCGTGAAGCTTGTGAGCCTGCTCGGCACGTCCGCCGCAGGAGTCTCGCTGGCACGCGCCACCGCGACCGGGGCCGGCGCGGCGGTGCGCTCGAGAGCGACGTCTTCCGCTGCTGATCAGGCAGGCCGTTTGTACGGCCTGTCCGAGTGGAAGGCCGAGGCCGTCGAAGTGGGTCGCTGGTCCGCGCGCTGGCCGACGCCCGGCTCAATGCCGCCCTCCGCGCGACGCTGGCGGCCGACGTCGCCCTGAAGAGCACCACGCTCAGTGACGAGCAGCGCTGTCCTGGTGGAACTGGTGCTGCGACTGGGGGCTTCGCGCGGAGCACAGGCGGCATGAGTGGGACAGGGCGGCAGGGCGGCAGGGCGGCAGGAGCCTTGCCTCCCTGGCATGCGCTCGGACTGGCGTTGCTCTTTCTTGCCGTCCTGGCCGCCTTGCCGCCTTGGCGCCCAGCCTCAGCCCCTCACGGCCGCGCTGCGCCTCGCCCAGGACGGCCGCATCGATTCGGCCCGCGCCACGCTCAAGCACATGGAGCAGTCCACCCTGCCGACCGATTCACTCTTTCCCGGCATCCTCTACAGTTCGGCGCTGATCGCACCGACCGCGGAGGAGGTGCGCCCGCTGCTGCAGCGCGTCGTCGTGGAGTATCCCTTCTCACGCTGGGCCGAGCCCTCGCTGATCGCGCTGGCACAGCTCGACTACGCCAATGGCGATCCGGCAGGGGCAGCGCGGACGCTGGAGAAATTCCGCACTCGATCACGCGACCTCGACGCTGTATCCCGATCGCTGCCGTCTGGGGCGCGCGGGCCGATTTCGAGGTCAATGATCCGAAGGCGGCGTGCCAATGGGTCGCGCCGGCCTGCCCAGGGCCGGAGCGGACGCGACCTCGACACGCGCGAGCTGGTCGGCCCTCGGTCGAAAGTGCACTGCGCAGCCTGCCACCTCGCCCGCGTCGACGCCACCTGCACCGCGGTCGCCGGCAGTCGCCCGGTCGAACATCGGTCGCCACGACCCCGGCATCGCCTCCCGTTGCGGCACCGGCACCTGCCCGCGCCCGCTCCAGAGCCATCGCCAGCACCGCCGGCGACCGGCCGGCGGCCTGGTCGCGTCCAGATCGTCGCCGCCAATTCGCAGGAAGCCGCCGACGAAATCCTGGCCCGCGCCAGGAGCGCCGGCTTCAAGGGTGTCATCGTGAAGGATGGCGGCTACTTCAAGGTGCGGCTTGGCCAGTACGCCACGCGCGCCGAGGCATCGGCAGCGGCAGCGAAGGTGAAGGCGAAGCTGGGTGGATCACCTTTCGTGGTGGCGCCGTGAGCAAGCGCAGCCGACGATACGCCGCTCATGCTGCAGTACCGCGAGATCAAGGCGCGACATCGCGACGCCATCCTGTTCTTCAGGATGGGCGATTTCTACGAGATGTTCTTCGACGACGCCGAGCTCGGTGCCCGCGTGCTCGGCATCACGCTGACCGCGCGCGGCGACGGCGTGCCGCTCGCCGGCGTCCCGGTGAAGGCGGCGGCGGAATACCTCCGCCAGCTGATCGGGGCCGGCCATCGCGTGGCGATCTGCGAGCAGGTGGAGGACCCCAGGCTCGCGCGCGGCATCGTGCGCCGCGAGGTCGTGGAAACGGTGACGCCGGGGGCGATGCTGCAGGACGGCTGGCTCCCCGGATCGAAGAACAACTGGATGGTGGCCCTCTGCGAAGGCGGCCTCGCCGCGATCGACCTTTCCACCGGCGAGTTCGTGCTCGAGCGCGTGCCGCTGGAAGAGCAGGGCGATGCGCTGGAGCGCTACGGACCGTCCGAGGTCGTGATGCCCTCCGATACGGCCCGGACGCCGGCCGACCATGCCCTCCGCACCATGCGTGAGCGCTGGGAATTCGATCCGGCACTGGCGCGCGAGGAACTGGCTCGCCGCTTCGCACTCGCCACGCTCGACGGCCTGGGCATCGGCAAGGATGACGACGCTCCCCTCGGCGCGGCAGGCGCCCTCCTTCGGTACCTGGCCGAGTTGCAGCCGTCCGGCATTCCCCACCTCGCACGGCCGGCACTTCGGCGCAACGACGAGCATCTCTGGCTGGACGAGATGACCCGCCGCAATCTCGAGCTGGTCGAGCCGCTGGTCGCCGGCACTCGCAGTGCCACGCTGCTCGAGACCATCGATCGCACGCTCACGCCGATGGGGGGCCGGCTGCTCCGGCAATGGCTGCTCTCCCCACTCCGCGCCGTGTCCGCTATCGACGACCGGCTCGATGCCGTGGAGGTCTGCCTCGGGGACGGGCGCGGGCGGGCACGCCTGCGTGAAGCGCTCGACGGGGTGCGCGACCTGGAACGCCTCGCGGGACGCGCGGCTGCCGGACGAGCCGCCCCGCGCGAACTCGGCGCGCTGCGCGACTCGTTCATTCGCCTGCCCGATGTGCTCGAGGCCCTCACCGCGCTTGCCGGTGGCGCGGAACACCGGAGTGCCGCCCTCGCGACCGCGCTCGATGAGCTCGACCTTCTGCGCGACCTCGCGGATCTCCTCGCGCGCGGGCTCACGGAGCGCCCGCCCGCGACCCTGGCCGAAGGCGGCGTGATCCGCCCGGGCTACGACGCGGCGCTGGATGAGTTGCGCGAATTGCGCGACGGCGGAAAGGAGTACATCGCGGGGCTGCAGCAGCGGGAGCGCGATCGCACCGGGATTTCATCGCTCAAGGTCGGCTTCAACCGCGTCTTCGGTTACTACCTCGAGATCACCAACGCTCACCGCGATCGCGTCCCCGCCGATTACGAACGGCGCCAGACCCTCGCCGGCGCCGAGCGGTATGTCACGCCGGAGCTCAAGGAATACGAGGCGAAGGTGCTGGGTGCCGAAGAGCACATGACGACGCGTGAAGCGGAACTCTTCGTGCAACTGCGCGGGGTGGTGGGTGAGGCCATCGCGCGGGTCCAGCGGACCGCCCGCGTGCTCGCCCGGCTCGACGTGTGGGCAGGCCTCGCCCAGGTGGCGGAGGCCAACCAGTACGTGCGGCCGAAGATCGACGAGGGGTACGGCTTTGCCCTGCGGGCATCACGACATCCGGTGATCGAGCGGCTCATGCCGCGCGAACAGTTCATGCCCAATGACGTGCTGTTCAGCGAGGTGGAGCGCGTACTCCTGGTGACCGGCCCCAACATGGCGGGCAAGTCGACGATCCTCCGGCAAATCGGCCTCGTGGTGGTGCTGGCGCAGCTGGGGAGCTTCGTGCCGGCAACCACGGCACACATCGGCGTGGTGGATCGACTCTTTACCCGCGTGGGAGCGAGTGACAACCTGGCGCGCGGCCAGTCCACGTTCATGGTCGAGATGAGCGAGACGAGCGCGATCCTCCATAACGCCACCGCCCGCAGCCTCGTGCTGCTCGATGAAATCGGGCGCGGCACTTCCACATACGATGGCGTGGCGATCGCCTGGGCCGTGAGCGAACACCTGCATGACCGGATCGGGTGCAAGACGATGTTCGCGACCCATTACCACGAACTGATGCAACTGCCGGAGCGCCTCGCGCACGCACGCAACCTGAACGTGGCGGTGCGCGAAACGGGGGATCGTGTCGTGTTTCTCCACCGGCTCGAGCCCGGCGGCACCGACAGGTCGTATGGCGTGCATGTGGCCCAGCTGGCAGGCTTGCCCGAAGCGGTCGTGCGCCGGGCGCGTGAAGTACTGGTGCGACTGGAGAGTGAGCACCGGGTGGTGCCGGGAACACCGGAGCCGGCGCCCGATCCGGGTCAGCTCGCGCTCTTCACGGAGGCGGCGCCGCATCCGGCGCTCGAAGCCCTCCGGGAGCTGAACCTCGACAACCTCACGCCCCTGGAAGCACTCAACCGGCTGGCTGAACTTCAGCGCAAGGCGCGAGACGGAAACTCGTAGTTCCCGGTTGGCGCCCTGCGCTCCTAGTACCTCCGCGCCGCCGTCAGCCGGCCCTTGCGCACCCGCTCGTGCAGGTAGGTCACCCACCGGCCAAGCAAGTCCAGGTCAGCCAGTTCACCGGTCAGCGACAGCGTCCGGCCATCGCGCAGTGTCAGCATCGCAGAGAACATCGGGGGCGTGGCTCCCTCGATGGGATCCACCTCGCCGACAAGTTCCAGCTCCGCCAGTGGAATGGCCTCGAGCAGCGTGTCGGGACGCAACAGCAGCAGCGTGGCGCCCTCGACCAGCGCGGCGCGGCCGCTCAGGTCCTGGTTGTTGAAGTCGAACGCGGCCAGAACGCGCCACGTCGTGGTGCCGATTGGAAGAATCCGGTTCGCTCGCATGCCTTTGTCCTACGAGGCACTCGCGCGCCCCGCGCTCCAGTCTGGATGTCGTGTGACTGGGGCCATAGCAGGAAGCTTGCCGCACAGGGAGCGGAGCAGGGAAGCGGCGCCAACCCGATGCGCGCGAGCGCATTGCAGCGTTCTATCCCGAATCCGCAGTGATTTTCGGCGCGACTAAACTGCCCACGCCATGGGACGACGCCGGGGACACTCAGCGTCGCGGCTTGGCCCGGCGCGTCGGCGGCGCGGTGAGCGGATCCTCGGGCCACGGGTGCCTCGGATATCGTCCCCGCAGGTCCTTTCGCACGTCCTGGTAGCTCGACCGCCAGAACCCGCCGAGATCACTCGTCACCTGCACCGGGCGATGCGCGGGAGAGAGCAGCTGCAGCGTGAGCGGTACGCGACCACGCGCGATGCGCGGTGTATCGGCGAGACCGAACATCTCCTGCAGGCGCACGGCGAGGACCGGCGAGGCAGCGTTGGCATAGTCGATCGGCAGCCGTGACCCGCTCGGCACCTCGATATGGGTGGGCGCCTCCACGTCGAGTTGCCGGCGCTGTTCCCAGGTCAGGTCGGCGAGCAGCAGCGCCGCGAAATCGACCCGCTCGAGATCCGCCAACTTGCGCGGCACCTCGCGGGTCGCGAGCCAGCGCGCAAGCCTGGAGGGAAGCGCCTCATCGGACACGTCGGGCCAGCTGTCGTCGATGCGCCGGAGAAACGCGATCCGGTTCCGCAGGCTCGTGAAGTCATCACGCCAGGGCAGCGCGGCCACGCCCGTGCGAACCACCCCGTCGGCAAATGCCGCGGCGACCAGTTCAGGCGCGGGGTCGCGCAGGACCCCCTCCGACAGCACGATGGCTCCAAGGCGACGCACCCGCAGCGAATCGACCCGCTCGCTCTGGGCATTCCAGCGCACGACGTCGTCGGTGACGATATGCGAGCCCAGGTGCTCCTCGAGTTCCGCCCGTGTCACCGGGGCCGCGAGGAAGACCCGGCCCTCGGCGCCCTTGTCATCCAGGTCCACCGCCACGATGAAATCAGCGTCGGCAAGTGCGTGCGGCACGGCGAGCACGGCGCCGCGCCCGTTCCGCAGCAGAAAGCGAGCGGTTCCCGGCCGCCGCTGCGCGATTCGCTCGGGATAGGCGAATGCCAGCAACAGACCGGTCTCGCTGCTTCCTGGCGGACCCTCACGCACTCCGGCCTCCCGCCGCAGCGCGCGCGCGTGCGTCCGGATCCGGTCGAGCGCATCGCGCATGACTCGCGCTCCATGTGCGAATGGGGGTGCGCTGCGCTGCTGCAGCAGGTCCACGCGAAGGCGCAGGTCGGGGTCGGCAGGCCCGAGCATCACCGCGCAGGATGTCCCGCTCTTCCACCAGGGCGGCAAGATCCATCGCCAGCGCAATGGTGCCGAGACTTCGTGCAGCAGAAATCATTTGCCCGAGCCGGGGATGCAGGCCCAGCGCCGCCAGTTCGCGGCCATGGGTCGTGATGCGTCCCTCGGCATCCAGCGCCGCGAATTCGGTCAGGAGGGCCCGCGCCTGCGCTACGTGCGCCCGTGGGGGTGCATCGAGCCATCGCATGGTCTCGAGGTCCGACCCGGCCGCGAGAACCGTCAGCACCAGCGGTACCAGGTCGGCGGCGGCGATCTCGGGATCATGGAACGGCGCCAACCCCGCCTGCTCCACTTCGCTCCACAAGCGATAACAGAGCCCTGGCGCCTGGCGTCCCGCCCGCCCGGCCCGCTGTTCCGTGGACGCGCGGGATGCGCGCACGGTTTCCAGCCGTGTCATGCCGGTGCGTGCGGAAAAGCGCGGCGTGCGCGCGAGACCGGCGTCGACGACGACACGGACGCCATCGATGGTCAGGCTGGTCTCCGCGATCGAGGTGGCCAGGATGACCTTGCGCCGTCCAGCGCGGTCGGGCAGCAGCACCTCGTCCTGCTGCCCTGCCTCGAGCATGCCATGCATTGGCAGCACGATGATGTCGCTTCGGTGAGCAATCGTGCCGCCAAGCGCCTCCCCGACCCGGCGGATCTCCGCAGCGCCCGGCAGGAAGACCAGTACGTCGCCCTCCGTCTCGGCCAGGGCCTCGGTGACAACGGCCGCCACTCGTGCCTCGAGGCGACCATCCTGTCGCGGGGGCCGGTATCGGACTTGAATGGGAAAGCTGCGCCCCTCCGCGGTGATCACCGGTGCGTTGCCGAGCAGTGCTGCCACCCGTGCGCCATCGAGCGTCGCGGACATCACCAGTATCCGGAGGTCGGGGCAGAGAAGCGCCTGGCTCTCGAGCGCCAGGGCGAGACCCAGGTCGGCATGCAGGCTGCGCTCGTGAAACTCATCGAAGATGACGAGCCCATACTCGTCGAGTCCGGGATCGGCGGCGAGCATGCGCGCCAGTATGCCCTCGGTCACCACTTCCACGCGGGTACGGGCGCTCACGCGCGTATCGAGGCGGGTCCGGTAGCCGACGGTGGCGCCTGCCTGCTCGCCCAGCGACCGCGCCATGAAGGTCGCGGCCGCCCGCGCGGCCACCCGTCGGGGCTCGAGCATCACGATCTTCCGGGCGGCCAGCCAGTCGGCGTCGCGCAGGGCCAGGGGCACGCGCGTGGTCTTGCCCGCGCCGGGTGGCGCCTGCAGCACCACATTCATCGAGCCTTCGAGTGCGGTGCGGAGGGCCGGAAGAACGGTCTCGATGCTCAGGCTGCGTCCTCCTTCCTGGGTCATTCCCCGGGGCCGCCATGCGACGTGCTGCGGGGCAACATACGCTAGTTTTCCGGCATGCCTTCACGCGTAGTTCCCGGCCTGCTGCTGGCCGCCACCCTCGCGGGCTGCAACCGCGCGGGCGATGGTACCGTGAGCCTCCCGTCACGTCCGGTGGAGGGGCCCAAGACCAATGAGCTGCCACCGGTGGCGCTCAACCCCAATTCACCGGTAGAGTACCCGGCGGCCCTCGCCGCGCAGGGAATCGAGGGCACAGTGCTGCTCCGGCTGTATGTCGACAGTGCGGGCCGGCCAGCGGCTGAGTCGACCCGCGTTGCCGAGTCGAGCGGCTATCCCGCCCTCGACAGTGCTGCCATTCGCGGGGTGCCTGCGCTTCGGTTTGCTCCTGCCGAGCGCGACGGCGCCAGGGTCGCGATGGCGTTCCTGCAACCGATCTACTTTCGCACGCCCCAGGGGCGTGGGGTCACTCCATGACAGCGCCGCACCTCAAGCCATATGACAGCGTGCTCGATACGATCGGCTGGACGCCACTGGTGCGCCTGGCACGGATCGGCGCCGGCATCCGCACGCCGATCTACGGCAAGGCGGAGTACGCCAATCCCGGTGGGTCGGTGAAGGATCGGATCGGGCTCGCGATGATCGAGGAAGCGGAGCGCCGCGGCGACCTCAAGCCCGGCGGCGTGATCGTGGAGGGTACCAGCGGCAACACCGGCGTCGGCCTGGCGATCGCGGCCGCCATAAAGGGATACCGCTGCATCTTCACCTTGCCCGACAAGATGTCGCAGGAAAAGGTGCGCCTGCTCCGGGCCTATGGCGCGGAGGTCGTGGTGACGCCGACCGCGGTGCCGCCGGACCATCCCGACAACTACATCATGAAGGCGAAGCAGATCGTGCATGACACACCGGGCGCGATCCTCGCCAACCAGCATTTCAACCAGGTGAATCCCGAAGCCCACTATCGGACCACCGGTCCCGAGATCTGGGAACAGACCGGCGGCAAGGTGACCCACCTCGTCGCCGGCGCGGGCACCGGTGGCACCGTGAGTGGTGCCGGCAAGTACCTCAAGGAGAAGAACCCGAAGATTCGCGTGATCGCGGGGGATCCCGTGGGATCCCTGCTGACCGGCTATGCCCGCACCGGCGTCATGGCCGAGGGCGCCGGCGCGCCCTACAAGGTCGAGGGAATCGGCGGGGACAAGATCTCCACCACGATCTGGTTCGATACCATCGACGAGTGGAGGCAGGTGGCAGACCGGCCGTCGATGATGATGGCCCGGCGCCTGGCACGGGAGGAGGGGATACTGGTCGGCGGTTCGGCCGGGCTCAACGTCGTGCTTGCCCTCGAGGTCGCGCGCGAGCTCGACGACCCAGGCGCATGCATCGTCACGATCCTCTGCGACACCGGCGAGCGTTATCTCTCCAAGGTGTTCAATGACGACTGGATGCAGGAGAATCAAATGCTCGACCGGCCCCAGGCGACGGTGGAGCAGCTGCTGAAGCAGCAGCGGAACACCAAGGCACCTGCCCTGGTGCAGGTGGCGCCCGCGGCCGCCGTGCGTCAGGCGCTCAACCTGATGAGCACCTGGGAGGTGAGCCAGATTCCCGTCATCGAGAATGGCGAAGCGGTGGGAGGCCTGGTCGAGGCGGTCCTCATGACGCGTGCGCTCGCCCAGCCTGCGATCCTCGACCGGCCGGTCCGGGAAGTGATGGAGCCGGCATTTCCGGTCGTCGAGCACACGTTCCCGACCGATCGCCTCGCGCCCATGCTGACGCGCGAGACGCCGGCCGCCCTGGTGCGCAAGGATGGCGAGTTGGTTGGAATCGTGAGCCGGTACGATGTACTGCAACAGTTGATCGGGACTCGGTAGCCACACATGCGTATCACGGTCCTCACTGGTGGCACCTCGTCGGAACGCGATGTCGCCCTTGCATCAGCCGTGCAAGTCATTGCGGCGCTGCGCAGTATTGGACACCAGGTGGCGGTGGTGGACACGGCTCGCGGGTTCATTCCGGAAGCGGACGAAGCCCAGCTCCTTCCGGCTTCCGTCGGGGTCGCTCCGCCCACCGTCGCCAGGCTGGAAACGCTGGAGCACGGACTGCTGCTCAGTGGCCTCGCCAATCTTGCGGCGGTGCGCGACGCCGACGTGCTTTTCCTGGCGCTGCACGGCGGGCATGGCGAGGACGGTACCCTCCAGACCATTCTCGAGATGATCGGGGTACCGTATACAGGAAGCGGCCCCATAGGGAGCGCGATGGCCATGGACAAGGACGTGTCCAAGCGGCTCTTCCGGCATGGGGGAATACCCACTGCCGAGTGGTTGATGGCTCCAACCAGCGTGCAGGAGGTCGAAACGCGGCTGGGCTGGCCCGTAGTGGTCAAGCCGTCCAAGCAGGGATCCACGGTCGGGCTGAGCGTCGTGCGGTCCGCCGGCAAGCTGGCCGGGGCCATCGAGGAGGCGCGCCAGCACGACGACGAGGTGATGATCGAAGCGTTCATCCCGGGGCGGGAACTCACTGTCGGCATTCTGGACGGGGTGGCCCTGGCGGTGGGCGAAATCATCCCCCGGCACGAGATTTTCGACTATGAATGCAAGTATACGCCCGGCATGTCGGAGGAGATTTTCCCGGCCGACCTGCCTGAGGATGTGACAGTGCGATGCCAGCGGCTGGGCCTCGAAGCGCACCAGGCCCTCAAGCTCGGGGGATACTCCCGGGTCGACTTTCGCTTGACACCTTCGGGTGAGGCCTGCTGTTTAGAGGTGAACACCCTTCCCGGCATGACAGCCACGAGCCTGCTGCCCCAGTCCGCACGGGCCGTCGGCATCGGTTTCCCCGAGCTGTGCGACCGGATCTGCCGCTCGGCGATCGGCAGCAGGAAGTCCAGGTAGAGAGGCAGGCGCAATGCAGGCGATCTCCCATCCCCGACTCACGCCCTGGGTCACGCGGCTCATCATCGCCAACGCGGTGGTGCTCCTGCTGCTGGAGACCGTCTTCACGTCCGATGGCGTGCTGCGCGCGCTTGCGTTCGATCCCCACGATGCACTGGGCCGGCCGTGGACCTTCGTCACGTACATGTTCGTCCATCAGGGCCTGCTGCACCTCATCGTCAACTCACTCGGACTGCTGTTCCTCGGGTCGGCGGTCGAGCAGCGACTGGGCGGCGAGAAATTTCTCTTCTTCTACCTCTACTGTGGCGTTGGCGCGGCCATCTTCGCGCTCCTGCTCTCCAGTGTCGCGCCGGTAGCGCCCTTCGTCGGTGCGTCGGGCGCCATCCTCGGCCTCGTGGTGGCGCTCGCCATGCTCTGGCCCGACGCCGAGATGGTGGCCATCCCCATTCCCGTGCCAATGCGGGCACGCACCTTTGCCATCCTCATCGTGGGATTCAACGCGGTGATGGCACTGCCCTTCATGCACAGTGGCGCCAACATCGCCTACGAGGCGCACCTCGGCGGCGCCCTGTTCGCCTACCTCTTCTTCCGGCTGCAGTCGGTCGGCCCGGAGAACGGCACGCCACGCCGCCAGGTCCAGCGTCCGGTCATGGTGCAGCCAGGTGCTGCCGAGGCGGAGCGCCCGCGGCGGGCGCCGCAGGCGCCACCGGCGGCGCGCCCCAACCGCAGTGTGGAGACCGACCCGGTGGCGCGCGAGATGGACCGCGTGCTCGACAAGATCAGTGCGCAGGGCCTCGCCAGCCTCACGCCGGACGAACGCCGCTTCCTGGACGACATCGCCAAGCAGAAGAGGCAGCAGCTGCATTGAAGTCGTGAGTCGTGAGTCGTGGGTCGTGACTGCACGATCAACCCGCGACGCACGACTCTCTTGCATGGACACGACCCATCTCCTATCGTGTCACGTGCTCATCAATCTCGTGCCGGAATTTCTTGCGTTGCTCCAGGCGCCCGACAGCGAGGCCGCCTACCGATCCTTCCATGACAGCCACCGCACGCTTCTCGACGCCTACTGGCGCAACTACGTCCTCGATCCCGACAGTCCGCCTTCCGTCGACGTGATTCGCGCGGCCCTTCGGGCCGACCGGCGCGACCTGCACGCACTGCTCGAGTCCGTGGACCTCGAGCGCATCGCCGAGGAGGCGGTCGCCCGCGCCGCGGACGTTCTGGGCATCGAGCAGCCGACGGACGTCGTGCTGATGGTCGGCATGGGCGCAGCCAATGCCGGCGAACTGGTCATCGACGGGCGCGGCGTGGCCTTTGTGTGCCTGGAACACTTCACCGGCCGCGTGAACCCGGAGACCTATGGCCTTGGTCTCGGACCCGAGTTGCTTCCGCTCTGGATCGCGCACGAACTGGCGCACACGGTGCGCTACACCGCGGCCGGCAGCCGCAGCGACATCGGGCGGATCGTGCATGACTCGCGCGGATACTACGACTACTGGGACGTGGGAAGCCGGGTGACGCTGCGGGAACTGCTGGTGAACGAGGGGCTTGCCGTGCATGCTGCCCAGGCCGTGGCGCCGGGCTTCCGGGCGGCGGACTACTTCGGCTATCCCCGCCGTCTCTACGTGCGACTGCGGGAGCTCGAGTCGTTCCTGCGTCGCGCAGTGGCCGCCGACCTCGACCGGTCCGGCCTCGGACTCCGGCTGCGCTACCTGTCCGGGGGCATGAGCCCGTCGGCACGGCTTGTCGCCGGGCGCGTCATCCCGGAACGGTCGGGATACTACCTGGGACACCGTCTCACCGAGGCGGTGGTGAGCGAACTGGGTATCGCGGCGGCACTTCGGGCGGGCGCAGACGAAGCGCGGGATGCGGAGCAGCGAGCGGGAGGGGTTCGAACAGCGTGAGAGGTGAGAGGTAGAGAAGTCAGGGGTGCCCTCTTACCTCTCACCTCTTACCTCTTACGTTTACCGGATGGACGACGCTCCCGACACCCCGATCAAGATCACCTGGAAGCCATCCGGTCCCTTCGTCATCGAGGGCGTCGTGGTCATTTACGACAATGCCGGTGACGTGGTCGAGCAGCCGCCACCCAAGCATCCCGGCCAGGTCAAGCTCTGTGGATGCGGCCTCTCCAGGACCCGCCCCTTCTGCGACGGGTCGCACAAGCGCTAGGCCGGCGCTACTTCCGCTTCTTCCCGTCCTTCTTGCCGGCCTCGGGATCCTGCGTCTTGATCGCCACGAACGCCTTCACTTCCGCCTTCTGCAGCTTCATCCGCTCGCGGGCGATCAGCCACTGCTGCGGAATGCTCGCCAGGTTGCTCACGGTCCAGTAGAGATTCAGCCCTGCCGCGAAGTTGAAGCCGAAGAACGTGATCATGATCGGCATCATGTAGGTCATCATCTGCGCCTGCGCCTTGGTCTGCGCCGTGTGCTGGATGCCCATCTGCCCGACCTTCGTCAGGCCGAACATCGACAGACCGCTCAGGATCGGGATGATGTGCAGCGGATCGGGCCGCGCCAGGTCCGGGAACCAGAGGAACGGCACGCCCCGCAGTTCGATCGAGTTGCCCAGCACGAAGAAGAGCGCGAACAGCACGGGCATGGGGAGCAGCATCGGCCAGCAGCCGCCGAGCGGATTCACCCCGTTCTCCTTGTACAGCTCGAACATCTTCTTCTGCAGCTGGGCAGGATCCTGCTTGTACTCCTCCTGGATCTTCTGCAGCTTCGGCTGCAGCGCCTGCAGTGCCGTGTTGGCGCGCATCGCCTTCTGGTTGAGCGGCCAGAGGAGGAAGCGCACCAGCAGGCCGAAGATGATGAGGACGAGGCCGTAGTTCAGGTGCAGGGACTCGTGCATCCAGACCAGCAGCCAGCGCACCGGCGTCGCGAAGAAGCGGATCAGCGTGCGCAGGCCGGGCAATCCGTACGGGTTCACGTCATCGAAGTCGTGCCCGATGCGCTTGAGCCGGTCGTACTCCATTGGGCCTGCATAGAGCGTGTAGCCGAAACCGCCGCTCGTGGCGATGGGCATGCGCAGCTGCGTCATGGCGGCCGTGGGGCGCTTGCCCGCCAGTGGCCGGCGGGGTCGCCGAGACCCCGCTCAACTGTCCGCCAGTCGAGTCGAAGGCCAGGACCGCCGTCACGAAATACTTGGACTTGAGTGCCGTCCACGAGAATGGACCGCTGAATGTCGCGGTCTCGCCCGCATTGAGCTTGGCCAGGTCATGGCGTTCGGCGCTGCCGCCGTAGGTGACCAGCGCCGCTGCCCGGAAGTTGTCGGTAGAATCGGCTTCGGTGTTGGCGACGCCGGCGCCGAGCCCGAGGATCAGCTGGCCGCCCGCCGCGGTGATGCCGCTGACCGAACCCGTTACGCCCACCTCGTAGTCGTTGGGCGAGAAGGTGTAGCGCAGCTGAACGGCATGACCCGCCTGCTGCGCCTTGAACGTCACCGAGGCGGGCTCGGTGCCCACCGTCACGCTCGCAGGATCGACCTTGAAGTCCCACTGGTCGAGGCGCAGCGTATCGGCTCCCGAAATGACCCAGACACCCAGGAGCGGCACCCCTGGCCGGAGCAGTTCCACCGGCTGGCCCTTGCTCGCCGGCGCCGTGGACCGGTAGCGCGTGAGGTCGAGTGACGTGAGCGTGGCACCGCGGGAGCTGAAGCCATAGCGGGCCAGCGGCGTCGTCACTGCAATCGTGTCGACATGCGCACCGGAGACGGGCGCGGACGCGGCTCCGGACGTGGTCGGCGTGGCAATGGCGGGCGTCATCGCCGGCGCCACTGCCGCAGAGTCGCTCGTCGTCGAGTCGACCACTCCCGCCACCGGGCGTGCCGGCTTCTTCATGAAAAACGTGGGGACCAGGGCGATCAGCATCATCAGCATGACCGCCCACAGCGTGCGTCTATCCATGAGTCGTGGGTCGTGAGTCGTGAGTCGTGAGACTCGCGAGTCGAGCCTTTCGTGATATCACGGTACCGGGTCGTACCCGCCCGGATTCCAGGGGTGGCAGCGAGCGAGTCGCCGGGTGGCGAGCCACGTGCCCCGCAGGGCGCCGTGGCGGCTCAGTGCCTCGAGTGCGTACGCCGAGCAGGAGGGCGTGAAGCGACAGCTCGGCGGCAGGAGCGGCGAGAGAACCAGCTGGTAGGCGCGCACCGCGCCCATCAGGGTGCGGCGCGGAACGTTGGCTGAGCTGCATGGCTCACCGAACGGGGCATGTCGCATCGCGCCAACCCAGCAGGTCGGCACGGAGGGCATCGTAGGATGCCCCATAGGCCTCGCGGCGGGCACGCACCAGGAGATCGACGGCTGGTTGCACCGACTGCACCTCGCGGCGCCACACTTCCTTCAGCCGGCGCCGGAGACGATTCCGGGCCACCGCAGTCGCCTGGAATCGGGGAACGATCAATCCCATGCGCGGATGGCCCAGTGCATTGTCGGTCCAGATCAGGTCGATAAACGCGGACCGGCGGCGCCGACCCTTTGCCAGGCACCGCCGGATGTCGGCTGCTCGCGCCAGTCGGCGCGACCGCTCGAAGCCTTCTGTGGCCGTCAGGCCCGCCCGTGCTTCGACGGGAGAGAGACGGTCAGGCGCTTCCGACCCTTCTTCCGGCGACGGGACAGGACTTCCCGGCCCCAGCGATCGGCCATGCGGGCGCGGAATCCGTGCTTTGCGATGCGCTTCTTGTTGCGCGGACGATATGTCGGCATCATACGATTTACTTGCCCTCCAATGAGCCCGCGAAAATAGCCAATCGACCGCCTCAGGGTCAAGGTTGACTTATCCACACACGACCCGTAATATCTCGCGCCCCTTGCACAACCCTCGCCCCGCGGTCGCACGAGCTTCGATGCAACTTTCCGCGAAAGACCTCTGGTCGCGCCTCCTCGAGGACGCGCTCCGTGAGCTTTCCGAACAGACGATTCGCACCTGGCTTGAGCCAGCAGCGCCAATCTCACTCGAGAATGGGACGCTGACCGTCGGTGCGCCCGATCAGTTCGCCGTGCAATGGAATGAGTCGAAGCACGCCGCCGTCCTGTCACGCCTGGCCGAAAAGGCGGCCGGGCAACCGGTGGCCGTGGTCTTTCAGGTGGCAGAAGAGCGCATCAAGCGACCCCAGATGGACCTGTTCGTCGCGCCGACGCCATCGGCGGCGGCAACTGTTACACGCCTCAACCCGAGCGCGCAGCCGCTCAACGAGCGCTACACCTTCCAGACGTTCGTCATCGGCAAGTCGAACGAGCTCGCCGCCGCCGCCGCGCATGCCGCCGGCGAATCTCCCGGCAAGACCTACAATCCGCTCTTCATTTACGGTGCGACTGGACTCGGAAAGACGCACCTGATGCAGGCTATTGCGCATGCGGTCGTCGCCGCGGCAGCCGGAAACGCGAGTGCTCTACGTCGGCGCCGAGCAGTTCATCAACGAGGTGATCGAAAGCATCCACAGCCGGACCATGACGGAATTCCGTCGGCGGTACCGGGCGGATGTCGACCTCTTCCTGGTGGACGACGTGCATTTCCTTGAAGGCAAGGAAATGACGCAGGAGGAGTTCTTTCACACGTTCAACGCGCTGTACGAAGCAAACAAGCAGATCGTGCTGACCTCGGACCGGCCGCCCAAGGAGCTTCCCGGGCCTCGAGGCCCGGCTGGTCAGCCGGTTCGAGTGGGGCATGGTGGCGGACATTGGCCAGCCGGACCTGGAGCACCGGATCGCGATCCTGCGCAAGAAGGCCGAGCAGGATCACCTCGAGATGGCGATCCCGGACGACGTGCTGGGCTTCATCGCCGAACATGTCCGTTCCAACGTGCGCGAGCTGGAAGGCTGCATCATCAAGCTCCTGCTCTACGCTTCGCTCAAGCATCGTGAGGTGTCGGTCGAGCTGGCACGCGAGGCACTGGCCGACCGGATCCGTCCATCGCGACGACACCGGCGCTCCGTCCAAGGCCCTGCCGACGATCAACAAGGTGCAGGAGGTGGTGGCTCGTCGCTGGGGCGTGACACCGGAGGGCCTGCGCTCGAAGGCGCGCATCAAGACGCTGACAGTGCCGCGACAGATCGCGATGTTCCTCGCGCGCGACCTGCTGCAGATGCAACTGGTGGAAATCGGCCAGGCATTCGGCGGGCGCGATCACAGCACTGTCATTCACAGTGTCGACAAGGTGGCGCGCCAGATGTCGCGTGATCGCGGCTTTCGTGAGAAGGTGGAGCTGGCCCGGATGGAGTTGCAGCCGCAGTCGTAGGCGCGTCTGTGCGGTGCGCGCAGAGGATCCGGCGTGCGGTTATCCGGATGTTATCCCGATGTTGATGGGTTGATCGTTGAAAGTCTTGAACAAGGCGCGGAAATGTGTTGTTGATGCGGAAATGTCCGCATCCCCCACACTGATCCGACATGCGGTTGGTGCGGCAAGTGCAGCCGGGGTGACGAGATCAGGAGCTTCCTCCACATCTCCATACCCTCTACTACTACTGCTACATTCTTATATACAGGTTCTGGTAGGTACTTCTCCGGGACTCGAGAGGCCGAGATGAAGTTCACGATCACGCGAGAGCAATTCCAGGAAGGCCTGCAGGCTGTGGCCGGAAGCATTCCGACCAAGACCACGCTGCCCGTGCTCTCCAACATCCTGGTCGAAGCCACTCATGACGGTGTCAGGCTGTCGGGAACCGATCTCGACATCGCTGTCAGCACCACTGTCCCGGCCCAGGTCGATCAGGAAGGCTCGATCACCGTGCCCGCGCGGAAGCTCGTCCGAGATCGTGCGCGAGCTCCCGAATGCCTCCATCCGCCTCACCGCCTCGGGCGAACAGCGCATCACCATCGAGTGCGGCCGGTCCAAGTTCAAGCTGCTGGGCCTGCCCAAGGACGAGTTCCCGGCATTCCCGGCCGTCAAGTTCGAAGGCGGCTGGAAGGCGACTGCCGGCAGCCTGCAGAAGCTCATCAGCCATGTCGCCTTCGCCGCGAGCACCGAAGAGAGCCGGCCAATTCTCAATGGCGTGCTCTGGGAGCTCCGACCGGACCGCATGCGGATGGTGGCGACCAACGGGCATCGTTTGGCCCGCATGGACGTCCCTACGGCCGCGTCAGGTGGTGCCCAGGCGGACCTGATCGTGCCGCCCAAGGCGCTGGAGCAGATCCGCAAGCTTTTCTCGGCCGAGGACGAAATCGAGATCGCCCGGAGCGAGAATCATCTGGGCTTCCGCTCGCCCACCACGCAGATCTTCACGCGGCTGATCGAGGGGCCGTACCTGAACTACGAGCAGGTCATCCCGCGGGAGAACGACAAGGTCATGACGGTCGACAAGGCAGCGATCTCATCGGCGCTCCGGCGCATGAGCATCGTCGCCAGCGACCAGACCCACCGGATCCGGATGGCATTCGCCAACGGCTCCTGCAAGCTCTCGGTGCAGACCCCTGACCTGGGCGAGGCCCAGGAAGAGGTCACTGTCACCTATGAGGGCGATGCCCTGGAGATCGGCTTCAACGCGGCGTACATGCTCGAAGTCATGAAATACATCCCCACCGACGAGGTGCGGATGACCTTCAAGGCACCCGAACGCGCGGCGACCTGCGAGCCGGTGGGCTGGGATGATCCGGCGAGCTTCCTGGCGCTGGTGATGCCGTTGAGGCTGGTGGACTGAAAGGCGCAAAAAGCGTAAGGAGTGAGGGGTAAGAAGTAAGAGGGAGTTTGCGTCTTCAGCTCTCACCTCTCACCTCTCACTTCTCACCGTTGTTTCAGCATCTCCCCGAAATTCGGAATCAGGAAAATGTCAGGCCGCGTCTCGGCGGCAGTTGCGAGCATTCGGCGCCCATCGGCCGAAAGCCAATACTTCGCCGGAAAGCGTGGGGGTGAGCCCAGCCGCTCCGGGGGGCCACCCCCCGCGGGCAGGCGGTACCATACGGTGCTGTAAAGCGTCTCCGCTATCGGCACTATGATCGTGCCGTCCTGCAGCCAGCGCGGTTGGTCCACATCCACCGCTGCAAACCCGGCCAAGCGGGTCATTCCGCCATCGATCACCGATATCCGGTGCACCAGGATGGAGTCGTACAAGTCGTTCCAGCTCACCGTCACCATTGCGCGCCCATCCGGAGAGGGATCAAATGCGCTTTGACCCAGGTCGCCGAGGGCAGCTGGAAGGCGAAGCGTGCTGTCGGACACTCCTGGCACGTGAACGCGACGAAAGCGCTTGCCGGTGAGAAGCACGAGCACACCGCCTCCGGGCACCGCCTCCACATCCACGAAATCCGGCGCGGCCACCGTTTCGATGTGGTGGGACTGTCCGGACGGGACATCGATCTGGTCGAGCGTAACGCTGTCTGCCCCGCGGCGGCTCGCCACGATGATGCTCCGACCGTCTCGGCCCCAGTCGAGGGAGGTCATGCTGAGCGGAGGGCCGAGCAGGGTCTCGGCGCCGCTGTCGAACGGCATGATGGACAGTTGAAGGCGCCCATCGCTCGTATGGGTGGGCCGGCGCAGGAGCACCCAATCCCCCGACGGGGAAAGACCGGCCCCAATGAAGTCGGTGGAGACCGAGAGGCGCCGCTGGACGAATTGCATGGAGGCTGGACTGTCTCTGCGCATGGCCCATACGGAATGGACCGCAGGGCCATTCGCGTAGGCGATAAGGCCGCTTCGGCTCAGGTCGCCCCCGCCACTCGCACTCAACTGACGGATGAGGGTGTCTGGTGCGGCGTCGATATGGCCACGAGTGTCGAGATGATATCGGAGCACATCGGCTTCCTGCGTGCCACCGCGTGTCACGCCCACGAGAAGTGATCGGGCATCAGCGGTTGTCGTCGCGAACAGTACGGGCTGTTGTGGGGGATAGACGAGGGAATCGATCGGGATCCCCTGGCGGGTCATGATGACCGAGACGGTACGATCCGGCTGAACCCGGACAAGATCCAGCAGCCGGCCGTCGGGAAATGCTGTGGCTTCAATGCCAGACGCAATCCCCGCTTTGACCGCCAGACTGTCGTGTGCCATTCCGTCGGCCAGCGTCACCCAGCGGACCCACGCCAGCGAGTCTCCCGGCGCTGCCGGCGTCGTGATCAGGACCGTGTCCCCGTTCGCGATCGTTCCGGCGCAACAGCCGAGGTAGCGAGGCTCCCCGCCCAGGACCGGTACACTGAAGACCCCAACGCGCGAACCGAAGGCGGCTCCATTGAGCAGGAGGTAGCGCTCGTCCGTGCTCCAGGAAATGAGTTGGACGCCCAATGCTCCCTTCACCACCGTGGCCTTTCCTGCGCCAGCGACATCCTGGACGACCACATCCTGGGTACAGCGCCCCTCGTCGTCACATTGGCGAGTGGCGTACGCGATACGGTGACCATCCTGCGAGATGCCAGGGCTCGTGGCGTTGCCCGTGAAGGTGAACTGGACCCGATCGGGCTGAATGCGCGGCGCCGCGCCGCCTCCAAAGTGCCGCCACCCCCAAAGTGCTGCGACAAGCAGACCGGTACCCGCGGCCACGGGGATCCAGCGGCGCGGGCCCGACGTCGTGGCCTGCCACGCGGGCACCGGCCGGGTCTGCGTCGGCGTCATGCCGCCGCTGGGCGTGGCCAACGGCTCCAGCGCCATGACCAGATCGTCCGCCGTCTGGAAGCGATCGGCAGGTCGCTTGGCGAGGCACCGCATGATCACCGCCTCGAGCGCTGGTGAGAGCCCGGCGCGCTGTTGTCCCAGCGGCGGCGGAGTCTGCGTGACCGTTGCCGCGAGCGTCTGCTGCGGGTTGAGGCCGGGGAAAGGAGTGTGTCCTGCGAGCATCTCGTAGCCCAGTACACCCAGCGCATAGATGTCCGCCCGGCCATCCATCTGCGGGTCGGCCGATGCCTGCTCCGGCGCCATGTACGCGGGGGTTCCCAATGCGACCCCTGCCGTGGTGAGTTGCTGACGGCCCGAGGCCTCACTCACGGCCTTGGCCACGCCGAAGTCCATGACCATCGCGTGCCGGCCCGAGAGCAGCACGTTTTCCGGCTTGATGTCGCGGTGAACCACGCCCGCCCCATGTGCCACCGCCAGCGCCTCGGCAATCTCGCTCAGCAGTCGCACCGCCTCGGGTATCGGCAGCTCGCCAGCTCGCGCAAGGCGGTCGCGGAGCGTTTCCCCCTCCACGAACGGCATGACGTAATAGAAGAAGCCGTCGGCATCGCCCGAATCGAGCACGCCGAGGATGTGCGGATGCTGGAGCCGCGCAGCGACCTCGATTTCACGGGAAAAGCGATCGGGGCCGAGCGAGGCGGCCAGCTCCGGTCGCAGCACCTTGATCGCGACTCGTCGGTGGTGCTTGAGGTCTTCGGCGAGGTAGACCGTCGCCATGCCTCCCTGTCCCAGCTCCCGCTCCAGACGGTAGCGGCCGGACAAGGCGGACGCTGAGTCGGTCAAGAGGAGCGGTCATCGGCTCGCTGCGAGAAGAGTGCCCCTGCAACCTACTGTGTCCCGTCGGTCTCCGTTGGTGCGGTGTCGGCGTCCGCCTGGGTGGGCATTTCCGCGTCGGTCTTCGGGATCTCAAGCGATTCCCCCGACATCCGCCGCAGGATCAGGTTCTGCCGCCAGCGCATGCGTCCCGGCTTGAGTTCGGGATTGGAGCGCAGTGGAAACGGCAGCAGGCCGGCGAGCGCCGCCGCCTCACTGCGGTTGAGCTTGCTGGCGGACGTGTGGAAGTATTCCTGGCTTGCGGCTTCCACTCCCCAGATCCCCGGTCCCATTTCCGCCACGTTGAGATAGAGCGTGAGGATGCGCCGCTTGCCCAGTGCCTGTTCCAGGCGCCAGGCGGTGACTGCCTCCTTCACCTTCCGCAGCGGATTGCGTGAGGGGGAGAGGTAGAGGTTCTTCGCGAGTTGCTGGGTGATGGTACTGGCACCGCGCAGCGCGTCGCGCCGATCCCAGGCGTGTCCCAGGGCGATGCGCAGTGCGGTCCGGTCCCGGGGATCGCTCCATTCGAAATCGGTGCGCCGGTAGCCGAGTGCCTTGAGGATCGCGAGGTAGTCGATCCCGTCATGCACCCAGAAATTGTTGTCCTCGCCCGTCATGGCCGCTACGGCCATGATCGGGAGCGATTTCCTCGAGCGCCACCGGCCGGTAGAGTCGAGTGCCGGCGCCCCTGGCGCGCGGCAACAGACCTTCGGCGCGGCGCATGCGCATGAAGGCGGTTTCGCCCGGCCAGTGCGTGCGATACCAGAGCGGCGGCGGCCAGATCGCGAACAGCCACGCAACGAAGAGGGCGGGGGGAACCAGGAACCACCACCAGCGCCAGCGGCGAGGCGATGGTGACATGCGTATCAGTGGGAGGCCGGGATTCGCTCGATGGTGACGTGCCCAAGCTGGATGGCGGGCACCGTCTGGCCCACCGAGGGCAGGTCGAACGACAACGCAAGCGAGTCGCGTCCGTCGACACCGAGGACCTGGCCCGCGCCACTGAGTTGCTCCGTACGGAACCGGGTGCCGCTCACCGCCACGCCGATTTCCTCGCCAAAACGCTGGCTCTTGCCGTTGCCCACGACGGCCGAAGTGCTCTCGATCCGGAGCTGTGGAGGTGTCGTCGTGCCGGCTGTCGCGTGCGCCGTGCGGACCAGCGTCACCGGGATGTCGCTTCCGGCCACGAGTTCGTTCGCCATGGTGGTGTCGATCCAGCTTGCCCCCGGGTGCGCGCCGCCCGGCGGCAGCGTCCCGAAGAGATCGCGGAAGCTGGTGCCGATGAGTTGCTCCGCCAGCGCATGATGCACCGTGGTGGTCAGGGCACCGAGCCGGGCGCCATCCTCGAGCGTTCCAGTCCAGCGCAGGCCATCCGAGCCGATGAGGGAGTCACGCGGCACGAGGCTGGCCCGCACCGAGTCGAGCACGATGACCACGGGAGCCCCGGTGGTGCCCGGGCCGACGATCACCCGCAGCCAGATGCTGCGATCGATGATCTGGGTCTGGATGCCGTTGGGGTACTGGAAGGTGACGGTGTCGATGCGATCGACGACATAGCGCGCGTCGACCGACGCATAGCGCGCAACGGTGATCCCGGTGCCCGCGGACGGGGCTGCCGTTGTCGGGGCCGCCGGTTTGGTGGCGGGGGCGGGACTGGGAGACTTGGCGCCACCCGCGCCTGACGGCCCGCATGCAGAAGCAGCGAGCCATCCGGCTGCGAGTATCCAGCGCCGCACCGGTATCAGGGGAGCGGCGTGATGTTGACGGCCTGGGTCAGCACCAGCGGCAGTGTCGCACCCTGCGCCGCGAGCGTGACGTTCAGGTTGCTGGTCGAGTTCGACACGCCACTCAGGCATCGCCCGTCCGGGCCAACGTAGTAGGTGGACGTGCCGCTCCCGGTCCCCTCGATGTCGGCGGAGCCGCCCGGCGTTTCCTGGGTTCCCGCGATGGCGGAGCTGAACGCGCCGTCCACCTTCGCCGCCTTGACGCCGTTGCGAACCTCGCTGCCGGTCACCTTGAAGTTGGTGACGGTCTTGGTGTTCATGGTGCCAGCAGTCCCCGCCGAAGCCTCGGTCGTATCCGTCCACGCGTCGCCCACCTTGAGTGGTATCCGCAGAGGCGGAAGGAGCTGGTTCACGAGGGTAGTGATGGAAAGACCGCCCGCATCCGTCGCCGACTTGACGTTGCTGACCTTGCCCTTGGCGTCGACGAATCCCGTCACCACCGCGCCCTTGGCCTTGGCCAGCATGTCGGCCGGCGCGCCCGGGGGCAGTGAATCCGCCGTGATGGAGTCGACCACCACCTTGATGGAGCGGCCGTTCGCACTGTCGGTGAGGGTCAGCTGCACGAAGCTCGAAGTCTTGACCACGAAACCCTGCTTGCCGCCGCCCAGGGCCGTGGCATCAACTTCCTGCGAAATGCGCTGCGCCACCTTGTAGCGGGTCGTAGTCGATCCCGCATGTGGCACGGGAAGCACCAGCGTGCTGCTGAAGAGAACGCCCGCCATCAGTGTCAGAGCCTGCATGTCCACCCTCGAAGAAGAAGAAGCGCGCACCTGCAACGGGATCCTCAGGGCCGGTCTCGCACCGGGCCCTGACGGGACTTGCCGAACACCGCAACGATCTGGCCACTGTCACTGTTGACCTGCAGCAGCCGCCACCCGCGCTTGCGCATGTCCGCTCCCCAGACCGAGAGCTTGTCCCACTCGTTCGCCGGCGCGCGAAGCACCCGAATCTCGGCAACCTGTTCCCAGTGCGGCGGATACGGCTTGTCGCCGGACGGGGGCCGGTATGAAGACGCCATACTGCTCCGCGGTCGCGTGTTCACGGGCAAATTCTACCCGCCTCCGAGCGGTCGCGGTAGCAGGCCCCGCCCGGACAGGCAAAATGGCCGCCCCGGTACAAAAGTGCCGGGGCGGCCATGGGTCGGACCGTAAGCCGAGTCTTGTTCCCCCGGCCGAAACCGAAGGGATGGTCATCTGTCTGGGACGGTCGTCGCCGACCGCCTCGAGCAGCCTACCCGCGGCTACCGCACTCATCCCCGAAGGGACAGGACGGGGGGCGGTGTGGGTCACACCTCGCCGCTTATTTGGCCTTGCTCCGACTGGGGGTTGCCGTGCCGCTCCCGTTACCGGCAGCGCGGTGGGCTCTTACCCCACCGTTTCACCCTTACCTGTCGTTCGCTCGCGCGCCCGCCAGGCGGTCTGTTTTCTGTGGCCCTGTCCGTCGCCTCGCGGCGCCCAGGCGTTACCTGGCAGTCTACCCGATGGAGCTCGGACTTTCCTCGGACGTCGAAACGCCCGCGACCATCACGTCCGACCCGGATGCAAGATAACAGTTGGCAGTCGTCAGTCGTCAGTAGCACGCAGTCGTGAGCCGAGTGCCAGTATGCGACGACTGGCTGACGACTGACGACTGACGACTGAGTTTCAAACTGGAAGTATCGAATCGAAACGGGAAATGGGAGCTAGCAGCCAGCAACCGGGGGCTCTCTCGACTCTGGACACGTGACCCCCAACTACTGTCTCCTAACTCCCACCACTAACTACGCTCCTGCAGCTGTGCCAGTTTCTGCTGTGCCTCCTGCACGAAGATCTGCAGGTCGGGATCCGCGCCACTCCACTGCGCGAGTGCCAGCTTGTACTGCTCACGGGCATCGTCGTTCCGTCCGAGCTTCTCCAGCACCGCACCGCGCAGCAACCGCACGCGACCCAGGATGCCCCAGCGCATGTCGAACTGATCGGCGTTGAGTTCCGGCCCGTCGAATCCCTCCAGCAACTTGAGCGCGCGCTCGTAGTCACCGAGCAGGTAGTACGCCTGTGCTGCGAGCGGACGCCGGAAGACCGTGTACTGGGGTGCCTTCATGTTCGGCACTTCCGTGTCCGGCTCGGCCAGGGCCTTGCGGGCACCAGCCTGGTCGTTTCGCTCGAGTGCCATGAGCGCGCGCACTTCCTTGACCGGCTGGGCACCGCCCATTGCCTGCATTTCGCTCAGGGCCGATTGATCGGGTGTCACCGACGTGAACAGCCCGACTGCGGCGGCACCACCGGCGGCGAGCAGCCCGGCCCGCTTTTCGGATGGCACCGACCGGCTCGCATCGGCCGCGCTCTGCCAGATGCGCCGCATGCCGGCGGTGGGAACGCCGACGGCCGCATACAGTTCGCCCTGCATCCGCCAGTTCCACTGATCGCGTTCGCGTGCGAGGTGGCTGCCGGCCTCGGGCTCACCGAATCGCACGCGATTGGCGAGGTCAATCAGCTTGGCGGCGCGCACGACGTTACCCTGGTAGGCCAGCACGTTGGCGGCGATCGCGATCCGCTCCGCGGCGTCACCTGCGCCGGCAATCGGCTTCAGGTCCTCGGCAGTGAGCGAGTCGATCGAGATGCCGATGAGCCGCGCGGCTTTCTGGGGATCACCCGCCGCAAAGCGGATGCGCGCGTCATCGAAGGGCAGCTCGGGGTGGTTCGGCGCGAGCGCACGAAACCGCGCGACCTCGCTGCTGGCGCCGTCCAGGTCCTGCGCGGAGAGCAACGCCGCCAGCAGGGCCTCATGCGCGCGCGCCGTGCCCGGCTGCAGGCTGGTCCAGTCGCGCGCCAATCGCACCGCCTCGAGTCGTCCGCGCTTGATCGCAGCACTGGTGACGCTCGAGTCGAGAATCCGGGCGCCCTTGTCGCTGTAGACCATCGCGATGGAGTCGCCGGGGAGCAGTACCCAGGATGGCGTGGCGCGCGAAGCCCGCCCCAGTATGAAGTTGACGTGCTCGAAGGCGAGCGCATATCCCGGATCGAGCGCCAGCGCGCGCTTGAACGCGCGCAGCGACGCCGTGAAGCGCGCGGGGAGCGGCACCTTGCTGTCGTGGAACCAGGAATCGCCCAGGCCGTACCACACGTCCGCGTCATCGGGATTCCGCGCCAGCAGGCTGTCGTACAGCCGCCGCGACTCGATGTTGTCCCCCTGCAGGAAGCTGCGATAGGCGTGGATCATCGTCTGCTCGTGCGCCGGGAGCCGGCTCAGGTGCAGTTCGGCCCGCGCAATCGCTTCCGAGCCCAGCGAATCGTCGGCGCCGTATTCCCATCCGCGGGTGACGGCGAGCTTGTAGTAGGCGAGCCCGAAGGTGGTGTCGGCCGCGATCGCCTTTCGGAGCGAGGCATCGGCGGTGATCAGGTCCCAGTGGTTGAGCGCTTCGTTCCCCGCCAGGTAGGCCCGGAAGGCCTCGATCGACTGCGTGGTCGCCTGGGCGAGTCCGATCCGTTCGCCCTCCGGCGCCCCGGACAGGTCGAGCAGCTTGGCGGCAAGCTTGTCGAACAGCGGACGGACCTCGTCGTCGGCATCGGCTGGCGCTTCCGCACGCGCAAGATCGACCTGCCTGCCGGTGGCCACGTCGATGACGCGCGCGGCGAGCCGCAGGGTGTCGCCACTGCGATCGAACTCACCCAGGACGACGGTCCAGACGCCGGCCTTGCGCGCAAGGTTGCGCGCGGCCTCGAGTCCCATGCCGCCACGTTCCCCGAGATGCGCGCCCTCCATCAGGTCGTGCACCCGTTCCGGGCCAATCACCTGCAGGTCCTTCCATTGACCCAGCGCGAGCGAGAGCATGTTCACGCTCCCCTCACGGAGCCACTCGCTCGATGAATCGCCACGGACATTGGCGAAGGGCAGCACCAGGATCGACTGCCGCGGATTGACGCCGCGCGGCGGGCCGTCGTGGCTGGTCGCCTTGAGGGCGACGGCGGTGATCACCAGCGCCGCGGCGCCGGCGAGCCAGGCCAGGCGCTTGCTCCGACGTGACGGGCCGCACCCCGATGGCATGCTCGCCACTCAGCGCCGCAAAGAAATCGTGCCCCGTCTGCCAGCGTTCGTCCGGATGCTTTTCCAGGGCACGCATGACCGCACCGCGAAGCGACACGGGACTGTCGGGGCGCGACTTCTCGATGGGCGCGGGACGATCGGTGAGGTGGCGCGAGATCACCACGCGATGCGACCCCGTGAACGGCGGGGCACCGGTGAGCATCTCGTACGCCACGATGCCGAGCGAATAGAGGTCGCTGCGCGCATCGACTTCCTCGCCTGCGGCCTGCTCCGGACTCATGTACGCCGGGGTGCCGAGTGCCACGCCGCGGCCCGTCGTCGGCTCCTCGCCATCGGCGTCGCCCGCCATCGCGCGCGCGATGCCGAAATCCACCAGCATCGGGCGTCCCGATGCGCCGTCGATCAGGATGTTCTCCGGCTTCACGTCGCGATGGACCAGGCCCGCCTGGGCGGCGGCCGCCAGCGTCAGCGCGACATCGGCGGTGATGCGCCGCGTGTCCTCGATGCTCAGCTGCGGCTCGCGACGCATCCGGTCGCGCAACGTCTCCCCGTCGACCCGGTCCATCACATAGTAGAGGAGTCCGTCCGCGGTCCCCGCCGAGTGCACCGCCACGATGCCGGGATGGCGGAAACGCGCGATCATGCGCGCTTCGGCCAGGAAGCGACGGACGATGCCGTCGTGATGGGTCAGCGAGGGGTGGACGACCTTGATGGCCACGCGCCGATCGAGGGCGGTATCCGTGGCCTCGAAGACCACGCCCATGCCCCCGCGACCGAGCTCGCGCTCGAGCCGGTATTGCGTCCCCAGGGCTCGCTGAAGGCGCTCGCGCAAGTCGGGCCTGATCGGATCACTGCTCATCCGCGGCTCCACAAAATCGTCGGGGAAGGCGAAGAAGCCCCGTCGGCGGCTGCCCGAACGGGGTTCCCTACCTACCTTGGACGCCCGAAACCCGCGAGTGGTTGCGCAGCGGTCGCGCCCCGGGGTTCCACGAACTATTTGACAACCGGTTGAGTTCCACGGGCCATCCTCGCCCTACATCCCAACAAAAGAGGTTGTCATGCCTGCGTCTGCGCCTGCTGGCGCCGGGGCTTCGCCTACCGTCGCCGCCGTCCTGTCTCCTGCCGAGCGCTCCCGCGTGGACGCCGCCGGCACCGGATGCTTCGCCATCCTGCATCGCGAATCCATTGGCGACGCGATTCGCATGGTGCGTGAGCGCCCAGTTGATGCCGTGCTGCTCTCCGTCCAGCTCTGCGGTCCCGAGCAGGTGGATGGCATCGCCCACCTGGTGCGCGAGTTTCCCAGCGTTCCCACCGTGGCGCTGGTGTCGCAACATGGCCCGCGCGCCACCGAAACCTTGCTCCTGCTGGGTGCGAGCGGCGTCAAGCGCGTCATCGACGTTACCGCACCCGCGGGCTGGGCGCACCTCCGCGAAGTCCTGAGCCAGCCCGTGACCCGCTCGGTCGCCCGCATCCAGGGGCCGGTCCTCGCGGCACTTCAGGATGTCACACCCGACACCCGACTTTTCCTGGAGGCCGTCATTCGCCTCGCACCAGATACGCCCACCGTGCGCATCCTCTCCAAGCGACTCGGCGTGCGGCCGAGCACCCTCATGTCGCGCTTTGCACGAGCCGAACTCCCAAGTCCCAAGAGCTATCTCGCCGCAATCCGCCTGCTGCATGCGGCGCAGCTCTTTGAAGATGCGGGACTGTCCGTGGCAGACGTCGCCTATCGCCTGGAATACTCATCGCCCCAGTCCTTTGGACGTCATGTCCGGTCACTGCTGGGCATAACGTCGACGGAGTTCCGTCACCGGTTTCCATTCCCGGCCGCCGTCGAGCGCTTCATCAGGTTGCTAATTGAACCCTACGCCGGCACATGGGGACGGTTTCATCCGTTACAGCGTTCGGGCGTCCAGCATTTGTCGTCGTGATGCAGTGGGTGACGAACGGGTGGGAGCCGGGTGCACCGTGGGAGTCAGTGGGGTCGTGGACGATACCAGCCATCGAAGGCGACCGTCCATGTCTTGCCGCCGTCGCCCGACTGTTCCCAGTACTGGCGCACCCGGCCGTCCGGCTCGGGGGTCCACGCGGCCCGCTGCTTCATGAGCTGGCCGCCCGGAGTCGCGGCCTCCCCGGTGAGTACCATGGCGGGGCCGTCGAGCCCGCCGGTGATCGTGAGCACGAGTCCATCGTTGCCGACCCAGACCTGTTCCCAGTATTTGCGCGTCGGGTCGTAGAAATTGAGGCTCTGGCCCGTGCCGCCGCGCGAGCCCACCCAGTGCTCGTGCACCAGGCAATCGCCCTCTTCTCGCGTCACGAGGTTGGTCCCGTACACGGTGTGGCCCGCGCTGTCGGTCACCTCCCAGTCACCGACCCAGAAATCAAACTGTCGATACGGAGCCGCGGTGCACGCGGGGGGCGGCGTCTGGGCAGCAACGGGCGCCGCCATCAATACGACGAGCAGGCACAGCAGCATGGAGGGCCGGCGCATCGCGCTCCTGGCGTGACGAGGATGGAGGTGAGGAACCCCTTCCCGTACGATCCGCAGGTGCGGTCGGGTTCAGCGTGCCGGCTGCGCGAGCCGAGATCATTCCCCGCGTAGCGCGCCGGTAGCCGTCACCTCGATCAGGTAACCGTGATGCAGCGCAGGTACGGGCACGACGGTTCGCGCCGGACGATGGTTGCCCAGGACCGCTGCATACGCGGCGTTGACGGCGGGCCAGAGCGCGACGTCCGTGAGGTAGATCGTCACGGTAAGGAGGTGATCGAGATCGCTCCCGGCAGTACGCAGGATCGCTTCCACATTGCGAAGAACGCGACGGGTCTGTTCCTCGACCGTGCCATGCGGCGCGTCGGGCCAGTTGGGGTCGAGCGGCAGCTGTCCCGCGACGTACACCACACCATTGTGCACGATGCCCTGGGAGTAGTGACCGGCAGGGCGTGGCGCATCGGGAGTCAGGACGTGGCGCATGAGAGCATCCCCGCGAGCTAGAGGAGGACGGGCGCCGGGTTGGGGGCGCCCTCGAGAAAGCGTGTCGGACGGAGTGCCGTGATGTCCAGCGACCGGGCGCGCCCATGGAGGATCACCTCCGCGAGGAGCTGGCCCAGCGCCGGTGCGTGCATGACGCCGTGACCCGACGATCCATTGATCAGGAAGAAGTTGTCGAGGGCCGGGGCCGCGCCCACGATGGCATGGTGATCGGGTGACATCTCGTACAGCCCGCACCAGCATCCCGCGAAATCAATGGCCACGTCGCGCAGGACCGGGACGCGTGCCCGGGTCCGGGTCACCACGCCCTGCAGCCACGCGGGATCGAACGTGATGTCATGGCGGTTGACGCCCTGGGTCTCGGCGGGCCAGAGCAGCAGCACGCGGCCATCGCGCACCCGGAGGTGGTATCCATCGCTGGCGAAGATCGTCATCGGCATGTCTGGCGGCAGTGCCGCCGTTGGCACCGTCAGCGCCACCTGCCGGCGTACCGGCGTCACCGGCAACGCCACCCCGGCGAGTTCGGCCACAAGATCGGCCCAGCATCCGGCCGCGTTGACGACCGCGCCGGCGGCGATCGACCCGGACGGCGTCTGCACCTCGGTGATTCGCCCGCCCTCGCTCCGCAACCGCGTCGGCGCGGCCGCGTACTCGACCACAACGCCGGCCCGGATCGCCGCATCGAGGTAGCCGCGCAGGATGCCCATGGGGCGGATATATCCGTCGGTCGCGCCGAAACTTCCGCCGTGCACGTCATCCAGGACGATGGCCGGGTTGCGTCGAGCGATCTCCGTGACACCGATCAACTCCGATTCGAGCAAGCCCGCCGCGCGCTGTATAACGATGGCCCGCTCCAGGATGGCGAGCTCCGTGTCGTCGCTGGCGAGAAACAGGTAGCCGACCGGCTCGTAGCCACAATCGCCGCCCGTGTCCTCCCGGAACCGGCGGAGCTTGTCGCGGGAGAGCAGCGAGAGGGCCACGTTGATCGGAGACGCGAACTGCGAGCGGAAACCACCCGTGGCGCGACCGGTGCTGCCGTTGCCGGCGACCGGCTCCCTGTCGAGCACGATCACGTTGGTGCAGCCCAGCGCGGCGAGATGCCACGCGACGCTGGCGCCCATGACGCCGGCGCCGATGATCACGACATCGGCGGTGCGCTTTACACTGGGCATGCCCAGGTCCTAGCTCTTGACTCCCAGTTCACTAGTAGTTGTTAATGCTACAACTCGATGGCCAAGAGCTTCCAGGTGGGCTCGACCACCTTGCTCCCTGTCAACGACCGCAAGGACGCCGAGAACATGGCCGCCCGCGTCACGCACCGCGCTGATCGCCTTCTCGGCCGAGCCTCCGGAGGTGATGACATCCTCCACCACAACCACGCTCGCACCCTCCCGGAAATTCCCCTCGATCGCTCGCCCCGTCCCATGCGTCTTCACTTCCTTGCGAACGCTGAAGGCGTCGATCGCCGGCGCGTTCGACGCGCTGGCTGCGGCGACCGCGTACGCCACGGGATCAGCGCCCATTGTCAGGCCGCCGATCGCGTCAGGGGCCCAGCCGGCCGCACGGACCGCCTGCAACCCGAGACGACCGATGAGCACCATGCCCGGAGCCGACATGGTGGTGAGCCTGCAATCGATGTAGTAGCTGGAACGCTGGCCGGAGGCGAGGAGGAAGTCACCGAAGCGCAGGGAGCGCTCCCGCAGCAGTTGTTCGAGCGCCTGCTGATCTGTCACCGGCCGAAGAGCTTTTTCAGGAACCCGCCGCCGCCCTTCTCCTCCTCACTCGACTTCACCGCCGTGCAGAAGGTCCTGGTGAATTCGTCAACCGTCTTGGCGCGCTGAGTCAGGTCACGCTGCAATCCCGACATGACTGCCGCTTCCACCGCGGGGGAGAACTTGAGGCCCTTGGCCGCCTGGTTGAGGGGCACCGGGTTCTGGGTCAGCAGCTGCTGGAACAGCTCGCGAGGATTCTTGCCGGTGAACGGATGCTCCCCGGTGAGCAGGTAGTAGGCGATCGTGGCCAGGCTGTAGACGTCGGCCTGTTCGTTGACCAGCGCACCGCTCAGTGTCTCGGGCGCCACGTACTGCAGGGTCCCGACGAAGAAACCTGCCCGGGTGAGGCGCTCGTCAGGGTTACTTTCGGCGTCCCGTGCAATTCCGAAGTCGAGCAGCGTGGCACGCTGGGTCGCCGGGTCAAACATGATGTTGGCCGGCTTGAGGTCGCGATGGATGATGCGACCCTTGTGTGCGGCAGCGAGCGCCCCGCCGATCTGCTCGACGATGGTGGACACGACCGATGGGGCCAGGGGACCGGAGCGCGTGGCGAAGCTCGCCAGCGGCTCGCCCTCAACCCACTCGAGGGCGAGGTAGTAGATCCCGTCCGACTGACCGTAGTCGTAGGTCTTGACGATGTTCGGATGGCTGACCCGCTTCCCGAGGTCTGATTCGCTCAGGAACCGCTTCACCGCGACGGGGTCCTCGGCGAGGCGGTGACGGAGTACCTTCACCGCCGTCGTGCCCCGCTCCGGATGTTCGGCGCGGTAGACCAGCGCCGTACCTCCCTCACCCATTTGCTTGAGGAGGCGGTACCCGTTGATCGTTCGCCCCTGCAGGCTGTCGGAGGTCATGACCGGCGAAGCTAGCGCGCCCTCGCCGAGCCAGCAAGCTTTCGCCCAGATGTCCGCCAAAATCGGGCTCGCTGTGATGACGATGTAACACCGGCGTTGCGGGTCGCGCGCCGCCCTCGAGGAGTCGAATGCGACGGATCAGCGGACTGGTGCTGGTGGTAACGGTGGGTCTGCTCGGGGCCTGCGGTGGCTGGAAGCGCGCGGGATCGAACGACGCCCCGCCACCGTCCGAGGGGTTTACCGGACTGCTCGACCAGCAGGCCCTGTTCAAGAAGCTGGGCCGCCTGTCGGCGGGCGATCCGCTGCCCTTCACCGGTTCGGTTGCCCAGGTGAAGGCGTCGGGCGACACCATCCTGGTGATCCTTGGCCTTTCGCTCGAGAATCGCGCCCTTTCCTTCCAGAAGGACAAGGACGGGTTTGTCGCGCACTACCGGGTCGATGCGGCCTTCCAGCCGGCCACGGGGCGAGCGGTGAGCGGTGGCCAGGAAGAGACGGTGCGGGTCGACAACTTCCAGGAAACCGCCCGGGCCGATGAAAGCATCCTGTTCCAGAAGTTCTTCCGGCTGCGTGCCGGGGAGCTATCAGGTCACCGTGACGGTGCGCGACCTGCAGTCGGGCACGCTCAACAAGGCGGAACTGCCACTGGTGGTGGCACCCATTGGCGCGGCGACCACCTCGGCGCCGATCCTCACCTATCAGGTGACAGGCCGGGAACGACTGGACCAGTCCCTCAAGATCGTGCTCAATCCCCGCGGGGCAGTGGCGTACGGCGGCGATACGCTGCTCGCCTATCTCGAGGGCTACAACTTCCCCAAGCCCACTGCCGTCCCCTTCCAGGTGCGCACCGCGACCGACAGCGTGGTCTTCAGCGACTCCCTGCGCTTCCGGGGGGGCTGCCGGTCGAGAGCCAGTTCATCAAGCTGCGCCCCGACAGCATGGCGCTCGGCGAGTTGCGGCTCGTGGTCGGCAGCGCACCGGAGCAGAAATCGGTCTCGGCTGCCGTGTCATTCTCGTCGGCATGGCTGGTGACCAATTTCGACGAGATGATCAGCATGTTGCGCTGGTTCGGCCACCAGCAGGACGTAGACCGCCTGAAGAAGGCGGAGCCGAATGATCGCGCGGCCGCCTGGCTCAAGTTCTGGAAGGAGACGGACCCCAATCCCGACTCGCCCGAAAACGAGGCGCTCAACGCCTACTTCGGCCGTGTCGCGGTGGCGGCGCAGCAATTCCACGATGAAGGCATGCCCGGCTGGCGCACCGACCGGGGCGAGGTCTACATCCGGATCGGGCCCCCAGACGATGTCCTCGACAGCAACGGGCTCACGACGACCCGGGTGATCCGCTGGACCTACACGCCACTTCGGCTGACGCTGTATTTCCGCGATGACTCGGGCTTCAATCGATTCCGCCTGACGCCGGAGTCACGCTCGGAGTTCGAGCGCATCGCATCGCGACAAGGAAACTGATGGAGGGTACGCCCCCGCGCCTCTTCCTCATTGACGGGTACGCCCTGATCTATCGCGCATTCTTCGCGCTGATCTCGCGTCCCCTGCGCACTGCCCAGGGTGAGAACACTTCCGCCGCCTGGGGCGTCGTCAACTTCCTCCTTCGCCTGCGCGAAAAACACAAGCCGGACTACCTGGCCTGGATCAACGACGCCGGCGACTCGTTCCGCACGGCGAAGTACCCGGCCTACAAGTCCACGCGGCAGAAACTGGATGCCGAGCTGCAGGCCGATTTCGATCGCGCGTGCGAGCGCATCGACCAGCTGCTCGCGGTCCTGGGTGTCCCGCTGGTGGAGGTCGCGGGCTATGAGGCCGACGATGTCATCGGCACCCTCGCGGTGCAGGCTGCCGCGTCGGGCATGCAGGCCGTCATCGTCTCGGGCGACAAGGACTTCTACCAGCTGATCCGGCCTGGCATCGTGCTGCTCAACCCGGGGCGCGGCGGACCCGCGGCCGTCGAGGAGACCTGGGTCGACGAGACCAACGCACACGAGCGTCTCGGCGTGCCGCCCTCACAGGTCATCGATTTCCTGGCGCTCGTGGGCGACAGTTCCGACAACGTGCCCGGGGTCAAGGGCATAGGCGAGAAGGGTGCGCAGAAACTCCTCGCCGAGTATGGCAACCTCGAGACCATCCTCGCGAGCGCCGAAAAGGTGGATGCCAAGCGCACCCGGGAGGCGCTACTGGCATATGCCGACAATGCCCGGCTTTCGCGCGAACTGGTCTCCATCCATCTCGATGTGCCGGTGGCGACGTCAGTGCAGGAGCTTCGGCCGCGTGCGGCCGACCAGGCGGGCCTCACCCAGCTGCTGACCGAGCTCGAGTTCTTCTCCCTGGTGAAGAAGCTCGTCGTCGCCGAGCCGGCGGTGACCGAGGGGCCCGGTGTTGACGGTGAGGCGAAGCGCGCGGTGCCCGAGCCTGCAGTGGTCCTGGAGGTGGCGGCATCGGCGCCGAGCGCGCCCTTCGGTATCGTGGAGGTGGTCGACGATCCCGCCGAACTTCCGCGCGTGATCGCGCAACTGCGCGCCGCGCCGCTCGTCGCCATCACCACGGCGATCAACGCGCGCGCGCCACAAGGCGCCGAGTTGATCGGCATGTCGCTCGCGGGGAGTCCTGGCGAAGCCTGGTACTTCCCGTTCGGCCACCGGCCACAGGGCGGCGAGCTGGCCGCGCCCGCCCCGGTTCGCAACCTGCCGCCGCTCTCCAACCCGGCATGCCTGCCGCTGGTCGCGCTGCTCACCGACCCGACGGTGCCCAAGGCCGGCCACCACATCAAGTTCGACTGGCAGGTCCTGCGCACGGCTGGGGTGGAGCTGGCGGGTGCCGCCTGGGATTCACTCGTCGCCGGCTTCCTGCTCGACTCCGGTCGGCGCTCCTACGATCTCGAGGTCCTCTCGCTCGAGTATCTCGGTCGCACCATGCGGGGCTACGTCGACCTCGCCGGGCGCGGACGGACCGAGATCCCGTTCGCAGAGGTGCCCGTGTCGGCCGCGGCCGCCTTCTGTGGCAATGAGGGCGCCACCGTGCTCGCGCTGCACACGGCCCTCGCGCCGGCCCTGGCCGGGACACCCATGGGGGGCGTGCTGGACAACGTGGAGATGCCGCTGCTCCCGGTGCTGGTGGACATGGAGTGGGCCGGTGTCCAGATCGACCTCGCGCTCTTCAAGCGACTCTCGAACGAGTTGGCTCGCGACCTGGAGCAGCTGCAGGGGGAGATCGCGGTCGTGGCGGGTGAGGCGCTCAACATCAACTCGCCACGCCAGCTGGCCGCAGTGCTGTTCGACAAGCACCAGTTGCCGGTGCTCAAGAAGACCAAGACGGGCCCCTCGACCGATGCGGACGTCCTGGAGCAGCTCGCCGAGATGGGGCACGCCCTTCCGCGGCTCATTCTCAGCTATCGCGAGCTGCAGAAGCTCAAGTCCACCTACGTCGACACCCTGCCGCTCGAGGTGAATCCGGGGACCGGGCGAATTCACACCACCTTCAACCAGACCGGCGCAGCCACCGGGCGGCTCTCATCGTCGGACCCGAACCTGCAGAACATCCCTGTCCGCACGCCGCGCGGCGAGGGTATTCGCCGGGGATTCGTGCCCGCCACCGGGTGCCGCTTCGTGGTGGCCGACTACAGCCAGATCGAGTTGCGCATCATGGCGCACCTGTCGGGTGATCCGGCATTCATCGAAGCATTCGTGCAGGGAGGTGACATCCACCGGCAGACGGCCGCGCTCATCTTCAATGTGCCGGTAGGACAGGTGAACAGCGAACAGCGAGGCCGGGCCAAGACCATCAATTTCGCGACCATCTACGGGCAGGGCCCCTTTGCGCTGAGCCGCCAGTTGGGGATCACGCAGGATGAGGCGAAGCAGTTCATCTCCCAGTATTTCGAGCGCTTCGCCGGCGTGCGGGCGTTCCTCGACCGTCAGGTCGAGCTGGCGCGCGAGCAGGGATATGTCGAGACGCTCCTTGGCCGGCGGCGCTACATCCCCGAGGTGCGCGAAAAGAACTTCAACCTGCGAAGCTACGGCGAGCGGAACGCGCAGAACTCACCGCTGCAGGGCTCGGCGGCGGACCTGATCAAGCTGGCGATGACCCGCATTCACGCGCTGCTGTCGGAGCGCCGCCTCGAGAGCCGCATGCTGCTGCAGGTGCACGACGAGCTCGTATTCGAGGTCCCGGCGGCCGAAGTCCCGGTGATGGAATTGCTGGTCAAGACGGAAATGGAGTCCGTAATGCCGCTCCGCGTACCCCTGGTGGCGGATGTCGGCGTCGGGGACAACTGGCTGGATGCGAAGAGTTAAGAGTCGAGAGCTGGGAGTTGAGAGACTCTTGACTCCCAACTCTCAACTCTCAACTGTTGTTGCAGGCATCCCCTCCTCCCCGTTCCAGAGCGACACATGTCGAAATTCAGTGTGACCGACAAAGTCGGGGCGGTCAGGCTTTTCCCCCGGGTCGAGGCATTGCTCGACTCGCTGGAGGCAGGCCTGCTGAGCGCGGACGACATCGTCTTCGATGCGGGCCGGAAGGAGTGGGTCAGCATCAAGGACCATCCCGAGGTCCTGGCGGGATGGGAGGAGCGGCAGTGCTACCGGCCGCTGGATGACCGACGGCCGCTGAGCAGCATCGCGGCCGACCCGCTGGCATTTCCGCGGCTGGGCGAGGACGGCATCACCCCGCAGCATGGAATTCCGCAGGGCAATGACTTCGAGGTACGGCGTGCGGCCTGGCGGGCGATCCGCGACAGCGAGCCCGCGGGTCAACATGCGGACGTGTATCAGAGCGGCGAGACACTGCTCAAGCGTGGCGCATTCTTCGGTGCGGTCATACTTGTCGCACTGACCTGCGCGGCGCTGGTGCTCGTGGCTACAGGGATCGCGCGGCTGACAGCGCGTTGAGTTCGGTGCGTCGCCGCGCACTGGTACCCACGTAGGCCAGGACACCGGTACCTACCAGCAGCAGGCTCAACCCCACAACCTTGATCACGTAGCGACGGGGCTCCGTTTCGCCGGTGGGCGGCACGCAGGCCAGCACTATGGCGGCGATGGACGTCCCGAGGCCAAGCAGTGCCAGCACGATGGACACGGGCTTGCCGCCAGGGGGACGGATCACCTCGGGGCCCGCCGGCTGGCGCTGCAGGGCCAGCATCGCGAGGAACATCGCAACGTACGGAATGAATATTCCGACGACGCCAAGGTTGACCAGGATGTCGTAGGCCTGCTTCGGCGTCTCCCCCGCCTGCCCGAGCACGGCGCAGACTATCGCGACAAAAGCCTGCAGCATCAGCGCCCGGTGGGGTGAGTGGAACCGGGGGTGCACGGCGCCGAAGGAGCGCGGCAGGTAGGAGTCGATGCCCGCCACGAAGATGAGCCGCGCGCACGCCGAGAGCCAGACACCGACGCCTCCCAGAGTGGCCAGCGTCACCAGCAACGCGGTGAAGGGGACCAGCCCGCCGACGCCGATGCGCGTTCCGGCCGCGACCATCGCGTCCATGAACCCACCCAGCCCGGTGATCTGCGCCTGCGGCAGTGCGAGCAACACCGCCAACGTGCCCAGGATGTAGATCGCCGCGATCATGACACCCGCGATGGCGATGGCGCGCGTGATGCTGCGTCGCGGATCGACGATTTCATCACCCAGGAACGATCCGGCCTCGAGGCCGGCGAAGGCGAAGGCGATCGTGGCCCAGAACACCATGTCCCGCACGCTTGCCGTCGGTACGAGCGCGGCCGCCGTGATCGGCGTTGCGGCGCCGAACCTGTACCACGCCGTCAGCCCCATGCCGATCAGCAGCGCCATGGGCACCCAGGTCGCGATCGCGCCCATGCGGGGGAACCACTTTCCCACTTCCATGCCGACCACGTTGAGCGCGGTGGCGATGAGCAAGCCGCCGACGGCGACGGTGATGAAATAGGTGGGATTGCCCTGGAGGTGCATGAAGCGGCTGCCGAAGACGTAGAGGAAGGTGCTGGCCGCGAAATAGAGCAGTCCGGGCAGGTAGGTCAGGTTGCTTCCCCAGTAGGTCCAGCCGGTCAGGAAGCCGGCGAACTCGCCGAACGCTTCCTTTACCCATACGTAGATGCCGCCTTCACCCGGATAGCGGGACGAAAGCTCGATCGTGGTAAAGGAGAGCGGCACGAACAGGCAGAGGGCCGCGAGTACCCAGATGACGAGCGCGCTTGGGCCAGCCGCCGCTGCGGTAGCCACCCAGCGCATCCCGACGACGGCCGTGATGTAGAAGAAGACCAGGTCGGGGACGCGCAGGACACGGCGCAGTGCGGGCGCTGGCGGTGCTCCAGTCATCGTGCCTCCCTACGGGATGTGATGTTCGCCCGATTGCATCGGCCTGGGCCGGGTGGGTTCGCGCGGGTCCACGCCGGGCCACCAGTTCCATCGACCCATCAGCTGCATCACGGCCGGCACGAGCACCATGCGGATGACGGTCGCATCAAGCAGCACGGCCACTGCCATGCCGAAGCCAAGCAGCTGCATCGCCAGCACCTTGGCGAAGGCGAATACGCCGAACACGAGCAGCATGATGAGGGCAGCCGAGGTGATGACGGACGCCGTCGCGCTCACCCCTTCCATGGTCGCGTCATCATTGCGGCCAGTGCGATCGAACGCCTCCTTGATCCGGCTCAGCAGGAAGACCTCGTAGTCCATGCTCAGGCCGAAGACGGTCGCAAACACCAGGATCGGCACCACGATGAAAATGGCGCCGGTTCCCCCCTCGAGGCCGAAGAGGCTGATGCCGAAACCCTTCTGGAACACGAGCACGATCAGGCCGAATGTGCCGGTCACCGACAGGGTGTTCAGCATGATCGCCTTGATCGGAATCAGGACCGAGCGGAATGCGATCGCGAGCATGATCGCCGTGGCACCGAAGATCAGGCCGGCAATCAGCGGAAAACGCGCAAGCAGGTCTTCCTGCAGGTCGACGTTGGTCGCCGAGAAACCGCCCACGAGCATTTTCGCATCGGCCAGCTGGGCCGGGGGGTGTCGCGTGAGGTATCGCACGTGCCGCACCAGCTCCATCCCGCCGGTGAGCGACGTGGAGTCCGCCGGGAACACGTCGAGGAGCGCCAGGCGGGTGTCGGAGCTGAGATAGGTATTGAGTACCCGGTACTGCGCCCGCGCCGAGTCGAGGTTGCTGTAGAGCAGGGAATACTTGAGGATCGAGCTGCCCTTCGTGAGATCGACGATGCTGAGTACATCACCGACACGAGGGTCGGCGCGGATGGAATCAGAGAGATGCTTGAGCCCGCGCAGGTAACCGGCTTCAGTGGCCGCATGTCCCCTGGGAACCTCCACCGTGATACGCACGGGAATCACGTATCCCATCGCGCCGATGTCCTGAAGCACCTCGACCCCGGCACCCGACTCGGTCTGCGCCGGCCACCAGTGTCTCGCTGGCATGCCCAGCCGGATCCCCACGAGCGGCAGGCTCAGGATCCCGATGACGAGGCCACCGACGGTAAGGGCGCGCCATGGGTGCCGGTGCAGGCTGCGCGCCCATTTTTCCCAGAGCTGCGGTGAGTGGTACCACGCCAGCTTCCGCGCGAGCCAGCGCGGACGGTCGATGTTGCGGCCAAGCACGGCCAGGACGGCCGGCAGCAGGGTGACCGAGAGAAGGACTGCCGTGGCCACCACGATCAGGCCACCGAGCCCTACACTCCGGGTCTCCACGAGCGGGGTCAGGATGAGCGCGCCGAACCCGACCACGACGGTGAGTCCCGAGGTGATGACGGCGCCACCCGCCGTCAGGATCGTGTTCACCGCGGCGTCGCGCCGCGTGAAGCCGCGGCTCATCTCCTCGCGGAACCGGGTGACGATCAGCAGCGAATAGTCGATGCCGACCCCCAGGCCGATCATGGTGGTGAGCGACAGGACGAAAATCGACATCGGCGTAATGCGGGTCAGCAGCCCGATGGCGGTCAGCGAGAGTGAAATGGTGAGGGAGCCGACAATCAGGGGAAGGGCGGCGCTCACCAGGGCCCCGAAGGCGAGCACGAGGATCACCATCGTCAGTGGCAACAGAAGCAGCTCGCCGTGGTGGGTCTCGCGCGTGCTGAGGTCGCGCATGTCGACGTCGAGCGCGGACCGGCCGGTGAGGAGGGCATGGTACCGGTCGTGGTCGACGAACGTGCGCAGCGACTGATCAACCGTATCACGGATCACCGGCACCATCATCGCCGCGGTGTCGTTGGCAATGCTGCGGACCGCAATCACCATCGCAGTCGTGCGGTGATCAGCACTCAGGAATGGACGGTCGGGCGCGTCCTTCCAGCTTACCACCTCGCGAATGCCCGGCGTGCGCCGCAACGAGGCGACGAGGGTATCGAGCACCACGGCCGCGTGACCGGAGTCGACAGGGGTGGGCGACCGGAAGGTGAGGATGAAGCTTTCGCCGAGGGGCGCGGCGAATCGAGTCTTGGTGAGGGTGCTGGCGGCGTCGGATTCGGTGACCTTGAACGAGCCGCCTCGCGCGTTCAGCAGCTTGGGCGTGCCGCCCGCCTGCATCACTCCGTACCCACCGAGGATCGTCCACAGGACGATGACGATCCAGCGCCGGCGAACCAGCGCACGCGCGAGGGAAAGCATGCTGGCTCAATCCTAGACGGGCTGATTCCTTGACGCCAGCGCAGGCGCTGCCACTCGCGTCCAGTTCTGGACATATTCTGCCACCATGATGCGGCGCGTCGTCCTTCCCCTGGTCACGTTTCTGCTCCTCCTGCTCGTGATTGCGGATCGACTGGCGAGCAGCTGGACATCCGAAGCGCCGATCGGTGCGTCCCTCCCGTCGAGCGACAGCTCGAGCGGCGTGCCGGCCGTCCGCCCCTCGGCGACGCCGCGGGCCTCGGCACCGCCACGCGCGGAGTTGTCTCCCACCGAGCACCTCGCCCGCCTTGCGGTACGACGCCAGCTCAGCGAGGAGGGCGCGAGCACGTATCTCGATTCGATGCTGCTGAGCAGTGATTCAGTGGTGCGCCGATGGCCGGATCGCAACGGTCGACCGTTGCGGTTCATCCTCGTGCAGGGTGGTCCCCAGGACTATGCGCCGCGGATGGCGGACGCGGCGCGTGACGCCTTCCAGGTGTGGCAGGGAATTGGCGCAGGGGTGAACTTCGTCGAGGTGAGGGACACGGCGTCAGCGGATATCATGGTGCGGTGGGTCGATCGCTTCGAGTATGATCGCGTAGGCCAGACCGACCTCGCGTGGGACCAGTATGGCCGGGTGCGCCGGGCCTACATCTCGCTCGCCGTGCGCACCGGCAGTGGCACGCTGCTGCCGGACGCGGCCCTGAACGGCGTTGCGGTGCATGAGGTGGGACATGCGCTGGGATTGCCCCATTCGTCCGATTCCACCGATGTCATGTATCCCTCGACGCACGTGCATGTACCCTCGGCACGAGACCAGCGAAGCTTCCAGCTGCTCTACCGCTTGCCGCCCGGGCCGGTACGCGAAGACGCGGTCCCGCACTGATCCCTCATCGCGCGACGACGAGTCCGGCATCCGCCGCCGCGGTTCGGCGGACGTGCTGGCGGCCGTGCGTCCTGGCGTCGGCATCACTGGTGGTTGCGATCCTGCGCACCTCGCCGTCCATGGCGCAGGCGCGGTCGCCGGTCGATCACGCGGTCGAGCAGGGACTCAAGGAGAGGGTGTATCCCGGTGCGGCCGTGATGGTCGGCACCCGCGACTCGGTGCTCGTTGGCCGGGGCTATGGCCGGTTTACCTGGAGCCGCCGTTCCGCCCGTCCCAGCCCGGACTCGACGCTCTGGGACCTGGCGAGCCTGACCAAGGTGATTGCCACGACAGGCGTGGCGGCGCGGCTGGTGGACCGAGGCGCTCTCGATCTCGACGCGCCGGTGAGTAGATACCTGCCGTCATGCTCCGGTCCGCCTGGTGCGGTGACCGTGGGCATGCTGCTCGACCATACCAGCGGCCTCCCGCCGTGGCTCGCACTCTGGCGGGAGAGCCCCTCCCCGGCCCAGGCCGTGACACGAATCTGTGCCGAACCGCTCCGTCACGCCCCTGGCAGCACCCCGGAGTACAGCGACCTCAATGCGATCCTCCTGGCTGCGGTGCTGGAGCAGGCGGGCAACGCAGCGTACGGCACGCTGGTAGTGCGCGAGGTGATCGAGCCGCTCGGGCTGAGGCACACCAGCTTCGGGGTACCAGCGGGTGAGCGCACCGCCGCCGCGCCGACCACGACCGATGGTCGCGATGTGCGGGGAGTGGTGAACGACCAGAATGCAGCCTTTCTCGGCGGCACGGCGGGCCATGCCGGATTGTTCTCCACCGCGCACGACGTTGGCCGGGTTGCGCGGGCGTGGCTCGGGCAGGGTATGCTCGATGGAGTGCAGTGGGTATCGCGCTCCACGATCCTGCGGTTCCTGCAGCGCACCGCCGGCAGCGGGACCCGGATGCTCGGTTGGGATACACCAGACACGACCGGCACCGAGCCGTCGGCGTTCGGGAGGGAACCGGATCCGGGCACGTACGGGCATACCGGCTGGACCGGAACCGCGATATTGATTGATCCGGTGCGCGACGTGTATGTGGTCTTCCTGACCAACCGCGCCTACCAGCCGCGGGTGAAGGACACGTTCAAGGCCATGCGCCGCGTGCGAACCGCGGTGGCCGATGCGGTGATGGCATCGGTGCCGTGTCCCGCGGGAACGGGCTGTTGAGTGGCAACGTCATCGAGAGTGGAGGGTGTCATGCAGACCGCCGAGACTGTCCGGAAGGCACTTCGGGCCGTGAAGGATCCCGAACTGAACCTCAACATCATGGACATTGGCCTGGTCTACGATGTCACCGTGAGTGAAGAGGGTGTGGCACACATCAACATGACCCTCACATCCCCGGGATGCCCGTCAGGCGCCGAGATCATGGAGGAGGCGCGCCGGGTCGTCAGCGAACTGGACGGCATCACTGCCGTGGAGGTTGAGCTGGTGTGGGAGCCGTTCTGGACGCCGGAAAAAATGGATCCCCGGGTCAAGGCATTCCTGGGTTACTGAGGTCAGGACCGCGCCGCTGGCTCCGGCAGCGCGGAGAGCAGTTGCGGCCCGATTTCGCCGATTTGCCACCGGCGCAGCTGCGGGATCGTTGCCAGGTCAGCCACGGTCGCTGGGTTGGCCCGCGCAATCGCCTCCAGGGTGCCGTTGGGACAGAGTACGCCGGGCTGCAGCGGATATGCGGCCGCGAGCCGATTCCGCACCACCTTGAGGCGATCGAGGCGGGCATCGAAGGCCGGGTCCGGCGCACGCCGGGGTGACCGCTCGATCCGTGGCAGCTGATCCTCGGGCAATCCCAGTGCCTCCTCCACCGCCGCAAGAAGCTGGCGCCCCCGTCGCTCCGCCTGGTCCGGACTGATTCCGGCCACCCGCTTGAGTGCGTCCATGTCCCGCGGCGGTGCCTTCGCCATGGCCATGATCGGCTCATTGTTGAGGATCCGAAACGCCGCCCGGTCCAGGCGCCTCGCCTGCTCGTCGCGCCATAGATAGAGGGAGCGGAGCACCGCGAGTTCCCGTGGCTTGAGCAGTTTGGCGCCCTTCATCCGGAGCCATCCCGGCTCGGCCTCGTCGGCATCCCAGCGTGACCCTTCCATCACCACGAACTCCTCTTCGGCCCATGACAGGCGGCCCAGCGCCTCGAGCTTTGCGCGGAGGATGTCCCGAAGCTCGGCGAGGTGCCTGGTATCGGTCGCGGCGTAGGCCAGCATGTCGGCAGGAAGGGGCCGGATCGACCAATCAGCGCGCTGGAAGCGCTTGTCGACCTGAAGCCCCAGGTACTTCTCGAGGAGGGCAGCGAGGCCGATGCCCGGTTCGTCCAGCAGCTGGGCCGCGACGCGGGTATCGAAGAGGTGCGTGGCCACGAAGCCGAATTCCTGGTGCAACAGCCGAAGGTCATAGTCGGCGTCGTGGAATACCACCTCGAGCTTGGGATCGGCCAGTGCCTGCCCCAGGGCGGAGAGATCGCTTACCGCGAGCGGGTCCACCACGACCGTCTCGCTGCGCGACGAGAGCTGGAGCAGGTAGACGCGATCGACGTACTTGTGGAAGCTGGCTGCCTCGGTATCGACAGCGAGGATCCCACCGGCCGTGAGGCGGGGGATGAGGCGTTCGAATGCCTCCTGACTCGGCGATCAGGAGGCCATCTTCGCGGGATGGATCAGTGCTGGTCAGGGGCAACGTCACTCCCAAAGGTGTCCAAGTCGCGCTCGCACCACAACCCTCAATGATTCAAAAGGTTACGGCGAGCGAGATGAACCTGTGTCGGATATAGCACTGTCGTGAAACTGTCACGGCACTGCCGCGACGATGTCTTTCACGTTTCCCGCTTCGACACGAGTTCCAGGCCGGTCGCGATCTCGTCCATCGCCTTGCTGAGCGTCTTGAAGAATTCGGCATCTGGCTGCGGTGTACCACCCATCGCAGCATCGAGCTGAATCTTCCGGGCGAGCCGGGCGGCATGTCGGATGTAGTCGGTTGGTGGCTTCATGGGTTCGTGAGCTCGAGAGGGTCGGGGAGGCGGGAGGTCGTTTCCCCGCGGGGATCATCAGAAGGCTAACATGTCGCGTTCGACATACTTTCCAGTCCATGACTGTTCCGGAAATCGACCTCACGGTCTACCCCGACGAGTGCGACGCGTTTGGTCACCTGAATCAGGCGTCCTTCCTGAGCCTGTTCGAGCGTGCCCGTTGGGAGATGCTGGCGCGTGGTCCCGGGATGGACGTATTCACCAACCAGGGTGCCTGGCCCGCGGTGCGAAAGACCGCGATCGATTATCACGCCCCCGCGTTACCCGGCGACGTGCTCCGCTTTCACCAGACGCTGACCCACCACGGCCGGACCAGCTTCACGATGCGGCAGACCGCCCGGCGGCTGACGGATGACCGGTTGATCGCCACGGCCGAATTCGTGTTCGTGTGTATCGATCGGGCTGGCCGGCCCACGCCGGTACCGCCTGATCTGGGTCGGTACCTCACCACCCGGCAGGTCGAGCCTGCCGGCGTCCGGCGGCTGACGGTGAATGGCGTAAGCCTCGCCGTGGAGGTTCGGGGCACCGGTCCAGCGGTGCTCTTCGTCCATGGATTCCCCCTCGACCGGACGCTCTGGACGCCGCAGCTCGCCGGCATCGATGGTTACACCCTGATCGCGCCAGACCTGCGCGGCATGGGCCTGTCGGACGCGCCCGACCTGGGATACAGCATCCCCACCTATGCCGATGACCTCGCGGCCCTTCTCGAGGCGCTCCAGCTGGATGACGTGGTGCTGGTTGGACTCTCGATGGGCGGGTACATCGCGTTCGAGTTCCTCAAGCGGCATCGTGAGCGGCTGCGGGCGCTTTGCCTGATGGACACCCGGGCGGAGGCCGACAGTGCAGAGACCCGTCGCGCGCGCGACACGCAGGCGTCGCTGGCGCGGGAGCAGGGCGCGGCCGCGATCGCCGAGCAGATGCTGCCCCGCCTCCTGGCACCGGATGCGGCCAGGACGATGCCGCATGTGGTGGAACGCGTGCGCAGCATGATGGTCGCGGCGCCGGTCGCCGGCATTGCCGGCGCTCTCTCCGCCATGCGCGACCGGGCAGACTCGACGACGTTGCTGCCGATGCTCGACGGGTTGCCGACCCTGATCGTGGTGGGTGAGGAGGACCAGATGTCGCCGGTGGATTTCTCGCGCGCGATGGCCGCGGCGCTGCCCGGCGCGCGGCTGGAGATCATTCCCGGCGCCGGCCACCTCCCGCCGCTCGAGGCGCCGGCGCAGGTGAACGCACTGCTCGCCGATTTTCTGCGGAGCCTGCCGTCCACCTAGCGCAGGTGTCAGCCGCGTCTCCGGACGAAACCTTTTGGGGGTCACGGGCGTCTATTGGATAGGCGGTCGCGCTGGCTCTCTTGCTGGCCCCGTCGATTGCATTTGCAGTTGCATCTCCCCAGGCCCCGGGGCCGCGGCCACGCAGTACGGCCCCGAGGGCCAGCCCACCTTCCGGGCGGCCAGGAGATCAGGGCGGCAAGGCGGCAGGAAAATACCGCGATCGAAAATCACGAAGGGCCGAGAATTCTCGGCCCTTTCTTGTTTCCTGGCGACTTGCCGCCCTGGTATCCTGCCCGCCGCCTATCTGTTCGGTCTTCCCGGCGGCACGTCGGCGTTGAAAACCTCCCGGTTCTTCTCGATGAATGACCGCATGGCGTCCGGCACATCCTCTTCCGGAAAGATTGCCGACACGGGGCACTCGGGCTCGCAGGCGCCGCAGTCGATGCATTCATCCGGGTGGATGTAGAGCTGATCCTCGCTCTCGTAAATGCAGTCCACGGGGCATACGTCCACGCAGGCGCGGTCCTTCACGCCAATGCAGGCCTCGGTAATCACATACGTCATGCGCCAGCTCCATTCGGGGGTCGCCGCGGGCCGCGGCGGAAGGCATAGGTATAGAAGTGCGCTGGGACCGGCGCAAGGGGTCCGCAACCGGCATGGGCGCAAACTAAGTTACGGCGTCCATGTCCCTTCGCTCATTCTCGACGTTCCTCGCGCTCGCGCTCTTCACGGGCTCGGCCGCGAGTGCCCAGGCGCCGGCCTGCGGGCCGGCGCGCACCGCTCTCGTGCTCTCGGGAGGCGGCGCCAAGGGCCTGGCCCACATCGGCGTGCTGCGAGTGCTCGACTCGCTGGGCATCGTGCCGGACTTCATCATCGGCACCAGTATCGGTTCGCTCGTGGGCGCCCTCTATGCAAGCGGCTACTCGGGGTCACAGATCGACTCGATCGTGCGCACCTCGCCGGGCGGCACCATCATCCACACATTCGATCCCACCACGCCACGGGTGCTGGGTACGAAGCAGCCCATGCTGACATACGCCGAGGGCGAAGGAGTCTCGGGGCTGCAGACGAACGCCCTCAACGAGCGCGAGGTCAACGCGCTGCTGGAAGAGAAGCTGTTCATGGGCAACCTGCGCGCGCGGGGCAATTTCGACTCGCTTCCAATTCCCTTCCGCGCGGTCGCGACGAACCTGCGCACGCACAAGGCCGTGGTGCTCGGCGAGGGCGACCTGCCGCGCGCCGTGCGGGCCAGCATCTCCATTCCGATCGTCTTCACCCCGATCTACATGAACGGCATGTATCTCGTCGACGGCGGCCTCGCGGCGAACGTGCCGGTCGCCATCGCACGCGAACTTGGCGCGGAACGGGTGATCGTGTCCGACCTGAGCGTGCCGCAATCCGACACGATTCCACTCTTCTCCAGCGACGCGGTGATGTCCCGCCTGATGGATTATCTCGCCGACCAGCCCCTGCCGCCCATGGGACCCGAGGACATCCTCATCAAGTTCAACGTGGGCAGCTTATGGCACGCTCGACTTCGCGCCGGAGAAGGTGAAGGAGCTGATGGCCCTGGGCCAGCGCGAGGCGGATTCCGCTTTTGCCCGCGTGTCATGCCTCAACCCGCTCAACCAGCACGGCCGCCGCATTGTCGCCCTTCCGCGCTACGTGGGCACCATCACCGCTCCGGGCGAGGACAACCCCGGTGTCTCGGTGCTCAATGACCTGGGCCTCAGGTCCGGCGACTCGATCAACTATCCACAGCTTCGAAAGCGCAGCGGGCGAATGGGTGAGACGTCCCTGATCGACGCGGTATGGATTATCCCAGCGGCCACTCGGACACCGTCTCCTTCGCACCGGTCGTTCGCCCGGCCCCGAGGCTCTATGCGGCCGCCGGTATCGCCTACGACAACATCCTCGGTGGCGAGGTCTGGCTCGGGGCCATCTACCGGAACCTGCTCGGCCTTGGTCTCGAGACGAGCACGCTGCTGCGCCTGGGCGGTCTCCGTGACGAACTCCTGTTGGCCATGCGGAAAAACCTCCGCTACGGCTGGCGCGTGCTGGCCCCCACGTTGTCGATCACCGCGGGCAATGAGCGGGTGCCGGTCTACGTGGGCAACACCGAGCTCACGTCGATCGATACCCATGACCTCGCGGGCGTGGCCGGCGTGGAGCGCACCATGGGGGACGGATGGATCGTGTCGCTCGGCGTGCTGGGCGTGCTCTGGAGCCAGCCCGACACGCCAGACGGCGCGGCGGCGGGCGGCGTGGTGAAGGCGGAACGGTTCCGCGGCTTCGACGCTACGCAGGTGCTCGTGGATGCAAGCTATACGTCCACCTATAGAAGGGCCCTTGCCGAAATTCGCCTTCCCTGGACCAAGAATCGAATCGGCGTGCGCGGAACCCTGCGCTTCGGGGCCGGTGGCGACCTGCCACTGCAGTTCACTTTCGTGCTGGGTGGCACTGCCGGGTTTCCGGGCGTCAAGCCGGGTGAATTGCGTGGGAGCTACGAGGCATCGGGGCAGGCTGAATTGTGGCTCCGGATGGTGGGGCCGCTCGAGGCCCAGCTGGTGCTGGGCGCCGGGAGCATCTCTGAGGCGGGTCATGCGTTCGCCAGCGATTCCTGGCTCGGTGGCGTTCGCATTGGACTCGGCGCTCACACGCCGTTCGGGCCGATCAAGGCTGGCTATGGATGGGCAACGGGCGGGCGAGAGACCCTGTTCGTGCAGGTGTTTCGGTGGTTCTAGTGCTGGTGCGTGAACGCGTGCAGTTTTGCCGCTAGACCATCATGGGTATGGCGTACGGGGCCAGCCGGAGTTCTGGTTCGCCGTATCGCCCCGACGCAGCATGCTGACGGTTCCATTCCTCGCGCAGGCAGAAGGGATCGAGTCCATGGGGACGATCGACCGTCAGCACGCCGTCGAGGTGATCAATCTCGTGTTGAAGCAGTTCCGCCCGGTCGCCCTCAAACTCGGCCTCGTGCACCCGACCGCGCAGGTCGCTGTAGCTGACGCGAATGCGGTAGGCACGAAGCACACGCACCAGCAGGTTGGGGAACGAGAAGCAATCGTCCCACACCGCGAAGTCCTCGTGTCCGATGTCAATGATTTCGGGATTGACCAGAACCCACGGCTGATCCATTTCGATATAGACCAGACGAAGCGGGGCCCCGATTTGCGGCGCGGCGATGCCCCGTCCGCTGCCAAACCGCGACTGCCAGTCGTGCAGCGTATCCGCCAGATCATCCACGACCACTCGGATGGCCGCAGACTGCGGATTGGCGATCAGTTCGCAGCGCTCGCGAAGTACCGGGTCGCCCAGAAGGCGAATTCGACGCACAGCCATGGAGCCAAGGTCGGGCGCGAAACGCAGACTGTCAACTGGGTGCGAATCAGGTGCGGCAGTGGTGAACGTGCTAATGCTTTACGGGTAAATCGGTTACGGCGGGGCGCCCAGGCGTGGCCACTGCCGACAGTGTTGCTGCTTTCCGCGCTGGTGGCCTGTTCCGACTCGACCGGGGGCTCGACGCCAACCAACAAATTGACGCCCAATTTCGTGGTCACTGAAGCATTCGGAGGCACCACCCTGGTGTTCGGGCAGCTCGAGTCAGACGCCTTTGCATCCGTGCGACTGCCCGAAGAAGACGAGATGGTGGCCACGGCGCAGGGCCAGGCGAAGCCCATGCGCTGGACGGTCGATCCGGTGGGGGGCGGCTTCTATTCGGCAAGCCTGAGCCAGGTGGACCCTGGCACCAACGTGACGATCGTGCTGACGCGACACAGCGATGCGAGTGCGCCAGCCAGCATCGTGCGAATGCCGGAGACGCTGGAGGAGACGGCACCGGTTGTCGGGCAGGTCGCCACGTCCGGGACGAACCTGATCGTGGCCTGGACACCGTCGGGCCTGGCCGACCCGATCAACATCGTCCTGCGCTCGGTGGTCTGCGACGAGCCCGGTGCCGGCACCACGTTCAGCATTCCTGTCGACGGCGATCCGGGAAGCCAGACCATCACGCTCGATCAGTCGCTGTTGCCAAACGGCATGACCTCGGGCGAGTCATGCGAAGTCGACGTGCGAGTCCAGCGCACGGTGACAGGAACGGTGGATCCGGCTTACGCGGCAGGTGGCTCGATCATCGCACGCGCGACCGACGTGGCCCGCATCGTGGTCGTCCAGCCCTGAGCGTGGCTCAGGGCATCTTGGCGGCCTCGGTCCCCGCGAGTTTTCGCAGGATCTCCTCGTAGTAAGGCTTCTCTCGCAGGCTGGCACGCGATCCCGGGAAGTACAGCAGGCTCAAGCCCGCCCCCGCACCACTCATGTTGGTCAGCACCATCGCCACGCGCTGGTCATTCGACAGCCGGGTGTTGTCGATCATCGGGGAACTGAAAAAGCTCACCATAAACTCCGCCGAGAAGCGGCCGGCCTCGGCCGGGGTGACGCCAGGCTGGCTTGGCGTCTCGATCTCGAGCCCGATTCGCGCCTCGCGCTGCGTCGTGTCGACCTGGTAAAGCGTGGCGCGGAACCGCCGCTTGATTCCGTCCAGCGTGAGTTCCACGTCCTCCAGTGTCTCTGACCTGGTCCCGGCAATGAGGCTGTCGCTCAGCAGGACGGTCCAGTCGAAGCGCTCCCCGCCGGATTCCAGCACGATCATCTGCTTCCGGGTAATCTCGCGTGCGAGTTCGCTCAGGCGGCCCTCGTACGTGCGCTTGAGCTCCGGGGTGATCGGCGCCGCTGCGATTTCGCGGCGCATATGCTGGAACAGCGGGGTCAGGTTGAGCGCTTCGTGAAAGTTCTGGGCAAGCAGTTCCATCTTGAGCAGCTTCGCCTCGAGCGACGTGGATTGCGCGTCGAAGAACGAGCCGATGATGGACTGGAACATCTCCTTCCGGAGGGTCGCTTCCGATTCCTCGCGCTTGCTCATCAGCTCGGAATAGAGCCGCAACTTGGCTTCACTGCTCTGCTGCTGGTCGATGGCACGCGACCCAAAAAAGCCGAGGCTCGCCACCGCGATGGCCGTGAGCAGGCCACCGATCGGTGCCATGATGATCTGCAGCTTGTCCCATCCATCCTTCGGGCCGGCGTCCGCCACGGCTCAGACTCGCTTGATGATGTACTTGCCGTCGACCAGCTCCAGCAGGAACCGGTAGCGAGCCGCCTGGTCGAACAGCACCACGTCGATTGACGGCGACTGCTTCTCGTATGACACCACCAGCTGGCACTTGCCGCTGCCCTTGAGGGTCAGGCGGAAGGAGCCGGACTTGTCGGTCTTGCCATCGACGCTCTCCGCGCCGCAGGTCAGCTTGATCGGGGTGTCCACCAGGTACTTGTCACCAAGGCGAAGGTCGCCGAAAATCTCACCGCGGAGCATGGGCAGCGGTGCCGTGGCCAGGGCAACGATCAGGGGCAGCATGAGGTCTCCTCGTAGGGCATGCCCGAAGGTAAGCTCACCGCCCCGCGCTTGAGATGAAGACCGACCAGCTGGGCAGGGACACGATGGAAGTTGGAAGTATGTCGTAGGTGCTGCGCTGCCGGTACATCGTGTAACTCGCCCCCACCGCGAGCCCGAGCGGTAGTGGTGCGCGGGCCTCGACGGTGGCGAACTGCACCAGCTTGGTCTCGGACGCCCCGCTCACCGTGGCGGTCCAGAAGCCGCGATATCCCGCCGAGATGATGCGGAAGTCGCGATGGTCAAAGTGGATGAATGCGCGCCCCCCGACCCCCGAGCCATAGTCGTATGGCCTCCCCAGCAGGGGGCGGGTGTGTGTGTCCGAGCTCGCCATCAGGGGCAGCAGCTCCGCGCTGATGTCGGTATCGAGCCGCCAATCCTGTCCGCCGGCGCGCGACAGCCATCCAAGCCCGAACGACTGTTCCGAAAACTGGTAGGACACATTCCACTGGTAGTCGAAGTCCATGAAGATGCCGACCACCTGTCGAGTGGGACCATCGCGTCGGCCGAGCGCAGCCAGGATGCCGCGCGTGCCAACCTCGGCCACTGTCGTGCTGGGGCCGCTGTTGAGCTGCGCGGTGAAGGTGAAGGTCGAAAAGGGACCGACCTTCTCCTTGAACGGATCGCCGACCTGGATCTCCACCGCAGCGGCGGCGAGGTCGATGCTGGGCGCGGCATCAGTTCTGGTCATTCGCTTGGCGCCGATCGCCACCGTCGTGCGCATGGTCGAGGGATGGTGATCCGGCGGGTTGGGTCTCTGCTGCCAGGTCTGGCCCCTGGAGAGCCGATCCACTCCCAGGCCCGGATTGAACAGCAGCACCGCAGCCTCGCGCCAGACCCGGCTCAGGCCCCTGGCCTGGTTGTCGAGCACCATCAGTGAGAGTTGGCGCGTCGCCTCGCCGAGCGTGATGCCGCTCAGGCTGGTGATGATGAGGTCATTGGGTGACGGCGGGACAGGTTCACCGAACAGTTCCCACATCAGGCTGCCGCTGGCTGTCACCGGTGCCGCGGCCCAGAACGACAAGCCGTTCGCGCGCGCCACGTTGTAATAGACCGCGCCACCATACGGGTGTTCGATGTTGTTCGTACTGATGTTGTTGCCATCCCACGTCCATCCCCCGCGGAGATTGCGCCACCAGGTTTCCGGCCGGGTCATGGGGAGATCGCGCGCCAGGTGGTTGATGGCAACAGCGGCGCCGTTGAGCAGCACGATCTCGACGAAAGCGCGGCCCACCTGTGGGCCGGCCGTCGGCATGGGGTGGTGAACGTGTACGGAGTCCGGCGTCGTGTCGGGAATGGCTTCGACGCTGTCGGAATACGTGAAGGCCGGGGCAATTCCGCCTTGAGCGTATGCGCCTCGGGTAACCCCGATCGATACAAGGAGCCAGATGGTGTGCCGCGACATTCGGGCATGCTATCCGGATATGGCGGGGCGTCAATGAGCCCAACGGGTTAGTGCGGTGAATATTCATAGTAGTAGTGACTTGCAACTTCATATCAGTCGAGTTCGCACCATAATCCTGATGTGAATTGACAATCGCCCTCAGAACACCGATCTTTTTGTTCATATATGGCAATGCCGCTGACGCAGTCGTCGCGACCTGTGGGGCAACGCGGTCCCCGGAGCGAAATGCTCCTGGCACTCAAGCGTGCCGGCCAGCTTACGGCGAAGGAGCTGGCAAGCCATCTCGGGCTGTCCCTCAACGCCGTGCGGCACCACCTCAAGGAACTCGAGTTGGAGCAGCTGGTGGTCTATGAACGGCAGCACCGGGGTGTCGGTGCGCCGGTGTTCGCCTACCGGCTGTCGGCGGCGAGCGAGTCGCTCTTTCCGCGTCGCTACGAGGAGACGCTGACCCAGCTGCTGGAGCAGGTGGCGGCTCGCGAGGGTCGGGCGGGTGCGGTGGCGATGCTCGAAGGCCGGTTCGAGTCGCTCGCGTTGCGGTTGCGTGAACAGCTGGAGGGCAAGCCACCCGAGCAGCGCATGGAGATCGTCACCCGCGTGCTGGCCGACGAGGGCTACATGGCGGAGTGGCAGGCGTCGGGGCAGCATGGGGCGACGCTCAAGGAGCACAACTGCGCCATCCATGCGGTGGCCGAGCGGTATCCCGAAATCTGCGTCGCCGAGCGGCGCTTTCTCGAGGAAGTCCTGTCGGCGGCGGTGGACCGGAAGGCGCACATCCTCACGGGGTGCAGCGCCTGTGAATATCACGTGCAATTCGACGAGGCCATCATCCCGGCCTCCGTCGTGCAGATCACGCCGCGTGAGACGCGGCCGGGAGGCCAGGCATGAGCGGGTCGTCAGTCGAGTCGCTGGTCCAGCGCGACTACAAGTACGGGTTCGTCACCGATATCGAGGCCGACAGCCTGCCCAAGGGGCTGAGCGAGGATGTCGTGCGCCTCATTTCCAGCAAGAAGGGTGAGCCGGAGTGGCTGCTCGAGTGGCGCCTCAAGGCCTATCGCGGCTGGCTCAAGATGTCGGAGCCGCACAGCTGGCCCAACGTCACGTACAAGCCGATCGACTATCAGGACATCATCTACTACTCGGCGCCGCGCAACAAGACGCCGCTGGCAAGCCTGGACGATGCCGATCCGAAGCTGATCGAGACGTACCAGAAGCTGGGCATTCCGCTCAATGAGCAGAAGCTCCTGGCCGGCGTGGCCGTGGATGCCATCTTCGACTCGGTGTCGGTCGGGACGACGTACAAGGCCAAGCTGGCCGAACAGGGGATCATCTTCTGCTCGTTCAGTGAGGCAGTGCGCGAGCATCCCGGAGCTGATCCGGAAGTACCTGGGCTCCGTGGTGCCCACCAGCGACAATTTCTTTGCGGCACTCAACTCGGCGGTCTTCTCGGACGGCTCCTTCGTCTACATCCCGAAGGGCGTGCGCTGTCCCATGGAGCTCTCGACCTACTTCCGCATCAACACCGCGGAGACAGGCCAGTTCGAGCGGACGCTCATCGTGGCCGATGAGGGCGCCTACGTGAGCTATCTCGAGGGCTGCACCGCGCCGAAGCGGGACGAGAACCAGCTGCATGCGGCCGTGGTCGAGCTGGTGGCCCTGCCCGGTGCCACGATCAAGTACTCGACCGTGCAGAACTGGTATGCGGGCGACGAGCGGGGCGTGGGCGGGATCTTCAACTTCGTCACCAAGCGCGGCAAGGCGATGGAACGGGCCAAGATCTCCTGGACGCAGGTGGAGACGGGCTCGGCGATCACGTGGAAGTATCCCAGCGTCATCCTGCAGGGTGACGACTCGGTGGGCGAGTTCTACTCGGTGGCCGTGGTGAACGGGAAGCAGCAGGCGGACACCGGGACCAAGATGATTCACATCGGGAAGAACTCGAGGAGCACGGTGGTGTCGAAGGGAATCTCGGCCGGCCAGGGCAACAACAGCTATCGGGGCCAGGTCAAGATGATGCCGCGCGCTGCGGGCTCGCGGAACTACACCCAGTGCGACTCGATGCTGATCGGGGACCGGTGCGGGGCGCACACGTTCCCGTACATCGACGTGCAGAACGCCACGAGCGCGGTCGAGCACGAGGCGTCCACGTCGAAGATCGGCGAGGACCAGATTTTCTACTGCAAGCAGCGCGGACTCAACACCGAGAACGCCATCTCGCTCATCGTGAACGGCTTCTGCAAGGAAGTGTTCAAGGAGCTGCCGATGGAATTCGCGGTGGAGGCCCAGAAGCTGCTCGGCGTTTCACTCGAGGGGAGTGTTGGATGAGCATGCTCGAAGTGCGCGACCTGACCGCGACGGTCGGTGAGACGGAGATCCTCCGCGGCATCAACCTCACGGTGAACGCCGGCGAGGTGCACGCGATCATGGGCCCCAACGGCTCGGGCAAGAGCACGCTGGCCCAGGTGCTCGCGGGGCACCCGAGCTACACCGTGACCGGTGGATCGGCGCTCTTCGAGGGCGAGGACCTGCTCGATCTCGAGCCCGAGGAGCGGGCGCAGAAGGGCCTCTTCCTCGCGTTCCAGTACCCGGTGGAGATCCCCGGGGTGACCAACGCCTATTTCCTGCGCGCGGCGTACAACGAGATCCGCAAGGCGCGGGGACTCGAGGAAGCCGACCCGATGGATTTCCTGGACGTGCTCGAGGACAAGCTCAGGGTGGTGGAGTGGGGTCCCGAGATCATGCAGCGCTTCGTCAATGCCGGTTTTTCCGGCGGCGAGAAGAAGCGGAATGAGATCCTGCAAATGGCGGTCCTGGAGCCGAAGCTCGCGATCCTGGACGAGACGGACTCGGGCCTCGACATCGACGCCCTCCGCATCGTCGCGGCCGGCGTCAACAAGCTCAAGCGGCCGGATCGGGCGACGATCGTGGTGACGCACTACCAGCGCCTGCTCAACTACATCGTGCCCGACCATGTCCACGTGCTGGCGAATGGCCGGATCGTGAAGTCGGGTGGCCGGGAACTGGCACTCGAGCTCGAGGCGCGCGGGTATGAATGGGTGGCGAACGGCGCCGACGCGCCGCAGGCCATCGGGGCCGGCGCATGACGGCAGTGGCCGCCCCGCTCGTGACCTCGGAACCGTCCTGGCTCGGTGCATTGCGGCAGGAGGGCGAGCAGCGCTTCGCGCAGCTCGGCTTTCCCACGTCGAGGGACGAAGAGTGGCGCTTCACCCCGGTGGGGCCGATTGCGGGCACCACGTTCGTCCCCGCGCCCGACGGCACGGTCGCCGCAGCCTCGCTCCTGCCCTTCCTGTTCGGCAACGCCGAATGGCCGCGCCTTGTCTTCGTGAACGGGCGCTATGCGCCGGGCCTGTCGATCGGGACGGCGACGCCGGGCGTTCGCGCGCTCAGCCTGGCGGAGGCCATCGCCACCGATCCCTCACTCGAACGCTACCTCGGTCGCCAGGTGGCGGCTCGACGCGACGCCATTCGTCGCCTGGAACACCGCACAGTTTGCCGACGGCGCGTTCGTGCATGTGCCGGCGCGAGCGGAGCCGGCCCAGCCGATTCACCTGCTCCATGTCACGACGGGCGATGTGGCCGGTGCGGCGACCCACACCCGCAACCTCATCCTGGTGGACCGGGAAGCGCGGGCGTCCCTTATCGAGAGCTACGTGACGCTCGACGATGCCCGGTATCTCACGAACACGGTGACCGAGGTCGTCGTCGCCGAGAACGCGTGGGTCGAGCATACGCGCATCCAGCGGGAAGGCGAGTCGGCCTTCCACATCGGGTGCACCCATGTAGCCCAGGCGCGCGACAGTCACTACCGGAATTTCAGCTTCGCCATGGGCGGCGCACTCGCGCGCCATGACCTGCGGAGTCACCTCAACGACGCCAATGTCGAGAGCCTGCTGTACGGTCTGTATTTCGGCCGCGGCGAGCAGCTGGTCGACAACCATACGGCGATCCTCCACAGCCACCCGAATTGCCGGAGCTGGGAGGTCTACAAGGGCATCCTGGACGACCGTTCGCACGGTGTGTTCAATGGGAAGATCTTCGTGACCAGGGAGGCGCAGAAGACCGACGCCAAGCAGACCAACCGGGCGCTGCTCCTGTCGGAGACCGCGAAGATCGACACCAAGCCGCAACTCGAGATCTTTGCCGACGACGTGAAGTGCACGCACGGCGCGACGGTCGGCAACCTCAACGACAACATGCTGTTCTATCTCCGCAGCCGGGGCATTCCCCTGGATGAGGCGCGTCGTCACCTCACCTACGCCTTTGCGGCCGAGGTCATCGCGGAAGTGACGCTGGCCCCGGTAAGAAACGAGCTGGATCGCCTGGTGCTGCAGCGGCTCGGACTGGGCGCGTGAGATGAAGCCGGTCGCCGCGTTGCCTGAGCCAGGCGTTGCCGAGCCGTACGCCGCCCAGGGTGCCGCGCACGCGGACCTTGGGGATGTCCGGGCGCAGTTCCCCGTCTTCGATTCGCACCCGGAGCTGGTCTATCTCGATTCGGCCGCCACCGCACAGAAGCCGCGGCGCGTCATCGACCGCCTCATGCGGTTCTATGCCTCGGAGAATGCCAACATTCACCGCGGCGTCTATGCGCTGAGCGCCGAAGCGACGGCCATGTATGACGCGGCGCGGGTGGACGTGGCCCGCTTCATCGGCGCCGCCCTGCCCTGCGAGGTCATCTTCACGCGTGGGACCACCGAGGGGATCAACCTGGTGGCGCAGAGCTGGGGTCGCTCGGTGCTGGTGCCGGGCGACGAGATCATCGTGACCGAAATGGAGCACCACTCCAACTTCGTGCCCTGGCAGGTCCTGGCCCAGGCCACCGGCGCGGTCATGCGGGTGGCACCGGTCACGGATGCGGGCGAGCTCGATCTCGCCGCCCTGGCGGCGCTCATCAATCCGCGCACCCGTATCGTGGCGGTCACCCAGCTGTCCAACGTGCTCGGCACCATCAATCCGGTGCGGCGCATCGCGGAACTGGCGCATGCCGCGGGAGCCCTGGTGCTGGTCGATGCGGCCCAGTCGGTGGCCCACGGCGCCGTCGACGTGCGCGACCTGGACTGCGACTTCCTGGTGTTCTCCGGTCACAAGCTGTTCGGCCCAACCGGTATCGGCGTGCTGTATGGGCGTGAGTCCCTGCTCCAGCGGATGCCGCCGTGGCAGGTGGGTGGCGGCATGATCGGCGGCGTCTCGGCCGAAAGCACGACCTGGGCGGAACTCCCGATGAAGTTCGAGGCGGGTACTCCTCCCATCGCGGAGGCGATCGGATTGGGCGAGGCGATCGCCTTTGTCGAGTCGGTTGGGACCGGCGCGATCATGGCGCACGAGGCGGACCTGCTCGCCCTCGCCACGCACCGGCTTTCGGCCATTCCCGGTGTGCGGATCATTGGAACCGCGCCCGCGCGGGCCTCGGTGATTTCATTCACGCTGGCCGGGGTGCATCCGCACGACCTGGGCACGGTGCTGGACGAACTCGGGGTCGCCATTCGCGCCGGGCACCATTGCGCCCAGCCGCTGATGCGCCGGTTCGGGGTGCCCGCAACGGCTCGTGCGTCGTTCAGTGTCTATAACGTGGCAAGCGATGTCGAGGCGCTGGCTCGGGGCGTCGAGCGCGCGCGGAGGCTTTTCGCCTGATGTCGTCGACCAGTGAGCTGTACCAGAGCGTGATCCTCGATCACAACCGGACCCCCCGCAACGTGGGGCGTCTCGACTCGGAGGACGCACAGCATGCGCGGGGACACAACCCGCTCTGCGGTGACCAGGTCACCGTCTGGATCGAGCTCGAGGGCGATGTGGTCAAGGACGTGAAATTCGAGGGTCAGGGCTGCGCCATCTCGAATGCGTCGGCGTCGCTCATGACACTGGCGGTCAAGGGGAAAACCAGGGCCGAGGTGAGCGCCCTGTTCAAGGGATTCCACGAGATGGTGACCGGAACGGGTACCCAGGCTGATGAGGCGGAGTTGCCCGCGCGGCTCCAGGTATTTGCGGGTGTCGCGCAGTTTCCCGTACGCGTGAAGTGCGCCAGCCTGCCGTGGCACACGCTGATGGCGGCAATGAAGAAGAGTGAGGGTTGAGAGTCGAGGGTCGGGGGCCGGTTGAAAGGCCCTCGATTCCGGACCCTCAACCCCTGGTCTATTACGCATTCACACGAAGGAAGTATCGATGCCTTATTCCGAAATGATGGTCAAGCCCATGCGCGAGGAAATGGTCGCCATGGGCGCACAGGAACTGAAGACGGTGGCTCAGGTGGACGCCGAGCTGGGTGACCAGCAGGGGACAACGCTCGTGTTCGTGAATTCGGTCTGTGGGTGCGCCGCGGGCAATGCCCGGCCCGCGCTTCGGGCCGCGCTCGCAAGTGAAGTGAAGCCGGACCGGGTGGTGACGGTTTTCGCCGGTCAGGACCTCGAGGCGGTGGCGCGGGCGCGGCAATTCTTCCCTGACTACCAGCCCAGCTCGCCCTCCATGGCACTGTTCAAGGATGGCGAAGTGGTCTCGTTCATCCATCGGCACCAGATCGAGGGCCGTGGTCCCGACGCAGTGGCCAGGGACCTTGTCGCCGCATTCAACCAGTATTGTGCGCCGGCCGATGCCGCAAAGGCCTCGCGTTGAGCGGGCACGTTTTTCATCCCGGTCACGAGGAACTGCACGGCATTACCGTGGTGCTCGATGGCGTGTCCGGACGGACGTACGTCGGCCGCTATCATGAGCGAACCGACCGCGGGCTGTTGCTTCACGATGTCGGGGTGCATGATCCAGCCGGGGGCATGACGCGGGAGGAGTATCTCAAGCGCACGCTCAAGTTCGGCATCCGGGCCGACCAGAAGCAACTGGTAGTGCCGCACGACGAGGTGGCGGCGCTCAAGCGACTCGCAGAACTGGGCTGAGCCACCCCGGCATTGCCGCGGCCCTGGGGGCGGTCCACGTGATCGCCCCCCTTCTTGTTCCCATGCGAGCCGATGTTCCAGTCAGCGAAACAAGTGCATTGGACCGCGCGTAGGACAGCGCGCTTCCGGGTCCTCCCCGTTCATGGAGCCTGCATGTACCAGAACGCGATCGAGTGCGAGGGTATCACCAAGCGCTTCGCGGGGCACACCGCCGTGCGCAACCTCTCGCTCACCGTTCCCCGCGGTGGCATCTACGGGCTGCTCGGCCCGAACGGCGCCGGCAAGAGCACCAGCATCCGCATGATCCTGAGCATCATCTTGCCGGACGAGGGCCGAATCTCCCTGTTCGGCGGCGAACCGGCGAGCCGTGAACTTTCGGCGCGCATTGGCTACCTCCCCGAGGAGCGGGGCCTGTATCGCCGCATGAAGGTTCGGGAGCAGCTGGAGTTCCTGGGTGAGATCAAGGGGCTGCGCTCGTGCCCGGGCACGCTCGCTGGCGGCGCAATGGCTCGCGCGACTGGGTCTGGGCGACTGGGGCGAGCGGAAGGTCGAGGACCTGTCCAAGGGCATGCAGCAGAAGGTGCAGTTCATCGGGTCGCTGCTGCACGAACCGGAGCTCGTCATCCTCGATGAACCATTCAGTGGCCTCGATCCCGTGAACAGCCAGGTGATGCGGGACGTCGTGCTCGAGATCGCGCGCGAAGGGCGCACCGTCCTTTTCTCGACCCACATCATGGAGCAGGCGGAGAAGATGTGCGACCGCATCGCCATCATCGCCCGGGGAGAGAAGGTGGTGGATGGCAAGCTGACGGACATCCGGCGAGAGGCCGGCGGCACGCCACGTCGCGCTCGCCTTCCACCGAAACCAGGACGGAGCCGCGCGGGTGCTCAGTGATCGCAGCCTCATTGCCCGCGTGGATGATTACGGTGCGAGCGCGGAAGCCGAACTGGCCGGTGGGGCCGACCCGGAACTGCTGCTGAAGGCGCTCGTCGCGGCCGATGTCGGCATCAGCCGGTTCGAGATCGTGGAGCCCTCGCTCCAGTCGATTTTCATCGCCAAGGTGGGTGTCGAGGCAGCAACCGCGCCGGCCCGGGAGACGGTCCATGCATAAGATCTGGGCGGTCATCCGCCGCGAGTTCCTGGAGAAGATCCGGACGCGTGCATTCCTCATCGGGACCGTCCTTGGTCCCCTCATCCTGCTCGGGCTCACGCTGATGCCGGTGCTGCTGGACCAGCGGGAGACGGCCCCAAAGCGGATTGCGGTGGTGGACGGCGCGAGCGGGACAGCCGGGATCAAGGTCACCGAGGCCCTGGCCGCGTCGCGCCGCCCCGGCGCGTCGGGTGCGGTTCGCTACACGGTGTCGCGCGTGCCGGCCGACGGCCGTGTGGAACCGGTGCGTGACTCGCTCATCGCGATGACCGGGCTGCCCCATGGAACGGAGACCCTGGATGGCGTACTTGTGCTCACCGACCAGGGAATCGACGGCGGCCACATACCGTATCTGGGCGTCAACGTCGGGAGCCCGGGCGAAATGGACAAGCTGGCGTCGGAAGTACAGACGGCATTGCGTCTCGAGCGACTGCAGCGCGCCGGCATCGATCCGTTCATTGCGCTGCCTGCGCTGCGCCAGGTGGATATCGTCACGTCGAAGGTGACCGGCGGCAAGGTGACCGGCGAATCGGGGCACTCGTCTTTCCTGCTGGCGTACTTCATGGGCTTCGTGCTGTACATCGCGATGCTCCTGTACGGTGTGCAGGTGATGAGCTCGGTGGTGGAGGAGAAGACCAGCCGCATCGCCGAGGTGCTCGCCTCGAGCGTGACGCCGTTCCAGATGATGCTGGGCAAGGTGCTTGGCGTGGGTGGGGCCGGCCTGCTCCAGCTTTCCATCTGGGGCATCACGGCCACGCTCGTCACCACCTACAAGACGCAGCTGGCCAGGCTGCTCGGCGCTGCGCCGGATTCGCTCGCGACCATGTCCATTCCGAGCATGCATCCCGACCTGCTCGCGGTTTTTCTAGTCTACTTCGTGCTCGGGTTTCTCCTGTTCGCGGCGGCGTACGCGGCGGTGGCGGCGCTTTGCAGCACGCAGCAGGAGGCACAGCAGGCCAATACGCCGGTGACGTTCTGCATCATGGCGGGATTCATCGCCATGTTCTCCCTCTTGAATGACCCGAGCGGTTCGCTGGCGCGCACGCTGAGCATGGTGCCGATCGTTGCACCGTTCGTCGTACCGGTGCGCTATTCGCTCGCTCCGATTCCGTTGCCCGAGCTCCTCCTGTCGATGGCGCTGCTGCTCACTGCGGTGCTCGCGGTGACCTGGGTTGCCGGGCGGGTCTATCGAGTAGGAATCCTGATGTACGGCAAGAAGCCCAAGCTCTCGGAGGTGTGGCGCTGGGTGAGGGCCGCGTAACGGGACACCGCGCGGGCAGCTGTCTGGCCGCGCGTCAAAGAATTCGTTCCTCGCTCGTCTGGATTCACTGGGCCGCATGGGGCGGCCGCAGGGGATCGTGTACCTGACGGGAGGGGAGACCATGGCGAAGCGAGGGCGGGCGGCCGCGGCCGCTGGACGTGGGGATCAATCAGGGCGGCTGCAGGACATTGATGGCGTTTCACCCGGCATGTGCCGCGCGCTTGCCGCGCTGGACATCGTTCGAGCCGACCAGTTCGTGGCACTGGTTCAATCACCTGAAATACGAAGCGTACTTGCCCGTCATCTTGGGCTGACGGAGGCGCAAGTGGGCGATGCCGGCCGCGCGGCGCGCGCCGGCGCCTCCGGGCACGACCTTGCGCCGGGTACGGCCGTGCGTCGATCACTGGGCGCGCTGCTGCCGTCGCCCGCCACGCGTGCCATCGCGCTCAGCATTCCCCTCGCCTCGGCCCGTGCCCGGCGCACATCATTGCCTTTGTCGGTCAACCTGGTGAAACGCATGCCCGCGGTGCGTGACCAGGGCAACCGCGGCACCTGCGTCGCGTTCTGTCTCACGGCGGTGCATGAATATCGGGATCGCCGTCTCGCGCCCGACTATTCGGAGCGACACCTGTACTTCGAGGCAAAATCGCAGGACGGGATGCCTGAAGAGTGCGGCACGACGCAGGAGGCGGCTGCAGGCGTGCTGCATGCCGCGGGACAGTGCCGCGAGCGACTCTGGCCGTATGAGCCCGAGGCGGCGTGCGTGGAATCCGGTACGAGGCCGCCGCGCGCAGGCGCCGATGGGCGGCGGCACAGGCTCGAGTTGCGGGCGGTCAATCCACGGGATGTGATGGCGATAAGGACAGCACTCGCGGCCGGGCGTCCCGCCGGGATCTCGATTCCCGTGTACAACAGCTGGTATCAGTCACCAGTCACTGAACGCACTGGGCGCATTACCCTGCCGATTGACGGAGAGCATGAAGTCGGCGGTCACTGTGTCTGCCTGGTCGGCTATGTCGACGACAGCAGGCTGACGGTAACTCCGACCCCGGGAGGCGGTTTCTTCATCCTGAGGAACAGCTGGGGCGCCGAGTGGGGTGCGGACTGCCCCTTTGGGCCGGGCTACGGGACAATCCCCTATGGCTACATCGCGGCGTTCAATTGGGAAGGGTATACGCTGGCGGCTTGAGTGTTGGTTCCGGGAGCCGGGAGCCTGAGGGCGGGGCGGCGGTCGAGGGTCTTCACTGAACCGCCGCCCTTCTGGCGCCACCAATCCGAAGAGACATCATTCCGGCAGTATCGTGGCAGTGAGGTCGCTGTTTGGCTTCGCTGCCGGCACTGGCGGCGTAGTTGATGTGCGTGTAATAGTATCGCAACACGTATGCGACATATAATGTTACACGTTAACATATAACAATGTTTCACGTGAAACTAGAAGTGTCGATTCCGGGGTAGCAACCGCGCTTCCATGGGCACCGGCCAGTCTTCGGTTGGACGGACGAGAGCGGATGGATGGCGGCATCGGTCGAGGGACGGCGGCTTGTCTGCACGGTCCTGAAAGCTCGCGCGGACGCCTCCGTTCCCTGGCCTGGGCCCGCGATTTTCTCGGAACGCAAATCGAGTGTTTCACGTGAAACACCATCGGACCGAGGCCTGCTGGGGCTTCCGCTGGCTGGACGACGTGTTCGTCTGGGTCCGGCGTCGTGAGTCGTGTGTCGTGAGTGGCATCGTCCCGGCAGTGTCGTGAGTCGTGCCTCGTGAGCTGACATGGTTGGGAGGCGCTCAATCCCAGCGACGTCGTGAGTCGTGCGTCGTGAGCTGACATGGTCGCGAGGGCGCCCATTGCGAGCGATGTCGTGGGTCGCGCGTCGTGAGTGACATGGTCCTGAGGCCGCTCAATACCAGCAATGTCGTGAGTCATGCGTCGTGGCTGGCATGGTCGTGACGGCGCTCATTCCCAGCGATGTCATGCGTCGTGCGTCGTGAGCTGATATGGTCACGAGGCGCTCATTCGCGGGAACCCACGGACCGACGCCGCGCGACTCACGACTCACGACGCACGACGCACGACTCACGACGCACGACTCACGACTCACGACGCACGCACCACAACTACGATTCTCATTACGCCCAAACGGTTGTCCCATTCACGGAACCACATATATTGGCTGCTCCTCCCGGAAAAGCGCCGCTCGAGCGTTTCGCGTTGTCGGAGTGTAAAACATTGTCAATAAATAAGTTACACTGATGGCAAGAATCGTAGCGATCGCCAACCAGAAGGGCGGCGTCGGCAAAACCACCACGGCAGTCAATCTTTCTGCCTCCCTGGCGGTCGCCGAGAAACGCACCCTGCTCGTTGATGCAGACCCCCAGGGCAACGCGACCAGCGGTGTCGGACTGAGCAAGGCAGAGCTCACCGCGTCTCTCTACGACGTGATGGTTGATGGTCGCGATCCTGATGACGTCATCGCGCGCGATGTCGGCATCCGCTATCTCGACGTGCTGCCCGCCACTCAGGACCTCGTGGGCGCGGAGCTCGAACTCGTCAATCGTGTCGAGCGTGAAACGGCACTGCGCCGTGGCCTCGCACGCGTGCGCGACCGCTATGACTACATCGTGATCGACTGCCCGCCATCGCTGGGGTTGCTGACGCTGAACGTGCTGACGGCCGCGGATGGCGTGGTGATTCCCATTCAGTGCGAGTACTACGCGCTCGAGGGCATCTCACAGCTGCTGAACACCGTGCGGCTGGTGCAGCAGAACTTCAATCCGGGCCTCGCCCTCGACGGCGTCCTGCTCACCATGTACGACGCCCGGCTCAATCTCTGTCGCCAGGTCTCGGAGGACGCCAAGGAATACTTCGCGGCGCAGGTGTTCCGCACTGCGATCCCGCGCAATGTGCGCCTCGCGGAGGCGCCGAGCTTCGGCAAGCCAATCCTCATGTATGACGTGCAATCGGTTGGTGCCAAGAGCTATCTCGCCGTCGCCCAGGAGCTCATCCGTCGTGCCGCGCGTACCGAGGGCGTCGAGAACGCGGAGGCTGCAGTACCGGAGGCACAGGCATGAGCGAGGCGAAACGGCTGGGGCGCGGACTCGAGGCGTTGCTCGGCCCGATGAGCCGGGAGCAGGCGCAGGCCAGTGGTGCGCTGCAGGAATTGCCGGTCGGCGCGATCGTGCCGAATCCATTCCAGCCACGGACGCACTTCGATCCAGCGGAGCTCGCGGAACTCAAGCAGTCCATTGAGGCCTCGGGATTGTTGCAGCCGATCGTGGTGCGTCCCGGCGCGCGCGGTGGATACGAGCTGATCGCAGGTGAGCGGCGCTGGCGCGCGGTGCAGCAGCTCGGCTGGACGAATGTGCCTGCGGTGGTGAAGGATGCGGACGATCGCACGCTGCTGACGCTGGCGCTGATCGAGAATCTCCAGCGCGATGACCTGTCGCCGGTTGACGAAGCGGTCGGGTACCAGCGGCTACTCGACGAGTTCGGCGTGCCGCAGCAGGAACTGGCGCGCATGGTCGGGCGCGACCGGTCCACCATCGCCAACACGCTCCGTCTCCTGAAGCTTCCCGCGTCCGTGCGCGCGCTGGTGCACGAGAAGAGGTTGACCGAAGGACATGCTCGCGCGCTGCTGGCGCTCGAGCACCCGCAGGCAGTCGAGCGCATGGCCGCCGAGGCCGAGGCCGCGGGTTGGTCGGTGCGTGAACTCGAGGCCAGGGTGCGCGGCGAGCGTCCGGCGGCGCGCCGCGCGCGGCCGGGCACGGCAGTCCCGCGGCCACAGAGCGCCGACGCCCGGCGGGTGGAAGAGGCTCTCCGCAAACGACTGGGCACCGACGTGCGCATTACGGCAAAGCGCCGCGGCCGGGGGCTTATCACGCTCAGTTACTACTCCAACGATGATCTCGCGCGGTTGCTCGAACTCGTCCTCGGTCGGCCCTTCGAGGGATGAAGGGCGACACGCGGTACGTCACGATCATCGTGCAGCCCGATGGCGCGCTGCAGGCGCGGACCATTCGCCTGCCGCTCTGGGGTCTCCGGGTCGCGCTGGCCGCCCTGACAGCCGTCACCGGGTTGCTCGTGTTCGTGGCTCTGTCGTATGCGCCGCTGGTCCGCGCGGCTGCGCGCGTCCCGGCCCTCGAGCGCAAGGTCGGCCGTCTCGAACTGGATAACGCGAAGATCCGCGAGCTGGCTGCGGCACTCGACAGCGTCGAGCGCCGCTACGACCAGGTGCGCAAGATGCTGGGCGGTGACGTCGTGCCGGCGTTGCGCGGGTCGTCGACGCTGCCGATCGCACCCGCCGTGCGCGCCGCCACGATTGTCACCAGGCACTTTCCCGATGGCGCCAGCGTGCCGTCGTTCTGGCCGCTGGACGACCCGAGCTATCTCACGCGCGGCAAGTCGGACGCGGACCCGGACGGCCCGCATGATGGGCTCGATATCGCCGTCGCCACCGGCAGCATCGTGCGCGCCGCCGGCGGCGGCGTTGTCGTCGACGCCGGCCAGGATCCCGAATACGGATTGTTCGTACTGGTGCAGCATCCGGACGACTACCAGACGCTCTACGGTCACCTGTCGCGCATCGTCACGGCGAAGGGAGACACCGTGGCGCCAGGACAGGTGGTCGGGCTCGCGGGTAACACCGGCCGCTCCAGCGCACCGCACCTGCATTTCGAAGTCCGACTCAAGGGAGTCGCCGTCGATCCGCTCACGCTCGTGAAACAGGAGAGCTGATGTCGATTTTCAATACCGGAGGCAAGGATACCCCGACCGACGCCCCCCGCCGCCGCGCGTCGGACCAGATGCCGCTGTCCATCGTGGCCCATGACCTCACCGTCACCGGAGACCTGCAGGCCGACGGGGTGGTGAAGGTGGAAGGCAAGGTGAAGGGCACCATCCGCGCGGGCAGCCAGGTCCTGGTCGCACCCGGCTCGGTCGTCGAGGGCGACCTGCACACGAAGGAGGCCGTGATCGGGGGCCAGGTGAAGGGCACCATCCACGCATCGGAGCGGGTGGAACTCCAGCCCACGGCGGTCGTGGAGGGAGATATCATGACGCAGCGAATTGCCATTCTCGAGGGTGCCCGGGTGTCGGGCGAGGTGCGCATGGACGGGGCGCCAATCACGCCGTGACACGGGTTCGTCTCGCGCTGGCGCTGCTGCTCGTCACCGCCTGCTCTCGTACCACTCCTCCAGTAGATGGACTGCGCGTCGGGCTCATCACGCCGGGATCGATCACCGATGCGGCGTGGAATTCGGGCGCCTATCGCGGCCTGCAGGCAATCCACGATTCACTCGGGCTTCCGGTCAGTCACGTCGAGGCACGTACACCCGCGGAACAGGAGGACGCACTGCGCGCGTACGCGGCGCAGGGATATGCGCTCGTGTTCGCACACGGGTATGAGTTCCAGGCTCCGGCCGAGCGCGTCAGCGCCGAGTATCCGAAGACGACGTTCATCGTGACCTCCGGCTCGCGCACGATGCACAACGTCTCGCCCATCATTTTCCGGCTGGAGGAAGCCAGCTACCTGGCGGGCATGGTGGCGGGGCGGCTGACGACCTCGAACCTCATCGGGTTCGTGGGCGGCGTGGAGCTGCCCCCGGTGAAGGCCGCATACGAGGGGTGGGTGAGCGGCGCCATGGCGGTGAACCCGAAGGTGCAGACGCGGGTGACCTATCTCAACAACTGGGACGATGCCGCCCTTGGCCGCGAGGCGGCGCTGGCGCTCATACGCGCCGGCGTCGATGTGTTCCACCACAATGCCGACGCGGCAGCACTCGGGGTATTCCAGGCGGCGAAGGAGAATCCCGGCGTGCTCGTGTTCGGGGCCAATGGAGACCAGTCGGGGCTGGCGCCGGCGCAGGTTCCGGGCTCCGCCATCATCGACCTGCCCCGCGCGTTCCTGACCGTGGCGCGCGAAGTCCAGCAGCGGCGCTTCGATCGCCGCGTCATCGTCTTCGGCCTGGAGGGTGGCGTGGTGCGCTTCGAGTTCAACCCGGCGTTCACGGCGCGCATCCCGACAGACCTTCCGGCCCGATTGCAGGCGGCGCGCGATTCGATCATCGCAGGCACCCTCCGGCCGGTGCTTCGTCCCGCCGGGATGCGGGCACTCGGCCCGCGGCGCGTCGCCCGGACCGGCTGATGCCACGCACCGTCGCCCTGGCCGATCTGGTAGCCTACCTCGACGGGTATCTCCGGATCCGCGAGATCGGGGACTATGAGGGCGCGCTCAACGGTTTGCAGGTCGAGAATGGCGGGCAGGTGGACCAGCTTGTGGCGGCCGTCGACGCATCCCAGGCCACCATCGACGGCGTGGCGGCGTTGGGCGGGACTCCCCTGCTGCTGGTGCATCACGGCCTCTTCTTCGACGGCAATCTTCCGGTCACGGGCAGGCGTTACCGGCGGCTCCGGCCATTGCTGCTCCACGACATCGCGGTCTATTCGGCGCACCTGCCCCTCGATGCGCATCCCGAGGTGGGCAACAACGCGGTCCTCGCGCGCCTGCTTGGCCTCGAGCCCCAGGGGGGCTTCGGCATGTCGCGCGGCAGCGCCATCGGTATCTGGGCCACCCCCTCGCCCGCGCTGGCGACGCGCGACCTGCTGGGCGCCCGCCTCCAGTCGGTCCTCGGCATGGCGTTCGCCCCCGCGCCTGATCGCCGGCGGCCCGGTCTCGATCCAGCGCATTGGCATCGTCACCGGTGGTGCGGGGAGCATGGTGAAGGAGGCGCGCGACGCCGGCCTCGACACCTTCATCACCGGCGAAGGAGCGCATCACACCTTCTTCGACGCCATGGAATATGGCGTCAACGTGTTCCACGCCGGTCACTATGCCACCGAAACCGTGGGCGTGCGCGCCCTCGCCGAGCATGTGGCCGCCCGCTTCGGCCTTCCATACCGTTTCCACGACCATCCCACCGGCATGTGAACGCGGCGCCGCTCCTCGAGCTTCGCGAGATCCACAAGCGATTCGGTCAGGTGCAGGCGCTGCACGGCGCCAGCCTGCTGGTGCGTGCCGGGGAGGTGCACGCGCTCCTGGGCGAAAACGGGGCGGGCAAGTCCACGCTCATGCACGTGGCATACGGGATGATGCAGCCTGATGCTGGCGAGATCCTGATCGATGGAACCCCGCGCACGCTTCGCACGCCTCGCGCGGCGCGCCAGGCCGGCGTTGGTCTCGTGCATCAGCACTTCACTTCCATTCCCGCGCTCTCCGTTGCCGAAAATGTCGCCCTCTATTCCGAGTGGCCGGTGCATGCCCGGGCACTCGAGGCACACGTCACAGCGCTGACCGACCGCCTTCGCCTCCCGCTCGACCCCCGTGCGCTGGCCAGTTCACTCCCAGTGGCGCTGCTGCAGCGCCTCGAGATCGTCAAGGCGCTGGCCACCGATGCCCGCATCCTGCTGCTTGACGAACCCACCGGTGTCCTGGCGCCAAGCGAGGCCGCGGAACTGCTGGAGCGGGCGCGCGCCTTTGCGACCGCCGGCGGTGCTGTCGTGCTCATTACCCACAAGCTCGCGGAGGCGCTGCGCGCTGCGGATCACGTGACCGTGCTTCGACAGGGACGAGTGGTACTCTCGCGCGCGGTGGCCGGGCTCGGCGCCCCGGAGCTCACCGAAGCGATGATCGGCGACGCGACGCTGGTGGATGAGCCGCCTCCAGCCGCCGCGCCACTGACCGCGACGCGCGTCGTTCATGTCGCCGCACTCGACGTTGCACGAGCTGGCGGCTTCGGCATCGCAGTACACCAGGCGTCGCTTGACCTGCACGAGGGCGAAATCGTGGCGATGGCCGGCATCGAGGGGAGCGGCCAGCGCGAACTGCTCCGCGCCATCGCCGGGATCATTCCGGTGCTGCGCGGCACGCGGCACGTGAGCGAACCGCTCGGCTTTCTCCCCGAGGACCGGACAAACGAGGCGTTGATCGGCGCCATGTCCCTCACCGAGAACATGGCGCTCGGCCTGCTTCGTTCGGCCGCGTGGGTGCACGGGGGTCGCATCGACTGGGCGGCGGCCCGGCAGGAGACCGCGGTCGCGATCAGTGCATACGCCATCCGCGCCCCGGGCCCGGACGTGCCGGCCGCCTCACTGAGCGGCGGGAACCAGCAGAAGCTCGTGGTGGCGCGCGCCCTCGCGCGCCGGCCGCGTGTCCTGGTCGCCGAGAACCCCACGCGGGGGCTCGATGTGCAGGCCACGCGGGCGGTTCACGATCGCTTGCGTGCGGCAGCGAGCCAGGGTCTTGCGGTCCTGGTCTATTCCAGCGACCTCGATGAAGTGATGACACTCGGGCAGCGCGTCGTGGTGATGGCGCAGGGTACGCTGCGCCCCGTGCCGGACGGGGCATCCCGCGCGGACATCGGTGCACTCATGCTGTCGGCGAGTGCTCGATGATCGCCATGCTCCGCGCCATGTTGCGATCACTCGCCCTGCCCTGCGCTGCTTTGGCCGCAGGCCTTGTCATCCTCGCGCTTTTCTTCGCGCTCAGTGGCTACGATCCCAGGGACGGCACTCGGCGCCATGGCCCGGGGCGGGTTTGGCAGCTGGTATGTCTTCGCGTCCGGCACCCTGCTGCGTGCGATCCCACTTGCCCTGATTGCGCTCGGCTTCACGATCGGGCTTCGCGCAGGCGTGCTCAACATCGGTGGCGAGGGGCAGTTCTATGCCGGTGCCGTGGCGGCGGCGTGGGCCGGCCTGCACGCAGGCGCCTGGCCGTCCCTGGTCGCCATTCCGGTTGTCCTCACCGCCGCGGCGATTGCCGGCGCGTGCTGGGTGACGGTGCCGGCCTGGTTGCGCCTGCGATTCGGCGTGCTGGAGGTCATCAGCACGCTGTTGCTCAACTTCGTGGCAGACGCGATGGTGAGCTTCATGGTGCAGGGACCGCTGCAGGAGTCGACCCACATCTACCCGCAGAGCGATCCGCTCCCGATGTCCGCGCGACTGCCGGTGCTTGGTGGCACGCGGCTGCACGCAGGGATCTTCCTGGTGCTCGCCTGCGCGGTGCTGGCCTGGTACCTCTTTCGGCGCACGGTCGTGGGCTTCGAGCTCGACGCCGCCGGTCGCGGTCCGCGAGCGGCAGCCGTGAGCGGTGGCATCCGGGTGGAGCGCCTGGCCGCCATGGCACTCCTCGTCTCCGGCGCCATGGCCGGCCTCGCCGGCGGCGTTGAAGTCGGGGGGGTCAGCTTCGCACTCTATCCCAACCTGTCGCCGGGATATGGGTTCACCGCCATCGCCGTGGCCCTGCTGGCGCGTCGCTCGCCGCTGGGCATCATGGTGACGGCGACCCTGTTCGGCGCGCTCGAGACCGGCGCAGCAGCCATGCAACGGGATGCCGGCGTCCCCGCCGTCGCAGTGTACGTGGCGGAGGCGGTCACCATCCTGTCGGTGCTGCTGGCCGATGCACTCGCGATGCGCCGGCATGACGCGGCGATGGCATGATGGTCGATGCGCAGCTGGTCGAGGGATTCCTGGCGGCCGCCGTCCGAGTCGCGACGCCGCTGCTGCTGGCCGCGCTGGGCGAGATGATCGCCGAGCGGGGAGGGGTGATCAATCTTGGGATCGAGGGCGCCATGCTGAGCGGCGCGCTCGCGGCGGCGATCGGTGCGGCAGCAGGAGGTACCCTGATGGGACTTGGTGCGAGTGTCCTGGCCGGCATCGCACTCGCGTCGATCTTCGCCGCCGCCGCCATCGGGGCACGCGCGGACCAGATCATCAGCGGGACGGCCGTCACGCTGCTTGCGGTGGGCCTCACCGGCGCCATCTACGCGCGTGCCTTCGGCGCGGCGGGGGCGGGCCTCTCGCTGCCGACCCTGAAGCAGGTGGCCGTTCCGGTTCTTGCCAAAATTCCACTGCTCGGCGGGGCGCTGTTCGACCAGCCCGTTACCACGTACGTGGCATTGATTGCCGTGCCCGGCACCTGGTGGTTCCTCTTTCGTACGCGAACCGGGCTGGCATTGCGAGCCGTGGGCGAGTCGCCGGAGCACGCGCTCGCAGCTGGCATCGCGCCCCGAGCGCTGCAGACCGCGGCCGTCCTCACTGGCGGTGCCTTTGCTGGTCTCGCGGGCGGGACACTCGTCCTGGCCCAGGTGGGCACATTTGCGGAGCGCATGACGGCGGGTCGCGGCTTCATCGCCATCGCGATCGTGGTGCTTGGTCGCTGGCATCCGGTCGGTGTACTGGGTGGCGCGCTGCTGTTCGGCGCGGCCACCGCACTCCAGTTTGTGCTCCAGGCCATGGGACTCCCGGTGCCCTACCAGCTCTTCCTCGTTCTTCCGTACCTGCTGACGCTGGTGCTGCTCGCCGGCCTGGTGGGTGGTGTCCACGCGCCGGCGGCACTTGGGCGCGGTGCGGAGTAGCGTCGGATGAACCCGCTGGAGCTCATCGCGGCAGTGTTCGGCCTGCTGAGCGTATGGCTCAATGTGCGTGAAGATGCGCGCGGCTGGCCGGTCGGCGCGGTCATGGTGGCGCTCTACTTCTTCCTGTTCGCGCGAGTCAAGCTCTATGCGGGCGCCGGGCTGCAGGTCGTCTATTTCATCGTGCAGTTCTATGGATGGCACGAATGGCTGCATGGTGGCCAGGGGCGGGGACGCCTGACCATCAGCCGCACGCCGCCCCGGGTGGGCTGGCCCTGTCTCCTTGCCGGGGCTGCGGGGACCTGGCTTCTCGGCTCGGTGCTCGGGCGATACACCGACCAGGCGCTGCCGTTCTGGGATTCCGGCATCGCCTCATTCAGCCTGATCGCTCAGTGGATGCTGGCCCGGAAATACCTCGAAAACTGGCTGCTGTGGATCGCGATCGACGTCGTTGCCGTCGGCGTCTACTGGACCAAGCACCTGGAAGTCACCGCACTGCTGTACTTCCTCCTCCTCGTGCTGTGCCTGCGCGGATATCAGGCGTGGCGCGGGACCCTTCTTGCGCCGGCGGTCAGTCTCGTTCCCGAGGCGCCGACCGCAATGCCATGAACGCTTGCGGGTACTCGCATCGAGCCGCACATTCACTTTTCCCCCTAGCTGAGGTCTACGTGCTCTATACCCTCCTGATCGGATTCCTTGTCGGCGCCGTGGCGAAGATGCTCACCCCCGGGAGGGATCCGGGTGGCTGGATCATCACCATCCTGCTCGGTATTGCCGGTTCGTATGTTGGAACGTTCCTCGGGCGGATGATCGGGCACTACGAAGACGGGCAGCCTGCCGGCTTCATTGCGTCCACCATTGGCGCGGTCGTCCTGCTGCTGATCTACCGGTTCTTCACCAAGGGCAAGACCGCCTAGCAGAAACAGGCGTCCGCATGCTGCCGTAGGGCTGGGTATCCCTTCCCTGCGGCGGCATGCACCTTCCTTCGTCGTGGCGCAGTGGCGCGCTCTCGCTCGCCGTCCTGGCCAGTTGCAGCACGGCTCCGGCAGCGGCTCCCGCGAGTCCCGAGTTGCGTGTCCTGTTCATCGGCAACAGCCTCACCGACGCGAATGACCTGCCGGGCATCACCGCCGGGCTGGCCGCGGCGGCGGGCGTGCCGGCCATGCAGGTGGGCCGTGTCATCCGGGGCGGGTTCTCGCTCGAGGATCACTGGAACGCGGGTGACGCGCAGCGGATGATCAGGTCTGGCGGCTGGGACGTGATCGTGCTGCAGCAGGGCCCGTCGGCCCTTCCCGAATCGCAGGCGAACCTGCTCGAGTTTACCCGCAAGTTCGCGGCGCTTGCCGCGTCGAACGATGCGCGCGTGGCGCTCTACATGGTCTGGCCCGAGGCGTCACGCGAGACTGCACGGGACTCGGTGCGCGACTCGTATACCAATGCGGCGATCGCCGTGGGCGGTATCCTGGCACCAGCCGGTGAAGCATGGCGCGAGGCGTGGCGTCACGATGCCACGCTGCCGCTTTACGACAGCGACGGTTTTCATCCGTCGGCGATGGGCAGCTACCTGGCGGCGCTGAGCCTGTTCCAGCAACTCTATGGCAAGTCGCCCGTCGGGTTGCCCGGCACCGGCATGGATGCCGGGACCGTGGCGCTGTTGCAGACGTCCGCGGCAACCGCGGATTCGCAGTATGGCCGGCGCTAGGGAATCGGGGTCAGCTCGACGATGGCAAGCCTGCCGTCGGTGAAATAGGGATCACCTCCGCCGTTTTTTCCCGTGCGTTCCTTCTGAAAGCCATCCAGCCACGAGATGCGTGCGATCGCGCCGGCGAGGCGCAGGTCCTGGATGACATTGTCACGTTCGCCATCGACCCCGGGCGCGATATGGTGAGTGATCTGCTCGGTGTCGTGGCTCAAGCCCACAGCCTGGTCAAACGTGGCCCCGCCCGCCCAGATGGGCCGGCCCGCCGCTGTCGTATCATGTGACGACCAGAATCGCACGTGGTGCCGCCGCTTGGGATCGGGACCGAACGGCGCCTCGAACGCCATTTCCTGCTTCCGGCCCCAGAGATACAGCGGACTGACGGGTGCGCTGGCATAGGAGCGACGCAGCACCGTCGCAGCAGCGATCTCGAGGCTGCTCTTGAGGGTGATCGAGTCGGCCGGGGACCAGCCCGCCGCCGTCATCGACTTCACGATCTCCGCCTGCGTCCCGACAAACACGAAATTGACGGGATCGCCGGGGATGCTGTCACTGGTGACGGCATGGCGGGGAATGAGCGGGACCGAGACGGACGAATCGTGCGGTGCTGCTGCGCGGGCCGCTGCTACTTCCTTTACTTCCTTGTGCTCCCAGAGGCGCGGAAGCGCAAAGTAGGCCGTCACCAGCCAGAGCAGGGTGACGATGACGATGATGCGCTTGAGGTGCCCGGTGCCATGCATGCGATCTCCTAGGAAAGGTCGATGCGCGCCTGCGCGGTCCGCATGTCGTCCCGCGCGCGTTCGATCATCTCTCGCACCCGGTCCCGCAGTGCGGGAATATCCGCCCGGCCCAGCCCGGTCGTCTCCACCGGCTCGAGCACGCGCACCTCGGCCACCGACTTCCCGAAGTGCCAGTCGTGCTTCGGCAGCGCCGTCGCGGCACCGCTCACTGCCATCGGCAGGATCGCGACCCCGGCGTCCACCGCAAGACGGAACGCGCCATCCTTGAAGGGCAGCATTTCATCGGTCGTCGACCGCGTACCCTCCGGGAAGATGATTACCGACACGTTCTGGCCCAGGATGACCTTGCAGCGTTGCATCGCCTCGATCGCGCTGCGCGAGGAACTCCGGTCCACCGGGATGTCCCCCGCCAGCCGCATGAGCCAGCCGAGCACCGGGATGCGAAACAGTTCAGCCTTGCTGAGCCATTTCATTTCCCAGGGCAGGTGACTGATGAGCAGGATGTCGACGAACGATTCGTGATTCGACACCGCGACGTACGGCTTGCGGGGATCGAGCGGTATCACGCCCGAGATGCGAAACCGCCAGAGCGGATTGAGTGTGGCCGTCAAGACGCCGATCTGGCGAAATGCGTATCCGACCCAGTAGCGGCCGGGATCGCTCTTCCGGGTCAGCAGGCGCAGCGCGCCCATCACCGGCACCCAGAGCACGACGCAGGCGCCCAGCACAAACCACGACCAGACCGAACAGATGTTTACCCAGGCGCGTTTCATGGCCGAGCCTCCACCTGCCCGATCACCTCTGCGATGGCCCCGGCAAACGCGTCCACGTCTGCCGGGGTCGTGTCGAAGGATGTCATCCAGCGCACCAGGCAGTCGGCTTCGCTCCACACCAGGAACTCGAAGCGGGACTGGAGTGGCGCGATGGCGGCCCGGGGCAGCCGGGCGAAGACCACGTTGGCCTCGACCGGCTGGGTGACCTCGACGTGGCGAATGCCACGAACGCGCTCATGGAGGCGGGCGGCCATCCGGTTGGCGTGCGTGGCACTCCGAAGCCAGAGATCGTCGGTCAGCAGCGCGTCAAACTGGGCCGAAAGGAATCGCATCTTGGATGCGAGCTGCATTCCCTGTTTCCGGACGAACTCGAAATCCGCTGCCCGTGACCCGTCGCTGAAGATCACCGCCTCGACGCCGAGGAGGCCGTTCTTGGTCCCGCCGAACGAGAGTATGTCCACGCCGGCGTCGGTCGTGAACGCGCGCACGGGCAGGCCGAGTGCTGCGGCCGCATTTGCCACACGGGCGCCATCCATGTGCAGCAGGAGCCCGTGGGCCCGCGCCACGGCGGCGAGTGCCCGGATTTCCGCAACCGTATAGACCGTCCCGTACTCGGTCGACTGCGAAATCGACACGGCCGCTCGCTGCACGCTGTGCACCACCCCTGCCCCGTCCAGGCGGCTTTCCACCATCGCCGGTGTCAGCTTGCCATCGGGGGTCAGGACCGACAGCAGCTTGCCACCGGCAAACCGCTCGTACGCGCCGCACTCGTCGACGTTGAGGTGGGCGGTGCTGGCACAGACCACCGCCTCGAACGGGCGCAGCACCGAGCCCAGTCCCAGTACGTTCGCGGCCGAACCGTTCGACACGAAGTAGATCCCGGCCTTCTCGCCCAGCAGGATCCGGAAACGTTCGACCACGCGCGCCGTCAGCGAATCCTCGCCGTAGCTCGGCACATGGCCGACGTTGGCGGCAGCGATGGCGGCGAGTACCTCCGGATGCACGCCAGCCCAGTTGTCGCTGGCGAAATGGCGCTGCGAGAGGGGCACGTCAGGCATGCGCATGCTCGTCATCCGGGGTCTCGTCGTCCCAGAGCGCAAAGACGTTGCCGTCCGGGTCGGCGATCATGGCCATCACGCCGAAGCCCATCCGGGTTGGCTCGCGCACAAACGTCACGCCACGATCGTGCAGCACGCCGCAAACATGCACCAGGTTCGGCACGTGAAAAGTGAGGCCCGACTCACGTCCCACCAGCTTCAGGGCCTCGGCGTGCACCGCGGGGTGCACCCCAAGATGCGGAGGGGCTTCCAGGAACTCCGCGCCGAATGAGCCCTGGCTGATGAGCGGAAGGCCCAGCGTGTCGCGGTAGAACTTGATGGCGCGTTCGATGTCGGAAACGAAGATGGCGATGCTGTAGAGCTGGCTGATCATGCGGGGAAAATAGCTATCTCGGCGTCACCATGAGATGGGCCCACGGCGTCCCGGGATACATGAGCCAGGGTCGTCCGGTGGCGTCCGCAACAATGGAGAAGCCGCTGCTGGCTTCCGTCGCGTACGGCATGTAGACGACGTACCAGCGCGTGCCACCCCGCGGCAGCCCCGTCGCGGCATCGAGACTGTCCTTGGGCGCCACCAGGTTGTAGAGCGCTGTCGGGTTGGACGGCATCTGCCAGCGACCCGCCTTCACGTCCGCCAGGCGGATGCTGTCGATCTGCGCGTGTGACATCTTTTCCCGGTGCAATTCCCTGCCCCGCGCCATGAACGGGTCGAGTGATTTCTCGTAGCACGCCACCTGGAACCGCTCCGCGGCCGGATCGTCGGCCAGGCAGATCAGTTCGTTGCTGCCCTTCCTGATCTGGACCAGTTCCCCACCCTGCCATCCGAGGACGGCTGCGCCACTGCGGAGTGAATCAGGGGCCGCCAGAACCGCCCCGGCGATCTGCTGTTCGATCGACGGCACCGCTCCGGTCGGTGCCGTGGCCTGCGCCAGGGCGCTCGATGGCGCCCAGGCAGCAAAAGAAAAACACCGCGCAGACCCAGCCTCGGGCCTGCGCGGTGTCGTTCATGATGTGGCTCAATCCTCGACGATGATCAGGTACTTCGACGCCGCCCAGAATGCCTCAGGATTGGTGATCGTCTGCGTGCCGACCAGCTTGCCCTTGTCATCCGGGCCCGGCTGCAGGAGCTTCGCGTCCTGACGGGAAACGATCTTGTACTTCTTCCCCTCGGGTAGCTTGATCGACCGATCCGTACGGGCATCGAGCACCTCGAACGCCGCCGGGTTCAGGTCACGCGCCGGCACCGTCTGCTTCCCGCCGAACACCAGGAACTTCTTGCCTTCCTGGGTGATCACGCCCTTGGCCTCGAGTGAGTCCTTAGGGCCGACGGCCAGGAACACCTTGTTGGCCTCGTTGCTGACCATCGTGACGCTGTCGGCCAGCTGGCGGTTCTTGACCGTGACCGTCTCGACCTGCGCCGTGATCTGCTCGATCTGGACCTTCTGCGAGGCGATCGTGGTCTTCTGCTCCTCGATCGTGGCCTGCTGCGCCTCGATGTTGGTCCGCAGTTCCGCGATCTGCTTCTGGAAGTCATCAATCTGCTTCAGCAGGCGCGCGTCCTTGCGCTCCAGCGAGCCGATACGAGCCTTGGTACGCTCCAGCTGTGCTTCGCTCTCGTTCAAGCGGGCAACGGCCTCACGGATCTTGCCAAGGAGGATCTGCCGATCCTCGCCCGCGTTTGACGCAGCATTCTCAGTGGTGGTCGTCGGGCTCACACCAAGACCCTTCGCCTTCGCGAGTTCGCTGTTGATGTCACTGACCAGCTTGCTCGTGGCGAGCACCTCACCCAGGAGGCTGTCCTTCTCGGCGGCGAGTGAAGTCGCCTCGGTCTGCGCCTTTTCCAGGTCCTTGCGACTGGCGCATCCGGCCGCCGTGATCAACAGCCCTGCCAGCATCAGCTTACGCATGTTCTCTCCTTGACCTCGTATGTCCGCATCACTTTCGGGAGTGATCTGGTCCGCGTCCACGGACGCGGCCGTACCAGATCAAGGGCGCCACGCGCGGACTCGCGGCGACCCCAACTGACGTAAGCTTAAACAGAGTAAGGAAATTACGTAGTGCGCCAAGTCACCAAGACGGACGTTTTGTCCGGAGTTGGTGATCATGGTCACAGAGTTACCACCGAACAGCGTTCGCTCAGGCTGCACTCGGCTTCTTGAAGAGTCCGGCAATGAGGGGAAACAGGATGCCGCCGATTGCCGACGCCGTCACGGTGCCCGCCGTGGCATTCCCGCCCAGCATGCCCGTCAGCATCGGGCCGAGTGCCTGTCCGCCGCCCACGCCCCCCAGCAGTCCCAGCACAGTGCTGATCAAGGGCCCGTACGAGCGCGCCTTGTTCAACAGGCCGACGATATTGCCGCCGACCGCGCCGGAGATGGCCTGAATGAGCAAGCTGGTCGGATCCATGAAAAACTCCTTATTCGGGTGGGTCCAGCGGAAGCACCGGCCATAGGTTGCCGCCCGCCAGGTCCTCGCGCAAGGAGGAATCCGGCCGATTGTGTCGGTTCCCCGCCGGCGCGCTCGCAGCCGCGAGCACATTGCGTTTCATGCGTTCCAGCCCAGGGCGCGCGAGCGGCGTATCGGCGAAGGCCGCGGTGAACTCCGCCTCGCTCCATTCTCGCAAAGCAGCTGGCGTCGTCGAGGTCGATCGTCTCCCGCGCCCGGAATTCTTCCACCCGGGATTCGCGGGCGAAGCGCTCGTTCCAGGGACAGACCTCATTGCAGATGTCGCAACCAAAGATCCAGCCGTTCATCTCGTGGGCGAGATTCTCGGGAATCTGGCCCTTCTGCTCGATTGTCTGGTACGAGAGGCATTTGGTCGCGTCGAGCACGCGCGGCTGGACGAAGGCCTTCGTGGGGCACGCATCGAGGCAGCGAGTACAACTACCACAATGATCTTCCTTGAATGGCGAATCCGGCTCCAACTCCAGGTCGCTGAAAACACTGCCGATTACGAACCATGAACCGAAGCCGGGGCGTATCAACATCGTGTTCTTTCCAATCCAGCCCAGGCCTGAACGCATACCCAATTCGCGCTCAGGAACGGGGCCGGCGTCGGCGAATGGCCGGGTCCAGCCAGCACCGAGATCGCGAAGCTTTCCGGCCAGAAGCTCGAGGCGGTCCATGGTGACGAAATGGTAGTCGCCACCGCGGGCATACCGGGCGATCTTGAATCGTCTCTGAGGTGAATCTGGATAGTAGTAGTTATCAATAACAACAACAGCTGACCTGGCGCGGCTGTCAATTCTGGAAGGATCCTTGCGCTTCCGGGCTTGGCGATTGAGGTATCGCATGACGCCGCCGTAGCCGGCGGCGATCCATCGATCCAACTCGATGCCATGTGGAGTCGGGGACAGATCGGAAATCCCGCACGCGGCGAAGTCGAGCGAGAGCGCATGGGCCTTGATCAGGGCAGGGAGGCTCACCCGGCGCGTCCGGTGGGCTTCCGCTCGAGCTCCTCGCGGTCCGGGCGGCCGGTGATCAATCGCGATCCGCGCTCATAGTTGAAGTAGGACCATGCCCACTGCAGCATTACCAGCACTCGATTGCGGAAGCCGATCAGGAACGTGATGTGGATGAACGCCCAGATGAACCAGGCAATGAAGCCCCCGAAATGCAGCTTCCAGATCTCTGCAACGGCCTGGCCGCGGCCAATGACGGCCAGCTGACCCTTGTCGAAGTAGGAAAACGGTGTGCGAGCTCGCCCCTTGAGGTCGCCGCGGATGACTCGCCCGACGTACTTGCCCATCTGAATCGCGGTCTGCGCCACGCCGGGGAGAGTTCCCTTGTCCGGCGCCTCGAAATGCGCTGCATCGCCGATGACAAACAATTCCGGATGTCCCGGGACACTGCAATCAGGTCCGACCAGCACCCGTCCGATTCGATCGAGCGGAGCGCCGAGAGTTTCGAGCACCGGTGAGCCGCGCATGCCAGCGGCCCACACGACGGTATGCGTGGGAATGGTCCAGCCGGCCGCCTCGACACAGCCAGGCGTGATGCGCTGGACCAGCATGTTTTCTCGCACCTCGACGCCGAGTGCCCGCAGCTTTGCCTTGGCGATGGCGCTGAGATCCTCGGGATAGGTCGGCAGGATGCGGGGGCCGCCCTCGAGCAGCATGACAGTCGCTTCGCGCGAATCGATATGACGGAAATCGCGCGCAAGTGTGTAGCGCCGCAGCTCGGCGATCGTCGCGGCCATCTCCACGCCGGTCGGGCCGCCGCCCACCACGACGAAGGTGAGGTGCGCATGGCGTCGCGCAACATCAGCCTCCCGCTCCGCCCGCTCGAAGGCGACCAGGATTCGCTGGCGAATCTCCAGTGCATCAGCGAGCGTCTTGAGCCCGGGTGCCAATCCGGACCATTCGGCGTCCTTGCCGTAATACGAGTTGCGTACCCCAGCGGCGATAATGCAGTAGTCGTAATGCATACTACTACCGTCGTCGAGGTAGACCTTCCGCTCGGCCGGGTCCACCCTGGTTACTTCCGCCAGGATCACCTCGGTCTGCTCTTCGGAGCGCAGGGCACGCCGAATGGGCATCGCGATATCGGAGGGGTTGAGCGCAGCGCCAGCCACCTGGTAGAGCATCGGCTGAAACAGGTGATGATTCTGGCGATCGATGACGGTGATTCTTACCGGGGCCGACGCCAGGGCTCGCGCGGCATAGAGGCCGCCGAATCCGCCACCCACGATGATGACCTGGGGAAGTTCGGCCACGGCTACAGGCCCATCACCTCGCGCCGCCAGCGCGCGAAGCGAACCACGTCCTCCGGCGGAGGCACGGCGGCCTCGTCGCCGTAGGCCGTGTACATGCGCCAGCGCAGGTACGTCATGTCGGGGAAGGGAAGCCACGGGGCCTGGCGCCACCAGTGACGCCGGCGGAAGCTCCACGCCGTCCGCGCGAGGTCGAGCGCAAGTCGCGGATTCACGAGGCTGCGAAGCGTGAGTGTCGATGCCAGGGCAGCCCAGCTCCCCGGGTAGCGACCCTCCCATTCACCGCGTTGCGGTCCGTCAGCGGCAGCCATGAACCCGCAAGATAACCAGCACTATATTGACTACCCTATGACCGTGCGCCCGCTCGCCGCCTCGCTCGCCGTACGGTACCGCGACGAATTCCCGATCTTCCGGCAGTCCATCTATCTCAATAGCTGCTCGCTGGGCGCGCTTTCGCGGCGCTCGCGTGCCCGGGTGAATACGTACCTGGACCAATGGGAGACGCGCGGGGCATCGGCCTGGTACGACGTCTGGTGGGAGGCACTGGCCGACCTGCGCGCCGCGTACGGCCGGGTCATCAACGCGCCTGCCGGCACCATCGCGCTGCATCCCAACATCTCCACGGCGCTGACCAGCATCGCCGAATCGCTGGACTATTCCCGCCGGCCAAAGGTGGTCGTTACCTCGCCTCGACTTCCCGACGATTGCGTATCAGTGGCTCTCGCGGGTGCCGCAGGGGATCGAAGTGGTGGTCCTGCAGAGCCCGGATGGGATCCGCGTACCGCTCGAGCTCTATGAGCGCGCCATCGACGCCCGCACCGCGCTGGTGGCGACGAGCCACGTGTTCTTCACCAGCGGCAGCATCCAGGATGTCGGCGGCGATCGCGGCCATCGCACATCAGCGCGGCGCCCTCGCCTTGATCGACGGCTACCAGGCGGCGGGGCAGGTGCCCGTCGATGTGCAGGCGCTCAATGTCGATTTCTATGCCAGTGGCGGCCTCAAGTGGCTGCTCGGCGGCACTGGGACCGCATTCGTGTTCGCGCGGGCCGACCTGCTGCCGATGCTGTCTCCGCGCGCCGCGGGCTGGTTCGGCCAGCGGGAGCAGTTTCGGTTTGACCCGACCAGCCTTGTGCTGCATGACGACGCGCGCCGGCTCGAAGGCGGCACGCCGGCACTCATGCCGGTCTACGCCCAGCTCGGCGGGCTCGAGCTCCTGGAGGAAATCGGGGCGGAAGCTGTTCGCCGTGAGACGAGCGCGTTGACCGAGGACCTGGTGGAACTGGCGCGCGCGCGCGGCCTCAAGCCCAAGGTGGCGGCAGCCCCCGCAGAACGGAGCGGCATCGTGATGCTCCCGAGTGACGATCCTCCGCGCGACGTGCGCCGGCTGGCCGAGGCGGGCATCATCACCGACGCACGCCCCGGCCATGTGCGCGTGTCGCCCTATTTCTACAACGTGCCCGACGATCATCGTGCCCTTCTGGAGTACCTCGTCCCATGACGCCAGGCCTGACACCCACGCCGATGCCGTTCCGTCTGTCTCACCCCAACATGCCGGGGACGGAGGACGAACAGCTGCTGCAGCAGGTCCCCTCGCCCGAGGAGCGCGAGGAAGCCGTTCGCGTCAGCGACTCATGGCGAGTGCTCCGCATCATGGGCGAGTTCGTCTGGGGGTTCGACAACCTGGCCGATGTGCGCGATGGCGTCACGATCTTCGGTTCGGCCCGGACCAGGGAGGGAGCACCGTACTACGAGCAGGCGCGCGAAACCGGCCGGCTCCTCGCCGAGCAGAAGATTCCGGTCATTACCGGCGGCGGACCGGGAATCATGGAAGCCGGGAATCGCGGCGCCGGTGAGGCCAATGGGTTGTCCATCGGCTGCAACATCGAGCTGCCCTTCGAGCAGCGGGGCAATGCCTTTGCCAATCGCGCGCTTTACTTCAAGTTCTTCTTTGTCCGGAAGACGATGTTCGTGAAGTACTCCACCGCCTTCATTGTCTTTCCGGGGGGCTATGGCACACTCGACGAATTGTTCGAGGCACTCACGCTGATCCAGACGGGCAAGGTGAGCAACTTTCCGGTGATCCTGTTCGGCAAGAGTTACTGGCAGGGCCTGGTCGACTGGCTGCGCCAGACGGTTGTCGGGGCGGGCAACGTGGGCGCGGCAGACCTCGACCTGTTTCACGTCACGGATGACCCGCATGAGGCCGTGAAGTTCGTGCTTGATGCGCGTGCCCGTCGCAGCTGACCGACATACACCAACCGCCGGAGACTGGACGATGGGCTCGATTCGAAGCTTCCTGGACCAGCACTTCCTGCACTTCAACGCCCGGGAGACGGTTGCCGCGGCGCGTGCCTACGAAGCGCACACGGCCGCAGGCGGCAAGATGCTGGTCACCCTGGCCGGCGCCATGAGCACGGCCAAGCTGGGCCAGATCCTGGCACGGATGATCCGGGCGGGTCAGGTGCACGGCATCTGCTGTACCGGCGCCAACCTGGAAGAGGACCTGTTCAACCTCCTCGCGTACAACGACTACAGGATCATCGACGACTACCGGGCTCTCTCGGTGGAAGACGAGAAGGAACTCTACGAAGCCGGGTTCAACCGGGTGACCGATACCGCCATCCCCGAGACGGTCATGCGGAACCTCGAGCGCCGGCTCATCGACCGCTGGAAGAAGGCCTGCGACACGGGCGAGCGGAAATTCGAGGCCGAGTATCTCCAGGACATCTTCGCCGGCGGCAAGATGGAGCAGTTCTACCAGATCCCCGCCGCCAACTCGTGGCTCCTGGCGGCCTGGGAAATGGGGATACCGGTCTACCATCCCGGCTGGGAGGACTCCACCACCGGCAACATGTTCGCCGCTGCCGTATTCCGGGGCGAGGTGAAGCATCATCAGTGCGTGAAGAGCGGTACGGAACAGATGGAGCACCTCATGCGCTGGTATCTCGATGCCAGCGGATACAACGCGGCGAAGAAACAGGCGCCGGGCAAGGACGTGGTGCTCAGCAAGCCGAGCGTCGGGTTCTTCCAGGTGGGCGGTGGCATTGCCGGCGACTTCGCCATCTGCGCCGTGCCGGCCATGGTGCAGGATCTGCAGATGGAGGATGTGCCGTTCTGGGGATACTTCGCGCAGATCTCCGATGCCTCCACCAGTTACGGCGGGTATTCCGGCGCGGTGCCGAACGAGAAGATCACCTGGGGCAAGCTCGATGTGGCGACCCCCAAGTTCATGATCCAGTCCGACGCGACCATTGTTGCGCCGCTGGTGTTCGCGTACGTGCTCGGGGACTGAGTGCAGGGTCGACAGTACGCCCTCGGACTGCTGACGGCGATCAATCTCCTCAACTACGTCGAGCGCAATGCCATCTTCGCGCTCTTCGAGCCCCTCAAGCACGACCTGGCCCTGAGTGACGCGCATCTTGGTGCGCTGGCCTCCGCCTACGTGCTCGTCTTCTCGATTGCCTCACTGCCGCTGGGCGTCCTGAGCGACATGCGCTCCCGGCCCGCCGTCATCGCGGCCGGCGTCGGTCTCTGGAGCATCGCAGGCGGTCTCTGTGGGCTGGTTCGCGGTTTCCTCCCAATGCTGCTCGGCCGCGCGGGAGTGGGCCTCGGCGGCGCCGCGGCCGGTGCGTCATCCACGTCGCTCGTCGCGTCCTACTTCGACGGGCCGCGTCGCGCCCTCGCCATGGGCGTTTTCATGGCCGGTATTCCGCTGGGCGGCGTCCTCGGAATCCTCCTCGCGGGCCAGCTGGCCGTGGCGTACGGGTGGCGCGTGGCGTTTCTCGCACTGGGGCTTCCCGGCTTCGTACTCGCTGCGCTCGCAGCCCGCCTGCGCGATCCCACCAGGCCCGATGCGCCGCGATCGCTGGTGGGTACCCTGCGCGAGCTGCGCCTCGGCGGCGCGGCACTGGCGTCGAGCTTTCGGTACCTGCTGGTCGGACTGGTCGCGGGCTCGGTCGCGGCGCTGGGCTTCCACGTGTCACTCGGCCCCGACTCGTCGGCTGATGCTGCGGCGCTCGGCGCGCTCGCGGCGATCGGCCTCATCCTCGACGTCCGGCGATGGGTGCGGCGTGCCGGTGGCAGCGACAAGCCCGACGGCAGCGTGGAGGACGCCGCCTTCACGACCGCGTCGCAAGGCCTCGCGGACGCGGCGCGTCGCGTGCTGCGGACACCAACGCTTCTCTATGTCTTCGCGGGCGGCGCGCTCATCTCGTTCGGGATGAACGGGATCATCGGGTGGGCGCCGAGCTTCATGTCGCGGGAGCTGGACCTGTCCGTCGGGCAGGTGACGCTGCTGCTCGGGAAGTACGGCCTGTTGTTCGGCATTGCCGGCACGCTGGCCGGCGGTGCGATCGCCGATGCACTCCGGAAGATCCTCCCCGCCGCCCGCCCGCTGGTGGCCGGCGCCGGCTTCCTGCTGGGCGCCCCACTCGCGATCTGGCTACTGACCATTCGCGACGTCTCGCTGTTCGTGCCCGTGTTCTGCGCGGCCTTCTTCTTCCTCACCTGGTACAACGGGCCGCTGAGCGCCACGATCTTCGACGTGGTGCCGCCGCAGATTGGTGGAACCGTGGTGGGCGCCTACCTGTTCTTCATCCACCTGGCGGGAGACGCCATTGCGTTTCCGCTGGTAGGGGCGCTCTCCGACCGCTTCGGGCTCGACTACGCGGTCTTCCTGTTGCCGTGCGTGGCACTGCTTGGCGGGATCATGGTGCTGCTGGCCGCACGGTCGCTGGGACGAGACATGGAGCAGTTGCGGATCGCGACCGCGACTGCCTGACGTCGCGCAGCGGCACCTAGCGCGCGCTGCGGTACGCCATCTCCAGCAGTTCCTGGTACATCTGCTCGGCGCGTGCCGGGTCGTTGGACCGCAGGGCTGCGGTGGTGCAGTGCCGAAGGTGATTGTCGAGCAGTTCCCGCCCCACGCCGCGCAGCGCTTCCTGCACCGACTGCACCTGGGTCAGCACATCGGCACAGTAGCGTTCCTCTTCCACCATGCGCTGCAGCCCGCGCACCTGGCCCTCGATGCGCCGCAGCCGGTTGAGTACGGCCTGCTTGATCTCCGGATCGACCCCGGTGGCGTGGCGCTCAGTGGACATGGGCGTCTGCCGGTACGGCGGGGGCGGCGAGCGGTGAGCGTTTCGCGGGCCCTGACCCGTGCCGCCGCGGGGAGAATCGCTTGAGCCTCAGGCTGTTGGTGATGACGCTCACGCTGCTCAGTGCCATGGCAGCGGCGGCCATGGTTGGCGTGAGGCGAATGCCAAGTGCCGGGTACAGGACGCCCGCCGCGACGGGAATGCAGATGATGTTGTAGGCGAAAGCCCATCCGAGGTTCTGCCGGATGACGCGCATGGTCTGTTTCACCAGGCCCATCGCATCATCGACGCCGCGAAGGTCATTGCGGAGCAGCGTGACACTGGCTGTCTCCAGCGCCACATCAGTGCCGCCGCCCATCGCCACGCCAAGGTCAGCCTGCGCGAGCGCCGGCGCATCGTTCAGGCCGTCGCCCACCATGATGACTCGGCGTCCCGCATCCTGGAACTTCTTCACGACATCGAGCTTCCGGTCCGGCGACACGTCCGCTTCCACCGCGTGGATGCCGACCTGCCGGGCGACGGCGGTGGCCGAGTCGCGCCGATCGCCGGTAAGCAGCACCACATCGAGACCGCGCGCGCGCAGCGCCGCCACGGCCTCCGCACTGGTGGTGCGCACCGGGTCGGCAATGATGAGCACGCCGACAAGCACGTCGTCCACCGCAACGAACACCGGAGTCGCGCCGGTTGCCGTGTGCATCGCCACTGCTGCGTCGAGGGGATGTGTGTCGATGCCGGCGCGACGCAGGTACGCACTGTTGCCGAGCAGTACGTGGCGCCCTTCGACCGTGGCGGCGATACCTGCACCGGTGGCCACGGTGACACCCGACGCCTCCGGGATCGGCGTACCCGGAGGTACGGCGGCCGAGCACGGCATCGGCCAGCGGATGCTCACTGGCTTGCTCGACCGCAGCTGCGTGACGCAACATGGCGTCACGCGACCACGACGAGCCCGGGAGCATTTCGACGGCGATCACCCGTGGCCGGCCCTCGGTGACCGTGCCCGTCTTGTCCAGCAGCACCATGTCGACCTTGTCACCCCGCTCGATGGCCTCGCCTCCCCGGATCAGGATGCCCAGCTCGGCGCCACGCCCGGTTCCCACCATCACCGCCGTCGGTACGGCGAGACCCATGGCACAGGGGCAGGCAATGATGAGCACGGTGACCAGCGCCACCAGCGCGTTGAGCACGCGCGGCTCAGGGCCGAGCACGTACCAGGCGATGGCTGCGGCAAGCGCGATCGCGATCACGACGGGCACGAAGATGCCGGCGATCCGATCGGAGAGGCGCTGGATCGGGGCGCGGGTCTCCTGCGCCTCCCGCACCAGCCGGATGATGCGAGACAGCACCGAGTCGGCGCCGGTCCGCGTCACGCGCACCCGCAGGCTCCCGGTGCGATTGACGGTGCCGCCAGTGACCACGTCGCCGGCATGGCGCTCGACCGGAACCGGCTCGCCGGTCAGCATCGACTCATCAACAGTGCCGGATCCATCCACCACGACGCCGTCCGCCGCAACCGATTCGCCCGGGCGCACCCGGAACTCGTCTCCCACCACGAGCGAGCCAGGAGGCACCTCGACGTCGCCGCCGGCGCGCACCAGGCGAACGGTGCCAGGCCGCAATGCCTGCAGCCTGTCCAGTGCCGCCGCAGGCGCGACCCTTGGCCCGTTCCTCGAGCCACTGACCAAGGACAATGAGTGCGATGATGCCGGCGACGGCCTCGTAATACACCGCGGGCACGACGCCATGATCCAGGAACCAGCCGGCAAAGACCGTGGTGGCGATGCTGAAGAACAGCGCCGCGCCGGTGCCGAGCGCAATGAGGGTGTTCATGTCGGCCGCACCGTGCCGAGCCGCCGACCAGGCGCGGACATAGAAGTGACGGCCGCTCAGCAGCACCACGGGGAGGGTGAGCGCGAGCAGAATCCACCGCCAGGTCGCGGCCGGCACGAGCACGGCACCCGGCAGCAGGTGCTGAAGCAACGAAGTCGCGGGCCGCATGAGGGCCATGAGCGGGTCGGTGCCTGCGTCTCCATGCCCACCAGGGGCTCCATCGAGCAGCATGGAGATGACCATCGCGATCGCGAAGGCGGCGAGTGGAAACCATGGAGTGCTGCCGCCCGAATGATCGTGGGTTGCAGGCCGGGCACCCTGCACTCCTGCGGCGTGATGTTCGTGCGCTGCGTCCGCATCAGCGTCCAGCCGTGCACCATAACCTGCGCGCTCCACGACCTCCACAAGTCGGTTCGGCGAGGTCACGATTGGGTCGTAACCGATGGCGGCCCGCCTGGTCATGAGGTTGACGCTTGCCTCGTGAACTCCCGCGGCCGACTCGAGCGCCCGCTGTACCCGCGCGCTGCAGGCGGCGCACGTCATGCCGGAGATGTCGAGACGAACGCGCTCCGGCGCGCCGTGCTCCTCTTTCGGGGATGGGTGGACATGCAGGGAGTCCGTCATGCAGGCAAGCTCAGAGAATTGGCAGTCCGCGGGAGCGCACTGGAGTACTGAGGTCATCCGTGGGCGTGCCCAGGGCCACGGCCGGATATCCCGCCTTGCCTACCGCCGCGATGATGCCGGTCGGATCAACCTTCGCGGGATCGAAGTCCAGCTCCGCACGACCGATTCGCACCGACTTGATGGCCACGCCCGCCGTCTCGGTCAGGGCCCGACTGACGGCGTTGAGACAATGACCGCACGACATGCCTTCGATGCTCAGGACCAGCGGCTGCATTGCGACCCCAAGGAGATGTTGAGGTAAAAATAGGGTAGGGGGGTATACGGCGCAAGACGCGGTAATTCGACGCGATAACTGCCATCCCACCTGTTTCTCCCGACTTATAACTTGTTGTAATCTCAGTATCTTACGGCAATCGCGCCGATCGGCATCAGTCCTGCTCCTGCTGACGGCATGCATCTCAATCCTGCAGACCTGATCGTGCCGGTACCCGGTCCCGAGGAATCCCTGCGGGAATCCTCGGTACTCACCACCTGGTACGAGGCCCTGAGCAACGTCGTCGGGATCGAGATTCCGCACGACCTGCTCGCCATCTGGCACTATCCAGTCTCGGGCGGTGTGGCACTGGTCGGTCCGGCGGCGCTGGCGGAGGACGACCTTCAGGTCCCCGTGCCCGCGCCGCGCGTGAGCGCTCCGCAGCTGGCATTGCTCGAGGAGATCGTCCGTGACGCTGGATACGGCTCGGTATCCTGTTTCGCGGCGCGGAGCGAGCGGGAGGACGTCGGCCTCCTCCTGGTCGCGTCCTTCGGGCGAGGCCTGCATGATGAAGCCACCCGCCGTCGCCTCGCCGCCGTCGCGCGACGCATCGCCCCAACGCTGGGCCGGCTGGCCGATCCCGATCGCCCCGACCTGGAACCCGCGCCGGAAACCGGCGTACTGGACGCGCTCGCTGCGGTGACGCGGCGCGCGCAAACGCCACGCGCCTTCGCACGTGGCGCGAGCGCGGCCCTCGACCGGCTGATCCCGCACGAGCGGCTCGACCTCTTCATTCCCGGCGCTTCGCCCGAACAGTCATACCGCCTCAGCGCCCATGAGGATGGCGCGCTGTGGAGCGACAGCGCATTGATCGTCCCGCGTGACCTTCTCGACCCCACGGCGGTCTTCGCCGGCCGCGATGCCGTGCTGCTGGCGGATGCGCACGACGAGGCAGGCTGGAAGGGATGGGCCGAGCGCGACCGGCAGGGCGTGGTGCGATCCGCACTGGCGGTCCGCCTCGTGGTCGGTGAGCGGGTGGTGGGCTACCTCATGCTCGGGGGTCGCGCGGTCGGGATCTACGACGAATACGATGCCGAGTTGTTGAGCCGCCTGGCGCCGTGGATTGCGAGTCGCGTCGAGGCCCTGGTCCAGGGGCACCAGCTCAAGGTCATTCGTGCGCAGCTCGGATCGGCCAACGCCATTCCCACCCAGTTGCGGCGGATGGCGACAATCCTGGCCACGGTGCCCGATTTCTCCACGGCACTGCGCGACTACATGGCGGAAGCCACGGCCCTGCTGCCGTTCCATCGGGTGCGGCTGGCACTTCGCACCGACAATCCGGACCGGGTCGTGCAACTGGTACCGGGCGAGCCTCGTTCGCTTGCGGAGATCCCATCCATTCCAGTCAGCAATGCCATCGTCAGCCGCGTCATTGCCGGCGAAGTGCCGCATGGCGTGATGGGCGGCGGCATGGAGATCGAGCTGGTGTTTCCGTTGCGGCTGGGAGGCAGCATTGGCGGGGCACTCATCCTCGCAACCGGGGCGCCCGATGCATTCACGCGGCTCCACCTTGCCATCGCCCAGCAGGTGGCCGATGGAATTGCACCGTGGATAGAGCTGCTGCGCCGGGCCGCGCCGGCCGAGGCCTCGTCGAGTGCGCTGCGCCGCTGAGCGCCGCGCGCCACGCTATTGGGCGGAGGTCGCCCCGGTGAGCTCGTCCGCCAGGGTGCGCGCCCCGTAGACATTCCGCAGCGCCTCCACGATGCCGCGCGAATCGAGATAGATCGACCGGGCCTGGTACTCCGTGAAGAGGAACCGGTTCGGCAGTCCCTCGATGTTTCCATCGAAGATGAGCCCCACCACCTCGGCATTCTTGTTGATCACCGGGCTGCCGGAGTTGCCGCCGATGATGTCGTTGGTCGACACGGCGTCATAGGGCGTCGCGAGCGCCAGCGAATCCCTGTGATCCTGCCACCGCTGCGGCAGTGCCCACGGGTCCTTCGACTCGAAGCCAAGGCTCCGGTCGTACAGCCCGTAGAAGGTCGTGAAGGCCGGCGCATACGTTCCGTTCACCGGGTAGCGCTTCACCTGTCCGTCACTGATGCGGAGCGTAAAGGTGGCATCGGGCGCGATGCTGTTGCCGTACACCTCGAGCAGCGCGCGTGCGATGACTTCGCTCGCCGCGCTTTCGCGGGCCGCGAACGCCTGGACCTGCAGCGTCATCTGCCGCTCCAGCGGGTCGATGACACGTGCGAGGTGGATGAAGGGGTCCTTCGACGCGTCGATGCCGCTCGCGCCACTCTGGAACAGCGCCAGCCTCTGCTCGGGCGTGATGATGGTGCTCTTCGCCAGCATCGCTTCCGCGGCCTGCGCCGGGGTGTGACTGCCCAGGGCGGCCCGCCGCACCGGATCGAGTGCTGGCAGGTCCTTGGCCATCGCGGTGAAATAGCTGGTGAGCCAGTAGCGCTCGGCGACCGTGTCGATCGGCGCACCTGCCACCATGCCGAGCTCCAGCTGCTTCCGGTTTCCTTCACGGAATGGCGGCAACCGCAGTGAATCGGGCTTGGCCATCTCGATGTTGTAGCGCACGAACATGCCGGCGATCGGCAGCAGCCTGCTCAAGTCCGCGTTGAACGTGTAGTACCGGCGACGCACCGCGTTGACCCGGAGTTCCTGCTGGACCTTCGCAATCTGGTCCCATGCCACGCCATACTTGAGGCGCAGTGCCGGGTTGGCATTTACGCGCTTCCGGAAGTCCGCCTCCCAGGCTGTCTTCTGCGCCATCAGCTTGGGGTCGAGCAGGCCAGCCTGGTATCCGCCGGTGGCCTTCTGTGAATTCTGCAGGCTGAAGAGCTGGTTCCGCATCGCCTTCTGCCGCTCCTCGCTCAAGGCCGAGAGTTGCTCGATGACGCCAATGCGTCGGGCAAGCACCGAAAGCGTCGCCGGGTAGGAAACGTCCCGGAGATAGCTCAACTGCGAGATGGTGTTGAGCCGGCCGGTCGAACCCGGATTGCCGATCACGAAGGTGAGTTCGTCCTCCGCCGCACCGGCCTTGCTCCACGTGAAGTGGTGCTCGGTGCTGGCCGGAGTTCCGTTCACGTAGGCGCGTACGAACGACATGTCGATGTCATATCGCGGGTAGGTGAAGTTGTCCGGGTCTCCCCCGAAAAAGGCCATCTGGCTTTCTGGCGCCATCACCAGCCTGACATCGGTGAAATGCCGGTAGCGGTACAGCTTGAACTGGCCGCCACGATAGAGCGACACCACCTGGCATGACACCTCGGGATTGGTACCGGCGCATTCCTTCTCGATCGCCCCGATCGCGGCCGCCCGCAGCTTCGAGGCCTGCTCCGGCGTCGCGCTGCCCATCGCTGCGGTCACCTTTCCCGTGACATCGGTGATTTCCTGCAGCTCGTCCAGGAATATCCCCTTGCACGGCCGCTCCTCCTCGAGTGTGGCGGCGACAAAGCCATTCGTCAGCAGGTCCTCGCCCTTCCGGGTCGAGCTCTCGATGCATTCGCGGGCACAGTGGTGATTGGTCATCACCAGTCCCTTGCCCGAGACAAATGACGCGGAACAGTTGGTCGCGTAGCGCAGGGCGGAGAGCCTGACATGGTCGAGCCAGCCCGCTGCCGGCACAAAGCCATAACGCTTGTTCCAGTACTGCAGTGGCGGGACATCGAACTGCCACATCTTGCCGGTCTCGAGGCCGGGGTACTCGCGGTTCTCAGGAGCCTGCTGGGCAGAAATGCCGCGGGAGGCGAGCAAGAGGCCAGAGAAGGCGATCAGGGCACTGGGACGCACGGTCGATTCCTGGAAGAGTGTTGTATGCGACGCCATGCGGCGGCTTACCGCACGGCCGAAATACGTTATGCGCGCGTGATCCGGACACCAAGGGTTCACCGGGCGCCGAGACGCAGCCAGACCACCCGGGCGACGAGCAGGCCCGCCGCCGCTGCCAATGTCACGTCGCTCAGAAAGTGGGCCTGCGCGGCCACCCGGGTGAAGGCACACCCGGCGGCGAACAACATCCACGCGGGCCACGTCCGCGGAAACAACAGGCCCGCGATGCCGGCACCGGCAAACGCGACCATCACGTGGCTGCTGGGAAGCCCGATCGCGGACGTGCTCCAGGGATGATCGGCGAAGCTGCGAAAGACGTACGCCCCGTCATGCAGGTTCGGCCGCTCGCGACGGAGGAGCAGCTTGAGCAGTTCGCAGACTCCACCGGACAGGAGCGGGGCGAGCGTCAGGAGCATTCCCCGCCGATACGCCCCACCCGGCGGCGGCGGCGTCAGGCCGCGATCGTAAAGCACCAACGCAAGCGAGCCGGTCATCCAGAGCGGGACGAAGCCTGCACTGCGGAGGAACCGGCCCCAGTCGCGGTCATAGACATCGCTGATGACGATGTGCTGATACGCCCAGTAATCGAGGACGCACGCGAGGGCAAAAAGAAGGGCGCTCGCAAGGAGCGCCCTGGGCGGTACGAGTCGCCGGAGCGGTGTAGGCTCAGTGCCCACAGCCGCAGCTGCTGCCACATCCACCACCCGATACCGATGGCTCGCCAACCTTGGCGCTCTCCCGGGAGGTCAGCAGCGCCGCGCCACCGCTGATCACCCGTCGTACCGGCTCGCCGGTCTCCGGATCCTGCTCCAGTGGCGGCTCGCTGAACGACTGCCGTACATCGAACCGTCGCGGCGACCCGGACAGGGTCTCATAGGTGTAGGTCGGCATGAGAGGAGAGTTGCGCCTCGCCCTGTGGGAGTCAAGCCCGGAAACCGTAAGGGGTAAGAGGTAAGAGGTAAGAGGAAGTAAGAGGTAAGCAGGCAGGCATCGCGCGGAGCGGCCTCACTCACCTCTGACCTCTCACCTCTTCGCTTCGGCTACGGCACCCAGTCGGCGATGAACAGGTCGGTCTCGCCCGATTCGTGCCCGTGCCGGTTCGAGGCCCACACCAGCTGCTTGTAGTCGTAGCTGAACATGGGGAAGGAATCGAATTCGGGGTTGGTGGTGACGGCCTCGAGCCCGGTGCCGTCGGGGTTGATGAGGTACAGGTCGAAGGCGCCGCTCCGCGGACTCTTGTAGTTGGAGGAGAAGATGATCTTCTTCCCGTCGGGCGTGAACACCGGCGCGAAGTTGGCGCCGCCCAGGCTGGTCACCTGCCTCGGGTTGGTGCCGTCCACGTTCGCGACCCACACTTCCGTGTTGGCCGGCCGGACCAGGTGGTCCTTGAGCAGGCGGAGATAGTCCGCGGTGTCGGCCGCCGTCTTGGGGTAGGCCGCGCGCCAGACGATGGACTTGCCGTCGGGGGAGAACCACGCGCCGCCATCGTAGCCGATGCGGGTGGTGATCTGTTTCAGGCCGGTGCCATCAATGTTCATCGTGTACAGGTCGATGTCGCCGTGCATGGTGCTGGTAAAGATGAGCTTCTTGCCATCGTACGACGCCGTGGTCTCGGCATTGTACGCGCCGTTGTTGGTGAGCTGGCGGAAGTCGGACCCGTCCATCTTCGAGGTGTAGATCTCCAGGTAGCCTATCGGCCAGACGTATCCGTGGGACTTGTCCGGCGGGATGGGACAGGCGGAGTCGTGCTTGAAGGTGGAGCTGTAGAGGATCCGCTTGTCACCGTCGTAGAAGAACCCGCAGGTCGTGCGGCCGAGGCCATTCGACACGCGCCGCATGTCCGGAGCCGTCGACGTTCATCAGGTATTCCTGGTCGCAGCCCTCGACCACGTGTATCTGGCGCTGGAAGATCAACTGCTTGCTGTCACGCGAGAAATACGACTCGGCGTTGTTGCCGCCGAACGTGAGCTGGCGAATGTTCCGGAGATGCGTCTCACCCGAGTCCGGCTGGACAAACGTGGTGGATGCCTTGGTCGTGGCCGGAGTCGGGGTCGCCGTTCCCTGGGACGGCTTTCCACCACACGCCGCGAGTATCGAGAGGCCGAACAGGGCGGGGCCGGTTCTGCGGATTGAGATCGACACGTAAATCCCGTAGCAGCTTGAGGTTGACACTTCTGAGAAGCGGTCGGGAAGCAAACCCGCGGCACCGCATCGGGCAATCCGTATCATTGCGGATATGCCTTGCGATGCTGCTGGGCGACGCGGCCCTCGCTGCGCCAGCCGCGGCACAATCGTGGGACAGTCCTGCGGCCACGGCCCTCGTGAACCGTGCCGTCGCGCGCCGATCGTCGCTCGACTCGACGCTGCACGCCTGGACCGCGACCGCGCACGGCTCACTCGAGTTTCTCGTCGACCTGGGCGAGGCAGCGGTGCTTCCGCCGCGCGTGGTGAAGCTCGAGGAACTCGCGAGCAACATCTACTGGCGCGCGCCGGGCGTGTCCCTGCAGCGCATCGTGGGTCGCCGGGATACGACACTCCTGCCCGGCGACGTCGGCTTCTACAGTGATCGCTACGGCGTCATCACCAACAACCTGGGCGACCAGGTTCGTCTCGGCGATGGCAACGACGTGCGCGACCTGCCACATCCGCTCTCTCCTGGCGGGCGAGCGGGTTACTCCTTTGCCATCGCCGACTCCCTCTCAATCGCTCTCCCGGGCCGACAGGTCGAGGCGTATGAACTGCTGCTGCGCCCACGGGATCCAGAGGCTCCCGGGATGGTCGGGAGCATGTACCTCGATCGCGCGACCGGCGACCTCGTGCGACTTGCCGTCACCTTTACGCGCAACGCGATTCTCGATCGGCGCATCGAACGACTGGCACTGGTCCTGGAAAACCTGCTGGTCGAGGGTCGCTTCTGGCTGCCGTACCGCCAGGAGGTGGAGGTGGTGCGGGTGAACACCTGGTTCGACTTTCCCGTGAAGGGCATCGTGCGCGCCCACTGGCTCGTCACCGATCATGCGGCGTTCGCCGACACGACCACCATTCCGCCGCCGCCACCCATGAACGGTCACGTGCTCGAGGGAACGCCGTCGGTGCGGATCGTGCTGGCACCTCCGGCCGAGCGGGCGCAGTTCCAGTGGGATGCGCCCATCATGGCGGCGATGGATCCCTCCGACCAGGCCGTGACCGAGGACGAGGTGCGTGCCGTGCGCAAGCAGGCGGAAGGACTGGTGCAGCAGCGCGTACTGGCGCGTGCGAGTGGCGCGTCGATCGGCGGGCATGGCATTTCAGATTTCGCCCATGTCAACCGGGTCGAGGGCCTTGGCCTTGGATTGGATGGGCGCCTGGGTCTCGGCGGATTGTGGCGTGTGGGTGCACGAGTGGCGTACGGGTTCAGCGATGAACAGGTCAAGGGTGGCCTCGAACTGTCGTACAGCATCTCGCCAACCCTGCACGTAACCGCATTCGGAGGGCGCGTCTATCGCGACGCCGGGGACGTGGCGGAAGTCTCTGGTGTCCGGAATACGCTCGCGGCACAGATCCTCGGTGATGACGACACTGACCCGTACGATGTGTACGCCGCCGGCCTGCGATTCAACCTGGAGCCGGTCGGTCCGGTCTCGTGGAGCATGCGCGTGGCCGTCGAGCGACAGGACAGCCTGAGCGTGCACGCGACACCATGGAGCGGCACCTACCAGCCGACCATTCCCGCCAGCGCGCTCGATGCCATCCGCCTCGATGTCGGGATGCTGCGGCAACGCGACGTATCGGCCTCGGGCAACGCACTCGGCTGGCGCCTCGACGCCCGCCTCGAGGGGTATTCGCCACGCGACGGGTCGCCCGATGGCGTTATCGGGCGGCTGGCGGGATCGCTGACCTATATCCATCCGCTGGGCTCGCCGGAGCTTCATCTCGAATCCCACGCGGCGGTGGTGGGAGGCGGTACCGTTCCAAGCCAGGAGCTGGTGCGCCTCGGCGGCATGGTCACCGGACCCGGCGACGAGTATCACCAGTTTGCGGCGCGGTTCGGCGTGTCGCAGCGCGCCGAGGTGCGGGTACCGGTGCCGTTTGTCGCTGTGCCGCTGCCCTGGATCGGCAAGAGTCCGCCGACGGCCACGCTTGCACCGTACGCCGTACTCGTTTGCGTAGTCGATCGACAGTCTCCATCAGGCACCACACTGAACGATGGGTGCTTCCCCACGCTGGGCGTCGGGTTCATGGCATTCTTCGACACCGTGCGGTTCGACGTGGCCTATGGGTTCCGCGAGGGAGGGTGGCGCTTCGGCGTCGACGCGGGCCGGTTCCTGTGGGGCATCCTGTGAGCAGGAAACCGGGACCCCGGGAGCGGCGTACGTAGCCTGCGGGCCCCCATATATTGCCCGCTCGCCGGTGGTCCCCGTAGCGCGAGGAGTCAGCCTGTCAGAGTTCGTGGTCTATCTCCGCCTTGGCTTCGGCCACATCGCTGATCCCAGGGCCTACGACCACATCCTCTTTGTCGCGGCGCTGACAGCGGCCTATCCGCCCGCCGCCTGGCGACGGCTGCTCTGGCTGGTGACCGCGTTCACGCTGGGTCATTCCGTGACGCTGGCGCTGGCAACGCTCAACATCGTCCACGTCAATACACGCCTGGTCGAGGTCCTGATCCCGGTCACCATCGTGCTGACGAGCATCGCCGCAATTGCGATGTCGAAGAATGACGACGAGCAGCATGGACCGTCCGGGGCGCAATGGCCGGCCTACTTTCTCGCCGCCACGTTCGGGCTGATTCACGGACTTGGATTCTCGACCTTCCTCCGAAGTCTCCTCGGTGGCGAGGAATCCATCGTGCGCCCGCTGTTCGCCTTCAACCTCGGGCTGGAGGTGGGCCAGTTGTTCATCGTCGCGGCAGTGATGGCGCTCGGCGTGCTGGCCGTGCGGGTGCTGGGCCTGACGCGCCGGGAATGGGTGCTGGTACTGTGCGGTGGTACCATCGCGCTCGCCACGACCATGATCATCGACCGCATGCATGTCGTCACCTGATCAACTCTCAACGGAAGTTCGAATGTCGCCGATAACGTCTCGCGCCACCGCCCGCGTGGCCCTGCTTTCTGCGTTGCTGCTGGTCCTTGGCGCGGGCAGCGCCACGGCGCAGCAATGGCTCAATGCCGGTCCGAACCCGAAGACGAACCTCTCCAACTTCCGCGCGCTGGAGGAATGGGCGGCGCCCAACGAGATCCGGACCGCCTCGGGGTCGCCCGGCGCCAGGTACTGGCAGCAGCGCGTCGACTACGTCATCAAGGCCTCGCTCGACACCGTGACCCATGCAGTGACCGGCACGGAGCACGTCACCTACCACAACAACTCGCCTGAAGTTCTGCCCTATCTCTGGTTCCAGCTGGACCAGAACATCGAGGACGCCAGGACCAGCCGGGCCATCGCCTCGGAGGCAGCGCTCCCTCCCACGATCAGTGACGCGGCCCGGAAGTTCCTGCTGCCCGAGCCCTTCAACGGCGGTGACAAGCTGACCCGGGTGCAGGTGGTCGTGCCCGCGTCCGGCAAGAGCGCGACGCACCTGGTGGATGTGCCCTATGTGATCAACGGCACCGAGCTCAAGATCCCGCTGCCGACGCCACTCGGCTCGGGGAGCTCGGTCGAGTTCGAGATCGACTGGTCCTATCATGTGCCGGAGCAGGGTCGCAACGGGCGCGCGGTGCGTGAGCAGGTCAAGGACGGTTGGCTGTACGAGATTGCGCAGTGGTTTCCCCGCGCCGCGGTCTACGACGACGTCAACGGCTGGCAGACCGACCAGTTCCTCGGCCAGGGCGAGTTCTATCTCAACTTCGGCAACTATGACGTGAGCCTGACGGTGCCGCACGATCACATCGTGCAGGCGACCGGCGTCCTGGCCAACCCGGTCGAGGTCCTCACGGCCACGCAGCGGTCCCGCCTGGCCAACGCGTTCCTGTCGGACAAGCCCGTGTTCATTGTCCGTGCCGACGAGGTCATGACACCTGGCAGTCGTCCCTCCGGCACGGCGCCACTGACCTGGCACTTCAAGGCGGAGAACGTCCGGGACTTCGCCTGGGCATCCTCGAAAACCTTCGTCTGGGATGCCGCAGGCTTCCGGTACCAGCCGACGCAGAAGCCCATCGAACTGCATTCCCTGTATCCCCGCGATGCCATGCCGCTCTGGGACAAGGTTTCGACCCGGGCGATCGCCCAGACCATGAAGACGTACGGGCGGATGGCGTTTCCGTTCCCGTACCCCAAGGCGTCGAACATTCATGGGCCGGTGTTCGGCATGGAGTATCCGATGATCGCGTTCTGTGGTGCGCGGCCGGAGCCCGACGGCTCGTACACCCCCCAGACCGAGCACGCGCTCATCTCGGTGACGATCCACGAGGTCGGCCACAACTGGTTCCCGATGATCGTGGCATCAGACGAGCGGAAGTGGACCTGGATGGACGAGGGACTGAACAGCTTCCTGCAGTACTACGGGGAGCAGGACTGGGAGGCGAACTATCCCTCGCGGCGCGGCCCGGCGAAGAACATCGTGCCGTACATGAAGGAGAATGACCAGGTCCCGATCATGACCGAGTCGGAGGATATCCACCGTGCCTTCGGCAACAATGGCTATGCCAAGCCTGCCGCCGGCCTGGTGATGCTTCGGGAGCAGATCATGGGCCCGCAGTTGTTCGACCAGGCGTTTCGGGAGTACGCAACCAAGTGGGCATTCAAGCAGCCGCAGCCGACCGACTTCTTCCGCACCATGGAGGAGGGCGGGGGCGACGAGCTCAACTACTTCTGGCGAGGCTGGTTCTATACCACGTACGCCAACGACCAGGCAGTGACGTCGGTGGAGTCGCAGTCGGCCGACTCGCTCACGGGAAACACGTCACGGGGCAAGAACTATGTGCGGATCACCATCGAGAACAAGGGCGGGATCCTGCTGCCGATCCAGATCGGGGTGACCTATTCGGACGGAACCAGCGAGCTGGTGAAGCTGCCGGCCGACGCCTGGCGAATGAACGAGCTCAGGCACCAGTACGGATTCTTCACCGACAAGACCGTGGTGAAGGTCGTGATCGACCCCAATGAGGTCTTCGCGGACGTGAATCGTGACAACAACACCTGGACGGCGCCGGGGTCGGGTGTGTCGTGAGCAGGAGTCGTGAGTCGTGAGTCGTGAGCCGTCAGCCGGGGCCACCCGTGAGCCTGTCGGTGTCACTCGCTCCGGTCGTGCTGTTGGTGTCGGTCGCCGCGAGCCGTCCGCTCCCGCCCCACGCCTCACGCACGACTCACGACTCACGACCCGCGTCGGCTCACGACTCACGACTCACGACTCATGACGTCCACGTCACCCTGACGCGCATGGCCGTGGACACGAACGGCATCGTGGCCCGGGTTCGCCTGTTCAAGGACGACATCGAGGCCGGGCTCAAGCGCGCGAACAAGCTGGCCGCGCTCGATCTCCGGACCAGCGCCGTCGCCGACTCGCTCTTCGGCAGCTATCTCGCGGACCACATGTGGATCGAGGCGGACGGCGCGCGCCTGCACGGCCTGGTGCGAAGCTCCGGCGTTGAAACGGACGAGCAGGGCCAGGCGGCCGTCTGGTTCCTCGTCGAATATCCCGTCGCGCGGCCCCCTCGTGTGCTCAACATCCGCGATGAACTGCTGTTCGAGATGTTCGAGAACCAGCAGAACATCGTGAACCTGCTCCGCCTCCCGGAGCAGCAGCGGTACTCGCTGTACTTCGTGGCCGGGAGCGGGAAGCCCCAGACAATCACCTTCTAGTGACGCACTAGAAGGTCCAGGAAGCTCGCATGATCAGGTTCCGCCCCATGCCCAGGTTCCGGTCGCCCTCCACGAAATTGCGGTAGCGATTCAGGAACCAGACATACTGCTCGTTGAAGGCGTTGATCAGGTCGACGTCGAGCGACAGCAGCTGGCGGCCCGTCGGGATCTGCACCCCGGCACCCAGGCTCACCAGGGTGTAACCGCCAGGTACCGGTGTGGTGGCGTCCAGCTCATTGGGATCCACTCGTGACGCGACCTTGGCCATGACGGTGCTCGCGCCAAGCGAGAGATAGGGTGCGCGGTACCAGCCGCCGTCCCCCGCAATCAGCTTGGCCGAGTAGTGCAATCGCAGTGGCGCGATCCACGGGATCGGCTGGTCGAGCACCTGGTTCTGCGCGTAGGTGTAGTCACCGCCCGCCTGCAATTCGAGCCATCGCGTGGGGTGATAATCCGCCCCGGCCTCAAAGCCATAGAACACCGCCTTGCCCTGTGTCACCACGAACTCCTGCAGCCCCGACGCCTCCGCGTCGCTGGAGCTGGTGTCGCGCTGGGCGGTGGGGTCGGAGTAGATGAAATTGCCGATGGGCGTGTAAAACCCTCCGACCTCCACCTGCACCCGGCTGCTCTGGATGCGGAGCGACAGGTCGGCGGTCCAGGAGGTCTGGTTCTTCAGGGAATCGTTGCCGATCAGGAACTGGGGCACGCCCTCATGCACGCCATAGCCGAAGAGCTCGAAGATGTTCGGCGCGCGAAACGCGCGACCCACGTTGAACGCGATCGCCACCGGCTGCGTCAGGTGGTAGAGGGCGCCCACGTTGCCGGTGATGGAGTTGTAGTCGCGCGTTTGCTGCTGCACGAGCCGAAGGCGGTTCTCGCGCCCCACTGCCGATGAATCCACGTCGAGCTGCCGGAAATCGTAGCGCAGTCCCACGGAGAGGGTGAAGCTGCCCAGGTCGGCCTGCTCGAACCCGAAAACGCCGATGCCGTAGGCCCGGCTCGGGGGCAGGAACTTCTCGGTGCCGAATCGATCCCATCCGTTGTGATACGCCTGCACGCCAAGGGTCCCGACGAACGGACCCCAGGGATTGTTGTGGTAATGGATGTCACTGGTCCAGAGACCGTTCTGAAGACCCGATGACACCTGGTCCTCGCGATCACCGGCCTCCTCGAATTCGCGCCGCCGGTTGCTGTCGTAGCCGACATTCGCCTCGATGCGCGAGCTGCCCCCGGTCGGTGCCACGAGCGCAACATTGAAGCGATTGTCGGTCACGTGCTGGAAGGGTGTGGCGGACGGATCCTCGTCCATCAGCTGCAGCGTCTCATAGCGGTGGGTATACGTCGCCTGGAGTGACCCCCAGCCCGCCTTGTAGCCGGCACCGACGCTGCCATCCACCGTGGAGAAGCCCGTGTTGTTCAAGGTGCCGACCGGAGTCTGGATATCGTCGCCACTTCTTCCCACCAGTGCGCCCCGGACCCCGAATCCCCCGCTTGCGGCCTGCGCCATGATGGTGCCGTCGGGATTGATGTTGTTGCTGCCGTAGGCCGCCAGAATCTTGCCGCTTACCACGGCCGGCACGCCGATGGCATCCGGAATGGCAGGTGGGATCACGTTCACGACGCCGCCCACGGCGTCCGAGCCATAGAGCACGCTGGCCGGTCCCTTGATCACCTCGATCCGCTCGGCATCCGACGTCTCGATGTTGGGGCTGTGTTCATCGCCCCACTGCTGGGTGTCGGTGCGCTGGCCGTTGGCCAGGATCAGGACGTTGCTCGCGGTCAGGCCGCGAATGACCGGCTTGCCGATGCCGGCTCCCGTGGTCCACGCGGTGACACCGGGCACCTTGTCCAGTGTCTGCCCGAGGTTGGCCGTGTGATCGGCGGCCAGCCTGGCACCGCCCAGCACAGCCACGGGCTGCGGCGAGGTCAGTGCCGTGGTCGCGTTGGGGCTGGCCGTCACCTGGAGCGGCGGAAGTTCAACGAGTGACTCGTTGAGCGTGACGTCGAGGACCTTGTCCTTCCGTCGAGCGTCTCGCGCGTCTGCGGCTCCATAGCCGAGGAGCGCGAACGTCACGGTGTAGGTGCCGGCATGGCAGAGCCGGAATGCTGTAGCCACCTTCCTGGTCAGTCGTCGCCGTCGCGGGAGATCTCGACGACGGTAACGCGGGCATCGGCCAGTGGATTGCCGTGGAAGTCCGTCACGCGGCCGTGCAGGTGTGTGGCCTCGGGCGTGGCGGCCAGCGAGTCACGCTGGTGAGGCGACGGCGGCAGCAAGCGCTGCCGCGAGTACGAATGTGTACATGGTGCCCTCTCCGAAATGGACGAGCGCGCTCCCGGAGGAGGCGATCGCCATGTTGGCTCATGGGTACGCGCACCCGCGTCAACGCCGGGTCGCGTCATGAAAAACGGCCTGTCAGTTATGGAACTGGGTCAGATCGTCGAGAGGGGCGGTGCGCGGGGCCGGGCAGAAAGTGATTCGTACGCGTGCACATCGGAGGACGGGTACAGCGTGCACGGCAGCGGGAGCTCTTCCAGCGACAGGGCAAGCGCCGCCGATGACGAGTGGTACCGGGCCGGGAATCGGGAGCGGTGCGGCGAGGACGCAAGTATCAGCGTGCGGACGCGCGCTGCCCGGCACATCCAGGCGCTGCTGCGCGACCCGCTCGCCCCCGGGCCATGGAACAGCAACGCGTCGAGCAGGGGCAGCCCAGGGCCACCGAGCAGGAAAGTGCCCAGCAGGAGGGTCCGCAACCACCGCATCGACGTGCTGCTATGCATGATCACCCGTGCTACGGGAACGGTGTAAACCGGGTTTCACCGGTCTTGAGCATGCGCTCGAGATACGGATGGCACATCCCGCATTGATCGCCGCATCCGGTGTTCGCGACCAGTTCCTCGAGGTTCCAGTCGTATTCCCGCGCCAGTCGCAGGAGGCGATCAAAGGTCATTTTCTGGCAGACGCATCGCGTTACACCCCACGACTCCGGAAGACGGCTCACGGATTGGTGGGCCGGATGTCGAGTTCGCTCACCAGCGCCCGGCCAGGCAGCACCAGCGCCGCCAGGATCGTCTCCGCAACGTCTTCCGGCCGCAGGATCCTCTCCGCATTGCTTGGCAGCAAGGGCTGGTCGACCAGCATGCCGGTGGCAACTGATCCGGGACACACGGCGATCACCCGGATCCCGTTCTTGCGTTCCTCCAGCATCAGCGCCTTGCTGAACCCGAGGACGGCGTGCTTCGAGGCAACATAGGCGGTACCACCGACGAATCCGTTGCGACCCGCCAGGCTCGCGATGTTGACGATGTCACCGCGCCCGGCACGCTTCATTTCCGGCAGTACTTCACGCGTAACCAGGAACAGGCTCCGCAAGTTGGTTGCCATCGTGGCATCCCACTCGGCCAGGGTCAGTTCCAGGAAGGGCCGCGCAACCAGGATTCCCGCATTGTTGATCAGGGTGTCGATCGGACCCAGCGTGTCGGCGACATGCCGAACCAGCGCGGAAACCTGGGCCTCGTTGCCGACATCGGCGGCGCGGCCTGCAGCCCGGATGCCCGCTGCAGCGAGGTCCGCGAGCAGTCCCGTGACCTTCACTTCGGTCCTGGCGCAGACGCCGACGGCCCAACCGGCACGCCCGAGGACGAAGGCGGTGGCGCGGCCGATTCCCTCAGTGGCGCCGGTGACCAGGGCAGTCCGGGACGGTGTCATGCCGCATAATACCGGCTTTGCCCCGCATGCCCCTAGTTTACCGCGCTCATGACCGAGACACGCTACGTCTTTCGCTGCGCCCGGGGACACAAGGTCGCTGTCGACCCCGCCCGCTATTGGCGTTCCGCACGCTGCCCGAAGTGCAAGTCGCCGGTCGATCGTTTTCGCATCCAGCGGGTTGTGCCGTGGCTGGGGGGTGGTGCGCCATGGTCGCGCCTGCGGATCGGCCGGTTCGTGTTGACGCCGCTGGACGGTGCCGGGTGGCTGCTGCTCACGGGCCTGTGCCTCATCGCCCTGGTGTATCGCTTCTTCGGCGATCGCACCTGGTGGGGTACCGCCCTGATCTACTCGGGGCAGGTGGCCCTGGCTGCTTCTTCCGGCCGGCCTGGGGCTGCTCGCATTCGCCCGGCGACGCAGCGCGCTGTGGCCGGCCGGGCTCGCCGCGCTCGTGGTGATGGGTCCCATCATGGGCGGCACACTGAGTACCGCACCACTGTGGCGCAAGCACCAGCCGCTGCGAGTGCTTACCTACAACGTCGAGGGTGGGCTTGTCGTCGCCTATCGCCTGGCCGAGGTGCTGGCCGATACCCAGCCGGATATCGCCGGCTTCGAGGAATGTGGCCTGACCATGCGCGAGGCCCTCGCCCTGCAGAAGGGATGGGCAGTGGTGGACACCGGCACGGCGCCCGGCCTCTGCTTCATGAGCCGCTATCCCCTGCGCGAGCCGCCGGTGGGGATGCCCGCGACGGCATTCCAGGTGCGGGGCGGTTCCGCGCCGTCGGTGGCGCGGTTTGTCGTCGTGGCGCCGCGAGGCACGGTCACCGTGTTCGTGCTGCACCTGGAAACGCCACGCCACGGGGTCGAACACCTGCTCACGGACCCGCTCCATGCACCGCCACTGATCGAGGCCAACAACATCCTGCGTGACACCGAGTCGCGCTTCGTCCGGCGATGGATCGATTCAACGTCCGGCGCGCGCATCGTGACCGGCGACTTCAATCTGCCGGTGGAAAGCATTTTCTGGCAGCAATACTGGGCCAGCCTGCAGGATGCCTTCGGCTGGGCGGGGAATGGCTGGGGCTACACCAAGCTGAATGGCTGGATTCGCGTGCGTATCGATCATGTGCTGGTCGACGCGCGACTCGAGGCGGTCGGGGCCGCGGTGGGTGCGGACTATGGCTCGGATCATCTTCCGTTCATTGCCGAGGTGCAGTTCAGGGAGTGACCTTGGCGCACCCGCCATTTGACAGCCGCCTCTTCGACCTGCATGATGAGAATGACTCCAGTCGAAGGAGGTGCAGGCCATGAAAGTCTATGGCCCCAACGCCATCCGGAATGTCGCGGTGGCAGGGCACGGTGGCAGCGGTAAAACGAGCCTGGTTGACGCGCTCGCGTATGTGGCAGGATCGAGCCGGCGTCACGGTCGTATCAAGGATGGCAGTACCCTCACCGATTCATCCCCCGACGAAATCGAACGCCAGCACTCCATCAGCCTCGGCGTGGCGCATGCCGAGTGGCTCGACACCAAGATCAACCTGCTCGACACCCCCGGTTATCTCGAGTTCCTGGGCGAGGCGGTGGCGGCCCTGAGCGTCGCAGACGCGGCACTGGTGGTGCTCAGCGCAACTGCGCGGCGTCGAGGTCGGCACCGAGAAAATCTGGGAGCTGTGCGACTTCTACCACCTGCCGCGCATGCTGGTCATCGCGGCCATGGACAAGGACAATGCCGACTTCGAGCGGGTCTACGAGGATGTGCGAACGCACCTGACGCCCCGCGTCGTTCCGGTCGAGGTCCCCGTGGGTGATGGCAAGGGGTTCCACGGCATCGTCAACCTGTTCTCCGGTCATTGCCATGAGTACAAGCCTGGCACCCGGGGCGAGTACACCGTGGTGCCGGTGCCGGCAGCGCTGGAAGGCCAGGTGAAGAAGTACAGTGACCAGTTGCTCGAGGCCGTGGCGGCTACCGATGACGGCCTGATCGAGCGCTACCTGGGCGGGGAGGAGATCCCCCGGGCCGAGTTCACCGCGGCGATGAAGCATGCGGTTGTCACCGGTGCCGTCGTGCCGCTGTTCTGCTGCAGCGCCGACCTCACCTATGGCACGCGAACCCTGCTCAAGGAAATCGTGGAGCTGCTGCCGTCGCCGGCAGAGACTGTCGCGCCGGAGGCAGATGACGAGGGTGCCGCCGAGGAATGGCGTGGCGCCACACCGACCCTCGTGGGGCGCGTGTTCAAGACCGTATCGGAACCGCACGTGGGCGACGTCACCTATTTCCGGCTGTATCGCGGCGAGATGCGGAACGGCGAGGAGGTGTGGAACGCCGAACACGGAATCGCCGAGAAGATCAACCATCTCTCCGTGTCGCAGGGCCGGGATCGCCTCGAGGTGGACCGGCTCAGCGAAGGAGACATTGGCTGCGTCGCCAAGCTCAAGGATACGCACACGAGCGACACGTTCTGCCGGCGCGAAAACCCGGTGCGGCTCCCGCCCATCGCCTTTCCCGAGGCCGTCGCGACCGCCGCACTCCAGACCAAGCGCGGTGACGAGGATCGCCTCGCCGCGGCCCTGCACAAGCTGCACGAGGAGGATCCTGCCTTCCACTTCGAGTACAACTCGGAACTGGGCCAGACGCTGCTGCACGGCATGGGCGAGCGGCATTTCGAGACGCTGTTGAGCCGGATGCAGCGCCGCTACGGCGTTGCCGCCGAGCTGGCACGGCCCCGGATTGCCTATCGGGAGACGTTCCGCGGGCGCGCCGAAGGCCAGGGGAAACACAAGAAGCAGACGGGAGGTCGGGGACAGTACGGCGACTGCTGGATCAGGATCCGGCCGCTCGCCCGAGGGGAGGGCTATCGCTTTCTCGACAAGGTCGTCGGCGGCGTCATTCCCAACAAGTACATCCCCGCCGTGGACCGGGGGATCCAGGAATCAGCGCTGCGCGGCGTGCTCGCCGGCCATCCGGTCGTGGATTTCGAGGTCGAGTGCTTCGACGGGAGCTATCACGACGTGGACTCCAACGAAATGTCCTTCAAGATGGCCGGGATCCAGGCATTCAGGAATGTGGCGCCGAACTGTCGCCCCGTCCTGCTCGAGCCGCTGATGGATGTCGACACGCTGGCGCCGGAAGAGACCCTGGGCGACGTGATGGGTGACCTGAGCGCCAGGCGCGGCCAGATCCTCGGGACCGATCGCGATGGCCGGCTCACTCGCGTCCGGGCGATCGTGCCGCAGGCGGAACTGTACCGGTACAGCACCGCGCTGCACTCGATCACGCATGGGCGCGGCACCCACACCGAGAAATTCCACGGATTTGCGGAAGCGCCGCCGGAGGTCACCGCCAAGGTGGCCTCCGCGGCGAAACAGGAGATGGCCGAAGTCAGCTGAGAGGCGGACTTGCGGCTGCTATTTCTTGTTCACGTCGAAGTCGGCCGACGAGGCAGGCGTTCCGTTGAGCGCGACACTGACCTTGTACTTGCCGACAGGCCAGCCGCTCTTCTTGACGATGTGGAACTCGGTGACCCCGCCGGTGCCCACGGCCTGTGACGTCGAGTCGACGGTCTGGCCGGTCTGGTAGGTCCACTTCGCGGTAAGGGTGCTCCCGGGCGCCGTGTTCTCGGTGTAGACCGACGCGATGATGCTGTCCTTCACCCCGAACGTCGACCGGGTCGCGAGGACCCGACCGTCGGCCCCGGCAGAACTGCCGAGCTCGATCTTCGTGACCTGTGGCTCCGGCGGCGGCGGCGGTGGCGTTGCGGCAGCCGCCGGTGGTGCCGGCGGCGCTTCCTTCTTGCACGCCGAGATGACGAACGGTGTGGCAATCAGGGCCAGCGTGGCAACGGTGCGCGTGAACTTCATGGTGTCTCCTTGCCGGCTCAGGCGGCGGGAATGGTGAGGATCTGGCCGGGGAAGATCTTGTCAGGATCCTTCAGCTTGTCCTTGTTGGCCTCGAAAATCTGCTTCCACTTGTTGGCATCGCCGTAGATATGCCTGGCGATCTTCGAGAGATTGTCGCCCTTCTGCACCTCGTAGGTGCGTGGCGCATCCGGGGTCGCCGGCGCATTCGACGCGGCGGGTGAAGAACTCCCGCTTTCGACGTCGGAGAAATCGGGAAGTGGTTCGTCGGGCAGCATGTGGTACCTCGAGTCGGGCTGGGTGACCGGGGAGAGGCGACACGCCTGACCCCCAAAGAAGAAACCCCGGGATCTGCCCGGGGTTTCTGCGAGCTGCAACCAGCCTCGGCCCTAGAAGGTGATCACCAGGCCGCCGGTGACTTCACCCTGCGCGACGGTGGCCGACGTCTCGACCGCGTAGCAGCCGTAGTAGCCGCACCAGCCGGCGTACTGGCCGCTCGGCACGAAGCTCCACCAGCCGCGGAACGTACCGCGGATGCCGATGCGCTGCTCCTTGCCCTTGCCCAGCATGTAGCGGAAGCCGACCTCGCCCGAGATCGAGAAGTCCGTGCTGGTTCCGGCCGACGGGATATCCGGGTCAAAGATCGTGATGCCGAGGCCAAATCCGAGGAACGGCCTGATGTGGCGCTCGCCGAACTCCCACCGGCCGCCGGCCTGGATGTAGTTCGTCGAGAAGTTCGCCGTGCAATTGGACACCGGACACGCGACGTTGCCGTTGCGATTGAATGTTGCGTCTGTGGACTGGTGCAGGTAGGTCAGCTCGAACCAGGTGTTGCCGTTCGGCGTATAGCCGGCTTCGGCGCCCCACGCGAAGCTCGGGGCCAGCGAGATCTTTCCGGCTGGGAAGGCCCCGTTCGCCGGAGTCTCGAAGCCACCACCCCACAGATAGCCTGCGAGCGGCGTGATCTCGAAGTTCTGATTTGGAATCTGTGCGGCTGCAGGTGCGGTGCCCGCGGCGGCCAGAACGGCGGCTGCAGCCACGGTACGGACAAGCAAACGGCGCATGAAAGCATCCTCGGAAACGGGTGAGCCAGTAAGGGCTGACAAACATGGTCACGCCCTGAGCCGCTGTCCAGAGCAACTATAGGGTCATCCAATGGTGGCGCGGCGGCCACCTGCGCCATAGGATACTGCCCCGGGCATGTTGCGCGGGCGCGATCACACCGGCCGTTCAATCAGCATAAAGCGATAGGGAGAAGGGACTTATGGCCCCATTGTCAGCGATCACCGAGCTCCTTGGCAGCGACGGCACGAACCTGCTCGAGCATCGGTGCACCGGCATACTCAGGGAGTCCCTCCACTTGCCAGGCCCCGATTGGGTTGACCGGATGCACCTCGGCTCCGATCGTCCGGCTCCGGTGCTGCGCAGCCTGCAGACGTTGTTCGATCACGGCCGGCTGTCCGGCACGGGCTACATGTCGATCCTGCCAGTCGACCAGGGTATCGAGCATTCAGCCGGCGCATCGTTCGCGAAGAACCCGATGTACTTCGATCCCGAGAACATCGTGAAGCTCGCCATGGAAGGCGGCTGCAATGCAGTTGCCACGACGCTGGGCGCGCTTGGTTCGGTTGCACGGAAGTACGCGCATCACATTCCCTTCCTGCTCAAGTTCAATCACAACGAGTTCCTGACCTATCCGAACAAGTTCGACCAGATCGCCTTCGGAAGCATCAAGCAGGCGCGGGAGATGGGCTGCGTCGCGGTAGGCGCCACGATCTACTTCGGCTCGGCGGAATCCGGCCGGCAGATCGTGGAAGTGAGCCAGGCGTTCGCCATGGCGCATGAGCTGGGCATGACGACCGTGCTCTGGTGCTACCTGCGGAATCCGGCGTTCAAGCAGGACAAGGACTATCACGTCTCGGCCGACCTGACCGGCCAGGCCAATCACCTCGGCGTGACGATCGAAGCCGACATCATCAAGCAGAAGCTGCCGGAAAACAACGGTGGCTACAACGCTCTCAATACCAAGGACAATCCGTACGGAAAGACCGACAAGCGCATTTACACCGAGCTGACCACGGATCATCCAATCGATCTTTGCCGCTACCAGGTCGCCAATTGCTACATGGGTCGTGCGGGGCTGATCAACAGCGGTGGGGCGTCGGGCAGCAATGACTTCGCGGATGCGGCGCGCACCGCCGTGATCAACAAGCGGGCGGGCGGTACCGGGCTCATTTCGGGACGCAAGGCCTTCCAGCGACCCATGGCGGAAGGGGTGAAACTGCTGAACCTGATCCAGGACGTCTACCTCGCCCGGGAGATCACGGTCGCGTAGTGCGCTAGCCTGCTGCCTTCCAGTCGACCCTGAATCGCTCGGCGTGCGCTTCCGCGCCGAGTGCCGCAAACCGGGCCAGCGCGTCCTCCCGGGCTGACCCCGCCTCCTTCGCGCGACCGAGCCGATGCAGCGCCAGCGCCATGACCGCGGCGCACTCGGCGGCGAGCAGCGCCGATCCCTGGGCCGCAGCCGTCTCCGATGCACGCTGCGCTTCGCGTACCGCTGCATCGACGCGTCCTTCCCGCAGCGCCACCATCGCCCGTACGCGCCCGATTTCCGCTTCACCCAGGACATCCCCGGCGTCGAGCGCCAGCTGGCTGGCTCGATCGAGGGCGCGGGTGGCGAGTGCGTTCGCACCGCGCGCCAGCTCGAGCTCGGCGCGGCCGGTGAGGGCGAGCGCGGCCAGTGAGGCATCCTCGATCATCGTGGCATGACGCAGCGCCTGCGCGGACGCCTTTTCAGCGTCGTCCCATGCGGCAAGGTCACGGAATGCGATACCCAGGTTGTGATAGGTCTGCGCGGTGCCGCGGCGATCGCCCAGGCGCTGGTAGTCGAGCAGTGCGGCACGATAGAGGCTCATCGCCTCGGCGGCGTTGCCCCGAAGGTGTGCAACCGATGCCCTGTTGTTCGCGGCGTGCGCCTGGAAGAGTGTGTCGCCCAGTTCCATCGCCAGGCTCCGCGCCGCATCGAACCGCTCCGCGGCCAGGTCCAGTTCGCCACGCTCGAATGCCACGGCGCCAAGCAGGTTGAGTGCGCGCAGGTGGCCGTCGCGGTCAGCCCGCGCATGAAAGGTCGCGGCGGCGCGCGTCGCAAGCGCATTCGCCTGGGCCACGTCGCCCTGCCGCATCGATGCGGTTGCGGCCAGCAGCAACGCCTCGCTCCGCTGGGCCTCCGGCTCCGGGGCGCGCTGCCAGAGCTCCGTCGCATCACGGTAGCGTCCCGCCGCAAGCAGGGCGCGGAGGGCGGCGACGAGGTCGGGGTCAGCGAGCGGTGCGATCATCGTCGGCTCAGTAGGCGATCGCGTAGCGGCTGAAGCCGGTGAGTTTCGCCTCGAAGGCCTTGTCATCGGCCACCTTCACGCTGCCGAGCCGCACGAACGGGTCGCCGACGTGCTCCTGGCGCCAGATCCCGAGCGCGGCTTCGGCGGTGCTGTCGGCGTGGTCCACCTCGCCGTCGTCATTGAAGTCACCGTTCGCCTCGGCATACCGAATCTTGAGTTCAGCCGGGTCGGTGGTGCTGAACTGCAGCCCCGTCGGCTGCAGTTCGAACAGGACCTGCACTGGGTCGACCACGCGAATGCTGATCAGCACCGAGTCGCCTTCGGCGATCGCCGATCCATCCGGGCGACGGCTCAGGGACTCGTTCGACAGCTTGAGGCTCATGTATTCCTCGCCTCGCTGTCCCTGGTCGTCGAGGAAATACAGCCTTTGTTCCGCTCCCTGTCCCTTCACGGCCCAGAACGAGGCGGTGTCGGACTCGAGCGGCGGAGCAGTGGGCGACAGCTGCACAACGGTCAGTTCCGCCGGCGGACGCACGGTACCGGGTCCATCGCTCGACGTCATATCGGAGGAACAGGCGACCGCGAGCGCCACCAGGGTCGTGGCGGTCAGCGTGCGGAGACGAGCGGACGAAAGCATGCGATATCCTTCCGGGTCGAAGCCGGGATTATGGTGCTGTGTCATTGAGCAATCGATGGAGCCGGGGCCGCGAAATACCGAGGCGACGTGCGGCCTCGCTCTTGTTCCCGCCGGTGTACGCAAGCATGGCATGTGCCGCTGCCCGCGTGATGGCGGCGAGGTCTGCGGGAAACGGCAGCGGATGTGCCGTCGCAGCCGCAACCGGCGCTTTCTCGTCACCCTGCAGGATCGCGGGATCGAGCGTACCCTGTGGCGAAAGCACCAGGGTGCGCTCGATGGCGTTCCGCAGCTCCCGGACATTGCCTGGCCATGCGTGCGCCTGCAGTGCCGCCCGCAATGCCGCGGTGAGCGGCGGCGCGGGCAAGCCGTAGCTTGCAGCGAGCTGCCGGATGAACACCTCGGCCAGTGGCTCGATATCGTCGCGGCGCTCGCGCAGCGGCGGCAGCGTCACCGACACCACGTTGAGCCGATAAAAAAGGTCCTCACGAAACTCGCCGCGTGCCATCGCGCTCTGCAGGTCGGCATGCGTGGCGGCGATCACTCGGAGGTCCACGCGGCGCGTTCGCTGTCCACCAACACGACGGATTTCCCTGCTTTCGAGCGCCCGCAGCAACTTGGCCTGCAACTCGAGCGGCATGGTGCCGATCTCGTCGAGAAAGAGCGTTCCGCCATGCGCCATTTCGAAGAGGCCCGGCTTGGCGGCAATGGCACCGGTGAACGACCCCTTCTCATGCCCGAACAGCTCACTCTCGAGCAGGCTGGCTGGAATCGCAGCGCAGTTGATCTCGACGAACGGCGCAGCGGCGCGCGGCCCTTCATAGTGGATGGCCCGGGCCAGCAGTTCCTTCCCGGTGCCGGTCTCCCCGCCGATGAGGACCGTGACGCCTGCATGACGCGTGACCCGTCGCGCCTGTTCGATGGCCCGGCGCATGCCCTCGTTGCCGCCGATGATGGCGGCGAAGCCGTTCGCACCGCGCTCCTCGGCGGCGAACAGGCCACCTGCAACTTCTGCCTGCGCTTCCCGTGCCTCCCGCTCGAGCACGCGCCGCAGTGCCTCGAGATCTCCGGGCAACGCGAAATAGTCGCGCGCCCCCGCGTGGATGATGGCCGTGGCCAGCCGGTGATCCGTGGCGGCGCCGACGACCAGCGTCCGACCGGTATTCCCAAGGCGAGGAAGCAGGTCGGTTGCGTCGGCCTCGGCGCCCCCCGCCAGCAGCAGCACCAGGCCGCTGGTGGACTCCGGCTCATCGCCCGGTGCCCAGGTGACAGGAACGCCACCGAGCTCCCGCACCAGCCCGTCCAGGGCGGTACGGAAGCTCTCGCTGAGCGCGATCATGCGAACGCTCCACTCGGGACTCACCGGCGGGGCGCGGCTTCCTGGCTATTGATGCCCGCTGCCATCATGCTCGTGGGTGTCATCGTTCCCGTCGCGATCATGATCCTCGAAGGTCCGGATGGATGCCCTGATGTTTCCCTGCACGGCACTGACATTCGGCTGGCCGTCGTTCGCCGTGGAGGGGTCTACCAGCACGGCGTTGACCAGGAACCAGGAAGAGAGGTCGACCAGCAGCGTCAGGTTGGTGCCCCCAGCTGCTGCAACCGCGAGCGGCGGATTGAACGCGGTCTCCTGCTCGGCCTCGACGCTCGTGGTGAAGACGAACGGCGTGCCGTTCCAGGTACCGACCACACGGACGCTGCGCTGGTCCAGGGCAGGGTGCTGGCCGGCGAACGCGGGATCACTCGAACTGTTGACGGCGTGCACCTTGAACCGCACCTCGCGATAGTTGCCGGCAGGCACATCGACACTGAACTGACGCGCCGGACCTGCACCCAGGGGCAGATCCAGGAGGAAGGGCCCGACATCGAGTTCGTCGCAGTCGTCTGCCCCGTGGTCATGCATGATCCTGATATTGTCAGCGCCGTGATGCTCGGTGCTGTCGCCGTGTTCGGTGCTGTCGCTGCACGTACTGTCGGCCACCCGGTGCAGGTGGATGTCGCGAATGACGAGCTGCGCACTGTCGATCACGAGACTGTTGACGCCATCGGTCACGGTGTCCGCGGCGCCGGTGACGTCGAGCGCGGCGGTCGTCGAAGGCCTGGTGGCGACATTGAAGGCCACCGTCGCGGGACTGCCGCTCCCGGTGCCGGTGGAATCGGAGCAGGCGGCGAGCATCAGGCAGGACGCCGCGGCGATCAGATAGGAATGACGCATTGGAAACCTCGGAAGAACGGATTGGGACGTGAACCATCATTGACGCCCCCTTCCTAGGCAGACGGCATTCCGCATTCACCGGTATTTGCTAAGTGGTGCGATCTCAATAGCTTGCAGTGTACCGCCGGGCCGGATGATCGTCTCCGGCCTGTAACGTTTCGTTCCAGGTAGATCATGGCGAGTCAGTCCGATTGCCGCTAGTCCGCCGCACCTGGGTCTCGGGGATCCGCTCATGCTCCGTGCGTCGCACATCTATTTAATGCTGCTCGGGCTGGCCCTGGCGTGCGAGTCGCCGCGGCCAGCCTGCGATGGTTGCAGTGTCGTGGGGGTTGCCGCGGTGCGCGAGCCGCCAAGCGTGTTCCCACCGCTGGTCATGGAGACGGTGGGGCGCGACATCAGCGATAGGGTGTATGAGCGGCTTGCTGAATTCGACGCGCACGGAGCCACGATCGACACTGCCGCGTTTCATCCGGCGCTGGCGGTCAAGTGGGAGCGCGTGGATTCGCTGCGCTGGCGTTTTCATCTTCGGCCCGGCGCGCGCTGGCACGACGGCGTGCCTCTCACCGCAGGCGACGTCGTCTTCTCCTTCGCGGCCTACACCGACACGACGCTCGAGACCGCGGCCGCGTCCGCGCTCGACGGCGTTGTCGCCGTGGCGGAGGACTCGGCGACGGTCGTGATCCGGTTTCCGGCGCCGTCACCGGAGCAGCTCTACGACGCGACCTGGCATGTGCGCATCATTCCCGAGCACATCTGGAAGGCGATACCCGCGTCGCAGTGGGCGGGGGATAGCGCGCTCTCACATCTGGTGGGCAGCGGGCCGTACCGGATGGGCACCTGGGATCATGGCACCTCCCTTTCGCTGGATGCCGATTCTGCATGGCGCCCGCGCCCGGCGATCACGCGTCTCACCTGGCAGTTTGCCACCGACCCCGAAACCGCGCTCAACCTGGTACTGGCTGGTGATGCGGCGCTGCTCGAGCACGCGGGCGGTCCGGCGCAGGTGCAGCGGGTCACGGCGGACACGTCACTTCGGCTCATTCGTTATCCCTCCGCGGTCTACGGCTTTGCGGCGTTTCGTGCCGCGGACAGGTCAGGCCGGCCGGATCCGCTGTTCGGTGATCGACGGGTGCGCCAGGCATTAACGATGTCACTCGATCGCGCGACCATCGCGACGGCGGTGTTTGGTCCCGGGACGACTGTGCCGCGGGGGCCGTTTTCGCGATTGCAGTGGATCGGCAGTGACGAGGTTCACCCGTTGCCGTTCGATACGGTGCGGGCCGCGGCCCTGCTCGATTCGGCCGGGTGGGTGAGGAGCGCCGGCGGCATGCGCCATCGCGGGGGAGCGAAGCTGACAGTGAGGTTGCTGGTTCCCTCGACCAGCGCCAGCCGGAAGCTCCTGGCCGAGGCACTCCAGGAATCGTGGCGCCGTATCGGCGTCGATGCGGCCATCGAGGCGGTCGACTTTCCGGTGTTTCAGCAGCGCCTGGCGGCGGGGAAGTTCGATGTCTACCTGGGCGCATACCTCGATGAGCCCAGTCCGCGCGGGATCGTGGATCAGTGGACCCGTACCGGCTGGAGCAGCCTCAACTACGGACACTACGACAACCCCGTCACCGACTCGCTGATCCAGGGCGCGCTGGCCGCCTCCACGCTGAACGAGGCACGGGCTGCGTGGGCGACCGCGCTCGATTCACTTAACATCGATGCGCCTGCGGCATTCCTCTATGCACCAGAGCAATCCGCCGTAGCATCCCAGCGAATCACGGGGATCGAGCTGGATCCCTGGAGCTGGCTCGACGGTATCGAGCGTTGGGGAATCCGGCCCCCGGCCTCCTCGAAATAGCTGTCCTGCAAGAGCTTGCAGCAGGTGACATTTTGCCCGTGTCGCCGCTCGTGCCCGGCGGCTCGTGGATTGCAATCCTCGTGTCGGTTGCAGCTTTGCTCACCGCCCTGAACGGGCGACGGAGGAGTAACTCATGACGTCATCCGCTGTCCGGCGCATGTCCCTCATAGCGCTCCTCGGCGTCCTCGCAGCCTGTGATGCTCCCGTGCCGATTGCGCCGCCGGATGGCGGCGGTGGCGGCGGGACTCCACTGGTGATCGACTCGACCTTTCCCGCGAGCAACGCTCTTCTCGCGCCCTATGGCCAGCCGGTCTATGCCTACACCAACAAGCCCGTGCAAGCGTCGACGGCCACCGTCACCTCCATCGGCCTGGTGACCGACGCAGATGGACTCGACGTGCCGCGCCAGATCCTGGTGCTGGGCGGCAACCGGATCAAGGCCACTGCGTCATTGCTTCCCGGCACGAAATACCGGGAGACGATCTCCACGGCCCTGCGCTCGACCACCGGTGATGCACCTGCCGCGCCGTACACCTGGACCTTTACAACCCGTGCGATGGCGCCCTTCGTGCTGGGCACCGGCGCCGGCTTCTTCGGGCACCTGTCGCTGGCGAAGGATTCGACCGGAGGCCTCCACGCGGTCTATGCGGACTCGCTCAACGGCGACATGGCGTACGCGGAGTGCGCCAGTTCCTGTGCGCTTGGAGCAAATTGGGCGGTACTGGCACTGGATACGGTCGGTAACGTCGGTTCTTCCAGTGCAATCGGGGTCGATGCCTCCGGACGGGTCCATGTCGTGTATCGCAGCGATCGACTGCAGGCCCTGCGCTACGCGACCTGCCTTTCTGCGTGCACGACCCTGACCTCATGGTCATTTGCCGTCGCCGACAGCTCGAGCAGCCTGATCGGCATGAACCCCTCCATCGCAGTGACGCCCGGCGGCGCCGTGTACGCCAGCTACTACGACGGCATCAACAGCTTCCTCAGGTTCGCACGTTGCCTCGCGCTGTGCTCCCTCCAGGTCAACTGGGCCAATGGAACGCCGGATACCGGTCCGTTTGTGGGGCAGTCGAGCTCGATTGTCGTGGATGGAGCGATCCGTCACGTGGTGTATCAGGATAGCGGTGGCCGGAATCTCAAGTACGCCACCTGTATCGCCATCGACTGCGTGCAGCCGACAGATTGGACGATCAGTGCCGTCTCTGTTGCCGACGGGGGCGAGGAGCCCGCGTTGGCGCTTGGCCCCAACCACCTGCTGGCCGTGACCTACTACGCCGCCACGGGCAACACGATAAAGTATGCCTCCTGCGCCAGCGCATGCATCACCATCGCCAGCTGGACCGCCATCGACCTTGCCACTACGGCCCCCGTCGGGAGGGGTAGTGGACTCACGGTCGATGCCAACGGGCGGGTGCAGGCAACTTTCATCGACAACGGCCTCGACCGACTCCGATACGCCACATGCTCCAGCGTCTGTACCACCGTCGCCCGCTGGCGCTACAGTACGATCGAGGAAGGCATCGGCGTCGCACGTTCTCCGACGGTCGTTCCCAGCCGGGACGGTGGGCTCGAGGTGCTTTACCTGGCCACGGATGGGACTGAAGTGAAGTTTGCCGAGTAGGGTCAGCCAGGGCGCCAGGCGCAGGCCAAGGCGCCAGGAAAAAACAACGGTGGATCAGGGCCTCGACGCCCTGATCCACCGTTTGTTGCTTCCCTGGCGCCTTCGCCTCCTGGCGTCCTGCCGCCCTGTTACGCCGTCTTCCGCTTCCTCGGCGCCACCGCCTTCTTTCGCGGCGACTTCTTCAGCTGCAGCGTCGGCTGGAACAGGTATTCGGGATCGGATGATCCGGCCCCCACTTCGACTTCCTCGCGCGCCTGCCGGTAGACGAACCGTTCCCCACGGAAGTTCCGGAGAACCACCTCGTCCTCGTTCATGCTCTCCACATACTCGGGCAACAGCGGAATCTTGCCGCCGCCGCCCGGGGCGTCGATGACGAAGTACGGGTTGGCCAGGCCGCTGGTCCATCCGCGCAGGGCGTGCATGATCTCGAGCCCCTTCTGCACCGTGGTGCGGAAGTGCTCGGCCCCGGCCACCTGGTCGGCCATGTAGATGTAGTACGGCCGCACGCGCGCCAGCATGAGCCGGTGCATCAGCTCCTTCATCACTTCCGGGCTGTCGTTCACGCCCTTGAGCAGCACCGTCTGGCAGCCCAGCGGAATGCCGGCATCCGCCAGCATGCCCAGGCCCTTCACCGCCGCCGGCGTGAGCTCATCCGGGTGGTTGAAGTGCGTGTTGATCCAGACCGGGTGGTACTTCCGGATGGTTGCGCACAGCTCCGGCGTGATCCGCTCGGGCAGGTGGCACGGCACCCGGCTCCCGATCCGGATGATCTGGATGTGCTTGATGGTGCGCAGCCGGGCCAGGATCGCGTCGAGCCGCCGGTCGTTCAGCAGCAGCGGGTCGCCCCCGGACATGATGACGTCACGGATCTCGGTGTGCTGCTCCAGGTACTGGAAGGCAGACTCGAACTGTGACATCGGGATCTTCTCGGGATCGCCGACCTTGCGGCGCCGGGTGCAGAACCGGCAGTACGAGGCGCAAACGGGCGAGACGAGGAAGAGGGCGCGGTCAGGATAGCGGTGCGTGATGTTGGGCACCGGGCTGTCCGCGTCCTCGTTCAGTGAATCGACAATGCCGTCGACCACATCGAGCTCATCGACCGTCGGCACGTACTGCCGCCAGATCGGGTCGTTCGGCTCCTTGATGAGGTCCACCATTGCGGGCGAGATGCGGAACTCGAAGTTCTCCGCCGCGATGCGCAGCCGGCCCAGCTCGGGAAAGTTCTCCGGGCCGAACTTGATGGCGAGCGCCTCAAGGGAAGCGATCGAGTTTTTTCGCAGGACCTCCTGCCAAGTCTCCATGACGGTACCCGTCCTCCTTAGGGGCGAGCCACTGCGCTCAGGTATTTCACGTAGACGACCTGATCGTCGCCCGGGGCATAGAAATCCGGAATCGCGGGACTGGGCGTGGTAGCCGCGCCGCTCGTAAAACACGCGCGTCGGTGCGTAGTCATCCCGCCCTGCCGTCTCGGCGACAATGAGGCGTGCGCGGCCATGCAGCCGCTCCTCCATGTCACCGAGCAGTGCCGATCCGATGCCCTCGCCGTGATGCGCGGCATCGACCACGATCCAGTAGCAGTCCCAGGTCCCGAGCGTACAGGGCGTCGGTCCCCAGCAGATCCACCCGGCGAGCACGCCACCCACTTCGGCGCCCATCGCCTCATAGTCGGAGGTACCAGCCACGGCGGCGTCGAAGACCTCGACCGCGATGGCCACTTCATTGTCGTGAAAGAGCCCCGTGCCCCGGGTCATCCGCTCCACCGCCGTCCGGTCACCGGACGCGAGGGGACGCAGGCGTACCGCTGTAGCAACGGTCACGCCGGAATGCCCGGGAGTTGGGCCGCCGCCGCCGCCGAGGCTCGCCGGGCGCGGTGGAGGGTCTCCTCGACCACCTGCAATACCAGCTCGTCGTAGTTCCAGCCGACCGCACGACCCATGCGGGCCATGCCGGCATCGCTCGAGAGGTCGGGGCAGGGATTCACCTCGAGCACCCAGGGCTGACCCTGTTCATCCAGGCGGAGGTCTACGCGCCCGTAACCCTCGCCCGAGGCCATGGTCTGCCACGCGAGGCGGGCCGCGGCACCGATCCGTCGCAACACATCGGCCGGCGCCTGCGCCGGACACACCGGCTGCGTGCCGACGTCTTCGGCACTGCCCGCATGCCACTTGGCTGCGTAGGTGACGATGGGCCAGCTGCCATCCGGCATCTTGTCGAACCGGATCTCCGAGATCGGCAGCATCCGGTCACCAAGGAAGCCGACATTGAACTCGCGGCCCGCCACGTACTGCTGGACCAGGACCTCGTCGAAATGCTCCAGCATCGTCGCGACCCGCTTGCGCAGTGCCCGACGGGTGGTGCACACCGCATCCCGGTCGATGCCGACGCTCGCGTCTTCCGCGTTCGGCTTGACGATGGCCGGGAGGGGAAAGCCCGAGGGGATCTTGTTCGCGTGTGCCAGGATGAACGCCGGGATCGGCACTCCGGCGGCCGCGAGCAGCGTGTTGGCCTGGTATTTCCGGTGACAGACGACGATGGGCCAGTGACGGCACCCGGTGAACGGCACGCCCGTCAGCTCCAGCGTGCCGACCACGAAGTCCTCGTAGCGCGCCTTGCCGTTGACCCCCTCGCAGAGGTTGAAGACCAGGTCGGCCTTCCGGGCGCGATTCAACCAGCGGAAGTCACCGAGGTGCACCGGCACGAGGACCGGCTCATGACCTGCGCGCCGGAGTGCGGTCCGGACTTCCCTGCGCATTGCTCATGACGGCCGCCACGTCCTGGGCCGACCAGTCTTCGCTGCCACCGTCATAGAGGATCACGACGCGCATCAGGCGACCCCGGCAAGCAGGCTGGTGCCGCTGATGCGACGCCAGGCGATGTCGGCCACGGTGCGGATCAGGTCGTCGTAGGTCATCCCGGCCGCCCGCGCTGCCTTGGGAAAGCAGGAGTTGTCGAGCGGGTCGGGCAGGATGCCGGGCAGCGGGTTGAGCTCCACCACCTGCGGCCGTCCGGCCGAGTCGCAGCGCACGTCGATGCGGCACCAGTCACGGCACTCGAGCGCGTTGTACGCGGCAAGGGCAACAGATTCGATCTCCCCGGTCAGTTCGGGGGACACCTGCGCCGGGCACTCGAAGAGCTGGAGTGGATTGGCAATGGTGTCCCAGAGCCACTTCGCTTCGTAGCCGTAGATCGGCGGTGCGCCCGCGGGCAGCACGTCGAAGCGCATGCCGACGATTGGCAAGCACCGTGCCTCCGGACCATTACCCAGCACCGCCACGGTGAACTCGGCGCCGGGAAGCCAGGTCTCGATGAGCACCGGCTGCCGATACGTGTCCACCAGCGCCCCGACCTGCGCCACGAGCTCCGCCCGGTTATGGCAGAGACTCTGGACGCTCACGCCCTTGCCGGAGCCTTCAAAGCACGGCTTCGCGAAGAGGGGAAACGGCAAGGTCACGTTGCGGGCGTCATCGCGAGTGCGAGCGATCGCGAAGGGCGCCGTGGGCACGCCGTGCTGGAGCAGCATCTCCTTGGTGCGGCCCTTGTGGAGACTGAGTGCCAGGGCGAGCGGGTCCGAGGCGTGATAAGGAATGCCGTAGAACTCGCAGATGGCCGGGACGTGCCCCTCGCGGTTCGGGCCATAGAGGCCCTCGGCAATATTGAAGACGAAGTCGGGCCTGCGCGGTGCGCAGTCGCTCGGGGAACGTCTCGTCGGCCTCGAGGCGAATTACCTCGCCCACCGTCGCGAGCGCGGCGGCCACGGCATCGATCGTTCCGATCTCGTCCCACTCGGCGTAGAGGTCAGGCTGCTCGAGGTCGGCACGCAGGATTCGCTGCGCCGAGGGCAGGGCATCGTTCGAGATGGGACTGGGGATTACGGGGGAGGGCGAGTCCGCCCCGGCGACTGGTGCCGGTGCTTCAGGCTTGAGATTGAAGGCTAGTCCGATCCGAACTGCCAAACGGTCCCTCTACAAAAAAAGACGTCCGATGCCGGACGAGCGTACTGCCTTGAGTGCTTTTTTCGTGCGCGCGAATCTAAGGTAAGGAATGCAAATGGATTGCACAATAGTTTTTGTCCGTTTTTTCGCTCAGACTTTGTGGAATTTCACCCGGCCGGCACTGCTCCCGTCGGTCGTGGCGTAGACTTCGAAGTCCCCGAAGAGCGCCGGTGCCTCGCCTTTTCAGCACGGCGAGGATCATCACGGCCAGTCGGCGGATCTCCAGTTCGGCTCCCTCGCCCAGGCGCAGTTCGAGCATGGTCCGCCAGGCGCGCACGTTGGCGCTGACGACGATTTTCGTCTCCGTACCATTGGGGAGGACGCTCCGCGCCGCCTCGCGAGCCATCTTCCGGCGGTGCACCCTGCTCTCCACCCAGCTGTACTTCTCCATCAGCCGCTCCACCCCTGCGACGTACGCGGCCTGCGCCGCCTCCATCGCTCGCTCCCACTCCTGCTCCATCGTCGGATCTCCCTGGATGGCGGGCGGCATCACGAAGGCGGCGTCAGACTCGTCCACATAGCGCTGGGAGAGCTGGGAGTAGCCAAACCCGGCCCGGTGCCGCACCAGTTCATGGGTGCATGAGCGCGAGATGCCCTCGAGCAGCAGGACGTAGGTGGAATGCTCGAAGACCGACCCGTGCCCCTGCTTCAGGATGTTCTCCAGGTACTCGGCCGTGTCCCGGCCCGCGGGGTTCTGCTGGCTCATGTAGCAGAGTCGCCCGGCGAACTCGGCGAGGCGCTCGCCGTCACTGGAGGGTCCCTTCCAGGCAACCGGCAGATGCGCCGGCTCGACGAACTGGGGGCGAGCGAGAAGGGTGACCGTCGGCGTCTTGAGGATCTTCATGGGGTCGTGGGTCGTGGGTCGTGAGTCGTGGGACTAGGCCAGTTCGAGGCGCGGAGTGCCATAGCCACCCTCGCGCTCAATGCGCCTCAGTCCGGCCGCAACATCGTCGGGAATCTCGGCGGCCTCGCTTCCCACCTTGAGCTGTGAGAGGGGCGAGCTGCTCGCGTCGGCGGGAAGGATAACGCCGGGATTCAGGATGCCCAGAGGGTCGAAGCAGTTCTTCACCTGCCGAAAGAGATTGACGACCTCCGGCCCGTACAGCTGCTCCATCACCCGTGCCCGCAGGCGCCCATCCCCGTGCTCACCGGCCGGCGTGCCTCCCATGGCGATGAGTCCGCTGCTTACCTCATCGAGCAGGGACGAGACCGCCACGGTCCACCCGGGCTGCGTGACGTCGGGGAGCAGGTTGGCGTGGACATGCCCATCGCCTGCATGACCGAACAGCACGATGCGGAGGCCGCGACGAGACGCCGCATCTCGCAGTAGTCGGAGGTATTCGGCAAGACGCGGCACCGGAACGCAGCCGTCCTCGACCACCTGCATCGAGCGCTGGGTTGCGGGCAGCCGCGCGAGTATCGGACTCGCCGCATGACGCAGGGTCCAGAGGTCGGACTCTTCCTCGGGACTGCCAGGGCGGCGGGCGACCGCACCCGTGGCTGCCGCCGCCGTGCTGCCCGCGTCGAGAGCCGCATCAAGCGCATCCGCGGACGCCGCCTCGTACTCGAGCAGCAGGACCGCCTGCGCGTCGGGCACGGGAATGCCGCCATCGCGCACCACATCGAGGAAGGTACGATCAAGGAGTTCACAGATCGACGGGCCCGTCCCGATGAGTGCCCGGATGAGATCGGCGATCGAGTCGAGGTCCTGGACCTCGACCCGCATGCCGCCGCGAAATGGAGGTATGGCATCGAGGCGCCAGGTGACCTCGGTGATGACGCCGAGGGTGCCTTCGGCGCCGATGAAGAGGTCGAGCAGGTCGCCGCTCGCAAGCCACGCGTCGAGGGCGTAGCCCGATGAATTCTTCGCGGTGCGGGGGAATTGCCGGCCCACCGTGGCCGCGTGGGCGCGAATGGATGGCGCCACCGTGGACTCGAAGCGCAGGGCGGCGGGAACGCTGCCGGACGGATGAGCGCGCTGGAGGGTGAGGGTATCTGCTTCACCGGTAATGATGCGCGCCCCCACCGCCCAGCGGCGCATCGCGCCGTAGCGAAGTGTCCGGGGTCCGGCAGCGTTGGTGGAGAAGACACCGGCGCTGGTGGCCCAGCGCGAACTCGAGGGATCAGGAGGAAGGCGCAGGCCCCGGGACGCCACCTCCAGTTCCAGCTCGGAGAGCGTCACACCGGCCGACGCCGTGATTGTCCTGCTCGCCGCGTCGAACCGGAGGACCCGCGGCCCGAGTGCCGTGAGGTCCATCACGATGCCCGCGCCCACGTTGCCGCCGCCCATGCCACTGCCTGCCCCTCGAGGCACGATGCACTGGCCGGTCTCGCCGGCCCAGCGGAGCAGCGTGGCGACATCGCCGGCATCGGCGGGAATGGCCACGGCGGCGGGGATGATCCGGTAGATGCCGGCTCCTTCGCTGTAGGCAACGCGGGCCCGCAGGTCGGTGCGGAGGACTCCCCGGAGCGATGGCGTGATGGTCATGCGCGCAAAACTAAACGACTATCTTTGTGACCTATGCCGGATGCCCAGCGGGCCCAGCTCATACATATAGATGTCGATCGTCGCCTCGGGCACGAGTGGGACGAATGGGATGGCACGCCCCTGCCCAACATGGGCAACTACGACTCCCCGCCCGCGCTCTTCTTCGGCTGGTCGGCGCTCGCGCTGGCGTTTGCTCCTGGGTGTCATGGCGCTGGTAGTGCTCCTGCTGGATCCACATGTCGCGCGCCTGAGTGCACAGGTGCCAGTGATCGTGTGGACCGCGCTGGGCATCCTCGCCGCACTGCTGTGGCTCTGGTGGGGCGTCATCCTCCTTTCCTATGTCGTACGCCGGCCGCTGCTGCCGGAAAAGCTCGCCGAGCGGGGTCCATTCCTCCGGCTCATGCGACTCACATCGCGGGTGGCCGAGCGCTTTGGTCGTCGCGACTGGGTCGAAAATGCCGCAGTGAAGGTCTACAACGCGCTCGTGCTCGAGCGGAACCGGAAGGTGGGGAAGGGCGAGCTGCTGCTCCTGATTCCGCGGTGCCTGTCACGGGCCACCCTGGATGGCGTCCTGCAGGTGGCGGGCAAGTACTGATGTGCCCGTATTCGTGGCGACGCGCGGCCAGCTGGCGCGCCGGGTCATCCGTGAGCGACGCCCTCGCGCCGTGGTGGCAGTAGCCTGCGAGCGCGACATGGTGAGCGGCCTGCACGATGTCGCGGGGAAGGTGCCGGTCCTCGGCCTCACGATGACGCTGCCGTCGGGCCCATGCAAGGACGCATTGCTCGACCTGGCTCAGCTCGAGGAGTGGGTAAAGGCGTATGTGATCTAGGGCACGACCAGGTTTCCGCAGGAGGCCGACGCGGCGCCGAGATGGCGCCGCGTCTTTTCTTTGGTGCAAACCTCGTCACTGGCGACGGGGTATCAGGATGGACCAGAACAGGGAGGGATGATGGCTGGATCGATGGCGCGCGAGGGCCCTTCGTCAGCTGGGTCGCGAGCGGCAGGATTGGCTGTCTGGCTCGGAGTCACTGCACTCGGGGCGGCGATCGGCTCGATCGCAGCGGTCAACTCGCGCGCGTTCTACGAGAGCCTGCATCGCCCGGAGTGGGCGCCGCCGGCCTCGGTATTCGGCCCGGTGTGGGCGGTGCTGTACACCTCGATGGCTGTCGCGGCGTGGCTGGTATGGCGAGCCCGTGATTTTGTGGGCGCGCGCGTGGCGCTCATCGTGTTCACGGTGCAGCTGGCCCTGAACGCACTCTGGACCTGGCTCTTCTTCGCCTGGCATCAAGGTGCGCTGGCCTTCGTCGAGGTGATCCTGCTCTGGGTCGCCGTGGCCGTGACGATGAATCTCTTCCGTCGAGTGCGGCCGGTGGCCGGCACGCTGCTCATTCCGTACCTGGCCTGGGTCAGCTTTGCCGCCGTGCTGACGTATGCCGTCTGGAAGGCAAACCCCGGAGTTCTCTAGGGCTCACCCCCCAAGCTTCGCCTCGACGCCAACCAGTAGAACGGAATCCCCGCCAGGATCACCGCGAAAATGCCCAGCGTCCAGATCCGGGTGTCCGGCTCGATTGCCGCGTTCAGCAGCAGGAAAATTGTCGAGGCGATGAACAGGAGCGGGACAAACGGATAGCCAGGCGTCCTGAATGAGGGCTTGAAACCCGGCTTCTTCCGCAGGGGAAATACGGCCGCCACGCCCAGGGCGTAGAATGGCAGCACGGCAATGACATAGGTGTCCGTCAGCTTCTCGAATGTCTGGAGCAGCACGAAGAGGATGCCCATGAGTGCCACCAGGATGATGGCGACCCACGGGGTGCCGAACCTGGGGTGCACCGAGGCGATCCAGCGGAAGAAGAGCTTGTCGTCTGCCATCGCGAAAAGGATGCGTGGGCTGGTCAGCAGCACGGTACTGAGCGTGCCGAACGTCGACAGCATGACCGTCACCGACACGAACACCACGCCAGTGCGACCGATCAGCCGCTCGGCAACGTCGGCGGCCACCAGCCGCGATACCCGGATCTCATTGATGTCGAGTACCGACAGGTAGGCCACATTGGCGAGAAGGTAGATCGCGATCACCGCAGCAGTGCCGCCGATGAGCGCCCGCGGCAGGTTCCGCTGCGGGTCCTTGATCTCGCCTGCGGTGTAGCTCAGGTCGGCCCAGCCATCGTATGCCCAAAGCACGGCCACCAGGGCCAGGCCGAACGGCGCGATCGAGAAGCTTCCCGGTGGCACCATCGGCGTGAAGTGGCCGCCGGTCTGCGGCAGGCCCAGGGTCAAGGCCAGGACGATGATGAAGAGCAGGCCACCATACTTGGCCAGGGTGGTGAGGTTGGTGACGAGCGCTCCCCACCGTACCCCGACGATGTTGAACGTCGCCGTGATGACGATGGCTGCCGCCGCGATCCGGTGCGAGTACACGTCGTAGGGCGCAACCCTCGGATCGTGACCCAGGACCCGCAGCAGGTATTCGGCGAACGTGATGGAGATGGCGCCGAGTGATGCCGCCCGGATGATGAACAGCTGGGCCCAGCCGAAGAGGAACCCGTACACCCGTCCCCAGCCATCGCGAAGGAAGGCATAGAGTCCGCCCGTCTCCGGGATGGCACTCGACACCTCCGAGAGTGTGAGCGCCCCACACAGCGCGAACACGCCGCCGATCACCCAGACCAGCAGCAGCGGCAGCGGCCCCGGCAACCGCGCCGCGATCCCCGCCGGTGACCGGAAGATCCCGGAACCGATGGTCGAACCGATAACCACCGCGATGGCACTCCAGAGTCCGATGCTCCGGCTCAGGCGCTCGGGACGTGGTGCGGTCATGTATCAGCGGCCTTTCGGGATGTGAGCAACCAGGCTGTCGAGTCGGGTCCTGACGCCGTTGAGTGGCGGGAGGGGACGCTCCGTGTCCCGTTCCGGCAGCGATGGATCAGCCGACGGACGGTACGCGCCCTCGACGATAATGGTCGAGTAGCCTTCCTTCGCGGGGTTGATCCAGCCCCGGATACGGACGATATCGAGCCCGATGGGCCGCGCGTCGGTCGCTCGCAGCGTGGCCGCCTCCAGCCACGGTGTCTCCACATAGCCATCGCGCGTGGACGAGAACGACACCGGTATGCTCTCGGCGGCAAACGCTGCCAGCAGCCGTTGAGTTGCGCCCGGAATCCTTGCCCGCACCTCCGTCTGCGCAGACTCCGGGAAGGGAGCGATGCGGGGACGTGTCGTGTTGGGATTGCAGGCGAACAGGAGGAACAGGAGGGCAAGGCGCCAGGGCGGCAGGCGTCCCTGCCATCCGCGCGTCATGCCAGGCTCACAGGTGAGGGCGGGATCGTGGCATAGTCGTAGAATCCGCGCCCGCTTTTCCGGCCAAGCCAACCGGCAGACACCATCCGCCGCAGGAGGGGCGGGGGAGCATAGCGGCTCTCACGATACTCATGGAACATGATGTCCCCGATGCGTACCGCGGTATCAAGCCCCACGAAGTCGAGCAGGGTCGAGCGGCCCCATCGGATGTCCTGCTCCGAGCACCATGCCGCGGTCAATGTCGGCGGTGGACGCGACGCTCTGCTCGAGCGCGCGCACCGCGTCCATCAGGTAAGGAATCAACAGCAGGTTGACCACAAATCCCGGAACATCGCGCGCCTCGATCGTCTCCTTGCCCAGCAGGCGCACAAAGGCGAGGGCCCGGTCGCAGGTCTCGGCGCTGGTGGCCCCGCCGCGGACCACCTCGACCAGTGGCATGAGCGGCACTGGATTGAAGAAGTGGAGGCCGATGACGCGATCGGGTCGGCCGCTGCCGGCGGCAAGCGTGCCGATGCTCAGGCTTGATGTATTGGACGCAAGGATCGTCGTTGTACCACAGAGGCGGTCGAGTTCGACGAAGAGTGCGATCTTGGCAGGCGCGTCCTCGGTGATGGCCTCGATGATGAGATCGGCACCGGCGGTCGTCGCGAGGTCCGTGCTGGTCACCAGCCCAGCGAGCGCCCTGTCTCGCGCATCGGCCGTGAGCGTGCCCTTCTCGACCAGTTTCGCGGTGGATTTCTCGATTCCGGTACGGGCCCGGGCGAGCGCCCCGGCATCGACGTCGCGCAGTACCGTGCTCACCCCGGCGCAGGCGGCCACCTGTGCGATGCCGCTTCCCATGAGACCTGCGCCCACCACTGCAACGGATCGGACCGGTGTCGCCGTCATTCCCGGGGTCGCCGCGTGGTGTTCGGCGGCCCGGCGATGAGCGCGGCGATGCCCTGCAGTACGGAACTGATGGCGCCCGGCTGGGGCGTCGACACCCGGGAAACGGCTGGGCCGTCAGTCTGGTCGAGCTGGTCGAGTGCGCACTCGAGGCCCAGCAGCGTGCGTTCCGTCAACGGACGGTAGGACCGCCCAATCGCCCAGGAAAAGCCGGCCGCCCCCGGCACCGGCAGGAGGAGCACCGGCCAGAATGCGTGGAGGGCCGCGAGGATCACCGTGCCACTGACGGCCGTTGCCATGATCGCTGCCGCGCCTCCGACGTAGCTCCAGCGAACGTTCCGCAGGCTGGCGCGCAGCACCACCTGGCAGTAGCCCGGCTCGAGCGGTATCACGGTCGCCGAAAGTCGGTCGACTTTCTGCATCTTCACCGCGCGGCCGCGCATCCCCCGATTGACGCTGGCCTGCCACCCGGCGATCGGCTCGAAGATGATATGCCCTTCGGTGCGACGCAGGACGCCAAGGACTTCCTCATCCCGCAGGTAATTCACGAGGGTCGCCTCGACCTGCTGCGGCGTGCCGCGCACCACCCGCTCTGCCTGAACATCGGAGACGCCGATCACCTGGTCGAGCAATCCGTCCGCCGCAAATGGCTCACTGACGTGTCCCACCTCCAGCATCGCCTGACGGAGGTGGTGCTCCGGAATCCCGACGTCGCGGCCCAGTGCGAGGAGCTCGTCGCGGCTCATCGCCCCGCTGTGGTCCTTTTCGCTCGCCTGCAACTCGGCAGCACGCCGGAGGATGCGATCGAGCGCCGCCGGGTCGAATTTCGCCGGCTCGTATTTCGCCGGCTCGTTAGCCACGTGGATCGCTGTCCGGGGACTTGGCGCCGGCGCGCAGCTTCGACATGAGGTCACTCAACTCCTGAGCGGGCATGGGGGGCTCGGACGCTGCGGCGAGCGCCGGGACCACCGGCGGCGCCGGCTACAGCCGGCGCGACTTCAGGCCGCGATACTCGCTCCGCCATGGCGAGGAACGGCTTGATCAGGTCCATCGGCAGCGGGAAGATCGTGGTCGAGTTGTTCTCGGCGGCGATCTCGGCCACCGTTTGCAGGTAGCGGAGCTGGAGCGACGCCGGCTCGGTCGCGAGCATGCGCGCCGCCTCGGCCAGGGCGCCCGACGCCTGCAATTCGCCCTGCGCGGCGATCACCTTGGCGCGGCGCTCTCGCTCGGCCTCAGCCTGGCGCGCCATGGCGCGCTTGAGCTGGTCGGGGAGGTCGACGTCCTTGACCTCGACCGCCGATACCTCGATGCCCCACGGCTCGGTCCGTTCGTCGATGATCTTCTTGAGCACTGCGTTGATCTTCTCCCGGTCGGCGAGGAGTTCGTCGAGCTCCACTTCACCCAGGACCGAGCGCAGGGTCGTCTGCGAAAGCTGGCTGGTGGCGTAGAGGTAGTCCTCGATCTCGATAAACGCCTTCGCGGGATCCGACCACCTTCATGTACAGGACGGCGTTCACCTTGACCGACACGTTGTCGCGGGTGATGACGTCCTGCGCAGGGATGTCGAGGGCGACGGTACGGAGCGAGACCTTCCGGAGCGACGCGAAGCCCGCCGGCACGAACACGAGGCCCGGGCCCTTGGTGCCCCAGTACTTCCCGAGAAAAAACCCGACGCCGCGCTCGTACTGCTTGAGCACATGCAGGCTCAGGAACAGGTAGGCGAGGACAAAGACGAGGACCGGCAGCAGCACTGGCATTTTTTTCCCCGATTCAGCCGATGGATTCGACGATGACGGCGATGCCCTGTCCCCCGCCGATGCAGGCGCTGCCGAGGCCATAGCGGCCACCGCGGCGCCGGAGGGCGTGCAGCAGGTGCACCAGGATGCGAGCACCGCTCGCACCAAGCGGATGCCCGAGCGAGATCGCGCCGCCATCGACGTTGGTGCGGGCACGGTCCAGCCCAAGCTCCTTTTCCACGGACAGGTACTGGGCGGAGAACGCCTCGTTGACCTCGATCAGGTCCATGTCGGCGAGTGCCAGGCCGGCGCGGGCGAGCGCCGCTCGTGCCGCAGGTACCGGACCGATGCCCATGATGCGTGGTTCCACACCTGCGACGGCATGTGCCACCAGTCGACCGAGCGGCCTGACGCCATGCTCCGACGCGAGCCGCGAATCGGCCACGACCATCGCGGCCGCTCCATCGGCCAGGCCAGATGCGTTGCCCGCGGTCACGACGCCATCCTTTCGGAAGACCGGCGCCAGCCGGGCCAGGCCCTCGATCGTCGTGTCCGGCCGCATATGCTCGTCGCGAGCCCATGGCGACGGCTGCCTTGTTTTCGGGTCCGTGACCAGGACCGGCGCCAACTCCTCGGTGAAGCTTCCGGCGGCCCAGGCGTCGCGAGTGCGCTGCTGGCTCAGCAGCGCGTACTCGTCCACGGCCGGGCGCGCGATACCATATTGAAGGGCGAGGTTCTCCGCCGTGTCCGCCATCGCGGTGTCACACCAGCTGTCCCGGAGCGCAGTCCACAGCGAGTCCTCCAGCGGCGGGGCCTGCCCGAACTTGAATCCCCATCGTGCGCCGCGCACGACATGCGGGGCCTGGCTCATCGACTCGGTGCCGCCAGCAAGGACCACCCGCGATTCACCCAGCCGTATCTGGTGTGCCGCCTGAACGACGGCTTCGAATCCCGAGCCGCAAAGCCGGTTTACGGTTAATGCAGGCGTCTCCGTCCGGCAGCCTGCCCGAAGACCGACATGTCGTGCGAGGTAGATTGCATCGGCAGACGTCTGCTGTGCGTTGCCCATGACCACATGATCGACCAGCGTGGCTTCCAGCCCGCTCCGCTGGATCGCTGCCTGGGCGGCGGTGGCTCCCAAGTCAGTTGCGGAGAATGCCTTGAGCGCCCCGCCGAATCCACCGAAACCAGTTCGGACACCACTCAGGAACACGATGTCGGGAGGGGCCATGCCGGAAAGATATGTCGGTTTCCACGGCTGGTTGCTGCTGCTGGCGGCGTGCACATCGGCACGTCACCCCGCGCCTGCCGCCGATTCGGCGGCTCTCTCGGTCGTGAAGGCCCGGGGCAATGAACCATTCTGGTCCGTCGAGGTGAGTCAGGCGGCCGGCGTGGTCTATCGGACGCCCGATACCCCGGCGGGAATTGCGATGCCCTACGCGGAACCCGAGAAGACCCCTACCGGTCGCGCCTGGTACGCCAAGGGAGCGGGCCACACGCTCGACCTGCTCGTGAATGAGGTGCCGTGCACCGACTCGATGTCAGGGGAGAAATTCGCCCGGTCGGCGGTCGTCATCTTCGATGGAGCCCGACACGAAGGTTGCGCCGGCTCGCCGCTCACCCGCCCCAGCTGAGGCCGGTTCCGCAGCTCACGCAGTGCCGCCATCCGTACTCCACTTCCGCCTTGCAGCGCGGGCACTGTCCCAGGGTCTGGGGCTGCCCGCAGTGCGGGCAGAAGTGGATCGCGCGTCCGGCAGGCAGCGACCCGCCGCAATAGCTGCACTGCGCCGTCGCGACGGGTATCGCCGCCGGGACCGGTGGTTCCTCCGGCTCGGGCAGGTACGGTAGTGCACTCCGCACCATGTCGAGGGGCAGGTGCTCCTCCTGCTCCTCGATCACCTCGGTCGCCGGCACGCTCGCCTGTCACGTCGTCTGCATACTCGACCGGGGACGGCTCGGGTGCCCGCGGTGGCGGCACAAAGGCATCGTCTTCGCTGGCGCCGGTAAGCATCCGCGCGAGCGGGGCCGGCTGCAGGATGAAGACGGCGTCTCGAAACTCGCGCAGCACCGACAGGTCGGGATTGGGGCTCCGCACCTCATTGGCAAACCGAAGCCGAACCGGGTCCGGCTGCGTATGCGCAAATCCACCCTCGCCGCTCGCGAACCGAAGCAGCAGCAACTCGTAGTCCTCGCTGGAATCCACACCGAGCGACCGCCGGCTGGTGCGGTACGGCACCAGTGTCGAGATGAGTTCACTGATGCTCACCGGCTGCTGCAGCCGTTCCGGATTTGCGGCAAGCAGGCTGCGCGCGACGTGGCGGAACAGGCGATCGATGTCCTGCACGAAATGACTCCCCCGTAAGGATCTGGACGTTGTATGGAAGCTACACACCTGCGTGCGTCGTGCGTGCTTAACGCGGTCCCGGGGCTGCCGTCCGTGGGGCCGGAGGGAAATGGCCGCCCCACACTGAAGACCGGGAGGTGTTGCATGTCTGGTGATTCACGTCACACCCGCGGGCTGCTCGGCGCGGCGATGCTCGGCATCGCGTTGCTGGGCGCGTGCTCCGACGGTACCCCCACCACGCCCGCGACGAGCGCGACGCAGCAGTCCGCCCTCGACGCGGGCGACGTCACGGCCGACGAAACTGAAATGGCAGTCGGCGCGCTGCAGGGTCCCGACGGCGCGTTGCTGGCCAGCTTCAACACCGCGCAGGCGGCAGGCATGTCGGCAAACGTGCTGCCGCACGCCTTGTGTGCTACTGTCTCGTCGACCACGGACACCGACGGCGACGGGATCCGCGACAACTCCACCTTCACCTACGCATTGCCCGCCTGCAGCTTCACCGGCTGGCGCGGGGGGCAGGTGGATCTTGCCGGCACCATCAGCATCAGTGATCCGGATCCGGCGCCGAGTTTCGCATTCCTGCTCACGTACGACAATTTCAAGTGGGTGTATACCGCACCGAATGGCGTGAATTCCTGGTCCGCCACCCGCAACGGGTCGCGTACCCTCACCGCCAACGCGTCACAGCTCACCCTCAGCAACCAGGTATCGATCGTGCGCACCTTCGCGCACCGGAACGACGCCACCGTGGCGCACAACACGCAGCTTGTGTTCACGCCTGACGCCGGCTCTGCGCTCGCGCTGGGCCAGCCGCTGCCGAGCGGGAGCGTCACCAAGACGGGTCAGGTGACCTTCGACCGGAATGAGCCGCTGACCTTCAACGTCAACACGATCGTGCCGCTGCGATACGACGCGACCTGCACCACCTGGCCGCGCATCACGGCGGGCGAGGTTCACCTGGAGCTCACGACGGGCGGCTACGTGAAGGTGGTGTGGCCCGGGTGCGGCCAGCTGGCCACGCGGACGTGGGTGGAGTAGGACGGAATTGCCCTGAAGAAGGAACGGACCTGGTGCCGGGGAGGAGGTCAGCCCTCCCCGCGCCCCAGCATCCGCTCGCCGGTGGCCAGGCGCTGTTCGAGGTCGGTGAAGGCTGCATCCGGGTCATAGTCCAGGTAGAGTTTCTTCGCCCTCCTGGCCGCGAGCCAATCCCCAAATCCTGAATCAATTGCACCATCGGACGACCGCTGCTCTCGCGCCGCGCTCACCGCGAGGTCGTTGGCGTACTCGTTCTTGGCGTGCCCTTTGTGTCCCCGCACCCAGGTCCACTGCGCGTCGTGCTTTCGTGCGGCGACCACCAGCGCCTGCCAGAGCTCGAGGTTCTCGATGGCGCCGCCTTTCCGCGTCCAGCCGCGGCGCTCCCAGCCCGGCACCCACTCCCGGATCCCCTTGACCAGGTATTCCGAGTCGGACACCAGCAGCACGACGAAGCGTCGCTCCTTGCGCGACAACGTATCGAGCACGGCGGTGGCGCCGGCCAGCGCCATCCGGTTGTTCGTGGTATCGGGGGACGAGACCACGACGTCACGCCGCTCGATGCCGCGACCGGTGCGCACTTCGATGAGCCCGCCCGCCCCGCCCGGATTCGCCCCCTCGCGCCCATTCCCAAGGCAGCTTTCATCGAGGTGCACCACGGCGATTGGCTGTTTCACGCGCCAATGACCTCGAAGCTCTCGATGTCGTTGAGCGCAAACACCAGCTCCTCGCCGGTCATCGGCAGGAATCCGACGAGGCTTTCCGCACCCCGCACGTTCGCCACCCGCCGGGCCAGCACGACGTACTCGGTGCCCCGTCGCATGACGGTGACGCGCAGTCCCCGACGCGCAGCCGACTCGAGGCGGTCCATGAGCGCCGGGGTCCATCGAAGCGGCATCTCAGCGCTCCGACACGCGCATCGCACCCGGGGTTCCGGCGACGCAGCGACCGACGATCGCCGAGGCCAGCGTTCCCTCGACTCGCAGCGCCTGCACCAGTCCGCCGGCACGCGCCTCGGGTACGGCGAGGAGGAGGCCGCCGGAGGTTTGCGCGTCTGCGCAGAGCAGCCGATCCGTTTCGCCGAGCCCCGGCGCCCACTCGACACTCGCACGCGCGGCAAGGTTTCGGCGGGTCCCGCCGGGAACGACACCACGCTGGGCGAGGTCGCGCGCCATCGGCAGGAGCGGCAGCGCGCCAGTCATTACCTCGGCGGCGACGCCGCTCGCCATCAGCACGTTGTGCAGGTGACCGAGGAGGCCGAAACCGGTGACATCGGTTGCGGCATGCACACTGTTGGCGAGGGCCGCGCGGGCGGCGCCGGCGTTGAGCGTGCGCATTGACGTCACCGCGGCCGACAGGGCGTGGCCGTCGATGGCATCCCGCTTGAACGCGGTGGTCAGGATCCCGGTTCCGAGCGGCTTGGTGAGGACCAGCAGGTCGCCCGGGCGAGCGCCGGCATTGGTGAGCATGCGGTCGGGATGTACGTCGCCGACCACGGCCATGCCGAATTTCGGCTCCGGATCGTCCACCGTGTGGCCGCCCACGCACGAGACAGCGGGCCTCGCGACAGATCGCCGCAGCGCCACCGATCACCTCTCCCAGCAGGTCGAGCGGCAGCGTTTCGCGCGGCCACGCCGTGATGTTGAGCGCAAACAGCGGGGTGCCGCCCATCGCGTACACATCGCTGAGCGCATTGGCGGCGGCGATTGCGCCCCAGGTCGCGGCGTCATCGACGATCGGGGTGAAGAAGTCGACCGTCGCGACCAGTGCCCGATCGGCCGACAGGCGGTACACTGCGGCGTCGTCCCTGGTGGAGGCGTCGACCAGGAGCGCAGGGTCGGCAACATGGGGCACATGACGAAGCACCTGCGCCAGCTCGTCCGGGCCGAGCTTGCAGGCGCAGCCGGCGCCGTGGCTGAGGCTGGTGAGGCGGACCGGTGCGGCGTTCACGTCACATCACCGCGGCGGCTATGGCACCGGCCACGAGCCAGCGGGCCACACCAATGCCGGCCGCGGCCGCGAGTCCACCGGGCTGGCCACGCTGGCTGCCGTCCTTGAGCCGGATTGGAAGCTCGAAGAGAAGTCCCATGAGGAGGAACACCAGGATCCATCCGCCGCGGCCCGGTCCGTAGCTGCCGAACCAGAGGGCCGCGAACAAGGTAAAGAGGACGCCCTCGACGAGGGCTGTCCAGAGGGGCAACGGTCCGCGCGATGAAACAGTGCTGCCGCGCACACGGGACATGGCGACGTCGGTCAGGCCGAACCACGCGGAGCAGCCGAGCCACGCCAGGACGATGCGCGTCAGCGCCATGCTACCAGTGGGAGCGCAGCGAGTCGGTCGACATCAGGTGGCCGCGCACCATGACCTGGGTGATGCTGCGGAGGTTCCCGATGTCCGCGAGCGGATCACGGGTCAGGATGATGAGGTCCGCCTTGCGCCCTGGCACGATGGCGCCGAGCGAGTCGGCATTGAGGAGGATCGCCGCCTCACGCGTCGCCGCGAGCAGTGCATCGGCCGGCGAAAAACCAGCACCCACCAGCAATTCCAGTTCACGAACGAGACTTTCCCCGGGAATCAGGAGCTGGTTCGCGGCGTCGGTGCCCGCCACGACCTTGCCGCCTGCCGCGCGGTAGATCCGGACGAAGAGATCCTGATTGGGCCGGGACGCGCGGAAGGCGACGAAGTCCGGTTCGGTCCATCCAGCCCGCTCGATCATGCCCGGCACGTTCCACCGGCTGATTTCGGAATCGGGCACCGCCTTGAGCATGGGATTCTGGGTGACGGCAGAATCATCGAGCCGGCTCAGCGTTTCATGCAGTACCAGGGTCGGGACCAGGGTCACGCGCGCAGCGATGAGCTTGGTGGCGACGCGCGCCAGCGCCATGGAGTCGAGCCCGGCCCAGGCTTTCTCGAAGGCGGTCCATCCGGCAAAGAATCCGCTCCGATGCGCCGCATACAGCGACGCATTGTCAGTGATCGCGGCCTCGGGGACGCCGCTCATGTGCTCGATGGCGCGTACGCCGAGCTCGCCAGCCGTCACCGCGTCGGTCAGTCCAAGGTGAGCGGTGACCCGCAACCCGAACGTCTGGGCCTCGTCGATGATGGACCGCAGCAGGTCGGGCGTGATCCGGGTGTAGATCTTGACGTAGTCCACGCCCGATACGGCGAGCTTGTCGACGGCACGGCGCGCATCGTTGTTCCCGCTCACCACGAAGGCGTCCGAATACGTCGGCGGGGCCCCGTCGATCATGGCGCCGGCGCTGAAGATCCGAGGACTGGTGAGGGCACCGAGGTTGGCCTGCTCGCGCAACGCCATGATCGAATCGAATGGCCCGTGCACGTCGCGTACGGTGGTGACGCCCGCGGCGAGGAACCGGGGGAGTGTCCATCGCTGCACGTGCACGTGCCCATCGATGAGGCCCGGCACCACGAACTTGCCGCTGAGGTCGACGGTGCGCATGTGACGCGGGATGTCCACTTCCTGTCGCGTCCCGATCGCTTCGATGCGGTCGTTGCGCACGATGATCACCTGGTCGTGCAGCGCCTGCGATGAGGTACCGTCGAACACGGTGGCGCCTACCAGGGCCACCCCATCCGGCGCGGTGCGCTCGCACGCTGCCAGCGTGAGGACTGCCGCGAGGGCAAACCCGGCACGCACAGCCGGCGCTCTGGTCATCAAGCCTCGTCGAAGTCGGGACTGCTCAAAATACACGACGCCCCGCCTCAAACGAGGTGGGGCGTCGGGGAAGGGCCGGGAGAGAATCAGCGGCGCTTCTTGGCGGACTTCCTTGCTGCCTTCCTTGCGGACTTCTTCACCGCCCTCTTCACGACCCTTTTTGCCCGCTTGACCTTGCGCTTGACCTGCCGCACGGCCCGGCGCGCAACCCGCTTCTTCCCGGCGTTCTTCCTGGCGGTCTTCCGCGCTGCCCGGCGCACGACGCGCTTCACGCCCCGCTTCTTTCTCGCCAGTTTCCGCGCCGCCTTCTTCTTGGGGGCCTTCTTGACGGCCTTCTTCACCGCCTTGGTCGCGCTGGTCACTGCCTTCTCCACCCGCTTCTCAGCTCGCACCACTACCGCCTTCACCTTGGCAGCCAGTGACGGCGCCGGGGCTGGCGGTGGCGGGGGCGGGCTCGCTGGCTCCGATGACCCGGGAAGTTCATCCATCCACCCAGCACTTTGCCAGCTCGACTCAAGCTCGGCCATCGTTCGCTCCTCTGGTACTGGAATCCGGCGTTACCCGCCGCGGTCAGGCGATAGGGCCTTCCGCCAACGCTCCTAAGATGCACAAGTTCACTCGCTCTGCAAGCGGCCCCAGCGCCAGCATATCGAGGAGCGCAACCAATGAGTGCAAGGCTTTAGACCCGATGAGCCAGCCGCCCGCCGCCCAGAGCCGCATGCCCGGTCTGCTCATGCAGGGGGTGGTCCTGACCGCGGTGGGCGGCCTGGACCGGCTCGCCCGGGCCGAGGTGCCGACCCCGGAGGTCAGGGCCCCACATGAGGTTCGGGTCCGGCTGCGGGCCGCCGCCCTGAACCGGCTGGACCTGTTTGTGGCCGATGGACTGCCGGGGGTGGCCTACACGTTTCCGCAGGTGATTGGGTCGGACGGCGCGGGGGTGGTGGAGTCGGTTGGAGCCGCGGTCACCTCGGTTCGCCCGGGTGAGCGAGTCATGATCAATCCGGGCATTTCGTGCGGCACATGCACTCAGTGCCTGAGGGGCGAGGAGTCCCTCTGTGAGGCATTCCAGGTCCTGGGTGAGCACCGGAATGGCACCATGGCGGAGTTCGTGGTGGTGCCGGACCGTAACCTCGCCCGGGTGCCGGACCGGATGTCCTGGCCGGCGGCGGCGGCGTTTTCACTGGCCACGCTCACCGCCTGGCGCATGGTGGTGACGCGCGCCGCGACCCAGCGGGGTGAGACAGTCCTGATCTGGGGCGCGGGCGGGGGCGTCGCACTCGCGGCCGTGCAGGTCGCCGCGATGCTCGGCGCGCGCGTGATCGCCACCAGCAGCACGGACGAGAAGCTGGCCGTCGCTCGTGAACTGGGCGCGACCGACGTCGTCAATCATGCAACGGAGGATGTCGTGGCTCGTGTCCGCGCACTGACGGCGAATCGCGGCGCGGACGTGATCGTCGACAGC
>CAWJXX010000002.1:0-21992 GCA_963846945.1 uncultured Gemmatimonadales bacterium | reverse complement strand
GCCGGCCCAGCCTGCACCATCGATCGTCCATCGTGCTGTCGTTGGCTTCGAGAGCCACTGGTCGGATTTGAACCGACGACCGCTCGATTACGAATCGAGAGCTCTACCCCTGAGCTACAGTGGCGCCTGCACATTTGCTGAGGGATGCCCTGGCGCGGATTCGAACCGCGACGCCTTTCGGCACTACCCCCTCAAGATAGCGTGTCTACCAGTTTCACCACCAGGGCGGCGAGGGACGAACATACCGAGGCTCAACAGGTCGGTCAACCCTGCAAGTCGTTCAATGGCCTTGCAATCCGATACTCACACTGAAGTTGATAATGCGCTCCGTATACCCCGGATAAGCGCCCCCGCCGTACCATTGCTGGTACCAGTCGACGCCCGGTGTAATGAAGAAATGGCGGTTGAGCGGGAACTCCCAGCCCACGCCGAGCATGGACCCGAACCCGTTGTCGGAGCTGTAGGTGCCGTAGTAGTAACTGTTGATGGAGCTCCAGGCGTATCCGAAACCGCCGCGGAAATTGAGTCCAGCGGTCTTGAGCGGATAAACCTGGATCACCGGCATGAGCGTCACGAGGCTCTCGTTGTAGTTGCCCTGGTAGTTGGTCCAGACGAAGACTTCGCCCGCGAGGCGAAGGGTCTGTCCAACCGTGCCCCCGAGCCGGAAATCGAAGGTCGGCCGCCAGAGGGCGTCGGAGTACCCGAACACGTCGCCGTCCAGGTCCACCTGTTCCATCCCGCCGCCGAACCCGATGCTGCCCCACACGCCGCCGCGCAGCGTTGGCTGCACCTCCGAGATTCCCTTGCGCGGAACCTGGGCGGCGAGCGGCGAGACGGCTGCCAGGAGGAGGGCGCTGACTGCGAGTCGGCGAAACATTGTCGTTGCCTCGATTTCAGGGACTATTTGTCCTGCATGCGAGGGCAGCAAAAGGCAAAGGTCGGACCATCGCGCACGCCCCGATATCTTTGGCCCCCACCCGGCACCTGTCCGCGCGCCGCGGCAAATCCGGGTCGCATGTCCTCAGAGCCAGACAGCCATGTCACCTCGCGCGCGCATCCTGTTTGTCGCCTTGATGTTGCTGGTTGCCGTGACCTGCGTACGGCTCGGCCTCTGGCAGCGGTCACGGCTCCTTGCCAGGAGGGCCCGAAACGCCGCCGCACAGGCCGCGCGCCAGCTTCCCGAGCTGGCACTTGGCAGCGGGACCGGGGTACTCGCGGATCGCCGGGTTGTGGCACATGGCAGGTTCGATCCTGAGCATCAGGTACTGCTGCGCGGGCAGGTGCTCAACGGGTCACCAGGCGTGGTAATCGTCACGCCCCTTCTGGGCGCGGCAGGTGACTCGGCGGTGCTCGTGGTCCGGGGGTTCGTGCCGTCGGCCGATGGCGTCACGGTCTCCGGTCTCGATTCGCTGCGTGAACCGGGCGCCCGGTCGGTCGCCGGAATTGTGCGGCCGCTCGATGATCGGGCGGGGCGAGGCCAGCCACTCACGCGCAACGGCCAGACGTCGTGGCGGGAACTCGAGCTCGGCGCGCTGCGGCGCGAGCTTCCCTATCCCATCCTCGCGTTCGCCATCTTCGAGCCATCAGAGCCCGGACAGACCTCGCTGCCGCGGCGGCTCGGCCTGCCGCCGCTCGATGACGGGCCCCACCTGAGCTACATGCTCCAGTGGTTCGCGTTCGCCCTGATTGCCGTCGTCATGGCGTTGCTGGCGCTCCGGCGCCATCGAGCTTCTGGATGGTCTGAACCGACGGCGGCCGCTCCTTCTGCAGGCGTGCCGCCACCTGCTCCGCCGCCCTGAGCACGCGCAGGATGTTCCCGCGTGCCAGCTTGGTCAGGTCGGCATCGCTCCATCCGCGGTGAATCAACTCGGCGAACAGGAAGGGATAGGCGGAGACGTCGGCCAGGCCCGCCGGCGTCGTGTCCACTCCATCAAAGTCACTCCCGATACCGACATGATCGATCCCGGCGACCTTCCGCACGTGATCGATGTGATCCGCCACCTGTGCAAGCGTCGCCTTGGGCATCGGGTGCTGCGACATCCACGCATCCCGTTCCTTTTTCACCGCTGCGCTGTCGCTCGCGGGCGCCGTCGGCTTGAACTGCTCCAGTCTCCTGATCCCAGGCGTGCACCTCCGCGGACACGAACGAGGGCACGAACGTCACCATGACGACGCCGCCGTTCTTCTGCATGCGCATCAGGATCGAATCGGGCACGTTGCGCACATGGTCCACCAGCGCGCGCGCGGACGAGTGAGAAAAGATGACGGGGCCTCGGAGACATCGAGCACGTTGCTCATGACGCTGGGCGCCACGTGGGAGATGTCACACAGCATCCCCAGGCGATTCATCTCCCGCACGACCTCGCGGCCGAACGGGGTGAGCCCCTTGTGCGTCTGGTCGCCGAGCGCCGCGTCGGCCCAGTCGAGCGTCACGTTGTGGGTGAGCGTCATGTAGCGCACGCCGAGCAGGTAGTATGAGCGGAGGGCGCCGAGCGAGTTTTCGATCGCGTGACCGCCCTCCATGCCCAGCAGGCTGGCGATCTTGCCCTCCTTGTTGGCGCGCTCGATGTCATCGGCCGTGAGCGCGAGCACCAGCTTGTCGGGATACTTCGCGATCACCTGACGCGCGATGTCGATTTCCTCGAGCTGGAACTTGGCAAACCCGCTGTCCTTCACTTCCCCCGGCACATAGACGGACCAGAACTGTCCCCCGACCCCGCCATCGACGAGGCGCTTGAGGTCGGTATGCCCCGTCGTAGGCTGGCGCAGGTCGTAGGCATTTACGTCGAACGGTGCCGTCTTGCTGGAGCGGATGACCCATGGCAGGTCGTTGTGCCCGTCGATGATCGGCGCCGCGGCAAGCAGCTTTCGTGCGTGGGCGACGTCCTGTTCCGACTGGGCGGCGAGCGATGCAGGCATGAGCACCACGGCGAGGGCGATGAGGGGACGAAGGTGTCGAGCGGCCTTGTGCATCAGGTTCTCCCGATGGGTGATCGTCGAATCATGCATTGATGCTCCCGCGATGGTGTCCGGCCGGCTTCGGGGCCTTGCCGATCTGCACCAGCTCCGGCCGCAGCACGAACTCGGGGCAGATGGTCTGGTCGAATTCATACGGGCCGCCCGTCTCCGCGTCGATCCAGGGGAAGCCCCGGCACACGGCGGGATAATATGGCGTGGCGTGAATCGAGCACCCGCCATCCTTGAACAGGATGCAACGACCCCGCCGCACCCGGGTGCGCCATTCGCCCCAGCGCGTCCGGTAGACCAGCCCCTCGCCGTGCGCCTGGGTAATCGCCGCACCTTCGGCCTCCGTCACCGTGGCCCCGTAGGCACAACAGGCGGAATTGTGGGGACAGGGCCAGCAGGGCAGCGTGGGATGGTCGCTCATCGGACCCGTCCGGTCACCTCGGGCAGCGGCTTGCCGGTCACGGGTTCCGTTGGCTTGACACCCGCGAGCGCCGCAAACGTTGGCCCGATGTCCTCGGTAGTGACCCTGCGCCCGACGCGTTGCGCGCGGACACCGGGACCAAGGAAGACGATGGGAACACTCATGTCGAGGGCCTGCGTCGATCCGTGTGTCGTCCAGCCCGGCGTGTCGGCCCAGAGCCAGCCCGGCAGCGTGGAGGCGGCCAGCAGCCAGCCTTGCAAGGGCGGAATCGTGCGGCGCCAGAGCCGCGCCTCCTCGTCCGTCGGTTTCGCTGCGGCCAGCGAGCGCGGGGTGAATACCCGGGCCATGCCGGGCCGCGCCCGCGCGAGCAACGCGAGTGCGTCGGCGAGGCTGTCGGCATTCACGCCCCGGGCCCGCAAGGCGGCTACATCTGCGGTGAGCAATCCCGAGTCAAAATCGATCCCCAGGGGCACCCGGTAGCGTCGCTGCAGTTCCCTCGCGGCGTTTCGCGCAAGCGCCGTCAGCGACGCGCGGCCACCAACGCCGGTGCGCTCCGGGAACGGCTGCACACCGTGGTCTGCAGTGAGGGCCAGTACCGTGGCGTCGGGGGGAACAAGAACCGCGAGTGAATCGAGGAACCAGCCGAGCCAGTGGTCGAGGCGCAGGAGGTGGTCGTGCATCTCCATCGACTCCGGACCGAAGCTGTGGCCCACCTCGTCCGTGGTCGAGAGCGACACGACCAGCAGGTCGGTGCCCGCCCTCCGGCCCAGTGACATGCGGCGCGCACCCTCGAGCGCCACGTCGAGTGTCAGCGAATCCATCCAGGGGATATCCACGACCTTGCGGATGGCAGCCCCGGTATCGGCCGGCAGCGTGTGCGGGAACGTGACGTTGGCCTGCCCGTTCTCGTACGCCATCGAGTCGGTTTCGAGATAGCTGGAGGGACCGAGCAGCGGAGCCCAGACCTTGCCCGCGAGTTTCGCCGCGCCGCGGCGCGCGTTCCACGCCGTGAGCCAGCCCGGCAGCGTGTCGGCGTACCAGCTGCTGGTGGTGAAGTCGCCATTGGCGTACCAGTAGACGTTGCCGCGCACGCGGCCCACCGGGCAGGATGGCCGCTCGATCCTTGCGCGAGACCGACAGCACTCGTGCCGCGCTGTCACGAGCCAGGAGCCAGTCGAAGAGGCCCGTGCCAAGGAAACGCCGGGGCGAGGCGCCCGGCACGGCATGGGTCTGGAGCAGGACCGTACTCGAGTCGAGCACGCCAAGAGTATTGGTGGCGATGCCGGTACTCGACGGCGAGCGCCCCGACAGCACCGTCGAGTGTCCCGGTGCCGTCTCGGTGACCGCATGGTCCTGGCGCGCATTGGTGAAGAAGGTTCCCTGGCGCCAGAACCGGGCAAGCCCGCCATTGAATTGCGCTTCATAGCGACCGAAGTAGTCCGGCCGCATCTGGTCGACGACGATCAGCACCTCGAGCCGTGGTCGCGGTGCCTGGGCATGGAGCGTATGGGTCAGGGCGCCGAGCAGTACGGGGAAGGACGCGCCACGGCCGGGGCATGAAAAGGCGAAGCATCGGGCAGAAGATTAGCCGGGGGTCGCTGCAGATTGCAGCGGCCCCCAGTGTCACCACACACTGCAACGGCGCTGTTACTGGGCGGTGACCAGCTCCCGGCGGCTGCGCACTCCATCGGTGAACGTCACCTCGAGCTGGCGACCACCGACGGCAATGTCCATTGCCCCCCGGCGCGCAAACGCCAGGATGGCTCCGCTGGATGCATCGCGCACCATCGCCATGGGATACGCCGTCGCGTCCCACTCAATCCGCGCCCGGCTGCCACCGAGCACGTGCGCCTGCGGACCCGACAATGGCATGATGGCGCGCATCGCCGCCGCACCCCGGCCCTGCGCCACGATCGCCGACGGGCTGGTCCACTCGGCGACATTGGTGCCGCCGCGGACGCGCAGCCGTGCGAGTTGCTCCGCACGCTCGCCCTGGAAGGGAATGACGAAGGCAAACTGGCGCATGTCGGTGCTCTGGTCGGCGACCTGTTCGCCATCGAACGAATAGCTGAAGAGCACCGTACCGCGGGCATCGAGCCCCTCGACTGCGTAGCGACCGCTGCGGGTCGGCAGGCGAGCCGGGGCCGAGAGCTCGATGGCCGGTTGCAGTCGGACCTCGCCATTGTCGATGCGGCCCCACACCAGCAGTCCGTCCTGCGCATTCGCCATCGTGGTCCCGGTATTCGCCTGGCGATAGTTGAGCACCTTCTGGTAGTGGTAGTCACTGATCCAGTTGACGCCGTTGCAATAGCCCATGAGGTCCGGGCTGGTGGGCGCCTTCGGCGTCAGCGTCGCCACGTCGAGTCCCCACACGCCGATTACCCCGCCGGCATAGGGGAAGCTCTGGTCCGGATTGGCAGCCGTGCCACAGGGCGCATGCATCAGGCTCAGGTTGTGCCCGACTTCGTGCGCCAGCACGAGGTCCGCACTCGGCAGGCGGTCCCAGCCCACCGCGGACTTGCCCGGGATGTAGCCGATGCCTGCGATGCCGCTGCCATAGGTGGTGCCCACCACACCATAGAAGTACTTGCCGGTTCCCTCGGCGGCTTGCAGGGCAAATATCTCGTCGAGCACGTCGCCCCACTCCGTACTGCTCGAGCTCTTGAGCGTGTCTGCTGCCGAGGTGAACGCCGCGGGACGAAGTGTGATGTTCACGAGTGCCGTGTCGAGCGGCATCACCTTTTTGAGCGTGACGGAGAACTGCGCCATGTTGGCCGTCGTGACGTTTCCGGTCAGGTTCTTCACCGTCACGGGCACGAGCTCGAGATTGAGCGCGGCAACTGTCCGGACATCCAGCGGCTTCTGCAAGCCGGACGCCGGGAAATTGTTGTCCGCCTCATTGCTTTCGGGCACGCCGTTGCCAGGATCGACGTCGGCAAGGATCCGCAGGCCGGTCTTCACGAGGCTTCCGGGAACCAGCTGGTTCCAGGAACTGTTCAGGACGCCCTCATTTACCGCGATTGGAACACTCGCCGTGGGCGCCGGGATCGTATACGTGGCAACCGGCGTCGGGTTCGCACCCTGATAGAGTCGGACGCGCACTGCTGGCGCCACCGTGTTGGCCTGGTCTGCGCGCACGAACACGCGCAGGTAGGCATCTCGATTGGCGACCAGCGGGACCGTGTCACCGTAGACCTGCACCGATTGCGTCAGGTAGAGACCATCGATGACGAGGTTGACCGTGCCGGCCACCGTGAGGACGTACGTCACGCTGGCGGACGCGGCCTGGCCCGGGGTCACCTGCACCTGCTGGCTGGCGGGCGATGGCACATAGGAGAATGCGCCGGACGCGACGGTGGAGGCGCTGAGGGTGTAGATGCCCGGCGCGAGGCCGGTCAACGTCGTGGTGGCCGTCACCGTCTGCGAAAAGCCGGACGCGTTCGTGACCAGCACGCTGCCGCTGGCACCACCTGGCAGGCCGGACAGCGTCACCAGGAGCTGGCTGTTCTGCTGCGCATACGTCACGGTCGCCTGCACCCGCGACGTGGAAGCGGGGACATCGATCGACTGTGTCGCGGGCGCAGCGAGGTAGGTATTGCCGCCACTCGAGACGCTCGACGCCGCGATCGTGTACGTGCCTGGCGTCAAGCCGTCGACATTTCCGCTTGCCGTAATCGCCCGGCTGAAGCCACCTGGCCCGGTCACCATGACGCTGGCGGGAACCCCCGAGGGCAGCCCGGCCAGCATGAGGTTGAGGCCGCCCGTCGATGGCGGCGACAAGGGATCGCCACTGCTGTTGCAGGCGGCGAGTACGAGTAGAAAAGCCGGGGCGAGGCGGACGAACTGGCGAAGTCGGATGCGCATGGGTGTTCTTACTGAGCAACCCCGATGCCGCCCCGATCGATCCTGCTCGAAAGGTTCAAGTGCGTGTCCGGTCGGCTCTTGCGGATCGGGCATACTGGATTGCCGGGCGGAACGGGCCGCAATGTCTGGTGCCATGCCAGTCAAGTTGGCATCTTCCGCACTGTGAGCCATCCCATGCTTCGCCACGCAGCCCTCCGCGTCGTTTCGCTGTCGTTCCTCTGCGCGGCACCTGCCGTGGCGCAGATCAGCATTCCCCGGCCATTCAGTCGTCCCGAGGCGGCCCAGACCGGGCACGACTCGACGGTCGTCGATCCCGGCTCGCCCCGCGCATCGATGACGGCATTCTTTGCGCTGGCGCGAGAAAATCAATGGGCGGAGGCCGCACATTACCTCTCCCTCGCGCCATCCGACTCGAGCCGTGCAGCGCTCCTGGCCGAGCACCTGGTCGTGGTGCTCGATCGTCACCAATGGGTCGATCTCGACCGGCTGTCGCCATTGCCTGACGGCGACGATGCCGATGGCCTGCCGAACGGCCTTGACCAGATCGGGACGATTCCACGAAGCCGCGGTGCGGCGGAACCGCTCCGCATCATGCGCGTGACGCGACCCGAGGGGTCATGGTGGGTCTTCACGCCAGCCGCCGTGCACGAGATCGATGTCTGGTACGCAGAACTGGGGCACACTCAGTTCCGGGACCTGTTCCCCGAACCACTCCAGCGGAAGGGCCCGCTGCAGGTGCATTGGTTCCAGTGGCTCATGCTGCTGGTGCTCATCCCGCTGATCGTGCTCCTCGGCACGATCCTGCATCGACTGATAAACCTCGCGCTTCGGGCGCTGGCACAGCGGACACCGGTCACCTGGGACGACGACCTCGTTCCGGCCTTGCGCGGACCGCTGCTGCTTCTCTGCGTCACCGCCTTCGTGCTGCCCCTGACTTCGTTCCTGGGGCTCAACGCCGTGGTGTGGGCATTCGTCTCGACGCTGGTCAGGTCGGCGATCACCGCGGCGGTCTTCTGGGCGCTCATCCGCGCGCTCGGGGTGATCGAGGCGCGCATCATCGCCACGGCCTGGGTGACGCATCGCGCCGACGTGCTCTCCCTCGCACCGCTGGGGGGACGGCTGGCCAAGCTGCTCGTCGGGTTCCTGGGCATTGCGGCCGTCATGGCACAACTCGACATCCCGGTGACCACGCTCCTCGCCGGCCTCGGCATCGGTGGCCTTGCGGTGGCGCTCGGCGCCCAGAAGATGCTGGAAAACGTCATCGGCTCCATCGCCATCGTGAGTGACAAGCCGTTCGAGGTGGGTGACTGGATCAAGGTCGAGGACATTGAGGGAACAGTGGAACAGGTCGGGATTCGGTCGACGCGCATCCGCACATTCGATCGCACGGTGATCAGCTACCCCAATGGCCGGCTCGCCGACATGCGGCTGGAATCCTTCTCGGCACGCGACAGGTTCCGCTACAACAATACCGTGGGCCTCGTGTATGGAACGACCGCCGACCAGTTGCGCCAGGTGGTCGGAGACATCGAGCAGGCGCTGCGGGCCAATCCGAAAGTATGGCAGGACACGGCGATCGTTCGGCTGGAAAGCCTCGGGTCCTACGCGCTGAACATCCGGCTGGTCGTCTGGTTCCTCGCGACGGACAATTTCGAGTTCCGCGACCTGATCCAGGAATTTCTGCTGCAGGTCATGGACATCGTGGAGCGGTCAGGGTCGGCGTTCGCATTCCCGACGCAGACGCTGGTGATGCAGCCTACGACTGCAGCCACAACAGCCCCAGGGCATGCACCTGGACGTCCGACGCCTTCGGCTTGATCGTGATGGTGAGCAGCGGTTCGGTCTGGGCATCGAACCCGCCCTCGAGCTTCGCCACCGCAGCCTGAATCTCCTGCTCCAGGTCGGCCTGCGATTGCTGCAGGGCGGCAACGCTTTCTGTCGCCCGGTCGACATCGCCCGACTCCTTCTGCATCCGGCCTGCACTCCTTACCGCAGTCCCCATCTTGGTGGCCGTCGTGACGCTCATGGCCTTCCGGCCGAGGATCGCACCGAGCACCGCCGTGCCAAAGGAGACCGCGGTCTGTACCTTGGCGACGGTCGACTCCTGCTTCTCCCGGCTTTCGCGCTGTTGCGCCCGCATCACGCGATCCTGGATTGCCGCCAGCTTGGCGGCGTACTCCTGGCGAATATCAGCGACCTTCTTGTCGCGAGCCTCGCGGGACGCCACCTGCAGCCGTGCCCGGAAATCGCCTTCTGACTCCGACGCACTGGATGTGAGCTTGAACGCCGCGCTCCGGTAGAGTGTCACGACCTCATTGGTCTTGAGCCACTGCTGGTAGCCCTTGAGCCAGGCGGCGTAGTTCTTCTCCTTGAGCGCGCTTGTCGGCAGCTCGGCGAACGTCCCACCGTCCGGTGCACCCTGCTTGACGGTATCGGCGGCGACATCGAGGGCAGTCGCATCACTCCACTCTACGGCAACCGGACCGTCGTCGAAGTGCACCGTATGCAGCACTCGCTCGGTGCTGCTGATGTCGTATTTCGTGCTGGAGATGGTGACGTCGGCAATCCCCAGCAGCACCGGCTGCCAGGGCGCCGTGCCGGGCGATTCGAGGTGGAATTGCGCAATGCCGGCAGGCACCACGGGTGCCGCGCTCGACCCGGCCGGCTCGACGTTCGCCGGGCCGGTGGTCGCACCCGGAGATGCGGACGGGGGCACAGGCGCCTCCGGGCCCGGCGCCAATCGATGAATCTGATCGCGAGTGAGCGGACCTGCGAGATATGACAGCGTCCATCGGGTCTGGAATACCACCGGCGCCGACTCGTGAACGCTGTGCAGCAGGAATACCCGCTTCCCCAGCCCGGCGATGAGTTTCTCCATGGCGCTACGGTCGAACGTGGCGCCGGTCGATGCACCCTCGAGCCCTTCCATGACCCTGGCCTTGTCCCGCTCGGTCTGGAGGCGGCCGATGCACCAGGTGCCGGCGTTGGAGAGTGCCTTGTAGTCGAGATCGACCGGGTTCTGCGTCGCGAGCACCACGCCAAGCCCGTAGGCGCGCGCCTGCTTGAGCAGCGTCAGGAACAGCGGCTTGCTCGCTGGATTCGCGACGGGAGGCAGGTATCCCGCGATTTCATCCATGTACAGCAGCGCACGCAAGGTGCCGGTTCCGGGCTGCTGCCGCATCCAGCCAATCACCTCGTTGAGAAGCATGCAGACGAAGAACATCCGTTCTGCCTCGCCCAGATGCGCGATCGACAGCACCGAGACACGGGCCTTTCCCGATTCGGTGTAGAGCAGGCGCCCGGCCTCGAGCGGCGGACCCTGCATCCACGCATCGAATCCCGGCGCGGCCAGCAGGTTGTTGAGTTGCATCGCCAGCGTGGTACGATCGCGCGCGGGGAAGACCTGATCCACCGTCATGACACCGATCTTGTCGAACGGCGGTGCCTGCACCTGCGCGATCAGGCTGGTCAGGTCGAGATTCTTTCCCGCCTCCCATGCGTGCCGCAGCAGGTTGGAAACCAGGATGTGCTCACGGCTGTTGACCGGATCGGCCGTGATGCCGAGAAGCGCCAGGATGCTGGTTGCCGTGGTCTGGATTCGTTCGGCCAGCAGGTCCTTGTCGGCCCGGATCGCATCGGGCGGCACGGTGAACGCACGCAGCACGGAGAGGGGCGTTCCGGCGTTGCTGCCGGGCGTGTAGATCGCGAAGTCGGCGCTCTCCTTGAGCCGCTTGATCCGCGCCCCCGATTCATTCCAGTCGGCCAGTCCTTTCTTCCAGAGGTCTGCCTGCTGCTCGGCAAATTTCTTCCGGGTGAGCCCCTGCGCCTCTGCGTCCTGCGTGCTTACCCATGGCTCGAAATCGGCCGGGCGCAACTCCGGAAACGTGAGCAGAAGGTTGCCCAGGTCTCCCTTGGGATCGATGGCGATCACCGGGATCCGGTCAATCGCCGCTTCCTCGATGATCCCGATGCCCAGGCCCGTCTTGCCACTGCCGGTCATGCCGATGATGACCCCGTGGGTGGTGAGGTCCCTGGAGTCGTACATGACCAGCTGGTCGGTCCGCTTGCCGCTGCCGAGATCCTGGACCTGACCCAGATAGAACGCACCAAGCTTTTCGTAGTCGTCCATGAGCCCCGTGGTTCTTCGAGAGTTGCGGTGCCGTTGGACAGGAAATAGGAGAGGAAATGGCCTGTCGACAAGTGATCTGTGGTTGGGTCGGATCAATGGCGCAGCGAAACTGAAATGGCTATATTAGCAACGTCTCAAAGGCCATTATATTAACTCCATTTAACACCTTTGTATAAGGCTATACTAGCCAGATATGAGATATGAATCTATCTCCAGCGCCAAGAACAACTTATCCTCGCTTATCCGGGAGGTTCAGGAAGGCGCCAGCATCATCATTACTGACCGCGGTGCGCCGGTTGCGAGGCTGGAGCCGGTTGCTGAACTGGAGGCGCGGATTCGCGGGCTCGTGGATCACGGGCTCGTAACCCTGCCCCGGCGCCCTGGCGAGCGGACCGTTCTGGACCTGCCGATGCCGACGGTCACGCCTGGTCCAAGTGCGGTGGACTACTTGCTTGAGGAGCGGGAGGCGGCGCGATGAAGTTCTGGGATTCGTCCGCCATCATTCCCCTGCTGGTCCCGGAGCCCGAGACCAAGGCGCTGGCCAGCATCCTTCGGAGCGATGGCGACCTGCTGACCTGGTGGGGGACGCGGCTCGAATGCGCCGGCGCATTGGCTCGACTGGAGCGGGATCGTCGGATCACGACGACTGGTGCCGCCCAGGCACGCGCACGACTGGAGCTGCTCACCGATCAATGGATCGAGGTCGCGCCGACGGGACCGGTGCGCGAGCAGGCGGAGCGGCTGGTGCGGGTGCATGCGTTGCGCGCCGCGGATGCGAGCCAGCTTGCCGCCGCGATGGTGGCGAGCGAGCATCGACCCGCCACCCTGGAGTTGGTCACCATCGACCAGCGCCTCGCCGACGCCGCCCGCCGGGAAGGATTCAGGCTCCTTCCCGCCTGACCGCGAATCTCCTAGCGGCGGAACCCGCCACCGCCGCCGCGGAAGCCGCCGCCGGCAAATCCGCCAAACCCTCCTCCACCCGCGCCCTGGAAGCTGCCCCAGCGCTGATTGCCCATCGAGCGGGCGAACGAACTTTGATTGAGGCCCTGCTGGCCACCGAATCCCGAGCCGGCACTCTGCCAGCCCCCACCACTTCGCTGGTCCCAACTCCCGTCGTCGTTCTGGCGATAGACGTTGCCGTCCTGGCCCGCATAGACATTGCCCCCGGGACCGCGCACGACGCTGCCACTCACGCTCTGGCCGGTGCGAGGATCGTACATCGCACCCCGCGCACCGCTCACTGAATTGCCGGTATAGGCATTGGTCATTGTGCCACGTTGCCCCGCGGCCATGACACCGGTGCGTGAGTTGTATGCCGTACCGACCTGGGTGCCCCAGCGATTGCCCGTATAGGCGTTGTATCCGCCCGAGGTGCGGCTCACCATGGAGGTGCTGCCCCAGCGGGAGTAGACGTTGCCTGTGGTGCCGGCCCAGCCGCCCGGACCATACGCCGCATACCCGTGCATGCCATAAGCGCCCACGCCATAGAACCCGCCGTAGGCGGGCCCCCAGTACGGCATCGCGCCCCATCCCCAGGCGCCCCAGGTCATGCCGACGGTGACGGCGCCGAAACCCCAGCCATAGCCGAAGCCGACGCTCCACCCGGTCCACGGGGTGTACCGGATGGCAGCGCCAAAGCCGTATGTCACCGGCGCGGGATACCAGACGGATCCGATCCACGGGGTGTAGACATACCCGGTGCCGTACACCACCACGCCATCCGACGTGAGCACCGTGCCATAGTAGCCCGGCGTGTAGCCGACGTACGCCACGGTGGATGTGGCGCCGTACACCTGCACGTTGGTGACGTAGTAGAGCGGTGACGTGATCGGAATGGTGTAGATCGCGGTCGGCACGGAGGTCGCCACCGCCCAGGGCCCGATGACCGAGCTGCCGGTGAACCAGATGCCGTTCTGCACGGCATAGTACGAGCTGGCATTCACCATGATGACAGGCGTACTCGAATTGGAGACGTACTGCAGCGTCGTGCCTTCGATCGGCTGCATGATCGGCGCGCCATCGTAGTTCGGCTGCGGATTGAGCTGGGTGCTGAGCTGCACCGTGGCCGTCTGTGGGACCTGGTTGGCAATCGCCGCCTCCTGCGCCTGCGGCGTGCCCGGCACCGACGCCTTCACGTTCTCCACCGGACTCGTGTCCGGAATGTTCCGGAAATCCGCAGGCAGCGCGGTGCCCGGCACGTAGGTCCATGGGCCATCCGTGGTGGCGCTGCTGAACCAGCGCCCCGCGATCAGCAGGTAGATCTGCTGGCTGGAAATGGAGCGAAAGAGCCGCCCGGTCGTGTTCGTGGCGTAGAGCAGGTCGGTGCCATTGATCGGCACGAAATCGGGAGCGCCCGACGTCACCACCAGCTCGGCGGGCGTGCTGCTGACGTAAATGACCGGCGCCGGAGGCGTCGAGAGCGACGGCCTGGGCTTGGTGGTATCGGCCGACGCCCCGGTGAGCAGGTCGACCTGGTTGCCGGCAGCGGCGATCACGTTGGCGAAATCGGGACCGGGATTCTGCACCACGGTCCACGGACCGGTCAGCGCGGCCGCCGACATCCAGCCATTGAACACGTGCACATACCAGGTGCCGTTGCGCTGTACCAGCAGCGCGCGCGTGTTGATGACGCGCTGAAAGTTGTTCACCATGGCCTGGAGCGACGGCGCACCCTCCACCAGCACCAGCATCGCCGGCACGGTACTCACGAAGATGCGCGGTGGCTGGTTCTCCACCGGCTGTGCGCTCACCGCCTGCTTCGCCTGGGTGATCGACAGGTCAGCTTCGAGGCGGTCGAGGGCGAAGGCACGACTGGTCGTGGGGAGGGCCCTGGCGAGCGTGGCCAGCCAGCCCGGCGCCTGCGCCGGCGCAGACGGGAAATTGCTGCTCAGGACCGCAAAGTCATTCAGGTAGACGGTGCGATTGACCTTGTCCACTTCGGTGCGCGCCGAGAAGTTGACCACGCCGAATGTGGGCAGGGTATCGGCCTGTGTCGTCACGGCGATGGCAGCGCGTGCGGTGAGCTGGTTTCCGTTCCAGGACTCGAGCTGCGGCTGGTAGATATGGAAGGTTGTGCCGCTCGCGGTGAACGCGCGGGGCCAGCCCAGGTCGATCGAATCGCCGGGCGTACCCTGCGCCAGGGAAGCGGACAGCGGCAGCGCGAGCAGGAGTGCCGCGCAGAATGCGCGAGTCATGCTGATCAGCATCAGGTTTCTCCGGGTCAGGCCGCAGCAATCTGGAAGTACGAATTGTAGGGCAGGAATGGCGCGCCACCAAATTGGGCCATACACAGAGGGATGCGCGCCGGTATTACTGCTTTGCGAAGGTTGCGGTAACGAAGTATGAGCCGCCAGGACGCGGGGCAAGGGTACAAAAGTCCGAGGTGCCGGTGCAATCGCCACTGAAGCCGACGAACACACTGCCGGCAAAGGCGTGGGCCGACACAAAGGTCTTGCGGTCACCGAAAAACTGGATCACGGAGCACGTGCCTGACTGGACTCCAGCATTGAGAATGCACTCATTTGTAAAATTCGGGGAATCGATGAGGATCGAACCATCGGCTCCCGGGCCCAGGACGGTGACGGTGGTTTGATAGGGTTGCAGGGCGAAGCCAGCCTTGATCGCAAGGTCCCCGCGAACCGTCACGACACACTCGTGGCTCTGCAGCTGGTCACAGTCGGGTGTCCGCCACCCTTGGAAGAAGTTGAGCGGGTCCGGTGTGGCTGTCAGGGTAAGCACAGTGCCGATCGGGAATCGCCGCGAGCACACGGAGCCCGACAAGAGGCTGCAGTTGAAGCCATTGCCCGTGACCGTGCCGGACCCGGGCGAGACGTCGAAGTCCAGAAAGGCAGTGATCTCGACGTCCACCTGGGCGGTGGCGGCCGGCAGTACGGTGAAGTGCACGCGGAGGACGCGGGCATCGCCACCAGTTGGCGCACTGATCTTCACGTCGGCCCACCAGGCGCCCTCCGGCATGGACCCCGTCGTCGCCTGCAACCAGAGGCGCACCGGCGTGGTGGTCTGGACCAGCGACGTGCTGAGCCAGCCGGTGGGCTGTCCGGGGCCATACTCGATTGTGGCCACGACACCGGGAATTTCCGACCCTGTTGTCGAGGTGATGCGTACATCGTCGGCGCGGGGGTTCGGGCCCCCAACCGGCGTCTGGAAGCAGATGGTATCGGCGTTGAGTTCGAGGTTGCTGGACGCCACCGCGACGGGCCCGGGGGAGCTCGCGACCGGTTCCGGATCCGACGGTGGGTCCGAGGCGCAGGCAGCAAGAACGATCAGGGGAACGAACCGGAGGCGCTGGAGCATTGCCCAGCATCCCGCCCGCAACAGCTATGCGCAAGGGAGCAGGTTCTTCCTGGGTCGATCACCCCACACCACACGCCCTTACCTGCCTGTTGTCTTCTTTCGACTCACGCTATCGTTTCCGCCCTGATCCTGGCCTTGGCCAGGATGCGATCGAACTCGGGCGTGCCCCGGACTGATTCGACGAACGGACAGTACCTGGACATGAAGTCGTACGCGTAGCAGCCCTTCTCGACAGCCGTGTCGAACAATTCGAGAGCCCGGGTCGTGTCGCCGGCGACGGCGAACGACTCTCCCAGATGGAAGGTGAGGTGGAAGTCGAGCACACTGATGTCGAGACTCGCAAGCGACGCGAGCGCGCCGGCCCGGTTGCCCCGCATCCCTTCCACCAGGGACTTGAGTTGCCGGGTATAGGGCCAGTCAGGACCACGTGCCGCAAGCCAGTCGGCCTGCTCCGCGGCCGCCGCAACCTGATTGAGGGAGGCAAGGTTGTATCCGAGGGTCCATCGCACGATGAAGTTTTCGGGATCCAGTTCGAGGCCCTTCATGATCAGCGGCGGCCCTGCATCCAGCTTGCCACCAAACCATTCGGCAACGCCGGCCAGGGTCCAGCTCAGCGGGTTCAGCGGATCGCACGCGATCATCTGCCGGGCGGCCTCCTTCGCCGTGTCGACGCGACCGCTGTTGACGCAGGCGACGCCCAGAAAGAACAACGAATCGGCATCGTTGGGCTCCCGCTCCAGGGCGGCGCGAAAGTGGCGGACCGCCTCGGCGTGGAGTCCACGCTCATAGCAGATGTAGCCGTGCACGGCATGCCCGTAGGGCGTTCCTGGCGCAATACGGAGGAGCGTGTCCGCCATCACGGCGGCTTCATCGAGCAGGCTCAGGTCGCGATTGGAGCCGGACCGGACCAGCGATACCTTGGCCCAGGCCTTGAGCGCGAGAAGAGGAGGCGTCTCGCCCTCGATGGCGATGGCGCGATCCAGCAGCTCCATCGGGCGCAGGGTGCCAGACAGGCGCCGGAGTTCCTGGCGTGCCTGGAGATAGAGGTCGAACGCCTGCACATTCTCGATCGAGCGGTGGGAAAGGCGTCGATCCTCATCGGACGTCAGGGTGATGTTCAGGGCCTTCACGATCTCGCGCGAGACGCTTTCCTGCAGTTCGAACACGTCCTCCATCGTCCCGGTGTACTTGTCGGACCAGAGCTGGGCGTCGCGCTCCGCGTCAACCAGCTGCGCCGTGATCCGGATGCTCGAACCGGCCTTCCGCACGCTCCCCTCCAATACATATCGCACGCCAAGTTCGCGGCCAATGCTGCGCATGTCCTTGTCGGTGCCTTTGAGCCGCATGGCCGACGTGCGGGAGATGACACTCAGTGCCTTGATGCTGGCGAGGTCGCTCGTCAGTTCTTCCGTGAGTCCGTCACTGAAGTATTCATTCTCGGCGTCGGGGCTGCGGTTCGCAAACGGCAGCACGACAATGGCACGACGATCCGACGGAGCCGGCGCAGCAGTCGCGGCGCGCAAGGCCGCCGCAAAGTCCCGCCCCGATGCAAAGCGCTGGCTGGCCTCGGTTGCCATCGCGGTGCGGATCGCCTGGTCGAGCGGGCCGGTCAGCTCGGCGCGCCGCGTGCGCGCCGATGGTACCGGTCCCGTGATTCGCTGCGCGATCATGGCCATCGTGTTCCCGGTGAACGGCATCTCGCCGGTCAGGCATTCGTAGAGCACGCATCCGAGGCTGTAGAGGTCGCTCCGGCCATCGATGGTCACGCCGGTGACCTGCTCGGGGCTGAGATAGGCCGGCGTGCCGATGATCTGGCCCGTCTGGGTCAGCGTGCCGGCATCCGTCTCCCTCCCCCGGGCAATGCCGAAGTCGGCAACCACCGCATGACCTTCATGGAGCAGGATGTTCTCGGGCTTGATGTCGCGATGGACGATGCCCGCGCGGTGAGCATAGTCCAGTGCCTCGGCCACCTCGCGCGCGAGGGTGACGGCGTCGTCCACCGGCAGCCGCTGCTCTCGACGCAGCCGGTCGCGCAGCGATTCACCTGCGACGAATGGCATGACGTAGTAACGATGACCGCCGGCCTCGCCGCTGTCGTGCAGCGCGAGAATATGCGGATGACTCAACTGGGCCGCGAGGCTGATCTCGCGCAGGAAGCGGGCGTCATCGGTGCCGGAAGAGCTTGGCTCGCTGAGCACCTTGATGGCCACCTGCCGCCCATGACGGAGGTCGCGCGCGAGGTACACCGTGGCCATTCCCCCGCGACCAAGTTCGCGATCCAGCGTGTAGCGTGGGGCGATTTCGTCCTGCAGCCGGGCGCGGAAGTCGTCCATGAGTGGTGGCAAAGATGCACGGGATGTACGGGGCGAGCAACGCACCGTCCCTGCACCTCACAGCGCGCAGCCCGGGCTCAGCTGTCGGTCAGCCGCAGCACCATGTGGACGTCGGCTCGCTTGTACTCGGATCCTTCCGCCCGGGGGGCGTGGCGGAACCCCAGTGTCTCATACAGGTGGATGGCCGGCGCCAGGCCGGAGTTGCTCCCCAGCATCAGCGTGTGCGCGCCGGTTTGCCGGACGAACGCAATGCACGCGAGCCCGAGCAGGCGACCGATCCCGCGCCCCTGTGCCGCCGGGCTGACCGCCATCTTGGCGAGCTCGAAGGTCCCTGGTCGGTGCGGAATCACCGCACAGGTGCCCACCACTTCGTCACCCAGCAGGGCGAAGTAGATCATGCCGCCGGGCGCGATGATAGCCGACCCGGGATCCAACAGGACCTCGAGATCAGGCGGCTCGAGCACGAAGTAGCGCTCGATCCATTCCCGGTTGAGGCGCTCGAAATCTGGCGCGAGCGCAACGTCGTAGGGTACGATGCGAACGTCGTCGGTCATGCTGGCAAGCTAGCACTATGATTCCCGATGCCCGAGTGGTTTCATCCGCTGCATCCTGACAAGGCAGGGTGGTCTTGAGCCTTCCCGTCGTGCTGCTGATAGCGGCAAACCTGGTGATGTTCATCCTGACCGCGGTGTCGGCCGGGTCTGTCATGGACATTCCCGTGGTTGTGTTGCTCCAGTGGGGAGCCAATGTCGGTCCCCTGACCATCGGGCACGAGTGGTGGCGCCTGCTTGCGTCGATGTTCCTGCATGCCGGCATCATTCACCTGGCCGTCAACATGGTGTCGCTCTGGTATCTCGGGCGGGTCGCGCACCGGCGCTTTGGCGATGCCGCCTTCGTCGCCGCGTATTTCATCGGGGGACTCGGCGCTTCACTCGCCAGTGTCACGATCCACAGGGAGACGGTCAGCGTGGGCGCCTCAGGCGCCATTTTCGGGCTGCTGGGGACGCTCTTCGCTGCCACCTTCGCCAGGAACCCCGAAATGCAGTCGGTGCAGCGTCAAGTGCGATCCGAGCTGCTCAAGGTGCTCGGCATCAACCTGGTCATCGGGTTCTCCATTCCGCTGATCGATAACGCAGCGCACATCGGCGGCCTAATTACCGGGTTCCTCTTCGGAATGGCGATCGTGGTCGCAAATCGTGACGCCGTAAGACCGGCCCCACGGCAGGTAGCCTGGATCAGCGGTCTCGCAGCACTCGTACTGCTCGTGGCGATGCTGGCGGTGGGACACTGGCGGGCTCCGGCGCCTGGCAGCTACGAAGACGTGAAGAGCCAGGTCGCCGATGCACTCAGCAGGCGGCAGGCGGGATCGTAGAGAGCAAATGCGGGGAAGGGAGAACTTGAGCCGAAAGCTTCATGACGGCCACCCGGCGGTCGTAGGACCCGTCGTCAGACCGAACGGCGCGGCTACTGCTTCGCGAACGTGGCTGTGACCGAATAATCAGCGCCCGGACGCGCCTCACACAGCCCCCCCGGACAGTCCCCGCTCCAGCCGACGAAGACGCTGCCAGGACCGGGAAGCGCATCCAGGCCGACTGACTTCGCTCCCTCTCTCTGAAATGCACCGCACGTGCCCGACTGCACTCCGCCGTTCAGAGCACATTCAATGGCGAAGCCTGGGACGCCGGGAAAGACGCCACCCTCGACCCGGCCGTCGGCGCCGGCACCGACCATGGTCACGGCGATCGAGTAGCCATCGAGATAAAAGTACGCGCCGACCGTGACATCCCCTTGAACGGTCATGACACACTCAGGGTTGTTCGAGAAGTCGCAAGCCGGAGTCCGCCACCAGAGGAAGTTGTTCAGTGTGTCGGGAGTAGCGCGCAGGGTCAGTTCGGTGCCAATGGGAAATTTCAGCGTACAGCTGGTATCAGCAACAAAATTGCATACGGATCCATTGGCGGCAACGGTACCTCGACCCGGGGAAAGATCAGCCGCGGTGAAGCTCCCACGCGCGATGGTCACGACTGCGTTGGGAGCGTGAAGCGCCAGGTTGATATGCACACGGATGACCCGGGCGTCGCCACCCGTCGGGGCGCTGACCCTGACATCCGCCCACCACTCTCCCGCCGGCATCGACGCGGTCGTCCCCTGCAGCCACAGGCGCGCCGGGGTGGTGGTCTGTGTTAGCGACGTGGTCAGCCAGCCGGTGGGCTGGCCAGGGCCATATTCGATAGTGGCCACGAGGCCGGGAATTTCTGACCCGGTCGTCGAGGTGATGCGGACGTCATCGTGACGGGGATCGGGCGCGCCGACATACGTCGTGAAGCAGATCGTGTCGGCATTCAGCGCAAGGTTGCTCGATGAGGACGCCTGGGGATCGGCCGCAGGCGACGCCGGGGCGAGCGCCGAGGGTGCATCCGAGGCACAGGCAGCAACAGCAAGCAGCGCGATGAATCGGAGGCGAAGATGCATCCCAAGTACATGCGCGCTGCCCGCGCAATACGCAAGGCGGCCGCACTGACCTTGGGGCGATCGACCCATGGCGCGGCAACGCAAAGCCAGAGGTGCGTCGCCCGGCCGCGATCAGTCCATTTCCATTCCCATGTGCATATGGGCCTGCCCCGGTGCCCACGGTGCATCCGACATCACGTTGACATGCACCATCCAGCCGAATGACTGCGCCTTGAACCGGCCACCGGCCTGCTCACACGCTTCCTCCGTCACGATGCTGCCGCGCGGACCGAACCTCGCATTCTTCCCCACGTGATCCGCCGCACGGCGCTCGGAGCCATCGGCCGGCAGGCAGACGTTGATGTGCTGGTGCCATTGCACCAGGCTGAGCGGCACTCGCGCATTGAGCTCGTCGAGGGACGCGGTGCCGGGCACGGTATACATGACGCCGATGAGCTGCAGTTGCCCGCCGGCGGCCCGCTGGTACAGGAGCGACGTGGGGAGCGCGGGATCGAACTCGAAGCGCGCCCGAAGCGCATTCCGGACGTTGGTATAGTGCAGCACCTTCGCCTGCTTCATCTTCTCGACCCTGATCCGGTAGCCGTCCTGCTCGGCGACGTCCACGGACTCGTAGCGACTGATCGCCCGGCGCGCGACGCGCACCAGGCTGTCACCCCGGGCGGAATCCGCCGCCGTTGCCGGGTGCGTCGGCGTCACCCGGAGGTGCGGCGTGGCATCGTATGGCGTGGTCGCGAACATATCGGCCTGCGCGCTCTGCTGGGCCGCCACCGGGCTTCCCAGCATCATGGCGCTGCACGCGAGAACGAGTGTTCCTGAACTCCACCGCATCGCTTCCTCCTGCGGCCACGCCGCCTCGAGAGTGTCGGGACTGCCAACACGGTCGACGCGCCGCCCTCGCCCGGGTTAACCCGGCCGTTTTCCTGGGCGTGATCTGCCTCACGCCATGTCTTGCACTATGGGATGGGCGCGGCCGGAACTGTCGACAGCAAATGCAATGCTCCATGCTGCATCGACAGGTGTAAGCGGGATCAGGCCTCGTCGTTGACGGGACGGAAGAAGAAGGCGAGCAGGACGGCGACGACGGCATGCAGCGCGGCTGCGGGCCACAGCATCACGCCTCCCACGTGCCGGTGCGCACCAAGCCAGGTGAAGTACACTGCGAGGCCGGCGTTGTAGACCAGCATGGCGCGCGCGCCGGCGCGCGTGCCGGTACCATCGGCATCCGGCCACACTGCGAGCGACAACGAAATGAGGCCGATCCCGAAGCAGCGGGCGACGGCAACCGCGGCGCCTGCCAGTTCTTCACCGAACAGCAACCGGCCCACCAGCACCGGGGCCGCGAGGAGCGCAACGCCGGTCGCGAACTCCGTGACCGCCGAAAAAGCGATGACTTTCTGAGTCGACGTCATGCGCACGTTCCTGCAGGAAACTGCTGCATGGACAGGTCGCTATGTCAGGGGACCGTCAACGTACCGAATGGTACCGACATTCG
>CAWJXX010000001.1:0-175551 GCA_963846945.1 uncultured Gemmatimonadales bacterium | reverse complement strand
GACGCGGCTCAAGGAGCGGCTGGGGCACACGGTGATCGAGGTCGGGCTCGAGAACGAAGGTCAGGCGCGGAGCGCCGCGAACCTGTTGTCGCCGCTGATCGAGGGCGACCCCGAGGTCGAGGGCACGCTGGTGAGGCTCTCGTCGCCGGACGCCGCGCACATCCTGATCAACGCGCTGCGCGCGCTGGACGGCGCCGACATGTCGCCGGCCAGCCTGACCGTGCGCGATCCGAGCCTGGACGACGTCTTCCTCTCGCTCACCGGCAAGCACGCGGAGCAGGATGGACAGGCCGAGGCTCCAGAGCCGACGGGCGGAAGGAGAAGGAGATGAGCGTCCGAGAGATGGACCGAAGCGCCACGTCCATCGAGCACCACGGGCTCGGTCGGTTCGCGGCGGGCATCGCCGACATGATGGCGATCGCCGAGCGGAACCTCATCGCCTACGTGCGCGTGCCGCAGCTGCTCGTCTTCTCGACGATCCAGCCGATCATGTTCGTGCTGCTGTTCCGGTACGTGTTCGGGGGCGCGGTCCAGTCGTCGCTTCCTCCCGGAGTTCCCTACGTCGAGTACCTGATGCCGGGCGTGTTCGTGCAGACGGCGACCTTCGGCGCGCTCGGCTCGGCGATCGGGCTGGCGACCGATGTGAAGAGCGGCCTGCTGGAGCGCTTCCGGTCGCTGCCGATGGCCCGGTCCGCGGTCCTCACCGGCGGACCCTCGGGGACCTGGGGCGCAACGTGTTCGTGACGATCCTGATGTTGATCGTGGGATTCCTGGTCGGTTTCCGGATCCTCACGCCCGCGTGGGAAGCCACGTGCGGCGTCCTGCTGCTGCTCTTCTTCGGGTACATGCTGTCGTGGATATTCGCCACGGTCGGGCTCTGGACGGGCGACCCGGAGACCGCCCAGGCCGCGGCGTTCCCCATCCTGGCGCCGCTGGTGTTCGCGTCATCGGCGTTCGTCCCCGTCAGCTCGATGCCGAGCTGGCTGCAGGGCTTCGCCGAGCACCAGCCGGTCTCGGTGACGGCGAGCGCAGTGCGCGGGCTTCTGATCGGTCAGATTCCGGGCGTCGAGGCCACGAGTTGGTACGTCATCCAGTCGCTCTTCTGGTGCGTCGGCTTGGTCGCGGTGTTCGCGCCGCTCGCCGTGCGCCGATACCGCAGGGCCGTCTGAGGTGCCGACGCCGCTCGGACCGTGGGCGCGAACGCGGGCGCGACCTCGCGCGCGAACATCCTCGCCCACCGCGTCCGCGCCTCCAGCGGAACGCCGGGCGTCCCGAAGTGCAGGATGAAGTGGTTGAACCCGGCCGCGGCGAACAGCCTCGTCTTCTCCACGACCGTGTCGGGTGAGCCGATCAGCTGCCACTGCGTCCACGGCGGGATGTTCTCGGGGTTCGTTCGCGACGCGGTCCCGTCGAAGATGCGCCTCCACGCCTCGTAGCTCTTCAGGTTCTCCCACGGCGTGACGTCCACCTGGTAGTGGTCCACCTGCGCCTGCATGTAGCGCGGCATGAACTCCTGGCGTCCTCGACCGCGCGCTCGTCGGAGTCGGCGACGATGCAGTTCACCAGGATCGGGAGCGTGACGTGCTCGGTGTCCATGCCGCTCTCGACGGCGGCGGCCTTCCAGTTCTGGATCGTCGCGGCCTGCATCTCCATGTTGCCGATCGACGTGCAGATGGGCGGCAGGCCGAGCCGGCCCATGATCTCCGCGCTGGACGGGCTCCCGATCGCGCCGTAGAAGTGAACGCGGTCGCGCGCCGGGCGCGGCCGCACGCGGACCTCCCGGGCACCTGGTACAGCTCGCCCTTGTACGAGAAGGGCTCGCCGGTCAGCGCCAGCTGGAGGATCTCCCAGCTCTCCTGGAACCGCCGCCGGCTCTCCTCCATGTCCATGTCGAACGCGTCGAACTCGAACTTGGCCGTCCCGCGCCCCAGCCCGAGGTGCAACGGACCGTCGCCCAGTACGGACAGCATCGCGATCTGCTCGGCCAGGCGGAGCGGGTTGTGCCACGGCGTCACGATCACCGCGGTCCCGAGGCCCATGTCGGGGAAGCGCGGAGCCAGGTTCGCCAGCAGCAGCAGGATGTCGGGGGTGGGGAAGTAGTCGCTGAAGTGGTGCTCCAGGGCCCACGCGGTGGTGAACCCGAGCGACCGGTTCAGCTCGCATTCGGCGAGCAGCGACCGGTACAGCTCCCCGTCGGAGGCGCCGGGCGCGTCCACGGCCGTTGCGGCGAAGCCGAACTCGATCGCGCCGGTCATGCGCGGCGGGCCTTCGGTGGCGGGTGGTCGCCGACGCCGGCGGCACGCCGCAGGTCGTGGCGCACGACCTCCAGATGGGCCACCGCCGCGCGCTCGGCCGCGCGCGGGTTCTGATCGCGGATCGCCGTCAGGATCCGCTCGTGGTGCCGGTGGGCGCTGGGGAAGACCTTCTCGATGCGGTCGTCGATAGGCATCCACATCGCGGCGCGGGCCTCCTCGATGGCCCGCAGCATCATCCGGTTGCGGGCGGCGGCCGCCACCGCCATGTGGAAGGTCGAGTCCGCGGCGCGGAAGCGCTCGGTCTCCAGGCCGCGGGCCATGCTGTTGAAGGCCGCGGTCAGCGTCCTGAGGTCCGACGCCGTCCGGCGCTCGGCCGCCAGCCGCGCCGCGGCGCCCTCGATCGCCTCCCGAAGGTCCAGCAGCTCCTCGAACTCCTCCAGCCGCTCCTGCACGACCGGCCGCATCCGTTCCTCGTCGATCCCCTGGTCCAGGACGACCAGCCCGCCGTGCGCGCCCCGGCGGCTCTCGACGTAGCCCTCGGCTCGGAGCACGCCGAGCGCCTCGCGGAGCGTGGCGCGCGAGACGCCGAGCTGCTCGGCCAGGGCGCGCTCGGCCGGGAGGTGGTCGCCGGGAACGTAGAGGCCCATGTGGATCGCGCGACGGATCTCCTCGACGACCAGCTCGTGCGTCGCCGTGGCCTCCACGCGTTGCAACGTCAGGTTCCCCACCGCTTTCGTCTCCTCCCGCAGCCTTGACGGTGCCGCGGATAAAGGCCTACGTTCCAGACCTTAGCCCAGGGCGGGCCCAGAGAAAGGAGCGGGCCTACGGGGCCTCGTCCTCGGTGCCGAGCCCTCGGTAGTTCCCCCGGTAGAACAGCAGCGGCGGGCGGCCGGTGTGGCCGGGTCCCATCGCGACCACGCGGCCGACGCAGACCAGGTGGTCCCCGCCGGGATGGAACGCCTGCGTGTCGCACACCAGCCACGCGACGGTGCCCTCGATGATCGGGACGCCGTGGACCAGCTCGTAGCCGATGTCGGCGAACTTCTGCCGCTCGGGCAGCTTGCTGGCGAACAGCCGGCTCAGATCCTCCTGGTTGCGCGACAGCACGTTGACGGCGAACCGTCCGGTCTCGCGCACTACGGCGAGGGTGCGGCTCTTCATGCCGAACCCGACCATCACCAGGATGGGATCGAGCGACAGCGAGGCGATCGCGTTCACGGTCATTCCCGCCGGGCCTCGGTCGCCCATGCAGGTGACGACCGTGACCCCGGTGGGGTACAGGCCCATCAGCGCGCGGTATTCGTCGATGCTCGGCGGGTCGCCCTCGGTGGGGCGGTGCGGCGGCGCGCTCGCTTCCGGTGTCACGTCCGGCTCGCCTCGTTCGCGGCCGGCGCGCCCGACAGCCCCTCCGCGATGTCACCGATCGCCTCCCGCGCGGCGTCCAGGTAGCGCGTCATCGCCAGGAACCCGTGCGGCATCTCCCCGTATCGCCGGCCGTCACGGAGACGCCCGCCAGCCGCAGCCGCTCGGCGAACGCCTCGCCCTCGTCGCGCAGCACGTCGTGCTCCGCGACGATCACCATGGTCGGCGGAAGACCGGCCAGATCGCGGGCGCGGGCCGGAGCCGCCAGCGGATCACGCGGGTCGCCATCCGGTCCCAGGTACTGCTCCCAGTACCACTCCATCTCCGCGCGCGACAGGAAGTCGTCGTCCGCGAACGTCCGGTACGAGTCGCTGGACATCGACGGGTCCAGTGCCGGGTAGGCGAGCACCAGGGCGCGGGGGAGCGGGTCGCCTTGGTCCCGCGCGCGGAGCAGGGCGCCGAACGCCACGGTCGCCCCGGAGCTGTCGCCGACGACGGCCAGCCGGCCGGGATCGAAGCCGAGGTCCGCGCCGTGCTCGCGGACCCACCCGAGCACCGCCGAGGCGTCGTCCACGGCCGCCGGGAACGGATGCTCGGGCGCCAGTCGATACTCCACGAACGCGACGGCCGTCCCGCTCGCCGCCGCCAGCAGCCGGCACGTCCCGTCGTAGGCCCGGCGACCGCCGAAGACCCAGCCCCCGCCGTGGAAGAACAGTGTGATCGGTCGAGGCGTGGCACCGGCGGAATCGTACACATGCAGCGGGATGTCGCCGCCCGGACCGGGCACGGAGACGGTGCGGAGGCGACCGAGGCGTCCGTGTCCGACAGCGACGCGAACAGGTCGTCGAAGTTTCGCCGGCCGTCCGGGAGGGGAAGCGTCCTGCTCGGAGGGCCGGCCGGCCGCGATCAGGTCGTCGAGCAGGCCCGTGACCTGCGCGTTCATGGTCTGATCCTTAGACCTTTACCCGCACGTGTCAAGGCACGCGCCGGCGTCGCGGCCTGTGGGCGCTCCGCCGCTCGCCCGGGCGCGTCAGATCGTGAATCGGGCGAACCCCCCGACCTTCTGGTCACTGATCGGACTTCATGTAGCCGCCGACCCACAACGCGTCGCCGACCACCGTCATGTCCCAGGCGCCCTCGTAGTTGGGCGGGGTCCATGCCCGAGCCCGGCGCGCTGCTCGCCGCCGAAGGGCTTGATGGTGGGGATCCAGTCGCACAGATAGCGCCGTCGGCGGCATTCACGCTGATCATGCCGTGGACCCACGCGCCGCCGCACTGGTCGAGCTGGAAGTCGAGCCTCGCCGTGCCGAAATGGCCGCCGGCGAATAGCCGCGTCCCGTCGGGAGACAGGGCCACCGACTCGACGTTGCCGGACTACCGCAGTCCTTCCATATCGTCTTGCCGACGCTCCCCGTTGTCGAGAGGGAATGTCTGCACGTAGTTCGGGATGCGCCCGAACCCGACGTACAAGCCGCGTGTCTGTCACCACCATCTCCCACGCATTGTTCGGCCCCGGGCTCTTGTCCTGCGGGTCGCCGTCGATGTCCCCGAACGGCACGGGCCACCCGTCCAGACTTCCGTTTGTCGCGCTGACGCGCGAGAGACAGTTCCGCGGCTCGCCGTTGACGTAGTAGTACGACCCGCCGATGTAGATCCGGCTGTGGTCCGGCGAGAACGCGAGCGACCGGACGTTCCCGTTCCCGCCGTTGCTGCAGTGCTAGGGGTCGTGGTACGGCGGCGGACAGTCGCCCCCTTCCGTGTACGGGCGCCACGCCCTGCTGAGCGTCCCGTCGTACGAGACCGCGGCCAGGTGACGGCGCCGCTTGCCGTCCACGTGGGAGAACGAGCCGCCCATGTAGAGGAGGTCCGGCCGCCGAGGAGCGCGTCCACGTCGCCGCCCGGGGTTCGGGGCGAACCCCGCGTCGACCTGCCCCGTGGCGAGGTCGATCGCGGCGAGGTTCTTCACGCTGATGCCGTTGATCGAGTCGAAGTCCCCGCCTACGTACAGTGTCGTGCCGTCCGGCGAGAGGGCGAGGGCGGAGACTTTCGGTGGAGGTCGCCGGCGACCATGGGGAGGAACGATGGGTCCCAATCGCCGGTGGCCAAGTCGAAGGCGGCGATGCTCCCGGCCGGATGCCGGTCGCCGTTCTGATCGATGACCCTGGGAAGCGGCCCGCCAGGTACATCAGGTTCCCGTCGTGCACCTGGGCGAACATTTTCCCCTGGACCCGCGTCTTGATGTGGTCGGGAGTACTCGACAGTGCCTGGGCCGGCGGCGCGCCGATGGCGGCGGCGGAACCTGAGAGGAGGAGAACGAGAACGAGAATGCCCGAGCGATCCTGCCCCTCACTGCAACTCCCTTTGCGGTCACCGGCCCCCAGACCGGATGCCGGGGGCATCCGGCGCTTGTTCCGCGTCCGAACCCGCGCAAGGCAGAACAACCGTATGGTACTCCCAACCCCGCCGAAATGGAGCCCCTTATTCCTTGCCGCGTAGGCGCACCGACAGGCAGGTGACGCAGCCCTCGAGCTTCTGGAACTCTCCGATGTCGACAGTCGACGGCCGGTACCCGATGTCGGCGAATCGATCCGCCGTCCGCGGGCAGTCCGCAGACATGAGCAGCACGCCGTCTCCGAGCAGCACCACGTGCGACCCCGACTCCTCGGGGACGGGCAGGAATCGCGGGAATGCGACGGCATCGTCTACCAGAGGCGGGTAGCCGATGACGGTGCCGTCGGGAAGCGCCGTCACCGCCGACTTCAGGTGCAGCACCTTCGTCACGGGAACGGCCACGACGGTCGCGCCCCGCGGTTCGAGGGCGTCCCGGAGCTGGCGGATGCCCTCGTCGTTCGTGCGGCCGCCGCGGCCGACGTAGACGGTATCGCCGACCTTCAGCACGTCGCCGCCGTCCAGCGTGCCGGGCGGCTCGATCCGCCGGATGGCGTAGCCGAGGTCGCGTCGACGGCCTCCTCTGCGGCCTCACCTCGTCCCGCCGCACCTCCGCGCCCGGGCCGGGCGATCACGGCCACGTCCCGGTAGACGACCATCGTGTCCTCGATGAAGACGCCGTCGGGGAAATCCTCGCCTCCGGGAACCTCGATCGTTTCCCAGCCGGCCGCCTCGACCGCGCGGACGTAGCCGTCCCACTGCTCCCGGGCGAGGTCGGCGTCGACGGGCTGTCGCTCGATGTGCGTCACGATGCCGTCCGCGAGGCGCGGGCTGGGCCGCCGGATGAGCGCCTTCCTCATCATGGGGAAGACGATAGCCCCCCCGCGACAACCCCGTTCCCAGCCGTCATCATTGCAGGGCCGAGGGGGGCCGAGAGTTCACGATGGACAGCGCCGACACACCCACGAAAGCTGGAAAGCAGGGGCCGCTCGGGACTCGATCGGCTGCGGTTGCGGTTCCGCGACCCGTCCCTCGAGGCGGCGTTTCGAGAGGACCGGTTCCGCCACAACATCATGAACATCCGCTTCGCCTTCGTTGCGGGGATATCCTTCTGGGTCGCGTGGGGCGTCATCCTGCGGCCGCACATCCTCCCTCGGGGGACGATCTCAGGCTCGACGCGATCATTCGGTATGGCGTCTTCATCCCGATGCTGCTCGTCGGCTTGGGGCTCGACGTTCACCCCGATGTTCCGGCGGATCTGGCAGGGGATGTCGGTCGTCGTGGCCATCACCACCATCCTGGTGTGGGTCTATTACGTCTCGCATGTGCAGGTGCTGCCCTCCCGAATATGGGTACGTCGGAATCATCCTGATCACGGCGTTCACGTACACGCTTGCCCGGCTGCGGTTCATCCTGGTGGTTCTGGTCACGGTGGTCGGCATCGCCGCGTACCTCCCGTACGCGTACACGGCGACCTCCATCATCGACGTGACCCGGGTGCTGTGGGTGAGCCGACCTGGCCCAGCTCGCTGCGGCTGCTGCGCCGCGGGGGCCGGCTGGTCTCCTGCGGCGCCACCGGCGGTCCCAACGTGACGCTGGATCTCAGGCGACTCTTCTGGCATCAATGGTCACTGCTCGGATCGACGCTTGGCAGCCGGGCCGAGTATGCCGCGGTGGTGCGTCTTGCCGGGGAAGGAAAGCTCTGGCCCCACGTCGACCAGGTGCTGCCGCTCGATCGCGCCATGGAAGCGTACGAGCGGCTCTCGCGGGGCCAGCAGGTGGGGAAGCTGGTGATCGACCTCGGTGGCGCTATGGAATGACGACGCGCACAAGCTTGCGTGAGTCGCCATTCCTCATTGCCCCGTAACCATGAGTCGCCGACAGGCTGGTCAGGGCAACGCTGTCGGGCGCCGTCACCTTCCGGATCATCTTTCCCTCGCGATTGATCACGGCATAGATCGCGGGATCCGTGTCATTGGCACGGCTGTACTGCAGCCAGACTTCACCGGTCGAGCGACCCAGCGCAGTCTCGAAGGATGGCTTCGTCTCGGCAAACGGGAACTTGACCTCCACGTTCTGGGGCAGGCCACGGGCCTTCAGCCGGTCCATGACCCGCTGCTTGTCCGCGTCGGTCACGCGCACCTTTGACCAGGTGTTCGGGGTTCCGCGGGTCCATTTCCCATCGGGCGCGCGCCAATCCACCGACATGGTGCGCGCGCGTGCCACCCAGATCGTTCCGTCCGGCAGCACGCCGAAGATGTCGGTCGGTCCGAAGATCCGGGCTACCGATTGCACCTCGGGCCCGAAGCTCGCATCGCCAAACTCGGGCAGGCTGAGACGCGCGACGGTGTCGGCTGTGGTGCCGTCCAGCGCGAGCCGCAGCACCGGCATGCTGTCGTTCCGGACCAGGGTACCCGGCTCGGCGCCCCCCGCCACCGAACGGAAGTCCACCTTGTAGCCGTGCCCCAGCGTGTCGTACAGCAGTACCGGCGTGTTGCCGCCTACCGGCGGCACGACGAGTGTGCGCGCGAATCCGGCGGGGGTCCACAGCGTCGTCCGCAATGCACCAAAGTCGACGACGGCGATGGTGTCGCCGGCAAGCAGTGCCACCCAGCCGGGCAGCTTGTAAAGGAGCGGCGGGGCGTTGGCCGGCATCGAGTCGACGGCGGCCCCCACCGTGTCCACGGCACCAGTGGAAAAATCTCCGGTGTGAAAGCGTCGCGCCGTCGGGTCGGTAAACGCCACGTGCTCCGGCGCGTATTCCACCACGTTGCTGACGCTGGCGAAAGTGGCCTTGAGCGACTTCTCCACCTGAAGTGGAACAGAGGGGACGCTCGGACCGCAGGCGGTGATGGCAAGGGCAAGGAAGGCGGCAACGGGCTTGAGGCGGATCTTCATTCGTCTCACTTTCGGGTGCCGGCGGGATCCGCCGGGGGAACGGGCATGGGGGCGAGCCGCAGTCGGATGCCCGACGGCAGCAGGTCGGCGACGAGGACGTGCGTACTGGACGCACCGATGGCGCGGCCGGTGCCCGACAGGTGCGCGGTGAAGAGGAGCTTGCCCTCGCGGCTCACCACGTGATAGCGCTGGGTCGAATCCGGGATGGCCCGGCTTCCCTCGATCCAGATCCGGCCGTCACCGTCCGCGAAGGCATTCGTGAACGCCGCCTTGATCGGCGCAAACGGCAGTTGCTCAGCCGTGGATCGCAGCTCCTCGGGGAACTTCCGCACGAAGAGGTCGCGATCGGCGCGTGTGACCTCGAGCACCCGATCCGGCAGCGGTTCGCCCTTCACCACCTTGCCATCGGGCTGGCGGAAATCAATCCGATTGTGATAGACGCGGGCGAGCCAGACGGTCCCGTCCGGGTAGACGCCCCAGCGATCCACGCCGCTGAAGACACGGCGCTCGAAACGCTCGCCGGTCGGGCTCTGCACCTTGGCCAGGTCGAGCGGGGCCAGTCGCGCCACGGTGTCGACCGCATTGCCGTTCAACCGCACGACGACGGCAGAATCCCGGTTGCCACTGCCATCGGGACCCGCCGAGGGACGCAACTCGCTGTAGAAGTGATTGGCGCCGTCGCGCGCGCGGGGGAGGGCGCCGCGCACCAGGTCCGATGCGGGCTGCGTCCGCGCCAGTGCGCCGGCCAGGTTCCACACCGTCAGCCGCCGCTTGAGGGGCTCACCGGAGAACAGCGTATCGCCGGCGCGGAACAGGCTGTACGGACTTTCGAGTTCGACCTTGGTCCCCAGCTGCGCGGTCGACGCGCTGGTGAAGTCGACGATATTGACGACAGGGCCACCGGGCAGCAGCACCGCCCAGCGCTCGCCGCCCAGCCAGGTACCGTCCGTCGCCTCGGCAAAGGAGACGATCACCGAGTCTCCGGAAGGGAGCAGCGGCAGCTGTGGCGTTGGGGCGGGGCCCGGGCCGCAGGCGGCCAGGAGCAGGGCGGACAGGCCCGTCAAGGCGGGCAGGCTCGGGCGTACCATGGGCCGGACAATGTAATCGGGAGACGGGAGACGGGAGACGGCAGACGGAATCTCCGTACTTTGACCTCCCGTCCTCCGCCTTCCGTTTCCCGTCTTCCGTCTCCCGTCTTCCGTCTCCCGTTCTGTCCTACGGGTTCACCCACCACGTCATCTTGACCAGCAGGACGTTGTCTGCTGGCGCCTGGAGCAGCGTTCCGAATGCCTGTCCGGGATTGAATTCCGGATTCGTGTCGGTGCTGCTCCGGTTGTGAGTCCAGACGAGGAACAGCGTTGATCCGGGGTGCCATTCCCAGCGCAGGACGGCGTTGCCGCGTATCGAACCGAACGTGAAGTTGGGATTGCCGATATCAATCGGTGCGGCCGGCCCGCCCGGTCCGTCGGGATAGGCGATCCCGGTTTCGGGGTCGTACGTCGAGCCATTGTCCTGCCCGTACACGATGAAGTCGTAGGTGTGCGGCGCCGCCAGTTCCTCCAGGACGCGGTAGTTGCCGGTCGAGATGAAGGGCTGCGCGTAGAGCTCGAGGCTCAGCCTGGGCGTAAAGATCCAGTTGACGCGGAAGTTCCCCGACAGGGTCCACTGGTCGAGGTTGCCGAAGACGTAGCGATTGCCATAGGTCGCCGTGGCCGTCGGATCGGCGTAGGTGCCGACATACTGCGCCGAGGTGAGGTTGCGATTCAGGTCGGGCCCGACGCGTATCTGCAGCTGGTGCAGCGGGCTCCATTGCACCCAGGGGCTGATATCCCAGCTGTTGTCCCATCCCTGCCGGAAGCGGTTGATGTAGCTGTCCAGGCCGAACAGCACCTTCTTGCGGTCATCGCTGTTGAAGCCGGCAGCGAACCCATATCCGCCGGGCCGCAGCATGGCCGGCCCTCCTCGAGTGCCACGGACGTTCACCGTGTTGAAGTCGTACTCGCCCCGGGCATAGGTCCACCAGAAGTTCTTCCACTGAATGTTGCCGTTGCTGAAAAACCCGCCGGCGGTGGCGGTGCCACCGAAATCCATCGACCCGAAGGTGGCCACGTTGAAGTTGACCCGCTGATAGACGGAAGTGGGCTTGGTCCAGCGATAGCCGGCGACGACGTCGCTGTTGATGTGATCCGCCAGCGGAGCGAAGCCGAGGTCGTTGAGCTCGAGCCCGGGATTGATTACGCCGAGCGAGGCGTTGAAGGTCATCGGACCACGTTGCTTGTTCACGACCAGCCGTCCGCCAAAGCCGGGCAAACTGGTCGCCGCCGAGTCGACGTGCATGTAGTCCTGGTCCGGCCGCTGGTAGTAATGCACGCTCCCGACCTGGATGTTCGTCATCTGCGCGGCGGTACCAGTTACGAGACTGCCTCCAGCCCATCCCGTCAGGACCCAGTTCTTGCTCGGCGTCGAGAAAGGTCCAGCCATCGATGCCCAGGGTGTAGGCGCCGCGGTTCATCTGGTCCGGCAGCGATGATTCGTTGAAAAATCTCTGGGTCACCGTCGAGATGATGCCGAAACCCTGATGCCCGGCGTTGAACTCCTTCTGGATGCGGAACGCGTTCCAGCTGGTCGTGGGCTCGACTTCAAGGCTGCCGGTGACGCCGCCGACCTCATAGTTGGCCCAGGCGGTCCGCGTGAGGGCGCTCAATGCGCCCACGTTCCATCCGCCCACCTTGCCCGACAGCTTGACCGCGCCGAGGATCTGCGTGCCGCCAGGCTCATCGACATAGTCGGCGTCCACCGGCGTCGCGCCCGTGGGGGCGCGCCCGATGCGGCGAGTGTAGAGGAAGTCGAACGATGACCAGTTGAAGCCCCAGAAGTTGTTGGAACCGCCATAGCCGAAATTGAAGATGTTCGCGCCTTCCACGAAGAAGGGGCGCCGTTCAGGGAAGAAGGTCTCCACGTCGCTGAGGTTGACGACGGCCGGGTCCACTTCCACCTGGCCGAAGTCGGGGTTCAGGGTACCGGTGATGGTCAGGTTCGACCCGAGTCCCACCCGGAAGTCGCCTCCGACACCGACACCGTAGACCGAACCATCATTGAACGGGTTGCCCGGGTCGGAGGAGATGAATTCGGCCTTGCCGGTCGCGTAGGGCAGGAGTTCGATGCGCCGCGGTGGATTGAGCTGACCCATGCCCTCCAGCACCAGGAAGCGGGAGACGAATCCGCTGCCATTGCTGGGAGTGAACACGAGGTAGTCGCGCTCATTCCGCCGGGCGATGTCCCGGTTGAAATTGATGCCCCAGACCTGTGCGCTGCCCGGCTTGAACCGGAGTTGCGAATACGGAATGCGCATCTCCGCGGTCCAGCCGGTACTGGTCCGCTTCACTGCGCCCTGCCAGACACCGTCCCAGGTATTGTCGTCCCAGTCGTCGTTGTACAGCGTGCCGTCGTACTGGACACCTGAAGCATTGATGGCGAAGTAGAAGCCGGTGCGCTTGTCGTGATAGGTGTCGAGCATTACCTGGAAGCGGTCCGCGCTGACCCAGGTGTCCCGCCGCGCGAGCTGGGTCCGGATCGAGTCGGGCGTGGCATCGAGCATCTCGGCGCCGATGTAGATGGCGCCATCGTCATAGAGGACCCTGATGAGCGTCTTCTCGGTGGCAGCGGCTCCCTCCTTGGGCGCCTGCTGCTTCAGGCCCGACGTCGGAATGGCGAGCGCCCAGACGCTGTCATCCAGTACGCCGTCAATACGAATGGGGGTTGTCGTCCGGGTGGCGTACACCGCGAGCCCCGCCGCAGCGGTAACCGACGCCGTATCGGGCGCGGAGAAGGCTGCGGGGGCAATTGGCGTCGCGATGGCAACCTGCAGCAGCAGTGCAACCAGCATGAACTGTTTGGTCCCCGGCGTCCGGTAGTTGGCGTGTGCCGCTTAGATGGCGGCCGCCGGGAATTGGTTGCGCTGTCTCCTCAGTTCAGTGGTTGGCGGGCCCCTTGGTGAGCACTGCCTCGAAAAAGCTGAGCGCACGCGGGTCATCCGACTGGCCCAGCCAGAAAATGGCACTGCGGCGGATCTTGGGATCCTTGTCGTTCGCGGCAACTGCCAGCAGGGCGGGCACCCCCTCATCGTGCGGTCGCTGGGAGAGGGCAAACACCGCGGCCTCGCGCACCTCGCGATCGAGTGCCGCGTCGCCGGCCACGTCAGCCAGGCCGGCAGTGGCCGCCGTGGCAGCGGCCTGGCCCACCCAGAAGAGCGCTGACCGCCGCACCTGCGAATCGAGCTGCTGGTCGCGCGCCAGCTTGATCAGGTCGGGCCAGATCTCGACGCTGTCGGCCAGCATGGCGGGCAGGATCGCATCATCACCGGCCTTGCCGCCCTTCCGTGCGACGGTCAGCATGAAAGCCGCGGCCGATTTCGCAGAGACGGTTCCCAGGTCCACCACATTCTCGCGCGGCAGCCACTGCCCGCCCACGCGTGTCTTCACGGCGACCACGGCACCACCGGACACCGTGAGCGTCAGTCGCACCGGCCCATACTCGCAGTCGGACTTCCAGCCATCGCGGTCGTCGTCGCCATCGGACCAGCTGATGTTGCCGTTCTGGCCACCGCAGGCGCCCGGACGGCTGGCGTAGCTCATCCGCACCACCGCGTCGGGCCGGGCGAAGACGCGGGACTCGAGGCTCTGCGCCGCGAGCGGTGCGGCGAGAAGCGAGAGCGAGGGCCAGAGCAGCGCGAGCTGCCACCTGACGGGGGAGTTCACTTGCCCCCCGTGAGGATCGCCTCGAGGGCAGCGGCAGCGCGCGGGTCGTTCGACTGACCGAGCCAGAAGATGGCCTTCTTGCGCAGTTCGCGATCGGGGTCGGTGCGCGCGATATCGATCAGCTTGGTGACGGCTGCAGGATCGTTGCTCTGCGACAGCACGAAGATCAGCTGCTCCTTGAGCTCCTGGTCCTGGAGCTGACCATACAGCTTGCCCAGGCTTGCCGCCGTGGCGCCGTTCTGGGCGGCCCAGAAGAGCGCCTGCTTGCGCACCTCGATCGGCTCCTTCGGGTTCTGCGCCACCGCCAGCAACCATCCGCGGCCCGACGTATCGCTCGACTGGGACACGGCAAAGAGGATGCGCTCCTTCAGCTCTGCGTTGCTGGTGCGGCTGTACAGGGACTTCAGGAACGCGATGCTGGATGCGTCACCCTTCTGGCCCAGCCAGAAGACCGCTTTTTCGCGCAATTCCTCCGGCGCCGACTCATTCGCGGCATAGTCGCGCAGCGCCTCGCTCGCCTTGGGCGAATCCTGCTGCGACAGGGCGAAAAGGGCCTTCTCCTGCAGCTCCGCGTCCTTCGAGGAGCGAAGGATCGAATCGAGCGCCGCGACAGCCGTCGGACTGTTGACCTGCGACAGCCAGAACACCGCCTGTCCACGCACCTCCGGATCGGGATCGGTACGCGCCACGTTCAGCAGGATGCTTTCACTGTTGGCGGATTCCTGCTGCGCCACCAGGAACACGGCCTTGCGGCGGAGGCATACCGAGCCCGAATCACGTCGTGCCAGGACCTTCTGCAGGATGGGCATCGCGCGCGCGGCGTCCATCTGCATCAGGCCGTTGAGGGCGGCGACCTGGACATCATCATCGTCGTCACCGCAATCATCCTCGCCGCGTCCCCGCGGCGGACGGGGGGCACGCGGTTCCCGCGGCTCATGCGGTGCGCGCGCCATGTTGTTGATGCCGGCGGGTGGCACCGGCGGCACGCCCGGACCGGAGAGCGGCGCCATGCTGGGACCGGCAGCGACCGAGGCACGTTCCGCAGTCCGTTCGGCGGCACCGGCATCACCGCTGCTCGCGAGCTTGCCGTCGATGCGGGCCATCAGCGTGCGCGAATCGCCCGCGGTGGACGCCGTGGGATACTTGCTGCGCTGCGTCTCGAGCAGTGTCGCGGCCTCGCGCAAGTCCGCGTTGTTCCCCGCGCGATACAGCGCGAACGCCTGGTAGTAGTAGGTGTCGGCCACGTAGCCCGACTTCGGATACTTCGCCCGCACTTGCGCGAAGAGATCCGCCGCCTGCCGGTACTGGGACTTGGTGAGCGCGGTTCGGGCCGCACGGTAGAGCGAGTCCGCGGGATCGTTGGTGATGAACCGCGGTGCCGGCACCGCCGGCGTCATGGGTCGGGAGCGGCTCCACGTACTTGAGCTGCACCAGCCGGGGCTCGAGCGCGGCCAGGTGAATCGCCTCGGCCGGGAGCGGCGCAAGCGCCTGTGGTGCCGGCGATGACTGCGCGGCAGCGGGGACGGCGTACAGGAGCAGGGCGATCAGTGTGCGGCGCATCAGAGCACTCCAATGGGAAGAGATCCACGGTCCGGGCTCACGCGCAGACGTGTCAGAACGTCGCTGTGATCGAGACCATCGGTGATCAACTTGATGTCGGCTTTCCGGTCATTTCCGCCGAGCTGCGAGATCTCGGCGAGCACGAGTTCGAGATCGAGCAGGAGCGGCCGCAGGCGCGGATCGGCCGCCGGCGCATCGAGCAGCAGCCGGTTGGTGGCGAGGAGCTGCCGTGCCGTGGCGATGGGCAGGCTGTCCCCGCCGCCATTCCGCACTGACGCACGGAACAGCGTGAGATAGGTCTCGGTCTGCGCCAGGTGCTGCGCCGCCACCAGCTCCAGCGCGCGCGACGGGCCGGCCTGGCTGCTCGCGGCGATCGTGGTCCCGGCGGATGGCGGTGCCACGGCGACAACCGTGTGTGTGGTGACCGGCGCCGTCATGCGGCCGATGCCGATACCAAGGGCCAGCAGTGCCGCGATACCGGACTGATCCATGCCACCGCGCTCCGCCTGATGACTGCGCTGCCGACTGCCGACCGACGATTGGCGAGAGTCGTGAGTCGCTGCGCCGTCGCCCGGGCAAAGCACGGCGCGCGCCTCGATCGCCTGCCACATCGCATCGCGCGGCACGACCGGCGGCTCATTGTACTGTCGGGCCAGCTCCGCCAGGCGCGGATCGAGCGGGGTCTCGTCGTCGTCGTTCATGCGTCGCTCACTCCCGGTGCAAAATCGGCGAGGCGTTCGCGGAGCCGCGCCCGGGCGCGGAACAGCTGCGCCTTGGATGTGCCGCTCTGGACCCCGAGCATCTGGCCGATTTCCTCATGGGTGTAGCCCTCCACGTCGTGCAGCACGAACACCATCCGGTAGCCCTCCGGCAGGTCCTCGATTTCCGCATGCAGCCGGGCCTTGAGGTCCGGTTCGGCGTGTCTCGCCGGTGCGGCAACAACATCAGCCTCTTCCCACGGCGCCTGGCGCTTCTCGGTGCGCTTCCGGCTGCGCAGGTGATTCAGCGCCACCGAGACGGCGATGGCACCGAGCCAGGTGCCGAGCGCCGACTCCCCGCGGAACGTCCCGATCCGGTCGAAGGCGCGGATGAACGTCTCCTGGACGCAGTCCTGGGCGGCCTCGGCTTCCCCGACAAAGCGGAACGCGATGCGATGGACGCGCTCGACGTGCGTGTCATAGAACTGGCGTTCCGCCGCCGGGTCCCCGGCCTGGATCCGCCCGATCAGTTGCTGGTCGTCCACCTGGCTCCCGGGCGCTGGAATCGATCCGTGGGACAGCTTCTAGACACAGGGCATGGAAAAAGGGTTGCGCGGCACCCTACGCAACCATTCCCCGGCGGGATGCATCCAAGGAATTGAAGGCCGGCACAAAGGTCGGTCGGCCCGCAAGACATGACACTCGAGGGAGCAGCACCATGTATATGACACCGGCGCAGGGGGTTCACGTGCACCTGATGCATGAGCGGGGAGTACTGGTCGGGACGGTGAGGGCGCCGGAGGGCAGGCCGCTGACAGGTCCCGGGGCACCGACGCTGTACCTGGCACGGCCCGAGGTTCGGGCCATTGCCACGCACCGACACTGACGAGACCCGCGCGGCCAGCTGACACCGGGCGGCCGTGAAAAACGTAGGGAGTGTCACGCCGCTCTGAAGGGTGCGGCGAGGGCAAGCGAAGCGAGACGGCGGCCAGCAATCGGGGCCGCCGTCGCCGTTTCCGGCTGTCGCGGAAACAGCCAGCCAACCGGTTCCACCAACCTGCCGTATAACCGATTGTCCGCCAACCGCTTAGAGCGGATCAAGCGGCTTGCTTCAGCGCCCGCCACCCGGGTATGTTTCACCCCTGTTCCGGCCGTCCTCACACCGGCCGCTGACCCACCAGACTCTGGACGCTCATGACCGCACCCAACTAGTCGCGAACGCATCGTTCCGCGTCTCATCGAAGACGAGATGCAGCAGTCGTTCATCAACTACTCGATGAGCGTCATCGTCTCCCGCGCCCTGCCCGATGTGCGGGACGGCCTCAAGCCGGTCCACCGCCGGATCCTCTACGCGATGAATGAACTCGGCCTGGTGCCCGGGCGGCCATACAAGAAGTCGCGCGACGGTGGTGGGCGACGTGCTCGGCAAGTACCACCCGCACGGCGACAGCTCGGTGTACGACGCGATGGTGCGCATGGTGCAGGAATTCTCGCTGCGCTATCCGCTGGTCGATGGTCAGGGGAATTTCGGCTCGGTCGATGGTGACCCGGCCGCGGCCTACCGGTATACCGAGGCCCGGCTCACGCGCGTCGCCATCACGATGCTGGATGACATCGAGAAGAACACCGTCACCTTCCAGCCCAACTACGATGATCGGCTGCAGGAGCCGACCGTCCTTCCGGCCCGCATCCCGAACCTGCTGGTGAACGGCTCGAGCGGCATTGCCGTCGGCATGGCCACCAACATCCCGCCGCACAACCTGCGCGAGGTGGCCAAGGCCGTCGAGCTGCTGGTGGACAATCCCGACGCCACGATCGCCGACCTGCGAAAGGTCATTCCCGGCCCCGATTTCCCGACCGGCGGATACATCTACGGTCGCGAGGGCATTCGCGAGGCGTACGAGAACGGCCGCGGCCGCGTGGTGATGCGGGCGCGCGCGCAGATCGAGGAGATGGAGTCGACGGGCAAGTCCCAGATCGTCGTGACCGAGATCCCCTACCAGGTGAACAAGGAGAACCTGGTGCGGGCGATCGCCGAGCTGGCGGCGGAGAAGAAGCTGGAGGGCATCAGCCGGGTCAACGACGAGTCCGACAAGGACGGCATGCGCATCGTCATCGAGCTCAAGCGCGATGCGATTCCCAACGTGGTGCTGAACCAGCTGTACAAGCACACCTCGATGCAGTCCACCTTCGGCGTGATCATGCTGGCGCTCGACAACGGCGCGCCGAAGGTCATGAACCTGAAGGACATCCTCCACCGCTACATCGATCACCGCCACGACGTCATCACCCGGCGGACCCAGTTCGACCTCGATGCCGCCCAGGCACGCGAGCACATCCTCGAGGGCCTCAAGATCGCCGTCGACAACATCGACGAGGTGATCAAGATCATCCGGGGCTCGGACGACACGCCCGACGCCGACCGGAAGCTGCGCGCGCGGTTCAAGCTGAGCGAGAAGCAGACCGACGCCATCCTCAACATGCGGCTGGCCAAGCTCACCGGGCTCGAGATCGAGAAGCTGGAGGCGGAGCTGGGCGAGGTGCGCGCCACGATCAAGGAGCTGAAGAGCATCCTGGCGAGCCGCGAGCGGCGGATGGGGATCCTCAAGGAGGAGATGCGCGAGGTCGCCACGGATTTCGGCGACGACCGGCGCACCGAGATCCTCGCCGACCAGGGCGAGTTCAGCGTGGAGGACATGATCGCCGAGGAGGACATGGTGATCACCATCTCCCACACCGGCTACATCAAGCGCATCCCGGTCTCGAGTTATCGCCGGCAGCGGCGCGGCGGCCGCGGGTCGACCGGCACCGACCTCAAGGCCGAAGACTGGGTGGAGCATCTCTTCATCGCCAGCACCCATGACTACCTGATGTTCTTCAGCAATGAGGGACACGTGTACTGGCTCAAGGTGCACGAAATCCCGGCCGCGGGGCGCGCCGCCCGTGGCAAGCCGGTCGTGAGCTGCATCTCGATCAAGCCGACCGAGCACATCGCGGCGCTGGTTCCGGTGCGCGAGTTCTCCGAGGACAAGCACCTCATTTTCGCCACCCGGAAGGGCACGGTGAAGAAGACGGTCCTGTCCGAGTACGGGAACGTGCGCACCACCGGCATTCGGGCCATCAACATCGAGCAGGGCGATGAGCTGATCGACGTGCAGGTGTGCGACGCCAACAGCGACATCACGCTGGTGACCCGGGGCGGCATGAGCATCCGCTTCCATCACAGCGACGCACGGGACATGGGTCGCGCCACGACCGGCGTCAAGGGCATCGAGCTGGATGAAGACGACACCGTGATCGGCATGGTGGTGATCCGGCGCGACTGCACGCTGCTGGTGGTGAGCGAGAAGGGCTACGGCAAGCGGTCCGAGCTCTCCGAGTACCGGGTGCAGAAGCGCGGCGGCAAGGGGATCATCACCTTCAAGGTCACCGACAAGACCGGGTCCATCGTGGCCCTGAAGGAAGTGATCCCCGAGGACGAGCTGATGATGATCACGCGGCAGGGCGTCATCATCCGCGTTCCCATCGACGGCATCCGCGTGATCGGGCGCAATACCCAGGGCGTCCGGGTGATGAACCTGGATGACGGTGATGCGGTGGTGGGCGTCGCGCGCGTGGTGAAGGAAGAGGGCACCGCCGAGGACGCTGCGGAGGCGGTGGCGCCGACCGACGGGGATGCCTGATGCCGTAGCCGGTCCACCGCTGGTGGACCTCGACAACCTTCGCCGCGCGGCGAAGGGCCTCGAGGGCGTCGCAGTGCGGACGCCCCTCCTTCCGCTCGGCACGCTGTCCGCGCGGCTGGGTGTTCCGGTCCGGCTCAAGGCCGAGTTCCTGCAGCCGGTGGGAGCCTTCAAGATCCGCGGTGCCTGGACCGCCATATCTCGGCTGGCACCGGACGATCGCGCCCGTGGTGTCGTCACGCACTCCAGTGGCAATCATGCCCAGGCCGTCGCCTTCGCCGGCAAGCGCTTCGGGATTCGCACCGTCATCGTCATGCCGGAGAATTCCGCCGCCGTGAAGGTGGCGGGGGTGCGCAGTCATGGCGCCGAGATCGTCTTCTGCGCACGCCATGAACGCGCGGCTGTCTCCAGCGCAATCGCGGAACGCGACAACCTCGTCATGATCCCGCCCTATGAGCACGCCGACGTGATCGCCGGGCAGGGAACCTGCGCGCTCGAGATCCTGGAGGAGTGGCCGGACGTGCGGGCGATGCTGGTGCAGGTGGGCGGCGGCGGGTTGCTGGCCGGTACGGTCGCGGCGGTGCGTGCATTGCGCGATGACGTGAGCATCACGGCAGTGAGCCGGAGCATGGCGCCAAGGCGGCGGCCGCGCTCCGGGCGGGGCACGTGGTGACGCTCGATTCACCGACCAGCATTGCCGATGGGCTGATCCCACCCAGCGTCGGCAAGCTGCCCTTCTCCGTTTTTCACGACGCCGTGGACCAGGCGATCCAGGTGTCGGATGCGGAAATCGGTGCCGCGGTCAAGTACCTCTACCTCGAGGAGGATCTCCGGGTGGAACCGTCCGGGGCCGCAACCGTCGCGGCGCTGCTCGCGGGCCGGTACCGCCCGCAGGGTCCCGTGGCGGTCATCGCCTCCGGGGGCAACGTGGACGACGCCGTGTTCGATCGCCTCCTCGCTGGATGACGCCGAGCTCGCCTCGTCCTTCTCGATCCTGACCTCTCGCTGGGGCGGACCCTCATCCGCATCCTTCGCGAACACGGATACGATGTTGTCGCAGTGCCCGACGTGCAGGAGCTGGTGGGGGCGCTCGCCGATGGGATCACCGACTTGCTGCTGGTGGATATCGTCGCGGCGGGTGAGGGCGCCGCCCCGGAAATTGCCCGCCTCGTCGCGGCGACTCCCGAACCGCATCCGGGCATGCTGTTGCTCTCCTCCCGGCTGCCCGATGCCGAGATCTACCAGGCGCTGGGCACGGGACCGCAGGATTTCATCGCCAAGCCCTTCCGGGTGCACGAGCTGGTGGCCCGGGTGAAGGCACAACTCCGGGCCCGGCACGAGACACAGGAAGGGCAGGTCGAGCGGGTGGCACGCACGCCGGCGAACGTGATGGCGGATGTGACGACCGGACTCACCGCGACCGAGATCTTCCAGCTGCTCGTGCGGCGGGTGGCACAGGGCCTCCGGATTCCGCGCTGCTCGATCATCCTGGCCCGTCCAGGTGACGACAGGGGCATGGTGGTGGCGGCCTACGAGGACCCGACATTACAGGCGCTGCCTGTCGACCTGAGCCGTTACCCGGAACTTCGTCGCGCGCTCGATACCGGGGAAGTCGTGCACGTGGAGGACGTGAGCACCGATCCGCTCTATGAGGCCGTGCGCGATTCCTGGCGTGCAGACGGGCTGCCGGTGCCGCTGCGCTCCGCGATTGCGATCCGCTTCGAGCTGCACGGCGTCCCGGCCGGCGTCTTCTTCCTGCGTACCACGGTAACCGACGCGTCGCTCGACCAGCGCGACGTCGGCTTTGCCCGCGAGATCGTGGATGCGGCGGTGCGGACGCTGGAGCGAATCGCCGAGGCCGGGACGCCTGGACGCGCAGGTTTATCGACGTGAGTGTACGGCGCTGTCCCCGCTGCCAGATGACGTTCGATCCTCCAGCACGGTTCTGCGTGTACGACCGCACGCCGCTCGCCGACGAGGATGCGCCCCAGCCCGACCTCACCGATCCCGGCCTTCCCCCCAATGATCCGCCGCCGCTGCTCCCCGACCAGGTGGTCGGCGATCGCTACCGGATCGTGCGGCGCCTGGGCGAGGGAGGAATGTCCTTCGTGTATCGCGCAGTGGACCAGCGCGACGGCAGCGACGTCGCGATCAAGGTCCTGAGCCCCCGGCTCGCGGGTGATCCACGATCGGTCGACCGGCTCAAGCGGGAGGCCCGCATGGCGCAGCGGTTCGATCACCCGAGTGTCAGCCGCATTCTCGAACTGGGCGAGACAGGCGATGGACTCTACTACCTCACCATGCCCTACCTGCGTGGCGAGTCGTTGAACGAGTCCGAGACACGGCGGGGACCGTACCCAATCGACGAGGCGGTCGTCCTGCTGGTCCAGCTGTGCGAGGGGCTGCAGCACGCGCATGACCTCGACATCATCCATCGCGACCTCAAGCCGGAGAACGTGATGCTGGTGCCCGATCCGGCGGCGACCGGCGGCATCCGGGCGGTGGTGATGGATTTTGGCCTTGGCAAGGCGCTCGAAGCAGATCCGGACCTCGTTCGCCTTACCCAGAGCGGCGTCATCCTTGGCACGCCGGAGTTCATGAGTCCCGAACAGGTCAGGGGCGACCGGCTCGATGCCCGGAGTGACATTTTTTCACTGGGCGTCCTGGCATTCGAGCTCGTCACAGGACAACTGCCGTTCGCCGGCCGGACGTCCCAGGAAGTCATGATGGCCCGACTGCGGGGCGAGGCCCGCACCGCACGCTCCATCCGGCCCGACGTCTCTTCACGGCTCGATGGCATCATGGCACGCGCGCTGGCACTGCGTCCTGCCGATCGGTACCAGACGATGCAGGCATTTGCGACCGACCTCGGCACCGCGGGACAGCGAGGATTGCTCAGCCGCCTTTTCCATCGCTAAAGGCGTCGTGACAGCGTCAGTAACACGACGCATGCACGCCATTGTGACAATGCCGCACCTGCTTCGATAAAACGATGGCGTGCGCGCGCAAGTGATGATGATATCGCGATTGAATCGTGGCATACCTGTTGATATGACCTGTGACTGGTATGTCCTGAAGTGACACCTGCCATGGCGCGAGTTCGCCGGGAGGATGCTCGATGGATGGGGCGACATTGGCACTGGTGATGGCGGCCGCGGCGGCCATCAGCTTGATCTGGTGGGGATTGCGCGCGTCACCCATCGGCGCCGGGCATATCGACCAGCGGGCAGATGCGGCGTTCCGGGAGCGCACCGGACGGAAAAAGTTCGGCCCCCTGTCGTGAATCCAAACCCGGGCCCGCCCCTCGGCGGGCCTGATCACGTCCCCTCCATTTGGTTCCCCGCCACTTAGATTCCCGCCCGTCAGCTGAATGGGCGCCGCAACGCCTGACTTTTCTACCTCGAGCCTGGACTCGCACGTGATCCATCACGTCGTGCTGTTTCGCTTTGCTTCGACTGCCTCGGCGCTGGCGGTGGAGGCTGCAGGTGCTGCGCTTCTCGGCCTCGAAGGCCGCGTTCCCGAGATCCGGCGGATGGCGTTCGGGGTGAACCTCGCCGACAGTCGCAGCGAATACAGTCACGCACTCCTGGTGGAGCTGGCCGACATGGCGGCGGTGCAGCGCTACCTGGACCACCCCGCACATGTCGAGGTGGTCAAGAAGTTCGTCGCACCCATTCGCGAAGCACGCCTTGCCATCGACTTCGAGGTACCGGCATGACCGGCGCCGTGAAACCGCTGGAGTCGCCTCGATCATGATTGCCCTGCTGCTCCTGCTCCAGCTGCCCGTCGCCGCCCGCCCCGACACCGTGAAGCCGGTGCATGACGCGATCCGGTACGACATCCAGATCGCCGTCAGCGATACCGGTGCACACTTCGTCGGTGAGGTGGAGACCACCTGGGTGCTCGGGTCCGACGAGCCCGTGGTGGTACCGCTCGACTCGGCAATGCGGGTCGTACGGGTGCTGATCGACGGGCGCGAGAATTCCCGGGTGCATCGCACCGAGTATGGCCGGGGATACAACATCATCTACATCCCCCATGACAAGCATGCGGGCGATACGCTGACCACGCGAATTCGATATCACGGCGTGGCCCGTGACGGCCTGGTGGTGCGCAGCGCCGCCGATAGTTCCCGTACCTTCTTCGCCGACAACTGGCCCGACCGGGCGCACCTGTGGCTGCCGGTGCAGGACCACCCATCCGACAAGGCGATGGTGAGCATGCGGGTGGACGTGCCGGACGATTTCAAGGTCATCGCGAACGGCACCCTGGTGAAAGTCGATACACTGGCCCGGGGGCGTGTCGCCTGGCAGTACCGGCTCGACGTCCCGATTCCGGTGTCCAACATCGTGATGGGCGCCGCGCGCATGACGATCACGCCGCTGACGCCGGCGTCGTGCTCCGCGCCGTGCGTGCCCCAGACCGCCTGGGCCTATCCGCAGGATTCCGCGTATGCGGCCCAGGCCTTCAGCGTTGCGCCCGGCATCGTGGACTATTTCAGCGCCACCTTCGGCCCCTTTCCGTATCCGAGCCTCGCGCACGTGGAGTCCAGCACACGGTTCGGCGGCATGGAGAACGCGACGGCAATCTTCTATGCCGACGGGATGTATGCCCGGCGCGACGTGGCCGAGGAGATCATCGCGCACGAGACGGCGCACCAGTGGTTCGGCGATGCCGTTACCGAGACCGACTGGCACCATCTCTGGCTGTCCGAGGGGTTTGCCACCTACCTCGCGGCCCTCTGGATGGGTCATGCGCATGGTGACAGCGTTTTCGTCCGGCGAATGCAGGAGAATGCGGAGACCGTGTTCTACAAGGATGGTCGCAGGGCCACCGAGCCCAAGGCCCTCAACCCCGTGACGGAACGGCCAATAATCGACACGGCCGCCACCGACCTCATGGGCCTGCTCAACAGCAACAACTACCCCAAGGGCGCCTGGGTGCTGCACGAGTTGCGCGGCCTCGTCGGCGACTCCGCGTTCTTCGCCGGAATGCGCGATTACTACCGCGAGTACCGGAATGGAAATGCGCTCTCGAACCAGTTCGAGGCGGTGATGGAGAAGGCATCCGGCAGGGACCTGGGATGGTTCTTCAATCAGGCGCTGGGACTTCCGGGCTACCCGATGCTCACGGTGAGCTGGGCGGCCAGGGGAAAGAAGGTCGACCTGGTCATTACGCAGGCGCAGCCTCCCGCGTGGGGTCTTCGGATGATCCCCGGTCTCGAGATCAGCGTGGACGGCCGGATTGCGACGGTCAACCTGGATGCGGCGACGGTGCGGCTCACGGTGCCGGCGTCAACCACGCCACCCGTGATCGCGGTCGATCCGGCGCACAAGTGGTTGTTGCAATCCAGGGTCGAACGTGCGCCGTAGCGCGTGCCTTGCCGTGGTACTCGTGTCTGCGTGCACCGGCCTGCCACCACTCCGCCAGCATTTCGAGGTGGGCCGTGATCCCTACGTGATCTTTGTTGCTGATGCGCCGGATGGGCGGGGCGACCTGTGGGCGATGAGCCCGGATGGCGGCGACGTGGTGCAGCTGACCTATTCGCTGCCGGCCGAGTGGTCGCCGCGGCTGTCGCCTGGCGGCGATGTGGTGGTCTTTCTTCGTGCGCGCGCGCAGGGCGACACGACGCGGTCCAGGGTCTGGCTGCTCAACTTGCTGAACGGGTCCGAGCGCGCCATCCAGCTGCCCGACAGCGCCGGCGCGCCTGTGGCAATCGCGTGGACTGACGGTGGCCGCGGCCTCTTCATCCGGACGACGCGCACCACCTTCCACGTCGACGCGCCGCCCTTCCCCCCAGATGCGGTCGAGGTTCCTTCCGGCGATCGCGCGGCAGCCGCACGCGCCCTGAGCGTGCGAGTGGGCTCACCAGCATTCGCCAGCGTGGCCCCTTGTCAGGGCAGCGATTCGCTCTGCGTCTATCCCGACTCCGGTGCCCCGGCCGCGATCGCGGGCCACGCGACCGATCCGGCGCGCTGGGGCAATGACTCGCTGAGTTATTCAGTGCAGGATGCGCTCGTGATCCGGCCGCTCGGACCGGGGCGCGAACGCCTGCTGCGCTGGCGACCGCTCCTGGTTCACCCGCGCGACGTGACGGTATTTACGGGGAGTCGCTGAGGGGGCGGTTCGACACGGCGTCCCACGCCGACTCGATGACCAGTTGCAGGTGGGCATGGTCGGGCGCCCATTCGCGGCTTGCTACTTTCTCCGCGGCAAAAGCGATTACGGCGAGCCAGACCGATGCCCACAGGTCTGCCGGCCCCGGCCGCACCATCCCATCGGACTTTCCGCTCGCCACCATCTGCTGCAACGCATCCCGGAACTCGCGTGCGGCCTCGCGACTCCGGTCATCGAGGCCCTTCTCGCTGGAGTTGTAGAGCAGCATCCGCAGTGCCGAGGGATCGCGCTCGGCCGTCTCGAAAAAGCGGCGGGCGACGCGCTGCAGCCGCTCTGACGCCCTCGCCCCTTTCTCCTGCTCGTCGATTTCCCGGACAATCGCGATGGCCCACCTCTGGGCGCCGCGATACACCTCGTTCAGCAGGTGCTCCTTGCTGGTGAAGTGCCGGTAGATGGTGCCCTCGGCGACGCCCGCGCGAGACGCGAGCGCCGGCGTCGTGGTCCCGCGGAAACCGACCGTGGTGTAGAGGTCGAGCGCAGCCTTGAGGAGCCGTTGCCGGGTGGCCTCGCCGTCGCGCTTGAATGGGGTGCTCACGGGTGCCGTCATCTTCCCCAATGTAACGCGGCGCTCTGCCCACCCGCCCCGCCCCCAAACCGGTGGTGTTGAGACGGAAGGTCCCTCCGGCTATCTTTCAGGTCTCGCGTAAGTGCAGTTATTTGAGGACTTTATGCCCGGGTATGGTTCCGAATGAAGATGCTGGTTCTGGGTGCCGGCCTGCAAGGCTCGGCGTGCGCTTTCGACCTCCTCCGAAGCGACGGCGTCAGCCAGGTGACGCTGGCCGATATCAATATCGATCGCCTTCCGGCATTCCTCGAGCGCGCTCGCAGCGAGAAGCTCGTCGTGCAGCGCCTGGATGGTTCGGACCATGCGGCCGTGCGCCAGACCATGGCGGGACACGCCGCCGTCATGAGCGCATTCCCCTACTACTTCAACGGGCCGATGGCCGCCCTCTCGGTGGAAAGCGGCTGTCATTTCAGCGACCTTGGCGGCAACACCGAGATCGTCTTTGAACAGCAGAAGCTCAGCCCGCAGGCGGAGGCCAGGGGCCTTTCGATCATTCCTGACTGCGGGCTCGCCCCGGGCATGGTGGCGATCCTTGCCGCTGAAGGCATTCGCCGGCTTGATACGACCGAGCGGGTCAAGATCTATGTCGGCGGCCTGCCCCAGAATCCGGAGCCACCCCTCAACTACCAGATCGTCTATTCACTCGAGGGTGCGCTGGACTACTACACCACGCCCTCCTGGGTGCTTCGCGCCGGGAAGCCGACGCAGGTCGATGCGCTGAGCGAGCTGGAGACGGTGGAGTTCCCCTCGCCGGTGGGTCCGCTCGAGGCATTTCACACGGCCGGCGGGGTGAGCACACTGCCGTTCAAGTACCAGGGCAAGGTCGACGTGATGGAGTACAAGACCCTCCGCTACCCCGGCCACGTCGCCATCATGCGCCCCATCCGCGAACTGGGCCTGCTCGGCAATGAGCCGATCACGGTGAAGGGCCAGCGGGTCGTCCCGCGCGACGTCTTCATCGCCGCGGTACACCCGAAGCTGCACAAGCCCGAGGGCAAGGACCTGGTGGCACTGCTCGTCAAGGTGTCGGGTATCAAGGATGGCGTGAAGTCGAGCGTCACCTTCCGTCTCATCGATTTCGCCGACGCGAAGCTCGGCATTTCGGCCATGATGCGTGCGACGGCATATTCACTGTCCCTGACCGGGCAGATGCAGGCCGACGGCCGCGTCACGCTCAAGGGTGTCCGCACGCCGGACGAGGCGGTCCCGTTCGGCGACTACGTGAAGGGCCTCGCTGCGCGCGGCGTGTGCATCGAGGAGCTGTAGCCAATCTCCGCCGTCGAAGGAGAAGGTTGTGAGTCCGCCGGCCCCGCTGGAGTTCCCGCGCCTCTGGGACGGCGCGCTGACGTTCGAACAGTTCATGGCAACAACCGGTGAAAAGTACCGGCCACTCTGGGAGGGCATCTACCGTCACGCCAAGGCGCCCGAATGGGCGGCCACGGCGCTCGACGGCCGCAAGCTGCACCTCCTCGCCATCATCGAAGAGTGGTGCATCGACACCTCGAGCACGACGCCCTTCCTGCAGCGGCTCGCGGAAACTGTACCGGGGATCGAGCTCCGCATCCTCCTTCGCGACCGCAACCTCGACGTCATGGATCACTACCTGACCAACGGTGGCCGGGCCATTCCCGTGGTCATCGTCCTCGACGAGGCCTTCAGGGAGCTCGGCCACTGGGGCCCGCGGCCAGCCGAGCTGCAGGCGTGGGTAACCGAGAACAAGGGCGTGGTGACCAGTGCGGAGAAGGTGAAGCACACGCGCAGCTGGTACGCGCGCGACCAGGGTGACACCACCGTGCGTGAGTTGCTCGAGGCGATTCGCGAACCCTGACTCAGGCCATCAGCGCACCCAACAGGAGCCAGTCATGGGCGCTCGCCGTCTGCCCGTACGTCCCGATCTCGAACAACTGAAGGCCGAAGCCAGGGAACTGCTCCGGTCATTCCAGTCCGGCGATCCGGCGGCCATCGGGGACTTCACGGCTTTCCATCCGGAGCCGGTCACCGCCGCGGCGGCGCAGCTCGCCGACGCGCAGCTGGTGCTCGCGCGCAGCTACGATGCACCCAGCTGGCCGCGTGTCGTGCAAGCCTGCCAGCTGGTGGATGCAATCTGGCGCGACGACACCGACACGGTGCGCTCCCTGGTCAGCAAGAATCCGCACATGCTGCAGGAGCCGGCCCTCATCCGGAAGAGCAACTGGGGCCCGCCCATGAGCTACGCGGCAAACCTGGGACGTGACCGGATCATCGCCCTTCTTCATGGCCTTGGTGCAACCGACCTGGAGCACGCAATGGGCCGGGCGATACTGCAGGGCAAGGTGGCCACGGCAAAAAAGCTCTACTACATGATGGACACGCCGCCGTCGCTCGACGACGCGCTCGGCGGACCTGCGTACACGCTCAACGTGCCGGGGACGGCGCTTGTGTTCGAGCTTGGGGGGCGGGTACGCAATGATGAGGGCAGGATGCTCGCTCCAGTGGCCGTGGTGCTCGAGTCCGACAGCCGCAAGCCCGCCGCCAAGCACGAGATCCTCGAGATGTACGTTCGCCAGGGACTCGAGTTGCCTGACACGCCCACGATGGCGCTGCATCGCGGGCGGATTGACCTGCTTGAGAAGCACTTCCACCGGGATCCCGGCCTGCTGAGCCGGCAGTTCACCCACGCGGAGATCTACCCGCCTGAGCTCGGGTGCGGGGACGAGGTCCAGGCGACGCATGGCACGCCCCTGGCCGGCGCCACGTTGCTGCACATGTGCGTGGACTACGATGAAATGGCGGTAGCGCGGTGGCTGCTGGAGAAGGGAATGCGGGTGGATGCGAAGGCGGCTGTCGATCGCGACGGGTTCGGTGGCCACACGGCCCTGTTCGCGACCGTCGTTTCGCAGCCCAATTTCTGGATGAATTACAACAGCCTGCCGCAGGTCGCCCCGTTTACGCGGCTGCTGCTCGATCACAGGGCCGATCCCAATGCGCTGGCTTCGCTGCGAAAGCAGCTGCATCCGGGCTACGGACCGGATGAGCTCCGGGAGTATCGCAACATCACGCCGGTCTCATGGGGCGAGCGTTTCCATGGCCGACTGTGGGTGAGTGAACCGGCGCTGGGGATGATCAGGGAAGCAGGAGGAAAAAGCTGAGGGCCGGGAGCGACGCACTCTCGACCCTCAACCCTCAACCCTCGATCGTCTCTCAGAACATCCACCCGGTCCTGAAGCCGACGTGGCTTTCATTCTTCGCAATACCGTAGGTCAGCACGAACACGTTGCCCCGCAGGATCCGCAGCGAAATCCCGCCGCCGGCGCCGACAGTCCACTCATCGAAGGTCAGCTTGAAGTCGTCTTCGAAGGACCGGCCGGCATCGACGAAGAGCACGATGCCCAGTGCGCCGTACTCACCCTTGTCCACGATCGCCTGACGGACTTCGAGGTTGGTTCCAATGAGCCCTGTCCCGGTGAAGCGGCCATACGGAAGCGCACGGTGCGAGTCCTCGCTGCCGAGCGTGGCGTACGGGGCCTCCCAGCCGGGGATGGTCTGCTGCGCGAGGAGCGTTGGCGTCCCCGACAGGTTCGACAGAAAGAGTCGGGCGGCGAGCACGGTGGTGCGCGTCGCCGGTACCCATCCTCGCGCAATGCCGTACCAGCGGCTGTAGTGCTCGTCGGAGATGCCGTACTGGGCGCCGGCCTCGAACAGCGCGCCTCGTCGCGTGTCGTACTCGTTGTCGCGAAGATCCAGGACCAGGGCGCCGGTCACCGATCCCTCAGTCTGACCGACGGTCGCGCCGAACTGGTCCTGGAACACCGAGGTCGGTGAGAGCGAGTTGAAGTCGGTCCTTGCACCGTTCAGCATCACCGAGACGCCCAGCGGCCCGGCGATGCGGCGGGTCACGTCCACCGTCGCAGCGTAGAGCGCGCGGTTGACCCGATACAGGTAGGGCAGGCTGTCCTTGGTGAGGTCGGGGTCGAGCGTATTGGTGTTGCCCAGTCCGTAGTAGCCGTAGCGGGTGTCGCGCCCCGCCTGAATGTCGGCCATCAGGCGCCAGCCCGGGGCGAGCAGTGGTGCACTCATGCCGACATCACCCAGCCAGCTGCCGCCCCATGGTGCCCATGCCGCCCGGACATTGAACCGGATCGCCGTGGTCACCGGCCCGCCATATGGCGCCATCTGCCAGTGCTGCCCACGGAACTCGATGCTTGGCCCGTTGTTGGGAAGCGTCGCAATGAACGGGTAGTAGCTCGTCAGCCACTCGCCGGGGTAGGTCTCCTTCGTTTCGATGTGCTGGGCCGAGAGCGGAGACACGGACGCCAGGATCAGCAGCAACGCAACCAGGGCGCGGGCGGTCGCAGGCGCGTCGCGCAATGCCCTCACGCCACTACGCCTTGTCAAAGATGACCGCGCAATCCATGAAGCGCGCGTCATGGTCCCCGTCACGCACGGCGTACCGGCTGGGGAACATCGACGCTGATCCGAATTCGCCCTTCTTGTTCACGGCATAGAAGGTCAGGCCGAATTTGGGCCGGCCGTTGGGCCCGATGAGTCGCGGCGGCGACATGGCGATCGCCCTGCGCAATGTCTCGAGGCACGCGTCGGTCGGCTTCGCCCCGCGGCGCATCGAGTCGACAATGAAGAAGCCACCGCACACCATGATGTTGGACTCGCCGCGTCCGGTCGAGCCCGCCGCACCAACCTCGTTGTCGGTGTACTGGCCCGCACCAACGATGGCGGAGTCACCGACGCGGCCAGGGATCTTCCACGCGAGGCCGCTCGTGGTGGTGATGGACGAGATGTCGCCGGCCGCATTCACCACATTGAGGTTGATGGTACCGGTTGGCCGCACGACCATGTTCTCCGACGCGGGCACATCCAGAAAATCGTCGTCGGGGCCGCGATTCGCCCGCCACACCAGCCACTTCTGTCGCGATTCCGGGGTGAGCAGGTCCTCCTCCTTGAACCCATAGGACAGCGCGAACTTCTTTGCGCCCTCGCCCACGAGGAGGATGTGGTTGGTGTACTTGAGGATCAGCATCGCCACTTCGCTTGGCGTCTTGATGCCTTCAAGTGCCCCCACCGCACCCGCCCGCCGGGTGGGGCCGTGCATGCAGGAGCAGTCGAGCTGCACGACGCCGTCGGCGTTGGGCAGTCCACCGTATCCGACCGAGTTGTCGTTCGGGTCGAGCTCCTGGATCTTCACGCCCTGCACGGCCGCATCGAGCGTATCGGTCCCCTGCAGCACCAGTTCCACCGTGCGGGCCACGGGCGCTGTGCTGTTGGCCGAGCTGATTGCCACCGGCTGGGCAAGGCGCGAACGCCGGATGGCGGGCGCCTGGAGCACCTCCGCGCGTGCAACGCCGGGCAGAGCCAGCGCGGCCGCAAGGGTGCTTGCCGAGCCGAGGAATGACCGTCGACTCGTGAGATCGGACATGGGTGCAGTCCTGGAAGCGGGGATCGGCGGGTGACGCGACCACGGGATTTAGGGAGCGCGTCGCTCCCTGTCAACTTGCCGCATGAAACACCCAGACAGCACAAAGCCCGATCCTGGCGGACCGGGCTCCGGTGCGATGCTGCCGCCTGCGAGGCCTGTCTAGTGACGCATGCTGGAGTCGATGTCGTGCCGGGCCTTCTCCAGCGCCTTCGCGCGATCGACGGGACTGCTCGCGGTCCCTGCCTCGATGGTTGTCAGGGACGGGTCGCCGACTCCACCCAGCTTCGGTGCCGCCGGAATGACGTCCTCGGGTGGCGGCGCCAGGCCATCCGTTGCGTTCCTGGCGTCGGCATTCTCGGTCTTCTTGACCTTCCGCGGCGCATCGCCGCCGAGACCCGCAGAGGCGCCTGAGGGTGGCGTCACCGGTCTGGCTGCGGTCGGCGCGACGGGTGCAGGGACCGGGGCCACCGTGCTCGCGGCGAGCGGCTGCTCGCTGGTCGATGCCGGCTTGACCTGCACCGGAGCCGAGGCCGGCGCGGTCGCGACCGTCGTGGGTGCCTCAGCAGGCCTGCCCGACTTGAGGACAAAGAATCCGATCGCGGCGGCAGCGGCCACGGCCATGCCAATCATGAGCGGAAGCTTCGAGCCGGACCTGGCAACCGGCGGAGCGGCCGGCTCGGCCGGCGCGAAATCGTGAATCGGCACCGGAATCTCGAGAGCAGAGACCTCACGCGGGTCCGTCAACTGAGGGCATCGTGCGATCGGGATTGATGATCTCGACGCCGGTGCTGGTGGACAGCCCTGGCGCTGCCTGATGCGCCTTGTCCTGATGGGATACCAGCTCAATCGCCGCAGGGCTCTGCTCGACCGGCTCATCGGCGATGCTGGTGACTACCAGTGTGTCATTGCCCGGTGCTGCCGGCGCACGAGGCGTGTCGAGGACGCGAGGTTCATCGAGCACCGGCAGCAGCTCGAACTCCATGTCCTTCGGTTCGGTCGCGGTGGCGGCGTCATGTACCAGGGCATCCGCCCGCACGATGCTCAGGTCGGGCACGATCGGCACGACGTCGCTCGCCGGGGCCTCAGGCTTGGCGACCGGTGCCTTGGCGACCACGCGCTGGGGCGGGCTCCAGCGCGGCGCCGAGCGTTCGGCGGCGGGAGCGAGTCCACCGGGGGCTGCGGGCACAGCAGCCGGAGCCGCAGGTACTCCAATCGATCCGGCCGGCGATTCGGTTCTGGCGACACGAAGCGGCGACGCCGGCTGGCGCGGAGCGGTGATGGCGGGCCGCTGACCCGAGGCGCCGAGGGCCGGCCGCTGTCCCGAAGCCGTCACACGGGAGACCATCGGCTTCTGTGTCGCGCCTGCCTTCACCCGATCGCTGGCCATCTTGAAGTGGGGATGCGAAGCGATAGGCAGCCACTTCTCCGCGCGCGCATGGTAGATCTCGGCGCCCGCGGTGACGATCCCGGCGGCCACAGCCGTGCCCAGCTCCTCGAGGGAACCGAGTGTGACTTCGTCGCCTGTTTCCCGGCGGATACGGTACATGATCCAACGCTCGCGGTTGATGTATAGAGCTTGACTCTCCAAGCCCTCCTATGCATCTCGCGCGCCGGATTGCAGGGGCAATTTTCGCGGTGATACTACGGTGGGTCACTGTTGTGTAAGAAATTGCAGGATTTGTAGTTATGAGGCAGCAATCTGCCGGGTACATCCGGCACATGCAATTAGCTGCGCGCTGAATGAGCGCCACGGAAGTGTTTGACGGTGCCCCCTCAGGTGCTGCGGCTGGCGTCCTGCAAGGCAGGATCGGCGACCGATCGCTTGATGCGGCCGAGGATGGAGGTAAGACCTTGCGTGCGCGTCATGCCGAGCGTCTCGGTCAGCTGGAGCTGGTCGAGCAGGTCGCCGGGCACCTGCGCGACTTCTGATGGTGTGCTGCCATTGAGGGTCTTGAGCAGGAGTGCGACGAACCCGCGCACAGTCGGGGACTCGCGCGGCACATCGGCGTGAAGCTGCACCTTGCCGTCGACAACACCGATCCAGAGGTAGACGGGCGTCTGGCATTCCGGCACCAGGTTCTTCCCCTGTGCCTTGAGCGCCTCGTACTCGGGTGGCAGGGGCGGCAGCTTCCGCGAGTAGTCGAGCAGGGTTTCGAGGCGTGTATTGCGGTCGGCGGCGCGGAAACGCGCGATGATCGTGTCGAGGGCTGGCATACCGGAAAATAGTGCGCCCCTGACAAAGTCAGGGGCGCATTGGATCTTCCGGACTAACGGCGTCCACCGCCGCCGCCGCCGCCGCCGGCGTGTCCGCCACCGCCCCCGCCTCCGCCGGCGTGTCCACCACCACCACCGCCGCCACTGTAGCCGCCGCGCGAGCCGCCACCGCCACCCATCGCTCCTCGCGAACCGCCGTACGATCCCCCACGACTTCCGCCTGACGCACCTGGCACCGCGCCCCGCCCTGCACTCGGTGCGCTGCGCGATCCGTACGATCCGGCCGCTCCAGTACGCGTCCCTCCGCCATACGTGCCGCCGCCCGCCCGGCCCGCGCCGGTGGCGCCCGCCGTACCGCGCATCGGTATGCGGTATCCGTTGGCATCAGTGGCGCGTCGAGCGCCACCGGTTGACGCCACGGTCCGGGCAGGAGCCGCCTGCGGCATTCCGTTGCCGGTGGTGGACATCGGAGTCGATGCGACCCGCCGCGAACCGGTTGCGGCGGCGGCGCTGCGAGAAACCGGCACCGCCCCACCAGTCACGCGACCCGACGTTGCTGCGGACGAGGATGCGAGGCTGCCCTGAACGCCCGGCGCGACATCGCGATTGCGGTAGCCGCCCGCGGTCGTGGACCCATTGCCGGTGGTGCTGGCCAGCGTGCCCTGCACTCCGACAGCGCCGCCGCCATAGGGCTGGGCGCCGCCTCCATATGGGTGGCCGTTCCAGGTTCGGGTGAGCTGCCGCTCCTGATAGGGGGAGACTGCTCCGTATCCAGGGTAGCCAGGATAGCCGGGATAGCCGGGATAGCCGGGATAGCCGGGATAGCCCCGGGATAGTACCCGCCACAACACGGATATACCGGGTACGCGGGATAGTACGGGTAGTAGGGATAACCCCAGCCCCAGCCAAAGCCGATACCAAAGCCCCAGCCTCCGTAGCCGTAGCCGTAGCCACCAACGCCGACGTAAACGGTACTGCTGCCGTCACCGCCGCTGCCGCTGCCGCTGCCGACATCGACCGAGCCGCCGATGTAGTACTTGGCGAGATCGTACTGAATACCGCCGGGAGCGAAGCGCTGGGCGAGATCCCGCAGCGCGGCCTCATCATCGTCACCGGAAATCACGATGTTGCGATAGTCCCAGTGGCCGTTGAGGGCGTACTCGGTCGTCTGCAGCGGATCCTTGGACAGCGCTGCGAACACGGTTCCGCTGCCACTGGACCAGTCCACCACAAATGCGGTGTTTCGTCCACCGCGACTCTCGAGCTGGTATTTCTTTCCGCCCTTTACGTAGGCATCATCGGTCGGGTCCAGCGGGAACAAGACGCGCACCCGGCCGTCGGGGTCGACGTTCAGGACCAGCAGGTAGCCGTCCTCGCCCGGTCGCACCATGACCTGGACGCCGGTGCCTGGCAGGTAATGACCGTTCTCGCTGAGTGATACGGAGACCGGGACTGGCGGATTGCCGGCGACGAGCGACGCGGCCACCAAGAGAGCGAGCATGAGATCCTCCTGCACCTAGCGTAGGGGCAACCGGACGAAGCGTCAAGCAGCGTTGCTGAAGGGGACGCCGCCCGCCGCAACAGCCGGTTTTGCACTGGTTTGGCCCCTCTAACGCATCCGCCGTACCAAAGCCGCCCGGGCCCGATCAGTACCTCTTCCCCTTGGGAAGGGCGCCGGACGTGCGGCTCCACGGGAATCTGACCCCGAAGTGAGGCACCTGTGTCACCATCAAGGGCCGGATTCAGGCCCTTTCCCGGGCGAGCAGTGCCTCCTTTCGCTCCAAGCCCCATCGGTAGCCGCCCAGACCCCCGTCGCCGCGCACCACGCGGTGGCACGGGACGATGACGGCAACGTTGTTGGTGGCGCAGGCTCGGGCTACCGCGCGGGCGGAGCCGTCCCGCCCGATGGCGCTGGCGACCTCGCCATACGTGCGGGTCTGTCCGGACGGAATCTGCTCCAGTGCCGCCCAGACCAGGCGCTGAAAATCGGTGCCGTTCACGTCCAGAGCCGGGTGATCATCGACGCCTCGATCGATGGCGTCGCGCACCTGGCGCGCCTCGTCAAATGCTGCGCCAATCCGTACCCGCTCTGCACGGGGAAATTCCCGGGCGAGCTGGAGCTCGAGCGTCGCGTCGGTCGTCCCCGGGTACACGGCGCAAATGCCGCGATCGGTCCGGGCCACGAGCAACCGCCCGAGCGAAGATGCGAGACAGCAGTATTCGATGCGCATGCCGGATCCTCCCTTCCGATAACTGCCTGGTGTCATGCCAAGGGTGCGCGCTGCGGTCGCGTATGCGCGGCTACTGGAGTTGAATCCCGCACTGTACGTCGCGCGCCCGACCCGCTCGCCCGCGCGCAATGACCGGCGCAGCCGCTCGCCGCGGAGGCGCTCAGCGTAGGCCCGTGGACTCAGGCCCATCGCGCGCGTGAACGCCCGCTGCAGGTGTGCCGGGCTCACGGCGAGTCCGCGGGCGAGCAGGGCGAGCGTGATCGACTCACCGCCGGCCTTGTCGATCAGCGCGCGTGCGCGCTCGGGCAACCCATCCAGATCCTGGTCGGGGTGACAGCGGCGACAGGCACGAAAGCCATCGGCCCGGGCGTCCCCTGCGGTCCGGAAGAACGCGACGCGGTCCCGGCGCGGGCGACGCGACGGGCAGCTGGGCCGGCAGTAGATGCCAGTGGAGCGAACCGCGTAGACGAATCGCCCGTCTGCCCGGGGATCGCGCGACTCCACGGCGCGCCACGCAGCGCGGGGATCCAGTGCCTGTTGCATGGGGAGAGATTAGCGACACGCGAGCGGCTGGTCTACCCGGATCATGCGGTCAAACTGGTAGCTTTCCCTCATGATTCCGACCCTCTCACCGATCGTCCCGGCCGATGCCTTGCGCGCGCGCATCGGCTCGCCACGGCTGCACGTCCTCGACGCATCGTGGTACCTGCCGGCGACGAAGCGCAATGCCCGCGAGGAGTTCGATCGGGGCCACATCCCCGGTGCCCGCTATTTCGATCTCGATGTCGTCAGCGATCCGTCGTCACCGCTGCCGCACACGCTGCCCGCCCCCGAACATTTTGCGGACGAGGTGGCGCGACTCGGTGTGTCCAACGGGGATCAGGTCGTCGTATACGATGGCTCGGGAACGAATCTCTCGGCGCCGCGAGCATGGTGGATGTTCCGGGCCTTCGGGCACGATGCGGTGTCAGTCCTGGATGGCGGCATGGCCGCATGGATCGCGTGCGGCGGGACGCGCGAGCAGGGCGCTTCCCCTGTAACGCCACGTGGCAGTTTCGTCGCGACACCGCGATCCGTACTCGTACGGAATGGGCAGCAAGTCAGTGAGTGGCGAGATTCGGGTGGGCAAATCGTCGACATGCGATCGCGCGGACGATTCGAGGGCACTGAACCAGAGCCACGTGCCGGCCTGCGCGACGGCCACATTCCGGGAAGCAGAAACGTCCCACACGCGATGCTCGTCGATGATCGCGGACTGCTGCGTTCGGAGACCGAGTTGCGAGCCTTGCTGTCCGCAGCGGGCGTTGACGTGAATCGCAGCGTGATCGCGACATGCGGATCGGGAGTGAGCGCCTGCAGTCTCCTGCTGGCACTCGACGTGATCGGCGTGCCCGGCGGGTCGCTCTATGACGGATCGTGGAGCGAATGGGGTCGCGCGGATGGTGGTCCGGTCGAGACTGGATCGCCGAAATGAGCGATTCGGCACCGAACATCGACGCGTGGTATGCCGCGTTCGATGTGAAGGCGGGTGAGACGCGGTATCTCGGGCGCTGGAACGATGAAGGTCTGGTGAGCTCGATAGACCCCTCTCCGGTCGGTGTAGTCCTCCGCCTGACAGCCTGATTCCGGGGTATTCCCTCAGGCAAAGGCGCCGCGTCTGATAGTTCCAGCGATGGGCGACCGTTAACGTTGCGATGGTAGGCGATCCGCCACGGGCTGGGCGAGTCGCTGCGTGCAACAGTTGTAATGGCAGCCTAAGTGTTTACGCAGCACGACCTGAGCAGGGGTACCGCTCTTGCTCCCGGCAGGATGTTTCGGCGGGCTTTCCCATTATCGAGGGTGGTGCTCCATGGCTCGACTTTCCCCCGTTCTCACCGCGCTCTCCCTCGCGCTTGTCGTGGCCGCGTGCAGCAGCGGTAGTGACACTGGCGGCCTCACGCCCACGGGACTCGTCGTCGCCAAGACGTCAAGCACGAGCGGCGACGGCCAGTCCGCGGCGCCCGGCGCAGCGCTGCCGGCGGCGCTGCGCGTCATGGTGACCGACAACGGCTCTCCGCAGGCGAATGAGACCGTGACGTGGGCCACGACCAGCGGCACGATCAGCTCGACCGGCATGACTGATGGAACCGGCGTTTCCACCGCGACGTGGACACTTGGGTCGGCGCCCGGGACCCAGACGGCGACGGCAACCGTCGCGGGCGCGACCAACTCGCCGCTGACGTTCACCGCGACCGCCGCGAACGGTGCGGTGCCGACCATCACGGCCACGAGCGGCCTGGTGTTCAGCCCGTCAACCGTCACGATCAGCCCAGGTGGTGCGGTGCGCTTCGTGTGGGCCAGTGGTGCGGGTGACCACAACGTCGTGCCGGCGACAGGAAACCCGTCGGCGCTGCCAGGCAGCCCGGGGCTGCCGAGGCTGATCTCGCCGCCACAGGACTTTACCGTCGGCTTCCCCAGTGCCGGTGTGTTCAACTTCTGGTGCTCTGCGCACGGTGCCAACCCGACGCCCACGACGGTGACTGGCATGTCCGGCACCATCACGGTGCAGTGAAGCGCGTCCTGGCTGGTCTGGTCCTGCTCGGGGTGTCGACGCGCGCGTACGCACAAACCACGTGCGTCGCCCCCGCCGGGAGCAACGAGGCCACCATCATGGCCATCAAGTCGGTTCCGATAGCGTTCTCCGCCACGCGAGCGCCGAAGCGGCTCGCTGGCGGCAAGGTGGAACTGGGGCTCGAGGTCACCACGATACCAAACGTCGACAGCAGCACCACGCAGCCGAACGTGTGTTTCGCCGACAACGGTCTCTCGAACACGAACCAGCTCGTGATTGCGGCCGAACCGCGGGTGCGCGTGGGAATCGGTTCCGGCTTCGCCGCCGAGGCCGGATGGGTTCCACCGATACCGATTTCCGGCGTCACGGCGAATCTCTTCGGGTTGAGCGCTGGCTGGACCTCGATGCCGTTCGGAGCCTTTGTAGTCGAAATCCGTGGCAATGCCGCGTTCGGGACCGTGAGCGGCGCGTTCACCTGTACCGTGGCCCGCACCCAGGACCCCACGAGCAGCTGCTTTCACGGTTCGGTGTCGGACGACAAGTTCAAGCCGGGCATCTACGGAGGCGACGTGCTGCTGGGCGCCAACCTTGCCGAGGGCCGGCTGCGGCCGTATCTCGGCGGTGGCTACGTGTACCTGAGCCCGAGCTTCCAGGTCCATCGCACCGACCAGTTCGGCAACGTCGACAACACGATCGTGAAGACGACGTTGAGTCGCGCGACGATTACCGGCGGCGTGACGTTCGACATCAGTCACAAGGTGTCGCTCACCGGGCAGTACTTCACCTTCGTCTCCGACGGTTCGGCGGTGAGCGTCACCGTCCGGGTGCTGTTGTGACCACAATGCGCGCCCTTGTTCTCGTCACCACGGCGCTCTGCGCCGGCACGGTGCTCCACGCGCAAGTGCCGAGCGGTACGGTCAGCCATGGCGTCCTCAGCTTCGACGGACACGGGACACCTGGCGACTTCACCGGCACCACGCAGGTGGTTTCGGGTGCGATGGAAGGTGGTGCCACGCTCGCGGACGTTCGCGGGCATGTGGAGGCGCCGGTGCAGACCCTGGTCACCGGCAATGATCACCGGGACCGCGACCTCAACAGTTCGATGGAATCCGCGAAGTACCCCACGATCCGGTTCGACCTCAAGACCGTTCAGGTGGTAGAGGAACACACGGATAGCACCAGTGTCCTGCTCGGCGGTGATTTCACGATTCATGGAGTGGTGCAGCCGGTAGAACTCAAGGCAGTGGTGCTGCGGCACGACGGCGCGATCGAAGTGCGCGCAAGCACGCCGCTGAACCTGAAGGACTACAAGATCGGGGGCCTCAAGAAGATGCTGGGCATCCTCACAATGGATGAGATGATCAAGGTGCACATCGACGTGACCTTCGCGCCGGGAGGAACCTGAACTCAGGGCTGCGCCTCGGTGATGCCCTGCACGCGCAACTCCGCGCGCAGCCGGTTCAGTGTCGCGTGGAGCGCCCGATAGACGTGATAGGGTGTAGGCAACCGCAGTATTGTGGCAATCTCCCGGGCAGGCAGGTCTTCCTCGAAGCGCAGGGAAAGCAGGAGCCGATCCTGCGGTGACAGGCGCCCGATACTCGCATGAAGTGCGCGGGCAAGGTCACGCCGGCAGAGGCGCTCATCCGGAAGCTCAGCTTCATCACTGATGCGGCATTCACCCAGCTCGTTCGCGACCAGGTCGGCCAGCTGCCGGCGCGCGACCTGGGTCTTGGCGTTGCCGTGCGGCCCGCAGCGCGTGCGGCCGTAGCGCTGGCGCAGGTAGTCGATGGCCAGCCGTCGCGTCACCACGGCAAGCCATGTGGTGAAGCGACATTCCGGCTCCTCGGCATAGCGGCGGAGCCGCCGCGCGCCGTCGTCGCTCAACTGCTCCAATACATGCGCGTACGCATCCATGCCGTGATCGTACTGCCACGTCACGGCCCGCGTGGTCCGGAGCAGCAGCGGGCTGAACCGGTACGTGAAGCGGCCCCATGCGGCGTCGCGGGCGACCGGGTCGGTCACCTGCAGCAGGTCCAGCAGTTCCGTCGGCGCATCGACCATCGGGCACCAGCCGCGAAGGACGTTCACATCGACGATCGAGCGATATGGCTCAATCGTCCCATGGTGCATTGATGATTTCTCGATGACATGAGGAACGTCGGAACAGCGCAGGATCGCACACGGCAGGCTGGTTCAGCGGCTCGCGTCACCTCCATCGAGGCGCCGGAGAAAGCGGATCAGGTCCGACGTGCGCTCGAAGATGCGCACGTCGGCTTGCCGCAGCGCGAGCTCGCGTGATTCGCCCTTGAGGTCGAGATGCGGCCGGCGTCCATGCAGGTGAAAGGCCTGGCGCGGTGCTCCCACGCGGATCCGGAACGCATTGAGCTCGTCCATGTCGCCGGTGGACGACAGCACGTGCGACCATCCAGGCACGAGGGCGTTCTCCCGGTCCATGACGATCACCGCTTCACCTCGGTCGCCAGGAAGTCGGACACCTGACGGATGACAAGAGGCGCTCGCATGATGTCGCGATGGCCGAGTCCCTCGGTCACCACCAGCGTTCCGCGCGGGGCAGCCTCCGCAAGCGCGACTCCGTTGGCGAGCGGAACGTCGTCGTCGTCCATGTCGTGCAGCACGAGCAGGGGCGTGGGCAGCCGTGCGGCGACAGGAACCAGGTCGAGGTCGGACCAGGTGAGGCCGAAGCGTCGCTCGAGGTTGTGCTGGGTGCGATCGCGAACGACCCGGGGAATGCGCAGGTGCCGCGCAAAGCGGCGCCAGTACACCGAGGGATCCGCTGGTGGAGCGACCAGGACGGCTGGCACCGGTGGCACACCGCGGGACATTGCCAGGAGCGCGGCTGCACCACCGAGCGAATGCCCGACGAGCCCGTACACGGGGCCCGTGGCCGGCACGACGGCCTCGATTGCCGCAGCGAATTCCGGGAGGGACGCGCTCGGGCCGCCGGTGCGCCCATGCCCCGGTCCGTCGAAGGCAACGACACTGAAGCCGCGCCCGACCAGTGCCGGGACGAAGTGCCGAAAGCGGCCCGCCCGACTGCCCCAGCCGTGCATCAGCAGGACAGTCGGTCCATCGCCCCAGCGCCAGCATGCGAGTTCGCTCCCGGCGTGCGGCACTGCGAAGGCCGAACCGCTTGCGAGGAATGATTCTTCCGAGGCGCGGAGGAGGTGCTGGGGCGGCGTGGTGAACAGGCGCTCCGCGACCCGGGCCGCGCGCTCGGGGAACAGGGGACCGAGCAGCTGGAACCCGAGACGCAGCGCCACGACCGTTGTATCGACGCGCGTCAGCGGATTGGCTTGATCGGCGGCGGTCGCGCGCGGGCCGCTCACCCGGCCAGCGGACCCAGCAGTGAGACGACGGCCACGACCACCAGCACAGCAATGAGATCGAGCAGCAACCCGGCGCGCAGCATCTGCCGCGAGGTGATGCGACCGGATCCATACGCAATTGCGTTGGGTGGCGTCGCGATGGGCAGGGCGAAACCGGCAGATGCAGCGAGGGCGGCCACCGCCATGACACGGATAGCCGGGAGCTCCGCGCCGGACGCGAGTCCTGCCGCCACCGGCATCGCCATCGCCGCGACCGCCGTGTTCGACGCGAACTCACTGAGCAGCACGGTGCCCGCGGCCACCGTCAACAGGATCAGCACGGGCGATGTGCCCTGCAAGGCCGCTCCCTGCTGGCCGAACCACCTGGTAAGCCCGGTGAGCTCCACCGCCGCGGCCAGCGCGAGCCCGCCGCCAAAGAGCAGCAGCACATCCCACGGAATCGACTTCGCCTCGTGCCACGAAAGCAGGCGCCTTCGGACGCCGTTCTCGTCGTGCGCCGGGATCAGGAAGAGCGCGAGGGCGCCGGTGAGCCCGATACCGGCATCGCTGAGGCCAGGGGCCAGCGCGGTGAGGCCGGGAATCGTGACGCTGCCAAAGGTCTTTGGTTCTCGGAGAATCCATGCGAGCGCGGTGAGCCCGAATACGATGATGGTCGCACGCTCACCACCCCGGAGCGGGCCGAGGCGCGCGCGGCGGGCGGCGACGGCGTGACTGGCGGCCTCGCCCAGGCGTGCGTTGCTGGGGAACAGGACATAGCACAGGAGTGCCCAGCAGATCGGCAGGAGGAGCAGCACGCAGGGAACGCCAATGATCAGGTACCGGGCAAAGTCGATGGGCGTGCCGAGCAATTCCTTCGCGGCCGCGGCGAAGATGAGGTTGGGTGGCGTACCGATGAGCGTGCCCATGCCGCCGATCGACGCGGCGTACGCGAGCCCGAGGAAGAGCGAGGTGCGCAGGCGATCCGCCTGGGTACCCTCGCCGAACAGCTGTCCCAGGGCCATGGCGATGGGGTACATCATGGCCGCCGTGGCCGTGTTGGAGATCCACATGGAGATGAAGGCGGTCGCCATCATGAGCGCGAGCACGACCCGCCTGCCGCTGGTGCCTGCCGCCGAGACGATGCGCAGCGCGAGCCGAAGGTGCGCGCCCCAGTATTCGAGGGCCGCCGCCAGGAGAAACCCGGCCAGGAAGAGAAAGATCATCTCGTTGGCGTACGGTGCCGTTATGTCGCGCAGCGAGACCACGCCGAACAGGGGCAGGAGGATGATCGGAAGGAGCGAGGTCGCGGCCAGCGGTACCGGCTCGCCGATCCACCAGACGAGCATCCAGGCGCCGACACCCAGGACTTCCCGCTGGTCGGGCCCCAGCGCGGCTGGCCCGGCCAGCATGAGACCCAGATAGGCGAGGGGTCCCGCCGCGGCGGCGATGGCCCTAGCTTGACGGCTCGTCACAATGCGGGCTTCTCCTCAAGGGTCGGGATTCCGTTCAAAACGTACTGACAGGGAAACATTCATGCTCACTCTGTTGCTCGCCACACTGTCACTCTCTGCCACGCCCGCCGCAACCAGGGCGGACAGCGCTGCCGTCTTCGTCATCGACAAGACGCACTCGGAGCTGACCTTCCGCATCCGTCACTTCATGAGCCGTGTGAGCGGTACCTTCGGCGACTGGAAGGGGACGATTTCCGGCGAGCCGCCGGCCTGGACCGGCGCGTCCACTGAAATAGTGATCCAGACCGCCAGCATTGATACCCGCAACGAGCGTCGTGATGCCGACCTCAAGTCGACGAATTTCTTCGACGCCGCGAACAATCCGGAGATCACCTTCAAGAGCACGAACGTCAGCATCGTGGGGACCGGGCTCACCCTGGCGGGCGACCTGACCATGCACGGCGTGACGAAGCCGGTGACGCTCAAGGGCGAGTATCTCGGCGCCATGAGCCTCAGTGGCGGCCGGCAGCGCGTGGGCTTTCACGTGTCGACCACGATCAATCGGCAGGACTATGGCGTGATCTGGAACAGGGCGGTGGAGGGTGGGGGGGTGATGCTTGGTGATGATGTCGACATCGACATCTCGATCGAGGCGGTAACCCAGCAGTAGCGCGTCCCCTGCCGGCGCCGCAGGACTTCCTAGCGGCGCTTGAGCGGGACCGTTGAAATCCCCCCGCCCATGACGATCGGCAGCATCTGCGAGCGGTAGCCCGGTGCGATGATGGTGACGTACTGCACCCGGCAGTCCGCCATCAGGTTGAGGTCGAAGTGGAGCTCGAAGTTGCCGTCAGCATCCGCGAAGGTGTGATAGGTCTGCCCCACCATCTGCAGGTGCGCGTTTGCGAGGGGACGCCCCGTCTCCTGCTGTACCACCCGTCCCTTGACGATTCCATCCGGTGTTTCCCCGGTCGAGTCCTTCGGGATCTGGGGACACTTGCTGTCGGGAATGTTCAGGTTCTCGAACGGCCGCACGGCGACCGGCCCGGCATCGGGCGAGACACCACCCTTCTTCCTGCCGAAGATCCGCTGTGCTTCCGCTTCCATCGAGGCGTTGAGCGCGTCCTCCTTGGCCACCTCTGCGGGCTGCGGCGTGGTGTTGTCCGGCGGCGCCGACGGGTCGCCGACTGGATCAGGTGAACGGGGCTGGTCCGGCTCGGTCTTGCCCTCGGCGCGCGTCGCCTCGGGTGGTGCGTTCGGCTCCGGCTCCGGCGTGCGATTCACCTTCTGCGGCGGGGGCGCCTGCACCGGTGGTGGCGGCGTCGGTTGCGGCTGGGGAACCGGCTTGGGCTTTGGTGGTGGCGGCACATAGACCATTGCCACCTGGCGCGTCGCCGTCGAGTCCGACTTGGGCTGGTCCTTCTGTTCGTCCGACAGCCGCTTCGAGAGCAGCATGATCCCGAGAATCAACACGACGTGCAGCAGCGCACTGACGGACAGGGCCAGTGGATTCCGTTCCGGCGGAGGAAGGACTCCCTCGAATTCGGGCTTGGGGTGTTTTCGCGCCATCAGCGTGCCGAGTGCCTACTGATGCGCAATGGCGGTGCCGAGCGCGGGTGACGCCGAGGCCACCCGGGCGGATTCAGTGGCGACGGAGGCCGTGAGCAGGACCGCGCTGATCCAGACCAGGTCGGCGAGGAAAAGGTGCACCAACTGCATCCAGGTCGGAGCCAGCAGTAGAAGATTCACACCGCCCGCCGTGAGTTGCAGGAAGACCAGGGTAATCACTGCACGGCCGGCCACGGTCGCGTCGGGAGACGCCTCCCGCGCGAGGCCGCGCACGGCTACCAGGCTGAGAAACAATCCAACCGACACCGCGGCCACCGGATGGAGCACGCGGAGCCTTAGCAGGATGTGCGCCGTCGGAGAGCTGTCCTGTGCCAGTCCCGCGGCGAGAGACCCCGCCGGGAAAAGCGTGTCGCCCAGCGCCGTTACGGCGCCCGTTACCCCAACGACGAGAAGGCCGGCCAGCCCGGCAGCGAACGGACCGAGCCGGCGCCGGTCGAGCGGCACGGCGGGCATCTTGTGACCGGAGCCCCACCAGGCGGTAAGGGACAGGGCCGCAAGGAGAAGCAGGGTGTTGGCGAGATGCACACCGAGATATACGGCCCGCGCCGCGGAATCGTTGCTGGCCACCAGTTCGAGAAGCACCAGGCCGGCGCCAACCAGGGCCTCCGAGATGATGAACCCGAGGCTGACCCAGGCCGCGCGCCGGACAAGATGTCCGGGCGGAAAGTCGCGACGGGCCAATATGACGAGGCCGACGACAAGTAGCAGGGCCGTGCCGCTCGTAACGCGGTGGGCAAACTCGATGACCGTCTCGACGGCGGGATTCTGCGGCAGCAGGGTCCCATTACAGAGTGGCCAGTGGCTGCCGCATCCAGCACCCGACTTGCTGGCGCGCACAAAGGCGCCCCACGCAATCACCGCGAGGTTGACGAGCACGACGCCCCAGGCGTAGGGGGCGAACCGGGGCCTGACCATAGCGCGAAAAGATAGCCCCCGCGTCGCGGCGGGGGCTATGTCGTTGTGCAGGCGCCACTTGTGTCAGGCAACCGCGCGAGCCTGCCCCCGGTCGGCGATAGTCTCTGCGTAATCGTCCAGGAGCTGGTCATAGATGGCGTCCCAGCGACGGAGCAGCGCTGTCTGCCGCGCCCCCTCGGATATATGGCGACGAAGCGCTCCATCGGTAATGACCCTGCCAAGCTGGGTCGTGAACGAGTCGAGATCGTTCGACCTGGCGATCAACGCGTTGCGCTCATCGATGGCGTATTCCGTGGGGCCGCCAACGTTGACGCAGACGGGTGCGGCGCCCGACGCCATCGCCTCGAGCATCACGTTGCCGAAGGTCTCGGTGCCCGAGGGGAAGGCGAATACATCAGCGGAGGCGTAGGATGTGGCGAGCTCGATGCCGTGCAGGTGCCCGAGCAGGTGCACGCCGGGAATGTTGCGCCGGCGGATCCCTTCGACCAGCAGTCCATCACCGATGAGGGTGAGTTGTGCGTTTCCGCGCACGGGTGCGAGGCGCTGCCAGGCATCGAGCAGCAGCTCGAGGTTCTTCTCCGGTGCAATGCGGCCCACGAACGTGACCAGCGCGTCGTTCGGACCGACACCGAACCTTGCGCGCCACGCATCGGAACGAAATCGCGGATTGAACTCCTCGGCATTGACACCCCGCGTCCAGATCCCGGTGTGCATGACGCCGCGCGCATGCAGACGTGCCTCGTAGACGCGTGTGGGGCACAGCACCTTGTGCGCATGCCGGTAGAACCAGCGCAGGTAGGTCCATCCGGGCTGCACGGCTGTCACGAGCCAGCGACCGTACGGGCGGGCGTACGCCTCGTAGTCGGTGTGCGAGCTCGCAATGATCGGAAGGCCCAATGCCTTCGACGCCCTGAGGCCCGGGTAGCCCATGGCGAATTCGGTGGCGAGGTGCACCACCTGCGGCTGGAATTGCCGCATGTCGGCAACCAGGTCCGCCGTACGCGGGAAGGCCCACTGGACATCGGGCGCCAGGAAGAACGGACGCGACGGTGATGCATGCACCTCGGGTCGCGGCACGGCGCCGGGCGGCAGGTCATACCGCGCGGTGTACACACGCACCGAGTGGCCGCGCCCATGGAGCGCGTCAACCAGGCGTCGCAGCGTCATGGCGACGCCGCTGACCATGGGCCAGTAGATCTCGGAGTAGATCGCGATGCGCATTTCCCCGCCTCCCTGCCTGCAAGGTTCCACCGGCTCCCGTTACAACGCAAGGGCGCGCGTGAACCCCTCAGGGGGCAAGAAGTTGCGCCAGGCGAGAGCCGTCGCCCAGTCCCGACTTGACCCGCAGCAACTCAATGCGAATGGACTCGAGTTGCCCGGCAACCTGCTTGCGCCGTTCGGCGGCGGACGCGAGAGCCGCCTCGGCGTCGGCGATGAAGGACGCACGCGCTCCGTCGCTATCCTCGGTGCCCGGCGTCACGCTGCGTCGCGCTTCCTGGAGCGCCAGGTCCAGCCGGGCGGCCTGTTCATCGATGGCAGATGCCTCGTCCTCGAGGCGCGTGAGCGCGGGGCCGACGTCACCGAGCCTGCGGCGCCGGGCGGGCTCGATCGAGTCGAGGACTGTGCGCGGCCCGCGGCGCACGGTGCCGCGTTCGGCCGTCCGCTCCTCGGGCGTCGGGACCGGCAGGCGCCAGCCCGCGATGCGAAACAGGACGCGCCCCGGGGCCCCGGTCCAGAGTCGGGTCATCAGCCGGCCGAACGGGGGCCCGCGAAGCGTGCTCGAGGCGAGCGTGACGAGCGCCACGCCGAACACCATCGTGGCCACGATGCCGACCCCCGCGCCCAGCGGTGTAACGCCATAGAGGCCGGGCTGTACTTCCTTGCGCATCCGCAGGGTGACGAAGGCCATGAGGGCCACCGCGGCCAGCAGCGCCAGCGCGGCATACACCCGGCGGCGCCGCAGCTGGGACATGTACGCCTTGTTGGCGGCGAGCTGCGCACGGAAATCGTTGCCCTCCGCCTCGATCGCCAGCAGCGATTCGCGCACATCACCGGGGGTGAAGCCGCGCAGGAACAGTTGCCGGACATCGCGCACGAGCGTGGCCGGGAGCGCCACGACGATTGCGAGCGTAAACGAAAGGAAGATGAGCGCGTCGACGTCGGCACCCTTCTCCAGCTGGTGCCGGCCGACCGTGGTGCCGACGAGGAACAGCAGGAACGAGGCAAACGCGACGAGGTTGAGTCGCTGGTGGAAAAGGCGCATCGGCGGTGGCACCTCGCGCGCGGCGGCGTGGACCGCGTCCACCGCCGTGACGAGCTCCTCGCCGGTCTGGAAGCGCTGCGCAGGATCCTTGGCGAGACAGCGCTCCACGACCTCCACGACTTCCCGGGGAAGGTCGGGGCGGATGGGCGCCAGCGGTGGCAGCGGCTGGGTCAGGTGCATCGCCATGATGGCACCGGCCGACGTCGCATCGAACGGTGCCTTCCCGGTGAGGGCGTACCAGGCGACCACGCCGAGCGAATAGATGTCGCTTCGACCATCGAGGGTATCGCCTGCCGCCTGCTCCGGGCTCATGAACTGCGGCGTGCCGACCACTTCACCGACAGCCGTCAGGCCGCTCACCTCCCGCGAGCGCGCGATGCCGAAGTCGGTGACCAGCGCACGACCGGTGGCGCGCTCCACCAGGATGTTGTCCGGCTTGACGTCGCGATGCACGATGCCGCGGCCATGCGCATACGAGAGGCCCCACGCCACCTCACGCAGCAGCCGCACCACATCGCGCGCACCCAGCGGGCCGGTGCGCGCGACCCATGCGGCGACCGACTCGCCCTCGACGTACCCCATGACATAGCCAAGCAGCTGCGGCTGCTCGACGATGGCATGCACCGGTACGATGTGCGGATGGGAGAAGGCGGCCGTGGTGCGGGACTCGCGCAGGAAGCGCTCGCGCAGTTCATGCCGCACGGCCAGTTCAGGCGGGAGGACCTTGATGGCAACGAGCCGGTCGAGCGACAGGTCGCGCGCGAGGTACACCGCGCCCATCCCGCCGCGTCCCAGTTCGCGCTCGATGGCGTACGTGCCGCCGAGCGCCTGTTGCACCTCGCTGCGCAGCGGGTCGGTCACGCCTAGGTGAGGCGGATCCCCCCGGTGGCGCGGGTCAACTTCTCCGCCGCGCCCGCGAGGGTATTCGCCGAGGACGAGATTTCCTCGGTGGAGGCGTTGAGTTGCTGGGCGGCAGCCGCGATCTCCTCGGCGGCCGCGGCATAGTCTTCGGTGCCCGCCGATACTTCCTTCATGCGGCCGGCAATCTGCTCGATCAGTCCCCGCACCTGTTCCGCCGAGGTGGAGATGCCGCGCGTCCACTTGTCGTTGGCCTCGGCATCGTTGGCGACCGTCAGCAGGCCTTCCGCGGCCGCGTGAGCCGCATCACGCGCCGCCATGCCGCCGCGGCCCAGTCGCAGCAGTCGCTCGCGCGCCGTCTGGACGCGCTCCAGTACCATCTGCACCGTGTCGCTGGTGCTGGTGGCCGCCTGTGCCGCCTGCGCCGCCAGCTTCCGCACCTCCTCGGCGACCACGCTGAATCCCTTGCCCTCGTCGCCGGCACGCGCGGCCTCGATGGACGCATTGAGCGCCAGCATGTGCGTCTGCTTCGCGATCGCCTTGGTCTGGGTGACGAACTTGCTGATCTCGGTCGAGGCCAGCGCCAGCGCGTCCGCCTCGCTCGACCCCTTCTGCACCTCGTCGGTCAGGCGCGCGAGTTCCGCGGTGCTGGCGTCGAGGCGGTCACGGTGTGATCGCGCGACGACGGCGAGCGCGGCATTGCGGGATGCCGCCTCTCCCGCGCCACTGGCCAGCACCTTCGCGATTTCAAGAATCTTCCCGGCATCCTCGGCAGCGGCGCGAACAATGACCGCCTGCTGGCTGGCGCGCTCGGTGAGGTCCCCGGTGGTGCCCGCCACCTCCTGGGTGGAGGCCGTCATCTCCTCTGTGGAGGCGGCAATCTCCTGCGCCATCGCGGCGGCCTCGCCGGCCGTGCCCTGGATCGTCTCGACCAGCTGCCGAAGTTGCGCCACCATGGCGAATACGCTCTGCGTCAGCAGGTCCTGCCGCGCATTCTTCATTTCCTTCTCGCTCAGCGGACGCAGGTCGCCCTGGGAGACGCGCAGGGCAATGTTCGCCGCGCGGCCCGCCGGCTTGAGCACCGTGTCGAGAATGCGCCGGACCAGCAGCCACACCATGAATCCACCGGCCACCGCGACAGCGACGCCTCCCGGCAGCAGTGCCGGAAGAGGAACGCGCTCTCCCTGGCGCTGCAGGAACCACCACTGGGCCACGGTGGCAATCGCCACGAGGATGCCGACGCCCGTGAAGGCGGTGACATAGAGGTTCCTGACGAACGTGTTGCGCGAGTCGGCCATGTGGTCCGGGAGCGATCCTGGAAGGGGACCGGGGAAACCTACTGGACGGACCACACGGGGAACAGGCGCACAGGCCTACCGATGAGCGATCGGCCGTGCCTAGGTCCCTGACGCTGTCGCGGAAGTGCCCAGTGTCTTCACGTAAGCGAACAGCGCCGCGAGTTCCTCGGGCGTGAACTGGGAGAAACGGGCGCGGGCCACCTCGGACATGAGGCCGACCTCACGGTCACCCCGGGCCTTGCCCGTGCGCATCAACGTCTGGAAGTCAGCCCAGTCGTAGGTTGCCGCGATGGCGAGCGGGGGGTCACCGAAGGCCGGGTCGCCCTGCAAAAGGGCGCCGTGGCATTCCGTGCAGATGGTGTGGGCGAGATAGCTCCCCTCGACGAGCGAATCCGGCAACGCGACTGGCGGCGCATTCTCCACTTCTGCCACCAGCGTCACACCCATGTTGAACTTGCCCGTCAGCAGGCCGACGCGGCCGAGGGGGCCGACCCGTATCCCCGGTCCGGGGCCGTCCGAGGGCGGGATGCTCCGGATGTAGGCAACCATCCGGGCGAAGTCTTCATCGCGCAGCGGCCGGAACGCCATGCTGGGCATGGCGAGCACGCTGCGGCCATTCGGACGGATGCCGTGACGAATGATGCCGTCGAGCTCGGCATCGGAGTAGCTGGCGAAGGCGCGTGTCAGGTTGGGCGCGACGAGGGTTGCGATCTTCGGGTCGTCGAAGAAGACCTGGCCCTTTCCCTGCTCAGCATGGCAGCCGAAGCAGCCATGCAGCGTCACGAGACGCTCGCCTTGAGCGAGGGAGGCCGAGTCGGTTGGCACGGTGAGCGATTTTCCTGGGACCGGATAACGGCGCCGCAGCAACACTTCGGACGCGCCATACAACGCAACGACTGCCGTCACCATCAGCGTGGCAACGGCAATCAAGGTCAGTCGCAACCAGCGCGGCAGTCGCATGAGGACCTCTGATCAGGAGGGTGAGCGTACCGGCTTCTGGATCGATGGAGGTTACACACGGGAGACGGGAGACGGGAGACGGGAGACGGGAGACGGGAGACGGGAGGCGGGAGACGGAAGGCGGAAGGCAGCAGAAAGACGCGGTTCCGTGGTACCCCCCGCGGCGCTGAGGTGGGGGTGCCTGTCCGTTCTGGTGGTATCCTGTCGAATGATCACGCACAGGGATCTGGATGCACACCGGGTATCACGCGAAATCGTACTGATCCTGGTCCGTCTGTCCCGGGAGCGCTGGCGCCCCTGGGCCGCCGCGCTCTTCAGTCAGGTGCTCAGGTCTTCGCTGTCCGTTCAGTTGAACATTGCAGAAGGCTACGCGTTCGGGCATGTACCTGCCCGCGTCCGGCACTATCGAGTCGCGTATGGCAGCGCCGCTGAAACCAGCGAAATCTGCGACCTGCTCATTGAGACCGGGATCGTGAATGAGGAGGAAACCGGCGAGTTGCTGACGCTCTCACACCGGAGTCGCGAGTTGTGCTGGGGACTGATTCGATCCGAACTAGCAAGGAGAAAAACAGACGGGGAAGCACCTGGACACCAAGACGGGAGCCGCTGAACTTGGCGGTCTCCCGTCTCCCGTCTCCCGCGTCTCCCGTCTCCCGTCTCCCGTCTCCCGTCTCCCGTCTCCCGTCTCCCGTCTCCCGTCTCCCGTCTCCCGTCTCCCGTCTCCCGTCTCCCGGCCGTCTAGTTCCGCACCCGGTGCAGGATGGCGTCGCGCGCCAGGACCACTAGCACCAGGGCGGACTGGGCCAAGCCGGCGAGACGCTGCCCCAACCCGCTGCGCTCCTCTCGAGCACGAAAGAGCTGGATGTCCGGCACCGGTTCGACCGCTGCCAGCGACATGTTGACCCGGGGAGGCAGGGCCGGCGGGCTCACCATCTCCTCGAGCGGCTGCGAATGCTCGAAGCATTCCTGCAGCCTGGCGTCGGACAGGAAGGGCGAGCCGGGTGGCACCGGCGAGGCAACGACTGACTGCGCCAGGGAGTCAAAACGAAGCCGGCGACCCGGCAGGACCGCTGAACCGGGCCAGAGGCCCGGACCGGGAGGTGCGGGCTCCACGTAGACGAGCCAGCAGGTACCACCAGCGTCGGTGAAGGCGACAGAGTGTGTAAGAGGATTGCCCCGGGCATAGGACGGCAGCGGCGGTGCCGATGGCGCCGGTGGGGGCAGGACCTCACGAGTCTTGGGACGGGGTGCGCGGCGCTTCGCCGGGCGGGAATTTCGAGTGGCCATGATGCAAACGTTCCCCAAAATTGATCGGTAGGAATTTCAATTATATGAATTAGCTCCCGAGCGCCCGACCCGCAAGGTGGGAAATTGTGCGACACACGTTTCTCGTTGGCGCTAACCCACCACGGCCGATAGATTTGCGGGTCCTATGAACCCCAGTGACAGCATTCCGGCGACCGCCGCGCCCCGCCCCGCGCCCAGCGAGGGGTACCGGCCCGACCTGGTCGAGGCCAAGTGGCAGGCAAAATGGGACGAGCGGCACACCAACGAGCCTGATCTCGATCGCGCCACCCGCCCATTCTACAACCTGATGATGTTTCCCTATCCCTCAGCCGAGGGATTGCACGTCGGGAACATGTTCGCCTTCACCGGCGCGGACGTTTTCGGGCGCTTTCAGCGGCTCCGTGGCTACGACGTGTTCGAGCCGATCGGCTACGATGCGTTCGGCATCCACAGCGAGAACTACGCGATCAAGCTGGGCATCAATCCCGCCGAGCTCATTCCCCGCAACATTGCCAACTTCCGGCGGCAGTTGCGCCGGGTCGGGGGCATGTTCGACTGGCGGCACGAGCTCTCCACCACGGACCCCCGCTACTACAAGTGGACCCAGTGGATCTTCCTGCAGCTGTTCAAGGCAGGGAAGGCGTACAAGAAGCGCGCGGCGGTCAACTGGTGTCCCAACGACAAGACCGTGCTCGCCAACGAGCAGGTGGTGGCGGGACATTGCGAGCGCTGTGGTGCGCTGGTGGAGCAGCGGTTCCTCGAGCAGTGGTTCTTCCGGATCACCGACTACGCCGAGCGGCTGCTGGCGAACCTGGACGACAAGTCGAAGATGGACTGGTCGGACACAACGATCACCGCGCAGCGCAACTGGATCGGCCGTTCCGAGGGTGCCGAGCTGACGTTCGAGGTGGACTGGGCCCCGGAGGACACCATCACCGTGTTCACCACCAGGCCGGACACCGTGTTCGGGGCCACGTTCATGGTGCTGGCTCCGGAGCATCCGCTGGTCGAACGGCTCACCACCTCGGAGCATCGCCGCGAGGTCGAGGCGTACCGCAGGGCCGCGGCGTCCAAGGACCTGGTATCGCGCAAGGTAGGCGATCGCGAGAAGACCGGTGCCTTCACCGGGAGCTACGCGATCAACCCGGCGAGCGAAGAACGCATCCCGATCTGGATCGCCGACTACGTGCTGATGGACTACGGCACCGGCGCGATCATGGCCGTGCCGGCGCACGATGAGCGAGACTTCGAGTTTGCCACCCGGTACGAACTCAACATCGAGCGGGTGCTGGCGGCACCGGGTGAAGATGCCAACGCGCCCCTCGAACGGGCGTACGTGGAGACGGCCGGGGCACGCCTGGTCAATTCCGGCGAGTTCGACGGCATGGCGCCCGACGAGGCGAAGCGCGCGATCACGGAGTGGCTCGGAGGGCAGGGCACCGGCAAGCTGCGCGTGCAGTACCGCCTCTACGACTGGTGCATCTCCCGGCAGCGGTACTGGGGTCCGCCCATCCCGGTCATCTACTGCGACGACTGTGGTGCAGTGCCGGTGCCGGAGAAGGACCTTCCCGTCCTGCTGCCCGCGATCGACGACTTCCGTCCGGACGACACCGGCATCTCGCCGCTCGCCCGGCACGAGGAGTGGTACTTCGTCCCGTGCCCCACGTGCGGCAAGCGGGCGCGACGTGAAACGGATGTGTCCGACACCTTCCTCGACTCGGCGTGGTACTACCTGCGCTATCCGAGCTCGGAATTCGATGACCGGCCATTCGACCCGGCGCGCACCCGGAAGTGGTGCCCGGTCACCAGCTACATCGGCGGCAACGAGCACGCCGTGCTGCACCTGCTGTATTCCCGGTTCCTGGCGATGGTGCTGCAGGAGCTGGGGCACGTGGATTTCGAGGAGCCGTTCCGCCGTTTTCGGGCGCACGGGATCATCGTCAAGGATGGCGCCAAGATGTCGAAGTCGAAGGGGAACGTGGTTGTCCCCGACGAATACATCGACCGCTGGGGTGCCGACAGCTTCCGCATGTACCTGATGTTCCTGGGACCCTTCCAGGAGGGCGGCGACTTCCGCGACGCCGGCATCAATGGCATCCGGCGCTTCCTGGACAAGGTATGGCTGCTGGTCACGCAGGGGATCGAGGGTGAGCGTGGCGGCGAGGTCCTGCGCTCGGTCCTGCTCAAGTGGCACCGCACGAAGAAGAAGGTGACGGACGACCTCGAGGTCCTGAGCTACAACACGGCGATCGCCGCCATGATGGAGATGCTGAACACGTTGCGGGAAAGCACCTGCAGCGAGCCCGGACTGGTGGAAGAATTCATCGTGCTCCTGGCGCCCTTCGCACCGCACTTCGCCGAGGAGTGCTGGGAACGAATGGGCCACACCACGTCGGTCTTCGATGCGCCGTGGCCCGGGTACGAGCCCGCACTGCTGGTGGACGAGACGGTCGAGGTGGCGGTGCAGGTCAGTGGAAAGACGCGTGGCCGGGTGACGGTCGAGCGCAACGCGGCGGAAGCGATGGTGGTCGCCGCCGCCCACGCCGACCCGCAGATTGCGAAGTTCCTCCAGGGCGTCACCGTCACGAAGGTGGTGCATGTCCCCAACCGGCTGCTCAACCTGGTGGTGGGCAGCGGATGATCTACCGGATGGTGATTGCGCTCCTGGCGCTGCTCAACACGCTGGTGGCGACCTACCTGCACCTGTGGAAGACGGGCCGCATGGGCACGCTGGTCTGCACGTCGAGCGGCGGCTGCGAGACGGCGCAGTTCAGCAGTTACGGCTCGTTCATGGGCGTGGATGTGGCGCTCATCGGGGCGGTGGGCTACGGGATGCTGCTCTTCGTGGCACTCTGGAGCCTGCAGCCCGCCAACGTCGACGCGCGGCGCGGCACGCGCGCCCTGCTCTGGCTCATTGTCCCGGCGTTCCTCTTTACCATCCGGCTCAAGTATGCCGAGTGGGTCGTACTCGGCGTGTTCTGCCCCTGGTGCTTCATCTCCGCCGCGTCGATCACTGCCTGCCTCATACTCGCCTGGCTCGACTGGCGCCGCACCGCCTCCATCACTCCGCCCAGCGACGAATCAGCCAGGCTCCCGCTCGCCGCCTGACACTCAGGTCAGTCCCCGCTCGTAATGAAGCGAAGCAGTGCCCGTTTCATCGCATCACACGATGCGCTGTTGTGCCTACGTATTTCCGCGGAGGCTCTATGCGTACGATCACGGCCAGACCAGACCGTCTGTTTCTCTCTTCCTTCGCGTGTGCGACCCTGGTCGTGGTGGTGGCCTGTGCCGGAAACTCCGCGGCGGGATCGCCCGCCAGTGAGAACGCCCTGGTGTACCCGCTGCACCCCTCGACTCCGGTCGTCAAGGAAGTGCAGCCGTCGGTCCCGGGCCTGACCCCGACGCAGACCGCCCAGGGCATGGGCGCCGTGCTCTACTACGCGCAGCAGTCGATGCAACCGGGCGATTACGCCAAGGTGGCGGCCGCGTTCCCGGGTAGCGAGCGGATGATCAATGAAGGCACGAAGCTCGGCATGCCCAGCGAGATGTACGGATTGACGAGCCTGTCGGGATCGCTCAAGAACATCGGAATCTCACCGAGCCAGTTCAGCCAGCTGGTTCCGGCCATGACCGAGGTCGTGAGCTACAAGTCCGGGCCAGAAGCCGCCGAAAAGTTCGCGGCGGTCTTCAGGAGCTAGCAGGGAACTCCCGCCGTCAGCGGTCCCCCGGGGGGACCCTGGCGGCTGGAGTCCTCGGTACTCAATACTTCGGCACGCTCGGGTCGATCTCGTCACTCCAGCGCAGTATCCCGCCCGCCAGTTTCCATCACCACTTGCCCCATCCTTGCCCGGCTCGACCGGCGCCGCACCGCGCCCGTCGCGCCCCCACGCACGAGTCGGCCCGCGGAGCGGCGGGCTGCCTGTCGCTCCCTAGTGGGATCTTGCGGTGGATCGTATGATAGGCCAATGCCTTTGGTCCGACCGTGCCCAAGGTATGTCGCGCCTGCATGTGCCAACCATGGAGGGCTCATGTCATCGATCGCACCCAAGCTGGGCAGAATGTTTGGTCCGACCTTCGCGTGCGCAGCCATCGCGCTTGCAGGCGCCTGCGGTGGGAACAGCAGTTCGTCTTCGGGCAGCTCGGGCAGCCTGCCGTATCCGCTCTCTTCTTCCACTGAGGTCGTCAACGAGGTGCAGAAATCCGTACCGGGGCTCACCCAGACTCAGACCGCCAATGGCATGGGTGGCATACTCTACTATGCACAGCGATCGATGCAGCCGGGTGACTTCACCAAGGTGGCGAGCGCCTTCCCGGGAAGTGACGCCCTGATCAACCAGGGCACGAAGCTGGGCATGCCGAGTGAGATGACGGGGCTGACGAGCCTGGAAGGCACGCTCAAGAACTCCGGGATTTCGCAGAGCCAGTTCGACCAGATGGTGCCCGCCATGACGCATATCGTGGAGAAGAAGTCAGGACCGGAGATTGCCCAGAAATTTGCGGCGGTGTTCAAGTAGACGAGAAGTCAGAGGGCAGGCTTCAGAGACGAACCTTGTCGTATTTGACGCCACCAGGAAAGGCCCGCGAGGGCGCGCCCTGGTGGCGTTGCCTGTGAGTGTGATCAGTAGATCGGTACGCTCGGGTCCACGTCCTTGCTCCACCGGAGGATGCCGCCGGTGAGGTTAGACACCTTCCGGAACCCGGCGGCGCGGAGTTGGGTGGCCGCGCGAAGGCTGCGAACACCGCCCTTGCAGTAGACCACGATTTCGCGCGCGCTATCGAGCGATCGAAGTGTTGCCGGCAACGTGCCCAGGGGCACCAGTCGCGCACCCGGAAGCTGCGCGATCGCCCACTCCTGTGGCTCCCGCACGTCTATCAGGTCGAAATCGTCGCCGCGCTCGATGCGCGCCGCAAGCTGAGCCGGTGTCACTTCGGGAATTGTCGCGTCCACGCCGTGGTCCTCGTCGCTCAGCCCGCAGAATTGTTCATAGTCGATCAACGTCTTCAGCTCCCGCGTACCACACGCCGGGCAGAGCGGATCGCGCGTGAGCTTCACGGTGCGGAACTTCATGTGCAGGGCATCGATGAGCAGCAGCCGCCCGATCAGCGTCTCGCCGATGCCGGTCAGCAGCTTGATCGCCTCCGTGGCCTGGATGACGCCCACCAGGCCCGGCAATACCCCGAGCACACCGCCCTCGGCGCAGCTCGGCACCAGTCCAGGCGGCGGCGGGTCGCGGAACAGGCAGCGATAGCAGGGGCCCGTCTCCGTGGCGAGCACCGACGCCTGGCCCTCGAAGCGGAAGATGCTCCCGTACACGTTCGGCTTCCCCAGCAGGACACAGGTGTCGTTCACCAGGTACCGGGTGGGGAAATTGTCGGTACCGTCGATGACGAGATCGTAGTCGGCCGCGATGCCAAGCGCATTGGCCGACGTGAAGCGGGTCTCGTACGTGGTGACATCGACGTGCGGGTTGAGCTCCAGAATCCGGTCCTGCGCCGAGTCGAGCTTGGGCCGACCGACGTCACTGGTACCGTGGATGATCTGTCGCTGGAGATTGGTCGCGTCCACCACGTCAAAATCGACGATGCCAAGATGGCCCACCCCGGCAGCGGCGAGGTAGAGACCAAGCGGCGACCCAAGGCCTCCCGCGCCGACAATCAAGACGCTGGATGCCTTGAGGCGACGCTGCCCCTCCAGGCCGAATTCAGGGAGAATCAGGTGCCGGCTGTACCGGAGCACTTCATCGTTGTCGAGCACGGGCTCGGCGGAGGCTGTGGCAGTCATGGTCTCAGCCTCCTGCAATGGCGGGCACGATGATGAGCTCGTCGCCATCACGCACCGTGGTTGCGAAGCCGCCGGTGAGGCGGATGTCCTCGTCATTGAGGTAGAACGTGACGAACGAATACGGGTTGCCCTGCTCGTCGCGCAGGCGCGGTGCAAGCTGGGGAAAGCGGCCGGCCACATCGTGCACGACGGCGCCGACCGTGGAGCCATTTCCTTCGACGCTGCGCGCGCCGTCGGCCAGCCGGCTCAGGACTGCGGGGAGTGAAAGCGTAATGGACATGTCGGACTCCTCAGGACTGGACGCGCGCCGCGGCGCGCGAAACGAGTTCGGTGACTTCGCGCAATTTCGGGGGAATGACCGGCGCCTCCGGCAGCGCGCCGGCGAGCGCCTCGACTGTCTTGAGGCCATTCCCCGTGATACACAACACGACCTCATCGCCGGGGCGCAGGTGACCGTCGCGCGCCAGGCTGATGGCGCTGGCAAGCGTCACCCCGCCGGCCGTCTCGGTGAAGATGCCCGCCGTCTCCGCCAGCAGCCGGATGCCCTTCACCAGTTCCTCGTCACTCACCTTCGCGGCCCAGCCACCCGAGGCCCGGATCGACTCGGCGGCATACGCGCCGTCCGCCGGGTTCCCGATCGCAATTGATCGCGCGATCGTGTCCGGGATCTCGGGAACGAGCTGGCCATCGCCGCGCTCGACGAGCCGCACGATCGGCGCGCAGCCGGTGGCCTGGGCCCCATAGAGTCGTGGGAGGTCGCCCTCGACCAGGCCCGCGGTCCTGAACTCCCGGAACCCCTTGCCGAGTTTCGTCACCAGGGATCCGCCGGCCATGGGTGCCACAACGGCGGTCGGCAGGCGCCAGCCAAGCTGCTCGATGATCTCGAAGCCGAAGGTCTTGGATCCCTCGCCGTAGTACGCGCGCAGGTTCACGTTCACGATGCCCCAGCCGAAGCGATCGGCCACCTGGGCGCAGAGACGGTTCACGTCGTCGTAGGTACCACGGATGCGCACGAGGTTTGGTGCGTACACCGAGGTGCCGACGACCTTGCCGATTTCGAGATTGTCGGGAATGAAGATCCAGGCCGGCAACCCGGCTCGCGCGGCCTGCGCCGCGACGGCGTTCGCCAGGTTGCCGGTCGAGGCGCAGCCAATGGTGTCGAGGCCGAATGCCGCGCGCCGCATTGATCGCTGCCGCGACCACGCGGTCCTTGAACGAGAGGCTCGGATGCGAGACCGCGTCGTTCTTGACCCAGAGCCGCGCCACACCCAGCAGGTCCGCCAGACGCGGCACTTCGACCAGCGGAGTAAACCCGGTGTCGAGCGACAGGACCGGCTCGCCCTCCAGGGGCAGCCACTCGCGATAACGCCACATCGAGGGGGCGCGACGGGCAATCTCGGCGCGGGACGGAAGCCGCCGCGCCGGATCGTACACCGGCTCGAGCGGACCCAGGCACTGTTCGCAGATGGCCGTTGGCGCGGCATCGGCCTCCGCGCCGCAGGAACGGCAGCGGAGCGGCAGGGCACGCAGGGAGGAACTGACGTCGGTCGCGGTCATGCACTGTCCAGTCAGGGCGGCGTCGGATCCGAGTGTCCGGATGCCAACGACGAAAAGCGCCCGCGGCTACGAGGCGGCGGGCGTCTCGCTTTTTAGCACTTGTTTAACGTGGCTGCAATACGCGGCAAATGACCACGGGAACAGTTGTGATTGAGAGATACGCGGCACGGGACGCACTGTCAAGCTGCGACGCCGTGACACCGTCGCCCTAGAGGAATCGAACGATCCAGTCGCCCAGGAGGAAGCCGACGCCCGCGACACCGAGTCCCACGACCAGCATGTCCATGCCGCTCCGCACCACGCCGCGTCCGGTGAAGAAGCTTCGCGCACCGCCGACCGCGAAGTGGCTGACCATGGCGAGGACGAACGCCGTCCAGATCACCAGGGGTCCGCGGCCGAAGAGGAAGGGGGCCACCGGAATGAAGGCACCAAGTGCAGTCGCGACACCCGTGACCCAGGCCTCGCGCATCGGTGTGCTGCTGGGTTCACTGATACCGAGTTCCTCGCGCACCTTCTCGCCCAGCGCCCGCTCGGGATCCTTCATCACCTCGGTGGCGAAGGCATCGGCCTGTGATGCGGGAATGCCCTTGGCCTGGTAGATGAGGCTCAGTTCTTCCCTCTCGAGCTCCGGCATGAGGCGGATCTCATCGCGCTCCATCGCAATCTCGTGCTCGTGTACTTCCCGTTCGCTCTTGGCGGCGAGATAGCCCGAGGAAGCCATCGAGAGCGCGTCGGCCACCATGCCCGCCAGGCCCGCAACCAGCACGGCGTGGGTACCGAGCTGGGCGCCCTCTGCGCCGATCATGCCGGCCACGAGGCCGAAGTTCGCAGTCAGCCCATCGTTGAATCCATAGACGACATTGCGGAGGAAGCCCCCGGCGCCGGTCTTGTGCCATGGCTCCGCGGCGCCGCCGCCCATCGACGCGAGTCGTTCGGCATGTTCCTTCGACTCGCGAGCGAGACGGAGCGCCGTCGGGGCGGCGGCGCCCTCGGGCGCCTCCTGGTACATGGAGAGGTAGCTCTTGACCTCGCGACCCTCTTCTTCGAGGAGCAGCGGCAGCACGATACCCGGTCCGATACGCCGTGCCACCCAGGCGCGGAGGCGCGCGTCACGCGACGGCGAGGGCACCACGACGGCATGGCCCTGTTCGGTGAGCAGCTTCTGCCACGCCTCTACATGACGATCCTCGACCTCGGCCAGCTGGCCATAGATCTTCGCCCGGCCCTCGTCCCGCTCGGCCTGTGCCAGTTCGCGGTAGAGGAACGCGGCATCGGCTTCATCCGCGAGATGATGGAGCCAGTCGGATGGGGGCGCCGTGGCTGGGGCGGGCGCATCGGGCACGGCGGTAGACATGGTTTCAATATAGTACGGTTGCAAGTTGAGCAATGACAATAGCTTGCGACGCTTCTGCCGGAGAACTCCGGGGCAACTGCGTAAGGGGCGGAGTCGCGGTGCAACGTTCCCGCAGTTCCCCGCATCTTTCAAGGTGCCATGACACGAGCGCTGCTAATGGATTCCTACCCGCTGGCCAATGCGGAGTCGCTGGTTGCACGCGCCAGGAATGGTGACGTGGCGGCGCTCGAGGCGCTCTACCGCGCCTTCGAGGTGCCGGTCTACAACCTCGCGCGGCGCATCTGTCGCACCACCGAGGATGCTGAAGATGTGCTGCAGGAGACGTTCTTCGAGGTCTGCCGCAGCATCGGCCGGTATCGCCAGGACGGGAGCCTGTGGGGCTGGATCAAGACCATCGCCGCCAGCAAGGCGCTGATGCGCCTCCGGCGGAACAAGTACCGCGAGACGGATGAGCTGTTCGATGATGCCATGGAGCACCGCCGCGAGGATACGGCGTTGCGCATGGACCTCGAGGCCGCGCTCGAGCGGCTGGGCGAGACATCGCGTGCAGTCGTGTGGCTGCACGATGTCGAGGGATACACGCACGACGAGATCGCGACGATGATGGGCAAGACCGTGAGCTTTTCGAAGTCACAGCTGGCGCGGGCGCATTCGCGGCTCCGTGGCTGGCTGGGTGAGGAGGCGCTGTCATGAATCACCTGACGATGGAGGACCTGGTGGCGCTGCGCGAGCCGGGTGTGGAACCGGGGACGCAGTGGCAGCGGGAGCACCTGGCCTCGTGTGACGCGTGCCGGCGGGAACAGGACCGGATGGAGCAGCGTGTGGCGCGGCTCAAGGCGCTGCCGACGCTGCGCCCGGGGCGGGACCAGTGGCCCAGGGTGGCTGCACGGGTCAATGCCGGCCGGCGGCAGCGTCGCATTCGCTGGGTGACGGCGGGTGCGATGGCGCTCGCCGCCTCGCTGGCGGTGGCGTTGATGACGCGGCGGGGCCCGGCGCGCGATGCCGCGGCGCTGGCCAGCGAACAGCAGCTGAGCACGCTGATGGAACGATCACGCGCGCTCGAGGCGACGCTTGGCGCCTACGATCCCGAGGCTCACGTCGTCGATGGGCGCACCAGCCGGGTGGCGTCCGATCTCGAGGATCGGATTGCGGCCGTCGACCAGGAGCTCGAGAACGTGGAGTTGCGGGCGCGCCCCGGCACTCCACGGACCGACGTCATGCAACTCTGGCAGGAGCGGGTTGGACTACTGGATGCGCTGGTTGACGTGCATGTCACCCGCGCGAGCAATGTCGGGCTCTGAGCCCGGAGGAGATGGCATGTACCGCAACGTGATCACCGCACTCGGGCTCGTGTTCATTGCCGCCAGCGCGTCGGCGCAGGATACGCCGGCACCAGGCGCGCCGCCCATGCGGATGCGCACGCAGACCATGAGTCCGACCTGGAATTCCGACATGTTCATGACCCGGCGCGCGAGGCTTGGCATCAAGGTGAACCTGCAGGCGCGCGCGAGCGACTCGGTGGGCGCCTACATCGAGGGCGTGACGCCGGGCGGTCCGGCGGCCAAGGCCGGTCTCGAAGCAGGGGATATCATCACCCGGCTCGACGGCGCGTCGCTCGTGGGCCCCAGCAGCGCCGACAGCAAGCAGACGCTCAGGTACAATGGCGGGCCAGGATCGCTGCCGGGAATGAAGCTCATCGAGCTCGCGGCGAAACTGCCTGGGGGCGACACGATCAAGGTGGAGTTCCGCCGTGGCAAGGACCAGAAGACCGTCACGCTGGTGACCCAGGAAGATCCCGACAATGTCTTCGTCGTCGGTCCGGACAATGGGCGCGCCTTCGCCTATTCCTTCGGCGACGAGGGTCCCGAAGGACCCGAGGGTCCCGAGCCGTGGATGCTGGGTCCCGGAGGGCCCGGCATGCGGATGCGGACGATACCTGACGGCCAATTCCGCGTGTTCATGTCGTCGGACCTGGAGGAGCTGGAACTGGTGCCGCTCAATCCCGACCTGGCTCCGTACTTCGGGACGACTGACGGCGTGCTCGTCATCAGTGTGCCGAAGGGATCGACGCTCAATCTCAAGGGCGGCGACGTGCTGCTGCAGATCGACGGCCGCACACCGTCCAACACCTCACAGGTGCACCGGATCCTCCGTTCCTACGATCCGGGGAACACGGTCAAGTTCGAGGTGATGCGGAACAAGAAGTCCGTGACCGTGACCGGCACCATTCCGGCCGCGCCCGAGACGAAATGGAAGCAGCCGGCCGGTGACAGCATGAAGGTGCGCTCGTCGGCCCGCCCGACCACCTGGACCGTGACCACCTCGGGTGATGGCGTACAGGCGTACGCCATCATCTGACGAGGGCCAGCTCCTCCGGCTAGATCAGCGCTACCCGGGGGCGTGCCTGGCGAGCCGGGTGCACCCTCCGCGCGAGCTCGACGAACATCGGGATGTCGAGGCTCTGCGGGCCGTCGCTCATCGCCTTCTTCGGGTCGGGATGCACCTCGACGATGAGCCCTGCCGCGCCAGCCGCAATCGATGCTTCCGCCAGCGGCGTCACCAGGCTGGCGACACCGGCGGCATGACTCGGGTCCACGATCACCGGCAGGTGTGAGCGCTCCCGCACCAGTACCACGGCGTTGAGGTCGAGCGTGTGGCGCGTGGCCCGCTCGAATGTCCGGATGCCCTCGCTCGCACAGCACGACGTTGGGATTGCCTTCCGCCAGTACGTACTCCGCCGCCATCAGCCACTCCTCGACCGTGGCACCGGCTCCCCGCTTGAGCAGGACCGGCACGCCGCTTCGCGCCGCCGCGCGGAGCAGCGAGAAGTTCTGCATGTTCCTGGCGCCGATCTGCAGCATGTCGGCAAACTTCGCGACGAGCGGAACCTCTTCCCAGCTGAGCACCTCGGTGACGATGGGCAGTCCGGTGCGCTCGCGGGCCTCCGCGAGGTAACGCAGTCCCTTCACACCGAGACCCTGAAAGTCATAGGGCGAGGTGCGCGGCTTGAACGCGCCGCCGCGCAGCATGTCGCCACCGGCATCGGCCACCGCCTGTGCCGTCTCCATGATCATTTCGCGGCTCTCCACCGAGCAGGGGCCGGCGATCAGTACCGGTGCATCCCCGCCGAAGGTGACATCCCGCACCTTGACCACCGAGCCATTCGGGGCATGGCGCCGGTCGATGAGCGGAATATCCGGCTTCCTGGCGTGATGCGCCGGCGTCGGGTGAAACACCTGGAAACCCGGGACGCCTTCGGTCCACGCCTCGTAGCTGCCCAGCACGATCAGCTGCGCCGAGAGTGCCTCGACTTCCTCGAGCGCCTCGGCGACACGTGGCTCGGTGGCGGCACCCTCCACATCCACGTAGAAGCGATACGTCCACGGGGCGGACGGTTCCGGGCGCGACTGCAGCGCGGTGAGGTTGACGCCGCGGGCACTGAAGGCAAGCAGTGTGTGCGCCAGCATTCCGGGCCGGTGATCGAGTGACACGATGAGCGATGTCTTGTGCGGGCCCGATCCGACCGCGCCGACGCGGGCATCCCGCCGGCTGAACACCAGGAATCGCGTCTGGTTGGTGGGATCGTCCTCGATGCGCTCCGCCAGGGAAACGAGACCGTGCGCGGCCGCGGCAGGGTGGGCGGCGATTGCCGCCTCGCTCGGGTCGCCGTGGGCGGCAACCAGCTCGGCACTGCCGGCCGTGTCCCACGCGCTCACGAGCTCCGCGTCGGGCAGGTGCTTCGCGAGCCAGCGCCGGCACTGACCGAGTGCCACCGGATGCGACAGCACCCGCTTGATGCCTGCGATGCTCGCGCCCGGTACGGCCATGATGGTGTGGTGCACCGGGAGGAGCGTCTCGTGGGTCAGCAGCAGCGCGCCATCGCCGAACGCCTCGTGCAGCAGGTCGTACGTGGCCGTCACCGAGCCGATCAGCGAGTTCTCGATCGGAAGGCAGCCGGCATCGGCCCGGCCGTCGCGGACGGCCGCAACGGCATCGGCCACCTCCCGGCAGGGAACCGCCACGAGGTCGGGCCAGCGGCGCCGGGCGGCCGCTTCACTGAACGCACCATGAGTTCCCTGGATCGCTACACGCATTGGTGGCCTGCTCCTGTATCTGCCCTGATCAGCCAAAGAGAAACGCCCCGCCGGCGAGTGGCCGGCGGGGCGTCGAGGGTCCGTTCTGGTCGCGCTACTGCACGCTACCGGAACCGGACGCAGCTCGAGCCGCGCCGGTGCTGGTAAAGAAGTACCGTGACCGAATATTCATGCATGGCATTGTCGTCCAACGGACGGCAGGTGTCAAGGGCGCGCCCCGCTGGCGTCCACCGATATCACGCGCTGGCGCACCACGCGCCGGCCAGTCGCCATGTCCTCGATGGTCAGGATCAGGTCATACTGTCCCGGCTTCACCTGGCTCAGCGTCAGTGCCCGGTTCGAGGACGTGGTCGTGCCGTTGGCCACGTCGGTAAACGAGAGGCTGCTCGCCAGCTTCGTGTCGCCGTAACGTCGCAACGCGAGCGTAGTGCGGTATTCACCACCGCTCGTCAGGCCATACACCTCGTAGTAGATGGGTACCGACTCACCAGCGAGATAGCTGTGGAAGGGGCTCACCCGGACGGTTGCATCGTTCCGCCGCCAGGGCAGCGATCCCTGGTCGTTGCCGAGCACGACATCGCTCGCCGAGAAGCCGGCAGTTGCCGGGTCGATCGCGGCGCCGAAGATGCTTCCGCGATCGTCGCCCTGCTCCACCGAGAGCCGCACGTCGCGGAGCCCGGGCCGGAGTGGCAGTCTCGTGATGAAGGAGAGCCACGCGCCGCGCTCGGCCGCCTCCCGCGGCATCAAGAACTGCCGCACCGTGTCTGCGCGAACCGCTTCGCCTGTGAGGCTGTCGATCGCCGCCACCTGGATCCGCAGCGCAAGACGGATCATCGTCGAATCTCCCGTCACCGCAGTACCCGACAGTTCACTCGCATGCACGCCAACGATCGCGACAAGCTCGCCGGTGCCCTCCGCAGGCTGACCCATCGCGGCGAACTGGATCGCGGCCGCGATCGGGTGCGCAAAGTGACGGAGATAGGTATCCGTCTTCACGGCCACTGCGGCGTCCTCGCGCTGGTGCGCCACAACGTCGAGGTAGGTACGCTGGCATTCGTACGGCGTCACGGTCCCAAGGGCACTCCACTCCGCGACGGAGGCCAGTCGCGAATAGTCCGACGATAGCGAGGCCAGCTGCTCCAGTACCCCCAGGTTGGGCGGTACGTTGACGACCAGTGTGCTCGCGGTGTTGCTCCCGAGCGCCTCGTGCCCGACGAACGTGAAGACGCGCAACTGGCCACCGATGAGGTACACCCAGGTCACGTTGCGATCGAAGGCGATCTGGGGCGGGGAATACTGTGAAGGCCCCGGAACCGGATCGAGTGTCCCGGGCGCCACCGCGTTCGCAGGACTCAGGATATTCACCTCGCTGCGCCGCCGGGGCGGGCCAATCTGATACGTCGTCGGATTGGCGTTGCTCACGCCGTAAGCCAGCGTGGCGTAGTCACCGCCGAGCTGGTAGAGCGGCTCACCATGGCGCATGTAGACGATGGCCCGGTGATTGAGCACCCGCTCCGTTACGCGGTATGACCCCTGGCGCGCGGGTTCTGCATAGTTGTAGTCGTCGAGCGTATTCGGCCCATCCTGCTGGCAGGGCGCGCCAGCGTACGGGATGTACGCCTCGCGAAACGCGGTTCGGCGCCCTGGATCAGGCACGCGAAAGTTCTGGCTGACGAAAACCCAGCGTCGCAGGTGTTCCTGCAATCGGCTTCCGTCAGCCCGAAGCTCCTGCACATCCCGCTTGTTCCAGAAATGGTTGATGAATGCACCGACCGAATCCGCCGGCAGGCTGTCGAACTGCGCAAGCTCACGCACGGTCGCCACCCAGGAAATGTCGAGACGGTAGATCGCCCTCGTTTCCTCGGTCTGCACCTGCGTTCCAGCCCTGTAGTGCACCGCCGCGTCGGCCAGGGAGCCCGTCCATGCAAGTGAGCGGGCCATTTCGAGGTCGCCCACGCCCGAGTCACCGCCCTCACGCACGTAGGCATTGATCCGCAACATCGAGTGCGGAGCGTCCCCTTGCAGTCGTTCAGCGCGCGCAAGGATGAGCTGGACCCGTGGATCGGTGGAGTGCGCCGAATCGGCAATGAACTGGAGCGCCTCCAGAATGTGCGCCGGTTGTTCTCGATCGCCTTCGGTGCTGAGTGTGCCGGCCAGCCAATTGACGGCGGGCTGGAATTCCGGCTCCGCGCGCAAGGTGCGGTTCATCTGGATGGCGTAACCGTCGTAGTGCGTGCCGCCGGCCACGTCATCGTAGTTGGCCGGCAGTGGGTAGCGGCGACTGTAGATCTCGAGCGCCGCTTCCGCGAGACCCAGGCGTGCGTAGGGCCAATCGGGGTGGACGCGCACGACCTGGTCAAAGCCTTCCCAGGCTGACGTGAGAATGAGGCGATCGTTGGTCAGAACTCCGTGACGAAGCGTGATGTAGGCGCCGCCGAGACGCTCTACCGGCTTCCGCGACCTGGCGTCCCAGTTCGCCGCGACCACGTTGACGTCACTGACGGATCGTGCGCTGTCGAGCGCGCCACGAAGCTTCTCCAGTTCCGGGCGATAGGGCGCATCCTGGCCCGCAAGCACGCGCGGCCCGAGGCATGACAATGCCCAGGCCGCGAAAAGGACAGCGCCTCCGTCCAGGAACCACGTCACCTCACGACAGCTGGATCTGGCCTCCGGCAAAGAGGAACTGCTCCATGCTCTTGAGGAGCATTTCCTTGGCCTTGGGATCGCGGACGTTGAGACCATAGTGATTGATCATCTGTTGCTGCATCTTGATCCATTCGGCCCAGCAGGAGGCACAGATCTCCTGGAACAGCCGGCGCCCGAGCTCGTTCTGGAACGGCTGGAAGCCCATCTGGTCGCGAGTCTGGCCACAGCGGGTACAGGTAACTTGAGGCATGACGAAAAAATAGCGCGCTCGCGCACCGGTGGCGACCTGCCGGCGTTCCCACCGCATCTGGTTCATGGGTAGAGCCTCCCCCGCGACGAATCGGCACGACCCAGCGCGCGGACTCCGGCGGCCGTGCCCATCCCCGTGCCGAGACCGAAGACGATGGCAGTACCGAGGTGAATGATCGGCAGCGCCGCCAGCGGCCACGCGACCAGGAACGCCACCGCGCCGGCGATCAGCGGGGCAAAAGGCGACCGCACGGCGTCCACGAACCGGAGCCGGCGCTGCACGAAGCTGCGCGCAAAGAAGTAGCTGCCGATCGAGGCGACAGCGAAGACAAGGATCGAAGTGAGTGCCATGAGCGTACCTACCATAAGAGACTCCACTGAACACGGTTAGGGCATCCCTGCGCGTTCCAGTACGGAACAACCCCCCGGCGAGTTTCGTGCGTGTCATTTTGGGCGGAGAACCGGTAGATACTTCACGGCAGCCAGCCTTGGAGACGGCATGAGCATAAAGCATCCGGTCGTCAGCATTCCCGACGTGGGCAGCATGGACCACGCGTGGGACGTGCTTGGCCCGTGGCAGGCTGATCTCGAGCTGCTGGAAAAGAACGATCGGGTGCCGGGTGAACTTGCCTTCACCTCATGGGACGAGGCAGAACTTCGGCTCGACGCGGAGCGTGCATCGGTGCTCGGTGTGCCGTCCGTACTACGGCTCGAGCGCGACAGTGAGATCGAGCGCACCGATGCGGGCGGCGGTGCCCTCGAGTGGATGATGGAGGCAGCCGAGGCGCCCTGGGCACTGCGGTGTGTACTCTGGCCCGGCGACCTGTACCTGCGAATCGAGCATGCGGAGCACGACGAGGAGCTCTTCCGCCTCCGGGCCCGCCGCAGCCGCGAGTACTACGCGGCCAAGTACCCCTGAACACTCCCCTCGCGAGTTCTTCCGGCCGACCGGCGCCCACCTGGCTGGATGGCGCGCTGGTGACGGCAGCCTGGTGCTGGTCCGGGCAGTTTGCCGCCGGTCTCCTGCTCCTGCTTGGCATCGGCTGGTGGCCGGCCAATGCCGTGGTTGCGGTTGGCGTCGCCGGCGGTGCCTGGGCGCTGGGTCGCATGGCCCGCGACTGGCCGCGCCCGATCGGCCCGATGGCCCTTGTCGCACTGGTGGTCTGGCTCCCCCTGCCGCTGGTGGGACTGGCACAGCGAGTGATGGCGGCGATGCTGTCAGGCGCCGCACTGCAGCTGCGCGAGTTCCTGCCGGGGTGGCTCCTGAGGCTGGTCGCGCCGGCCCTGGTGCTCCTGGTGACGGCGCTGCTGGTGCGGGCCTGGCTCCGTCGCGACGCTACCAGCGCAGCGCCACGCTTCCCCACATGAATCCCGATCCGAAGGCGGTGAAGACGAGGAGATCGCCATTCGCGATGCGACCCGCGCGCACGCACTCATCCAGCGCGATTGGAATGGTGGCGGCAGTCGTGTTGCCGTAGGACATGATGTTGTTGTAGACCTGGTCGTCCCGCAGTCCCAGGTCCTTCTGTACCATCTCCGAGATGCGCAGGTTCGCCTGGTGCGGCACCAGCAGCGACAATGCTTCCATCGATTCCCCGGCACGCTCCAGGACGCAGCGCACCGATTCCGGCATGCGCACCACCGCGTGCCGGAACACTTCCTTGCCGTCCATTGCGAGGAATTGGCGCCCCTGTGCCAGCAGCTCGGGGCTGATGCGAGGGTGGTACATCGAACCCGGTGCATCCACCCACAGCTTCTCGGCGAAGGCGCCGTCCGAGTGAAGGTCGAAGGCGCGAATGCCGCGACCTTCCTCCCCGGAGGCGCCAAGGACGACGGCGCCGGCACCGTCGGCGAAGATGACCGCGGTCGCGCGGCCGCGCGTGGTGACATCCATGCCCGTCGACTGGATCTCCTGGCCGACGACCAGCACATGGCGATACATGCCCACGCGAATCCATGCATCCGCCGTCGCAAGCGCGTAGATGAAGCCGCTGCACTGCGCCCGCACGTCCAGCGCCGGGATCGGCCCGAGGCCCATCCGGTGCTGCAGCAGGACGCCGTTGCCGGGCGCGAAGTGATCGGGCGTGGAGGTGGCCAGCACGATCGCGTCGATGTCGGCCGGTCGCATGCCCGCCGCCGCGATGGCTTTCTCGCTGGCGGTGCACGCCAGCTCGACGCCCGTCTCGCCCTCGCGCACCCAGTGCCGCTGCCGGATGCCGGTGCGCACCGAGATCCATTCGTCGGTCGTGTCCATCAGGGAGGAGAGGTCGTCGTTCGTGACCACGCGCTCGGGCACCGCCATGCCGGTGCCGAGGATCACGCTTCGGGTCATGGAAGGTCCTTCCGGAAGGTGCGCACGCGCGATGTCTCCTCGAAACCCAGGGCCAGATGCGCTGCTGCACTCACCTCGTTGTCCATGAGTGCATCCGACCCGAACTCGCGGCATCCCCGCGCACGGGCCCAGGCCTCGGCCGCCTGGATGAGCGCCCGGCCCACACCCCGGCGCCGCAGCGCGGGCTCGGACGAACCACCCTTCCAGGTACGCGACGTTACTGGTGTGGCAGCTGTCGACGATGTTCCGGATGGACAGTTCGGCGAAGCCCTCCGGGTTCCCGTCCGTGTCGAACGCCAGCAACGCGGCAACCGGTTCGTGCAGTTCGCCGGCAAAGAACCGGGAGATTTCGCGCGCATGCTCCGCGACGCTCTCCTCCGGCCAGAGTGCGTGGCGCATGCGTGCCCACTCCGTGGCATCTGTCGCCACGAGCCTCGCGAACAGCGGTCAACGAGTCACCGTGCCGGCGCAGCGCGGCATCGCCTATTCGCTGAATACCAGTACATAGCCGTTGGGATCGGCAATCTCGAACTCGCGATCGCCGTACGACTGCCGCGTGAGGGGCATCCGGATGGGGAGGCGCTGGCGGATTTCGTCATAGAAGGCGTCCACGCCGGTCATGCGGATATAGGCATCCCAGTAGCCGTCCGGACGGAGCGACGCCGTATCGGGTTTCCGGTATCCCTCGATGCCCATCAGCATCAGTTCGACGCCATCGCGCACCAGGGACGCAAAGACGAACGGCGGCTCTTTCGGCGCAGGAAATCCCCTGAAACCGAGCATCTTCTCGTACCACGCCATGGTGGCGCCGACATCCGCGACCGCAAAGGTGGGAACTGCCGTGTTGAGCCGCATCGGCTGGTTTCCGTCAGCCAAGTGCGGCAAGAAGGCGTTCGATGTCGGTCATGTCATTGTAGACCGACGGCGAAATCCGCATCCAATAGGGCGCAACGCGCACGTTCACGCGCGCCTGCTGCAGCTTGCGGCTGATGCCGGCTTCGTCCTTGTGGGCGAACGTCACGATGGGTGAGGTGCTGTCAGCCGGGGTCTGGGGCAGGTAGCCGAGGCGCGGCATCTCGGCCTGAAGGCGCCGCAGGAGCGGCTGCCGGTACTCCTGAATTTTATCGACCCCGAGCTGCTGGATATACGGAATGGAGACGCCCAGTGCCGAGCCGACCGCGCTGGCATAGGTACCGAGCTGGAAATACGAGGTTGCGTCGGTGCCGGGCGTGAATGTCACCGGCGTGGGGTAGAGCGGGTCGAGCGGCGAGAGGTGGATCTCGGTGTCCGGGGCCGACTCGTAGCTCCAGTTCGGCCTCCGGATCACGCGCGCCAAGCAGGTCCTCGCGCACGTAGAAGAAGGCGAGGCCGAAGTCGCCCATCAGCCACTTGTAGGTGGCGCTCGCGGCGAAGTCGACGCCGCAGGCGCGCACATCGAATGGCACCGCACCAACGCCCTGAATGATGTCGGCGTAGACGTAGGCACCATGCGCGTGGGCCAGGTCGCATACCGCCTTCAGGTCGTGCTGGAATCCATTGTACATCGAGACCAGCGACACCTCGATGAGCTTCGTGTGCGATTGTCGACCACGCGCTCGAGATCTTCCATCTCGATGCGGCCGTCGCGCGCCGCCACCAGGCGAAGGTCGAGGCCCTGCCGCTGCAGCTCGAGCAGGTGAACCAGCGCACCCTCGAAATGCAGGGCATCGGTCACCACGTTGCCATCGAATCGCGTGATCCCGAGGCACTCGACCACGAGGTTCTCGGCCGTGCTGGTATTGGGCACGTAGCTGATCTCGGATGGCTTCGCATTGATGAGCTCCGCAAAAGCCTGCCGCGGGTCGACCGGCGCGGGGGTCCCGTGGTCCTCGGCAGTGGCCGGCGCGCCAATGGTGGAACGGAGATCGATGACGGCGCTGGTAGGCGGCGGCCGACGCGAGCGGCATGGGATGCGTATAGGCGCCGTTGATGTAGGTGTAACCGTCGACGATCCGGAAGTCGGCCTTGCGGGGGAAGCCGGGTACGCTGCCAGGACGCAGCGAGCCACCGGCGTCGCCCGGTGACATCTGCGCGGCGAGACGACCTGCGGCGGCCGTGGCGGCGAGCGAACCCATTCCCAGTACGAGGTGGCGGCGGCTCATGTTGCTCATGTCTTCAGTCAATTCAGCCTGGTCAATTGGCTGCAGGAGGGGAGGGCAGTGGCACACGGAAGTAGCGCTGGATGAGCCACGATCCATCAGGGACCCGGCGCCACTCGATCACGAAGCGACCGTGCTGTTCGCTCAGCGGCTGTCCGGGGAATGCCAGGCGCTCGAAGTACGATCCCCACAGGTACGCGGTATTGCCGAAGACCTGGATGGTATCGGCGCTGGCGGTGGCGATCTCCACCTTCACGCCGGGGAACGAGCCGAAGAAGACGCGGATCGAGTCGCGGGTCTCGACCGGATTGATACCGGGCTCGAAGAGAACCGCACCCGGCGCGAAGAACGCCGCCATCGAGTCCGGGTTCACGGACCGGGCGGCCATCATGTAGCGCTCCATCGTGCCGGCAATGCGCTTCCGGGCCTCGGACGCCGACGCGTCGGCCGAATCTTCCGGTGCGGGGGAGCACGCGAGGGCCAGAGCCAGGGGAGCCCATCGGAGCGAATGTCGCATGACGGGTGCGGGCGTTGGGGGATCGGTCAGCCTGCCTGCCAAGCTACCGCGGCCGACCGGGTGCGGCCAGACTGGGCACGAAACACCGGAGGCAGGGTGGCGTATCACGCCGTATACTGTGCTCAGGCCATCGATTGCGGAGGATGCCGCGATGATCGACGACGATGAATCATGGGATGGCGACGGGGAAGTGGCCGAGACGGAGAAGGAAGTCTCGTGTCCCTACTGCGGGGAGGTGGTCGAGATCGTCCTCGACCCCTCAGGGGGCGCCGAGCAGGAGTACGTCGAGGACTGCCCGGTCTGCTGCAATCCGTGGCATGTGCATGTGCACCTGGACGAGGATGGTGCGGCGACGGTGTGGCTGGATGCTGACGAGGCGTAGTGACCAGTCGTCACTCGGCAGTCGTCATCAGTCGTCAGCTGAAACCGAATAGAACCAGCTGCCCACTTTCTGACTCGACTGACGACTGTCAACTCTCTACTCTCTGACTCTCTACTCATACCTCAACGCCGTAATCGGATCCAGCGCCGCCGCCTTCCGGGCCGGCCAGATCCCGAAGAACAGGCCGACTGCGGCACTGAAGGCAAAGGCGATCAGGATCGACGCCGGTGAAATGAGCGTGTTCCAGTGCATCAGCCGGGACAGGGTAATCGCGGCAGCTGACGCCGAGGATGATGCCGACCGTTCCTCCGCTGATGCAAAGCACCAGCGCCTCGATCAGGAACTGCAGCAGGATGTTCATCTTGGTGGCCCCGAGCGCCTTCCTGACGCCGATCTCGCGGGTGCGTTCCGTCACCGACACCAGCATGATGTTCATGATGCCGATGCCGCCCACCAGGAGGCTCACGGCGGCGATGGAGGCGAGCAGGGCCGTGAATACCTGCGTCGCGGCCTGCTGCGTGGCGAGGAACTCCCGCTGGTTCCGCACCTGGAAGTCGTTGTCACCGCCGGGCCGGATCTTGTGCTGCCGGCGCATCACCCGCTCCAGGTCCACCATTCCCTGCTCCAGCGGCACCCCGTTGCGCACTTCCACCGTGATGGTGCGCAGGCGATCGGTACCGAACACCCGGAATCGTGCCGTCTGCAGCGGAATGAGGATCTGCTCGTCGGGATTGCTGAATCCCTGCGAGCCCTTCTGGCTCAGGACGCCGATGATCTCGAACGGAATGCCGCTGAGGCTCACCGTCTGGCCGATCAGCGCGGCCGGATTGGCGCCCAGCATGTCAGGCACGTCCCACCCGAGGACGGCGTAGCGCTCCCTGCTGTCATCGTCGCCGGAACTGAACATCCTGCCATAGGGAATCGTGTAGTTCCGCACCGTCGAGTAGTTGGCGGTCGAGCCCACCACGCTGACGTTGATGTTCTGATTTCCGTACTTCACCTGCATTGTCTTGGAAATCTCCGGCACGACGTTGCTGAGCAGCGTCGCGCCCTGGCGCAACGCATCCGCATCGTCGACCGTGAGGTTGACCCGCTGGTCGCTGGCGACGCCATGCACCTGCTGCTGCCCCGGATAAATGTTCAGCAGGTTGGCGCCGAGCGCGTTGATCCGGTCCTCCACCGCCTTCTGTGCGCCGCTCCCCAGGGCCACCATGGTGATCACGGCGCCGACGCCGATCACGATGCCGAGCATCGTAAGCGCCGCGCGGAGCTTGTTGGCCCGGATGGAGGAGAACGCAACGGCAATCGTTTCGCCGACTAGCATGGGACTACTTCCCTGCCGCCGGGGCGGCTGCTGGTGCCGGGGCCGGTGGCGGTGTTGCCGGAGCCGATGGGGCAGCCGCCCGCCCGCCGCCTGCACCGCCTGCACCACCCGCTGCGCCTCCGGCCCCCGTCTGCTTCATGCCCGGCATGCCGCCACCGGTGATGCTCTGGATGCGATTCTTGAACTCGGCCTGAGATGCGATCAGGCTCGCGCTGGGCAGAACCAGCACCGAGTCTCCTTCCTTGAGCCCCGAGAGGACCTCGCTGTAGTCGAGGTCGGTGAGTCCGGTCTTGACCGGCACCGCGCGTGGGCCGGTGGGCGTCTTGAGGAACGCCACGTAGCTGCCACCGAACTGGTAGTCAGTGGTCTGCTTCTGGCGCCCACCGCCGCCGCCCCCGCCATTGAGCTGCCGCACCTGCTGCAGGATGGCGCGCTCCGCCGGAGTCGGCGTATCGCCGCTCCGGAACTTGGCGAAGATGGCCTTGACCTGGGCCTCAGTCACGCCATCGGGCAGGCGCATCACCCGGCCGTCCTGCGTCGTCATCGTGTTGACCGTCGCGCCAGCCTTGGCGGTGTTGTCCGCGGGCTTCCCGGTGCCGGCACCCATCGAAACCTGGTGCGAGGCTGCCGTATCACCGCTCGGCGTCGCGGCGGCCGTGGCCTCCGCAAGCTGCTTCTGCACCGTCTCCATCGACACGCCCAGTACACCCGCTGCTGATGCCACATCCTTTTGCGTCCGGAGCGCCGCGTTGGGGACGGCGAGCACGCTGTCGCGCCGGCCGACGTGGATCTGCACCTCCGAGTTCATGCCCGGGCGGAGCAGCCCGTCGCGATTGTCGATGCGCACGAGCACCGGGAACATCGTGACGTTCTGGCTGACTTCCGCGAGCGGCTCGATCTTGAGCACTACGCCCTCGAAGGGATGGTTGGGATAGGCATCGACGGTTACCGAGGTCGGAAGGCCCGCCTTGATCTTGCCGATATCCGTCTCGTCCACCAGCGTCTTCACCTGCACCAGATTCAGGTCGGCCATGCTCATGAGCACGGTGCCGCCGCCGGCGTTGAACGTGGCGGACGCCACCACCTGCCCGCGCTCGATGCCCTTCGAGATGATCACGCCGGTGATCGGCGCCTTCACATCGGTGTCCTCGAGCGAGATCTGGTTGTTCTCGACATCGATGCGGGCCTTCACCACATCGGCACTCGCGGTCGCGTAGGCCAGTTGCGACGCCTCGAATTCCTGCTGGGTGACCGTCTGTGCCGCCAGCAGCGCCTTTTCGCGGTCGAGCTGGGTCTTGGCGTTGTCGAGTTGCGCCTGTGCCAGCGTCAGCGCGGCCTTCGACTGGTCGACCGCATTCCTTGCCTGCCGCGGATCGATGCGGATCAGCAACTGCCCGCGCTGCACCAGCTGCCCGGTCTCGGCCAGGATCTGCAGTACCTCGCCCGACGCCTTGGTCTTCACCTCGACAGTGGTATCGGGCTGGATGGCGCCCGAGGCCTGGGCCGAGACGACGATGTCGCGATTGGTGACGGCAACCGCCTGGTAGACCGGTGGGGGCGCCGGCTTGGAGCAGGCCGCGGCCGCCAGCAGGAAAACAGTCAGGGAACGGGTGCGCATCAGGTGGTCCTCTCCGTCTGGAAGTCGCGCTCGACGCGTCCATCGCGCAAGTGAATCTGGCGCTGGGCGTGCATGGCGATGTCGTGTTCATGGGTCACGAGGACGACCGTCTGCCCCTGCGCGTGCAATTCCGCGAACAGGGACATGATCTCCTCGCTGGTGGTGGAATCGAGGTTGCCTGTCGGCTCGTCGGCCAGCAGGATGCTCGGGTTGTTGACGAGCGCGCGGGCAATGGCAACGCGCTGGCGCTGGCCGCCGGACAGTTCGTTGGGCTTGTGGTGCATCCGGTCGCCCAGCCGCACCCGTCGCAGGGCGTCCTCGGCCTGGGCCTTGCGCTCCCTGGCGCGGATGCCGGCGTAGACCAGCGGCAACTCGACGTTGTGCAGCGCGGTGGCCCGCGGAAGCAGGTTGAAGGTCTGGAAGACGAACCCGATTTCCTTGTTGCGGATGTGCGCGAGCTCGTCATCGGCCAGCTCGGACACGCGGTGCCCGTTGAGCCAGTATTCGCCCGCGGACGGCGTATCGAGGCAGCCGATCATGTTCATCAGGGTCGACTTGCCCGAGCCGGATGGCCCCATGATCGCGACATATTCGTTGCGCCGCACCACCACGTCGACGCCACGAAGCGCGCGCACCGTCTCGGTGCCCATGACATACTCGCGCTGCATGTTGCTGGTCACGATGACGGCATCGGCCGGCGTATTCGCCGGCAGTTGCGCCATTCGCTCGGCGGTGTCGAGCATCGCACGACTCACAGGGGCCTCCCGACGATCGCCTCGATCTGGGCGAGCGCCTCGAGATAATTGAAGCGGGCGTTGACCACCGACAGCTGGGCCTGGGTCAGGCTCTCCTGCGACACGAGGAGGTCGACGATCGTGGCCACGCCAAGCCGGTAGCGCTCGCCAACGACCCGGAGATCCTCCGCCGAGGCCTCGACGCTCTCCTCGGAGATCTCCAGCTGGACGCGGGCCGCATCGAGCAGCGCAAACTGGCCGAGCATCCCGGCCTCCACCTGCCGCACCGCATCCTTGGCGGTCGCGTCCGCGATCAGGACGTTGGCCTCCTGCACATCGACGTTCCGCTCGCGGGTAAAGCGATTGAAGATCGCCCAGTTCAGGGTCAGGTTCGCCTGTCTCTGGTTCTGCAGGCCGAAATTGTTGTTGTTGTTTCCGTTGTAGGCCCACGCGCCGCCCAGGGAAACCTGGGGCCAGTAGGTGGACTTGACCGACTTGAGCTGCGCCTGTGCCTGGGTCAGCTGGTATGCCGTGGTCTGCACTTGCGGCGAGCGCGCCAGCGCCTCTTGCAGCAGCGCAGCCGTGTCCACGCGCGCAATGGGGTGGTAGAAGACCGAGTCGTCCGCTGCGCGCACCTGGCCGGGCGCGCCGATCAGCCGCGCCAGGGCTGCTTCGGCCACCACCTGGTTCGCCTGCGCCGCCGACAGGTCCACGAGCGTGTTGCCCAGGGTCACGACCGACCGGAGCGAATCCGAGCGGGTCGCGGTGCCGGTGTGCAACCGCACCACGGCCGCCTTCAGCTGCTCTTCGGCGCGCTTGACGCTCTGCTCGCGCACGGTCACGATCTGGCGGCTCGCCAGTGCCGTAAAAAACTGGGTGGTCGTCTGGAACCGCTGCATGTAGGCCGCACTGGCAAAGCCGGCTTCAGCCGCCGAGACGCCGGCGTTGGCCGCCTTTGTGTCCGCAGAAGCGCCGGAAGCCGGTGAACACGTCCCAGCTTGTGCTGATGCCGAGATTGATCGTCTCGGATTCCTGGTTGGCGCCGATGATCTGCCCGGTATTGGGGTCGACGCGGGTGCCCGTCGAATAGAAGTATCCGGTGCCGGCGGTACCGTTCAGGGAAGGCAGCCATGCGCCGACCGTCACCAGCTTCTGGGCTTTCGCCTGGGTGATGCCCGCCTGGGCCGTCACAACGCTGGGCTGCACCTTGTTTGCCAGCGCAATGGCATCCGGCAGCGTGACCTCGGGTACGATGCCTGGCGTCACGACCTGTGCCGTCGGCTGCTGGGCGTGAGCGCTCAGCGGAATGGCCAGCAGCAGGGCCCAGAACTTACGGACGAGCATTCGTGCCTCCAGCCTTCCGTTCGCGGTCGTGCTGCCGCATCGCGTCATACTCCTTCTGTTGCCTGGGGTCGAGAAACCGCGTGATCTCCATGCGCATGGCGGTCCGCACGGTGTCGAGCCGCGGACGAATCTGGTCCATGAGCGAATCCATCGATGGGCCATAGCGATCGAGAACCGCCTTTACGCTGTCCTGCTGGCCCGTCGACAGGTCGAGCGAACGCGTGAGGTGCGCCAGGTACCACCCGGCGCGCGACTCCGACGCCCGCTGATCCTGCTGCCGCGAGTACCAGGTCGCACCAGCGATACCGGCACTCACGCCGAGCACGAACGTGGCTACCAGCAGTACTACCGCTCGCCGCGTGGAAGAGATCATGGCGCGTCCATCGGGCCGGCGAGCAGGACCTCGTGGCCCGGTGCTTCATTGACCAGCATTTCGGCGACCGTGATGGTGCGTTCGGCATTGCGCCGCGTGACGCTGGCCCAGGCATAGGATGCGAGGACGGCTGCGACCGTCGCCGCCGCCAGGCCCGGTCGCAGCCAGCGGGACAGTACGTCGAGCGTGCGATCCTGCCGGGTGGTGGCGACTACTGCGCGAAGCCTGCTCAGGAAGCCGTCCTGGCCGGGCGGATTCAGGGCGTCACGCAGCAACGCTCCCAGTGCGGGATCCCGATCGGGATCGAACGGGTTGATGATCGTCATCGCAACTCCTCCTGAATGCGCCCCAGCGTTTCGCGCAGCGCGCGGCGTGCATGAAACAGTTCCGATCGAATCGTGCCCTCAGGGGCTCCCAGCATCCGCGCGATCTCCGCATGGGAGAAGCCTTCGGCGTCGAACAGCGTCACCACCAGGCGCTGGCGCTCGGGCAGGCCCGCAAGCGCGGCCCGCAACCGGTCGTGCAGCATGGCCCGGTCCGTGTCGATCTCCGGTCCCGCACCCGATGACGCCAGGTCCGGTGTCACTTCCTCGGTCACGCGCACGGACCGGCGCCGCGCCAGGTCGCGCGCGGCGTTGACCACGATCCGCATGAGCCAGGGTCGAAACGGCCGCTCCGGATCAAAGCGCTCAAGCGAACGCCAGGCGGCCACCAGGCCGTCCTGCGCCGCATCGTCCGCGTCCTGCTCATGGCGAAGTACCGAGAGGGCTACCCGTCGTGCCGTTGCCGCATGCCGCTCGGCCAGGAGCCCGAAGGCCTCCTGGTCGCCGGCGGCCGCGAGCCGAGCCAGCTCGCCGTCGCCCGCGTCCCTAGTACGCATCAGGGTCCGCAAACGTTGAGCGGGGCCCCGGTACCTGGGCCCCGCCGTTCAACGCGCCGCGCCGGTCAAGCAGTCCCGAGGCCAAGCTGTCGTTCATGAGGTCGGAGGGCGGCAATGAGGAAGGTGATGAGTTCATCCAGGGGCAGGTCCAGCTCGGTTGCTCCCTGTACCACGTCGTCACGGTTCACGCCCCGGGCAAATGCCTTGTCCTTGAGCTTTTTCCGCACGCTGGCGGCCTCGAGATCGCCGAGGCTTTTGGAGGGCCGGACCAGGGCGCAGGCCACCAGGAAGCCCGAGAGTTCGTCCGCAGCAAAGAGGGCGCGAGCCATCAGCGTGTCGCGCGGGACACCGGTATACGTCGCATGCCCGAGGATCGCGCGCTGCATCGGCTCGGTGAGGCCATGACCGGCGAGGATGCGCACACCTTCTGCCGGGTGCTCCTCCGTGGCGGAGTGCGCCGCATTGGGAAAGCGCTCGTAGTCGAAATCGTGCAACAGGCCCACCAGGCCCCAGGCCTCGACATCCTCGTTGTAGCGCCCGGCCAGCGCCCGCATCGACAGCTCCACCGCATACATGTGCCGGCGCAGTGGTTCCGACTGGGTGTACTCGTGCACCAGGGCCAGGGCCTGGTCGCGGGTCAATGACATGGGGGGAAGTTACTGAGAAAGCGGTAAGCGGTAAGCGGTGAGAGGTAAGAGGTAAGACGTAAGAGGGGGAGGAGATGCGTTCTGAACTCCCCCTCCTACCCGTTGCCTCTTACGGCCTTGCGCTTATTTCACGTCGGGCGTGTGGAACAGCTACCTCCGGGAAAGGAATGTCCGTTCCGAAGGACCGGTTGATCACCGCGATCAGCGTATCGGCTGCGATCGCGTGCGTCGCGGTGCTCGGGTGGAACCCGTCCAGTGAGAACCAGTCGCCGAACAGCACCGATCCGCCGGTGGCGACATGGCTCAGGTCGGGAAAGAGCGGTACACCGCTGCCTTGCACCTGCAGCTGCGCGAAGATGCTGCCGGATTCCACCAGCGCCCATCCCCGCTGCGCCGCCTGGCTGCGGATGAGCTGGTTCATCTGGTCGGTCGTGTTCCTGATATAGGAATATTCCGCGGGCGTCACCACCTCGAGCGTGTTGCTGCAGTCGAGGTTGAACGGCGTGAGCGAAGGCGGCGACGCGCGCAGGAGCGCGGCGATGCCGATGGTCCACGGCACCAGGATCGAATCCCCCTTGGAGCCGGGGATCGCCGCGTTGGGCGCGCAGTTGTTCGAGACCGTGAAGGTCGGCGGAAAGCCGGCGGCCGGGATGCCGCAGGCGCCCGTCGCGAGGCACCAGTAGGTGGAGCCCCGCGAGGTGTACGGGATCTGCGTAATGTCGGGAACGGTGAACGCCACCACCTTCGTCCCCAGCGTCGCGACGCTGTCCGCAAACCGGATGTAGTTCTCCGCAAACAGCGGGTACGGGGTGATGGACGCGGAATCACCGGGATTCGGAAGCGATGACACCGCACCAATCACGTCCGATGGACCGATCTCGATGCTGAGCAAGTGTCGGCTTTGCCGCCTTCACGGCATTCCATGGTGTCTGGCCACCAAGGAAGAACAGCTGCAGCTTCCCGTATGTACTACCCGGTTCAGCGTTGACATTGGTGAAGAGATCAGGCGCGGTGAGCCCGGGCACGGCGAGGTTGTCGACCTGGTACGAAATCGGCTGCTGCCGCAGCGTGCACGCCGTGGGCGCCGCATTGCCGACGCGCGCCTGCGTCACGTTGTTGACGAACGGCGCCGGGCAACCCGGAAGATTGAGGCTGGGCACGCCGAAGCTGGCACCGGCCTGGTGCGCCACGATCACCGGGAAGGCGCGCTGCTGCGTGCTGTCATTGATTCCGGCCGACTGGAAGCCGGCCGAAATGCTGGTGCCGATCGCGACGAAGCGCGTGAAGAGCTCGCTGTTGTTCGACAGGTTCGGCGCGTTGAGGGTCTCGTTCGAGTAGCAGCCCGCAAGCATCGGCAGGGCCAGCACAAGGAACCGGAAGCGACGAAACATGGTCTCTGGTCTCCCGGTTAGAAGTTGGCGCTCAGCGTGACGCCGAACAGGTTGACGTAGACATCCTGGTAGAGGCCGTTGGTGATGGGGCCGCCTGGTGTCAGTGGGATGGTGCGTCCGCGCCGGTCAGCCTGCCAGACAAGCATGTAGGAGAAGTCGATGAAGAAGGTCTTCGAGATCCGGGTGCCGATGCCGAAGGAGAAATCGTTGCGGTTGCCCTCGGGCAGGTTCGGAATGACGGATTGCGGCGGGGCCGCGGCCTCCTGGAACGCGTAGCCCCCGCGCAGCACCGTGCCACTCCCCGGGAGCACCGTCCACTCGCCGCCGAAGCGCCAGGTCCAGACACTGCTGTCGTCGAGCACCAGGGACTGGTCGGGCGCCACGGCAAAATCGAGCGGGATGGCATCCAGGACCTCCCACCACGTGTACTGCGCATCGAACATGAGCCTGAGTGCGGGTATCGGCTTCACCGAGAGGCCCATCACCAGCTGGTCCGGCAGTCTCAGCGTGGTCGTGACCCCCTGGGTGACCAGTGGACCGCCGGTCTGGAACTGTGAGGCCAGCAACGCATCGACCGGTGTGCCCGCGGGGAGGCCGAATGGATTGCCCCCGGTCAGCACGAGGCCGGTCGGATCCTGCGTGAACGTGGCCGTTCCGCTGCCCACGGTGATGTTCTGCCGCGAGAGGTAGCGGACGCCAATCGAGATCCTGTCGCTGATGTCGTACGTCACGCCCAGGTTGTAGCCTATGCCCCATGCGTTTCCACTGACGACGCCGTCGGCGAAGTCGGTGCCATAGGGGATGCCAAGCGTCCCGAACGTGGTGCCGGGCGGAAGGCCGGCCGCAGGGGGCAGGACCTGCTGTGACAGGTCGAGCTTCTGTTTCAGGTTCACGTCGAGGTTGGTGATGTCGAGGCCCGCGCCGATCTTGAGCCTCTTGAATCGCGCGGCGACCGTCGGCTGCAGGTAGAGCGCGCGCACCGATGTGTGGTATCCCAGGAACCTCCCCTCGAATGTCTCGGGGTTCCAGTCGGTCGTGAGCCCATACGGGGCGTACAGGCCAAATCCGATCGCATATGACTTGGCGATCGGCTTCACGAGGTACAGGTTCGGCACCCAGTACTGCTTGTTCTCGAACGAGCCGCGCACCTGGGTTTCATCATTCACGAACGTTGCGTGCGGCCAGATCATCGTCGTGCCGATCGAGCCCATGGAAGGCAGGTCGGCGATGCCGGCGGGATTGTAGTACATGCCGGAGCCATCGGCGCATGGACTCGCGACGCCGGTACCTCCGCGGCCCGTGGCGCAGGCACTCTGCTCATAAACGCCGTACCCCTGAGCCCTGGCTGACGACGGCAGCGCAATGACGAGCGCCAGCGCCAGCGTGAAACTGGCTTCGGAACGTCGCATGCGAACCCCGATTGAGAGGGTCGGATATGTTGGGAACCAGCGGACGCGGACCGCGAACCGTCCACGCTCGGCAACGGTAGCCTCCGCCGGGGCCCATGTCAAAGCAAAAGGCTCAGGCGACGCGAATCGAGGTGACCAGGTCGTTCTGCTTGATGGCATTCACGATGTCCATGCCGGACGTCACCTGCCCGAACACGGTGTGCTTGCGATCGAGATGCGGCTGCGGAGAATGGCAGATGAAGAACTGGCTGCCGCCAGTGTCCTTGCCCGCATGCGCCATCGAGAGCGTACCCGCCACATGCCGATGCGTGTTCTTGTCGGTTTCGCACTTGATCTTGTAGCCGGGGCCGCCCTGGCCGGTGAGCGGGTGGCCGAGGGTCTTCGAGTGGGGATCCCCACCCTGGATCATGAAGTCGCTGATGACGCGATGAAAGCGGGTGCCGTCGTAGAACTCGCTGTTGGCCAGCTTCTCGAAATTCGCGACGGTATTCGGGACTTCGGTATCGAAGAGCTCGGCAACGATAGTGCCCTTGCTCGTCGTGATGGTTGCGGTCTTCGCCACGGTGCCTTCCGGTTGTTGGATACCGGAATCTACCCGGGGCGGCGGCGCATTTCTGCCCTCCGCTAGGGGGCCACGTTGTCGGGATCCGACATGATCGGGTTCACCACATCCGGGTCGCTCGCCAGGTGCGACTGGGTGCTGACCATGCGCGTGTCCGGGTCGGTCGCCGTGTTGACGTTGCCTGGCTTCTGGACGTCCGGATCCTTGGCAACGTTGACGTTCCCCGGCGGACGCATATCGGGATCCTTGGCGACGTTCACGTTCCCACCCTGCTGAATGTCAGGATCTGTGGCCTTGTTGATATTGCCGGGCCGCTGCAGGTCCGGGCTGGTGACCACGTTGTCCGGACTGTCCACCGCGAGCGTTCCCACCATGTCGGGATCCACCACCGGCTGTCCCGCGGCCAGCTCCGCGGTCCAGAGATCGAAATCCCCTGAATACTTCTGGTAGAGGGTCAGGTTGGACTGCATCGCGGGCGTGATAGGCCGCGCACCGGGGTTCTGCTGCCAGTTCTGGTATGCCTTGGCCGTCGCGAGCAGTGCGGCCTCGGCCATGACTCCCTGGCTCACCGAAAGCCCGGCGCTATTGTAGGCCTTCTTCACCTCGGGAAGCTGCCTGAGCCGGTCGATCATCACGTCGAGCGTGGGATTGCCCAGCCATGCCTGCTGGATCTGTCCGGTGAGCACCGGGTTGTTCGTGACGGCCTGCAGCAGGTTGTTCCGGGCCTGGACCACTGCCTCGATTTCGGCGGCGGAAAAACGGAAGTTGAGCGCGGCCTGCATTCTCGTCGACTGCTGTGCCGCGAGCGGCGACAGCAGTCCTGACAAGGCGACGCCAAGCAGCCAGCCGGTAAAGCGAATGCGGGAACGCATTGGTTCTCTCCTAGGCTGCGGTCAGATCAATGCCGAGGGACACAGGTCCACCAGCACGCACTCACCGCATTTCGGTCGGCGGGCAATGCAGATCCGCCGTCCATGGAAGATCAGCAGGTGCGACAGGAGTGTCCACGCCGGTTGGGGGAACAACTCCATGAGGTCGCGCTCGATGCGCTCCGGGTCGGTGTTTCGCGTCAGCCCGAGCAACTGCGACAGGCGGCTGACGTGCGTATCCACGGTCACCCCTTCGTTCTTGCCGAAGGCGTTGCCCAGTATGACGTTAGCCGTCTTGCGACCGACCCCGGGAAGCACGCGGAGCTGGTCCATGGTATCGGGAATCGTGCCGCCGTGCCCGGCGACCACCGCATTCGCCATGCCGATCAGGCTCTTTGTCTTGTTCCGGAAGAAGCCGGTGGAACGGATGATTTCTTCCACATCCTCTGGTTTCGCCATGGCCAGCGCCTCGGGCGTGGGATACCGCTCGAAGAGGGTCGGCGTCACCATGTTGACCCGCGCATCGGTGCACTGGGCAGAGAGAATGGTGGCACAGAGCAACTCGAAGGCATTGCGATGGTCGAGCTCGCAGTGCGCGTCCGGATACTCCTTCTGGAGGCGCCGCAGGATCAGCTGCGCCCGCTTTCGCAGCGCCTCCTTCGATTCGCGCCCGCCCCTCTTGCCCGCGGGCTTTCGCGCCGGGCGCGCGCTCACGGGACGCTGTTCCTCCCGGCGAACGCAAGGAAGGCATCCACGTCGCGCGTATTGAGGACGTCCGACGGACCGAGGCCACCCTTCCGCGCCATTCCCACCCCGAACTCGACATAGTCGATGCCGGCGATGTTGTGCGCGTCGGCGCCGATCGACGCGATACCTCCTGCCGCCTTCACGACGGGCAGCAGGCGCCAGTCGAGGTCCAGGCGATGCGGGTCGGCATTGATCTCCAGCGCCACCCGGTTCCGGGCGGCTCGTTCGATGATGCTCGGCATGTCCAGCTGATACGGATCGCGAGAAAGCAGGAGCCGGCCGGTGGGGTGCCCCAGGATCGTGAGGTGCGGATTGTCGAGCGCCGCGAGAACACGGGTCGTCATTTCCGCGGCATTCATGTTGAAGCGGCTATGGACCGAGCCAATCACGAAATCGAGCTGCGCCAGGACCGAATCCGGGTAGTCGAGCGATCCATCCTGCAGGATGTCCGCTTCCACGCCTTTCAGGACGCGAATGCCCTCGACCTGCGAATTGACCGCGTCGATTTCGGCCCACTGCCGCTCGAGGTCCGCCGGACGCAGCCCTCCGGCATAGGCGGCCGACTGGCTGTGGTCGGTGATGCCGATGTAACTGTAGCCGTGCTGGCGGCAGGCGATCGCGAGCTGCTCGACCGTGTTGGTGCCGTCGCTGTAGTTGGTATGACAATGAAGAAATCCGCGCAGGTCGCTGGTTTCGACCAGGCGGGGCAGCATGCGCGACGCGGCAAGTCGCACCTCATCTCCACCCTCCCGCAGCTCCGGCGGAATCGGTTCCAGCCCGAGCGCGGAATAGAGCGCAGCCTCGTCGGCGGTGGGGACGAACTCGCTGCCGCGCCACAGCGCCGCCCCCGACAGCGCGAAGCCCTGTCCCCGTGCGTGTTCCGCCAGCAGCCCCAGGTGCGCGTCGCTCCCGGTGGCCTGGGCGAGGACGGCGCCAAGGTTCATCGGCGTCGTGGCGATGACCTGGGCGGTGCTGCCGCCGGCAAACCGCAGCGTGACCCGGCGTTCGTCCTGCCCGGCAAATTCGCTGACACCGGGAAACTCGCTCAGGCGGGCGAAGAGCTCAGCTGGCGTGACCTCACTGGCGAGGACGATGACGATGTCGCGCACCACCTCGGTGCGACGTCGCACATCGCCGGCGATGATGACCTGACGGACCCCCTTGAGCTGCCCCAGCGCCGCTGCCAGGGTTTCGGCTTCCTCGGATGCATGGTGCGACAGGCGCCAGGCACTGGCACGGCGCAGGAAGCGAATTCCCTTGAGGATGTTCTCCGCCGTTTTCTGTCCGAAGCGGGGAAGCCTGGCGAGGGTGCCGTTCTCGGCGGCTTCCTCGAGGTCGGCGATCGTATCGATCTTGAGCGTGTCATTGATCTGGCGGATCTTGGCAACGCCGAGGCCGGGGATCTGCAGCATGTCCACGAGGCCGGGTGGCACCTGATCGCGCAGTTCCTCGAGCAGCGACGCCCGGCCGGTCTTCATGACTTCGGTGACGATCTGCAGGGTGGCTGGCCCGATGCCCCTGGTGCCCGCCAGCGTACCGTCCTCGATGGCAGAGACAAGTTCACCCGGGAGGCCCGCGACGGTGCGCGCAGCGGTACGGAACGCGCGAACACGGAAGGGATTCTCGCCCTTGAGCTCGAGAAACGCCGCGACCTGCTCCAGCACCTGCGCCACGCTCTTCTTGTCGAGTTGAGCCAATGGTGGCGATGCCGACACGATCAATGCTCCCGCGTCGCCGGGGACTGCCGCGCCAGTGCGCGCGAGCGCCAGCCGAGCTCGAGCAGTTCCGGTGCGCCCGCGAGCGAATGAAGGTCTGCCGTCGCGCCGCCGGCCAGCAGGCTCTGGAACGACGGCGTCCCATCCGGGCGCTCGAGTCGTCCAGGGCGTGGGCCCTCGGCCTCGACCACGGAGAATCCGTCGCGGTCGGGATGAAGCCCGAAAGCGCCGAGCACGCGGAGCGCACCTGATGGAGTGTGATGCACGAAGCAGCCGTCGAGTGGTTCGTGCGGTGCGCCCTCCAGCACCTGCGCCCAGACGCGACGCTCGGGGAGTTGCAGGTACCACGGTGTCTGCCGGATCGGCGACGGCGGTCGGCGCGCCATCGAGGAGTGCGCCGAGATCCGCACGGTCGAGGGAGATCACCGGGCGGGAGCCGGCCCAGAAGAGATAGGCGTGATGAACCAGCGCGACGAGCTGGTCCATGCCGTCACCGAGGCCTTCCTCCGGCCGCAGGTCACGAATCAGGGTGACGGCTGGGTTTCTCCATCAGGAAGGCATCGCGATCGCGCGGATCACTTCCGCGCAGCTCGAGTGCATCGCGAATGGCCGGGAAGCGTTCGTCGGCGAGGGGCGCGAACACGAGGTCATACGGAGTGGGCCTGGACACGAGTGAAAGATACCCGAGCCGTGCCTCGTTGATCGTCAGCGCCCGCAGGAAGTGGTCCAGTGCCTCGCTAAATGCCGCTGGCTGTTCCACATGCGGGCAATGGCCGCAGGGAGACAACTCATGCCATTCGGCGCGCAGGAGGCGAGCTGCCTCCTCCGCGGCCCATACGGGGATGACGTCCTCGCGCCCATGAAGCACCAGTGACGGCATCCGGAGCTGCGCCAGCTGCTCGCGCAGGTCATAGTTGCCCAGGCTTGCCCAGACCTCCTGCTGGGTGCGCCCGACGATACGGAATGCGGTCAGCCGGTGCACCAGGGCGGGGTCGACGAAGTAGGGCACCACCGACAGTTCGAACAGGCGACGCTGATACGCCACGGGATCCCGTTCCCGGAGTCCGCTGTGGCGCAGTTCCGCCCGCTCGGCCTGCAACGCGGGGTCGAGATTGCGAGCGGCGAAGGTGGCCTCGAATTCTTCTCGCGCCGCCTTCCACGCGGGAGCGGGCGAGACCAGCGCCAGGCGCTCGACCCGGTCCGGATGCTCGGTGGCATAGAGCATCGCGAGCAACCCACCCCATGAATAGCCGCAGATGACGAGGCGCTCGAGTCCCCATGCCTCGCGCAGGGCCTCGAGGTCGGCCACCTGCTCCTTCCAGCCGACCGGCGTGCCAGGCGGCACCGGAGACTGTCCGCCGCCCCGCTGGTCGTAGTAGATGAGGGTGCGACCGCGCGCCAGCAGGTCGAAGCCCGGGCGCAGGTAATCGTGGCTCGCGCCTGGTCCGCCGTGCAGGACGACCACCGGTGGGCCGGTGCCGATGCGGAGCTGGAAAAGAGTCGCGGGTCGTGGGTCGTGGGCCATCAGTCGTCAGCGTCAGTCGTGAGTCGTGAGTCGTGAGTCGTCAGCTGTCTTGGCGCAATATGCCAGTCATTGCCTGGCATCAGACATCTGATGACTGACGACTCACGACTCACGACTCGCGACTCAAAGCAGCACCGCCAGCGCATCCGCCACCTGCTTCACGGCGGCCTGTTCGTCCGGGGTGAACGGGTCGGTCACGTCGCTGTCCACGTCGATCTGCCCGAGAATGGTCGCGCCACGGCGGATGAGCACGACGAGTTCCGAGCGCGTCCAGATGTTGCACGCGATGTAGTTGTCGCGCGCGCGCACATCGGGGACGTTCTGGTCGTCGCCCGTGGCGACGGCGGTGCCGCATACGCCCTGGCCCACGGGAATGCGGGTGTGTTCCGTGTCGCGCCCGGCAAACGCCTCGAGCACGAGGTCTTCACCGTGCAGCATGTACATGTAGACCGACGTGTACGGGCTGCCCGCGGCCTGGATCCGGTCTGCTGCCAGTTTCAGCATGCCCTCCCGCGGGACATCCCGCGTAAAGGCGCCGCGCAGGGCGGCAACGATCGGCTCCGGATTGAGTGTCGTCATTCAGCTGGCTCGCGTGCCAAGTGTGACCGTGAAGACAAGCTGCTTGCCATCACGCTCCACGGTAATCGGGACCACGTCACCGGCCTTGTGCGCGCGAAGCGCGTCGGTCATTGCCTGCAGGTCGGTCACCTTCATGTCGCCGATCTGGGTGATGATGTCGTCCCGCTGCAATCCGCCCTTTTCGGCCGGGCTGCCGGAGCGGACACCACTCAGCCGGACGCCCGCCACGTCACCGGCCATGTCCGGGACGGTGCCCAGGTAGGCGCCATAGCCGGGCGTCTGGACCTGGGTCGTGGAGGGCGCCTGCGCGTGGGACGCGACCGGCTGGTCCACGTACGTCAGCGGCGCCGGCCGGTCGGCCAGCACGCGCAGCAGGGCCGCCGCGAAGTCCGTCACCTTCAGCATGCCCGCGACATTGATCTTCTGCCAGTCGTCGGTGGTGCGATGATAGTCCTCGTGCAGGTCGGTGAAGAAATGGAGCACCGGCTTCTGCACCGCGTAAAACGAGGACTGGTCACTGGGACCGTAGCCGTCACCGCGCATCTTGAGGTCGAACCCGAACCCGGCATTCAATGAGTCCAGGAGTGAGGTGAACTGCGTCGCCGTTTCGGTCCCGTAAATGATGAGCCTGTTGTTCCTGAGCCGTCCCACCATGTCGAAATTGATCATTGCCATGGTGCGCGCCAGCGGCACGGTTGGCGAGCGGACGTAGTACGCCGATCCGAGCAGGCCCAGCTCCTCGCCACTGAAGGCCACGAATACCAGGGTGCGTGCGGGCGGATTCTGGGAGAGCTGGTGTGCCAGGTTGATGATCGCGGCGACGCCCGAGGCGTTGTCGTCTGCCCCGTTGTGCGGCTTGCCGGTGCTGTCAGGATCGAGGGCGCCGAATGGGCCTTCGCCCAGGTGGTCGTAATGCGCACCGACGACGATCACCTGTTCGCGGAGCGATGGATTCGAACCGGGCAGGAGGCCGACCACGTTCCGCGCGGACTGGCCCGCCACGCCCGCGCGTGAGGCAGCAGAGCCCTCCACCTTGAATTCCTGGAACCAGCCCCCGGCCGGCGCCTGCAATCCAGCCTGCTTGAACCGCTGCTGGATATACACCGCGGCAGAATCGGCATAGCGGGTACCGGTGAGCCGCCCGTCGAGGCGGTCATCCGACAGGAACTTGATGTCGTCGAGGATCCGCGGCTGCGAGGCGGCCGACTGCGCTGCAAGCGACAGCGGAAGCGCCAGGAACAGCGGAAGCCATGCGAGCCGACGTGCAAACAAGAACAGGCGCACCGAAAAGCCTTCCAAGGGGAAGGACAATCTTAAGGCCACGCCTCCGGGCGGCTCAACCATCGTGCAGAAAGTGGCAAGCGCCTTGCACATGCGGGTGGGTTGACCGGCCCCTATCCAGCAGGTGGTGCCGGCACGTAACTCTCTGTCGTATAGCAACTTGAGGTAGCGGACGCTCCTGGCGCCCGGCCTGCTTCTCAAAGGATGCCCACGTCGTGACCGGTGCCTTGATGAGTCAACCTGCGGCGGCGATTGCATCGACCTTGAGCGCCGTGCTGACCCTGCTGCGGGCCCAGCCGCCCCGGCGCGAGGATCAGGCACGGGCATTCAAGGCCTTTGTCTCGGCCCTGGGCGACACCGACCTCGAACTCCGGCTGCCCCCCGCGGGACTCGAGCTCTCCGGCACCCTCGTCTCGACCGACCTGCCTGGAGTGAGCGAACTGGTCGCCCACTTGAGCGGCCACGGCATTGCGTCGCTGTCGATCCCCTCCGGATTGCCCCCCGCGGCAATGCTGTCCGTGCTCCGCGCACTCTCATCGCCGGTCGGGCGATTCGAGTCGGTCGACCACCTGCTCAATGACATGGATCCGGATGTTCGGCAGCTGGTGCGCCTCGGGTCGGTCGGCGATCACGAAATCGACGACATGCAGGCGCACGGCTTCATCGGCGACGAGGCCATGATGCCCGGCGCCTCGCCGCCGCTCGAGCGGGAAACTGCGCACAGCTATCGCCACCTGGGCCGCATCGGTGGCGAGGAGCGCGCCGACACGCTGCGGCGGCTCACTGACGATCCGGCCGGGGAAGAAGCACCGGCGCGGCTCGAGGCCCTCATCACGGCGGCCGACGCGGCGCTGCGGGAGCGTGATATCGAGACGCTGGTCACCACCGTGGCGGCGGTTGCGCGGCTGGAACGGGACCTTCCCGAGGGTGAACTGAAGCGCGCGTACCAGCTGGCACTGCGCCGCATGCTGCCCTCGCGCGCGGTGGAGCAGGTGGTGAAGCTGAGCGGCGGCGCGCAGCGTTTCGACGCAATGGAGATCCTGCGCTACGCCGGGGCCGATGCCTCGGATACGCTGCTGCAGCAGCTGGTCGACTCCGATTCCATGGAGCAGCGGCGGGCGCTGTATGCTGCCCTGAAGCAGGTCAACACGGCCTCACCGCTCCTGGGCCGGCTGCTGCTGCATGACGAGTGGTTCGTCATTCGCAATGTCGCCGAGCTCTGTGGCGACCTGCGGGCGGAGGACACGGTGCCGCAACTGGCGCGGCACGTGAACCATGATGACGAGCGCGTCCGACGTGCCGTGGCCGGTGCGCTGGCGAAGATCGGCACGTCCCTGACCGTGGAACCGCTGCGCCAGATGCTGCACGATCCGTCGCCGCAGGTGCGGCTTCGGGCGGTACAGGGCCTCGATGGAAGCCGGTCGCGCGGGCTCGCGATGTCCCTGGCGCTCGCGGCCGAAGAGGAAACGAGCCCGGACGTGCTCCGCGAACTGCTGCTCGCCCTGGGTCGCATCGGGACGCCCGATGCGGTGCAGGCGCTCGCGCGTGCGGCGGCACCTGGGCGACGCCTGTTCAATCGCCGGCCCTTGTCGACACGCCTTGCGGCCATCGCCGCCCTGCGCGTCGCCGGGAGCGCCCCGGCGGCGACGGCCCTGCAGAACCTGCTGTCCGATGATGAGGCGAGCGTTCGGGAGGCAGCGCAGGACGCGCTGAATGGCATGCGGAAGGCCTGAGCCTTCCGGTCCTCTATCGCGGTATGAAGTCCATGTCCGGCGTCACATTCCGGCACCAGCCCGCCAGCAGCCTCGCCGTATTCCGGACATCCTCCTGCACCACCATTTCATTCGGGCTGTGCATGTAGCGGAGCGGCACCGAGACGAGGCCCGTTGCCACGCCACGGTGCGAGTTGAAGATCGCCTCGGCATCGGTGCGGGTATCGCGCGAGGACGCTTCGACCGTGTAGGGGATTTTTTCCGCCTTCGCCGCCGCCACGAGCTGTTCGTACACGATGTTGCTCAGGCTGGCGCCCCGCGAAATCACCGGGCCGCCGCCCAGCCGGTGCTCGCCATGCTTGCGCTTGTCGAGGCCGGGATAGTCGGTCGCATGGGTGACGTCGACGACCACCGCTGCCACCGCCTCGAGCATCGCGGCGGAGCTGCGCGCGCCCCCGCCGGTGGCGGAGATTTCCTCGCGGGTCGTGGCCACCGACGTCACCGTCGCGGCCGCTGGGCCCGCCTGCCTTGAGAAGTCGGAGCGCCTCGAGCACCACGAACGACCCGATGCGGTTGTCGAGGCTCCGGCTCACGAGACGCCCGTTGGGCAGCTCGAGTGGCCCGGCCGCGAGGACGCCCGCATCACCCACCTGCACCCTGGCTTCCGCCTCGGCCTTTGTGGTGGCACCGATGTCGATCCAGAGGTCCTCGATGCGCGAGACCTTTTCCCGCTCATCCTTGTCCATCAGGTGAACCGCCTTCTTGCCCACGACGCCAATGACCTGCCCTGCGTGGCCCAGGAGCGTGACCCGCTGCCCCACGAACACCTGCGCGTCCCATCCGCCGATCCCGTCAAAACTGAGGTAGCCCTGGTCGTCGATATGGCGGATGATGACGCCGATCTCGTCGATGTGACCGGCCAGCATTACCGAGGGGCCACCGGTTCCGGCAATGGTGGCGTACGAGTTGCCCGCCACGTCGCCGCGCACGTCCGAGGTGAGGCGCTCCGCCTCCTTCCGCCAGAGCCGCGCCGGCGCAATCTCGAAGGAGGATGGCCCGGGGGTACCGAGCAGGGTCTTGAGGAATTCGAGGGGGGTGGCGGTCATGGCGGCAAAGATATCCTGATTTCGGTGGGCGGTTCAGGCCGTGATCGGGCTGAGCGCCACGTTGCCCAGTCCCTGGCGGAGTGCCTCGACGTCGAGCTCGCGTTCGATCTGGTGCAGGACGTCGTCGCTGATCTCACCGCGGTTGCGCAGGTGAATGAGCGCGCGGCGCTCGGCCGACAGCGCCTCGGAGCGAACCCGGCGCTGCACATCGGCCTGTTCGACCGTGCAGGTCTCGTCGAGGGTCGCGTCGGGGTGAAATCGCTGCAGCCGGCGTTCATAGCTGCCCCGTACCTGCGATGCGACGGAGGGCGGCACCCAGTCCTCCTTCGCCACGAGGTCGATGCGGGCGATGGCCGCCTCGGCGGCACGCTCCCGCGCGAGTCGCTGCTCCTGCTCGAACGTATCGTCCTCGTCTGACAGGCCCAGCAGCCGCACCAGCGGTGCGAGCGTGAGGCCCTGCACCACGAGGGTGCACAGGATCACGACGAAGGTGATGAGGATGATTTCCGTGCGGTATGGCAGCGGGGAACCGTCGGCGATCGCAAGGGGGAGCGCCAGTGCAGTCGCCAGAGACACGACCCCGCGCATCCCGGTCCAGCCGGTCATGAAGATCGCCTGTGGTGGCGGGATCGGGTTCTTCGCCCGGTATTTCGCGTCGAGGCGAACCAGTCGCGCCCCGATCGGCATCCAGGCCAGGCGCACGATGACGGCGGCGAGGGTGACCAGCAGGCCCCACTTCACGACCTGGATGGTGCCCCCGGGCGACAGCGTCCGGTGCAGTGGCCCGAGCTGCAGTCCGATCAGGATGAAGATGATGCCGTTGAGGAGGAAGATGACCAGTTCCCACACGGCACGGCTCTGGATCCGGACCAGTGGCGTGACCTCTGCGCTGAAATACTGCCGCACGTAGAATCCGCCGACCACGCACGCCAGCACCGCCGAGGCATGCACCCGCTCGGCGAGTACCCACGCGACATACGGCGCCAGGAGCGTCAGGGCCACCTGGCCGTATCCCTCCGGCATGTGACGCACCGACCAGCGATTGAGCCAGCCCACGCCGAAGCCGATGGCGATTCCCACGGTCGCCAGGACTCACGAAACTGCCGGCGGTCGAGGCCATCGAGAACGCACCGGTAACCATCGCCGCGACCGCGGCGCGGTAGAGCACGAGGGCGGAGGCGTCGTTCACGAGACTCTCGCCCTCGAGCACCGTGATGATGCGTCGCGGCACCCGCAGCCGGCTCAGAACGGCGGTTGCCGCCACGGCATCGGGCGGTGAGACGATGGCGCCGAGGCAGAAGGCTGCCGCCCAGCTCATGCCGGGAATGATGCTGTGGGCCACGAGGCCCACCACGAGCGTGGTCAGGGTCACGAGGCCAAGCGCCAGTGCACCGATCGCCCGCAGGTTGCGCCTGAAGTCGCGAAGCGACGTGAAGTACGCCGCGCCCCACAGGATCGGCGGCAGGAAGACCACGAACACGAGCTCGGGATCGAGAGTGACCGCGGGCAGCGCCGGGAGGAACCCGAGCACCAGGCCACCGATCACCAGGAGGATCGGATACGGGACGAGCAGGCGCCGCGCCAGCGCCGTGAGCGCCAGGGTCACGGCGAGCAGGAGAATGAACAACTCCACGTGTGAAAAGGTCGAGTTCATGTGCCGCTCGCGGCGCGGGCGTCGAACATCAGGTCCTCGAGGTCGATTTCGCGGGCGGCTTCGGCCAGGGTCTGGTCGGTGATCGTGCCCTTCCTCCAGAGGTCGATGACGGCGCCACGCTGGGAGTCGATGAGTGCCTGGCGATGCTCGGCCGTTTCGGCCAGTGCGGCCTGCATTTCCACGGTGTTGGCCTTCTCGAGCTGCCTCGCGCGATCCAGCCTTGCGCTGTAGAAGGCACGGAGCATGTCACTCGCCTGTGGATCTGCCTGCCGCAACCCATTGAGCCGGTCCACCGACGCATCGAGGGCCGCGCGCCGGGCGAGCTGAAGCTCCCGGGCGCCCTCCCCATCGTCCTTGAGCCCGAGGAAGCGGATCAGCGGCGCCAGCGTGAGGCCCTGCAGGACGAGCGTCACCAGGATCACGGCAAACGAGATGATCACGATGCGCCCGCGAAAAGGCAGTGACTCGCCCGAGTCGGAGACGGAAGGCACCGCGAGTGCCGCGGCCAGCGTCACGATCCCCCGCATGCCGGTCCAGCCGGCGAGGACGACCCATGAGGCATCGACGGGAGTTCCCTTCCCCCGTGCCCGCGCCCGCGCGACGACGAGCGGGAGCCAGGCCACCAGCGCCAGCCACACCATGCGCGCGCCGATCACCGCCACGCACACGAGCGCGGTGGCGAGTGCGATACTGCGGAGCCCGCCAGCGGGAAGATCGAGCGCCAGGCTGGGCCACTCGAGGCCGAGCTGCACGAAAATGAATCCGTTCAGCACGAAGACGATGAGGTTCCAGACCTCCGCGACCTGCACCCGAACGGCCGACGAACTGGCGGTCAGCATGTGCCGCCGCATCACCAGTCCGCACGCGACGCACGACAGCACGGCCGAGGCACCGGCCTTCTCCCCCAGAATCCACGACACGTATGCTGCGAGCACGGTCAACGCGACGTTCGCGACATTGTCCCGGGTCAACTGCGACACGAACTTGATGACGAACGCGACGCCGACGCCGATCGCCACGCCTACCAGCCGCATCGTAGAAAAAGTCGCCCAGCGCGCGCCCGCCGAGAACTGTCCGCTCACCCGGGCGGTCACCGCCGCGGTATAGAGCACCAGTGCACTCGCATCGTTGAGCAGGCTCTCGCCCTCAAGCAGCGCGATGAGCCGTCGCGGAATGCCCAGCCGGCGGGCGACGGCCGTGGCGGCGACTGCGTCCGTCGAGGAAACGACGGAACCGAGGATGAACGCCGAGGCCCAGCCGATGCCCGGCAAGGCCAGGTGGGCCACCCACGCGACGACCGCGGTCGTGACCACCACCAGCCCGATGGCAAGCAGCGCAATCGAGACGGCACTGCGGCGGAGTTGCCGCAGGTCACTCTCATAGGCCGCGGCCCAGAGAACGGGCGGAAGGAACACGGTGAAGACCATTTCAGGCGCGATGGGCGCGTGCGGCAGCCGCGGCACGAAGCTCAGCGCGAGGCCGCCCAGCACGAGCACGATCGGGTAGGGAATCGGGAGGCGGCGCGCGAAGGCGCCGAGCGTCAGGACGATCGCCAGCAGCAGGACGATGAGCTGCAGCAGTGCGTGCGGGTCGGTCACGCGCGCATCCTACAGGGCCGCTTCGATCGGCACGTATTCCTCACGCCGCCACTCACGCGCCAGCAATCCGTACAGGACGTGGTCGACGAAGCGGTCGGTGATCCAGTAGGATTCGCGCCGCACGCCCTCGTTCTGGAAGCCGAGCCGTTCAGCGACGGCGCGGCTCCGGGTGTTCGCCACGCCGCACACCATTTCCAGCCGGTGAAGCTTCTCGTCGCGCAGCAGGTAGCGCACGGCCGCGGCGCTTGCACGCGTGGCGAGGCCCTTCCCGGTGAAGTCGGCACCCAGCCAGTAGCCGAGCTCCGCGTTCAGGTCGCCGCGATTGATGTAGTGGCAGATGACTCCACCGACCAGCTCATCCTGCTGCCAGATCCCCCAGTGAAAACCGTCGCCGGCAGCACTCTTGGCCTCGAATCGGGCGATGAGGGACTGCACGTCCGCAAGGGTGTGGACCCGCGCCGACCAGCGCAGCCACTTGTCGAGGTGCGCCCGGTTCCGCTCGATGAGCGCATGAACCGCGAGCGCATCCGCCTCGGTGAGGGGGCGCAGTACGGCGCCGTCGCCCAGGGAAATGACGCGGGTCATCACGCCTGCGGCCGCCGATCGCTCACACCGGGACCTTCCGGTTGGCCACGCGATAGAGCAGGACGCCCAGCAACGCGAAGAGCCCGATCGACACCAGGTCCTGCCAGCCGCCGGTGATCATCTTCTCCACCTGCGCCTGCAACCCGGCGCGGTGCGCGATGTAGTCGGCGGCCGGTACGCCCGCGACGTCCGCCGCCGCCGACACCATGGTCGCGAGCCCCGCCACGGCGATACCAGCAATTGCTCCTCCCGCGATCAGCCCGCTGGAGAAGAGCACGCCCGGGCCGGACTCGAGTTCCGCGATCGACTGGTTGGTCGTTGCGCCCGTGCCGCTCGACCAGCCACCGCACGACGCCACCCGCGAACATCGCCGACGACGTCGAGATCGGGAGGTACACGCCGACCGCGACCGGCAGCGATTGCACGCCCATCAGCTCGATGCGCGATGGTGATGAACACGCCAAGCAGGACCAGCCCCCAGGGAAGTTTCTGCGTGAGGATGCCATCGGTGACCAGCGCCATGATGGTCGCCTTCGGCGAGTCGAGCTTGGTGACCGGGTTCCCGTTGATCTCGTGCACCCGGCCGCCGATGCCCGGATCGACCAGGTACCCGATCTCCTTCGTCGCGGGATCGACCAGGTACTTGCCGGGAAGCACGCCCTGGGTCTCGATGTTCACCCGATACACGGCCCAGGTCCGGCCGGCATGGCTCAGTGTCTCGCCCGTACTCGTGACCGAACGAAGGTGCGCCCCGGGCGCCGCCGCCTCGAGGACGACACCCGGGTGCGATTCAGGGACGATGCTGGTGTAGGTGCTGTTGAGCAGCGTGAGGGTCCAGCCGATTGCCAGGGCCGACGTTACCGCGCCCACCACGATCGCGATCTGCTGCGAGCGCGGCGTAGCGCCGACCAGGTATCCGGTCTTCAGGTCCTGGCTGGTGGCGCCGGCATTGCCCGACGCGACAGCAATGACACCGGCGATCGACAGCGCCCCGACCCGATAGTCCACCCCGGTCCAGCCCAGCAGGAGGAAAATCGTGGTAGTCCCGATAAGGGCGGCGATGGTCATGCCCGAGATCGGGTTGGCGCTCGCGCCGATCTCGCCGGTAATGCGCGACGACACGGTCACGAAGAAGAAGCCGAAGACCACGATGAGCGCGGCACCCAGCAGGTTGACGCCGATCTGGGGCAGGAACGTGAGCAGGATCGCCAGGCCGATCGAGCCTGCGATGGTCACCCAGATCGGCAGGTCGAGGTCGGTGCGAACGCGGACCGCCGCGGTTCCCATCGTGCCGCGCAGGTCCTGGAAGCCGGAGCGGAATGCGCTGACGATCGTCGGCGCAGCACGCAGCAACGCGATGATGCCGGCGGACGCCACGGCGCCCGCGCCGATGTAGAAGATGTAGTTGGACCGCACCTGGCCCGCGCTCATGTCCTTGATGAGCATCGTCGCGGGGAAGAGGGGGGCCGCGAGGCCCTGGCCGAAAAACTTGATGGCCGGCACAAGCACCAGATACGCGAGCGTGCCGCCGGCGAAGAGATAGCCCGCAATGCGCGGGCCGATGATGTATCCCACGCCAAGCAGCTCGGGTGAGACCTCAGTCGCAATGGTCCCCCCGCTGAAGCTGGCAAACGTTCTCGTGGCCACGTCCTTCCAGAGCTTGAGGCCAGCCATGAGGAACTTGTAGATGAACGCGAGCCCGAACGCCTGGAAGAGCAGACGCGCCTGCAGGCCGCCCTTTTCGCCCGCTATCAGCACCTCGGCGCAGGCCGTGCCCTCGGGGTACGTGAGATTCCCATGCTCCTTGACGATGAGCGCCCGGCGAAGCGGAATCATGAGCAGGATGCCAAGAATGCCGCCCACGGCAGCGATGACCCCGACCTTGGCGATGCTCAGGTCGTATCCCATGAGCAGGATCGCCGGCAGCGTGAAGACCACGCCGGCGGCAATCGATTCACCGGCGGATCCCGTCGTCTGGACGATGTTGTTCTCGAGGATCGTCGATCGACCGAGGGTCCGGAAGAACGCCACCGCGAGCACGGCGATTGGAATCGAGGCGGAGACCGTGAGCCCGATCTTGAGCGCCAGGTACACGCTGGAGGCGGCGAACACGATGCCCAGTATGGCGCCAAGGATGATGGCGCGAAGGGTCAATTCCCTCGGACTCTGGGATGCCGGCACGAACGGAACGAATCCGCCTGCGGATGCGTCGGGTGCGGACGTCCTTGGAGGTGCGGCAGTCGCCATGGTCACGTTGTCGGAAGGTGAGGCGGAGCGCGGGTTTGCGAGTGGAAAGCTAGGCCGCAGAACAGGGGCCGTCCAGCACGTGTACTTTCACCGGGACCCGAAATGGTGCCGACCCGCGACCCCATGACCAGCGACCATCGACCATGAACTATCCCCACCTGCACCTGATGCTGAATCACTTCCCGGTCGTCGGGACCATTCTTGCCATGCTGCTGCTGGGTTGGGCGCTTCTCTCCCGACGTCGCGATTACATCCGCCTGAGCCTGGTGGCGACCCTGATCGCCAGCCTGTCGGCAGTGCCGGCATTCCTTTCGGGTGACGAGGCGCACGAGCAGCTCGAGGATGTGGCGGGTTTCGACCATGACCAGATCCATGAGCACGAGCGCTCCGCGGACTGGGCGCTCTGGATCATGCTCGGCACCGGGGCACTGGCGGCGGCGGGACTCTGGTCGAGCCGCGGGGACCGGCCGGTGCCGCGGTGGTCGGGGACGGCTGCGATGGCGGGGCTGATTCTCTCGACCTCGGTGCTCGCCCGCACGGCGTGGCTCGGCGGCGAGATCCGGCATCCGGAAACGACGGGGCCGCTGTGGGCGCCGCCCGATGTCTCGAAGTCAGTGCTGCTGGATTCGACGTCGGGTGGGGGTCACGAACGGCACGAGCATCACGATGACTGACGCGCAGGGCTACGGGCCGGCAGGGCTCACGTTGTTGGCGTCCACGCTGTCGTTGTCGCCGCCAAGGTGCTCATCCTCGAGGGGGAAGCTGTCCGCGGGAATGGAAACCCCGTCGGCGCCCAGGATGCGGAACAGGCGCCATTCGGCCTGACGCGCGGCCCAGGGGCGGCCACCCTGATAGAAGAGCGCGATCAGCAGGACGCCGTTGGGGCGACCCAGGTATCCCACCACGTTCGAGACATCCGACAGCGTCCCGGTCTTGGCGCGCACCACGCCGGCCCCGGGAAATCCCGAGCGGAGCTGGTGCAGCGTGCCCGAGCCGTTGGCCGGCAGGAGCAACGGCAATGGGCGCCCGGCGGGCGTCAGCGGGTACCGCGCCAGGTAGTTGATGAAGGCATGAGGGCTGATGCGGTTGTCATAGGAGAGCCCGCTGCCGTCCACGAGGTGGACGTTGTCCGGCATCCCGGTGATCGCTGCGACGTGGGCCGTGAGGCGCGCCGCCGCGGTGTCACCACGCCCGCGGCCCACTGCAGCAGCAGTTCCGCACCGGGATTGAGGCTTCGCCGGTTGATTTCACTCGCCACGCTGTCGAACACCGCTGACTGCACGGACGCCAGCACCTGCGCCGCGTCGCCCGCGGCGGCCACCCGGTTGCTGCCAGTCCGGTCCCACGTGATCCCCTCATCCTTCAGGGCCTGCGCCCAGACGGCCTCGAGGACCTGGCGGGGGTTCGCCATGGTGGCGAGCAGTGTTCGCGGACGGGCGCGCAGGCCGATGGTGCCGTTGATGACGAAGGTGCCGTTGGGCAGCTGGGTCAGTGACAGCCTTGAGCGGCGGCCGCTCCGGGTCATGGCCCTGATCGTCACGAGCGGCGCGATGCCCCGTGGTGCGGCGCTGAACAGGACGGCACGACCGCCGGCCTTCGATGCCGGGGCGACGCCGACCATCACGATGTTCTCGTGCAGCATCAGGGGGCCGATCAGCGGCGCAAAGCTGCGTCCCCGGTGCTTGCTGGACCACACGGCCGGATAGATCGCGTCCGCGGTGCCGGTTTCGCTGCTGATTTCCATCGGTCCCCGGAGCTCGCGAACTCCGGCAGTGTGCAACTGCTCTGCGAGATCGCGAAAGCTGGGCCCGGTTCCGGGCAGCCGTTCCAGCGTCACGTCCCCATTGAGCTCGAGCCACCAGCGGCCCTTCCACTCCCCGCTCTCTGATAGTTGACCCACTCCCATGACACGGGTGTCCCGCCGGGCGTCACCGCCGACGACGGAACGGGCGAACCCGGTGGTCAGGAGCTTGACAGTCGAGGCGGGCGTGAATGGTTCATCGACGCTGGCCGACCAGAGCAGGTTGCCCTGCTGGTCCGCGATGGCGATGCCCCATCGTCCCGGGGCCATTTTCTTCGCCATCGAGTACCATCCCCCGACCTGCTCCTCCACCCAGCTGCTGCTTGTCTGGGCCCTGAGGGGATGGGAGAAGATCGCCAGGCTGGCGAGTATGAGGAGGAGGCGCCGCATGCGAGCAGGGGTGGGCAAGAAGCAAGCCTACTTGAGCAGCACCTTGGCGATGGTCTGTAATTGCATGTTGCTGGTGCCCTCGTAGATGGTCCCGATCTTCGCGTCGCGATAGAACTTCTCGGCGGGATACTCCTTCGAATAGCCGTAGCCGCCGAACAATTCCACGCACTGCGAGGTGATCCGGTCGGCGGTCTGGGAGCTGAAGAGTTTCGCCATGGCCGCCTCGGTGGCGAATGGCCGTCCGGCGTCCTTGAGACGTGCCGAGTTGTACACCATGAGGCGCGCGGCCTCGAGGTCCGTGACCATCTGGGCCAGCTGGAACTGCACTGCCTGGTTGTCGGCGATCGCCTTCCCGAACTGGCGGCGCTCCTTCACGTACTTCGTGGCCGCCTCGAGGGCACCACTGGCCACGCCGAGCATCTGCGCGCCGATGCCGATTCGACCCTCGTTCAGGGTCTCGATGGCAATCTTGTATCCCTGACCAACAGGGCCGAGCACGTTGGCGTCCGGGACGACACAGCCCTCGAGGATCAGCTCCGTCGTGCTCGAGGCACGGATGCCCAGCTTGTCCTCCTTCTTGCCCACGTCGAAGTTCGCAAAGCCGCGCTCGACGAGAAATGCCGTGATGCCCTTGTAGCCGCGGGCAAAATCGGTGTTGGCAAAGACGATGAAGATGCCGGCCTCGGCGCCGTTCGTGATCCAGAACTTCCGGCCCTGCAGGGACCAGCCACCCGCGACCTTGTCGGCCCGGCACTCGAGCGCGAACGCATCGCTGCCGCTGGCCGGTTCCGAGAGCGCGAACGCGCCGAGCAGGTCGGCGTTCATGCGGGGGAAGTAGCGGGCCTGCTGCTCGTCATTGCCCCAGCGGAGGACGGCGTTGTTCACCAGGGTGTTGTGCACGTCTACGTAGATGGCGGCCGACGCGTCCACTCGCGCCAGTTCCTCGATCGCGAGCATCGCGAGGAAAATCCCGGCACCGGCCCCGCCAAAGCGCTCGGGCACCTCGATACCCATCAGGCCCATCTCGAAGAACTTCGCGATGATATCGGGCCGGAACCGGGCGGCCTCGTCCATCTCCGAGACGTAGGGGCGAATTTCCGTCTCCGCGAATTCACGAACGGCATCGCGGAACATCGTCTCTTCTTCGGAGAGGATCGAGAGCGGCTGTGGGGCAGTCGTCGTGTCCTGCATTGATCAGTCCTTGGAACCGGGTGATACGGGCTGGCTGGGGACTAAGCTAGCGAGGCCGCCCACAGGGCAACAGGACGAATCAGTGCAGCGCGAAGTGTCAGGTCCGCGGGTCGTATCCCAGGTTCGGTGCCAGCCACCGCTCCGCCTCCCGCAAGGTCATTCCCTTGCGACGGGCATAGTCCTCCACCTGGTCACGGCCGACCTTGCCCACCCCGAAATACTGGGACTGAGGATGCCAGAAGTAGAAGCCGCTCACCGAAGCGGTGGGAAGCATGGCGAAGCTTTCCGTCAGCGTGATGCCGGCGCTGGTGGTTGCCTGCAGCAGTTCGAACAGCGGCCCCTTTTCGGTGTGGTCGGGGCAGGCGGGATAGCCCGGCGCCGGTCGGATCCCCTGGTAACTCTCCTTGATCAGGGCGGCATTGTCGAGCGCCTCGTCCGGCGCATACGCCCAGAATTCGCGCCGCACCCGCTCGTGCAGCCGCTCGGCGAATGCCTCCGCCAGGCGATCGGCCAGCGCCTTCGCCAGGATGCTGCTGTAATCATCATGCTGTGCCTCGAAACCCGCCGTGAGCCGCTCGAGGCCTATCCCCGCGGTCACGGCGAAGGCACCAAGGTGATCGTTCACGCGGCTCTCCCTGGGCGCGACGAAATCGGAAAGGGCGAGGTTGGGCCGGCCGGGCGCCTTCTTCATCTGCTGCCGCAGCGTGTGCACCACCGCCAGGGGGGCCTGCCGCGCCGCGTCGGAGTAGAGCTCGATGTCGTCATCGACCGCATTGGCCCGCCAGAAGCCCACGACCGCCCGTGCCTCGAGCAGGTCCTCGCGTACGATCCGGTCGAGGAGGGCGCGGGCATCGAGATACAGGCTCGACGCCGTGGGTCCCACGCGCGGGTCCGTCAGGATCGCGGGGAAGTGCCCGGCCAGTTCCCAGGTCTGGAAAAACGGGGTCCAGTCGATGCGCTCCACCAGGTCCGCCAGCGGGTAGCGCTCGAACGTCCGAATGCCGGTGAAGGTGGGCGCGGGCGCGGTCACGCCCTTCCAGTCGATCGCCAGGCGGTTGGCGCGCGCCTCGGCGATGGAGGCAAGCGGGTCGCCCGTGCCGCGTCCGGCGCGCGCGGCGCGCACCTTGGCATAGTCGTCCGCCACCTGCAGCACGAAGCCCTCCCGCAGGCCCTCGCTCACCAGGCTTCCCGCCACGCCCACGGCGCGCGATGCATCGAGCACGTGCACCACCGGACCATCGTAGTTCGGCGCGATCTTGACGGCCGTGTGCGCCCGCGACGTCGTCGCACCGCCGATGAGGAGGGGCGTCGTCCGTCCCTCACGCTGCAGCTCGCTCGCGACGAAGCTCATCTCCTCGAGTGAGGGCGTGATGAGCCCGCTCAACCCGATCAGGTCCACGTCGTGCTCGATGGCCTTCTGCAGGATCGTGGCGCTCGGCACCATGACGCCCAGGTCGATCACCTCGAAATTGTTGCACTGCAGGACCACGCCCACGATGTTCTTGCCGATGTCGTGCACGTCGCCCTTCACCGTGGCCAGCAGCACCCGTCCCTTGCTGCGCGACTCGCCGCCCTGCTTCTCCGCCTCGATGTAGGGGATCAGGTGCGCGACCGACTTCTTCATGACCCGGGCGCTCTTCACCACCTGGGGCAGGAACATCTTGCCGGACCCGAAGAGGTCGCCCACGATGTTCATGCCATCCATGAGGGGGCCCTCGATCACCTCGATGGGCCGCTTCGCCAGCAGGCGGGCTTCCTCGGTATCCGCCACAATGAACTCGGCGTTGCCCTCCACCAGCGCATGCGCAAGGCGTTCTCCCACGGGAAGGGAGCGCCATGCGTCGTCGTCCTTGAGTGCGGCGACCTGGCCCTTCACCGTGTCGGCGATGGCGAGCAGGCGCTCGGTGGCATCCGGCCGCCGGTTGAGCACGACATCCTCGACGCGGGCCAGCACGTCCGGCGGGATGTCGGTGTAGATCGGCAGGGCGCCCGCGTTCACGATCCCGAGGTCCATCCCGGCGGGCAAGGCGTGATACAGGAACACGGCGTGGATCGCCTCGCGCAGTGGTGTGTTGCCACGGAAGGAAAACGAGACGTTGCTCAATCCGCCGCTGATGCTCACGCCCGGGAGCGCCGCCTTGATCCGCTGCGCTGCCTGGAAGTAGTCCACCGCATAGTTGTCGTGCTGCTCGATGCCGGTCGCGATCGCGAAGATGTTCGGGTCGATGATGATGTCCTCCGGCGCGAACCCGACCCGGTCGACCAGCAGGCGAAACGCGCGCTCCGCGATGGCGACCCGCCGGTCGACCGTGTCCGCCTGGCCCCGCTCGTCGAATGCCATGACGACCACGGCGGCGCCATAGCGCCGTACCAGTGACGCCTGGCGCAGGAATTCCGCCTCCCCCTCCTTGAGGCTCACCGAGTTCACCACGCTCCGTCCCTGCACGCACTTCAGTCCCGCCTCGATCACCGACCACTTCGAGGAGTCCAGCATCACGGGAACCTTGCTGATGCCGGGTTCCGCGGCGCACAGGTTGAGGAAGGTGGTCATCGCGGCCTGCGAGTCGAGCATCGCCTCGTCCATGTTCACGTCCAGCACCTGCGCCCCGGTCTCGACCTGCTGGCGGGCGACTTCCAGCGCCGCCTCGTAATTGCCGCCGAGAATCAGTTTCGCGAACTGCTTCGAGCCGGTGACGTTGCAGCGCTCGCCCACGTTGACGAAGCCGGTCTCGGCACCGAACGTGAGCGGCTCGAGCCCGCTCAGGCGAAGGCGTCGCGCTACGGTGGGGACCACGCGCGGCGGCAGGCCCTGCACGGCCTCGGCGATGGCCTTGATATGGGCCGGCGTGGTGCCGCAGCAGCCACCGGCGAAGTTGAGCATGCCCGCCTCGGCAAACTCACGCAGCATGGCGGCCATGTACTCCGGACCCTCGTCGTACCCGCCGAACTCGTTCGGCAAGCCAGCGTTCGGGTGCGTGCTGGTGAACACCGGCGCGATCCGGGACAGCTCCTGCACGTACGGCCGCAGGTCGCGGGCGCCCAGGGCGCAGTTGAGCCCGATGGAGAGGGGCCGCGCGTGCGCCATGGAATTCCAGAACGCCTCGGTGGTCTGGCCGGTGAGCGTGCGGCCGCTCTGGTCGGTGATGGTCCCCGAGATCATCACCGGCACCCGCTCGCCGCGGCGCTCGAATACGTCCTCGACCGCGAAGATCGCGGCCTTGGCATTGAGCGTGTCGAAGATCGTCTCGATCATCAGCAGGTCCGCCCCGCCATCGAGCAACGCCTCGGCCGCCTCCACGTACGCAATCACGAGCTCATCGAAGGTGATGGCCCGGAAGCCGGGGTTGTTCACGTCCGGCGAGATGCTCGCGCTGCGGTTGGTGGGCCCCAGGACGCCGGCGACATACCGCGGACGGTCGGGCGCCGCCGACTCGAAGGCGTCGGCCACCCCCCGGGCGAGCCCTGCCGCCGCCAGGTTCTGCTCCCGGGCCAGCGACTCCATCCCGTAGTCCGCCATGGCAATGGCGTTGGTCGTAAAGGTGTTGGTCTCCAGGATGTCGGCGCCGGCGGCGAGATAGGCCGCATGAAGATCCTGCACCAGCGACGGCCGCGTGAGGGCGAGCACGTCGTTGTTGCCGCGCAGGTCCTTGTGCCAGTCGGCGAAGCGCGTGCCGCGGTAGTCCGCCTCCTTGAGCTCGTAGGCCTGGATCATCGTGCCCATCGCCCCGTCGAGCACAAGGATGCGACGCAGCAGCAGCGACTCGAGGGCGGCGATGCGGCTGGCGCGGGTCCACGGCGTTGGGCGCCGAGCCGGGTCCGGGGTCCAGGGCGCGACGGGGCTGCCGGCGTGCCCGTGCGGGTGCACCAGCGTCTCGATGCTCATGGCTGCACCGCCGGCGAGTGCGCGCGGAGCCCGAGGAGGTGGCAGATGGCGAACGTCAGGTCCGCCCGGTTGAGCGTGTAGAAATGGAATTCGCGAACGCCCTGCGCCGCGAGGCCCTGCACCTGCTCGGCCACGACCGTCGCCGCGATCAGCTTCCGGGTGTCGGGGTCATCGTCGAGTCCCTCGAACTTGGTGGCAAGCCATGCGCGGTACGCTCGCCCCGGCGGTGGCGGCAAAGCCGGTCATCTGCCGGAAGTTCGTCACCGGCATGATGCCGGGCACGATTTCGCAGGTAATGCCGGCCTTGTGGCAGCGCTCGAGAAACCGGAAGTAGGTGTCGTTCTCGAAGAAGAACTGGGTGATGACGCGGGTCGCCCCTGCGTCAATCTTGCGCCTGAGGTTGTCGAGGTCGGCGTAGACCGAGGTGGATTCCGGGTGACCTTCGGGGAACGCGGCCACGGTCACGTCGAAGTCCGCGATCTGCCGCAGCCCCGTGACGAGGTCCGACGCATAGGCGTAGCCACCGGGGTGCGGGAGATAGCCGGCGCTGCCCTGCGGGGGATCGCCGCGCAGCGCCACGATCTGCCGGACGCCGGCCGCCCAGTAGTCACGGGCGACCGCATCAACCTCGTCGCGCGTCGCCCCGACACACGTCAGGTGAGCCGCGGGAAGCAGCGGGGTCTCGCCCAGGATCCGCTTCACCGTGCGATGCGTCCGTTCGCGCGTGCTCCCGCCTGCTCCGTACGTGACCGACACGAAGCGGGGCGCCACCGGCTCGAGCCGCTTGATGGCGCGCCACAGGCTCTCCTCCATCTCCGGAGTCCTGGGCGGAAAGAACTCGAACGACACCTGCAGCGTCATGCGTACCCCAAAGAAAAAAACCGGTGGCCAGAACGGCCCCCGGGGGGTGCCGTTTTAGCGAATATTTTACGTGGCCGCAATAGGCACAAATCGCCACGAACTTCGGTTGTCACCCGCCCACCGTGGCAAGTATCGGGCCTTTGGAGCTTCCTGTAAAGTGTTACGGCCCAACGCCGAGAGATCGAGCGGCGGCCTCGGGAGTGATGCCGGCGACCCGCACCACCTTGCTCCTGCTGCTGCTTCCCGCCAACAGCGTTACGGCGGCGCCCGGCACCGCCAGCGCCTCCGCGAGAAAGCGGAGCAGCGCCTCGTTCGCCGCGCCATCCACTGGCGGCGCGGCAACGCGAATCCGCAGTTCGGTGCCATGGAGACCGGCCACCTGCGAGCGCGGAGGCGCGAGGCTGCACCCGGACGGCGATGCTGGTGCCGCCGTCCGTCGCCCGGAAGGCGGTCAGGGAATCAGGGACTGTATCGCCCACTGCATCACCAGCAGGACCAGGTAGGCCACCATCGGGCTCATGTCGAGGATGCCCATGGTCGGCATGATGCGGCGAATCGGGTTGACGAGCCAGTTGGTGAGCGCGTAGACCGGGCGCATCCAGCGGGAGGAATACTCGCCCATGCCGAACCACGAACCGATGACCCGGACGAGCAGCGCGGCCATGAGCAGCTTGAAGGTCCAGTCGATCGCCAGCCGCAGCAGCGCCTGCGGGCCCGCCTGTCCCACATACGCGAGGCTCAGGCCCATGCCGACGACCCAACGGCTGAGGGCGATGAGCGCGAGACCACCGAACACCACCAGCGCCAGCAGCCAGAACGGTGCGTGCTGCGGGTTGCCCCCGGCACCGAGCAGCCGGCGCTCGATCGGCCGCAGCAGCGGGTCGCTCGTGCGACGGACGAATCGCGGCCACGCGCCGAAGGGTTGCAGGAGTCCCCGCGCGACCGCCCAGTTGGTGGCCGCGATGACGCCGCTCAGGGCGGCGGCGGCGATGATGGCGAACCGGAGTCCGTCGAACAGCGTGGCAATCAGCGGACGACCTCGAAGCCCTGCGGCCCGCTACCCGTGTTGCAGGAAACGGCGAAATGGCCCTCGTTCAGTGCGGCCTGCTCCAGCGCGTCCTCACCGGCACTGCAATCCAGGACCGTGCGCCCCTCCGGCTTGCGATAGGCGACGGTCACGGTGAAGGTGCGTCCCTGGACGGCGAGGCGACGCACCGTATTGGGCGTGAGCGAGTCGACGCCCAGCTGACGGAATGTCTTGGGAGGACGGCCCTCGTGCGATGAGCGGTAGCCGGCCACGCGATCGATGAGGTCGAGCATTTCGGCACCGAGCGCCTGCACGTCTGCCGGCGCACCCGCAGCCGGCACCCCCTCCGCGACAGGAGGGCGCGGCTTTTCCTTCTTCGCGCATCCGCCGAGCAACTGCACCGCCAGGAGGCCGGCGAACCACCGGGGGTTCACGGCAGCGCGAACTCACGATTGAACGCTACGTCGAAGCTGAATGTCTTGGCGCGACTGCGTGTCTCGACCAGGTCCGCCAGCCGCCGCAGGCGCTCGGGGACCAGCGTGATGCGCTCCTGTGCCTTCCGGCCCATGTCGTTGAGGCCGGTGAGGCTCTCGATGCGCCAGAAGCGGATCTGCTCCTGCACGATCCGGAGGTAGTCGCGCGGGCCATAGATCCCCGCGCGCCGGATGACGTCGGCGAAGTCGCGGAAGCCCGGCATCGAGGCACCCGGCATCTCGATGCCGGGAAGGATGAACGACGCGGACTCCAGCGCCTGGTTCGGGTCGCGCGCGAGGATTTCCTCGAACACCGAGCGATAGAAGACGAAGTGCCGCGCCTCGTCCTGGGCCACTTCATACAGGATGGCGGCGAGCCCGGGCTCGTACTCCTCGACCACGCGGCCGGTTTCGGCATGCGAGTGCTGCGTGGCGCGTTCCTGCACGGTGGTATAGGCGAACACGCGATAGGGATCGCGATCCCAGGACGGATGGAACCCCGCGCGGATGTACTCGAATTGCATCTCCTCGAACTTCCGCTGGTCGAAGAGCTGCGCGTCGCGCGTATAGTCGTGGAGCACCTGCCCGTGACGATCCTCTTCAGCGGTCCAGAGGTTGTTCCACAGGCGCCAGTAGCTGTCGTCCTCGAGGTAGACGGCGAGGAGGCGATGGAAGTGGGGCAGGCCTTCTTCGGTGAGTGTATTGACGGCGAGTGCGGCCCGTACCGCGTCTGGAATCCCGCGCGCCCGCGTGCGCAGCTCGCGAATGTGGGTCTCGCTGCAATCGCCCTCTGCCAGGCCCAGCAGGTCCGATGGCATCCAGAGCACACGCTTGCGCTCGTGGGTGGCCATCATTTCGCGCACCGTGGACTCGAGATCCTTGAGTACCTCGAACTTGGAAAGGAGCTCCCGGGCCTGGTCGGTGAGACTCATGTAACCTTTGACTGAGTAGTAGTACGGAAATTCCGAACGGGGGGAAAATATAACGGCTCACTCGGGCAGGCGCTTCTCCATGAGGGTCCAGGTGCCCTCGTTCATGTAGCGCGTGCGGCGCACCACAATGGTCCAGCCCAGCGCGCCCAGCAGTCCCTCGGCTCGCATGTCATCGGTCCAGAACTCAGCGAGGTGCGCTCCCTCGCTGCGTGCCCGCTCCTCGAAGGCCACGAGCAGGCGGTGCGCGTGGCCCTGCTTCCGGTAGGCCTCGGCCACGACCAGGTCGAGCAGGTGCGCGACCCCCCCGCGGACGTAGTAGCGCAGGCCACCGATCCAGTCACCCAGCGAATCGGTCAGGCCGATATAGCGATCCTCGAACCCCGTGGGCAGGCCCGCTTCCTCCGCCTCGCGCTCGAGCAGTTCCGTGAGCCACGCGGCGAAATCTTCGTCCTGGTCCATCGAGCTGATCCTGACTTCGGGCATGTCATCCTCCCTCGGGCCAGCGCCGGCCGGCCGTACGTCATGGAGGCAGCAACTCGGGTGCCACTGGTAGAGGGGTGCTGGCTTGTAACGGTGCAGCGGCGTAACTGCCGGTCAGCGCGCCTGTTGTCACGTTTCGCGGTGCGCCGGCCGTCGGATCAAAGATATCAGGCACGGCAGGGCGATGTGTCATATCCGGTCGAATTCGGCACGCCAGGCGTCGCTCCTGCGGTCCCGGCGGGCCCTATATTTGGACCATGACATTCGCCACCCGATATGACGCGGTCATTGCCGGCAGCGGCCACAACGGCCTCGTGGCGGCGGCCTATCTCGCCAACGCCGGACAGTCTGTCCTGGTACTCGAGCGCAACGACTGGCTGGGAGGCGCCACGGCCTCGCAACGGGTCTTCCCCGACTACGATGCGTACCTGTCGCGCTACGCCTACCTCGTGAGCCTGCTGCCGCAGCAGATCCTCCAGGAACTGGGCATCGACTTCGAGACGCGGCGGCGATCCGTGGCGTCCTTTACCGCCTATGAGCGTGACGGCCAGCCGCGCGGCCTCCTGATCTCCAATGTGGACGACGAGCGTTCCAGGTCCTCCATGCGGGCGCTGACCGGGGGAGACAAGGCGTGGGACGCCTACCAGCACCTGCTCAGGCTCGAGGGAGCGCTCGCGGCACACGCATGGCCCAGCCTGCTCCAGCCGCTGCGTACCCGGGGGTACTGGGCCAGTCGCTTCACGACTGCGGCGGAACGTGAGGCGTGGGATGGCTTCGTCGAGCGACCGCTGGGCGAGATCATCGAGCGGCTCATCGAAGACGACGTGCTGCGCGGGCTGCTCTTCACCGACGGCAAGATCGGCGTGTTCGGTCACGCGCACGATCCGTCGCTGATCCAGAATCGCTGCTTCCTCTACCACGTCATCGGCCAGGGGACCGGGGAGTGGCGCGTGCCGGTGGGCGGGATGCGATCGCTGGTGGACGGGCTGATCCGGCGCGCGCGCGACGGCCACGCCCGACTCGAGACCAACAGCCCCGTGCTGGCAGTGCATGACGAGGGTCGTCGCCATGCCGTGGTATTCGACGCACGATGGGCACGAGCAGACGGTCGATGCGAAACGGGTGCTGATCAACGCCGGCCCGCGCACCTTCGCGCGCCTGCTGGGACAGGCATATGCCCCGATTGCAACCGACGAAGGGTCGGTGGTGAAGGTGAACATGCTGCTGCGCCGCCTGCCACGCCTGCGTGCGCCGGACGTCTCGCCGGCCGATGCGTTTGCCGGTTCGTTCCACGTGGACGAGGGGTACGCGGCCATGGAGACGAGCTACCGCGAGGCGGCGGGCGGAAGCCTGCCGGGTGCGCCGCCCTTCGAGACGTATTGCCACACGCTGACCGACGACTCGATCCTGTCACCGGCGCTCAACGCGGACGGCTACCAGACCCTGACGCTCTTTGGCCTCGATGCACCCTACCGGCTCTTCGTGAAGGACGAGGCTGAGCGCAAGGCGGAGATGCAGCGACGCTACCTGGCGGCCCTCAATCGCATTACCGCCGAGCCATTCGAGGACTGCCTGGCGCGCGACAAGCGGGGGGAATTGTGCCTCGAGATCAAGTCGCCGCAGGACCTGGAGCGCGAGGTCGACCTGGACCAGGGGAACATCTTCCACAACTCGCTCAGCTGGTTCTTCACCGATGAGCCGTCACTCGAGGGCACCTGGGGCGTGGAGACCGAGGTGCCGCGGGTGTACCGCTGTGGCGCATCCGCACTCCGCGGGGGAGCGGTGAGCGGCGTCCCCGGCTTCCTGGCGGCGCGAAAGATTTTCGAGGAAACGCGCGTTCTTGTTCCGGGCTGAGCGTCAGCCGATCCTGGCCGTGAAGGTGGGCGGGCGACGCAACCGGGTGGCTTGCTCGAAGGCATACGCCGAACGACAGCAGTCTTGCGTCGCTCCACGCCGGCCCCATGAACGACAATCCCACGGGCAGTCCGTCGACCTGACCTGCCGGCACGGTGAGGTGGGGGTAGCCTGCCACTGCCGCCGGCGTCGAGCTGTCACCCGCCTTGCCGAAGTGGTCACCATTCACGAGGTCCGTCGTCCATGCCGGTCCGCCCGTGGGACACACGATGGCATCGAGGCGGAACTTCCTCAGCGTGAAATCGATGCCCTGTGCGCGAGCGAGGCGACGACAGTCGCTCGAGTGCCTTCCGGTACTTCGGCTCGCTCAGCGGTCCCTTCTCCTGCGCCTGCTCGAACGTCTCCTGCCCGAACCACGGCATCTCCTGCGCGGCATGTGCGCGATTGAACTCGATCAGGTCGGCCAGTGTGCTGGTAGTGGCTGGTCGAGCCGCGGCCGGCGAGGTACCGGTTGAGCCCATCCTTGAATTCGTAGAGCAGCACCTCGAATTCCGGCGCGCCCATCGCGGCAATGGTGGGAATGTCGGCAGGGTCGACCAGCTCGGCGCCGGCCTCCTTGAGCGCCCGTAGCGCATCACCCATCACCGCGTCGAGCGCCGGCAGCCCGCCGAAGTACTGGCGCGCGACGCCGAGCCGCACGCCACGCAGCGCGCCGGGGTCGAGTACCGTCGTGTAGTCGCTCAGTGCGTGCGAAGCGCCGCCGAGCGTGACGGGATCCTCGCGGGTCCGGACCCACCATGACACCGAGCAGCATCGCGATGTCGCGCACGGACCGGCCGATGGGGCCTGCCGTATCCTGGCTTGCTGCAATGGGAATGATTCCGGTCCGACTGACGAGCCCGAGGGTCGGCTTGAGTCCCACCAGGCCGTTGGCCGTGCTCGGGCACACCACCGACCCGTCGGTCTCGGTGCCCACTCCGACGGCGGCCAGGCACGCGCTGATGGCCGCACCAGTGCCGGAACTCGATCCACATGGGTTGCGGTCGAGTGCATACGGATTGCGGGTCTGGCCGCCGCGACCGCTCCATCCGCTCGTGGCGTGCGACGAGCGGAAGTTCGCCCACTCGCTCAGGTTGGTCTTGCCCAGGATGACCGCGCCTGCGTTGCGGAGCTTTCGCGCGACGAAGGCGTCATCGGGAGCCGGCATGTCGGCCAGTGCCAGTGAGCCGGCGCTGGTCATCATCCGGTCGCCGGTATCGATGTTGTCCTTGATGAGCACCGGGACACCGTGAAACGGGCCGCGGATCTGGCCGGCCTTCCGCTCCGTGTCGAGACGGTTGGCCTCGGCGACGGCATCGGGGTTGAGCTCGATGATCGAATTGAGCGACGGACCGGAGTGATCCACCGAGGCGATACGGTCGAGGTACTGGCGCGTGATTGCCCCGGAGGTGAGGTGCCCCGACGTCATCGCCTCCTGCACCGCGTCGATCGAGGCTTCGCCGAACATGAACTCGGGGGTTGCCGCCGGCGCCGGCGCCGGCCTGCAGCTGCCGAGCCGGGAACCCACCAGCGCGACGGCAGCGGTACTCGCGACAAATCCCCTGCGGTCCATGTTGATCTCCTCAGTGCCAGCCGATCGCCACGGCGATGCCGAGCGTTGCCAGGCAGATCGCCACGAGGACCAGGAAACGGGGCAACGCCCACCTGAACCAATCCTCGAACCGGATGCCTGACATGGCGAGCATGGCCAGCAGGCCACCGTTGGTTGGGAGCACGATGTCGGTGTTGCCGATGCCGAGCTGGTACGCCAGCACGGCCACCTGCCGTGGCATGCCGATCAAGTCGGATACCGGTGCGAGAATCGGCATGGTCAGGACCGCCTGGCCGCTGGAGCTCGGCACGGGGAGGTGAATGATGGCGTGAGCGGTGAACATGCCGACAGCGGCGACGATTACCGGGAGTCCCTCCAGCGGCGTCACGATGCCGTGGACCAGCGAATCGACGACATGGCCCTGGTCGAGCACGACGAAGATTGCCCGTGCGACACCGATGAGGATGGCGCTGTAGGTCATGTCGCGGCAACCCGAGATCATCGCGTCGGCCGTTCCCGTGAGGCCCAGGCCACCCAGCAACCCCGAGGTGAGTCCCATGATCAGGAAGAGGGTTGCCAGCCGGTCGAAATCCCAGCCCCACTGCTGCGCGCCGATCGCGAAGAACAGGAAGGTGAGGGCCACGACGACAATGACGAGCATGTGCCGCGCCGTCAGCCGCAGGTCGAGCTCGGCGATGTTCTCCGCGGCGGCGGGCGGCTTCGCGTTGCGCGCGGCGTACCGGGTGATCGACCAGAGCCAGTAGCCGATGGCAACCGCCAGTGCCACGGTGCGCAGCTGCCATCCCGACCCGACCGGCACCTGCGCCACCTTCTGCGCAATGGTGACCATGAACGGGTCCCACGACGAGAACGCCGCGCCGATCGACGCCGTGCCCATGCTGACGGCGACGGCCATGAGGGGCGGAATGCCGAGCGAGGTGCAGATGAGCAGCAGCAGGGGCACGAAGGCCACCAGCTCCTCCGACATCTGCATGAGGACGCCGCCGGCCGCGAAGGCGAGCCCGATGACCGGGATCACCAGCACGCCGCGATCCTTCAGCCGTCGTGCCAGGGCATCCACCAGTCGGCGCAGGGCGCCGGTCCGGTCCACGACCGTAAATGCGCCGCCCGACATGAAGACCAGGAAGATGACGCTCGCCGCGTCGATCAGCCCCTTGGGAACCGCGACCAGCGCCTCGAAGATGCCGACCGGCGCCTGTTGCACGCGGTGAAAGGTGCCCGCGACCACGACGCTCCGTCCGCTCGCGGCATCATCCCGCCGGTCGTAGGCGCCTGCGGGCACGATCCAGGTGAGCGCGGCCGCGATGGCGACGCACCCGAGCAGCAGGATCAGCGGATGTGGCAGGCTGAACCGCCGGGTCACAGCTTCTTGCATTCAGTCTTGGCGGGCGGGGTGTTGCTGCAGGCGATCGACTCGTTCATGCCGCTGGTGATCGGTCCGCATGCGGTGGTCTGCGCCTGCTGCTTGGCATCCTTGATCGTGGCCGCCGAGGCCGTGGCGCTGCCGTGGCGCCCCTGATAGTCGACGGCGACGGTGCAGGCGAAGGCCTGCGATGCGAGCGTGTTGTAGAGCAGGAATGCACCCAGTGCCAGGGCCGCGGCGAGGGTGATGAGAGTGCTGCGTTTCACGGGAGCTCCTGCGAGAGAGGTTTAGCTTTCACCAATGCTCCGTCGTTCGCTGCATATCACGGCCCTCGGGCTGCTGCTCCTGCCATCACCATGCTTCCGCAGCGCGGATGCGAGCAAGCCGCTGGCGTCGGTGACGCTTCCCCGGGCCGTGCTGGACTCGATGAATGCCGTGTTCGCGGAATCGAACCTCAACTGGGACAAGCTGCAGGACCTGAACACGATGGAACGCATGCTCGGAACGATCCGGCCGACCCAGCGGGAATATCTCGGATGCCTGCAGGGTGAGGTGGCGCCGGCGATCGTGACAGTGGATGGATATGTGCCCGCGCGCAACATGCGGCGGTTGCAGCTCGCGGTGACCGGATCGTGCGATTCCATTGCCGGCGTCATCGGGAGCTGGCATACCCATCCGTTCCATGCCGACTCGGCCAACCAGCCGCTCAAGAGTCGCGAACTGTCCCCGCAGGACCTCGCCACCTTCGGCGCGAGCAGCGATCGGGTGGTGATCGTCGTCTGGGACCGCGATTCGATCGATGCCGCGGTGAAGGCGCCGGATGGCCGCGTGATTCACCCGGCGCGGCTGGAAATCAGGTAGCGATCAGGATCCCTTGGGCAGGCCGGGCGTCGACTGCGGCGGCGTGCCGTCGCTGATCGGGAGCACCGCGGTGCGCCAGCCGCTCTTGAACTGAATGGTCATGAAGTAGGCGAGGGTGTCGGCCTTGATGTCCACCACGTCGGGCATGGTCCTGGCGAACGCGATCGCCTTGTCCATCTGGGCGCCGAAGTCCGCCACCGTATTTCCCGTATGCGCCTGACCCAGCGCGCGACCGATGGCGATCTTTTCCGCCTGCTCCGGCCCGTACCGGGCAAACAGGTCGGCACTGAGCATGCCTTTCTGGTCCGCCAGCTTGTCGTAGCGGTCGTAGGTAGGGCATCCGGCGAGGACGACGATGGCGAAGCAACCGAGGAGACGGCGCATGGAGCGGTCCGGGATCCGTATGGGGAAGCGTGCGGTGCCGGGCGGCGCCCGGGTCAGCGTCAAGTATCGGCAGCGGGCGCCCGGCGCGCAAACCCGCCGGTGCGTTACGGCGACGATGACCTTGCTGGCGCTTCGGGGCCACGCCGATGGTGGCGCAATCGCTGTCGGGACCGTTGGTTGTGTGGAACGCGGGCAGCCTGGCGCGGCCGTTCAAGGAACTGCTCGACGCGTTCCGGCAGCAGCAGCCCGGGGTGGTGCCTGCGCAGGAGAACTCCAGCAGCCTGGAGGCGGCGCGCAAGCTCACCGAGCTGGGCAAGATTCCCGACATCCTGGCGGTCGCCGACTACACCGTGATCGGCGACATGCTGATGCCGAAGTATGCCCCGTGGTACGCGAACTTCGCGCGCAACGCGATGGTGCTCGCCTATACCGACCAGTCGAGGGATGCCGCCCGCATCGACAGCACCAACTGGTGGAGGGTCGTGCTCACGCCCGGTGTCCGGACGGGGCACTCCGACCCGGCGCTCGATCCCAACGGCTATCGCACGCTCATCGTGCTGCAGCTGGCCGAGCGCTACTATCGCCAGCCGGGGCTCGCCCGTCGGCTGGATTCGGCCATGCCGCCGCGATTTCAGCGCCCGAAGGAAACCGATCTCACCGCGTTGCTGCAAACCGGCGAGTTGGACTACGCCTGGACCTATCGCTCCGTCGCCCAAACCAGCGGGCTGCGGTATGTGACACTTCCCCCTGCCATCGATCTCAGCGATCCAGCGATGGCAATAGGTTACGAGACCGTGAACGTTCGCGTGATGGGCGCGCGCGAACTGGGGGGCGATTCACTGACGTTGCGGGGCGAGCCGATCGTATACGCACTCACGATTCCGCTGGCGGCGCCGCACCCGGAAGTGGCGCTCGCCTTTGCCCGGTTCGCCCTGTCGGACAGCGGGCGCGCGATCCTCGCCCGGAACGGCTTTACCCTGCTTCCGGCCCCGCAGCTGATAGGGACGCCACCATCCGGCCTCGTACCGGCCGGGTCGCACTGAGGCTGCCAGCGGCGACGATGTATAATCCCAGCCCACTTCATCACGAGCCCAGGTCATGAGCGGCATCCCGAACATCCCGCATCCACTCAATGAGCCCATCCTGTCGTATGCCCCCGGCTCGGCGGAGCGCGCCACCCTCAAGGCCGAACTGGCGCGGTTGTCGGGCGAGGTGGCCGACATCCCCGCGATCGTCGGTGGCCGGGAGATCCGGAGCGGCGACCTGATCGACGTGACGTCACCACACGATCACCGGCACGTGATCGCCAGGGCGCACCTCGCCACGGCCGACACGGTGCGGGCCGCGGCGAAGTCCTGCGTGGACGCCCAGCGCGACTGGGCGGCGCTCCGGTTCGAGGATCGCGCCGCCGTCTTTCTCCGCGCGGCGGAGATGCTGGCCACCACGCATCGCGCACTGCTCAATGGGGCCACGATGCTCGGGCAGAGCAAGACCGTCTTCCAGGCCGAGATCGACGCCGCATGCGAAATGATCGACTTCTTCCGGTTCAACGTCGCGTATGCCGAGCGGCTCTACCGCGAGCAGCCGGAGTCATCCACCGGAATCTGGAACCGGATGGAGCACCGGCCGCTCGAGGGATTCGTGTACGCGGTGACGCCCTTCAACTTCACGGCCATCGGCGGGAACCTTCCCGGTGCGCCGGCCCTCATGGGCAATACGGCGGTGTGGAAGCCGTCGCATACCTCGCTGCTGAGCAACTACTACACCTACCGATTGCTGGAGCGCGCCGGGCTCCCCCCGGGCGTCATCAATTTCCTCCCGGCCGAGCCGGTCATGTGCACGGCGACGCTGGTGGAGGAGCCGCTGTTTGCGGGCGTGCACTTCACCGGTTCAACGGCCGTGTTCCGCCAGATCTGGCACCAGGTTGCCAGCCGGCTCGACAAGTACCGCTCGTATCCTCGCATCGTGGGCGAGACGGGAGGCAAGGATTTCGTGGTGGCGCATGCGAGCGCCGACCCGGCCGCGGTGGCGGTCGGCCTGGTGCGAGGGGCCTATGAGTATCAGGGACAGAAATGCAGCGCGGCCTCGCGGGCCTACATCCCCGACACGCTGTGGCCCGAGGTGCGTGACCGAATGGTGGCGATGATTGCGGATATCAAGATGGGCGACGTGGCCGATTTCCAGAATTTCATGGGTGCCGTCATCGACCGGAAGGCATTCGACCGGATCGCGGGTTATCTCAATGCCGCGAAGTCGGCGCCGGGCGTCAAGATCGTCGCCGGTGGCGGCGCCGATGCCAGCAAGGGCTACTTCATCCAGCCGACGCTGGTGACGACGGAGGATCCGAAGTACCGGCTGATGTGCGAGGAGCTCTTCGGGCCGGTGCTCACGCTCCATGTGTATCCGGCGGCCCGGTGGCGGGAGACGCTGCAGCTGGTCGACGAGACCAGTCCCTATGCGCTCACCGGTGCGGTCTTCGCCCGCGACCGGTCGGCCATCGCCGAAGCGAGCCAGGCACTGCGCAACGCGTCCGGCAACTTCTACATCAACGACAAGCCCACCGGTGCCGTGGTGGGCCAGCAGCCGTTCGGCGGTGCGCGCGCCAGCGGCACCAACGACAAGGCGGGCTCCGTGCTCAACCTGGTGCGGTGGGTCTCACCTCGCAGCATCAAGGAGACGCTCGTGTCACCAACGGACTACAAGTATCCCTTCATGGGTGCGTCGTGAAGGTGGTGCGGAGCACCTGACCAGTGGCCGCCGATTCTGCGGGAGGCACGCTGCTGTTGCTCCTGCTTTGTGCGGCCGGCGCGCCGGCACTGGTGGCCCAATCCGACCCCGCATACCAGGCGGGCAACCTGGCCTGCGTGAGCTTCCGCGAGAATATTCGCAGCGACCTGACGCTCGAGACCGGCGGCAGCATGGCGTCGGCGACGTCGGGGCGGGAAGGCGTGCTCATCGTGAGTGCCGAACCGGCCAGAACCCCTGCGACGCTCAACATCGTTGCCTGGTTCGACTCCCTGCAGGTGTGGCGCACGGCGGGAGGGCAGCGGACCGAGCCCGATGCCTCCGGGGTCCTGGGCGGGCGCTATCGCGGAGAACTGCAGGCGGACGGCACCTTCTCGACGAGCGTGAGGCCGTTCGTGCCGGAGACACTGCGGGAGGTAACCGAACTCTCCAGCGCACTCGATGACCTGCTGCCGCGGTTGCCGCCAAGCCGGCTGCAGGTCGGCGAGGAGTGGCGGGCCGGTGACAGCGTCGCGATCAAGCGCCTGAGCGACAGCGTCGGGCGCGCTGCGGTACAGCATCCGCGTGACCCGGCAGGGCACGGTGAATCCCCCGCCCGGCGATACACTGACACCCGCCTATACCCGGACGCACAACGATCGCGGCGTGGCGGTGTGGAACGCCGCACGGGGACCCATGCGCTACGATCACGAGATTTCGGTGGAGGCCATGGTGCCGGCAGGTGGCGCCGTGCGGCGCCCCGCGCGATCGCAGGTCATCCAGCGGATCATTCTCGAGCGGCTGCCGGATCCGCCCCGGACTGATTGTCCCGCGTCGCTGTTCGTGGAACCCTAGCGCGCCTCGCTGGCCGGCGCCGGCGCGCGAATGCCGGCGAGCCAGCCGGCAATGTGTGCCAGTGGCAGCAGTCGGTCGACCGCGCCGCGCTCATGGGCCGCCCGCGACATCCCGAAGACCACGCAGCTCTCCTCGCTCTCACCAATGGTGATGCCGCCCTGCGCCCGCAGCATCGCGAGGCCATCGGCGCCGTCGTCACCCATGCCCGTCAGCAGGATGCCCAGCACCTTTCCCGGTCGCGCCTGGGCCGCCGAGGTCATCATCAGGTCGATGCTCGGGCGGTGCGGTGCATCGGACGGTTCGTCGGAGATGGCCACCGTCAGCCGGCGCGTGATGCGAAGGTGACGCCCTGCCGGCGCAATCAGGACGGTGCCGCGCTCCACCCGGTCGCCGTCGACGGCCTCGCGCACGCGCAGGTCACAGAGGCCATTCAGGCGCTGCGCGAAGGGCCGGGTGAATCCTGGCGGCATGTGCTGGGCGATGACGACGGGCAGCGGAAAATCTGGTGGGAGCGCCTCCAGCAGGCGCTGCAGCGCGGGCGGCCCGCCGGTGGACGCCCCGATGACGCACAAGACGCTCTGCGAGCCGTCAGGCAGGCCGCGGGGCAGCGTCGTGTCCGCCACCTGGTCACCGCCGACCCGGCGACCCTGGCGCCACAACCGGATCTTGTCGATCGCCCGGTGCCCGAGGCCGTCGAGGTCCATCAGGCTGAAGTCACCCTTGTCGATGACGTCGACCGCTCCGAGCGACAGCGCCTCCAGCGTGGCCGCCGCACCCTGGCTGGTGTGGGCGGAGAGCATGATCACCGGCAGGCTCGGTCGCCACGCCAGCAGTCCCCGAAGCGCTGCGAGGCCGTCCATGCCTTCCATGGCCACGTCGAGCGTCACGACGTCCGGGTCGGCATCGGGCACGAGGCGCAGCGCCTCCTCCGCGCTCTTCGCCTCGCCGACCACGCGGATGTCCGGCGCGCTCGCGAGGCTCCTGCGAAGCGCCTTCCGCACGAACGAGGAGTCGTCGACGATGAAGACCCGGATCATCGATCGAGGGAGCAGCGCTGGTAGACCACCATGCCGTTCAGCACCACGGCGCGAAAGGACGGGCTGCGGTCGATCAGCGATTCGGAGTGGCCGAGCATGAGGTAGCCGCCGGGCACGAGGGCGCGCGCGAACCGCTCGATCAGCAGCATGAAGGCTGCCTCGCCGAAGTAGATGAGCAGGTTGCGGCAGAGGATGACGTCGTATCGTGCCGCACCCAGGGGCATCACCGGCGACGCAAGGTTGCAACTGAAGAAACGGACACCAGCGCGGTGCCGTTCGCGCAGCAGGAAGCGGGTCCCGTCACGGGTAAAATGCCGCCGCCTGGTCTCCTCATCGCAGTTGCGCAGCGACGTCTCCTCGTAGGCCGCGTCACGCGCCTGCGCGAGGCGGGCCGGGTTGAGGTCGCAGGCATCGACCTCCCAGCCGTGGGGCAGGCGGGACTCGAGCCCCATCGCCTGCAGCGTCATGACCAGGGAATACGGCTCCTCTCCCGAGGAGCAGCCGGCGGAGAGGATCCGCAGCGGGCGCTCATGCAGTTCCCCGTTCAGGGAGGGAATGACGTGGCGCGCGACGCACTCGAAGTGGTGCGCCTCGCGGAAGAAGTAGGTCTCGTTGTTCGTCAGCGTCACCGCGAGCTGGTTGAGCTCGCGCTCACGCTCCGGATGCGACTTGAGGTGGTAGTAGTACTCGAGGGGATTGCCGCACTGCAGTGCCTTGAAGCGTGGCGTCAGTCGCGAGGCCAGGATGTCACGGCGCACGCCCGTGAACGAGAGCCCGAAGCGTTCCTCGATGAGGTCGGTGAGAAGTTTCCACTCCGCTTCCAGCGCCAGGTTCATGACACCACGGCCCACGTCCTTGCCGGTGATCCGGTGAACGCCTCGCGCGCGGTGACGGCGACGACCGATTCGACGTCCCGTGCCAGGGTGAGCAGCAGCGGCCGCGCGTCCTCCAGGGGAAGGCGGGCCAGTCCGCGCGCCGCCTCGTTCCTGACATTCCAGTCGTCATCGGATGCCAGGCTCTCGAGCTGCCGCAGGTCCCCGGCGGTGGCGCCGCTCGCCAGTCCGCGCGCGGCGGCACGACGGAGCTCGAGGTTCGGCTCCGACAGTCGTGCGCGCAGGAAATCGCGGACGCCGGGCGCGCCAATGAGCACCAGGGCGCCGATGATCTCGAGCTGTTCGTGGAGCGGGCACTCCGGATAGAGGGCCTCGAGCTTGGGCGCGGCGCGAGCGACGCGGAGCCGCCCGAGCGCGCGGATCACGCGAAAGCGCAGTGAGTCGGCCAGCGACAACAGCGCCAGGAGATTGTCGAGCGTGCGCTCCCCGCCGCGATGCACCAGGAGTTCAAGGGCCTCGGCGGGCACTTCAGGGTCGACGTCGGCCAGGGCCTTGAACAGCAGCGGCTCGACCCGGCGGTCGCCGAGCCCGGCCAGGACGCGGAGTGCGGCGCGTCGCACCGGTGCGGACGCGTGCCGCGCCAGTTCGAGTACTCGCTCGAGATGCTGTTGCCCACCCGTCACCTCGATGATGCCCAGGGCCTGGACCATCAGTTCCGGCTCGGCCGCGGCTGCGAGACAGGCGGAGAGGGCGCCCAGTTGGCGTGCCGGGAGCCGCGCGAGGGCGGCGGCGGCGGCGGTTCGCTCCTCGTCGCATCCCACCTTGAGGAGCTCGATGAGCGGCGCCACCGACTGGGGGAGCATCCGTGGCCCGAGGGCGCGACAGCTTGCGACGCGCACCGTGAGGTGGGGATCGCCCAGCGCGTCGAGTAGCAGCGGCACCGGAAGTGACTCCGGTGGCGCGAACTCCAGCAATGCGGCGCGCACACGGGGCTCACCGTCCAGGAGGTGTGCCGCGACGAGGGTTGCGCTCCTGGAGCCGGGCATGCGGAGGAGCGCAGCGATCCGCCCGGCGTCGCCCTGCGCCGCCAGCAGTGCCAGCGCCGGCGCCCACGCTGCGGGCACCGGCACGGCGACGGCAATCGTGGCGGCGGCGATCCCCAGTTGCGACACCTCGGCGTCCGCTTGCCCGGCCGCGATCGCGCTCGCGAAGGTCCGGGCCAGGGTCGGCTCATCGGCCGCCGTCGCCACGAATGCGAGTGCCGGCACCAGCGCCGGGTCGGACGGATCCCGCGCCGTCACGCTGGCGAGGGCCACGAGCGCCGCTTCCCGTGCGGTCGGCTCCCGCACGTCGCACACGAGCCGGGCGAGCGGTCCGGCCACGGCTGCGGCCGGAAGCTTCCCAAGCGACTGCAGTGCGGGGATGGCAAGCAGTGAGTCCGGTGCGAGCTCCAGCAATCGGCCGGCGGCTCGCGCATCGCCGATTTCGCCGAGGGCATTCACCGACGCGAGCTGCAGCCAGAGGTTGCCGCCCATGAGCGCCAGCAGTTCGGGCACCGCCTCGAGTGGCGCGGAATGCGCCGAGCGCCTCGATCGCGGCCTGGGCCACGTTGGCGTTGGCGTGCCGGACGAACGGGAGCACCACCGCCGCGCTGTGCTGGTCGGCAATGCGTGCGAGCACCTGCAGCGTGAACATCGCGAGCTCGGGCTCAGCCGCGTCGGCCAGCACCGTCTCCAGCGCGCGTACCGCGAAAGGTCCCTGGCGCTCGAGCGCCGCGATGGCGCCGTTCCGCAATACGTCGCGCTCGTGGTTCGCCACCAGGCGCACCAGCGCCGCCGGCTCGAGATAGCGGGCGGCGTATCGCACCGCCTGCTCCCGCACCCCCGGGGCCTGGTCTTCCAGGGCCCCGACGATGGTGGCCATGCGCATGGACGCATCCATGTCGTGCAGTGCGGCCAGGCGTTGCCCGGCCTCCGGCGCCCCGGTCATACCTGGAAGGCCTGTACCCGCTGCTGCAGGCCCTCCGACTCACCGGCCAGCGCCTTGGCTGCCGCGCTCATCTGCTCGACGGCGACCAGGTTCTGCCGCGAGATCATCGCGATCGACTCCACGGACTTCACGATCTGCTCGCCGCCGCGCTTCTGTTCCAGCACCGACTCCGACATCTGGTGCGTCAGGTGGTTCATCTTCTCGGCGGCGTGACTGATCTCGCGCGCGCCCACGGCATTCTCCTTGACGGCACCCGCAATCTGCCGCGTCAGCGCCGACATGTGCCCCGCGATCTTGAGCACTTCCTTCGCGCCGGACGCCTGTTCGTCGGTCGCGCGTGCGGCATCCGCGACGAGTTCCGAGGTCTTGCCGATCGACCCGACCAGGCCGCTGACGACGTCATCGGTGAGCTTCACCGACGCCTCCGTCTCCCGCTGCACCAGCTCGACGACATCGCCGATTTCCTGCGTCGCCTGCATGCAGCGCTCGGCCAGGCGCCGCACTTCGTCGGCGACGACCGCAAAGCCCCGACCCGCTTCGCCCGCCCGCGCCGCCTCGACGGCCGCGTTCAGCGCGAGGAGGTTGGTCTGGTCCGCGATCCAGTCGATCACCTTCACGATCTTGCCGATCTCCCGGGAGCGGTCGCCGATGGAGCCGATGGAGCCCTGCAGTGTCACGCCGCGGGAACGTGCCTCGGTCGCGGAGCGCTGCGACACCTCGTCGACCATGTGGACCCGCTCGGCGATGGCGCCGATCCGGTCGATCATGCCCGTGAGGGTCGCGACCGCCTCGTCCACCGCCTGCACCAGCACCTCGCCATTCTGTGCGGTCTGCCCGAGCGTCGCACTCATTTCCTGGATCGATGCCGAGGTCTCGTCGACGTTGGCCGCCAGCGCCTCGGCGTTCTTTGCCAGGTGCTGCATCTGCGCCGCCATCTCGACCATCGTCGCCGACGTCTCCTCGGTGGAGCTCGACTGCGTCTCCGCGCCGCGCGCGATCTGGACGGTGGTACTCGAGATCTCCTCGGCGGAGGTCGCGACGGTGCGGCTCGCCGAGGTGATCTGGGTAACCATCTCGCGCAGGCTCTTCACCATCTGCCGCATGATGTGCTCGAGCCAGCCCACCTCATCGCGTGAGGCGCTGCGGATGTCGACGGTCAGGTCGCCCTTCGCCACCCGTTCGGCGAGCAGCCCAAGCGCCGTGAACGGGTCGGCGATGAGCCGGGCCAGCAGCAGCGCGACCGCGACCCCGATGCCGATGGTGACGAGGACGAGCACGATGATCGCGCCCCGCGTGTCGGAGACGATCTGGTCAGCGACGCCGTTGTGCGCGACGGCGCCAACGGCGCCGAGCCGGTTGAGCGCGTACAGCGCGAGGTACGCGTTGAGGGCGAGCACGATCGCGATGCCGGCGAGAAGCTTGCGCCGAATGTTGAGATCGCGGATCCACTGAACGAGCGAGTCCGTCATGCCGGTGTCCGGGTAGAGGGTGCGTGGCGCGGGCTCATGCGGCCTCGGCCAGGAGAAGCGCCCGATCGAGATCGAGCAGGATGATGAGCCGGGTATCGAGTCGCCCGATGCCCGTGACGTAGTCCGTCTGGGCCGAGAGCACCTCGCCCGGGGGCGCGAGCACCGAGTCGGCCGGCACGTTGACCACCTGGTTCACGCCGTCGACGAGCAGCCCGAGGACGCGGCCGTGGGCCTCGACCACCACGATGCGTGCCCGCATCCCCGGCTCGCCGAGCGGGGCGAGTCCCAGGCGGGTGCGAAGCTCGACCACCGGCAGGATCCGCCCACGGACACTGGTGACTCCGCGGATATGCGGAGGCGCCTCCGGGACGCGGGTGATGTCGCCGACGCGGAGCACCTCGCGCACGCGGCCGATCGGGATGCCGAACTCCTCGCGATCGAGCGCGAAGGTGACGAGGTGATGCGGCGGTGCGGTCGTCGTGGCCGGTTCCGGGGCGTCGGTCGCCGCCACCGTGTCGGCGAACTCGAGCAGGCTCGCACGAGTAGTGACCGGTGCGGCGGGCGAGTCGGGACGCTTGCGTGGCATTGGGGTTGGCTCAGTTCAGGACGGTGGCGGCATGGCCGGGCAGCGGATCGACGAGTCGCTGCGCGTCGAGAATGCAGGTGACCCGCCCGTCGCCCATGATGGTGGTACCGGAAACGAGGCGCGTGTGGCCCAATGCAGGATCGAGTCCCTTGGCCACGACGCTCCGGTGACCCAGGAGGCGGTCAACGAGCACGCCGCGCCGCCGGGTGCCGGCGTGCACCACGACCGTGTACTTGCGGGTCGTTTCGCCCGCAACGGCGCCTGCCCCCACCAGGGCCGCCCCATCGACGACGGGCAGCAACTCGCCACGCCAGAGCACGACCCCGCGATGGTTGATCTCGTGGATGTCGCCGTCCTCGACCCGCACCGTCTCCACGACGTGCGCGAGGGGAATGGCATAGCGCTCGTCCGACACCTCGAAGAGGAGCGTGCGGACGACGGCGAGGGTGACCGGCACCCGCAGGATGAACCGGGTGCCGCGGCCGGGGGCGCTCTCGACGGTGATGGACCCGCCCATGGCGTGGAGCGAACCCGCCACCACGTCGAGGCCCACACCGCGACCTGCCAGCGAGGAGACGGCCTCGACCGTGCTGAGGCCCGGCACGAAGATGAGCGGATAGATCGCGTCGAGCGCGGTCGAGCTCACCTCGAGGCCGAGCGCGCGCGCCCGGTCGGCGATGCGATCGGCATCGAGCCCGCCACCGTCGTCGGAGACGGTCAGGATCACGCCGTCGCTCACCGCCGCCGCACTGAGCCGGATCACGGCCTCGGGGGCCTTCCCCTGGTTCGCCGCACGTCCTCGCGCTCGACGCCGTGGACCACCGCGTTGGTGATCAGGTGAACGAGCGGCTCGCCGAGCCGATCCACGATCGCCTTGTCCAGTCGCGTGTCACCGCCTGCCGTCTCCAGCCGCACCAGCTTGCCGCTCGATTGCGCCGCGTCACGCACCAGGCGCGCAAAGCGCCCGAACACGCCCGAGAGCGGCACGAGGCGCGTGGCCATCACGGCGTCCTCCAGCTTCTGCGTGGTCTTCTCCACGGCATTGATGGACGCGTCGAGCTCGGCGGTCTCCTCGGTGAAGCCCAGATGGGTGACCATGCGGCGCTGGATGTCCCGGAGGCGTGACTGCGCGATGATCGCCTCGCCGACGATCTCCTGCAGTGCATCGAGCCGGCGGAAGTCCACGCGAACCGTGTCGATGGCAGCTTCGGGAGCGCTGGAGCGACTCGAGGCACCGGTCACGGTCATCGCCGCCGGCGCAGCGTGGCCCCCGAGCTGGGCCCGCACGCTGCCCACCCACGAGCTGGCGCGTGTGGCATCGCCCTTCCCGGTTGCGGCAGCCCGCACCAGCTCGATCAGGAGGTTCGCACCCTCGAGAAGGAGGTCGAGTGCGGCGGGTTCCCGCAGTCCGCTTTCCGCGAGGAGTGCCTCGAAGAGGTCTTCGGTCGCATGCGCCACGTCGGCCGCGGCTGACTGGCCCATCATGGCAGAGTTGCCCTTGACCGTGTGCACGAGGCCCTTGAGCCTCGGGGCGAGGTCGTCCACCTGCTGGCCGGCATTCCACCGGCGCTCCACCTCGAGGAACCCGTCCGCCGCCTGCTCCGCGAGGGGCAGGCATTCACCGATGTACTCGTGAATCAGCTCGGCAAAGGCGTTGTCCCCGGTCATGGCGGCGTCAGCCCGCTACCGAGGACTGCCGTGCGCGTGCGACCGTCCGTTCGATGTCGGCCGGCTGGAACGGCTTGCGGAGGTAGTCCCATGCGCCGGCCTCGCGTCCCCGGCGCTCGTCCTCCGGCGAATCCTCGGTCGTCACCATCACGACGGGAACATGAAGCTGCATGCCATCCGCCTTGCGCCGTGCCAGGAACTCGAGGCCGTTCATCTCCGGCATGTTGAGGTCGAGAAACACGACCGTCAGGTCTGGATGTGCCTGGAGCATGCTGTAGCCCTCCCGCCCGTTGTACGCGTGGAGGACGGTGCTCCCTGCGAGGGACCCGCGGGAGAACACGAGCTCATACATCTGGTGATGCAGCTTCGAATCGTCCACTACCAGGAATGTCATGGGGGTCTTCATGCGAGCACCTCGTCGATCACGGCCTTGAGTTCGTGGGGCTTCCATGGCTTTCGCACGAGAGCGGCGATGCCGAGCGCGGTCACGTCGCGCACCAGGTCGGATCCCTCGGGCTCGGCAGTCGTCACGATGACGGGCGTATGGGGAAACGACGTGCCTTCGTGGAGTTCGCGGACGAACTCCACGCCGTTCATGTCGGGCATGTTGAGATCCAGGAGCACGACATCGAACGGCCCGTGACGGCTGAGCAGGGTCAGCGCCTCACGGCCGTTGCCGGCGGTATGCAACTCATGCTCGCGCTTGGGAAGTGCCAGCCCATACATGCGCTGGATGAGCGCGGAATCTTCAACGATCAGGATCTTCAAGGGATAGCCCCGCAAAGGAGGCCTGCATCTACGGTTGTCCAGCGTTTGCTGGGCAAGATCATTGCCGTGAGTGCAAACCATTGCAGGGACTTGAGATCCGATCGAACGGGTCACTCAGGCGATCGGCGGAGCCTCTCGATATGCTAGATGAGGCGGAGATGGCTGCAGGAAACGCGTGCGGACCCCGGGTGCATCAGCCTGGCGGGCGGGCAGGGCGCCCGATGAGGCGCTGCTCCGGGTCGAACAGCATCGAGGCCAGCCCGAAGGCGACGATGGCGAACGTGCCGAGGGCAAGGGCATTGGCCGTCGGTGAAAGGTCGGTGGGCTGGCCCAGCGCGGAACGCACCAGCTCGACCATGTGCGTGACGGGGTTGATGCGCGCGATCCATCGGAGCGCTGGCGGCAGCCCGCTCGCAGGGTAGAGCGCGCCGCTGATGAACAGCATGGGAAAGAGCAGCACGTTGATGATGCCGGCAAAATTTTCCACCGAGCGCAAGCGTGCGGCGACCAGCAGTCCCAGCAGTGCGGAGACCAGCGAGGCGAACAGGATCGCGAGCGCGGCCAGTCCCGCCTGCCCCAGGGTGATCGTCATGACAAGCGGCGCCGCGGCGAGCACGACCAGGCCCTGGAGCAGCCCCACCGCCGTGGCGGAGATCGCGCGGCCCGCCAGAACCACCGCGGGACCGGCCGGGCTCGCCAGCATGAGGCGCAGCATGCCGAATTCGCGATCGTACACCGTCGAGACCGCGGTCAGCGACGAGCCGAAGAGACAGGCCATCACGATCACGCCGGCGAAGACGAACTGGCGGTAGGACCCGCCCGTGCCGGGATTCGCGATGGCGTTGTAGCCGCTCGCCACCAGCAGCAGCCAGACGAAGGGGCGTGCGAGGCCGCCGATGAGCCGGCTGGGCTGGCGCGCCGCACGCCGCAGGTCACGCTGCACGATGCCCCGGATGGCGCTGAGGGCGATCACGCCAGGTTCCCGCTTGCAGCGCCCGCACCGGTGCGGGCGAAGTAGACGTCCTCCAGGCTCGGACTGCGCAGCAGCGCCCGGGAAACGCCCGGGATCGCGCCCGCGAGTTCCAGGGCCCGGTCACGAGGGCCCTGGAGGCCGATGCGGCCGCCGGTCGGTGTGCGCACGACGAGCGTAGCAAGCCCGCGCTCCTCGAGTGCCGTGATGAGCGCCGCGACGCCGGGACCCTCGACCTCCAGCAACGCGGTACCGAACGGGCGCATCAAGTCGGCCGGGGAGCCACGATCGACCACCCTGCCGCCGGCGAGCAGCACGACATCGTCGGCGCCCTCGGCTTCGGCGAGGTAGTGGGTGGAAAAGAGGACGGCGGTCTGCTGTTCGCGGCGGAGGCCGTCGAGAAAGGCCCAGAGCGCGGCGCGGTGCTCGGGATCGAGTCCCACCGTCGGCTCGTCCAGGATGAGCAGGCGAGGCGAGTGCAGCGTGGCGCGCGCGATGTCGGCCAGGCGACGCCAGCCGCCGGAGAGTTCCCGGGCGCGGCGGTCCGCAAACCGGGCCAGGCCCATGCGGGCCAGCGCCGGCTCGATGGCTTCGCGCGCCTGTGAGCGGCTCAGTCCCGACAGGCGACGCGGCAAACTCGAGATTCTCGCGAACGGTCAGGAAGGGATCGACGGTAGGTTCCTGGAACACGAGCCCGAGATTGCGGCGCGCCTCGCTGCGCGCGCGCACCACGTCGGCGCCGAAGATCGCCGCCGTGCCGCGACCCGGACGGAGCAGGGTCGCGAGCAGCAGCATGGTGGTGGTCTTCCCGGCGCCGTTGGGTCCCAGCAGGCCCACGAGCGAACCCGCCGCCACGTCGAACGTGAGGCTGTCCAGCGCGCGCGTCGTGCCATAGTCGCGCCCGAGATCACGGGCGGTCACGGCAGGCAACGCCGCGCCCGGCGTCACGCGGGCTGCGGCTCGCTCGAAAGCTTGCGGTAGATGAACGGCGTTGCGGCGCTCGAGTCCGCCAGCGCCGAATCGATGATGTCGTGATGCGGGCTCAGTACGCAGATCGGGTCCGCATTCGCCGCGTCGCCGGTGAGCGCGAATGCCTGGCAGCGGCAGCCGCCAAAGTCGACGCACTTCCGGGCGCAACTCACGCAGGGCTCCTTCATCCAGCCGTCCCCCCGGAACGAATTGAAGAGCGGCGATTCCTGCCAGATCCACTCCAGCGAATGGTCCTTCACGTTGGGCCAGGCAATGTTCGTGATGTTGGTGGCGCCATGACACGGAAGCGCCTTGCCATCCGGCGTCACCACGATGTAGACCTTGCCCCATCCGCCATAGCAGGCCTTCGGATACTGCTCGTAGTAGTCCGGCAGCACGAAGATCATCTGCATCTTGCCGCGGTACTTCTCCTTGGCGCGCTCGGCGACCTCGAACGCCCGGTCGACCTGCTCGCGCGTGGGCATGAGCGCGTCACGGTTGAGCAGTCCCCAGCCGTAGTACTGCGTATTGGCGAGCTCCAGCCGGTCCGCGCCCATGTCGCCGGCCAGGTCGATGATTTCCTGGATGCGGTCGAGGTTGGCCTTGTGCAGGACGACATTCACCGAGAAGGCGAACCCGAGCTCGTGCACCAGCTTGGCCGCCGCACGCTTCTGCTTCACCGATCGCACGCCCGCGATGCGCTCGGCGTTGTCGTCGTCGGCATCCTGCAGCGAGATCTGGATGTGCTCGAGCCCGGCTTCCTTGAACTTCTCCGCCCGGGCGCGCGTGAGGCCAAGGCCGGAGGTGACCAGCGTGGTGTACAGGCCGAGGCTGCGTGCGTGGGCCGCGAGCTCCTCGGTGTCCTTGCGGACGAGTGGTTCACCACCCGAGAGACCGAGCTGCAGCACGCCGAGCGCGCGGGCCTGGGTCAGGACGCGCTTCCAGTCCTCGGTGGAGAGTTCCTTCTCCGCCCGCACCAGGTCCAGCGGGTTGGAACAGTAGGGACAATGCAGCGGGCAGCGGTGCGTCACCTCTGCCAGCAATGTGGTCGGGCGCTCACTGGTCACGGATCAGCTCCCGGGCGGCGAGTGTCGAAAGGTACGCCGTCACGTCGTTGAGGATCTCGGCGGGGTCGGGCCCGCCCTCGCCGTTGTACTGTGCGCTCAGCTTCGCCGCGATGTCCTGCACGGTGCGCTGGCCGTCGACGAGCTTGAGGATGGCAGCCCCGGTGTCGTTCAGGAGGACCGCGCCCTCCGGATACAGCAGCACGGGGCGCTGGCGCACGTCATCGTAGTCGAGACGCGCGAGGCGCCACAGCGATGGCACGGAGGCGGCGGTCAGCATGGTCGGCGTCGCGCCCTCATTCCGCCGGCTTGTAGGCGTGGTAGATCGTGTCGATCATCGCCCACAGCATCTCCAGCTTGAAGGCGAGCGCCTCGAAGGCCATTTGCTGGGTCTCCACCGTGGTACAGTGCTCCTGCACGATGGCGAGGCCATGTCGCACGTCCTTTGGTGCCTGCACCAGCCGGCTCTTGAAGTAGTCGAGTGCTTCGGGCGGAATCCACGGGTAGTGAACCGGGAACGACTCGATCCGCTGTGCATGAATCTTCGGCGCGAACAACTCGGTGAGCGATGAAGCACACGCCTGGACCCAGGGCCTGGTCTTGCAGAACCACACGTAGGATTCGCAGATGAGCCGCACCGACGGAAGCACATGGCGCTCGTCCTCCATCTCCTCGCGCGGCACGCCCAGCGCCACGCCCAGGCGAATCCAGAGCTCGATGCCGCCCTCGCCTGCACGCGTGCCGTCATGGTCGATGATCCGCGAGATCCACTCGCGCCGCACCGCCGGGTCCGGGCAGTTGCTCAGGATCGCCGCGTCCTTGCGGGGCACGACGCGCTGGTACGCGAGTCGGTTGGCCACCCAGCCCTGGAACTGCCGCGGCGTGAGCCTGCCGGCGTACATGTCGCGGTGGAAGGGATGCTCCACGTAGTACGAGCCCTGAAACGCGCGCAGCGCCGCCTCCAGTTCCACCGGTGAGAGCGGGCGGTCGAGGACGGGAATCGGCGCACGGGGCGCGGATGACAGGGCGGACGCGACAAGCGGTGCGGTCGTGGTCACAGGTCGAACCTCATTCCGTCCATCCCGACCGTCAGGCCCGCCGCCTCTACCGCGCGGCGTTCCGGTGACGACTCGAGCAGGATCGGGTTTGTGTTGTTGATATGGACGTAGACACGATGCGGGGTCGGGAGCAACCGCAGCTGCGCCAGGCTGCCGTCTGCTCCGCCAACCGGCAGGTGGTCGAGTTGCCGTGCCGTGCGCTCCCCGATGCCAAGCGCGATCAACTCGTCATTCGACCAGAACGTGCCGTCGAACAGGACGAGGTCGGCTGCCGACATCCGGGCAAGCAGGCCCGCGTCGAGGCCGCCGGAGCCCGGCGCGTAGACGCAGCGACGGCCGGTGGCCGTTTCCGTGATGATGAGGCCTACCGTGTGGCCCGCCTCCGTGCGGCTGGCAAAGCGAGGCGCGTCGGCGATGACGCCGAACGGTTCCACCGTGAGTCCTGCGGCGCTGCCATCGCGAAGCACCAGCGGGGTCGATACACCGGCTACGAGACGCGTTACCTGTACCGTGGCGAAGGCGCGCGTCACGGGCAGGAGGCGCGAGTCCTCGGAGATCATCCGCTCTACCGCCTCGGTGGCATAGAGCGCCAGGTTGCGGCCCTCCCGCAGCAGAACCAGTCCCAGTGAATGGTCCAGCTCGGCGTCGGTCAGGATCACGCCCTCAATGGGCACATGCCGGTAGCCATCGGGCGCGTGGCCGTTGAGGAGCTGCACCTGGTCCCGCACGTCCGGCGATGCGTTGAGGAGGAACCAGTGGGTTCCGTCCGCACTCACGGCAGCCGACGATTGTGAACGGGGACGTGCGGTGGTGGGGTCCGATCGCACGGCTCGACAGCTGGGGCACCAGCAGTTCCACTGGGGGAACCCACCACCCGCAGCTGTTCCGAGCAGGACGACTTGCACCTGGAAAAGCATCGAGGGCCCGCTTTCGCGAGCCCTCGAAGTTACTCCGGCTTCTTACAGGGTCGCGACGTACGCGGTGACTTCCATCGTAACGGCGACGATCTCGGCCTCGGGCTTGGTCCAACGCATGATAGCTCCAGTGCTGATGTGAACGGGCCTGCACGCAGCCCTCGAAAATGGATTTGGGTGTTGCCACCCACCGGGACGGTGCGTTCCCAGCGCGACCTCAGTCATAGCAGGGCCCATGCCGGGAAAGTCGTGAGTCGTGAGTCGTGAGCTAAACATATGTAGTTCGGCAACTTAAGCAGCTGACGACGAGGCCACATCACGCGCGGAAGCCAACGGAGTTGGGTGAAGTAACCCAATCATTGGGTGTCTTCACCCACCCAACCCATACTTCTTGAGCCGATATCGAAGCGTATCTCGCGTGATCCCAAGCAGCTGCGCCGCCTTTGTCTGGTTGTTTCCGGCCTCCTGAAGGGCCCGTTCGATCAGGGTCCGTTCCCACTGGGTCAGGTCGAGGGGGTCGCCGTTGCCATTGGCTGGCGCCGCCGCTCCCTGAGCCGGAGGAACCTGCGCAGCCGGGCTGGCGATGCCGGTCGGCGTGCTCAGCGCGAGATGCTCGACATCGAGCGTGTCGCCCTGGCTCCAGAGCACTGCGCGCTCGATCACGTGGCTCAACTCGCGGACGTTGCCGGGCCAGGGGTAGGCACTCATGAGTACACGCGCTGGCGCACTGATCTGGCGCACCTGGCGCCCGTACTTCGTGCTGTAGTGGCGCAGGTAGTGATCAGCGAGCAGCGTGATGTCGTCGCCCCGCTCGCGCAGCGGCGGCAGTCGGAGCAGGATCACGGCCAGCCGGAAGTACAGGTCCTTCCGGAAGCGGTCGGACTGTGAGTCACGCTCGAGGTCGCGGTTGGTCGCCGCCAGGATGCGGACGTCGATCTTCCGGTCACGAATCCCGCCCACGCGTCGCACCGTGCTGTCCTCGATGGCGCGAAGCAGCTTGCCCTGCAGCGGCAGCTCGATGTCTCCCACCTCGTCGAGGAAGAGGAATCCCCCCTCGGCCGCCTCGAAGAGTCCCAGTTTCGACTCCTTGGCGTCGGTGAAGGCGCCCTTCTCGTACCCGAAGAGCTCGGCTTCCATGAGGGTCGCCGGCAGCGCGGTGCAGTTGACGTCGATGAAGGGTCGCGCGGCGCGACTGCCGGAGTCGTGAATGGTCCGGGCGATGAGCCCCTTGCCGGTACCGGTCTCACCGGTGATGAGCACCGGCGGCGTTTCATCGAGGGCGGCGATCTGTCGCGCCCGCTCCATCACCGCGCGCATGGCCGGCGAGTTGCCCAGGATGCCGCCGAAGGGGAGGTCGCTCGCCGCCTTCTTCCGGTAGTAGGAAAGTTCCTGGCGCAGCTGCGACGTCTCGCGTGAGCGGTCGGCGAGGAGCTTCACCTCCTCGAGATCCACCGGCTTCTTGATGTAGTCGAATGCGCCCAGCTTCACCGCCTCCACCGCCCCCTCGATGGTGCCGAACGCCGTCATGACGCACACGGAAATGGAGGGATCGAACTCCCGCACCTTCCGCAGGAGGTCGATCCCGCTCATGCCGGGCAGCCGCACGTCGGTGAACACGACATCGGGGCGCAGCCGGTCGAGCATCTCGAGGGCCTGTTCTGCGTCACCGGCCACCTCGGCCTCGTAACCCGCCTCGATCAGGTACGCGCGTATGGCGCGTGCCAGGGTCCGCTCGTCGTCCACCACCAGCACGGTGCCGCTGGTCATGCCGTCACCGGCATGGGCGCGTCGGCCGGTGCCGCGGGAAAGCGGATGCTCACGGTGGTGCCCTGTCCCGCCGCACTCGCGATCTCGAGCGTGCCGCCGTTCTGCTCCACGAACCGCTTGGCAATGGCGAGGCCGAGGCCCGTGCCCTCCGGCCGGGTGGTGAAGAAGGGATCGCATACCTCGGGCAGGACCTCGGCGGGAATTCCGCGACCGGTGTCGCCGACCATGATCGTGATCATGTCGCGACCACTGGTCGTGCTGGCGCTCAGGCGCAGGGTTCCGCCCGATGGCATGGCGTCGAGCGCGTTGGCGATGAGTTCGTGCAATGTCTGCTCCACCTTCATCGGGTCGAGTACGGCTTCGGGCAGGTCACGCGGCAGGTCGGCCTCGAGCGTGACCTTCCTGTCGTGCAGCAGCCGCTCGAGCGGTGGCAGCAGTCCCGCGACCAGCGACCCCAGGTTCTCGCGCATGGGGTGCAGCGGCGTCGGTCGCGAGAACGTGAGCAGGTGGGTGATGCGCTTGTCGAGCCGGTCCACCTCGCTGATCATGTCGCTCAACGCCTCGCGGGCGGCCGGTGCATCGGGGTGCCTGAGTGCCAGCTGGGCCGATGCGCGAAGGCTTGCCAGCGGATTGCGCAGGCCATGCGCGACACCGGCGGCCATCTGTCCCACCGAGGCGAGTTTCTCCTGTTCCACCAGCTGCGCCTGGGCCTTCTCGAGCTGTGCGATCTTGCCCGCAAGCTCGGCGTTGAGGCGCACCAGGTCGGCACGCGAGTCCCGCAGGCTGGTCGTCATCTGCTGGAAGCTGCGGGCCAAATCGCCGATTTCATCACTGGAGCGGGGCGTGATCGGATGGTCCAGGTCGCCCGCGCCGACGACCGACATCGCCTGGCCCAGCTCGGCGATCGGTCGCGCGAGGCTGCGCGCGATCAGCCACGCGCCACCCAGCCCCGCCACGACCGAGAGGAGCAGGATCCAGAGCAGCAGGGCGCGCTCGTTGTTGACGATCTCGGCGACCCGCGCGAACGCGCGGGAGACGCTGAATTCGCGGGCCCGGCGGTAGATCTGGTGGTTCAGCTCGGTCAGCGCCGGGAGGAGGCGTTCCTTCAATTCCCGTTTCGCGAACGTGTAGGCCTCGGGACGCTTGTTCAGGTCCTCGAGGGCAAAGACGCTGTCGCCCACCGCGGTGATCTCGCTGGCGATGTTGCGCACGCCGGTCGCCAGCTCCTGCTCATCGGGCTGCAGCTCGCTGCTCCATCGCGACAGCCAGTAGTCCACTACCTGGCCCGAGAGGCGGAACTCCTGGCGCGCCTGGGGATCGAGCCCGCTGAGCGAGCGCCAGATCACCTCGCTCTGCTCGAACATGGCGGTCTCGACCTCGGAGTAGGTGCGCGTGCGGCTCAGGCTCGCGCCCAGCGTCTCGAGCGCATTCCGCTCGAGCGCATTGCTGCGAATGGCCTCCGCACCCACCAGCAGCACGGGCAGGACCATGAGGCCGAAGCCGACGAGGAGTTTCTGCTGGAAGGTCATGAGGACGAACGGCGCGACGGCGATGCCGGCATGCCCGGAATATAGGCTCCGGGCGAGCCGCGGGGGCGGGGCTAGTGCGCCGCGCCACCGCCGCCGCTGACGCGGCCGGTCCGGAACAGCAGCAGGAGGGGAAGGGCGAACAGGAATGCCGTGCCCATGATGAAGAAGACCTTCTCGAACGCGAACACGCCGGCCTGGGCGTCGAGCATCCGGGAGAGCATCGCCTGCGCCTGCTGCTGGGCCGAGGCCAGTGTGCTGCCCGTCTCGGACATCATGCGCTGCGTCACCTGGTCGAGCCAGTTGCGGGTGGTGTCGTCGTACATGGTGACATGACTGCGCAGTGCCTCGCGACTCTGCTCCCTGAATCGCGTGAGCAGGGTGGCCGTGATGGCGATGCCGAAGCTGCCGCCCAGCTGCCGGCTCAGGTTGTAGAGGCCGGTGCCCTGCGGAATGTCGGCGGGCTTGAGCCCTGCCACGGCCACGCCGGTCAGCGGCACGAAGATGCATCCCAGGCCGACGCCGCGCAGGATCATTGGCCAGAGCAGGTCGACCTGGCCGGTCTCAAGCGTGAAGTGGTAGTGCATCCACATGGAGCAGGCGAACAGGAACACACCGAAGGTGATCATCGGACGGACATCGATCCGGTTGGCCAGGCGCCCGGCGATCGCCATGGTGAAGGCGGTGGCGACAGCGCCGGGAAGCAGCGCGAACCCGGTGTCCCACGCGGTGAATCCGAGGTAGTTCTGCAGGAACACCGGCAGGGCGAACACGCTCGAGTACAGGGCGAAGCCCAGTATGCTGGCGAACACGACCCCCACGGCCAGCTGGCGGTGTCGCAGCACGCGCAGGTTGACCATCGGGTTCGGTGTCACCAGTTCGTGCCAGACGAATCCAATGAGCCCGATCGCGGCGACGATGCTCTCGATCTGGATTTCGCGTGAGGCAAACCAGTCCTTCGACTCACCGCGCTCGAGCAGGATCTGCAGCGCGCCAATGCCCATCATCAGGAAGAGCAGCCCGAGCCAGTCCACCCCACCCTTCTGCGTCGTCTTGTAGCGCGGCTCCGGCACGTAGGACCAGGTGAGGTACGCCGCAAGGATGCCCAGCGGGATGTTGATGTAGAAGATCCAGGGCCACGAATAGTTGTCGGTGATCCAGCCGCCAAGGGTCGGCCCGAGGGCCGGGCCCACCATGACGCCCATGCCGAAAATGGCGGTGGACGTGCCGCGCTCCTTGAGCGGGAACACGTCGAAGAGGATCGCCTGCGCCGTCGAAATCAGGGCGCCGCCGCCGATGCCCTGGATGACGCGCCAGAAGACGAGTGCCTCGAGGCTGCGGGCACTGCCGCAGAAGAACGAGGCGGTGGTGAAGAGGATGACCGACCCGGTGTAGTAGTTGCGCCGCCCGAAGCGCACCGAAAGCCAGCTTGTGAGCGGCAGGATGATGACGTTGGCCACGATGTAGCCGGTGCTCACCCACGCCACTTCCTCGAGCGTGGCGCCGAGATTCCCCATCATGTGGGGAATCGCGACGTTCACGATGCTGGTATCCACCAGCTCCAGGACGCTCGCCAGCGTCACCGCGAAGGCGATCAGGTACCGATGCCGGTAGACCTCCTCCTCGGACTGGGCCCGGCGGAGCGGGAGCGCAATGGTGGTCATGACGCGTCGCGGCTCAGCGGACCCTGATGTCCACGTCGACCGACATGCCGGGACGGAGCGGATGTGCCGCATCCTGGCTGTCCACGGCGATCCGCACCGGCACGCGCTGCACCACCTTGGTGAAGTTGCCGGTCGCATTGTCCGGCGGCAGCAGGGAGAAGCGCGCACCCGTGGCCGGGCTCAGCGATTCCACCTTCCCATGGAAGGTCACGCCAGGATACGCGTCCACGCTGAACTCCACCGGGTCGCCGACCTTCACCAGCTGCAATTCGGTTTCCTTCAGGTTCGCCGTCACCCAGATGTCGCCGCTCGGGACAACCGCGAGCAGGGACTGTCCCGGCTGTACCAGTTCGCCCGGTTCCACCCGACGCCGTGCCACGACTCCGTCGATCGGGGACTGGAGCACGGTGTAGCCGACCTGTGTCTCTGCGGTGCGCACGGCGGACGCAGCGGCCGCGAGGCGCGCATCGGCGCCCTTGAGCGCCGCCCTGTAGGCCGCGACCTGGCTCTTGGCTGCGGCGGCCTGGCGCCGTGCCGCATCGACGTTGGCTTGCGCCGCGTCATTCGCGGCCTGGGCGGCGTCGAGCTGCTGCGCCGAGATGACCTTCGTCTCCGCGAGGCCACGATAGCGCGCGAGGTCGGCGCTCGCCTTGCGCGCAGCCGCCTCGGCGGCCGCCACGGATGCCTCTGCCCCTGCCGCCTGTGCCTCGCTGCTGGCGAGCTGCGCCGCGGCCTGGCCGGCATTGGCGCCGGAGCCCGCCTGCGCCCGCGCCGAGGCCAGGTCGGCGCGCGCCTGCTCGAGCCTCAGCTCCAGGTCGCGGGGATCGAGCACGACCAGCGTGTCACCCGCCTTCACCAGCTGGTTGTCATCCACGAGCACCCGGCTCACGAACGCCTGCACCTTGGGCGCGATCGGCGTGATGTGCCCATCCACCTGCGCGTTGTCGCTCGACACCAGGTGCCGGCTCACGAGCCATCGTCGGATGCCGAAGGTCACGGCGGCAGCGATGATCAGCAGGAAGATCACGAGTCGCACGCGGGAGCCGTTCGCGGGGGCTTCCTCCGCGGCGGGGGCCGGGGGCGGCGTGGGCATCGCGTCAGTGCGGACGTCAGTCATTGCTTGAGCTCGCGGGGCCAGGGTCGGTGTGGTCATCAGTTGCTCGCCGGCACGATGGTGCCGAGCGCTCGATAGGCGTTTACACGGGCGACGTCGAGGGAGACGCGGGCCTGGATCACGGCGTCACGTGCCGCGACCAGGTTTCGCTGCGCATTCGTGGTTTCCACGCTGCCGGCCACGCCGGCCGCGACGCGTTCATCTGCCTGCCGGAGTTCCAGGTCGGCGAGGCGCAGGCGTTGCACGGCGACGGCCAGTTCATCGCGCGCCGCGACCAGGTCGATCACGACCTGCCGTGCCTCGGCGTCCACCTGCAGCGTCACGTCGCGCTCCCGGAGCTGCTGCGCGTCATAGCGCGCGGTGGATTCGTCCCGCCGCTTCTGCCGCCGGAGGCCGTCGAAAATCGGCACCGTGATGCCGACCTGAACGAACCAGGTGCCGGCCAGTCCATCGAGCTGCTGCCCGCTCTCCTCCACCATGCCGTTCAGCGCGGCATGCGGGAGGTTCTCCTGGCCGATGGCACGCCGGTTCAGCCGCACGGCCTCGGTGCGCTGGCGTTCGGCCAGCACTTCGGGACGGTGGTCCATGGCGTAGGCCACGGCCGAGTCGGCATTGGTCGGGAGGCCGGTGTCCTCCTGGCCGAGCGTATCGGCCAGCTGCACCGCGACTTCGGGCGGCAGGCTCAGCGCCCGGGCAAGATCGAGACGTGCACGGGCGAGCTGGTTCCGGGTGATGACCAGCTGCGTCAGGACCGCGGCCAGGTTCACCTCGTTCCGGGTGACGTCGATCGCGGCGTTGATCCCCGCGTCCGAGAGCTGGCGGGCCTGCGACAGAAGGTCTGCCGCGATCACGCTGTCGGCCTCGCGCGCCTTGATGGTCGCGGCGATGCCAAGCACCCGCACATATGCGATGCCGGCCACGGCGGCGGCATTGCTCCCGACCGACTGCGCGTCAAATCCGGCGGCGACAACCGAGTCACTGGCGGACTTGACCCGGGAAAAGGCGGCCAGGTCCACCAGCGTCTGCGAGCCCGTCAGCCGGAAGTGGAACAGCGTGAACGGGTCGGTGACTCCGGTGGCGATCGGGATGCCGAACTCGTCCAGGTTGAGCGTCTGGCGCGCGGCATCGACATCGCCGTTGATGTTCGGCAGGAGGTCCGCCCGGCGCTGGCCGACACGGGCCTGCGCGACGTCGGTGTTGAGCCGCGCGACCGACGCGGCGATGCCCTGCTGCCAGGCCCAGCGCATGGCGCCGTCCAGTGTCATCGGGCCGGCGGGACGCAATGAGGCATTGGCCTGCGCCGCCAGCGGATGGACCAGCAGCAGCGCTGCCAGGGCCGGGCCCAGTGCGTTGCGGGCCATCACGGCTTCTCCTCCGCGGCCCGGGGCAGCACGCCGTTGAGGACGAGGTCGATGCTGCCCGCCACGATTTCATCGGCCGCCATGGGGCTCGGGTCGATGGAGGAGAAGAAGTGCAGCCACTTGCTGCCCATCACCAGCAGGGCGGGCATGGCACGCGCGGCGAACTGCGCCTGCTCGGCACGACACTCGCCGGCAGCGACACCCTGCGCCATGAGGTTCATGCCCACCGCGCGGATGCGGAGAATGACCTCTTCGTAGTAGAAACGGGTGAGCTCGGGGAAATGGTTGAGCTCGCCGTGCAGCAGCTTGATGATCCGGATCATGGCCGGGTCGCCCACGAGGTCCCAGATCCGGTGCATGAGGAACTCGAGCTTCTCGCGGGTGGACCCCTCGATCTTCTGCAGTTCGCGCTCGCTCTCGTCCACGACGCTGACGATCCGGGAGCGAATCATCGCGCGGAAGATTTCATCCTTCGAATCGAAATACAGGTAGAGCGTCCCCTTGCTGACGCCGGCGCGACGCGCGATGTCGTCGAGGCGGGCGGCGCGATATCCCTCGCTCGCGAACACATGAAGAGCCGCATCGAGGATTTCGTCGGGTCGGGAATCGGGGCGGCGCTGCCAGCGCGGCGCGGTGGTTTCAAGCACGGAGAAATCGCTCCTGAAGTAACTGACTGGTCAGTAATATACGCCGCCGGTCAGTTACCGCAATGGAGCAGTCTCGACAGTGGCAACTTGTTCAGGGGGTTAGCGATACAATTTTCGAGACGGCAGAGCCCCAAACTCTTGCAACTAACGCCATGGTTCCATAATATTGGTCAACCTGCACGGGAGGCCTCCTGCCGATGTCGGAAGCATTCCGCAGCTCCGACGAGTTCGACGAACAGGCTCACCAGCTCTACAACGAAGGATCCTATGACGAGGCACTCGCGCTGCTGCGCGATGGGCTCGCCTTGTATCCGAACGCGGTGGAGCTGCACATCGGATCCGCCTACGCGCACCTGGCCCGGGAGGACTATGGCTGGGCGCGCCGCGCCTTCGAGACGGCCATCGCACTCGATCCCGACAACGAGGACGCACTCGCCGGACTGGGCGAGGCGCTGCTCAAGCTCGGTGATCGCGCCGGTGCGCTGCGCGCCTACGAGCGCATCGTGGCACTGGGCTTCAATGAAGACCTCGAGCTGATGCTGCAGCTTGGGCGAGCCTGTTTCCGTGAGGGGCTCCTGGCCCAGGCGCACCGCTACTTCGAACTGGCGGTGACCGCGCACGGCGACTCGCCCGAGGCGGCCGCCTGCCTGGGCTACGCCTCGCACCGGCTGGGCAACGATCCTGGTGCCCTGTTCTGGATCCGGCGCGCCCTCGAGCTCGAGCCGCAATACCCCGAGGCACGGGTGTACCTGGGCAACATGCTCTATGACCGGGGCGAGACCGAAGCATCGCTGCATCATCTCGAGCGCACCGAGCCCGACGATCATTTCGACGAACTCGGCATCTGGCGGTGCATCGAACTCAAGAAGACCGTCTATCGCCTGTCCGACGACGATCCGGAACTGGCGCCGTGGTATCACCGCCTGGGCGAGGTGGCCGGCGAGCCCGATGCGATCGACATGCTGCTTGCCGAAATCGAGGCGCTGCAGCCCGATGGCACCATGCGCGACCCGCACCAGCTCGAGCTGTTCGGCACCCTGCTCACCGAGCTGCAGGCGATGCAGCGGCGACCGGGCGGGGACGTACATCATGTCGCCACGCTCGGCGGCCAGAGCTTTCGCGGGTCATGGGACGAAATCCTGACCCAAATGAAGGCCGCGGAGCCGGAATGGGCCGATGCGTCGATGAGCGAGTTCATGGCCAGCCTCGCACGCCGCGGCCGCACGGAGACCGGCATCGTCATTCCGGTGACGGATGCCGAGGCGTTTATTCGGGGGAGCTCGGAGGCGGGAGTGTTGCGGATACTGCATTGAAGTCGTGAGTCGTGAGTCGTAAGTTGAGCGTTGAGAGCTGAGAGTCGAGAGCTGAGTCGACCCCGCTCACCGCTTACCTCTCACCTCTCACCTCTCACCTCTCACCTTTTACCTCTCACTTCTCACCTCTCGCTTCCTCCCCCGTCTATCTTTCCCCACCATGACCAACGCCGCTTCGCTTCGCTTCACCGCCGACGTTCATCGCGAAGTTCTTCCCAACGGCCTGACCCTGCTGGTACAGCGCGATGATTCGGCACGTGCCGTGGCCGTCGTCACCCATGTGCGCGCGGGTTTTTTCGACGAGCCCGATCGCTGGATCGGCATCTCGCACGTGCTCGAGCACATGTTCTTCAAGGGAACGCCGACGCGTGGCGTAGGCCAGATTGCGCGGGAAACCAAGGCGGCGGGGGGCTACCTCAACGCCTCGACCTCCTACGATCACACCAGCTACTTCGTGGTGCTGCCGGCGTCCGCGCTGGCGCGCGGAGTCGACATCCAGGCCGACGCGCTGCGCCATTCGCTGATCGACGAGCACGAACTGGCGCGCGAGCTCCGGGTGATCATCCAGGAGGCGAAGCGCAAGCTGGACTCGCCCGACTCCGTCGCGTACGAGACCCTGCACGAGGTGATGTTCGACCAGCATCGCATCCGGCGGTGGCGCATCGGCACCGAGGAACAGCTCGCCGGCTATACCCGGGCCGATGTCGCCGGGTACTACGCGTCGCGCTACGTGCCCGAGCGTACCATCGTCTCCGTCGTGGGTGCCATCGCCGTGGAAGAGACCCTTGCCACGCTGCGCGCCACGTACGGTGACTGGGCACCGGCGCCCGGTGCCATCGATCGTTCGCCCGAAGAGCCGCTGCATGTCGGGGTCAGGGCCCGTACCCTGCGCGGCGATGTCACCCGGGCGGAGCTCGCGCTTGGCTGGCGCACCGTCCCGGCCCTGCACGATGACAGCGTGCCGCTCGACGTCGCGGCCGCCGTGCTGAGTGCGGGGCGGGGAAGCTGGCTCTACCGCCTGCTGCGCGAGACCGGCATCGTCACCGGCATCGGCGCCAGCAACTACACCCCGGGCGATCTCGGCGTCTTCTCGATTTCCACTGACGTCGATCCGTCCCGGGTGGACCAGGCTCTTGAGGGTATCGCGACGGCGACCAATCGGCTCGCGCTCGCGGGTCCCGGCGAGGAGGACCTGAAGCGCGCGCGCACGCTGCTGCTCGCACGCTGGGCGCGACGCAACGAGTCGATGGAGGGCCGCGCGTCCGCGCTCGCCAACGCCGAGGCCCTCGGGCGCATCGAACTGCTGGACGAGGAGTACGAACGGCTCAGCACCGTCACGGCTGACGAGGTGCGCACGGTGGCTGATCGCTACCTGCACCCCGGCAACGTCAGCGGTGTCGCCTACCTGCCCGATGATGTGGGCGACGCATTTACGGCCGAGCGACTCGCGGCCGCCTTTGCGGTGGCGCCACTCACCAGCATGGCGCCACCGCGGATACACCAGGCTGCCGTGCGGCCGCCGCAGCGCGTCCGCGGACGCGAGACCGCCGGTGTACTGCACGTACCCCTCGCCGGCCTCGACCTGCTCATCCGGCGGAAGCCCGGCGTGCCCGCTGTCTCCCTTGGCTACTACGTGCCCCGGTCGATGGCCGAATCGCCATCGGTTGCCGGCATCGGTGCGCTGGCCATGCGCTCGATCGTGCGGGGCGCGGGGGATCTCGATGCGTCTGCCCTGGCGTTCGCGGCCGAAGGACTGGGCGGAACGCTGAGCTCGAGCGCCGGTCTCGACTGGTCCGGCGTAAGCCTCCCGGTCCTGAGCGAGCATCTTGCCACCGCCGCCTCCCTGATTCGGCTCGCGACGTTCGAGCCGGCGTTCCGTGAGGAGGACGTGCTGACCGAGCGCGGACTGATGCTCGAGGAGGCGCAGCAGGTCGCCGACGACATGTTCCGCTTTCCGTTCCTGCTGGCCTTCGGTGCCGCGTTCAGCGACCGGGGCTACGGGCGCCCGGTGGGCGGGACGCCGGAGACCCTGCCGCGGATCGACATCGGGGCGGTGCGTGCGTGGCACCGTGAACACATCGCCTCGCAACGCGGCGTGCTGGTTGCCGTTGGAGACCTGGATCCCGAATCCGCGGCCGCGGACCTGGCCGGCGTGTTCGGCCACCTGCCATCGGCGGGCGCCGGCGCGTCTCCGGGCCCGCAGCAGGTAGATCCTTCGGCCGAAGACTGGCAGCGCGTCGTGACGCGCGCCAAGGCGCAGTCGGCGTTTGCCATGGTCTTCCCGGGACCGGATCGGCGTGACCCGCGACGGCACGCGGCCGAGGTGTGGAGTGCCGTTGCGAGCGGCCTGGGCGGGCGGCTCTTCGACGCGCTGCGCGATCGCCGGTCGCTGGCCTATACCGTGGTGGGTACGGGGTGGGCGCGGCGCGATGGTGGCGCCGTCCTTACCTACATCGCGACCTCGCCAGAACGCGAGACCGAAGCGCGGGCGGCGATGCTGGAGGAGCTCGCCAGGTTCGCGGCGGATCGCGTCAGCGACGCCGAGCTGTCAGGCGGCGTGAACTACCTCGCGGGCCAGGCCGAGGTGTCTCGACAGAGTGCAGGCGCCGTGGCCGGCGAGATCATCGAGGCGTGGCTGGCAGGCGAGGGATTGCAGGAGCTCGATGACCCGGCGGCGCGCTATCACGGCGTCACCGCGGACGCGATCCGGGATTTTGCGGCCGGCGCGTTTACCCGCCAGCGTGCGGAAGGAGTGGTACGGGGGGGCGCCCTATGAAATTGCAGTGCCCAGGCGGCGCGCAATAACATCGAGTCCCCGCTGCAGCTGCACTCCGGGGCGTCCCGCCAGGTCGACCAGGCAGATGCCCTCGCCCGGCACCGCATGCAGCACCACGTGCCCCTCGCGGCAGAGCAGCGCCACCGAATTCTCCTGTGGCGATCCGCGCGTCACCGGCGGACCATCGGCCGACATTCCCATTGCTCCCGCCGCCGCGACCACCGCGACGGCCAGCTGGCTCGTGTCGAGCAGGCGCTGCGGTGCAATGCCACTCACCTCCTCGCTGAGGAGGATGTAGTGCGTCATCAGGTCACCCGCGCCGGCCAGCGCGCCACCGCCTCGCGATAACCCTCCGGCACTCCGATGTCGAACAGCTTGGCCGGTACCGCGACGCCGTCCAGGGCCCCGCGGGTCGCCAGCCGCTGCAGTACCGGGCGATCATCGAGCTCGGTGCCCGGTGGTGTGGCCGCCGCCACCGCATCGAACTCGGTGAACACGTCCGCCGGGAACGCCACCCGTCCGGTCGGCGCGAGGGCGGGACCATTCTCGGCGTTGAAACGACCGAGGCTGGATCCACGCGACTCGAGCGTCTCGACCCGCAGCCGATCGCCCTCGGTGCTCGCGTGCGCGCGGCCGAACGCGCCGGTATGGGCTGCGTCGCCCTTGCCCACCTCCACGAGCGCCACCGTGCAGCGTCGCGTCGCGCGGTACGCGGCCAGGACCGCGGTACTCGGGTTCGGCCCGTCGAACAGCTGGTCGGGCTGCAGGAGAAGGAAGGGCGATCCCGCCAGGGCATCGCGTGCCTGGAGGATCGCGTCGCCCAGTCCGCGAAACGCCGGCTGGAGCACAAACTCGAGTTCGAGCGCGCCCTGATACTGGCGCGCGGCCGCCTCGATGATCGGCTTGTGCGACGTCATGACGAGGATGACCCGCATGAGCCCGGCGGCCGCGGCCTCGTCCAGCGCCCAGTAGAGCACCGGCTTGAGGCCGACCGGCAACATCTCCTTCGGCACCCAGTTGGTAATCGGGCGCAGGCGGCGCCCCAGGCCACCACAGGGAATGACCGCGGTATCGAGTGCCATCAGAAGATCGACGTGGCGAAGAAGGTGCGGCACGCGTCCGCGACGCGCGAGAGCTGGGTCTCGTCGAGGTCGGCGAAAAGGGCGGTATTGCGCAGCAGCGAGAGGTTCATGCGTGCCCGGAAAGGCCCGAGGTGGCAGCGTGATCGAAGCTAGTCCGCCGCCGGATGGCCAGCAAGCGACGCGCGGCTGGACGCTCTGCATGCGGGCTCGCTACTGTTCGCCCCATGGAAACCAAGCATGTCACGCTCAAGTGGAACGGCGGCCTGCGGTTCGAGGGCGGCGAACCGGGGGGACCGCAGGCCGCCATCGATGCCGACAACAGCGAGGCACCCGGGCCGATGCTGCTGCTGCTGCTGGCGGCAGCCTCCTGCAGTGCGGCCGATGTGGTGTCGATCCTCGACAAGATGCGCGAACGCCTGACCAGCCTTCACGTCGATGCGCGCGGAGTGCGGCGGGATGAGCAACCACGGCGCTATGTCGGTATCACGATGCTGTTCCGGGTCTCGGGAACGGACCTGGACGAGGCGAAAGTGCGACGCGCGATCGCGCTGTCGGTGGAAAAGTACTGTTCGGTCATGCACTCGCTCGCGCCCGACATCGTGGTCACCACCGAGCTCGAAATGACACCCGCCACGGCCTGAAAAGCAGAGCGCCCCGGCAATGCATGCCGGGGCGCGCGTCGCGTCACTGACTCTTGCGACCTGCTAGACTGCGGCCGACGCCGTGGCTTCCTTGCGGCGCACCGGCTGACAATACCGCTCGCCGAGTTCACGAAGCTGTGTCAGCTCCGCATCGGAGAGGTCGTCATAGCGCTCGGCAAGGTACTGCATCGTGTCGTCGAACCATTCCTTCTGGTGCTCCGGAAGCGCTTCGATGACCCCGCACCGCAGGATGTGACTGAACAACTCATCGCGGGCCTGGTCGTGCGTGGAAGCGACGGACGGAGTAGTGCGGGTCTTCTTCTTGGACATCCCTTCCCCTATGTAAGAGCCTGATCGCTGCCGGTAAGTATAACCGGGTTGCACTTATTGGTGCAAACCCCGTGCTCAATACCCGGATTGGGCCCAAGACCGCTGCGGCAGCGCTACTTACGCATGCTTTCACCCGCACTGGCCTCGGCGATATACATTTCCCGACCGTGCACGCGGGAGGACAGGACCCGCATGGTTGAGGGCACTTCGATGAGCGACGACGACGAGGTATATGACGAGGCCCGGGCCGAACGGCTCCGGCAGTTGCTGCGACGGATCGCCGAGGTGATCCGGATACTCGACCAGCGTGGCATACTGCTCTCCGCGAGTTCGGAGCTGCTGGGGTTGCTGGGCGAGGCGCGCAGCGAGTTGTTCCATTATGAGGTGCGCAGCACGTATGATACGCCCGAAATCGCGGAACACCGGCGATTGGTTGAGGATGCGTTGCGCACCTCGTTCACCATTGATGACCCGGAGGATGAAGAGCCATGGCGGCGCCCGCGCCCAGAGGACTGAAGCCGTTTTACGTTATCCTGGCCGTTGTGGCGGCAGTGGGGCTGGGGGCGCTCTTCCTGCAGTCGCGGCGCCCGCCGATCAGCATTCCGGCCAACGTGAAGGTCACCGAGGCCGACACTGCGGGATTCCAGGGCTATCGGCTGGGGAATGCGGACGCGCCGGTGGAGGTCACGGTGTACGCGGACTATCAGTGCCCCGCGTGCGGTTCATTCGATGCGGTGCAATTCCCCTCCGTGCGCGAGCGGCTCATCGAATCGGGACGGGTGCGCTGGCGGTACCGGGACTTCCCGCTGGATATCCATCCCCAGACGCGAATTGCGGCGCATGCGGCGGCCTGCGCGAACGACCAGGGGAAGTACTGGGAGATGCACCGCTTCATCTACGAATCGCAGAACGACTGGTCGTTCAAGAAGAGTGCGGCGGACCAGTTCCGCAGCATCGCCAAGTCGCTCGGGCTCGACCTGGGCAAGTACGACGAGTGCATGCAGAGCGCCCGGTACGCCGGGCGGATCCAGGCGAGCTACAACGAGGCGATCAAGGTTGGCGTGGGTTCGACGCCCACGTTCCTCATCGGCGGCCGCCTGTTTCCCGGCGACCTTCCGTACGATGCGCTGAAGAAGATCGTCGATTCCATCGCCCCGCCGGCTGCCGCGCCGGCCCCGGCGCACTGACGCGAGGCCGGATCCCAACCCTGTTGTGACACACCAGGCAAACGCGGGTCGCTCGACCCGCGACTTGGCGTTCCTTGCCCTGGCGGCCCTCGGGGTCGTCTATGGCGACATCGGCACCAGCCCGCTGTACGCCCTCAAGGAATGCTTCAGCCCCGAGCACGGCATCACGCCGACACGCGAGAACGTGCTCGGGGTCATGTCGCTGGTGTTCTGGGCGATGAACTTCGTCGTCTCCTTCAAGTACATCACCTTCGTCCTGCGGGCCGACAACCGCGGCGAGGGCGGCATCCTCGCGCTGCTGGCGCTGGTGCGGCCCCATGTCGCCGGCACCGAGAGCCGGCGGCGCACGGTGCTCATCGCGGCCGGCCTGTTCGGTGCGGCGCTGCTCTATGGCGATGGCATCATCACGCCCGCGATCTCGGTGCTGGGCGCCGTCGAGGGACTCGAGGTCGCGACCACGGCAGTCAAGCCGCTGGTGCCGTACCTGTCCGCCGCCGATCCTGCTCGGCGCTCTTCATGGTGCAGCACAGCGGCACGCATCGTGTCGGGCTCGATCTTCGGGCCGGTGATGACGATCTGGTTCATCTGCATCGCGCTGCTGGGCCTGCGCGGCCTGTCGGCGGACCCCACGGTGCTGCAGGCGATCAATCCCGCGCACGCGATCCAGTTCTTCCTTCGCGATGGCCTGACCGGCTTCCTCATTCTTGGCTCGGTCGTGCTGGTGGTGACCGGCGGCGAGGCACTGTACGCCGACATGGGCCACTTCGGCCCGCGGCCGATCCGGCTCGCCTGGTTCTTCGTGGCGCTCCCGGCGCTGGTGCTCAACTACTTCGGGCAGTCGGCCTGGCTGCTGCACCATCCCGACCCCGTGACGGTGCGCAATCCCTTCTATGCACTGGTGCCGTCCTGGGGGCTGTACCCGATGGTGGCGATTGCCACCGCCGCCGCGATCGTGGCGTCCCAGGCACTCATCTCCGGGGCCTTCTCCCTCACGCGCCAGGCGGTGCAGCTCGGCTACTGCCCGCGGGTGACGATCCGGCACACGTCGGCCAAGGAGTCGGGGCAGATCTACATCCCGCAGGTCAACGCGCTGCTCTGCATCGGCTGCATCGCGCTCGTACTCGGGATGCGGTCGTCGTCCAACCTCGCGGCGGCGTACGGCATCGCGGTAACGGGCACGATGATCATCACGACGCTGCTCTTCCATACGGTGACGCGCGACCGGTGGCACTGGAGCTTCTGGGGCTCGCTGCTGCTGACGATGGTGTTTCTCGTGGTCGACCTCGCCTTCTTCAGTGCCAACCTGGTGAAGGTGCTGCACGGTGGCTGGATCCCGCTGGCCGTGGCGGGCGTCATCTACCTGCTCATGACGACGTGGCACCTGGGACGGCGCCGGCTCTCGGCGATCATCCGCGCGGGCGCGCTGCCGTACGACCTTTTCCTCCCCGATATCGCGCGACGAAAGCCGCCGCGCGTTCCCGGCACGGCGGTCTTCCTCACGTCCGAGCCGGACGGTGCACCGCCCGTCCTCCTGCACCACCTCAAGCACAACAAGGTGCTGCACGAGCGGGTGATCCTGCTCTCGGTGCACTCGAAGGACGTGCCGTATGTCGCGCAGCAGGAGCGCCTCGATTACGAGCCGCGGGGCGAGGGCTTCTACCTGGTGCGGGTGAACTACGGATTCATGGAGTCGCCCGACCTGCCGCTCGCACTGCTGATGCTGTCGGAGGATCTTCGACAGGGCGGCCGGGACACAGCCACCTTCCGGACTGCCGACACCAGCTTCTACCTGGGGCGAGAAACGCTCATCACGGCGGCCGCGCCGCGGCGGACCAGTGCGCCGCGCAGCGGCGCTTCGATTTCAGGTGGTGGAGACGGCGGGCTGCTGCCGTACATGCCGCGCTGGCGGAAGGCACTCTTTGCGCTGATGTCGCGCAACGCACTGTCGGCGACGGCATTCTTCGGCCTGCCACCCAATCGCGTGGTCGAGCTCGGTGCGCAGATCCAGTTCTAGCTAGCTCTCCTCCGCTTCATACATGTCACGCAGTCTTGCCACGACGCCGGGATCGGCGAGCGTGGTCGTGTCCCCGACCGCGCGCCCCTCGGCGATGTCGCGCAACAGCCGCCGCATGATCTTGCCGCTGCGGGTCTTCGGCAGGTCGGCGGAGAAGATGATGTCGTCGGGGCGCGCAATCGCGCCGATCTTCCGGACGACATGCTCGCGCAGCTCGTCGCGCATGTCGGATGATGGCGTGCCGCCCTCCTTGAGCGTCACGAACGCCGCAATGGCCTGGCCCTTGAGATCGTGCGCCTTGCCCACCACCGCGGCTTCCGCCACGGCTGGATGGTCCACCAGCGCGCTCTCGACCTCCATCGTACCGATGCGATGGCCGGCCACGTTGAGCACGTCATCCACCCGGCCGAGAATCCACCAGTAGCCGTCTTCATCCAGCTTGGCGCCGTCCCCGGCGAAGTACCGCCCGGGAAAGCGGCTCCAGTAGGTCTCCCGGTACCGCGCGTCGTCGCCATAGATGGTGCGCAGCATCCCGGGCCACGGTTCCGTAAGCACGAGGAAGCCGCCACCCTGCTCGATGCGGGCGCCCTGCGCATCGACCAGTTCCGCGGTGATGCCTGGAAACGGAATGGTCGCGGACCCGGGCTTCGTCGTGACGACACCGGGCAGTGGCGTGATCATGATCCCGCCGGTTTCGGTCTGCCACCAGGTATCCACGATCGGGCAGCGCTGGTGACCGATCTGCTCATGGTACCAGATCCACGCCTCGGGGTTGATCGGTTCCCCGACGCTGCCGAGCAACCGGAGGCGGGAGAGATCATGGCGCGCCGGGTGTTCGGTGCCCCACTTCATGAATGCGCGAATCGCGGTCGGTGCCGTGTAGAACACGGTGACCCCGTAGTGCGCGCAGAGCTTCCAGAAGCGATCACGCTCGGGCCAGTCGGGTGCGCCCTCGTACATGAGCACCGTCGCGCCACAGGCGAGCGGACCGTACACGACATAGGAGTGCCCGGTTACCCACCCGATATCCGCGGTGCACCAGAAGACATCCTCGTCCTTGAGGTCGAAGACGTACTTCGTGGTGGTGGCCACCTGCGTGAGGTAGCCGCCGGTCGAGTGCACGATCCCCTTGGGCTTTCCCGTGGTGCCGGACGTATAAAGGATGAAAAGGAGGTCCTCGGCCTCCATCGCCTCGGGCTCGCAGGTGGGAGAGGCCCGCTCCAGCAGGTCATGCCACCAGTGGTCGCGTCCGTCCTTCATGCTGGCGAACGCCTCGCTGCCCTGCATCCGGCGCACCACCATCACGCTGTGAATGCCGGGACAGCCGGCCACTGCCTCATCGGCGAAACGCTTGAGGGGAACCACGGTGCCGCGCCGGTAGCCGCCATCGGCGGTGATGAGCACCTTCGCATCGGCGTCGTTGATGCGATCGCGCAGGGCTTCCGACGAGAAGCCGCCGAAGACCACCGAGTGGACCGCACCGATCCGGGCACAGGCGAGCATTGCGATGGCGGCTTCGGGAACCATGGGGAGGTAGATGGCCACGCGATCGCCGCGCTGCACGCCGAGCGCCTTGAGCGCATTGGCGCAGCGCCCGACCTGCTGACCCAGCTCCCAGTAGGTATAGACACGGCGATCGCCCGGCTCGCCCTCCCAGAGGATCGCCGCCTTGTTGCGGCGCGCACCGGTCAGGTGCCGGTCGATGCAGTTGGCGGCGACATTGAGCTGGCCACCGCTGAACCAGCGCGCGTGCGGGGGCGCCCAGTCGAGCACCGTCGTCCATCGCTTCATCCACTCGAGCGCCGTGGCCTCGCGTTCCCAGAAAGCCAGCCGGTCACTTGCGGCGGCGTCATACAACGACTGTGTGGCAGTCGCCCGGGCGGCAAACGCTGCGGTCGGCGGGAATCGGCGCTGTTCGTCGAGGAGCGTATCGAGCTGTGTAGACATGGGCGTGCAACTTTCCGCATGTGCCGGTGCAGGTCGTTGCTTGGCGGAGTGCCGTGGAAGCTGCGCGAAAGACGTGGCCAAAGTGGCCCGCCAAACGGCCAAGTCGTGTGAATATACGGACCTGGCAAACGTGGCATCAGTCTCGCTATGTCAGGTGGTGGGACGCAGCGACGTTCCGAGACAAGAACCTGATCCGCCCGATAAGAGCACACCCGGAGTGATCCGGGGCCGCAAAACTAGAGGTCTCGATCGTAACCGCACCTCCGCGGTTCGCGAGATAGCTCGGTGCCGAAGGTGGAGAAATTCGCAGACGACCGCGGTTTCCTTATCGGGTGTGGGAGCAGAATCATGCGATCCACACCTCAGTATGTGAGAGAGATGCACGCGCCCGAAACCCTGGGCCTCGATACCCGTGTCGCGTTCCGCACCGGGGCATTTGAACTCCTCGAGTCCATGCCGGAAGGGGAAGGTCGGCTGGTGGTCGACCTCGCATCGACGGGTCACGTTGACTCCGCCGGGCTTGGCGCCCTCATGCTGGTGCAGCGCAGGGCCGCAGAACGCCGCCATGCCGTGGTGCTCGAGAATCCGAGTGACGAGCTCCGCTTCCTGCTCAACATCACCAAGCTCAGCACGCTTTTTGAATTCGAGCCCGCAGGGGTGTAGACCTGCGCGGTGTAGAAAAAGATTGTCGGCGCAGCCGCAAGGTTGCGACGTCATGACGGCAGGTCGGATCGAGGTCTGGCAACGCCCCGCTCCGGCCTGTTGTCGTTTTCTGGAGCGGCCGCTAGTCTCCGCCGTGGCCGATACCAGCCCATCCCGCAATTCACCGATGCTCCTTCGGGCAACTGGCCTGAGGCGCAGCTTCGGCGCACGCGTTGTCCTCGCGGGTCTCGACCTTGCCCTCGCCGAGGGTGAGACTCTCGCCGTTGTCGGGCCCAACGGGGCCGGGAAGACGACGCTGCTGCGTGTCCTGGCGGGACTGTTGCGGCCGGACGCGGGCAGCATCGAGCTCGACGGCCGCGCCGTGCATCCCGCCGAGCCGGCAAGCCGCGCCTCGATCGGCCTGCTGTCGCATCGGGCCATGCTGTACGATGACCTTTCCCTGCAGGAAAACCTCGAGTTCGCCGCACGACTGCACGGCCTGCCCGATCCGGCGCGGGCCGCGGGCGCGGCCCTGGCGCAGGTGCAGCTCGAGAGCCGCGCCGGCGATTCACCGCGCACGCTGAGTCGCGGCCTGCTGCAGCGGGCCGCGCTCTGTCGCGCGCTCCTGCACCATCCCCGGCTCCTGCTGCTGGATGAGCCGTTCACCGGCCTCGACGTCCAGGCCTCCGAGCGGCTGCGGACATTGCTCGCCGCACGGCGACCCGAGGGGCTCGGCACGATCGTGGTGACCCACCAGGTCAGCGAGGTGTGGGACTTCGCCTCGAGGGTGCTCGCCCTGGCCGGCGGCCGGTGGGTGCTGGAGGAGGTGGCTGATCGCGACCTCGATCGCTTCATGGCGCGCTATCGCGCGGTGCTGCCTGCATAGCGCGCTCAGTGCGGGACTCGCGATCGCGGGGAAGGACATCCGCTCGGAATTGCGGCGCCGTACCACGCTCGTGTCCGCGGTGGGTGTCGCGACCATCATTCTCGCGATCTTCAATTTCGCCCGCGACCCGACCGCGCTCAGCGGCGCAGTGCTGGCCCCGAGTGCGTTCTGGATCACCTGCGCGTTCGCCGCCATGACGGCCCTCTCGCGTGCATTCGCGGTGGAGCTCGAGCATGGGGCCCTCGACGGCCTGCTGCTCGCGCCAGTGCCCCGCGAGGCGCTCTTCATCGGGAAATTTCTCGGCAACCTCTTCTTCGTGGGCGTGGTGGAAGCGGTGACCCTGCCGCTCATGGTGCTATTCTTCAACGTGGACCTGCACGGGGCGCTGCCGGGTATGGTCCTGCTGGCGGTGCTGGCCACCACCGGGTTCGTGGCGGTGGGAACGGTCTTCAGCGCCCTGACGGCCCGGGTGCGCTTCAACGAACTGATGCTGCCGGTGCTGCTGCTCCCGTTCATGCTGCCGCCGCTCATCGCCGCGGCCCAGGTGACGGCCTCGCTGTTCAACAATCGCCCACTGCTCGAAAGTGCCGGCTGGCTGCGGCTTCTCGTGGTCTATGACATCACCTTCGTCACGCTCAGTCTCCTTGCGTTTCCCTCCCTCTTTGACGAATAGCGACGTGCGTGCGTCGGCACGCCAGTCGCTGCGCACCGGGCGGGTGCTGGTGCTGCTCGGGCTGCTCGCGGTGGCATGCGCGTACGTGCGCGCCATCGGCTTCACCGGCATCGAGGCGGTCCAGGGGCCGGCCCAGAAAATCATGTACGTGCATGTGCCGTCGGCCTGGTGCGCGTTCATGGCCTTTACGCTGGTCGGGATCTGCAGCGGGCTGTACCTCTGGCTGGGCGACCGGCGGCTCGACACCTTTGCCGAGGCCTCGGCCGAGGTGGGCGTGGTGCTGGTGGGGCTGGTGCTGCTCACGGGACCGCTGTGGGGCAAGCCGATCTGGGGGACGTGGTGGCAATGGGAGCCGCGCCTGACGTCCACCCTGTTCCTGTGCTTCCTGTTTGTCGGCTACCTGACCCTGCGCCGCTCGATGTTCGACCCGTCGGAGCGGGCACGGTACAGTGCGGTCGTCGGCATTCTCGGTGCGATGCTGGTGCCGTTCATCCACCTCAGCGTGTACATGTTCCGCACCATTCATCCGCGTCCCGTGGTGCTCCGCCCCGAGGGGCCCACGATGCCGGGGTCCTTCGTTGCGACGCTGCTGTTCTCGCTGGCGGCGTTCTCGCTGCTGTACGTGGGGCTGGTCGTGGTACGGTACGGAATCGGACGGCTGGTGGACCTGCAGGAGGGAGAGGATGCTGCTGCTCGCTGATCCGCCGGCCAACGGCAACTTCATGATCGCGGCATACACCATCGTCGCGGTCGTCCTGTGCGGTTACTCGCTGCGCCTGCTTCGGCGCGCGTCAGCGCTCGGGCGCGAGCGCTGACACGCCGTCCTACCGCCCGTCGTGCCGCCGGAACACCAGCACCGCGTTGATCCCGCCGAATCCAAATGAGTTGCTGATCATGTACTCCGGGTCCGCCGCCTCGCCGGCCCCGGCGATGTAGGCCAGGTCGCACGCGGGGTCCGGCGTCACGAGGTTCACCGTCGGGGGAAGCCAGCGCTGCTGGCTCGCGAGCGCGCAGATCGCTGCCTCGAACGCGCCGCTCGCACCGAGGGCATGCCCGTAGTAGCCCTTGGTGCCGCTCACCTTGATGCGCCCGGCGTGCTCGCCGAACACCTGGCGGATCGCGCCTGTCTCAGTGGGGTCGTTGAGCGGCGTCGAGGAGCCGTGGGCGTTGATGTAGCCCACGTCGGCCGCGCCGATGTGCGCCTCCTCCATGGCGAGGCGCATGGCGCGCGCCGCCTGCCGTCCATCCGGCCGCGGCTGGGTCATGTGATGCGCATCGTTGGTCACGCCGTATCCGCAGAGTTCCGCATAGATGGGCGCGCCCCGCGAGATGGCCCGCTCGCGCTCTTCCAGCACCAGGACGGCGGCCCCCTCGGCCATGACGAACCCATCGCGTTCCCGGTCGAAGGGACGGCTGGCGCGCAGCGGCTCATCATTGCGCGTGGACATCGCGCGGATGACCGCGAAGGCACCGAAACAGAGCGGAGAGAGCGGCGCCTCCGTGCCACCGCTCAGCATCACGTCCGCGTCGCCGCGCACGATCGCGCGGAACCCGTCGCCGATCGCCATGCTGCCCGATGCGCAGCTCATCCCATTGGTGGTGTTCGGCCCGCTTACCCCGAATTCGATCGCGACATTGCAGCTCGCCGCGCCGCCGAAGACGGCGAGGGCCAGGCCGGGGTCGACCTCGCGCAGGCCGCCGCGCAGGTAGTTGCCATGCTCCTCTTCTGCCCGGGCCACGCCGCCCAGGGCCGTCCCCATGCTCGATCCGACCAGGTCGGTGTTTTCGGTGGCAAGGTCCAGGTGCGCGTCCGCGATGGCGAGCCGGGTGGCGGCCACCCCGAACTGCGCGAACCGATCGAAGCGCCGGACCCGACGGGCCTCGATGAAGTCCGATGGACGGAAATCCGGCACTTCACCCGCGATCCGGCTCCGGAACGGCGATGGATCGAACCTCGTGATCGGGCCGACCTGCGAGACCTCGCCCTGCAACCCGCTCCAGAATTCCTCGCGGCCGGTGCCGATCGGTGTGACGACGCCGATGCCGGTAATGACCACACGTCGATTGCTGCTGCTCATGCTCCCTTTCATGGCGGATGGGCGGTAACTCCTGCCCCCGTCTGCTTGTGCTCGACTGCCGTCTTGAGTCCCGCGAGCGTCCGGCTCGCGATGCCGTGGACGAAAACCGGCCCAATGATCCAGTCGGCTGCCGGTCGCCGGATCAGCGGCCACGGCGGGCCGCTCCACTCATGGACGATAGTCACCTCGACGCCCGTTCCCGTCTCGCGAAGTGCCCACTCGACGTCCATCCCACTGGTGACGCCGCGCACGTGCCGGTATCGCACCGAGTGCCTTGCGGGATCGATCCACATTTCTGATACCCACCAGGTCGGCCAGTTGGCGGGGCCAAACGGCCGATTGGCGGACATTTCGACCCGCCCGCCGTCGGCACGTCGATCGAGGAAGCGGACCCACCGGTAGTGGGAGAGCAGGTCGGGCCAGCGCTCCACCTGGGATGCGGCCGCGAAGACCTCGTCGATGGGCGCCCGGACGAGCGCCTGGTCCACGGTGCGCATCACGCGGTGCGCCAGGCGGCCGTGAGGCGGAACCCCGGCCGCCGATGCACGGTGGCGCGCACCCCGGCATCACGGAGGATCGATTCGAGCTCGGCGGCCCGGTACCCTCGCCGGACCGACGTAACGCCATCCTCCTTCGTTGCCGCATCGAATCCGAGCGCCTCGGCGGCAATGCGAAAGCCAATGGCGGCGAACGGGCTCCGGCGGATGTCGGCCACGATCACGCCGACTCGCGCGACACGATCACTGGCCCGGATCACGTCGACGGCGGCCTCACGGGACAGGTGGTGAAGCAGCTGGCTCATGACGACCACATCGACGCTGCGCTCGCCGATGGGGAGCGCCCCCGCGCAGGCCACCAGCATCGTCAATCCGTTGCGCTGGCCGATGGCGGCCGCGACCCGGCTGCGTTCGAGCCCGACGCATGACAGCTGGATTCCGCGCCGCCGCCCCCATGCGACAGCGCTCCGCGGCAGGTCGCCGGCACCGGCACCGATGTCCAGGAGGGTAAGCGAGGCGCCGCGCGCCATCCCGCCCAGAAGCTGGCGCAGGCCGAACCGCATGGCCGCGGTGGCACCGAAGAGCCGGTTGCTGCGCACCAGGTTGGCGAAGGAAGCGGTGACCAGGGCCGGATCGGCGCCAGGGTCATCCAGCAGCTCGTGCCCGATCGGCGAGAGGACGATGGTGGACACGAATCAGCCGAGGCCGGTGTATCCGCCCCGGAAATAGCAGAGCGGATGACCCTCGAACGCGGTCCCGGCCACCACGCGCCCGATCAGGAGGGTGTGGTCGCCGGCCTCGTGCAGCGCGATGCGCTCGCACTCGATCTGTGCCAGCGCACCGTCCAGCAGGATCATGCCGCGCGGGCTCTCCCGATAGCCGATCCCGTCGAAACGCTCATCCCGCTCCTCGGCGAACCGTCGACTGAGCATCTCCTGAGTGCTCGAGAGGATGTTGACCGCAAACTCACGCGTCGTCGTCAGCAGGCCGTGCATGGAGGCCGTGTGGTCGATCGCCATCAGCAGCAGCGGTGGCTCGAGCGAAATGGAGGAGAGGCTGTTGGCGGTCATCCCGTGGGGCCGGCCGGCCGGGTCACGCGCGGTCAGGACCGTGACGCCGGTGGCGAAACGCCCGAGCAGCTGGCGAAAGAGTGCCTGGTCGACGGCCTGGCTCACAGCACCATCCGCGCGAGGAAGTACGGATTGAGCACGGCGCGCGCCGGCAGGACCGCACCGGTGACGCCGACCAGCGTGTCGGCCATGCCCCGTCGTCGCCCGATCCGCGCGACGGCGTGATCAAACAGGCCGGGCACCAGCATGGCGTATCCGATGAGTCGCTCCACCGTCCACTTGCCCGCGAACCGCTTGCGCCGGCGCGCGCGGTAGTCGAGCAGCGCGCGATCGATGCCCCGCTCGTTCCCGGCGAGCCCGGCCATGCTGCTGGCCACAAGCTCTGCGCCCCACGAGCGCGGCACAGATGCCCTCGCCGGTGAATGGATCGAAGAAGTCGGCCGCGTCACCCACGAGGAGTGCACCAGGCATCGTGGCCTGCCGTGCCCGAACGGCGAAGGGACCGGTCACCAGGACCTCGCGCACGATGTGTCCCGGACGGACCCGGCCGCGCACACCCGGGAAGCGCTCGAGCTCCTCGAAGAAGAACTCAGCCACGCGCCCCGCGGCGCGAGACGCAGCCTGCTGCGGCACCACGAGGGCGACGTTGGTGATGCCGCCACCGATGGCATTGAGCCCGACGTACCCGCCACGCCCCACATGCATCTCCGCGCGATCGTGCACGTCCGGGACCGATGCGACGTGGGCCACGAACGCAAGACGGGCGGGGTAGCCGAAGCGCTGCCCACCGAGCGCCCGGGCAACCCTTGAGCGAAGTCCGTCCGCACCCACGGTCAGCGATGCGCGCACACTGATCGGCGTGGCATCGCGGGTCCGGAGCGTGGCGCCCGAGACGCGCCCGTCGTGGATGTCGAGCTGGTCGAGCGACGTCTCCTCCATGACCTGCGCGCCGCGCGCCCTGGCGGCCTGCACCAGCGCCAGGTCGAGCTCGCGCCTGGCGATGGCGACACCGGATCCTTCGGGAAAACGACCGGCGAGATGCGCGCCCCGCGCGGCCGTCACCGTCGATCCCGAAACGGCGACCGCGCCCGCCTCGGCGAAGCGACGGCATCACGCCGAGCCGGTCGAGCACGCGAACAGTTTCGGGGCTCATGTACTCGGAGCAGGCCTTTTCGCGCGGGAACTTCGCGCGGTCGACCAGGAGCACGCGCCAGCCATCGTCGCGCAGCAGGCACGCCGAGGCGCTGCCGGCCGGGCCGCCGCCGATCACGAGCGCGTCTACCTGCATGTCAGCCACGTGCAACTCCCATCAGGTGAATCCCCACGATCGCCAGGCCAGTCCACCGGCGAGGGCCCCAGCCGCGGTCGCCGCGGCGTTCACCCCATCGTTGGTGAGCCAGGCAAAACCGCCGATCCTGGTCGTCCGCTGCCCGCACCGATGCACCGGCCACTCGCTCGGAAGATCGCAGGCGGGACAATGGAAGCGCCCCTGCAGCGTGGCACCGAGGATCGAATCGATCACCATACCCAGCACGCCAATCATGGTGCCGAAAAGCGCCAGGCGTGGCGCCGCTCCGGCGAGGGCCGCCACGATGCTGATGATCGCCGCGCCGCTGACGGCACCCTTCGTTCCGAGCGGCGTCATGCCCCCGTTGGTGCCGGCGGGCACCCGTCGCCCCAGCAGCAGCAGTCGCGGGTCGGTGGGGCTCAGGCTGCCGATCGCGGTTGCGAAGGTGTCGGCGCCCGCGGCGGCGACGCTTCCGGTGACGATCCATAGCGCGAGCGCAGGGTCGTCCCGGGCGACGATCGCGCCCAGCGCCGCACACCCCCCGTTCGCGAGCACCTGCCAGGAATCCCGCTTCTCGCCCTTGGCGTCGGAGCCCGCCCGCGCCCGTGTCAGCCGGCCCACCGCGCTGCCAATGACGAAGAAGGTTGCCAGGGCGGCACCGCCCGGCCACCCGGCATACCGGATGATCACGGTTCCCACCACGGCGGCCGTCATGGCGGCGGGTCCGGTAAGTGCTCCGGCGAGCCATCCGCCGGCCGAAAGCAGCAGGGCCACGACGCCGGCAATGGGGAAGTCGGGGCGCATGCTGCCCAATGTCCCGGGGGCCATGGGCCGGGCGCAAGCACCCCTATGAGCGACAGGTCGCCGTCGATACCTTTGTGAGCGTCATCACATGCCATTGCGATCCAGCGTTCCCGCCCTGATTCCCTTGAGCCTCCTCGAGGCCCTGCGCAACCTCGACGCCCCCATCGACGACGGGCTCGACGAGCTCGCCAATGAGGTCGTTTCCAAGCGTTTCGGACTCAGTGACACCGTCGCCGCCCAGATCGATCGCTACGAAGAGGCAGTGGAGGGGAGCGATGACGTTCCCCGCGACGAGGCCCTCGGGGTGCTTCGCCTGGTGGGCCGCCGGGCCGACGCCCAGCTCGCTTTTGCCGACGCCGGTCGCCGTGCGGCGCGTCACGCGGTCAAGGGCGCCGGGGCCGGCTCCCGGGCGCTCATCAAGGTGACCCCGGGCGGCATGAGCCGCAGTCTTGGCTTCCGCTCGGCGGTGAAGCTGGCCAGCGGCACCGTGGAGGTCGAGCTGCGCCGGGCCGGCCGCGCGGTCGATGCGCGGGTGACGGAACCCATCACGATTTCGGCCCTCCCTGATGGCAGCGCGTGCGGCTTCATCGGGTCGATGCTCGCCGAGATGCTGCGCCTGCTGGTCGAGATGGAGGGCGCGATGACGCACGATCGCTGTCGCGCTCGCGGTGACGCCGCATGTGTCTGGCACTGGGCAGATGCTGCGGGTTATCGATGAGCCTGCGCGTCCCGGAGCAGGCCTCGTTGCGCGCTGCGCTCGACGTCGCAGCCGCTGATGGGTGGCTGCTCTACGATTTTCAGGGCGTAAACCCGGTACTGGGCCAGGTGCTGGGAATCGAGGGGATGGGAAGCCGACGGCTTTTCGTGTACCTCCCGCGGGACGGGACCCCGGTGGCGATCGCGCACCGGATCGAGCTCGAGTCGGTGGCGGGTTTCCCCGGCGAGGTGCTGCCCTTTTCGCGATGGGAGGAGCTGCACGAAGCATTGCGTCGCGTGGTCGGCGGCAAGCGGGTGGCGATGGAGGTCGCGCACGAGGACGCCGTGCCATATCTCGATCGCGTCCCCCACGGCGTGGTGCAGCTGCTGGAAAAGCTGGGCGCGACGGTGGTGCCGTCCGGGGCACTTGTCACCCGGTTTGCTTCGGTCTGGAGCGCCGACGACCTGGCCGATCATCTTGCCGCGGCCGAGATTCTCGCCCAGGTGGCACAGCAGGCGTTGCGCCGCGCGGTGAAATCGGGCGGGCGTGGCCTCACCGAATCGGCACTCCAGCAGGAAGTCGTGGCCGCAATCAACGCAGGCGGACTCGTCTTCGATCACCCACCAATCGTCGGTTTCGGTCCCAACGCGGCGAATCCGCATTACGAGCCCAGGCCAGGTGCAGACCGGACGCTGGCAGACGACGAGGTGGTGCTGCTCGATCTCTGGGGCGGGCGGCGGCTCGGGGCAGTGTACGCCGACCAGACCTGGATGGGCTTCAGCGGGGAGCGCCCGCCCGGCCGACGTCAAGAAGGTGTGGGAAACGGTTCGCGACGCGCGCGATGCGGCGATCGCGTTCGTGCAGGACGGCTGGGCGACCGGCCGGCCGATCCGGGGCTTCGAGGTGGACCGTGTGACGCGGGATGTCATTGAGGCACAAGGGTTTGGAGAGTGGTTCGTGCATCGGACCGGTCACTCGATCGACCACCGCCTGCACGGTTCGGGGCCGCACCTCGATGACTATGAGACCCATGATGACCGGCAGTTCCTGACCGGAACGGGGTTTTCGGTTGAGCCCGGCATCTATATCCCGGGGCATTTTGGGGTGCGGAGCGAGGTCAACATGTACCTCGCGGATGGGGCGGCGCGGGTGACCCCGGGAACGCGCCAGACGGAGCTGATCGTCCGCCCCGGCTGATGTCGAGGTGGCGAGTGTCCAGTTTCTGGTATCCGTTGGCGTTTCAGGGAGTTACGGCGGAGTCACGGGCGAAAGACGGCCTGTTTACCGTTGCTTGACACCGGCGGTACCGCACTTCATACTTGTCTCGCGCCGTCCCGGCCAGGACGACGTTCTCGTTGGACAACTCCAGAAGTTCTCTCGACTCAGGATGAACGCTTCGCGCGCTCGCGCGGAGCAGCGCAGTGCGCCGCTGAGGCGTATTCGTGACTCTAATCACACGAGTACTCCGGAGCGCCCGCTCCAGCGGCGAATGAATTCAAGTGCAGTTTGAAGCGCGGTCTACGCCCAGGAGGAAGGCTTCTATGACACAAAGTGGAGTCAGCGCCTTCACCCGACTCGCGAGACGTTTCGCGGTGTCGGCAGTCGTGCTGCTGGGGAGCGCCGGTGCGCTCTCGGCACAGACTGGTAAGATCGAAGGCAAAGTGCGGGATCAGGCGGGAGCGCCAATCCAGAATGCGCAGGTCGTCGTGGCCGGCACAGCATTCAGCGCCCTCACCAATGCCCAGGGCTATTACTTCATCAACAACATCCCCGCCGGCACAGTCGTTCTGCGCGCCGCGTTCCTCGGGTACAAGCATTCCGAGGTCGACGGCGTCAAGGTGCTCACGGGGCAGACGATCACGCAGGACATCCAGTTGGAGAAGACCACCGCCCAGCTCGAGGAAGTCGTGGCGGTTGGCGCTGACAATCCACTGGTGCCGCGTGACGAAGTGACCACCAAGCAGCGCATCGATGGCGAGTTCACCGAGAACCTTCCGGTGGACCGCGTCAGCCAGGTGCTGCAGCTGCAGCCGGGTGTCGTGGCCGAGAACAACGGCAATCAGCTCTCAATCCGCGGTGGTCGTACCGACGAAGCAGCGTTCTACGTTGACGGCGTCACGACGCAGCCAGGCAACCGTGGCACCGGCTTCGTTTCCGCTGGTACCAACGCGTCCAACGGTGCGAACAGCGACGGCTCCAACACCATGCCGATCAGCCAGACCGGCGTGACCTATGGCACCAACGGCTTCGAAGAAGTCTCGGTGACCACGGGCGCCGCCAGCGCGCAGTTCGGCAACGCCCAGTCGGGCATCGTGAACCTCACGACCCGCACTGGTGGCAGCAAGTTCGCGGGACGCCTCGCCGCCGAGACGGACGAGGTGTTCGGCAAGACGCTTGGCATGGGCTACAACCGCTTCGAGGGCAACCTCAGCGGTCCGCTCGTGCTCAAGGGCCTGACGTTCAACGTCAATATCGCGGGCGAGGGCAACGAGTCGATCCGGTCCGGCAAGGACCGGCAGGACGCCCCGGTCTTCATCAGCAGCGGGACCGACACGACGGTGTCGAACCCGGATGGTGAGGGTGGCTTCAACGACGTCGCCGTCAACAGCTATTCCATCTATACGGGCGACTGCAGCACCTTCCAGAACAGCTCCAATGCGTCCATGGTCGACAACAACGGCCAGTCGTGCAACGGGGCCCGGCTTCCGAACTCGAGCTTCTCGGCGGCACAGATTGGTGGCAACCTCAACTGGTCGTACGGCAACGGCTCGCGCCTGCGGCTTGGCGCCTACGGCTCGCAGAACCAGGGCAAGAACTTCAGCTACTTCAACACGCTGAACCCGGGCATCGCGGGCGACCTGCAGACCGGCTTCCGCGCACAGAACGCGGTCTACACGTTCAACTGGACCCAGAACCTGGCCAAGTCGGCCGAGCGGGCCCTGGCCCTGGACGTGAACCTGTCCTACCAGACGGATCGCTTCATCCAGAGCCCGTTCGACGAGGGTGGCCCTGGTGCGGGAACACTCGGGTTCTACTTCTCGCCGATTCCGCTCAAGTACGGCTTCAGCGTGCTTGACCAGCGGTTTGATGCCGACGGCAACCCGGCCAGCGGACGGCGTGTACAGCAAGCTCGACTGCTTCATCCGCAACCTGCGGAACTGCCTCGGGGTGATCGACCTCAACAACCCCGACTCGGTCAACGCCGCACACCCCGCAGGTCACGTACCGGTCCAACCCGTACGGCCTGGCGCAGACCTTCCCGGACGGCGGTCTCTCGAACGCGACGCTGCAGCTGTACAAGGAAAACCGGTACGTCGGCAACGCCACGCTGGACTGGCAGCTCGACCGGTACAACCGCGTGCAGATCGGCGGCGAGTACGTGCAGTACGACATGACCAGCTACTCCCAGGGCATCAACAGCCAGGCGTTCTCCGACTACTGGGCCGAGAAGCCGATCCGGTATGCGGCGTTCATCCAGGACCGGCTCGACATCGGCGACGTGGTGCTGCAGGTCGGCCTCCGGTACGACCGGTTCGATACGCGCGCGAGCCGCTGGTCGGGCTTCCCGCGCATCTCGACCAACCCGGCGCTCGACACCCTGCCGGCAGGCACCGATCCGGCCTCGCTCTACGTGCCGGACCAGGCGTGGGATTACCTGAGCCCGCGCGTGCAGGTGTCCTTCCCGGTCACCGAGCGCACCAACTTCCGCCTGTCCTACGCCCAGTCGGTGCAGTCGCCTGACTTCGCGCTGGTGCTGAGCGGAATCAACACCGACTTCAGCGTCACCAACTCGAACAGCGTCTACGGCCAGAACGTGGACTACGGCAAGTCGATCATCTTCGAGTTCGGTGTGCAGCACGCCTTCAGCGACGACATGGTGCTCGACATCTCGGCGTACAACCGCGACAACCTCGCGAACGCCGCCGGCCGTCTGGTCTCCTCGATCGACCCGCTGACGGGCAACGCGCAGGACCTCCGCCTCATCACCAACGCGGACTTCGGCAACACCAAGGGCATCGACCTCCGGCTCAACCGCCGGTTCGGTCAGCTGTTCAACGGCACGCTGGGTTACAGCTACACCAGCGCCGAGCAGCACCGGCTCGGACCCGTTCACCTACATCAACTACGGGTCGCGCGTCGTGAACGCCGTGAACGGTGGCAACCAGCCGCCCCCGCAGGCCATCGCGCCGATCGCGCTGTCAGCGGCCGAACAACCTGGTCGGCAGCCTTGCCCTCACGTTCCCGAATGGCTGGAACTCGGGCACGGCGGTGGGCTCGATCCTGCAGAACTTCCAGGTCTTCGTGGCCTTCCGGTTCGCCAGCGGCACGGCCTACACCGGCTGCGCGACGCCGCAGGGCAACCAGTCGGTGCTCAGCAACGGCGTCTGCGGCAAGGGCACGTTCCAGGGCGGCCTGAACACCGAGCGCCTGCCGACGTTCAAGCAGTTTGACATGCGCTTCGTCAAGGGCTTCAACCTCGGGCACAACCAGCTGTCGGTGTACCTGGATGCCCGGAACATCCTGAACTTCACCAACGTGCTGACGCAGTACGTCACCACGGCCAGCATCACGAGCGAGATCGAGCGGCAGCAGAACTTCTCTGCCGACAGCACCCGGAACGCCGCTGAGGGCCTGCAGAACGGCGCATACGACGAAGGCACCGCTGCGATGGACCTCACGTTCGGGGGCGCGGGTCATGCCGGCTGCGCTGGCTGGGTCAACTCGGCCAACACGCCGTCCGTGCCGAACTGCATGTACCTGATCCGGGCCGAGCAGCGCTACGGCAACGGCGACGGGATCTACACCGTTGCCGAACAGCTGAATGCGTCAAACGCGCTCTATTACGCGAACCAGGCAGCGCCGACGTTCTTCTACGGCGCTGGCAGATCGCTGCGTCTCGGACTGGAGTTCTCCTTCTAACGTGGTGCACCCCCGGCCCGGCCGACCCAAGTGTGGGTCGGTCGAGCCCGGTTGCGCTTTTACTCTGAGAGGACAGCAATGAGAGCCTTGTATCGTTCGAGAAGCCTCGCGGCGGGAGGACTGCTGGCCCTGGCGCTGGCGGCCCTGGTGCCGGCGGTTGCGTCGGCAAAGCCGCAGCCCGGTGCACGCCCGCGCGGCTTCCGCCTGTTCGCCCGGAGCCTGGGCGCCATGACCGTGAACCGGGTGTACCTGGGACTCAATTCGTCCCTCGGCAACATCGGCGGTGACTCCACCGGTTCATCGACCATCGGCGGTGGATTCTGGCCGAAGGGCACCGGCAACCAGTTCGTGTTCAACACGGGCCCCCAGATCGCCGGCAAGATCTCGAACCCCGGCGGCGCCTGGGATGGCGACCAGACTGGCGCGTTCTTCTTCGACCCCAAGGGGACGACGCAGAACGGCGACGGTGTCCAGCCGATCTACAACATCCAGGACCCGGCTGACGCGGCGGCCTGGCCCGATGCCGCCCGGGTGCCAGCCGAACTCAACGAGGCCGACAACTTCTACAACCCCGTCCTCCGCGGCGCCAAGTCGGCATCGCAGGGTGACGTGTGGTTCATGAGCTGGGACGGCAACCCGACCCTGATCTCCGGCCGGCAGCACCCCCTGGGTGTCGCAGTCGAGTTCCGCGGCCTGGGCTGGAACTTCCCGACCGGCAACGAAGACATCGTCTACTTCACGCTGACCTTCTACAACGTGTCGTCGGCGACGGACGAGGCGTACGTGAACGTGCGCCCTGCGATCCGGCCGATCGTCGCGCAGCTCGGCAAGGATTTCGTCGCCGCCAACAACCGGCGCGTTCCGGATCACGCTGCCCCAGGGCGGCTACACCATCGACAGCCTGTTCTCGGCCTTCGGCGCGGACATGGACGTGTCGACCGCCGGCGTGAACTACTGCTCGGTGAACCTGCCGTTCGCCATGGGCTTCTGCTACGAGAACAACTTCACGCCGTCCGGCGGCGAGGATTACTCCAACACCACGATCTTCGGACCGCCGTTCCTGGCGGGCCCGGGCTTCGTCGGCGTGAAGTACCTCCGCAGCCCGACCGGCGTCGGCAAGATTCAGCTGTTCTCCAACACGATCAACTCGGCCACCGGCTTCAAGGACCCGGCCGAAGTGTTCCAGCTCTTCCGCTACCTGTCCGGCAACCTCGATCCGTCCAAGGGCGACCAGGCCTGCAACGTGGCCGGTGGCCAGCCAGTTGGCGTCTGCTTCATCAACCCGAGCGCCGCCGACTCCCGCTTCTACGAGTCGTCCACCGCGCTGACCCTGGCGCCCGGCGGCTTCGGCAGCATCGTGGTGGCGTTCATCTTCGCTCCGCCGGTCGCGATCCCGAACTTCGCCCCGACGGCGTCGACCGACGTGAAGCCGGGCAACCCGGTGCGCCTGACGCAGGCGGGCCTGCTGCAGTCCGACGGGCGCGAACACGATCGACTCGCTGACCGGCTTCTCGGCTTACCAGGACGCCAACAACGACGGCATCGTGACGCAGGACGAGTTCAAGACGGTTCCGGGCTCGCTGCTCAACAAGGCGCTCACGGCGCAGACGATCTTCGACAACGGGTTCCTCCTCCCGTTCGCCCCGTCGACGCCGAACTTCTACCTCGTGCCGGGCGACAACTCGGTCACGATCGCCTGGCAGCCCTCGGTCTCCGAGGCGACCGGCGACCCGTACTTCGACGTCGCCAGCCGTTCGGGCACGCCAGCGCAGCCGAACCCGCTCTATGACCCGAACTATCGTCAGTTCGACGTCGAGGGCTACCGGATCTACCGCGGTCGCGTGGACAACTCCGGTTCGCTCGTGCTGATCGCGCAGTTCGACTACGCCGGCACCACGTTCGCCGACTTCACCGGCCAGGTACAGCCGAGTGCGAGTTGCGGGCCGGGCGAGCCGTTCAACGTCACGGCGGGCTGCCCGGTCGCGTTCAACTACGTGCCTGGCTCGGGCGTACCGGCCTCCACGTCGATCGCGTACCCGCTGGTGGGCCAGTTCGTCCAGATCAAGCTCGGCTCGGCCTCACGGGTGCAGCTGGCGAATGGCGAGCTCCTGATCATCGCCAACTCCGACACGCTGCTCACCGGCAAGGCGGATGGTGGTTTCCCGCCGCTGGCCGATACCGGCGTTCCGTTCTCGTTCGAGGACAAGGACGCGAAGAACAACTTCCGGTACTTCTACTCGGTCACCGCGTTCGACGTGAACAGCTTCCAGTCGGGCCCGGCATCGCTCGAGTCGCCGCGGGTGGCGAAGTCGGTCACGCCGGTGACGACGGCAACCAACGTCGCCGACCTGCCGGACCTCAGCTTCACGGTCACCGACCCGAACGGCACGCCTTACGTGCAGAGCAGCTTCACCATCGACGGGACCACCGGCACGTTCAACGCTGCCCCGCCGCCGGTCGCTGCCGTCGCGGTCACGGGTGTCTCCTTCCAGGGTGCCCGCACGCTGTGGCCGAAGCTGGCCGTGGGTGACCTGGCCGCCGTCATCGACTCGGTCAAGACTCGTGGCGATGGTGAGCCGTATCCCGAGGACAACATCGGTGCCTACGATTGCCGCGGCCGCAGCAACGGCCAGGGCCTGTGCGCCGAGTACTACTTCACCTACAACCAGCCCGGCAAGCCGCCGGTACACGTCGCGATCCCGGTCTACCAGCCGATCCTGACAACCACGTTCGGCGACCCGCCGTCGGTGTCGACCACGACGGATGGTGCCGCGGTGCCGTTCAGCGACGCGCAGCTGGCGCTGTATGGAGTGCCGCCAGGCGTCGGAAGCCTGCAGGCGCAGCTGACCATCGCGGTCGGCCAGCTGGGCAACTGGTCGGGTGGTGAGAACTTCAACGGTCGCCGCGACTTCGGCAGCTTCTCTGTCGGTGGCTCGCGGTGGTTCACGGGCGCCAACGAAACGCTGGCCAACCCGACGTACTCGATCCGCGTCGGCCACCTGCCTGGCGTGGACTCGATCTACGCACCGCTCTCCCACATCGACCAGCAGCCGCTCGTGGCTGGCGTGCAGGGGCCGGGCAACAGCGTCTGTGAACAGGTCTACCTGTACACCGTCGCGCCGTTCACGCGGTCGGCCGATATCGAACTCGTCTGGGGCGCCGGTGGCACCGTCACCGTCACCGACCTCACGGATCGCGTTCCGGTGCCGTTCGATGCCACACCGCAGGCAGGCTATGGCTTCATGCCTGATGGCAATGGCAACGGCGTCATCGACTGGGAAGACATCGCGTGGCAGGAAGACATGCTGCAGGCCTTCAACGAACTCGGCTTCTGCGCAGAGTTGTTCAGCTCTGAGTTCGGTGGACGGCTGCCGGACCCGGGTAACGGGTTCAAGCTGAGCCAGACGGCGACGGTGTCACCGGTGTCGTTTGCGGCGCCAGGGTCGGAAGATCCGGCTGACTTCCTCCCGGCCAACGGAAGCGGATTCGGTCTCTATGTTGCCGGCCACTACCACATCTTCCAGCTGACTGGCGGCGCGCTGCCGGCGGCGGGGACGCGGTGGGTGCTCCGGTCGTACAACGGCATCATCAAGGCCGACAACAACCAGGGTGTCTCGCCCAGCAACTACACGTACACCCCGGTGCCCGGGAATCCCGCAGTCCCGAACATGAAGATCAATTACGTGACCAGTGGGCAGGCCGGCACCAAGGAAGCGACGAACCTGGACCTCACGAAGGTCCACACGGTGCCGGATCCGTACTACGTGACGAACGGGTTTGAGGCCACGACCGAGAACAAGGTGCTCGAGTTCGTGAATCTCCCGAGCCAGGCGATCATCCGCATCTACACATCGAGCGGAATCCTGGTCAACCTGCTCGAGCACAACTCCCCGTCGTTCGGCGGCAACGAGAACTGGAACCTCCGTAACCGGAACAACCAGGTCGTCGCGTCGGGAGTGTACTTCTACATGATTGAAGCGGGCAGCGCTCGCAAAGTTGGCCGCTTTACCGTGGTGAACTTCGCCCAGTAGTCCACTGGCCCGGTGTGCGGGGTTCCCGAACGGGGCCCCGCCACCTACCTCAGGAGATCGAAAGATCATGCGTGATTCTTACAGACTTCGCTGGGCACTGGCGGGGATGCTGTCAATCGGAAGCCCGGCGCTGCTCGTCGCCCAGAACAACGGGAGCGACAACACAGGGTACGGCACCACCTCGGCAGAATTCCTCTTGCTCGGCGCGACGGCGCGAGGCGCGGCCCTCGGGACCTCGTTCTCAGCCATCGCCAACGACGTAAGCGCTCTCTACTACAACCCGGCCGGTATCGCGCTCCAGCGAACCAGCGGGTTCTCGGCGAGCGAATACAACTACGTCGCCAACACCAACTATGCCTGGGCGGGCCTGTCGTTCCCGTTCGGCGGGAAGGCGCGAGCCTTCGGCATCCAGCTTGGCACATTCGGCTTCGGCGACCAGCCGGTGTACACAGTCGACCAGCCTGACGGCACCGGATCGGTCTACTCGGTCAGCGAAACGTTCGGCGGCATTACCTACGCGCAGAACTTCTCGGATCGATTCAGCGCCGGCCTGACCGCGAAGTTCATTTCCGACCATCTCGGCGGCGCGAGCGGAACCGCGTTCGCAGTGGACTTCGGCACCAACTTCCATTCCCGGCTCGGCGGTCACCCGATCCAGTTCTCCTTCACGCTGATGAACCTCGGCACGTCGCTCAGTTACTCCGGTGACGCGCTCCTCGTCGACGTGCCGCGTGACTCGACACCGGGCGTCCCCACGGTGCCGACCAACCCGCAGCCGGGCACGCTGAACACCAAGTCGTTCAACCTGCCGACGGTATTCAAGGTCGCCCTCGGATACGACCTGATATCGGATACCGACGTACGCTGGACGCTGATCGCGGACTTCAACAACCAGATCAGCAACAAGTCGTCCTTCGGCGGCGGTACGGAAGCGGACTTCAAGCACCTTGGCGGCTCGGGCTTCGGTGCAGCGATCCGCGCCAGCTACAGCTACCAGCCCGCCAACAACCTGAATCCCGGAACGCTGACGACCGCAGTGGGTGATGAGGAAAACCTGCAGGGGTTGGCATTCGGTGGCGGCCTGTCCTTCCAGACGGCCGGCAAGTTCAGCATCGGTCTCGACTACGCCTACCGCTACATGGGCACGCTCGGGCCGACGAACTTCTTTACGTTCAATCTCGGGTTCTAGCCCGAATGGCAGTGAGTACAGGCGGGCCCGGTCCGGGCCCGCCTGTGTCTTTTTCAGGCTGCCTGTCGTCTCCGGGGGCATACTTGCCATATCGCGGACGGCCTCGCGCCTGCCACCCTCGAAGACCCGACCCAACGGAGTGACTCACGTGCAATTCCGGAGCTGGATTGCTCTGGCCCTGATGGCGATGCCCTGCCAGGTCCCCCTGCCGCTGCGCAGACACCTGACGGCCTTTCCGTGCGGGCAGTGCGATCCTACCGTGTCGAAAATGGCGGACAGACCCGTGTCCGAGTCCTGATCCAGGTTCCACTCAACGTCATGGACGCAGGGTCAGCCGGCGTTTCCTACGAGGTTGCCGTCAAGGTCGCGGACCAGGCCGGGGTGACGCTCAATTCCAACGCGTGGCGCCAGCACCTGCCCCAGGCGGTAAAGATCCCCGGGGCATACAGCATCGACATGCTGGACTTTGCCGTTCCGGCCGGGAACTACAAGGTGGCGGTGCAGGTGACCGACTCGGTCTCCGGGAAGGTGCTCGCGAGCGATGTGCCGGTCGAAGCCTACCCCAGCCGTCCCGATGCGTCTGACGTGATCCTGGCGTCAGTCATGAAGCTCGCGGACGCCACGGACAGCGTCCCCAAGCCGGGAGAGATGCGAAAGGGCAACACGGTGTTCGACCCGGCCGCCCTCCTGCGCCTCACGGCACTTCACACCCAGGCGTACTACATCCTGGAGGCGTACACCACGGACGAGACCGCCGGCACCATGGCGGTGCAGATCATCGATGGAGCCGGCGCCATCCTCCTCGAGACCCAGAAGACGCCGGTCAAGGTTTCGGCCGGCGGGGGCCTGCTCAAGGGCGGCCTGAACCTGGAGGGACTGCCGCCGGGAAACTACACCTTGAAGGTGGTACTGACGCTGGGCACGCAAGCAGTGGAACGGTCGGCGCCGCTGATGATGGCGCCACTCGAGGAGACGCTGCAGAAGGACGTGGCCCGCATCAACTACGAGAAGGAAAGCGACGAGGGCTACTTCAAGTACATGTCGCCCGAGGCGCTCGACTCCGCCTTCGCCCCGCTCTTCTACATTGCGGACCCCAACGAGCTCAAGGCATGGAACAAGGGGCTGAGCGAGGATGCGAAGCGGAAATTCCTCACCGATTTCTGGGTCGCTCGCGATCCGAGTCCCAACACGCCGCGCGATGAAGCCCGCGAGCAGTTCTATGCGGCCGTCGACTTCGCCAACAAGAACTATCGCGAACGGACCGTGCCGGGCTGGAAGACGGACCGCGGCCGGATCTACGCCAAGATGGGCGCGCCGCCCCAGGTGCTCCGCCGTGCGCAGATCCAGCGCGCTCCGCCATACGAAGTCTGGAACTATCAGGACAAGGGCAAGTGGTACATCTTCGCCGACGCGACCGGGGTCGGGAACTGGAAGCTGCTCATCTCGAGCGACCTGAAGGAGCGCAAGGAGCCCGACTGGCGTGACCGGCTCACGGAGGACGGCGTGCGCGACTCGGGCCGCTTCCTGAACGTGGACTTCTACGCGGGCCAGTACAAATCGTACTAGACGCGGCCATAGCAGCGCGGTACAATAGGGCGGTCCAGGCCCGAGGAGGAAGGCTTCCATTGGGCCGGGAAGGCTTCCATGACACAAAGTGGAGTCAGCGCCCTAACCGGGCCCGCGAGACGTTTCGCGGGGTCGGCATTGATGCTGCTCGCGAGCGCCGGTGCGCTCTCGGCGCAGACGGGCAAGATCGAAGGTCATGTGCGGGATCAGGCGGGAGCGCCAATCCAGAACGCATCGGTGGTGATCGTCGGCACGGCCTTCAGCGCCTCCACAAATGCTCACGGCTACTACTTCATCAACAATATCCCCGCCGGCAGCGTGACCCTGCTCGCCATTTTCCTTGGCTACAAGCGTTCCGAGGTGGATGGCCTCCGGGTGCTCGCCGGCCAGACCATTACCCAGGACATCCAGCTGGAGAAGGCGACCATCAACCTCGAGGAAGTCGTCGCGGTCGGCGCCTCGAACGCGCTGGTGCCGCGTGACGAAGTCACCACCAAGCAGCGCATCGATGGCGAGTTCACCGAGAACCTCCCCGTGGATCGTGTCGGGCAGGTGCTGCAGCTACAGCCAGGAATAATCGCCGAGAACAACGGCACGGCCCTCTCGATCCGCGGCGGTCGCATCGACGAAGCGGCATTTTACGTTGATGGCGTCTCGACCCAGCCCGGCAACCGCGGCAACGGCCCGGGCTCGGGCACCAGCACCTTCGACGGAACGCAGGTGAGCCAGCCTGGTGTCACCTACGGCACCAACGGCTTCGAGGAAGTGTCGGTCACCACGGGTGCCGCCAGCGCGCAATTCGGCAACGCGCAATCCGGCATCGTCAACCTGACGACGCGCACGGGCGGCGCCAAGTTCGCCGGACGCCTTGCAGTCGAGTCGGACGAAATGTTCGGCCAGGCGCTCGGCGTGGGCTTCAACCGCTTCGAGGGCAACCTCAGCGGTCCGCTCGGCTTGAAGGGGATGACCTTCAACGTCAACCTGGCCGGCGAGGGGAACGAGTCGGTCCTGTCGGGAAAGGGCAAGCAGGACTACCCCGTCTTCGTGAGCAGCGGCACGGATACCACCGTGTCCAACCGCGTAGTCGGCGCGGACGGCGACACCACCGTGGTTCAGGTCGCGGTCAACCGGTATTCCATCTACACCGGTGACTGCAGCACCTTCGCCAATAGCACCAACGCCGACATCGCCACCAACAACGGCGGCGCATGCCACGGCGCCCGGGTCGCGTACTCGAGCTTCTCGGCGGCACAGGTGGGCGGCAACGTCAACTGGTCCTACGGCAACGGCTCCCGTTTGCGACTCGGCGCCTACGGCTCGCAGAACCAGGGCAAGAACCCCAGCTATGTCAGGACGCTCAATCCCGGGATGGCGGGCAACCTGCAGTCCGGCTTCCGGGCGCAGAACGCGGTGTACACGTTCAACTGGACCCAGAGCCTGGCCAAGTCGGCGGAGCGCGCCCTGGCCCTGGACGTAAATCTGTCCTACCAGACGGACCGGTTCATCAACAGTCCGTTTGCAAACGGGGGTCCGGGTGCGGGAACGCTCGGCTTCTACTTCTCGCCGATCCCGTTGAAGTATGGTTTCAGCAATCTCGAGCAGCGGTACGATGTCGATGGCAAGCCGACCCCGAACGGCCGGTACAGCAAGCTCGACTGCTTCATTCGCAACATCAAGAGCTGCCTCGGGATGATCGACCTCAACAACGCCGACTCGGTCAACGCGCATTCCCCACAGACCACGTACCGATCAAACCCGTACGGCCTGGAGCAGGCCTTCTTCGACGGCGGCGAATCCTTTTCGTTGGTGAGCCTGTACAAGGAAAACCGGTACGTCGGCAATGTCGCGCTCGACTGGCAGTTCGACCGGTACAACCGGGTGCAGATCGGCGGCGAGTATGCCCAGTACGACATGACCAGCTACATCGCCTCCGTCGCTGCTCAGGCCTCTGCGACTACTGGTCCGAGAAGCCGGTGCGCTATGCCGCGTTCATCCAGGACCGGCTCGACATCGGGGACGTGGTGCTGCAGGTGGGCCTGCGTTACGACCGGTTCGACACGCGCGCCAGCCGCTGGAGCGGCTTCCCGAACATCTCGACCAACCCGGCCCTCGACACCATGCCGGCCGGTACCGATCCAACGGCG